>CAWEDI010000025.1:0-132272 GCA_963807735.1 uncultured Pseudomonadota bacterium | reverse complement strand
CGTGTCCCGGCCCGTGGTGTAGCTTGTCGGGAGTAAGCCGCTCGCGAAGCGCGCTCTCCATTGCGCCGTAGCGAGCGAGCGGCTTGCGGTGGCCATTGGCGGTTCCCCGGTTAGGGTCGGGTTGCGAATCTCAACGCAACCAAGGACCCACCAATGACCGACGAGATGATGAACCTTCGCGCGATGGTCGAGAAGGCCCCCGACGCGGATATTCTGCGCGACATGATCGCCTTCGCCGCCGAGCGGTTGATGGAGATGGAAGTCGGCGCCAAGACCGGCGCAGGCCACGGCGAGCGTTCGCCCGACCGGCTCGCCCATCGCAACGGCTATCGCGACCGGGATTGGGAGACTCGGGCAGGAACAGTCGAACTGCGCATACCGAAGCTGCGCAAAGGCTCGTACTTCCCAAGCTTTCTGGAGCCGCGGCGCATGGCGGAGAAAGCGCTGACGGCGGTCATCCAAGAGGCTTACGTCCACGGCGTCTCGACCCGTTCGGTGGACGACCTCGTCAAGGCGATGGGCGGGACAGGTATCTCGAAGAGCCAGGTCAGCCGGCTCTGCGAGGAAATCGATGAACGCGTGAAGGCGTTTCTCGACCGCCCGCTTGAGGGCGAATGGCCTTATGTCTGGCTCGATGCGACCTACGTGAAGGTCCGCCGCAACAATCGCATCGTGTCCGTCGCGGTGATCGTGGCCGTCGGCGTCAACGGCGATGGGCGGCGCGAGGTCTTGGGAATGGATATCGGCCCCTCCGAGGCCGAGACCTTCTGGACCGAGTTCCTTCGCAAGCTCAGGCGTCGCGGCCTGCGCGGCGTCAAGCTGGTCGTCTCCGACGCCCACGAGGGCATCAAGGCCGCCGTCGCCAAGCTGATGAGCGCGAGCTGGCAGCGTTGCCGGGTCCACACCATGCGCAACGCGCTCGCCCATGCCGGCAAGAACAGCCGGCGCGTCGTCTCGGCCTTCATCGCCACCGCCTTCGCCCAGGACAGCGCGAACGCCGCCAAGACGCAGTGGCGCAAGGTCGCCGATCAATTACGGCCCAAGCTGCGCAAGCTCGCCGAGTTCATGGACGAGGCCGAAAACGACGTCCTCGCCTACATGGCGTTCCCGTCCGATCACTGGCCAAAACTCCACTCCACCAACGGCCTGGAGCGCCTCAATGGCGAGATAAAGCGGCGCACCGAAGTCGTCGGCATCTTTCCCAACGACGAAGCCATCGTTCGGCTTGTTGGCGCTATCCTGCTCGAACAAAACGACGAATGGGCCGTCCAACGGGCGCGCTACATGGCGGCTGGAAACCATCGCCACCTTGAGCGATGATGCCGTCGTCGGATTGCCCGCCGTGGCCGACCCCGACCGATCCGGCCCTAGCCGGAAGCCGTGGTGGAACAACCTTCAGCTACACCACGCCTCGGGACACGATCGTCATCAAAGCTCTTCGTTTCCGTTTTCCCTGGCCGCGTCACATCTTTGCTGATGGCGGCTATGCCGGACCCAACTGGCGCAAGCGCTTGTTCTGGACATGGCCAATGGCACCATCGATATCGTCAAACGTTCCGACATCGCCGAAGGCTTCGTCGTGCTGCCCACAGATGGATCGTGGACCACCGTACAATGTTGCCAGTTTGAGCTTTGAATGGTCCTGGTTCATTGAACGTCAGGGCGGCGGCGGCCGCTTCTTGTTTCGGAGATTGAGCGGCGAGCGAGTCGATTTGTCGCAGGCGAATCAGAGTCACCACAAGTTTTGATGCGCCATCGGCGGCCCGCATCCGGGCCGACGGCCGATGGAGGCGCACATGGTCCGGCCCAAGGATCCCCCTCTGCTGCAAGTGCGCGTATCGTTCGAAGCGACAAGATTGAGCCCCCAACACCTGATCGAGGCCTACGATCGTCTCATACCGACCATTCGACGCGCTCGCCCCCGGTCGACCCGCGACGGTGTCCCGGTTTCTCCACTGAAGACAGCGAAAGCGGGAGGTGAACCATGATCGCCGTGCGGTGCGCGCTCTATGCGCGTGTGTCGAGCGAGAGCCAGGCGCGCGACAACACGATCGCAAGCCAGGTCGTCGCGTTACGCGAGCGCATCGTCGCCGATGGCTTCCTACTCGAGCCGGATCACAGCTACGAGGATGAAGGTTACAGCGGTTCGATCCTGTCTCGTCCGGCGCTGGAGCGGCTGAGGGACGCTGTCGCAGGCGGCCATATCGAACGCATTTATGTCCATGCGCCGGATCGGTTGGCGCGCCGCTACGCCCATCAGGTTCTTCTGGTCGATGAGTTTCGTCGTGCGGGAGCCGAGGTCGTTTTCCTGAACCGCGCGATCGGCGGCACGGCGGAGGACGATCTTCTGCTACAAGTACAAGGCGTGATCGCCGAATACGAACGCGCCAAGATCCTCGAACGTAGCCGGCGTGGCCGTCGCCATGCCGCGCGGTCAGGCTCTGTCAGCGCGTTGACGGGGGCTCCGTTCGGCTATCGCTACGTGAGCCGCGTTCAGGGCGGCGGGGTGGCGCGCTTCGAAGTCGTGGAAGATGAGGCGCATATCGTCAGGCTCATCTTCTCGTGGATCGGCCTGGATCGGCTGAGCCTGCGCGAAGTATGTCGGCGATTGCATCAAATGGGCTGCCGTACCCGACGCGGCTCGACATTTTGGTATGCTTCGACAATCCGCGGCATGTTGGACAATCCCGCCTATATCGGGCGCGCCGCTTTCGGGCGAGCCCACTTTCTAGCGCCTCGGCCCCGTCTGCGACCGATCCGGGGACATCTGAAACCGTCGCCGAGGGCGACCTCCCGCGTGGCCACGCCACGCGACGAATGGATCGAGATTCCGGTTCCCGCCCTGATTGAGCCCGCCTTGTTCGAGGCGGCCCGCGTTCAACTCGCGGAGAACCGAAGCCGGAAACGAGATCGCCAGCCCGGCCGGCGCTGGCTGCTACAAGGTCTGACGGTTTGTGGGTGTTGCGGCTACGCCTACTATGGCAAGACGGCGCCGCGATCACGCACGTATGATCCGGCAAATACTTTGCGCTATTATCGCTGTACGGGCGCGGACGGCTACCGTTTCCATGGCGAAGCGGTGTGCCAAAACGGACCCGTGCGCGGTGACCAGTTGGAGCAAGTCGTTTGGAGCCAAGTGAGATCTCTCCTGGAACAACCGGACCGCATGACCGACGAATATCGGCGACGCATCGGCCTGGCGCGTGATGGCGCTGCGATGCCGGACGAGATCGTCCGTCTCCATCAGCAGATAACGACGATGCGACGCGGCATCGGTCGGCTGATCGACAGCTATGCGGAAGGCCTCATCGACAAGGCCGAGTTCGAGCCGCGCATCGCGGGTCTGAAACAGCGCCTTTCCCAACTCGATGAGCGGCATCGAGCCGCGTTAGACGCCATCGAGGCCGAGCGCGATCTTTCGCTCGTGATCAGCCGTCTGGAGGACTTCTCGGCTAAGGTCGCCAATCGCCTCGACGGACTTGATGGCGCCGGCATGCAGGAAATCATCCGCGTTCTCGTGCGCCGCGTCGAAATCGACAGTGACGCGATTGAGGTGGTTTTCCGGGTTCCGCCTCAGGACGGACCAGGCCGGCCCCCTCCGCCCACGGGCGAAAGCGCGAGTTGGCAACACTGTACAGGCGTTGGTCGAACGAACGATCGCCTGGCTCAATCGTTGCCGCCGCTTGGCCAAAGACTGGGACTGCCTAAACCGCAAGGCGCTCGCCATCCTCAAACTCGCCTCCGTTCGGCTCATGCTGCGGAAGCTATGTTATTTAGCATGATGTTCCCGGACAGACTCTCACGCGCGTGGATCAGACAGGCATTGCCACCGAGTTCACGGGGTGCCTGGAGAGACATGAGTACGTCTCGGAACGCTGGCAACCCATGCCGCCGGGCCCGTCGCGCGCAACGAGAGGAATAACGGAGCTTAAATTGGGAGGCCCAAACTCTATGCGCGCGCGGCGGCTCACCTCGACGAGCACGTTCGCGCCGACCGCGTCCGCCCCCTAGTTCAGTGGATATCCAATATTGTGACTAATCGATATGCTGTGGAGCTATATATTGTTTTACCTAGCTTGTCGGTGGACGATTATTATGAATCGAGATCAATTGCAATATTTTTTGTGATTCCTCAGTAAATAATAGCGTCGTTCCGAGCCGGACGGCGGGATTACGTCGAACTTACGCTGCGCGAAAGACAATGACGGCGGGACAAGTGTGTCGGTCTTGATTTCGAGGCGGATTAATTGGCGAAAGATGACCCCAATATAAACACTTAACTTTGAAATTAGCAAATTGTGTGATCAAGTTATGTTGGGCCCGTTACCACAGATGGGATACAATCGCGATAAAGTGTTTTGCTATCTTTTTAGGAACAATGCGTAATGGCAGTAGTTCTTAATGTAAGACATTGGGCTTTGGTGTCAGAAATTTGATCTGGTGTCCCGCCTTTGTCAAAGCGAGGCTAAAATGGCGGAAAAACCATTATCCACTGCTAAAAAAAACGACACTCTAACCGAAAAGTGGATTCCGATTTGGCCAAATGGTCTACTTGCGTCACTGCCGCAGGAAGACTTTGAGCTCATTCGCCCGCAATTGCGAACCATTAAACTTGCCCAGGAGATGGTTTTGATTGATGCCGGCGCACCGTTGACGAAGGTGTACTTTCCGCATGGCGGCGTGATCTCGCTGGTCGTCAGCCTCTCGGAAGGCAAGGCCGTGGAAGTGGCGATGGTCGGGCGCGATAGTGTCTTCGGCGGCTCCGCGGCGCTCGATGGGAAGATCTCGCTGACCAGCGCGGTAGTTCAGTATCCCGGCATTGCTTCGACCCTTGATGTCGGACTGCTTCGGGCCGCCGCCGATCGGAGTCTCTCATTCCGCACCGCGCTTATTCGGCACGATCAGGCCCTGTTCGCGCAAGCGACGCAAACAGCCGCCTGCAATGCTTCACACACGGTCGAGGCCCGTCTTTCGCGGTGGCTGCTTTGGATGCGCCATCTCTCGGGGAGCGACTCGTTGCCCTTGACGCAGGAATTTCTTGCTCAAATGATCGGCTCTCATCGAAACCGTGTGTCGCTTGTGGCCAACGTGCTTCAGAAGGCCGATATTATCCGCTATAGCCGGGGACACATAGACATTAAAGATGTGGACAGTCTTATGGCTACGTCTTGCGAATGCTTTGCCACCATCAAGGAGCAGTATGATAGGTTGCTGAACAAGCCCACCGAAAGTGAGTTGACAGTTGTCGCGACGCGAAAATGACCAATCGAGTGTTCCCGAAAAAACTCAATTTTTCAACACCAAGACTCAGCAGAGGGAACCCACGTCGTTCTTCTCCGCCGCGGAGTACGGGAGGCCGCCGCGTGGCATATCGACTTCCGCGTCGCCCGCGCTTGTCCCGGAGCGACGATGGCGTGAAGAAACGGCTACTTCAAGGTTGGGTAGCCGCGGCAATCGCGGGCGCAACTACCGCCGCAATCGTCAGGAAGAGATGCGTCACGTCTATTGAGGATTGAAATATCAATACCGATCAGAAGGCGCGCGGACCAGTTTTGCAACCCGCTTTGACGGATTCAGGGCCAAAAACTGCTGTGCGTCAATCGCGAACCTTGACTGCAAATTTCTCCCTATCTGGGAACAGCAGACCGAACGGACCGAGGGTCGTCTCAGCGGCTTCACACAAGGCAAAACGGAGACTTCCATGTGAGACATACAACTTCATGTTAGACACTGTCCCCGCTGGCAAGACATAACTAACTACCGGCACCGAACGTGGCGCAACTGTTCCTCCGAACATTGTCCGATCTGACATCGTTCGACTACGCACACCGGACATTATTTTACGCGCCATCTCGACCGTCGGCCGCGTCGTCGAGCATCTAATTCTCAAGCAATTTAACTCAACTTCCTGAGGCTCTCTCCCTTGAGTTCGATTCGGTGGGAGTTGTGGGCGAGGCGATCGAAGATCGGAACGGCGATCAAGGGGTCGCCAATTACGCTGTACCATCTTTCGATCGGTAAATGGCTGACGACGACGGTCGAACGAGACTCGTACCGGTCTTCGACGATTTCAAGCAAATCGTGCCGCTCGTCGGCATCGAGGGGCTGGAATCCCCAGTCGTCGACAATTAGCACGTCGAGGCGAGCGATCGCGCGCATCACCCGATCGTATCCTCCGTGACCGCGGGCCGACTTGATTGTGTCGAACAGACGCGAAGCTCGATAGTAGGAGACCGTGAAGCCGTCGATTAAGGCTTTGCGACCCAGCGCGCACGCGAGCCAAGTCTTGCCGACGCCAGTCGTCCCCGCAATTAGAACATTCCGCCTCGCTCGAATCCAGTCGCCGTCGATCAGCGCGCAAAAGAGAGTGCTATCCAGGCCGCGCACCACGAGGCGATCGACGTTATTGACGCTTGCGGCCTGGGCGAGATTGGCTTTCCTCAATCGCCGCTGGAGCCGCTTTTTCTCACGCAATTCACTTTCCTGTTCGAGCAGCAGCGCGAGCCACTCCATCCGTCCGCTATCATCCGCGGGCGAGCCCTCCCACAGGCTCTCGAGACCCTTTGCCATGCCGTGTAGACCGAGTGTGCGAAGTAATGCCAAGTTTGCCGCCATTGCTGGCGTGCAGGCGGGCTGGCCATTCGTCGGTAAGCAAACCAAATTACTTCGGCGCGAACGCTCCGTCGGTGGGGTATTGCTGTTCATGGCACCGCTCTAATATCGAGGATACGTAGCTGTCGAACATACATAACAATGACGACTAAGCTTTTCTTTCAAATAGAGGATCCTCTTCGCAAGCGGATACCAATGTCCTTGGGTAAGTACGTGTACGCCTGCGGCAAAATCCTGGCTGGTCCGAATTGCTCAGTTTCTAAAAAAACATTAGCGTGACGTAGAGATCCCCGAGCCTCGACCTTGCGGAAACTACGTGTCGGGAGACAAGAAGACGAACTCGAAATTTCGCAAGGGTCGCGAGTTCGGACGGGCCAAACCGGTCAGCAGGGCCCGGTTGCAATACTGGTAAATGCAAGGCGTCGAGGCGCTTCGATACAATCCGCGGAGCCGCGGTGTCACCCGGTCGCTTGCACCGCCGGGCACTTCATTCTCCGATCTCCGGCCGATCATGCAGAACGACATTTAGCAATGAGCTATGCACCTCGATGCCGCCATTGTAATCGATGAATCCCAATTTTCGAAATTTATTCATGAAAAAACTCACACGGGATCGGGTCGTTCCGACCATCTCTGCGAGCGTCTCCTGGCTGATTTTCGCGATCATCGGCACCGGTTCGTCGTCCTTGCCGAAATTCGCGAGCAGCAAGAGTAACCGGGCAAGGCGTCGCTCGCTCGAATTGAACAACTGGTCGACGAGGTCGCTCTCAACGCGGATGTTTCGCGCCAGCAGATGATTCATGAAGAATTCGGCGAATATGGACTCCGCGTGTATGACCTGCATAAAAAGCGCTTTTTCTATTCGCACAACCATAGAGTCCAGAAGGATCACGACCGTCGAAATGCGAAGCGGCTGCCCCGCGAGACATCCCTCGCCGAAAAATTCATTGGGTCCAATAATCGCTACTACGGCCTCTTTGCCTCTTGCGGACAAAACGGAAAGCTTAGCCTTGCCTTTTTGTAGATAGAAGACAGCATCCGCGAGCGCTCCTTGTGTGAAAACAACCTGCCCCTTCTCGTACTTCATGACACTGTGGCCCTCGCCCCCGTGAGCGAGAAAGAACTTAAGGTCGAATGTTTTAGGTTGCTTGATAGCCATGGCGAGAACTTTCGTCGAACGCAAGCGAGCACGACCGGAACCTCGACTTGGCGATATCCTCCTGTCGGGTTGACTGTCCGTCTCGGCGCGCCAAGTGTACGTGTTTCGCGGATCCAAACTCGACGACGCGGGGGAAACAGTGACCGCCCACCAACCGATAGTTGCAACCTCGCCATGCCGCGTTCTTACGTACGGAAGCTAACATGCGCGTTCGCCGCCGTCATCCTTCGCCGATATATGAATTCGTCGCAAATCCGGAGGAGGTCGAGACGAACGGCTGACTTGCTACCTACTTGGCGCGGCGCCGCGGACTCGGTTCCGCCCTTCGCTCTTGGCGCGATAGAGCGCTGTGTCAGTCGCAGAAAGCATTGCGCTCACGCTCGCGAATGCGCTCTTGGGGATCTCGCGGGTCATGGTCCTTGGGCGACGCTTCGGGGAAAGCTGGCGGACAAACAGGTGAAGACGCGCGCTGTAGCGGGGGCAGACGCGCGATCCGTCCGGCTTTTCCGGCTCGCTCGACGGATCGGGGGCGTCGGCATTCAACTGAGCTCGAAGCGATGTCGCCTGACGGCCGAGCAGAAGCAGCAGACTGGCGCGTACGGCGTCTTTGCGCCGCCCGAGATGCCACAAGCCGACGTAGCGGACCTTGTGCAGGACGTGCTGGAGGAAGCGGCGCATGAACTCCTGTGCGGAGATGCGGCTGGTCCGCCACCGATTGGATTTGTGATGCTTGTGTCAGATGGTGACCGCCTTTATCGTCGAGGCCGACGATGCGGGTGTTGGTGATCGCGACGCGGAAGACGTAGCGGACGAGATAATTGAGTACTGCCTGCTCGCCCTCGCCCCAGGGCGTGTAATGGACGACCCAGGGCCTGGTGTGCAAGACGGCGAGCATGCCGACCGTCGCTCCGACGTGACCTCGGTCGTGGGCGAGTTCGACGATGGCCAGCGCGGCGGCCCTCATCAGCAGGGCGTACCCGTCGCTCTGATGGCTGCGCAGCGTGTCGCGAAGCTTCTCGGGCACGGTGACAGGAAAATTGCGCGTTGGCAGAATCTCGGCCATGCGGGCCTAACCTAGCGCTCGATCTGTCCGCTATGATACTTGGGACAGCCCCTGTTCTTGCAGGAGCGATAGGTGAAGACCTCCGCGGCGCATTGGTCTCAACGCCAGAGGCCGCCTCCGAGCGCCTCGGCGCCTCATGGCTGGATGTCGGTAATGGCGCGTCGGTGCGAGGGCGGCGTCGATGCGCCATGGCCGACAGTTGCCCGTGAAGCCGCGAAAGACGTCCGCCACCTCGATCGCGACGGATCGGCCGCGTCAGAGGTCGGTCATCAATGCCGCGAGGATGCCTCCGAGCGAGACTCGGGTGGGTTCGGTGAGATGGGTGTAGATGCGGGTTGTGGCGATGTGGACGTGGCCGAGCAGAATTTGCACGCCCCGCGTGTCGACGCCGTTTTCGAGCAACCGCGTCACGATCCCAGGGTCAAGCCCGGCGAGCGGCGCAGGGCGTCGGGCGTGACCCGCCGCATGATCCCCGCGGCGCGGGCGGCGTCTTGAAAGCTGCCGCGCAGCACCTGCTGATTGGCCGAGTTTCCGCTGAAATGATTCGGGAAGAGCCAGAGTGGATCGCGGTGGGTCTTGCAAAGGGTTTGCGGGTGTTCCTGGACCGGTTGCGGCAACGGCGCGAGCCGCTGCCTTTCGCCCTTGCCGATGACGCCAAGGCACAGATTCGCCGTCTCGATGGCGCCGATTTCCAAGGTCGCCCCTCGCTCATGTGCAAGCCGGAGGCGTACATGAAGGTGAAGCAGGCCTTGTGAACAGGGCTCCTTAAGCAGCCCGCGGGCGCTATCGATGAAGTCGTCGGGTTCAGGTCAATCGCAAGGTTTCGAGTGGCGGCGACTGACGCGAAAATAGATTGAGGCGGCGGTGTTTCTTTCGAAATTGCTTCGCCGTTCATTCCACTCGGGGATCTCATTCGCGAAAAAGTACGGAGGCCTCCCAAGCAGAATTGTCCTGAGGTCAAGCAGACTGCGTACCGTGATACGAATTGATCCGGTCACCCAGTTTCGCATTTTTTGAATCATTGGTCCCACTGTGTCGGCCAATTTGTCCTCGCTCAAATCGAGTTTGACTTGTCGATACGCGGATAAACAGGACACCTTGTAACAGACAGCATAATTATAATTTTCGAAAAAGTGTTGCTTTATATACAGTGTGTCTACCCGCTAGCGGGCATACGTTTGTGAATTTTAAGAAAATACGGCGTTGCCGTCACAAAAGCATTACGTTTTCCACAATTAACATGACTCACGTGACTTGTATTTAATGCAGCGCCCGCATACCTCGTCGTTGCGATAACTTGTAATCGCAACGCCCGTTGGGCGTTTCCTCCCCAGACTCGGGCCGCCCTTGGGCGGCCTTTTTTCCCGGGTGGCCGCTTTCTCTCGTAAGATAACGTTGCCGAGTCGGATGGAGCAAGATAGAGCAAGTTGGACTCAGCGCGCCCCTTGAGGCCGTAATAGACGCATTGGCGCCGAAAGCTGACCCCGGCAGTTCTCGCGTCATGACATCTTGTGTTATCGACCGCTTGCTTGTTGGTCGTCTATTTCATGCCCAAAAATATAGGGCGGACTCCGTTAAATTTCTTGCGACGGATGCTTCATAATACCGCATCGACGCTCACTGCCTGACAGAGGTTTGTCGAGGAATTGCGCTCAAAAACACACCGAATTGACCCCACTAACGCCGTCACCGCGAACGCGCCATCATACGCGTAGCACTCTCCAACCCGACCCGATGGCCTGTGCGCTTCGCAACGATCTGGGCGACGTGTCGCCAATGCGCGGCAGTGCGCCCGTCGCTTACACTATGCAAGAGGTTGTACCGTTCCCGCCGCCGCGCCTCCCTATATGCTTGCGCGCCCTTAACAAGAATCAAAACTTCAGCGTCGGCATATGCCAGCCGCTCGGCTTCACGCTGGTTCCGTAGCCATCGAAAAAACATGCGGCGCGCCTCTTTGCTTATATATACATGCGATGTACACGACTATAAACACCATTACTTTATTCTTAATGACATCGTCTCGAAACATGCGTATACGCCCATGTTATGAGAAATGTCCTCATCTAGTCATATATTAAAGCCGACATTGCTTCGTTTTCCACAGGCCGACTTAATTCTACAGAGTCACAAGCCCATTTTTTGCGGGTCGACGGAGCGTAAGGCTCTGATATTCTCCCGATTCGTTTTCGAGAGTGGCGGCGAGGATTGTTTTCAGGCCCAGAGGATGCAGAAGCGCAACCAGTCCCGAGCGCAGGGCAATCGGATAAAGTAGTCCTCGACAAATCGATGAAGTGCTGAGTTTGTCGCTATCCACTGATTCGCCAGACGGAGGATTGCGGGGGATTGCTGGATCGGGGATAGCGAAGTGCTTTGTGAGACCTTTGCATTCCTGAGTCATTTCAGAGAATTGCCGGACCCTCGGCAATTCGGAGTAACTCCCAAGGCGGGTGAGCCCGAAAGGCCTCGGTGCTGGCGAATTTGATTTGGCTAGCCGGTCTTCGCTGACACGTCGGAGGATCATGTCCCATGGCGTGGTGTAGCTCGGGGCTCGTCCACCACGGCGTCCGGTTGGGCCGGATCGGTCAGATGGCCATGGCGGGCAATCCGACGAGGGCATCATCGCTCAAGCTGGCGATGGTTTCCAGCGTCATGTAGCGCGCCCGTTGGACGGCCCACTCATCGTTCTGTTCGAGCAGGATCGCGCCGACGAGCCGGATGATCGCTTCGTCGTTGGGAAAGATGCCGACGACCTCGGTGCGCCGCTTGATCTCGCCGTTGAGCCGCTCAAGGCCGTTGGTGGAGTGAAGCTTCGGCCAATGGTCCGGTGGGAAAGCCATATAGGCGAGCACGTCGGTCTCGGCCTCGTCCATGAAGCCAGAAAGCTTCGGCAGTTTCGAGCGCAACTGATCGGCGACCTTGCGCCATTGGGCCTTGGCGGCCTCGGCGCTGTCCTGCGCGAAGGCGGTGGCGATGAAGGCCGAGACGACGCGCCGGCTGCTCTTGCCGGCGTGGGCGAGGGCATTGCGCATGGTGTGGACGCGGCAACGCTGCCAGGTCGCGTGCATCAGCTTGGCGGCGGCGGCTTTGATTCCCTCGTGCGCATCCGAGACGACCAGCTTGACGCCGCGCAGCCCGCGCCGGCGTGTGAGTGGCGGCGCGATTCTCCCCATTTATGACAATTGAAAATTCCCCAGTTTCGCGCCGCCGACCGCCCCTTTGCGCAAAGGGGCGGTCGGCGGCGCGGCAAAATCGCCGATGATCCTCCCATGGGCGGGAGGGAGGACGCGGTGATCACACTTGGGGAACTCGTCATGATCCTGGATCTTCACCGCCAAGGGCTTTCGATTTCGGAGATCGCCCGCCGTCTCGACATCGACCGCAAGACCGTCAGAACCCATCTCGCGAAGGGACTGGAGCCGCCGACTTACAGGAAGCGCGCGCCGGCTCCCGGCGTCCTTGCAGGGTTTACCCCCTATCTGCGCGAACGATTGGCCGCCTATCCCGGTCTGACGGCGGTGCGCTTGTGGCGAGAGATTAGGGAGCGCGGCTTCGCCGGCGGCTACAGCACGGTGCGCGATGGCGTTCGCGATCTGAGGCCGCCGCGAACCTGCGGTTTTGAGGCGCGCTTCGAGACACCGCCAGGCGAGCAGGCGCAGGTCGACTTTGCCCGGTTCGAGGTCGAGTTCGCCGACGAACCCGGCGTCAAGCGCGTCGTCTGGTTGTTCTCGATGGTGATGGGCTACTCGCGGCTGATCTGGGCGCGCTTTGTGCTGCACCAAGACCTGCAAAGCGTTCTGCGCTGTCATATCGCTGCGTTTGAAGCGATGGGCGGCGCGCCACGCACAATCCTCTACGACCGCATGAAGACGGCCGTGATCGGCGAGGACGCTGAAGGGCTCGTCGTCTACAACCGCGCGCTTGTCGATCTCGTCCGGCACTACGGCTTCCAGCCGCGCGCCTGCCGCCCTTATCGGCCCAAGACCAAGGGCAAGGTCGAGCGGCCATTCCGCTATATCCGCGAGGATTTCTTTCTCGGCGGCGTCTTCCGCGATCTGGAAGACCTCAACGCGCAGTTGCGCCGTTGGCTGGACACCGTCGCCAATCCGCGTTTGCACGCCACGACCCACAGAATCGTCAACGACGCTTTCACTGACGAGAAGGCGACGCTGCAAGCTTTGCCTGAAGCGCCTTACCGCGCCGTGCTTCGGCTCGAACGGCGCGCCTCTCACGAAGGCATGGTCAGCGTCGGCGGCAATCTCTACAGCGTGCCCGACACCGCGCGCCGCCGCGTATTCGACGTCCATGTTCTGGCCGACGAGGTCCGCATCTTCGAGGACGGCGTCCTGGTGGCCTCGCACGCGCCGCTGGAGGGGCGCGGCGAGAGGCGGCTCGATCCCGCCCACCGCAAAGCGATGAGCTTTCCTCGCCGTCGCGCCGGCGAGCCTGATCCCGTCGTGCTGCTGGCCCGCGCCGGCGATCAAGCGGCGCGTCGTCCGCTCGACTTCTACGCGGCCGTCGGCCGACGCCTCGCCAACCAAGGAGCTGCCCGATGAGCGCCGCTTCCGTCGTCGAGCGTGTCAAAGCCAATCTGGTCGCGCTCAAGATGCCGCGCGCGCTGGAAATCCTCGACGTGACCATACGCGGCGTCGAGCGGGGCGAGATCGGCGCTCTCGAAGCCATAGACGCGCTGCTCGTCGAGGAACTGACGGTGCGCGAGAATCGGCGCATCAAGATGGCGGTTCAGATGGCCAAGCTCGCCGCGATCAAGACGCTCGCTGGCTTCGACTTCGCCTTTCAGCCCTCGCTCGACAAGAACCGCATTCTGACGCTCGCCGGGTTGCAGTTCATCGACCGCGCGGAAGCGGTTCATCTCATCGGTCCACCGGGAACCGGCAAGACCCACCTCAGCCTCGCCCTCGGCGTCGAGGCGGTCAAAGCGGGGCGCAGCGTCTACTTCAGCTCGCTCGCCGACATCGTCGCCGGTCTCGCGAGGGCGGAACGCGACGGCCAGTTGCGTGAAAAGATCCGATACTACTGCCGCTCCGCGCTCCTCATCGTTGACGAGATCGGCTATCTCCCGGTCATTCCCGGCGGCGGAAACCTATTCTTCCAACTCGTCAACGCCCGCTATGAGAAGGGCGCGATGATCCTCACCTCAAATCGCGGCTTCGCGGAATGGGGCGAAATCTTCGGCGACTCTGTAGTAGCGACCGCTCTGCTCGACAGGCTTCTCCACCACGCCGTCGTCATCCAAATCGAAGGTTCGAGTTACCGCTTGCGTGAGCACGCTGATCTGCTGCCGGAAAACGTCCGCGCCAAACACAGCTCGCCCGCAAGCCTGATACCGCCGACGCTCAAGCGCCGAGGCCGGCCGCCAAAAAACGGAGGCGTCGATCACGCATACGGCTGATCGCCGAGCCCGCCGGCTGAGGAATTTTCCGGCGCCATAACTGGGGATCTTTCGGGCGCCATTGACACGGCGCAGCTTGCGGAGGAACTCGGTCCAGAAGGTCTCGGCCTCGGAGGGGCCGATGTCCATGCCCAAGACCTCGCGCCGGCCGTCGCCGTTGACGCCGACGGCGACGATCACCGCCACCGAGACGATGCGATTGTTGCGTCGGACCTTCACATAAGTCGCGTCGAGCCAGACATAGGGCCATTCGCCTTCCAGCGGACGGTCGAGGAAGGCGTTGACGCGCTCGTCGATCTCTTCGCACAGCCGGCTGACCTGGCTCTTCGAGACGCCGCTCCCGCCCATCGCCTTGATGAGATCGTCGACCGAACGGGTCGAGACGCCGTGGACGTAGGCCTCCTGGATCACCGCCGTCAGCGCCTTTTCCGCCATGCGCCGCGGCTCCAGAAAGCTCGGGAAATATGAGCCCTTGCGCAGCTTGGGGATGCGCAGTTCGACCGTACCGGCCCGCGTCTCCCAGTCGCGCTCGCGATAGCCATTGCGCTGGACGAGACGGTCGGCCGAGCGTTCCCCGAGCGCCGCGCCGGCCTTGGCGGAGACCTCCATCTCCATCAGCTTCTCGGCGGCGAAGCCGATCATGTCGCGCAGAATATCGGCGTCGGGGGCCTTCTCCACGAGTGCGCGAAGGTTCATCATATCGTCGGTCATTGGCGGAAAACCTCGGTTTGCGTTGATGTTCGCAACCCGACCCTACCGGGGAACCGTCAATGACCGCCTCGCGCTGGGGGGCCTGCTACGCTTCGGCCTACGGCCTCCGCTCCGCACGCCCCCCAGCGCGAATTACACCACGTCTCGGGACACGATCCGTCGGAGCGAATCTGAATCAAAGGTGGGATGGATATTGCCGCCGAAGTCGCGGACTTGATAGCTTCGCTAAAGGCAGACACCGTCTCGCTTCGCGCCGAGGTGGCCGAACTTCGGCGGCGATTGGATTTGGACAGGTCGGACAGCTCCAAGCCGCCTTCGAGCGACGGGCTCACGAAGAAACCTCGGATTGCGGGAAGTCTGCGCGGTCGTTTTGGCAAGCCGAGCGGCGGCCATACGAGTCACGAAGGCGGGACTTTGCGGCAGCCTAGCAACTCCCAGTGATTCACAGGACGAGACGGCGCTCAAGCTCCGCCCAAACCCCCGCGTTTTCAGTAACTAAACAGGTTCTCAGATCAAGTCCATACTTTTACGCCGATCAGGGTCTTGAGCGGTTCCTGACACTTCGACAGAGGTCTTAGCTTTCGTTGCACCAAACCAGATAGTGTGAAAGTCGTCATATGCACTATCCTTCTGCTTTTGCTGGGCGCGTGGCAACATTGGCTTATCCAGCAAACTCCGCACGGGCATGCCGCCTTCCGAACGTTACGGACGGTCGTGGTCGCGTCCCGAGGTGAGGCGGCGCCGGCCCTGATTCAGGTCACCTGACAAGATCTCGTCTGGAGCCGTCGGCGATGTGTTTCATGTTTCAAATGTTTCACCGAGGGCTTTGGACTCCTCCGATACCGTTTATGTGTTGCCGCCGCGTGCGCAGAAACGTGCTTTCCCTGAAACACTTGAAACACGAAACACCGACGTTTCGCGACCGGTGCGACCCGACGGAGAAGGAGGGAGCGCGTCATGGTGCAGCTCACACGGGTTTGGGGTAGTCGCTTCAGAAAACAACGGTGCTCTCAATTTCCCGCAATCTGCCGCTCATCCCCAGGCGCCTCGATATTCGGATTCCAACCTATCTCGTAATCGCTTGAGCGCAGCATACCCGACGACGCCTTGTCCAGATATGCCCGCTCGTCTTTCAGGGCGTTGTCTATCACGGCAGCGAGGCAATCAAGGTCCCAACGATAGAAGCCGATGAGTTGCTTGCCGAAATAAGGCTTCGATCCGCCTATCAGGGCCAAAGGCCTCGACCAAGTCGATGGCGAAGCGCTTAATTTCGTGAAGCTCTTCCCCGGTGACGAGAATCATGAGCCTCACGTCGCCTCATCCAGGTTTCATCGCACCTCGCTTTCGAATAGTGGTGCTACTTGCTCACCTGAGATTAGTCTGTTTGGCAAGAGAATCTCCTCAACGCATGAATTAGCGCTTAACGCCTTCGGGCTCTCAATGTCTTCGAGCGCCGATGTGACGGGCATTGGTGAGTTCCCTGCGCACCCTGCCAACGCGAGCGAGTAACACAATCACTTCGTCGTCAGCCACCCTGGCCAGGGCCTCGACAATTCTCGACGATGGTCTTTCGGTCAGGCACTTTTTTAGAGGTCGCAGCGCGTCGGGGTGGCCAATTCGTCCCAGGGTGCACGAGGATGCGACGACGACCTCTGCATCAGGATCGCTCATGAGCGAAACCAACTCCGCTATGATCTCAGCTCCCGCGCGGACGCAGCCGCACGCCGTAGCGCGCACCGAGGAATCCGGATCACGAAGCAAACGTGAAGCGACGTCATTGGGTAAAACTGCGCCGAGCTGCGACGTGACCGTGAGCGCGGTTAGCAAAGTCGGGGCTTGGAAGACCTTTCTGGTGATTAAGCCGGGGACGGCGTTCGCGGCTTCCCGACCACCGAGGCGCCGAGCGCATGGAGCGCTGCGACCTGTTCCGACACCACGGCAAACGCGCCATAGCCTACGAAGCGAGTGTGACGTCAGTGATGGCGGAAATTAAGTCTTCATCGGACAGGCATTCGGGCGTCGCAGATGAACGTGCACCTTCCGATGGCCGGTCGCAATCCGGTCGGTCGTCGAACAGGTCGAGTTGCACAAAACCTGACATGCTTTCGGAGCCACAAAGGACAGGCGGGCAGGCTATCGCTCGCCAAGACGAGCGCGACGCTATCGAGCCCACGGATTACCGCGAACACGCCGCCGAGTATCGCGGTGAATGTCACGGTCGTATGCTGGGCCGTTTCCGCCGTCACCTGCCACTGGTTCGGATTACGCAGGTTCCGCCATTGCTCGACGTAAGTGCGCACCTCGTTGATGATCGGCGTGGGGTCGTAGGCCTGCGTCGCGGTGGAAAGCCCAAGGCCCTCGTCGAACAAGAAGGATGTCTGCGCCGCCGCCTTGCGCTTCTTCGGCTTCGGGATCGGGGTGATGAATTTCGCGCTGCGGCGGTTCTCGATGATCTGCTGCGTCGGCTGCCCGGAGTTGTCGAGTTCCCAATGCTGCCGTGGGCATGCGTAGGGGGAGTTTATGATGGGATGGTCGAAGAATGGATTGGACACGAAAACGCCCCCTGGGACGGCGATTGCCCGACGCCCCCTGCCCTCGGCGACCTAGGCGAGTCGCTTTACGAGAGACCTAGCATACTGGGCGCGTCGCATGCCGGTGGGGCGCCGGTCAGCCCGACCTCATCTTCGTACTCAACGGCAGCCACATGCGAGCCGCCCGCCTCTCGCCATCGGAAAAAGGATGCGATTTGAGACCGGCCTTTTTCCGGAAAGCACCTTTTTTCGGAAGGTTAACGATTCCGCGAAAGTCACAATGTACCCCCGAGAGCCCAATCTGGCACGTAGAAAAAGCTTTCCGGCGTTTCACCCTTCGTGATCTTGCGCGGCAACGTCCTTGATCGCAGACGCTTGGCGACCGATCGAAACGCCGAAGGCGAGCGTGCGGTAAGTCGGTGACTAGCCTCGGGGGCCGACCACCCGCGATGGCCGCCGTCTCGCTTGCGCGAGCATTGGCGGCATGGGGCCATAGACGCTTAGCGGACAGTCAGGGCGGCGATGACGCTCGCCGGTAGACGCATTACGGTATGAGCGCCGACGCCCGTCCAGAGGGGCCGCAAAACGGGCCTGCAGCCCATGCCCTTGTCGATATCGGCCACGCAACCGCCCTGCTTGGCAAATGGGCAAATGTCGGCGTGGGCAAATACTTCGTCGGCAACCTGACCGCGTCGACGTAGTCCTCCGCGAAACCGGCGATGTGGCGACGGCGAATTTTGCACCAATATTTTGGCCGCGTGCCGACCCGCTAACCCGTGTTGTGTTGTGTTGTTGTTAGTCCTGTGTCGAAAATGTCGTTTTACTGATATAATACATCACACAATCATTCCCAATTTTTAATTAATTGAAATAATCAACATTATTGACACTAACCCAGAGGGGGGAAAGCGTCCCCCCGCAGGTCATCCGGGATCCAGCAGCTTCAACCCAATGACTACGAGACCAGGGCTGTGTCGTTTAACAGGGTAACCCAGGTGCTCAAGATTCCTCTTAACAGTCGGTTTGACTTGGGCCAAGGAATAACCGCTTTCCGTCGCCCACAAGCAATAGGCGTCGTAAAGCAGCCGGAGTGACACCTTCCCCTTGGTGTCGATCTGGCAATGCTCGTCAATAAACCCCTTCAGCGGGTTTGCGTGCACGAGCAGATCGTGCCGCGCCCGTTTCATGTCTTCTGACGGTGGGAAACGCGAGCGCATTTTTAGACGCTTCCATCCGTCCAGCGCGCGGTTCAGCACCCCCGAGAGTTCATCCTTGATTATTCTGTCGAACAGATTCCTGTCGATTTCATTCTCCCCGAAGGTGCGGTCGAACGGTAGTACGTGAATGCGCCGCATCATTCCCAGGCTCAAATCCGCCAGAGATGGCAAATTGTTGCAGAGGAGAATCGGAAAAGCCCGGTTTACGAAACTGAAGGCGGGCTTGAACTTGTGCTCGCCCGTCAGCAGCTTCGACTCGCTGATTTTCTTCAGCGTCCCGTCCGGGAGCTTAGCGCCCGCGCGAACGTCATCGTCGATGAAGAGCAGCTTGTCGAAGAGGTTGCCGATTGCGAAGCGCGCCTCGTCAAGCTCATCAACGCGGCCCGAGTGGACGAAATTCGTACCGACCAGTTCAGTCAGGAGCCTTACAAGGCTGGTCTTCCCATTGCTCCCGCTGCCAATCATCAGAACGATCAGCGCGATGTCACGGCGCAGCTGAATCGAATACCCCATAAGCTCGTTGAAAAAGCTGATAAGCGTACCAGGATATTTGGCCTTTTCGAAGATGCGTTTTATCGCCGCGTCATATTCCGGGCACTTCGCGCCCGGAACGTGCGTGACATTCAAGACGTGTCGCATACCGGTGGCCGGGGTGTGCGGCCGCGCATCGACGCTTCCGTCGTCCCGCAGCCAGAGTTCGCAATTGGCGACATTGACGACATTGGGCGGCTCCGAGGCGAAATGCAGCATGTCATCGTCGCGCGCTTGCATGATTTGCAGCAGGCCGAAGACCTCATTGACCAGCGCCTTCGCGGACTTCGCCGACGAAAACTTTGCTACGACGATCTTGAGGATTTTCTGCTGCAAGATCTTGTCGGAGATCACGGCCCAATGGGTGTTAGCCCAAGACCAGAAGTGACCATCGGCTTCGTAGCGGAGCCATTGACCGCCAGCAAATCCCGCATCCAGCAGGGCTTGCGCGACTTTTTGTCCTTCATCGCGCGGCTCGGGACCCTCGGGGTATTGCGCGACGTTACGCGCAATCTGCGCGACCTCCTCGTCGTCCAGGGGAGGGCGACAACGCGCCACGTTTACTCCTCGCAGCGCGGCAAGCATTTCGGACTCAGAGAGGCCCGCGCGACGCAACTGTCCGGCGACGCTTGCTAGCTCGGTGTTCCGCGAACCTTCGGGAATCCCTTCGCCATCGCGCGCAACCGATTCACCCGCCGGCTGATTTCTGCCCTTGATGAATTGCAACCATGACTCCGGCAGAGAGGCAATGGACTGAACCCCCGGTCCAAGGTCTTGTAACCATCGGTAGCGTTTCCCACTCGGGTGTAGCGACGGGGGTGCGACGGCGTAACAGCCTTCCGCCAGCAGTTCCACACCGGGGGCCAGGACCTTTTTCTTTACTCCGCCAGCGGGCGCTTGAAAGTAGTAGTGCCGGCCGCCACCGCCCGTTTCGCAGGTCAGTGTTCGCGGCAGCAGGCCAACGCGCTTTGTCAGACCGATGAACTCTTGAAGCCCGCCGTTCCGAGGGTCCACGTCAATGACAATTACGCCGCTCGCGAAACCCGTCGCGACGCCGATGTTGAAATCGGTGGCCGCAGGGATCAGCCGCCTGAAGGCTGCCATATCGCTCGTCGCGTCCTTTACGCCGTGAGCGGTCAACGGCGTCTTGCCGGATCGCGCGACGCCACGCTCGCCCGCAGTAAGAGGCACGACTCTGAAGCCAACACTGATCAATGTTTTCGCCGCAATGTGCTTATCCGGGGCGCTGCCTTTTTGAGCGCCGTTACGCGGGATCATTGGCGCCTTCTGCGGTCGCAGCGAAGGCTTCGCGCGGTCAACTTCGAGCTGCGCTCTGTCTTTCGATGCCGCCTTGTAGCCCCCGCCGATTGCAAGAGTCTTTCGCCTCTCAACGACGGGTAGAATAGCAGCCCCCTTTTCCTTCGCACGCGTCGGGACGTTCGCTTCGACGCGGCTTACGAGAGCTATTGAGCTTCTAGCGGGGGCGTCCATGTTCTTCTCCGGGAGCGGCGTGCGCTCTGCGCCTCGACCAAGTGATTTGTGGTTTTGAGAATGTTCCCTATCAGGCATTGGTTTTCTCCAAAAATATTCGGCGTTGGGGATGAACGTCGGCATCAGGCGACGTGGCTCTTGTGCGAGCGCTTCCCCGGATCAGCTAGCTGCGTCGAGCATAAGGTCGCGGTCGCCGAATATGGCAACGACCCTTGCCCATTATCAACAATTCGCCCGGCGCTCTTTGTTTTGTGCGGTTTCTGAAGGGCGCTGACCGTGCCCCCCACTAATGAACGCTGGCACTTCCGTTAGCTTTCGCCCACGGCGATGGCTTGTATGGTCGCGCCCTTGACCGCGTCGAACCTGCCTCCGGTCTCCGACCAGATAGGACGGCCTTTCATTTGCAGAGCCAGCTATCCTGTTGACCCACGGATAGACCTCGGAGAGCAAGGCGTTCATTTTCCGCGCGGCGTCCGCAACCTTCCGACAACGCGAACCCACCCTTGTTCGTCGACGTATAACTTCCTGCACTGAAGAAAGAACGTCTTCTTCAGCGGAAAGTCGTCGCTCAGAATCTTCGCGTGTGTGCCGTCGGTGAGCCGGATCGCCACATCCGTCTCGGGGTTGAAGATAATCGAGGGGTCCCCCTCGATTATTCCATTCAGGTCGGTATCCTCGTCTTGCTCCCCTTCTTCGCCGTGCTCCAAGTCTTCGTGCACGCTCTCGTCGCGGTCAGCGTCTTTGGGCGTTGAATGCCCGCGCGCGAGTTTGAGAATTGCGTCCTGACCACCTGCTTCTTCAACATATTTGACAGCGTCTCTCTCTTTGACCCTCTGCTGAAACAGATAGTCGACAACCCGAGCATATCTGCCTGCGGCATTCCGCCTCGCGCCATCTTGCGCCGTGGTGAGCTTGTAGAGCACCAACCGCGACGTATCCATTACGTCCGGTTTCTCGCGAAGCCCGGCGATATAATCCAAGTCAAGCAGTTCTTCATACGCGGCGGCGTCGTTCCGGTATTTCCGGTAAGAGGTCAGCGCCCTTCCGAAGAAGTGATAGAGCCCGGCCAGAGAGCCAGTCTCCCACTTCTCGAATTCGGCGGCGACAGCGTTCGCGAACAACGTCGCGTCGGTCAATTCTCCGGATGGCGCCGCGCTCGCGGAGCGCGGCAAATGATCGCGATCGGGATTCAGCATGAATGTGCACCTTTCGAGTTCTGCATCTTGCACGATTGGAGTCGGTGAGGGTCGGAAGCGGCAAAGTCGCGGGGACTGGCGGTCGCCGCCTCTCCGGCATTGACAGGAATGCCATCGAGGGGCGGGCCGCCGTTGTGCCCGATGCCCGGAGCTCTGGGAGCGCCGGCCAGGAGCGTCCATGCGGGCGGCTTGGGCTCGGGCAGCGGATCGTTGGCGCGCGACGTGAGAAATCGTCGCAACAGTCGGAAGGTCATCGCGCGTTCTTCTGTGCTGATCCGCCTAGGGAGGACGACATGGTGTTGCTGGCCACGCTATTTTCAGGCCGCGCTTGGCCGCCGCGTCGCGCGGCTGCAATTCGCGACGCGACCAATGCGTCCAATGACGCGGCAACTACCAACGTGCGCCTACCAATCCGGACCACATCGACGTCACCGGACTTGATCAGACCCCACATCGATGTGTTCCCGAGCCCGATCAATTCGCGCGCGGTCTTCACGGAAATCGCCAGCGGCCCGAGCGGACGAGAGATTGGCTCAACCAATAGTCTTGCGTGCTCGTTCACGCATTCGGAACGCTGCGCGGCAACCGCCGACTGCAGCCCTCGCGCGACCACCTCGCTTATGAGGTCCGCGTCGGAAAGAGCCGCGCCGGTATTGTGCCCGCAGCGTGACGCCTCATGGGCGGCCACGACCGACTGTTGCAGGGGCTCGGAAGCGTTGTGCGTTCCCCTTATAGGTGACGCCGACAAATCTCGGTGCGACTTCGACAACTCGCGTCCCCTGGGTTGACGTGTTTTCGAGCGCACCAAAAACATAGTTTTCGGTCGTGGATTTGGTGAAGTTCTCCGGCTAAATCCCAACACAAACTTTTTGCGCTATTTGCGCTCTGCTGTGAGGTCGAAGGCGCATCTGCGGGCAGCGCGTGGAATGAGCTGATCGCGAGAGACGAAGTTAGCGGGCGCCATCCGTCCTCGTCACAACGCGTGTGGCGCCGAGAGGCCTTTGAGCCGATTGTCGAAGATGCCCTCTGGCAGGCGATTGCCGATCAGCCGCGCGGCACGGTCTAGAACGGCCGGCGCTGGATGAAGCGTAAGCGCCCCCTAGGGGCCGTTCTCGCGGCCGGTGACGGTCGCATGATAGCGGTCGGACATGGATATCAACATCTATGTCTACGCCTATGCGCAGGCCTAGTCCGAACCAATTCGTCGAGGTTCGCGCCGAGCGGCTTGAGGGTGCGCCCGTGGCCGAGCGGCGACGGTGGTCGGACGCTTTCAAGGATCGGGCCGTCGCGGCGTCGCTGGAGCCTGGCGTAAATATCTCGGCGCTGGCGCGGTCGCTGGAGATCACGCCGTCGCAGCTTTTCGGCTGGCGGGGCTCGGCGGCGAGAAGAGCATCTCAGGACATGGCGAAGTCTCGGGCGGCTTCGCCGCAACGAATCGAGATCGAGATTGTCGACGCGTGGTGCGGGTCGCCGCCGATATCGCCGAGGACGACCTGCGGCGTGTCCTTCGGGCGGTGCGCGAGGCATGATCCCGTCCGGCGCGCGCGTGTTCCTGCGAGCGAGCGCAGTGGATTTCCGCGAGGGGCCGGACGGTCTGGTTGCGCTGGTGCGCGACAGCGGGGCCGATCCGTTCAACGGCGCGCTCTACGTCTTCCGGTCGGAGAGAGCGAACAGGATCAAGATTGTTTGGTTCGATGGCGCCGGATTGTGCCTGTTCGCCAAGCGTCTGGAACAATCGCATTTCGTCTAGCCGATGCCGGGGAGCGCCGAGATCCGGCTGAGTCATGTGCAGCTCATGGCGCTCGTTGAAGGCCTTGACTGGAAACGCGTCCGAGCGGTGGAAGTTCGGGCGCCGCAAAGCGCCGGCTGACGCGGAAAACTGGAAAACTGTTCGGAAACAGCTGAAAACGCGGGACTTTCATCGACCAATATGCTATGGCTCGAAGCATGATCGAGCGCTTCGGCGAGCTTCCAGACGACGTTGACGAACTGAAAGCGCTGACGCTCGCCAACGCCGCTCGCGCCGATCAATCTGAGGCCGACGCGCAGGCCGCGCGCGGCGAAGTCCTGAAGCTTAAAACCGAGGTCAACGACCTCGCGGAAGCGAACTCCGTCGCCAAGACCGAGATCGCGCGGCTGACGTCGATCCTGAAGACGCTGCGCCGTGGGCGCTTTGGCGCGAAGTCGGAAAAGCTCGGATCCGACGAGGACGAGCAGCAGAGCTTCGCGTTCGAGGAGGTCGAGACGGGGCTGGAAGAGATCGGCGCCCGGCTCGCCGCCAAGACCGGCGCAAAGCCGCGCGGCACGTCCCCAGCCAAGCCGCGCTTTCCCTCGCATTTGGAGCGGGTCGAGGAGGTTCTCGAACCCGCCATCCCGCCGGGCTTCGAGGACAACGAGCGGGTCAAGATCGGGCAAGACGAGAGCATCCGGCCTGACGTCGTGCGGGCGCGGTTCCGACTCGTCGTGACGATCCGACCGAAGTACGCGTTCAAGGAGCCGACGGCGATCCTGCAAGCGCCGGCGCCCGAGCACATCGTCGAGGCCGGCCTGCCGACCGAGGCGCTGCTGGCGCAGGTCGCCGTCTCCAAATACGCCGATAGCCTGCCGCTCTACCGCCAGGAGGCCATCTACGCCCGCGACGGCGTCGAACTCGGGCGCTCGCTGATGGCGCAATGGATGGGCGCGGTCGGGTTCCACTTCGAGCTGCTGGCGGCTTTCGTTCTGGCGCGCATCCGCGAGGGCGAGCGCATTTTCCCCGATGAGACGACGTTGCCAACCTTGGACCCCGGCGCCGGCAAGACCAAGACGGCCTGGCTTTGGGCCTATGCGCGTGACGACCGACCTTTCGGCGGGACGGGACCGCCGATGGTCGCCTATCGGTTCGAAGACAGCCGGTCTGGCGATTGCGCGGCGCGCCATCTCGGCGATTATCGCGGCATCCTGCAATGCGACGGCTATGCCGGATTTAGCAAGCCCGCGAGCGTTCCGCGCGCCAACGGGCTGCGGCTCGCCGGATGCTGGGCTCACCTGCGGCGGCGGTTCTTCGACCTTCACGCCAACGGCGAGTTGGTGGTGGCCAGCGCGACGGTCGAGCAGATGAAGCTGTTATGGGCCGCTGAGGGCGAGGCGCGCGGCCAATCGCCCGAGGCGCGACTGGCGACCCGGCGCGCGACATCGGTTGGCGTTGTGCGGGCGTTATTCGATCTCTGGGAGCGCGAACTGCCTCGCATCTCGGGCAAATCGAAGCTCGCCGAGGCGATCCGCTACGCCCGATGCCATCGCGCCGCGCTGCATCAACAAGCTGCTCCACGGGTCGGCGCCCACGTGGAGCCTGATTTCCGCGAAAGACGGGGAAGGCGCGACGAGACGGCAGGCCCGATGACCTAACGGTAGTAGTCCGGCAACAGTGATGCCAAGGTCGTTGGAGTCCGGGACGTCGGACGGCGGAGCGACCGGCTCGCACACTTTCCGCTTCGCCAGGCGGCGGAGCTCCATATTGGAAACGCTTGCCGGCTTCAAATCGGAATTGGCGATCGGATTGTATCGGAATTCACAATTAACTCGCCGCTGCTGGCCCTATCAGGGTGCGGAATCCGGGGGCGCAATTAATTTTACCTCCGAGCCGGCCTTGATACGGAAGAATTTAATAATGCTTTTGAATATGTCCCGTCGTATTGTGATACCGCACGCCGCTTCTGTCGCAAATCGCTCAAAAATAGACGCTTTCCCTTTTTTGTTCGCATCACCAGTATGTTTATTGCCGTCTATATTATTTGTGACGGTAGGAATTTCCCCCGTAATTTGCTTCCAAGCCGACACTAAGTAATAAACAAACCGGTATTGTTCCGGGTTTCGTGCCGCTTTTGCCCGACTTATATCGTCTGCCATAAGTCCTGCAGCGTCACCAAGTTGAATTAAACCATTTTTCATTACATAGACGATCTTCTCATAATGTTCATCAAAATATTTTCGATCTAGCCCTTTAAATTGTGCACGCCACCAAGTTGGTTCACCCGGTATTTCAACGTAACGTGGAATCTCGTGCGGCTTCGCCGACAACATACGATGCAATGCGGACGCCAACAAAGGGTGAGAGTTTAATTCTTCCCATTTTGCGCGAAGAATTCCAGCAGATTCCGCTAAGTCCTTCAGTAAGATTTCCTCTTGTTTTGCCCGGAACGTATTACGATCATCATCATTAATATGACGGGTGGTAGCATCAAGCTCAAACCAGGCTCGACGGGCAACGTCTAAAATTTGGAGCGTTTGTTCTTCTAAAAAATCGGAATTGTGCTCTTTCAAAATCGTTAGTAATTTCGCGGATTTTGCCGCGTCAAATTTTACAGATGCAATATCCGGATCGAATACCGTCGTAAAGTCCTCACTTTTGGCGAGTGCGCGCTCGACTCTTGCCACCAGACGAGCGTCAGCGCTGTCATCAGCGGCCTCGATATTTGAGGGTTGATTTTTGATTGGTACGCGAATCATAACTCGTTCACCTTGCAAGCGACGGCGCCCCGCGCTCGATAAATTCCCTTCGCTTCCCAGCCAAAACCTTTGCGTAGGTAGCCTCAATCATTCGTATGCTCGTCCCGCAGTTGTCGGCGATGACGTTCAAAGGCACTTCGCCCTCAATCGCACGAGAAATATACGAATGCCGTAGGGCATAAAACGTCGCTTCCTTGTCGAGGCCCGAGCGTTCAAGCGCAAAGGCCATTCGGCGTTGTTGGTTAGACCGGCTCCAGCGTCCCCCATCTCCGCGTTGAAGCAAGGGCGCGTCGGAAGTCCTAGTTGCAGAGATCCGCTTAATGAAATCCACTGCCTCCGGTTGCAGTATAATAGTGCGCGGCCCAGTTTTGCCGTCAACGCCGAGGGTCTTCGAGATCGGATCGAAATCGCGGACCGAGCAAGCGATCAATTCGCCGTAGCGCGCGCCGGTCAAAAAGCCGGCAGTGAGGAGGTCGGCAAAATCTTTATCCGGGGTCGCGTCAATAAGCGCACGTGCCTGCTCCGCTGTAAAGTGCGCTGCCCTCGGCACCGCCACTCCTTTGTGAGGCTTGACCAACCGCCACGCGTGATCGTCCGCTATCCGGTTGCCGGGATCGCGCAGGGCGTGGTTCAGGAGGGCTTTGACCATCGACAGCACCCGATTAGCGGTGTCCTTGCTTCGGCGAATTGCCTCCCTATCCATGCTTTTGGCGACTAGGGAGTTTAGCCAGACTTCTAGCTTTGACTTTGTCAAACTCGCCACCAGTTCGTCGCCGAACTCCGGGAGGAAGTGCAAATTCAGCCTGCCACGCGTATCGCGCGCTGTCCTCGGATTCTTGGCCTCTAGCACTGCAAGGTAGACCTCGGCTGCGCGTCTCACGGTCAACGGTTTTGCGATGTCCGAGCCATCCGAGCCGCGAGCGACAGATTTGGCTTTCTCCTGGGCTTGCCAGAAATCCAGCACGACGGTTCCGTCGGCTTCCGTGAAATCGTCAGCGGTGCCGATGGCGCGAGTAGCGGCGCCACCCTTGCCGTCGGCGACGCGCAACACCCACGTCCCGGCGACCTGGTTACGTCGATAACCGAGCGAAAGGCCAGGCCCAATGCGGATGAAGACCGGTTTCCGGGCGACGGGCATCTTCAGGCGGGCGGTCCGCGTCTCGAAGCTGGCTTTACGAACAGAGCGGGCCATATCCTGTCGTGTCCAGTTTGTGTCCTGTGAATGGGCGCATATCACGCCGGATGTCAACGATCAACGGCGAACTAAGTGCAAAATTTGCTCAATTAAATCAGATATGATAACGAACCGTGCCGAACGTTGGCGAACTTGTGCTGCCGCCCTCTCACGGCGAAAACAGGGGTTCGAGTCCCCTTGGGAGCGCCAAATCCAACGCCATCTCAGTTGAAACTACAAGCAGGCGAGGGAAGCCCCGCCGCGGGGCCTTTTCTCGGACAATGAACGCCGCCGGTTCGCGGCAGCTCTCTATCTCCCCGCGCGAAATCTTGAAGCCTCGGCGAGGCTGCCAACGGCGGGCGAGGCGTGTAAGATCGCGACGGCGAGCGCCGCCGCCGGCCGCGCGAACGGAGGCTGAATGTCAACCCGCGACTCTGTCATCGACGCCATCGGCCGGACGCCGCTCATTCGCCTGAAGGCGGCTTCCGCCGCCACCGGCTGCGAGATTCTCGGCAAGGCCGAGTTCATGAACCCCGGCGGATCGGTCAAGGACCGCGCCGCGCTTGCCATCATCCGCGACGCCGTCGCGCGCGGCGCGCTGCGCCCCGGCGGGACTATCGTCGAGGGCACCGCCGGCAACACCGGAATCGGCATCGGCATGGTCGCCTCGGCGATGGGCTTTCGCACCGTAATCGTGATTCCCGAAACCCAATCGCAGGAAAAGAAGGACATGCTGCGGATGGTCGGCGCCGAACTCGTCGAGGTGCCGGCCGTCCCCTATTCCAACCCCAACAATTACGTGAAATACTCCGGCCGGCTCGCCGAGGCGCTGGCCAAGAGCGATCCCAAGGGCGCGGTGTGGGCGAACCAGTTCGACAATGTCGCCAACCGCCGCGGCCACTATGAGACCACCGGCCCGGAGATCTGGGACGACACCGCGGGAGCGGTCGACGGCTTCGTCAGCGCGGTCGGCTCCGGCGGCACGCTCGCCGGGGTCGGGATGGCGTTGAAGGAGCGCAACCCTGGCGTCAAGATCGGCCTCGCCGATCCCCACGGCGCGGCGCTCTACTCGTTCTATACGACCGGCGTGCTGAAGGCCGAGGGCTCCTCGATCACCGAGGGCATAGGTCAGGGCCGGATCACGGCCAACCTTGAAGGCGCCCCGGTCGATGTCGCCTACCGGATCGACGACGAGGAGGCGGTTCAGATCGTGTTCGACCTGGTCGAGCGCGAGGGCCTGCTGCTCGGCGGCTCCTCCGGCGTCAACATCGCCGGCGCGATCCGGCTCGCACGCGAGCTCGGCCCCGGCCACACCATCGTGACGCTGCTCTGCGATTCCGGCGCGCGCTATGCGTCGAAGCTGTTCAATCCCGCCTTCCTGCGCGAGAAGAAGCTGCCCGTCCCCGCCTGGCTGACGCGAACCGCAACGGCGCCGAACGTTTCGCTTTAGCAGTCGTCTAATTTTATAGAATATGTGGTAAACATGCCGGCGGACGGCGCGCCGGAAGGACGCAGGATGTTGAAGGAGCCCGAGGTCAACCTCTCGCCGCCGGTGGCGGACGAGGTGAAATTCACCACCTGCTACATGTGCGCGTGCCGCTGCGGGATCAAAGTGCACATCCGCGACGGCCAAATCCGCTACATCGAGGGCAACAAGAACCATCCCGTCAACAAGGGCGTGCTGTGCGGCAAGGGCTCGTCCGGCATCATGCAGCACTATTCGCCGGCTCGGCTCCGCAAGCCGCTGAAGCGCGTCGGCGAGCGCGGCGCCGGCGAATTCGTCGAGATCGAGTGGGACGAGGCGCTGGCGATCGCCACGCGCGTGGCTCGACCGACATCCGCGCGAACCGATCCGAAGAAACTCGCCTTCTTCACCGGCCGCGACCAGAGCCAATCGCTGACCGGCTGGTGGGCGACGCAGTTCGGCACGCCCAACTTCGCCGCGCATGGCGGCTTCTGCTCGGTCAACATGGCCGCCGCCGGGCTCTACACGATCGGCGGCTCGTTCTGGGAGTTCGGCGAGCCCGATTGGGAGCGCGCCAAATATCTTCTTGATGTTCGGCGTCGCCGAGGATCACGACTCCAACCCGATCAAGATCGGCCTGGGCAAGCTGAAGGGGCGCGGCGCCAAGATCGTTTCGATCAACCCGATCCGCACCGGCTATTCCGCGATCGCCGACGAATGGATCGGCATCCGCCCGGGCACGGACGGGCTGTTCGTGCTCGCGCTCGTCCATGAGCTGCTGCGCGCCGACAAGATCGACCTCGACTATCTGGTGCGCTACGCCAACGCCGCGCTGGCTGGTCGTCGCAGGCGCCGGGCGAAGCCGAGCACGGCCTGTTCGCGCGCGACGCCGATGGCGATCCGCTGAGCTACGACCAGCACGCCCGCGCCCTCGCCAAGGCGAAGGCGGCCGACATCGCCCCGGCGGTCGTCGGCGAATTCAGCCTGGCCGACGGGCGCAAGGCGGTTCCGGTGTTTCAGTTGATCGCCGAACGTTATCTCGACGACCGCTATGCGCCCGAGGCCGTCGCGGCGGCTTGCGGGATCGACGCCGCCGTGATCCGCCGCATCGCGGCCGAGATCGCCGACGTGGCGTTCAGCCAAGCGATCGAGCTTGACGTCGCCTGGACCGATTGGGCCGGCCGGCGGCATGACAAGATCATCGGCCGGCCGGTGGCGATGCACGCGATGCGCGGCATCTCCGCCCATACCAACGGCTTCCAGACCTGCCGCGCGATCCATCTGCTGCAGATGCTGATCGGCGCGATCGAATGTCCCGGCGGCTTTCGCTTCAAGGCGCCCTACCCCAAGCCGATCCCGCCCGCGCAGAAGCCGGCGGGCAAGACAACCGCGCCGATGACGCCGCTCGACGGGCATGCCGCTCGGCTTCGTGCAAGGGCCGGAGGATCTGCTGATCGACGCCGACGGCAAGCCGATCCGCATCGACAAGGCCTATACCTGGGACGCGCCGCTCGCCGCGCACGGCCTCATGCACATGGTGATCGCCAACGCCTGGGCCGGCGATCCCTACAAGATCGACACGCTGTTCCTCTACATGGCCAACATGAGCTGGAACAGCGCGATGAACACCGCGCGCGACGATGGAGATGCTGACCGACAAGGACGCCAGCGGCGCCTACAAGATCCCGTTCATCATCTATTCCGACGCCTACGCCTCCGAAATGGTCGCCTATGCCGATCTCGTGCTGCCCGATACGACCTATCTGGAGCGCTGGGATTGCATCTCGCTGCTCGACCGGCCGATCGTCGGACGCCGACGGCCCCGCCGACGCGATCCGCCAACCGGTGATCGACGCCCGATCGCGACGTGCGCGCGTTCCAGATCGTGCTGATCGATCTCGGCGCGCGGCTGAGCTGCCGGGCATGGTCGACGACGACGGCTCGCCGCGCTATCCCGGCGGCTATCCCGACTACATCGTCAACCACGAGCGCGCGCCCGGCCTCGGGCCGCTCGCCGGCTGGCGCGGCGCGAACGGCGAGATCGGACGGACGCGGCGCGGTCAATCCGCACCAGCTCGACGACTACATCGCCAACGAATGTTTCTGGCGCCACGAACTCGCGCCGCACGAGCGGTTCTACAAGTTCGCCAACAAGGACTATCTGGAATTCGCCGCAAGCATGGGCTTCGTCGGCTCGACCGAGCAGATCGTCCTCCAGCTCTATTGCGAGCCGCTGCAGAAGTTCCGCCTCGCGGCGCGAAGGCCACGGCGCCGTGCAGCCGCCAGAGCGCGATGCGCGAACGCCTGAAATCGGCGTTCGATCCGCTGCCGATCTGGTATGCGCCGTATGAGGAGGCGATGCGTCGACCGCGAGATGTTTCCGCTGCATGCGCTGACCCAGCGGCCGATGATCATGTATCATTCCTGGGGCTCGCAGAATGCCTGGCTGCGGCAGATCCTCGGGCGCAACCGGCTCTATGTCGCGACCGCCAAGGCGCGCGAACTCGGCCTCGTCGACGACGATTGGGTGCGCGTCACCAGCCACAACGGCGCGATCAAGGTCCAGATCAAGCACGATGGATGGCGTCAACCCGGACACGGTGTGGACCTGGAACGCGATCGGCAAACGCGCCGGCGCCTGGACGCTTGACCCTGACGCGCCCGAAGCGCGCAAGGCTTCCTGCTCAACCATCTCATCAGCGAACTGCTGCCCGGCGAAGCCGAGCGGCGCTTCCAACTCCGATCCCGTCACCGGGCAGGCCGCCTGGTTCGACCTGCGCGTCCGCATCGAGAAATGCGAGGCCGGCGAGGAGATCCAGCGAGCCGCAATTCCCGACCCTGCCACGCCTCGCGGGACTTGCGCCGCCGCCCTCAGTCAGCCAATACGGCGCGCCCTTCGCGCCATCGGCGGAGAGTCTCGACATGACCAGCCTGCCCCGGGGTCCGAGCGCCCAAACGGCTCGGCCTCGTCATCGATCTCGACACCTGCGTCGGCTGCCACGCCTGCGCGACCAACTGCAAGGAATGGAACACCGGCGGCCACAGCGCGCCGCTGACCGACGTCAACGCCTATCAGGCCGAGCAGCGCGGCGTATGGTTCAACCGCGTGTTCACCTACGAGGCGGGCGGCGGCGGCGCCGACGCCCGCACCGTGCATTTCCCGAAGAACTGCCTGCATTGCGAGAAGCCGGATTGCGTGACCGTCTGCCCGACCGGCGCGTCCTACAAGCGCGCCGAGGACGGCATCGTGCTGATCGACCACGACAAGTGCATCGGCTGCAAGCTGTGCTCGTGGGCCTGCCCCTACGGCGCGCGCGAGTTCGACGAGGTCGAGGGCGTGATGAAGAAATGCACGCTGTGCATCGACAAGATCTACAACGAGAACCTGCCTGAAGCGGACCGCGTTCCCGCCTGCGTCTCGACCTGCCCGGTCAGCGCGCGGCATTTCGGCGATTTCAACGATCCCGACTCCAACGTGTCGCGGCTGACGCGCGAGCGCGGCGGCTTCGACCTGATGCCGGAGACCGGCTATCAACCGACCAGCAAATATCTGCCGCCGCGGCCGGGCAAGCGCGGCGCCGCGCCGGCGCCGGTCGAGCGCAGCGCGGGCGCGCCGAGCGGATTGCTGCGCTGGGTCGATCGCATGCTGTCGCGATAGCCCATGCATCCCGCCGCCTCCGTCATTCTGTTCACCACCGCGTCCGGCGCCGGCCTTGGCCTGCTCGCCTGGCTCGCGCTGTTCGCGTTGCTCGGCCTGGTTCCGACGACAACGTTGTTCGGCTTTTGCGGGCTCAGTCTTTCCGTGGCGCTGTTTTCCATCGGACTGCTGAGCTCGACCTTCCATCTCGGTCGCCCCGAGCGCGCCCTGCTGGCGCTTACGCAATGGCGTTCGTCCTGGCTCGCCCGCGAGGGCGTCGCCGCGCTCGCGACCTACGTCGTCGCCGGCCCGTTCGCGCTTGGCTGGTTGCTGCTCAATCGCCTCGAAGGCCCGTTCGCCGTCGCGGCTCTCGGTTGCGTCGCGATGGCGGTCGTCACCGTCGTTTGCACGGCGATGATCTACGCCAGCCTGAAACCGATCCGGCAATGGAGCAACCGCTGGACCCTGCCCGGCTATCTCGCCATGTCGGCGGCGAGCGGGGCGATGCTGCTGGTTGATCTCACGCTGGCGCTGCACGCGTTCCGCCCGACGTTCGGCGTTATGGCGGTGGGGCTGATTGCGCTGACCGCGATCGCCAAACTCGGCTATTGGCGGTTCATCGACAACGAGCCGCCGCGCAGCACGCTGGCGAGCGCGACCGGCCTCAGTGCGTTCGGGTCAGTCAAGCTGCTCGAAGCGCCGCACACGGAGGAAAATTTCGTGATGCGCGAAATGGGCTTTCGCGTCGCGCGCAAACACGCGGCCAAGCTTCGGCGTTTCGTCGTCGCGACGCTCATCGTCGCGCCGGCGCTGCTCATCGGCCTCGCCACGGCGTTGGCGCCGGCGTCACGGCTCGGCGCGACGGCGTTCGCAGTGACGGCGACGCTCGCCGCCGCCGCCGGACTCGGCGTCGAGCGCTGGCTGTTCTTCGCCGAGGCGACGCATGTCTCGATGCTCTACTACGGCCGCGCCGCATGAGGAGATTTCACGGAGCCGCCGGCGAATTTCAACCAGACCTATTGGAGCAGGGAGACCCCGGATGGCCGACGTGACGCTCGACGTGAAGGGACTGATCTGCCCGTTGCCGATTCTCAAAGCCAGAAAGGCGCTGAAAGACGTGCCGCGCCACGGGACGCTCGAGGTTCTGGCGACGGACCCCGGCGCGGTCCCCGATTTCGAAGCCTTTTGTCGCACCACCGGCAACGAACTCGCCGCCCATTCCTCCGAGGGCGGCGTTCACAGAATTCTCATTCGTAACACCGCGGGCTGACGGCCCGGAGGTCGGGGGGAGCGTGCGCGAGGGCCTAGGAAGCCATCGCCTTGCGCGCCCCGCGGACTTTCGTTTACACGTTCGTCACCGTTCAAAGGGGAGCAACGGCCGTGAGCGCGGGACCTCCAGGAAAGATCCGCATCGGCGTCGGCGGTTGGACCTATGAGCCGTGGCGCGGGGAGTTCTATCCTGACGACCTGCCGCAGAAGCGCGAATTGGAGTTCGCCAGCCGCAAGCTCACCTCGATCGAGATCAACGGCACCTATTACGGCTCGCAGAAGCCCGAGAGCTTCGCCAAATGGCATGACGAGACACCGGATGATTTCGTGTTCTCGCTCAAGGCGCCGCGATTCGCCACCAACAGGAAAGTTCTCGCCACCGCCGGCGAAAGCGTTGAGCGGTTCTTCGCCAGCGGCGTGATGGAGCTCAAGCACAAGCTCGGGCCAATCAACTGGCAGTTCATGGAGACCAAGAAGTTCGACGCCGAGGACTTCGCCGCATTCCTGAAGCTGTTGCCGAAATCCGTCGACGGCCGCGCGCTGCGCCATGTCGTCGAAGTGCGACACGTCAGTTTTGGCCAGGCGGAGTTCGTCGCGCTGGCGCGCGAGCATGGCGTCGCGATCGTGATCGCGGGCGACAGCGAGTTTCCGCAAATCGCCGATCCGACCGCGCCGTTCATCTACGCGCGCATCATGGGGACGAGCGAGGGCAAGAAGTTCGGCTACGCGCCGAAGACCCTCGATCGCTGGGCGCAGCGCGCGCGGGCTTGGGCGGAAGGCAAGGCGCCGGACGGGCTCGACTATGTCGGCGAAGCCCACGCCTCCGCCCCGCGCGACGTCTATCTGTATGTCATCAGCGGCCACAAGGCGAAGAACCCCGCAGCCGCCATGGCGCTGATTTCGCGCACGCGTTAGCGGTGATTTTCCGGTAATACGTATATGCATCAGAATTCCAACGCACGGCGTAACCAGCCGCAGCCGTCCAGGCGGATACCTCGCGAGTTCATGTCGACATTTGCTCATCGAATGGGAAGGCGCCACCCCGCAAGGCGGCGGTCGGAGTCGCCCCCTTTCCGTCTCTGACGCGCTTTCCGTTTGGATCGTCCGCATCTCTCCGTCATGGCGAGCGAAGCGAAGCCATCCAGGGCGCCGCTGGGCCTCCCCATCCGGCCGGCGAGCGATCTCTCAGAGCTGAATAGCATCGCTTCCGCTCGCCATGACGGCGACCGTTAAATCCGCCCTGGAACGGCTTCGCTCGCGATGACGATTTACGGCGGCGTTGCGCGATCCTCAATTCTCAGTTATAACGCAAATGCGTACAAATCTGGGAGCCGGCATGCTCGCCCTCGCTCGTCAGCCGCGCGATCGTCTGTTCGTCTGGGCGTGCGCCGCGATTGCCCTGGCGCTGCATCTCGCGCTGGCGGGGCGTTACGATCTGATGCGCAACGAGCTTTATTTCCTCGTCTGCGGCCGCAGACCGGATTTCGCTTATGTCGATCAGCCGGCGCTGGTGCCCCTGCTCGCCGCGGCGACGCAGGCGTTCGGCCTCAGCCCGTTCGCGTTGCGATTGCCCGCCGCGTTTGCCGGCGCGGCGCTCGTCCCGCTGGTCGCCGCTTTCGCGCGGTTGCTAGGCGGCGGGCCGGTTGCGGCGGCGCTGGCGGCCGCCGCCGCGTTGCTGTGCCCGGTCCTGCTCGCGCTCACCGACCTTCTCACCACCTCGACCTTCGAGCCGCTCGCCTGGACGGCGATCGCCTATTGGCTCGCGCGCGACGACCGCAACGCGCCGATCTGGGCCGGTCTCATCGCCGGCGTCGCGATGGAGGCGAAATGGGCGGCGCCAATCTGGTTGCTCGGTCTCGGCGTCGGGTTGCTGGCGACGCCGGAGCGGCGCCTGTTCAGCCGTCGCGAGCTTTGGATCGGCGTCGGTCTGGCGGCGCTCATCGCCGCTCCGGGGGCGATCTGGCAGGCGGCGCAGGGTTGGCCGTTCCTCGAAGTGATGCGCCGCCACAACCCGCCGGGCGGCGACTTCAACGGCTCGCCGATCCGCTTCTTCATCACCCAGGCGCTGGCGACCAACCCGGCGCTGGCGCTGCTGTGGATCGCCGGAATCGTCGCGCCGTTCCTCATGCCGCGGCTACGGTCGGCGCGCTTCCTGTCAATCGGCTATGTCGTCGCGTTCACGATCGACTACGTCGCGCATGGCAAGGTTTATTATCTGTTTCCCGCCTACCCGACGCTGTTCGCCATCGGCGCGGCGGCGGTGACCTTTCTGCCGCGCATCGCCGTCGCTGCGTGGATTGGCCTCGCGGCCGCGCTGACTGCGGTCGTGGCACCGATCGTGCTGCCGATCCTCGCGCCGGAACAACTGGCGCGTTATCTCGACGCGACCCATCTGCGTCCGCCTCCCGACGAGGCGGCGGCGGCCGGGGCGCCGTTGACGCAAGCGTTCTCCGACGAGTTCGGTTGGCGCGAACTCGCGAACAAGGTCGCCGACGTCTACCGCGCCCTGCCGCCGGACGAGCGGGCCCGCGCGGCGATCCTGACGCAGAACTACGGCGAGGCGGCCGCGATCGACGTCTACGGCGCGGCCGAGGGCCTGCCGCCGGCGATCAGCGGGCAGAACCAGTATTTCCTTTGGGGTTCGAGAGGGTATGACGGCAGCGTGTTGATCCACGTCAACGGCGATCCCGAAGCCTGGCGGCGGCGATGCACGAGCGTCGAGGTCGCCGCGACTTTCGGCGTCGCTTACGCGATGTCGTATGAGACCAACCGGCCGATCTTTGTTTGTCGCGGGCTCCGCACGCCGCTCACCGATGTTTGGTCGCGCTTCCGGAGTTACCGATGACCGACGCGACGCCGAAGACCGCCAACGCGCTGCGGCAGGCGGTGTCGCGCCTGTCGCGCCGGTTGCGAGGCTTGCGCGCCGAGACAGGCCTCGGGCCGTCAAAGCTCAGCGTGCTCGGCCTGTTGATGCGCGCGGATGCGCCGCTGACGATCGGCGGGATTGCGCGCCTGGAGCGTCTGCAACCGCAGACGCTGACCCGCATTGTCGCCGAGTTGGAGACGGAGGGTCTGATCGCGCGCGAAGTTGATCCGCAAGATCGTCGGCAACTGCCGATTTCCATCACCGCCGCCGGGCGCGAGCTGATGACCGCCGACGCGCGGCGTCAGAACGCGTGGCTCGTGACCGCGTTGCAAGGGTTGAGCGAGACCGAGCGCGGCATCGTCGCGCTCGCCGCGCCGATCCTCGAACGGCTTGCGCATGGGGACGACGGCGCGAAGTTGTGAGAGCGCGGCCTATCACTCAAGCTCGCGGGCCCAATGACTTATTACCAATCCTGGTGAGCCTGACAGCGTTGGACATGACCCCGCAACGTCGTGGCCGGGCTTGTCCCGGCCATCCACGCGGCGCCAATGAAGCGAGGTTTGAAAGCGAGTAGCGCCGCACGGCGTGGATGCCCGGGACAAGTCCAGGCATGACGGCGAGGACAGTGCAACTTTGTTTGAATCAATCGCCTCCAATAAGACCGCGTATCCGACGCTGGGCGAAGCGATGACTGTTCGATGTTTCAACCTAAACTTTTCGTACTCGCGGCGTACCATTCGTGGACTTCGCGCAGGACATCCTCTGAGGACAAACCGCGATCCCGATGCGCCTTCATCTCGCCTTATGTCGGCATCGTACGGCTCCTCGACATGACTATATCACACCTCGGCGCCGTCGGCTCAAGGGCGGCCGGCCTCGCTGACGAACCCCGCGCAGCGGTCGCCGAGCATCAGCGCCGGCGCGTTGGTGTTGCCGGCGTTGATGTCCGGCATCGCCGAAAGATCGCAGACCCGCAGGCGTTCCACGCCGCGCACGCGCAACCGCGCGTCGAGCACGGCGAACGGATCGTCGGCGCGGCCCATCTTAGCGGTGCCGCTCGGGTGATAGTTGGTCTTGACGAAGCGACGGCAATGCTCGGCGAGCGCGTCGTCGCTGAGATCGGCGGGATCGGGGGAATGCACGCGCTCGACGCGCTCCTTCATCGGGCTCGTCTGAAACGCTTTGAGGAAAAACCGCTGGCCGGCAATCATGGTTGTGAGATCGGCGGGGTCGGCGAGCAACTGCGGCGAGACGAGCGGCATCGCGTCGGGATCGGCCGAGGCGAGCCGCAGTTCGCCGCGCGACTTCGGCTTGACCACGACCGTCGTGATCGTCACCCCATGCGCGTCGGGGGCGAGCCGCTGCGACTTCGGATCGACATAGATCATCGGCACCAGGAACGCCTGGATCGTCGGCTCGGCCGTCGGATCGCCCGGGTTGACGAAGGCGCCGGCCTCGACTCCCGCCGACAGGATCGGGCCGGAGCCGAACAGCTTGAACTGCGCGCCGTTGCGCCACATCCGCCAGCCCTCGCCCTGGCGGAAATAACCGTAGGGGCCGTTCGTCGTCGCCACCATCGGCACCTCGGGGTGGTCGATCAGATGCGCGCCGACGCCGGGCAGATCAACCAGCGGCGCGATCCCGTGCTGCTTCAGATGCGCCGCCGGGCCGAGACCGGACAGCATCATCAACTGCGGCGTCGACAGCGCGCCGGCGGCCAGGATCACCTCGCCGTCGGCGAACGCGGGTTTGTCCTGCCCGGCGGCATCGCGATAGACGACGCCGACCGCGCGGCCGTTCTCGATCAGGATGCGCCGAGTCCGGGCTTGCAGGCGAACGACGAGGTTCGGATTCTTCTCCAGCGGCTCGAGAAACGCGTAGGCGGCGCTGGAGCGCCGGCCGCTGCGGTTCATGAACTGATAGAAGCCGACGCCGCGCTGCGAGGGTCCGTTGAAGTCATGGTTGAACGGCTCGCCGAGGGCCTGCACCGCCTGCACGAACCAGCGCGAGAGATCGTCGATATAGCCGGGGTCGGAGACCAGCAACGGGCCGTCGGCGCCGTGCAGGTCGTCGTGCAGCCGGTTGTTGCCCTCCATGCCGCGGAAATGCGGCAGCACGTCCTTCCAGCTCCAACCAGGGTTGTCGTTCTCGCCGCTAAGCGCGCGCTCCCAACCATCGTAGTCCGAGGGGCGCCCGCGCATATAAACCTGCGCGTTCACCGAGGAGCCGCCGCCGAGCACGTTGGCCTGCGGGATTTCGTGCGTGCGGCCGCCAAGATGGGCCTGCGGGATGGTTGTGTGATAGCGCATGTATTTGCTGCCGTGGATCATCTTGAAGATGCCGGGCGGCATGTCGAGCAGCGGATGGCGATGCGAATAGCCGGCCTCCAGAACCAGCACTTTCGCGCCGCGCTTGACGAGCCCGGCCGCGGCGGTTGATCCGGAGGAGCCGCCGCCGACGACGATATGATCGAAACGCTCCGGCACGGCTTAAGCTTTCACCCGTTCGAGGCCGGCCCAATCGAATGCGATCCCGTGGCCCGGTTTGTCCGGCGCGATGGCGAAGCCCTCTTCGATGCGCAGCGGCTCGGCGATATAGCGGTCGAGGCCGAAACCGTGCGCCTCCAGATAACTGCGGTTGGGGCAGGCCGCGAGCAGATGCACGGTGACATCGTGCGCGCCGTGGCTGGTCACCGGCAGGTTGAACGCCTCGGCGAGATGGGCGATCTTCAGGAACGGCGTGACGCCGCCGCAATTGGTGACGTCCGGCTCGGGATAGGCGACCGCCTCGGCGGCGATGTATTGCTTGAACTCCCACAGGCTGCGCAAGTTCTCGCCCGCCGCGATCGGCAGTCCGCCTTCCCGCGAGATGCGGGCGTGGCCGGCGGGATCGTCGGGGATTGTCGGCTCCTCCAACCAGGTGAGGTCGTAGGGTTGGAAGGCGCGGGCGGCGCGGATGGCGCCGTCAATCGTCCATTTCATGTTGGCGTCGGCCATCAGCGGGAAGCCGTCGCCGAGGAACTCGCGCATCGCGCCCATCTTGGCGACGTCCTCGGAAAGCCGCGCGCGGCCGACCTTCATCTTGATCGCGCGAAACCCCTTGGCGAGATTGCCGCGGGTCTGCTCGATCAGCTCGTCGGCGCTCAGCTCCAGGTCGATGCCGCCGGCGTAGCAGGGCACTTTCGGATCGAAACCGCCGAGCAACAGCCAGAGCGGCAGGCCAGCGCGCTTGGCCTTAAGGTCCCACAGCGCGATGTCGAAAGCGGACAGCGCCAGCACGGTCGGACCGCCGCGTCCGCCGTAGTGGAGCGCCCACCACCCCTTATGCCACAGCCGCTCGATCGCCTCGGCGTCCTCGCCCGCGAAGATTTCCGGCATCTCGCGGCGTAGCACGGCGTCGACCGCGCCGCCGTTGCGGCCGACCGTGAACGTGTAGCCGACGCCCTCGGCCCCGTCGGCGTCGCGCAGCCGCACCGTGTTGAGCTCGAACGCGCGCATTTCGCCGTGCGTCGAATTGGTGAGAACCTGCGGCAGGGGAATGCGATAGAAGCCCGTCTCGAACGCCGCGAGTTTGGCCATCGTTTCCTCCCGTTACGCGATTGCGTGGGGTTGGTAACGGCGAAAGGCCGCCAAGTCGAGCGCTTGTCCCACTCGCCGATATGTGGTTGCATGCGGCCATGGGATCGGCCAGCCAAGACACGCCAGCACAACAACGGGCCGCCAAGGCCAAGGACGAGGCTATCGAGGTCCACGTCTCCCCCGCCGAGCTCGCCCACCTGGACGCCTGGATCGCCGCGCGCGCCGAGCCGCGTCCGTCGCGCGCCGAGGCCATCCGGCGCATTCTCGCCGACGCTCTCGGCGCCGACGCAGGGTCGATTCCGGTTGAGGATTTGAACGCCAGCAACGACGAGTAGGCGCCGCGCGATTTAAAACGGCGCCTTGTTGTGATTTCTGTGGCGAGCGGCGCCCGACCTGAGCGAGTGTACCCCGGTTTTCCGCTACGACGGGGAGATCACCATGCGTATAGCTTTATTTATCGGCGTGTTCGCAAATTTCACGGGCCTGTTTGCGGCTGTGACGCCGGGACAGGCCGCCGCGCTGAGCGTGTTGTCGATTTACCAAAACTCCGGCAACGCCCACACTCAGCAATTGGCCAGCGGGGTGAACAACCCGGTCGACACCATCGACATCAACTGTCCGAAGCCGGCGTGCGTGCTGATTCTGAACGCGATGGTTGACGTGGAGGATGGCGATCCGACGAAGGAATGGTTGATCTCGGCGATCATCGACGGCCAGGCCCCGAACTACAACAAGACAGGCTGGCAAGGCGCGTTCCTGCAATCCGGTTATGTCACCGGCAACTGGCAGGCGATCTATGGGGTTGCGGAAGGCAATCACACGGTGGAGTTTTTCACCTACGGCGGCGGCGGCACGTATTTTCTGAATGCGTGGTCAAACACGATCACGCTCGCCGTCTCGCCCTAGACGCGGGGTCGAGGAAATGGCTTGCGCGCGGCGGCGACTCTGTCTCCCCGCGCCAAAGACAACCAGGTTCGCCGCTGCCTTGCACAAGCGAGGAGAGGGCTGGGGTGAGGGATGCTTAAGCCGCTGCAAAGTGTGCAGAATTTGCCTTGCCCCTCACCCTTGCCCTCTCCCCGCAGTCTCTGCGCCCCACGGACGTCTGCGCCTTGCGCAGAGCCCGCGCCGCTAGGAGCGGTTACCGATCAAGTTGTACCGCCGTCATGGCGAGCGAAGCGAAGCCATCCACGTCTCCGCCGAGCCGAGCTTCACCGACTAGCCTACGATCTCGGCGCGCTGGATTGCTTCGCTTCGCTCGCAATGACGGGCCGATTCTGTCTGATCGGTATCTGCTCTAAGGCTCCCCAAGCGCGACCGAAGGTCGGGCGCTCCTCTCAATGTCGCAGCCGGGATGGTCGGCCGCGGCCTTGCGCCGCGGCCAGCGTCAGCGGCGTTACCTGTCGCAACAATTCGCACAATCGTCGTTGTTCCTGCGTCGGCTGAGCCCCGCGCTGCAACTCGGCGAGGCGGCGCGCCGCCGCGCGCGCGGGATCGGCGTGCTCAGGCAATGCGAGCAACCAATCGAGAAACAGCGCTTCGGCGCATGGCGCCTCAGGCGACATGGACCCGCGCGCCCTCGCCGCCGAGCGCACGCTCCATCGTCGACGCGTACCAGTCAACGAACTGGATGACGCCGCCTTCGTGCACGCGATTGTACGGGCCCGGTTCGAACGCCAACGAGGCGACGCCGAGCTGGTTCTCCTCGATGATGCGACGATCCTGATCGTTGGTGGCGATCCAGACCTTCGTCAGATTGTCGAGATCATAGTCGACGCCTTCGACCGCCTCGGCGTTTACGAGCCACTTCGTCGTCACCATCGTCTGCTTGGGCCCGACCGGCAGCACCCGGAACGAGACGGCGTGATCGCCGAGCACGTGGTTCCAGAGCGAGGGATAGTGGAACGTCAGCAGCGCGCCGATCGCCGGCGTCGTCACCTTTTCGGAGAGCGGCCGGGCGACGGCGTCGGCGCCTGAGATCGTGTAGCTGGTGGCGTCGCCCAGCAACGGCATGCGGGTGAAGCGATATTGCCCGTCGGACGCGATGCTGAAGCCGCTCGCCAGCCCCGCCTGCTCCATGCGCGCCCAATGTTCGCCAATCAGCGGGTCCTCGGCTGCGCCGCTGACGCCCGAAATCGCCGCCGCCTCCGGAAAGGTCCGGCAAAGCTCGGGGTGGTTCGGCGTGCAGTGATAGCACTCGCGATTGTTCTCCCAGGTCAGCTTCCAGTTGCCGTTCTCCAGGATCGTGCTCTCGAACGCGACCTTCGCCGCGCCGATTTCGTGCGGCGCGAAGTACGGCGCCATCGCCGCGCGGAACGGGGCGAAATCCGGCGGCGAATCGGCGAGGCAGATGAACACGTAGCCGTTGGCGCTCTCGCAGGCGATCGGCTTCAGGCCGAGCGCCTTCGGATCGAAGGGTTTGGCCATGTCGCGGGCGAACAACAGCCGGCCGTCGAGATCGTAGCTCCAATTGTGATAGGGGCAGACGAGCCGCACCGCGCTGCCCTTGGCCGCCGAGCAGAGGCGCGAGCCGCGATGCCGGCAGGTGTTGTGGAACGCGCGGATGTCGCCCTTGCGGTCGCGCACCACGACGATCGGATATTCGCCGAGTTGAAGCGTGAGGTAGTCGCCGGTTTTCGGCATCTCGCAGTCGTGGCCGACGAACATCCATTGCGCATAGAAGATGTTCTGCAAGTCGAGCTGATAGACGTCGGGATCGACATAGAACTCGCGCGCCAGCGTGTGGCCGGCGCGGCGGCCCTTCAGAGCGGCATAAACCTGTTGCTGCGTGCGCATCGCCATCCCTCGAATGCGGGGCGGTCGCGTCGGCGCTTTGCGAAAGACGAGACGACAGGCGACGCTTGGCGTCGCCGGTCAACCGCCTCCCCATCGCCCGCCGCGATACCCCAGGCTTCAACGGCGAGGCTGGTTTCCGGGCTCAAGAGCGATCCCTTTGACGGGATCAGGCGGGACGCCTTCCCAAGCCTTGCGGCCCAGTGGCGGAAGTCTCGCCGGAACTCTCCTACCGTTGCGGGGGCAGCGCCGGCTTGTCGACCGGCTTCCCAATTCTCCGTCGCGGTCACGACGGCACCTCGCATGGCGAGCTTACACCCGGTCGGCGGGATTGGACAACCAACGGCGTCGATTATTTTGTAGATGGGGATGCGCTAATTTCTTGTGGACCGCGCGCCAGCGCCGCGACGATCGCGTCAAGGCCGTCGGTCAGCGCGGCGGGGCCGGGTTGCAGGATCAGCGGCGACTTGATCTCGAAGATGCGACCGTCGCGCACGGCGGGAATAGCGTCCCAGCCGGGGCGGCCGCGAATCCGGTCGACGGCGACCTTCTTGCCGCACCAGGAGGCGAGGATCACGTCGGGCGCGGCGGCGACGACGGCCTCCGGCGCCACGATACGGTTCTTCGCCGCCGCCTGTCCGCGCAGCGATCGCATAACGTCCTCGCCGCCGGCGATCTCGATCAGTTCCGAAACCCAGCCGATGCCGCTGATCAGCGGCTCGTCCCATTCCTCGAAATAGACCCGGGGTCTCAGGAGCGGCGCGGCCGCCGCTACGGCGGCGAGGCGGCCGGCGAGATGCGCGGCCAGCGCCTCGGCCTTTTCGCGCGCGCCGACGAGCGCGCCGACCGTCCGAATCATCGCCAGAATCCCGGCGACGGAGCGCTGGTTGAAGACATGCACCGCGAGGCCGGCGCGAACCAGGTTGGCGACGATGTCGGCCTGAAGATCGGAGAACGCCAGCACGAGATCGGGTTCGAGCGCCAGGATTTTCGGGATGTCCGCCGAGGTGAACGCGGACACCCGAAGCTTCTCGCGGCGGACCTGCGGCGGCCTGACGGCGTAGCCGGAGACGCCGACGATGCGATCCTGTTCGCCGAGCAGATAGAGCGTCTCGACCGTCTCCTCGGTCAGACAGACGATTCGGGCGGGCGGAAAGCTTTTCAACGGTTCCGCGGCGTCACGCCAGACCGGCGGGGCGCGCGCCGGTCGGCGCTGCGGGATCGATCCCGATCGCTGCGCAGAGGTCTTGCAAGTGGTTCGCGTAGTGGCGCCAGCGACCGACCGAGGCGTCGGACAAGGGTTGGCGGACCTGCCACACGCTCGCGGTCCTGATATCGCGCTCGGTCTTGTAGAACTCCAGGCAGGCCGGCTCCCAGGGCAGGCCGAGAAAATCAATCAACTTGCGCGCCTCGGTCTCGAAGTCGGCGATCAGCGTTTCGTACTGAACATGATGGGCGCGCAGCGGCAGACAGCCGCGCCAGTGGGCGCCGATCCGCTCCGTTTCGCGCCAGCGCCGGCCGGCGTCGACGAGATCGGTGGCGAACCCGATCTCCGGGCCGAAGTGGGTCATGAACGCCGACAACGCCGCATCGCGCCCATCGCGATGGGTGAAAATCACGCGCGCTCGCGGAAACATCGCGGCGATCAGGCCCAGCCGGAAGATGTTGTCGAGCATCTTGTCAACGACGCGCAGCTTGCCGGGCGCGAGCGCCGCCAGGCGGGCGATGTGCCGATCCGCGAGTCCGCGCAGAAACGGCGCCGTCCATTCCGACGGCGCGACCTTTTGCACCTCGGCGGCGATGTGGGGGATATCGCGCGACTCGCCGAGCCCCGCGACTTGTGAATGGCTGGCGCAGATCTGCTCGACCAGCGTTGAGCCGGTGCGGAAAAAGCCGACGATGAACACTGGCGCTTCCGAAGGCGCGCCCCAATCGCGGGTGCGATCGAAAAACGCCGGGGTGAACGTCTGCATCAGCACATCGTGGCGCGCGCGGAATAGGGCATGGTCGTAGCGTCCGGAGGCCGCCGACCTGGCGCGCGCGATCCGGTTGCCCTCGCTCGCGGCGCTGAACGCCTCGTCGTAGCGCCCGCAATCGTCCAGTATTTTCGCCATCGCCATCGCCGCAGCGCCGCGATTTTCAGGCGACGCCGCGGCGTCGGCGACGATCGCGCGCAGGCGATCGAATTCGGGAGCGTCTTCGCCTTCGCGCCGCATCGTCGCCAGCGCGTGCCGCGCAATACTGAGTTCCGGATCGATCGCCAGCGCCTGTTCAAAACTCTGCGCCGCCGCGTCGAAACGGCCGAGCGCGCGCAGCGTCTCGCCCTTGCCCAGCCAGCCCGCGAGCCCCCGCGGCTCCGCGGCGATCGCCCGTTCGTAGCAGGCGAGCGCCTCGTCGTTGTTCCCGAGCGCCGTCAAGGCGCGGCCGAGCAAACAATTGTTGGCGGCCTTCGCTCCGTTGAGTTCGGCGGCGCGGCGCAGATGGGCGAGGGCGCCTTCCGGCTTGCCCTCGTTGAGCAGCGCCACGCCGAGGTTCACGCGCGCGGCGAGAAGATCGGGGTCAAGCGCGACGGCGTTCTCGTAGGCGTGGATGGCCTCCGCCGGTCTGCCCGCTTTTTCCAGCGCAAGGCCGAGATTCGAGCGGACCGCCGCGGCTTGCGGTTGCAACTCGGCGGCGCGACGTAGGGGCTCGACCGCTGCGGCGTGACGGCCCGCGGCCTGTAGCGCGGCGCCGAGCGCAGAATGCACGGATCCGTTATGAGGAAATTCGGCGGCGAGCGCCGCCAGCGCCGGGATCGCCTCGCCGTGGCGGCCGAGCGTCGAAAGAATGCGGCCGAGCAGCAGCAGGGCTTGCAGGTATCCCGGCGCCTGATCCAGAATCCGGCGGCAAAGGCGCTCGGCGGCGGCGAATTCGGACGCCTCGCAATGTCGTCGCGCCTGGTCGATCTGGGCCGCGAGCGTGGAGCGCAACGCTTCTGAGTTCATGTCGGCCATGGCGGCGCTTGTTTCCTCGTCTGCGCTATGCACGATTCCGACGCCGCTCGCCAGCGGCGCGTTCTTCGGAAGGTCGCTCACGGTCCCGCGACCAGTTCAAAAACGGAGTGCGCGCAATTGTCAAACGTATCGAGGCGAGCGCATGCCGTGCATTTCTGCTGTATGACGACCGATGCGAATAGATTGCAAAAATGCTCAGCGTAAAGTGCGTTTGTTACGCAATTCCCTCAAAGTGAACGGCGCGGTCTTATTGACAACAGCCGACCGGCTCGATACTGGTTGAACTGTTGTTAACACTGGTTTGCAGACCGCGGGATTTCCATAAATTTCGGCCATCCGTCGCGATCTGTCCTGGGGAGCGGAGGAAGACCTATGTTTGCGAACAATCGAACGAGTTTGTTTGTTACGACATGCGCTTGCGCGCTGTTACTTGGCGTGGGCGTTGCGGCAGCGCAAACGACGCCTCTCGTCGTTCGCCCAGGCGTGGCCTTGCCGCCGGGCTTCAAAGTCCTGAACCCGGGCGGTCGCATGCAGATCGTCAGGCCGCCGTCCGGCTTGGTCCGTACGCCGGGGCATGCCCATACCAATGTGGAGATCGTGATCCCGAGGGGGGGATATCCCGCAATGACCCCGACCACGACCGGCGCTCCGCCGGTTGCCGGGCTTTTGGATCAGACTCCCGAATCCGTGGCCTGTGACTATGGAATTGTCGCGGCGACGTTCGGTTGCAATCCCAATGACACGACCACTCTCCCGACCGGCGGCGCCAAGGCCATCGCGATCGTCGACGCTTTTGATCTGACGTCTATGACGACCGATCTGGCGCATTTTGACGCGCAATTCGGCGTGCCGGCCGGCACGGTCACCAAAATTTTCGGGACTGGAAGCCCCACAGTCTGCGGAAACGGCGTCGCCCCGGCGTCCGCCGCCGGCACGGGTTGGGACGTCGAAGAGGATTTGGACATCGAATACGCGCACGCGATGGCGCCAAACGCCCATCTCTATTTGGTTGAGGCCAAATCGAGTTCGACTACGGATTTGATTAACGCCGAACAAGTGGCGGCGACGTGCGTGGCGAATGCGGGCGGGGGCGAGATCTCCAACAGCTGGGGTGAGTTGGAGAACAGCGCAGAAACCGCTTTCGATTCGTTCTTCGTCAAGAGCGGCGTTGTCTTCTTCGCGTCCACCGGCGACGACACCTTCCCCGGATGGCCGTCGACCTCTCCCAATGTCGTCGCCGTGGGCGGCACGACGTTGTCCAACAACCCTGCCTCAGGCGGTTTCTTCGGCCAGGCTGCTTGGTTCCCCAATCCTGATCTATTTGGCGCCAGTTCAGGCAGCATCATGGAGGGCGAGGGCGCGGGCACCAGCACCGTTGAAGCGAGACCCAGCTACCAGGCCAAAGTGGTCAATATCGTCGGCGCCCACCGGGGCGTTCCTGATGTGGTTGCTGTCGCCGACCCCGACACGGGCGTGTGGATATACAACACGCTTAGCGTCGGCGGATTTACGGTCATCGGCGGAACCAGCGTAGCGTCACCGGTCATGGCTGGCATTACAAATGCGAGCGGAAACTTCTTCTCCAGTAGCAATGCTTACCTTACGGAACTCTACAGCTTGGGTGCGGCCAAAACGCTGCAGAACACCTACTTTAAGAAAATGGATAGCGGCGACTGCGGCGTGCCCACCTCTCCCAGTGCCACGGGGCCGTTCAAAGCCAAATATACGACGAATGGCGGGGGCATCGATCCCCAGTTCCAAGAGAGCACCATAGGGTTCTTCTGGAACGAGTGCGGTGGTTTCGGTTCGCCGTCTTCTGCGAAAACCTTGCCTGGCGGCTGAGAACGGCGGCGGCGAACTTCATTCCGCTTCCCCAGCGGTAAGCCTGATGGCTGGCGCGACGGGCGCCCGGTTGCGAGACCGGGCGCCGCCGTTCGCCGATGTCGGTATCATGCCGGCCGGGCGTCAACAATTCGCCTGTACTTATTGGGTTACAAATAAACTCAGCATTAGGTGAGTTTGTTAGCCAATTCGTGAGAAGAGGGCGACGCCCTCTCATTGACAACAGCCGACCGCCGCTATAGGGGTTAGAGCGTTGTTAACACTGGTTTGCAGGCCCCGGGGATCCCAAAAATTTCTGTTGTCCCGTGCGATCTGCCCTAGGGAGCGGAGGTATACCTATGTTTTCTTACAATCGGCCGTGGCTGTTTACTACGACGTGCGCGGGCGCTTTGTTGCTGGGGGCGAGCCTCGCCGCGGCGCAAACGGCGCCGGTCGCAGTCCGTCCGGGCGTGACCTTGCCGCCAGGCTCGAAAGTGCTCAACCCAGGCGGGCGGTTGCAGATCGTCAGGCCGCCGTCGGGGCTGGTGACGGCCCCCGGCCGGGCCCATACCAACGTGGAAATCGTGGTCCCTAGGGGCGGATACGCCGGGATCAACCCGCCGGGCGGAGCGAGCCCCGACGTCGGCGGGCCGCCGCAGCCGCGCTTTCTGTTCGCGACCCCGGCTTCGCTGGCCTGCGATTACGGCCTGGTCGCGGTGACATTCAACTGCAACCCCAACTTCACGACGACGAACTCCGCGCTAGGTTCGAAGGCGATCGCGATCGTCGACGCCTACGACCTCACCTCCGCGACCACGGACCTTATCAAGTTCGACCAGCAGTTCGGACTCCCGGCCACAACCTTCCAGAAGATTTATGGGACGGGTAGCCCAACAACTTGCGCCAACGGCCCGGCCGTGTCCAGCGCCTCCGGCACCGGCTGGGACGTCGAAGAGGACCTCGACATCGAATACGCGCACGCGATGGCGCCGAAGGCCCGCCTGTTCCTGGTCGAAGCCGCGTCGAGCAGCTATTCCGATTTGCTGAACGCCGAGCGGGTCGCGGCGGCGTGCGTTTCGGCGGTCGGCGGCGGCATGATCTCCAATAGCTGGGGCAGCGCCGAGTATAGCGGCGAAACCGCGAACGATTCCGCCTTCGTCAAGAGCGGGATCGTGTTCTTCGCCTCCACCGGCGACGACACCTACCCGAGTTGGCCGGCCGTTTCGCCCAACCTCGTCGCGGTCGGCGGCACGACCTTGGCCAATGACCCCAACACCGGCGCCTTCAACGGCCAGCAGTCCTGGTTCCCCAATCCGGATTTGTTCGGTTATAGTTCGGGTTACTATACGCTCGGTGAAGGCGCCGGCACCAGCGTCTACGAGCCGATCCCGAGCTGGCAGAGCGCGGAGTCGAAGGTCCTTGGCAACTTCCGCGGCATTCCTGATGTCTCGGCGGTAGCGGATCCCGAGACCGGCGTCTGGATTTACAACACCCTCAGCTACGCCGGGTGGACAGTTATCGGCGGTACTAGCGTCGCCTCGCCGGTTATGGCGGGCATCACCAACGCGAGCGGAAACTTCTATAACAGCTCGGCGGCTTATCTCACGGTGCTTTACGGCCTGGGCAAGCAGCACAAGGTGCAATCCTACTTCGGCAAGATGGACAGCGGCGATTGCGGCGTTCCCACGTCGTACAACTTCAGCCCGCCGTTCAAGGGTTACTATATCACCTTCGGCGGCTCCATAGTTCCGCAGAAGCAGAAAGTCCGCCACCGGCGTCTATTGGAACGAGTGCGGCGGCTGGGGCTCCCCGATCAACGCCAACCCGCTGTCGGGCGGCTGACCGTCCGCCCTGACGAGGTCGCCTGACGCGACTTGAAGTCGGTGCGGGACATTCTTGGAGGCGAGGCGCGATGCGCCTCGCCTTCTTTGTTTGCATGTCCCGTCGTTTCGGCTGAGAATCTGAATATTGTTGTTTAATTTCATATATTTAAGCGCTACTACCGGATCTATTGGAGCGGGAGGTTCAGCTCGGCTCACTCGCTCGGCCACCGCCCCCCTCGCAGGACAGAAAACGGCGCCCAACCCCCTGACATATCACCCCGCCGACCCGTTTCTGCACGTTGCGCCGGCTGATCCCGAACCCGAGGCTTGCCCGCCCGCCCTCCCCGGTTTATTCCCCGCCCGCACGCCGCTTCCGGCGCGCGTCTCATCGGGACCGTTCCATGGCTTTCCTCGCCAATGTGCTCAATCGCGTAAAGCCCTCCGCGACCATGGTGGTCACGCAGAAGGCGCGCGATCTGAAAGCCAAGGGTCGGGACATCATCTCGCTGTCGGTCGGCGAGCCCGATTTCGACACGCCCGACAACATCAAGAACGCGGCGATCGACGCCATCCGCCGCGGCGAGACCAAATACCCCCCGGTGCTCGGCATCCCGCCGCTGCGCGAGGCGATCGCGCAGAAGTTCAAGCGCGAGAACGGGCTCGACTATAAGGCCGCCGACACGATCGTCGCCACGGGCGGCAAGCAGATCCTCTACAACGCCTTCCTGGTGACGATGAACCCCGGCGACGAGGTCATCATCCCCGCGCCGTTCTGGGTCAGCTATCCCGAGATGGTGGCGATCAACTGGGGCGAGCCGAGAATCGTGCCGACCCGCCTCGAGGACGGCTTCAAGCTGCGCCCCGAGGACCTCGAGCGCGCCATCACGCCGAAGACCAAGTGGGTGGTGCTAAACTCGCCGTCGAACCCGTCCGGCGCCGCCTATACGCGCTCCGAACTCAAGGCGCTGACGGAGGTCTTGATGAGGCACCCGCATGTCTGGGTGCTGACCGACGACATGTACGAACACCTCGTCTACGGCGACTTCGAGTTCTCGACGCCGGTGCAGATTGAGCCGGCGCTGAAGCCGCGCACCCTGACGATGAACGGAGTCAGCAAAGCCTATGCCATGACCGGCTGGCGCATCGGCTACGCCGCCGGTCCCGCCGAGCTCATTAAGGCGATGGACATGGTGCAAGGCCAGCAGACCTCGGGCGCCTGCACGGTTGCGCAATGGGCGGCGGTCGAAGCGCTGAACGGCCCGCAGGACTTCATTCCCCGCAGCCGCAAGGCCTTCGAGGAGCGCCGCGACCTCGTGGTGTCGATGCTCGGCCAGGCCAAATACCTGAAGTGCCCGAAGCCGGAGGGGGCGTTCTATGTCTATTCCTCCTGCGCCGAGGCGATCGGCCGCAAGGCGCCGTCGGGCAAGGTGATCGAGACCGATGAGGACTTCGTCAGCGAGCTTCTCGAAGCGGAGGGCGTTGCGGCGGTGCAGGGCTCGGCGTTCGGGCAAGGCCCGAACTTCCGCGTCTCCTACGCGACCTCGCTGGCCACGTTGGAGACCGCCTGTAAGAAGATCCAGACCTTCACCGCCTCGCTGCGCTGATGGGGCGCGCGCTCGTCTTCGATCTCGACGGCACGCTCGCCGAGACCGCGCCGGACTTGATCGACGCGTTGAACCACGTCCTGGCCGGGGACGGCATCGCCCCCGTGCCGTTGGAGGCCGCCCGCTCGCTGGTCGGCGCGGGCGCCCGCGCGCTGCTCCAGCGCGGCTACGCCCGCGCGGGACGCGATCTGACGCCGGCCCGGCTCGACGCGCTGTTCGTCGAGTTCCTGCGGTTCTACAACGCCCATATCGCCGACAAGTCGACGCTGTTCCCCGGCGTGCTCGCCTGCCTCGATCGCTGCCGCGGCGAAGGCTGGAAATTGGCGGTTTGCACCAACAAGATCGAGCAATCCTCCAACCTGCTGCTGGAGAAGCTCGGCGTGCGCGACTATTTCGCGTTCGTCTGCGGGCAGGACACGTTCGGCGTCGCCAAGCCCGACCCGCGACCGCTGCTGGAGACGGTGGCGCGGGCGGGCGGTCGCGCGGAAGAGAGCGTGATGATCGGCGATTCCGTCACCGACATTCGCACCGCGCGCGCGGCGGGAATGCCGGTAGTGGCGGTCGATTTCGGCTACACCGACACGCCCGTCGCCGAACTCGGCCCGGACCGCGTGATCTCGCATTTCGACGAGCTCGACGGGGCGCTGCAAAACTTGACTTGGCCCGCGCGCACGGCTTAGAGGGGCCGGGTCGGGCGATTAGCTCAGCGGTAGAGCACTCCCTTCACACGGGAGGGGCCACAGGTTCGATCCCTGTATCGCCCACCATGCAGTCCGTGCGAACCTGGCTCTTTTCCTATCTGCGACATTCCGTCGACATTTCTGTGAGTTACCGCCGGTATAAACGGTCTCCGAGTGGCATACTTTCGCATTTGGTCTCTCAATCGAGCAGTGAGCCGTCAAAGTCTCGGCTGCCCAAAATTCCGTTTCCCGGTTTGGCGGGATGGCGTAGCGCGCTACCGAACCGTATTGATGCAAGGCTTAGGAAAAGCTCGTCGCATGCCGATCGAATGTGCGGCGGGGCGTGCCCGCGAGCGGTTACGTCCCGAGATCGTCTGCAGGCCGCTCGAGGCCGAGGGCCGACCATTGCTCAGGCCACAGCATCGACAAATCGACGAGCCTCGTTGTGTTGAAGCCGCGCGGCAAGTTGCCATCGATCGCAGCTTTAACAAGGTCCGGAGCCAGGAACGCCAGCGACAACGTCATACGAATCGAGCGCTCGTTTTTGCGCTCCCGGTCGGCAAGAGCCGCGATGGATTTGGTTGGATCGGAGAGCAGTTCATCGAGCCAGCGATGAGCGTCGACGATGGCGCCAGCGAATACTTCACGCGCCTCGTCGATCGTGTCCCGAGGCGTGGTGTAGCTGAGGGTTGTTCCACCACGGCTTCCGGCTAGGGCCGGATCGGTCAGATAGCCACGGCGGGCAATTCGACGACGGCATCATCGCTCAAGGTGGCGATGGTTTCCAGCGTCATGTAGCGCGCCCGTTGGACGGCCCATTCGTCGTTTTGTTCGAGCAGGATAGCGCCGACGAGCCGAACGATGGCTTCGTCGTTGGGAAAGATGCCGACGACTTCGGTGCGCCGCTTTATCTCGCCATTGAGGCGCTCCAGGCCGTTGGTGGAGTGGAGTTTTGGCCAGTGATCGGACGGAAACGCCTGTAGGCGAGGACATCGTTTTCGGCCTCGTCCATGAACTCGGCGAGCTTGCGCAGCTTGGGCCGTAATTGATCGGCGACCTTGCGCCACTGCGTCTTGGCGGCGTTCGCGCTGTCCTGGGCGAAGGCGGTGGCGATGAAGGCCGAGACGACGCGCCGGCTGTTCTTGCCGGCATGGGCGAGCGCGTTGCGCATGGTGTGGACCCGGCAACGCTGCCAGCTCGCGCTCATCAGCTTGGCGACGGCGGCCTTGATGCCCTCGTGGGCGTCGGAGACGACCAGCTTGACGCCGCGCAGGCCGCGACGCCTGAGCTTGCGAAGGAACTCGGTCCAGAAGGTCTCGGCCTCGGAGGGGCCGATATCCATTCCCAAGACCTCGCGCCGCCCATCGCCGTTGACGCCGACGGCCACGATCACCGCGACGGACACGATGCGATTGTTGCGGCGGACCTTCACGTAGGTCGCATCGAGCCAGACATAAGGCCATTCGCCCTCAAGCGGGCGGTCGAGAAACGCCTTCACGCGTTCATCGATTTCCTCGCAAAGCCGGCTGACCTGGCTCTTCGAGATACCTGTCCCGCCCATCGCCTTGACGAGGTCGTCCACCGAACGGGTCGAGACGCCGTGGACGTAAGCCTCTTGGATGACCGCCGTCAGCGCTTTCTCCGCCATGCGCCGCGGCTCCAGAAAGCTTGGGAAGTACGAGCCTTTGCGCAGCTTCGGTATGCGCAGTTCGACTGTTCCTGCCCGAGTCTCCCAATCCCGGTCGCGATAGCCGTTGCGATGGGCGAGCCGGTCGGGCGAACGCTCGCCGTGGCCTGCGCCGAGCACCCACGCGTTGCGCGGCAGATATTCGACCGGAATGCCGAGGGCGTCAGGAACGCCAACGTCAAGCTCGGGACGCCACAGCGACAGCGCGACGACGCGCCGCGTCGCCTGAAGGCTGATGCCTGCAAAGGAAGCGAATAACTCGGACATCGCCAGCGACGCCGCCAGCACCCCCGAGGTCGCGAAATACTCGCGTTCCGGCAGGCGCTCCACGCTGGACACGGGTCGACCTTTGCAATCCAACCGTCGAACGTAACGCGGAGAGCCCGCTCCCGCGCTGAGGCGTCGCCGAAAATAACCTCATGTGATTCCGTGTTAGCGACCGAAGCCGGTTGCTCAAGAATCTCAGCGAGCGCTTCGCCGAACGTAAGTTCAAGCCACGGCCAGACCAACAGGGGCGCATCTCTGAGAGCTTCCGAGTACGCCGCGCGCACAGCGCCGGGAAAACAGCGGCAGCCGATGACCGCGGCCGTCAGTACCGCGAGTTGCAACGTATAGGAGCCGGCGACGTCGTCGCCACAGTTGAGCTTCACGGCAAGAGTCTGACGCCGCGCAAGTACGGTATCTGCTCCGGCTTGGTCGCGATCCATAAGCAGCTTCGAAATGCGCGACAGTTCGATATCGATGACGCTCATGCTCTCACCACAGTGCGAGTCGGACGTGGCGGTTCCGCGCGGTGGGCGGGTGTGATCGCCATTTGAACCCGCCGAGATATTCGTAGACGCCGACGGCTTTCAGAGACCACCAAACCGTCCGCGCGAAATTGGGAACGATCATCGCGGTGTGCCCGATGACCGGCAGCATTGGATGGCGCTCGTCGGTGTCACTCTGTCGGACATCGGCACCGGGGTGCGTATGGACGTCGACTAACAGCCGCACGCCCTTCGTGCGGCAATGCGTCCACAATGCCGCGCAGCCATTCGCGTGGAACGCGATGACTCCGCGCTGATACGCCTCGGGGTCAACGTCGTCGTAACAGACGTAAGAGCTGACACGCGCTGGGGTGACGTCGTCCCGCCCAAGCAAGAACGCCCCGCTTTCGCGCACGCCGCCGCCCCGGCGGCGCAGATCGGCGATGACCTTGGCCCAAAGCCAGATCGGTATCTTGAAACTGGCGGCCTCCGGCTCAGACACCGACGTAAACTCTGCTGGTCAGAAGCGATTGAAACTCTTCGAGGTAGGGGGTGTCCTCATTTAAGCCAAGCCAGAGCGCAGACCAAATGAAGGCCGGCGAGAAAGTTGCGAGCGGTTTTTTCATAGCGCGTGGCGACGCCTCGAAACTGTTTGATATACTGGAAGAAACGTTCGATCAGGTTGCGTTCTGCGTATAGGGCGTAGTCGCAATCGCGTTTGATTTTACGATTGGCCTTGGGAGGGAATGACGGCTTCAATCTCTCGACGTTCAAGGCTCGCGATGAAGCCATCCGAGTCGTAGCCCTTGTCAGCGAGGACCGCGTCTGGCGCCACGTTAGCGATAAGCGTCTCGGCTTGAGTGATGTCGTGAGCTTGTCCACCGGTGAGGCTCAGCGCCAACGGGTTGCCCAAGGCGTCAACGACGACATGAATTTTGGTGGTCAACCCGCCGCGCGAGCGACCTATGGCTTGGTCGAGACCCCCTTTTTTCGAGCCCCGGCGCTGTGCTGGTGGGCTCTGACGATGGTCGCGTCGATCATGGCGTATTCGTTGTCGGGGTCATCGGCCAAAACCTTGAAAAGATTCTCCCATACGCCCCTCTTGGCCCAACGCGAGAAGCGGGTGTGAATATTCTTCCAAGGGCCGAAGCGTTCCGGCAAATCGCGCCACGGCGCTCCCGAACGGAACTTCCAAATAACCGCGTCAACGAAAAGCCGGTTGCCTCGTTCACTGTCGCGACCAACGTAGCCGGGGCGACCCGGCAGCAATTGCTCGATGCGAGCAAACTGATCGTCGCGCAGTCCGTAGCGCTTCATCCAAAAGCCCCCAGTAGGAAGGCTCCTCATGAATCACGCTTTTCCTGATTTGCGAATCCCCTAAATGAGGACACCCCCTAATTCACGATGGTGTGCGCACTCGTCCAAACAAGATGGGGCTGTTCGATAGGCCAAGACGGATGATCGGAGAGCGGCGAGCGGTCGTAAGGGTGATAAAGCGCCCGGCCGCAAAATGTGAATCCGTCCGTCCGGAAGTCCAGAGCAAAGCGGGTGTTCGGCTTTCCCTTGGGCCATTTGGCGAGCTCGAGCACCTGTCTCTTGGCCGGGTCCCACAATGGCCCCGTCGGCGACACGTTCCGAGAGCCGGCCAGATTCAGCGCAACATAGTAGCGGTCCGGCGCGCCAAGGGGTGGGGCGGCCGCCATCCAGAAATAGACGTTGGGCCGTGTTGCGCCGTCAGGCCGGGCGGCGGATTCCGCTTCGCCCCACAATCCCTTTGTCAGTCCGTTTCGATATTCCGCCGACTGTAAGTCCGATTCAAATAGACGCTGATCGAGAGGCCGCATCAGCTAACCCTTCGGCGTGAGTTCTTTGACGATATTGAACTCGATTCCGCAAACGTCGCCGCGCACGAGATTGCCGAGGTGCTCGTCTGAGCGGGGTTGCACCGGGCTGCCGACAAGCTGGAGCACATATTCGCCGGCGACGGCGGGATCGAAATGGAATTTCCGCCGCGCCCACTCGCTCGCGACGCCGATCGTCGTGTTGGGCAAAAAGCGGTGGCGCTTGCTCTTTCCGCCGAAATGAACCGTCACCGCAATGTGGCGGCAGTGGTGGACATGAACATGGCGATGGCGGTGGATTTCGAGCACCGAGAGCGTCCCACTCCTCAATGATCAGTACCCATGTGCCCACCTGCGCAGTCCGATGGACATGATGCGCCACGGTCGGTCGATGAGGGTTTTCCAAGCGTAACAGCAGTGATCGAGGATGTCTTCGTAGGATTTGAAGATGCGGTTGGACAGCCAGTTTTCACGCATGAATTGCCAAACGTTCTCCTGCGGGTTGAGTTCGGGACATTTGGCGGGCAGCGCGACGATGGTGATGTTGGGCGGGACAACGAGAGCGCCGGAGAGATGCCAGCCGGCTTGATCGACGAGCAAAGCCGCATGCGCGCCGGGCGCGACGTTCTTGGCGATTTCGGCCAGATGCAGGTTCATCGCCTGCGTGTCGCATCGCGGCAGGACGAGAGCGGCGCCCTTGCCTTCCTTCGGGCAGATCGCGCCGAAGATGTAGGCCGACGCCGTGCGCTGGTCTTTCGTCGCGCTCGGCCGCGAACCTCGCTTGGCCCATCGGCGCGTGATCTTGTTCTTCTGGCCGATGCGCGCCTCGTCGGCGAACCAAACTTCTATGTCGCCGGTCTTGACGCCTTGCTTGTGGGCGATCTCCTCCAGGCGCGCGGGGAAGTTTTTTTAAAATCCTCAATGGCGCCTTCGGCCTGCGCGTGATGGCGCGGGCGGGCGGTGAGCTTACGGTAGTTCATCGCGTGCAATTCGCGGCTCATCGTCTGCTCGGAAAGCGAAACGCCGAACTCCAGATGCGCCCACTGACACAGGTCGACGATCCGCCAGCGCACGACGCCATGGATTGCGGGAAGCGGGCCGCTCTCCACGACCGCCGCCAGCGCCTTGCGTTGCGCTGCGTCGAGAATGGACGTCCGGCCGGGGGCTGTCTTGTTGATCAGCCCATCCGGCCCTTCGGCGTTGAATCTGACCACCCAGTCCCGGACGATTTGCAGCGTCACCCCGCCGATCTTGGCGGCCTCCGACCGGCTGGCTCCGTCATAGATCGCCGCCAGCGTCAGAAGACGCCGCGTCTGCGCTCCGTTCTTCGACGCCCGCGCCGAAGCGCGCAGCCCCGCCGCCTCAAAATCCGACCGAAGCGCAATCCCTCTCATGGCGAACCTCTCCCGTTCGCCCGTTTGAATCACCCCCCACGCCGATTGGGAAATCGCAAATGAGTCAACATTCGTGGGGACTGGTAGAAGACATAAACGTCGTCTGACCGATCCGCGATTACTTCCAGGCGGACCAAGACTTCGCGCAGCGTCTCGCCGCCAGTACCCATCGCGACGGCCGGCCGGCTGCCCGGCCGATGAATGAAATGCTCGATATCGCGCTGCGCTGTCGTAGGAATTTCCGTTTCCACGGCGGTCGCAGCAGAGCTCTTGAGCTCAGCGGGCATCTCAGCGACCTCGTCCGGTTCTGGCGACATCATGTCTGCCTCCTGTTCATTCGGATCTTCCCAATAAAGGAAGAAATATTCCTGATACAGGATATCTTGTCCGACGCACAAAAGTCAAGCTATAACAGGAGGCGAATTTCCTGAAGGAGGAGGAACCGACATGGCCAATGACAATGAGGGGAGGCGCTCACCAGACCTCTATGAACAGATAGGGCAGAAAATCCGGGAGCTTCGGCAAAACTACCCAAAAGGTTCGTTAAGTCAGGAAACGCTTGCGCTGAAAATAGGAGCTGTCGGAAATACCGTCTCGCGTTGGGAGACGGGCACTTACAAGCCAACCGCCGATGACCTCGACAAACTGGCCCGCTTTTTTGACGTCCCGATAACTGTCTTTTTCCCCAACCTCCAGGGCGACACGACGCGCATTCAAATGCTTGCAACCGCGACCGGCGGACTTGATCAAGGCGACTTTGAAGAAGTCATCCGCTATGCCGAATTTCGTAAGGCGCGCAAAGCGCTAGCCGATGCCAAACCCACTGGCCGTCGGAAAAAGGAGAGCTAAAAGTGAGCCGCGGCGGATACTACGACGACTTGAAAGCTTTGGCTCAGGAAAAGCGGGCGCAATACGAGGTTGACACGGCAGTCTTTGGTCTTCGGGAAGTTCGTCGTATTTACCGCGCGGAACATATTCAAATCGATTACTGGCCGCTTCTATATAGAATAAAAGCCATGTACATGTGCGACGACGATAATGTTTCCGTCGCCGTGCAAAAATCGCTGCCCGACGAACCGAAGATCTTTGCTTTAGTGCGTGAGGTAAAGCATCACTACCGGGATCGCGAGGCCATCAACAACGGTCGCATTGTTTGCGGCGATTACAATTCGAATGAACTTATCGAAAAAGGAGCGGAGGTATTCGCGGCGGAATTCATCTACCCCGGAAGATGACTTCGCGGCTGATGTTTCGCGGTTCGGAATTCCGACGTGGGGTGCAGAAAACATTGTTGTGTTGAAGAAGAACTGCAAAGCAAAGGTCAGTTACAAATTCTTGTGCAAGCGGTTGCAGAGGTTGGGGTTTCTTGCGCCAGGCCAGTTCGATAAGGTGCAATTTGTAAAGTTGGAGGAACGAATGTTTGGCGTCCCTTGTTATGGCCGCCGCGCCTCGGAATGAGTCGGCTGGGTAGCTGGATTGGTATCGACAGTCGCGAACTTCGGCGGTTGCGGGAATTCCGCCTCGCGCGCGACGCTATCTTGCACCGAGTACTTAGGCTCTTCGTCAGCACCGTGTCCGCCGCTCGCCTCAGTTGTGGCAGTTTCTCTGGCAAACCAATGCTGTTTTCGCTAGAATGTGGGTACCCGCCTGCAGCGTGCTGTGGGTTCAAAGGCTGCGAAATAGAAATCTGCGGTAGCCTTTGCTTTGTCCGCCCCTCTGCCCTGCCAGAGGCCATCTGTGTTCAGGCGAAGGTTCTCGATTTCAACAATTTTGAGTATCCGGAGATCAAATGGATTTGGCCGAGTCCTATATCGCCGTGCGCGTCGGCGCGATGCCCGACAGCACTTTGGTTGCGCGGCGCGTCGGAGACGTGCGTTGGGTGATCTGCGCGAGTCCGGCTTATCTGAAGCGGCGCGGCACACCTGCTGATCCGAGCGACCTAACGGCGCATGACTGCATCGCCTATGAAGGTTTGGAACTTTGGCGCGATTGGTCGTTCGCGGGTCCAAGGGGCGAGGAAACGGTCATCATCCGCCCCCGCTATTCGGTCGGTACGGCCGACGCGGTCATCTCGGGCGCGCGAGCTGGCATCGGGATCGCCTGCCTCATCTCCTATCAGGCGGCGGACAGCATCCGCGACGGCTCTTGTGCCCATACTGACCGACCGATCCCCACCGGCGATGCCGGTCCAAATCGTCCATATTGCGCGGCAGCATCAACCGTTGAAGTTGAGGGCCTTCCTCGATTTTGTCGCCCCACGCCTTCAGCAGAGACTAAAAGCGGTTGCGGACGTGTACGAGCCTATCAAACGGGGCTCGACACCTGCCAAAGCTCTAGAGATCAACGGAAAAGCAACCAGAAAGCGGGCAAAAGAGCAATAGGAGCCGACGTGCATGGCGCGACGGCGGCTAGATGAGCGTTGCGCAAGTTCAGACCGCCTGCACTTCCATCAACTTGATCCATTAAGAGGGCCAGTCCGTTACGGCGGCGCGACGTTTCGCGTCATCCTTCTCCAGCGCATCGACCAAGAAGGCAACCCAATCAGCCTTCGGCTCGGCATGCTCGGTGAGAACAGGCTCTTGCGCTTCCGTCGCAAATGCAATTTTTGCCATCTGATTGCTCCTCGGTTTTGAGCCTCGTCGGCTCACCGAGAAGACGATGTCACATTCCGATCGGAGAAATAATGCCGCAATATGAAGAGCCTTCCTTCCATAATCCGGAACTTTCTCCAGGGGTGGCGTCGCCAAGCGCATTGACGGAAGCATGATCGAGCGACAGCGATCAAGGTGACGGTGGCAGAACTGCCACAGTTGGCGGTCTGTGGGGAGCGGGCGGCGAGGGCTGAAACCCTACTCAGGTGTCCGCCTTCATTTCAGAACGGCGGCCGGCTTCAAATCCGGATCCCTGGCCGGATTGAATCGGAATTCGCAGGCTTGCCCCAGACGCTGGGTTAGACCAACCTGCCGGGCGATCCAGCCGGGATACAAGCGACTTCGGGTAAGCACCGGAACTTGCATCGGTGGCGATAGCAATCGATTGCATGGAAGCGTGGATCACGTTGGAAGCTCATTGGGCTATTGGCGCAACAGTTTCTCGTGCGGACGGCAACCTTATGAGGGATATGCGCCGTCCCCGTGGTTGGGAGGACGACGCGATGACCGAGCTGTGTCAGATATTCGTCTCGATCTTGTTCACATGGCGTGTCACCCATCTCTTGCACGCCGAGGATGGGCCTTGGAATCTGAGCTTGCGCCTGCGTCAGCGAGTGGGTCAGGGTATTGCCGGTCAGGCGTTGGACTGTTTCAACTGCCTCAGCCTCTGGGTTGCTCTGCCGGCCACTTGCTTCGTTCCGCTCGACATGATCCATTTAGGAGTTGCGTGGCCGGCGATTTCCGGCGGCGCGATTCTGCTGCAGCGCGCGTCGAATCCGATCGCTTCTGCGATAGATGCGCCGCCCGCGATATTTGCAGAGGGCGAATCGGAAGGTTGAACCATGTTGTGCTGCGGTCAGAGACGTCGCCAGATTCTACCCGTCGAGCCCGTTTCCGCGAGGCCGCGAGCGCCTGCGGCGCGCGCCAGCGTCGCCTTGTTCGAATATACTGGAACAACCGCGTTGACGGCGATCGGCCCGATCAGCGGCGTCAAATATCGTTTCGCATCGCCGGGGGCGAGGCTCCGCGTCGATTTGCGCGATGCGCCATCGCTGAATGCTGTTCCCAATTTGCTCCGGCTGGAGTGAGCCCGCGTGCGCTCGCGAGCGCCATACTCGCGATGTCTCAACCGCCGATCAGCACCGTGGGAAAGCCTGTCACGATCACGCCGCCATGGGCGGTTTGATCGAGTTGGCGCGCGGCGGGCAATCCGCCGATCAAAACCGTCGCCGAGCCTTTCGCGATCATGTCGGGTGGACCGGCGCAAACGCAGACGTCGGTGGCGCGCGCGGCCGGGAAGCCGCCGATCAGCACCGTGGGACATCCAACGCAAACCGGCCCTCCGACGTGAGGTTGCGGCCCATTGAACATTGGGCAGATATGAAAATCCATCATCCGCGCGGCGGGCAAGCCCATTTCAGAAAGCTCCTTTATTGTCGATCGCTGATTGTCGGATGGGTTGATCGGGCGCCGGCATATCGACAGTCGCGAGCGGAAGGCCGCAGGTCTGGGGACAAGTCGGGAACGGCGGCGAACTTCCGGCGCAGACATTGTAGGCGGCGTGCGGGAACTGCGGCGCGGTCCAACTTATCGAAACGCGGCAGCTGTCGGCGACGCGCGAGACCTGCTCGCTGCTCTCCGCGCAATCGTAGCCGCAAACGGGGGGTGGCGACGGGAGGTAGGCGGCGGCGTCCTCGACAGCGTCGATTGAGATCCAGACCCGGGCGCCGATAGCTCCGATGGGCTGGGACCACAGATAGTCGCGCGGGTTGAACGCCAACGCGCGGGAAACGAGGATCTCGTCGCCGCAAGGACTTACGCCATAACCGGGACAGATCAGCAGGCTCCAGGGATCGCCCTGGCCCGCGACCACTACGTTCAGGCCGCAAATCACCCCCCAGCCGTGCGCGAGGCGAAGATGCCGGCGCAGGCGCTGGGCCGAGTAGAGTTGCTGCATCCGCAATTGGTGAGCGTCGATTGGGCCACCGGGGCCCCAGTTCGGTCTGGCAAGCCCGCTGCCGAAATCGGCTGCGAGCGGCAATTCCGGGTTCGGCATCTGAGGACCCTCCTTAGCCATCGGCCAGTGGCCCACCGGGATCGCGGGCCGCTTCGGCGCGCGCGAGCGGCGCCTAGGCCGTGATACTGGGCTGGAAGACGAGCGTGCCTTGCTTGGAGACACTGGTTCCGATGGCGGTGATTGAAACGGTTACGGTCGAGACCGACTGCGTAGGATGCGCGTCGACGGGAGCCGACGCGGGGCAAAGATAGACCGTCTCTCCGGCGGGCACGGTAACGCTTGCCGGCTCCGTGATGTTGGGGGCGCTCGAGTTGAACTTGACGACGAAGCCGCCTTGGGGAGCGGGGCCAGTCAGCGTCAATCGATATCGCCACGGCGTGGAGGATACGCCAATAGTCGACGCGGAATTCGTCCAAGTTGCGGGGTTCACGTCCGAAGATGTGAAATCCAGGGTAAACGTCGCCAGATCGACGGTCGGCGCCGGCGGCGTCTGTGGCTCACAGCAGCAACTGATGACCTGATCCTGCAGCACGGCGACGCTGAGGATGACGCGGCGGGCGCTGATGTTGTCGATGTCCTGGGCGGTCACTTCCGCTGACGCCGCCGCCGGCAGTGCGATCTTCGCCAGCGTCACCCACGGCTCAGTCGGGCAGGCCGGGCACGCCGCGACCGCCTTGCCGGCGACCACGTCGCACAGATTGGGCGGCGCGACGGGCGTCGCCGGCGGTTGCGCGAGGCACTGGAGCCGGAAGCCGTCGCGAATGCGCGAATACTGGCAGGGATCGTCATCGCAGCCGCAACCGGAATAAGCGACCTGTACCGGCCGGGAGAGACACTCAGCGTATTCAATCGCCAGATAGACTGTCGTCGGGTCGGTTCCGGCGTTGTTTGCCGGCAGGCTGGGTTCGCAGGGATTGCCGCCTGAACTCGTGGAGAGGCAGGCGGCGAGATCGAAATAGATCGGCTCGCCCACGAATATCTCGTCGCCAAAGGGTCCGAGCGCATAACCAGCGTCGATCTGCACGCGCCAGGGCGCGGAACTGGTCGGCGCAGCGACCACAGTCAGCCCGCAGACGACGCCCCAGCCGTGCAGGAACCGGTTGTGCCGCCGAAGTTTCTGCAGAAAATAGTCGCGTTCGGTCGTCATGTCGTCGGCCGTCAGCAGCTGACGGTTGAAGAAGTTCACCCGCTCCAGCTTAACCGCGGTGGCGAGATCGCAATCGGCGGCTTGAAGGGTCTGCATATCGCGTTCCTCCACAAAGATTGTCTGCTCAGGGGTGAATCGTCGCTTGAAACGTCACGACGACGTTGGATTGGGCGATTCGCGCCGTCACGGTCTGAACGCCCGCCGGTCCGAGCGTCCATAAGGCCTGGAACTTGCCGGGCGCGACATTCGTCGCCGCGCCGACCGAGCCGCCGCCTGCGGTCAGCGCGAATGTCGGCGCCGGCGCGCCCGCGACCGGGTTGCCCTGGGCGTCTACTACGCCGACGACGAGCGGATTGGCCAACGCAGCCCCCGCGGCGGCCGTCTGGTTGTCGCCTAACTCGTAGATCAGCGTCATTGCCGTCGATTGCGCGACCTGCGCCGCCAGACAAAAAAGCATCTGGTACAGAAGATTGTTGTTGTAGACGATCGGCCGATCAGACGCCGCGTCGAGTTGACCGGCGGGCAGCGTCATCCGTCCGAGTGCGACGCTAACGTCAGATGGCGGTGGTTGGTAGGCACCAGCGATCTGATTGGCGATATCCAGTTGTAGCGGCGCTCCCGGAGGCAGCGGGAAAGTACCGAACACGCATCCGGGAATGGCGGGCGGCGGGGTCGTCACGGTTCTGACGAGAACGACAAAACTCTCCGCGATTGCGCTCGGCGCGCAGCGACCGGGATTGTCGCAATCGGGCACGAGCACCGGAACCAGATCAGTCTTCCGTTCGGCGTAGGCGATCGAAATTAGAATTGTCGCGCCGGCGGGCGTCGGCCCGCTCGGCTTGCCGTTCACATCCGTCAAATTATAAATGTCGACGGGCGTCGGCTGCGCGACGATGATCTCGCGTCCCAGGAAGTCAAGAGCGATCCCAGGACTGAGCAACATCGAGCCACCCTTGGTGTTGATCGGCGGCGTGAAGGTCAGACCGAGCCCGCTGACGACGCCGCTCCCGGTGACGGAGCGATTGAGCACATACCGCTTCCGATTGAAATAATCCTGATCGCGCTGGAATCGCTCCGCATCCATCAGCAAACCATAAAAATAGCGATTGCGCTCGGGTGCGACGAGTTGAGCCAAGTCAGTTGACATAAGTAACCTCGCTATCTCCGCAAACGACGTCGCTGTCCGCCAACATGAGCTGATCGAGACGGGCACCGAGCTCGGCCTCGCGCGGCGCCCCGATCACGGCGTCGATGCCGACGCGGCATTGAGCGCCGACGCGCATGCGCGGCTGCACCAGGCAGAGTTCGCAAACCGTGTGCGCGGGCTTCTCACGCGCGATCACCGCACGGGCGGCCGCGAGCGCCCCTGGGCGCGAGAGTTGCGCCGCGTTGATCGAGACGCAGAAGCGTGACGCGAGATCGTTGAACAGTGCGGTGCCGAAGCGGTCGTCCGCATCCGTGAGGTCCGAGGCGTCCAGCACGGCGGTGGAGTCGAGCAGCGCGCCGCTGGCGGAGGCCGGCGCAAGCATGGTGGTGAAGCCGAGCGTCGAGTTCGTTCCCAGCGACCAGAGGGTCGCGGTGAGTCCGGGTTCCGAGATATGAGCGTCCGCCCCAGTGTAGATTTTCAGATACCGGCGCAGACCCTCGACTGTGCCGCGGAGGGCGTAGAGTTGGAAGGCGCCGGCGAGATACTCGCGCGCCTCGGCTTCAGTCCAGTTTTGATCGAGCTGCCAGTCGAGCCAGCCGCTCAACCAACCAAACCAGGATGGGTAGCCTGCATAGGGCGTCGCCGCCGGATCGAACAGCCTCGTCAGGTCCTCGATTTCATGGGCTAGGTCGCCGAGCGCGGTTTGCGACAGCGACATCAGCCGATTCAACAGATCGCTGGAGGCGGGGTCCGCGCGGTAGATGGCGGGAAGAAACTTCAGGTAGGTATCGCGACCGTAATCGACCCGGATTTGTCGCAGCCTCGGTGTCGCGCCGCCACTGCCGCGGATAACGCCGCCCACCCACAGATTGCGTGCCGGCGCGTTGAAGATCACGCCGGCTCGAGCGTCACGCGGCGCGGCGCGCCAGCCGGGGAAAGGCGCCGTCGCGCCGGGAGAATAAGGCGGGGCGCCCGAGTTCGCAGTCCAGGTGTAGATCTGGAAATGGGTTTCCTGCGGCGGCAGGTCGACCTCCAGCGAGAAACGGTACCAGGGCGTGTTTCCGTCGAGCGCCTGAAACGGCCCTCCCATGAAGCAACCGGGGCTCTGGGAAACGGCGCCGCTCGGCGGCAGGACCAGCGCACCCGACGCGTCTATCTGCAAATTCGACAGTGAGAACGCCGGCCACGCGTCGCCCGCGTTCAGGTACATGAATCCAGTCGGTGCGGTCGCGAGCATGACTATCCCTCGATCCCGAGCCAGGAGACGCTCCAGCCGAGCTGGGTTAGAAGTTTGGGTCCCGTGACCGGGTCGGTCAGGTTCGCAGGATTGACGCCTCCGGGCAGCGCCGGAAGAGCCACCTGCAACGTGAAGCCCGCCGGGGATTCGTGAGCGAGGCTGACGAAGTCGACCACGACGAGCGACGGATTGGCGAGTGATCGTTCGCCGACGATCGTCGCAAAATAGCGGGGCGTCGACTGGAAGTTGCCAGACGAGGCGTCGATCGCGGCGGTGAAGCCGAGGTTGACGCCATTCATCGCCCAGGAACTCCATGTGATATTCGCGGCCGCGATCGCTCCGGAAGCCATCGCGAGCGGGGATGCGATGCCGACCTGGCGTCTCGCCGCCCCCGACACGTCGCTCGCCAACACGCAATTCTGGATCGAGGCCTGTGTCAGGATGACATCAACGCCAAGGTTGAGCTGCGCGGCGGTTTTCCACAGCACCGCCGGTTCGTTGCTCAGCCGGGCCGCCCCGCTTGGCGAACAGGCGCCGGCGCCACGCTGAAGGAGGACGGATTCCTGGGCGTCGGCGATGTAGTTAGCGACGAGATAAAAGGTCGCGCTGGATCCGCCGGCGCCGCCGGCGACGGCGGGGATCGGCTTCGTCGTCGGCGCGCTCAAAATGATTTCGTGTCCCCCGCTGTCGACCGCGTATCCCGGCGACACTTTCACGAAGGTCTTTCCGCGCGAGCCCGTTACGTCGAGACCTTCACAGATACCCCAATCGTGCAGGGTGCGATTATGCAACCAGCGCATCTGCTCGTTGTTCTGGTTCAACGCGCGCAGATCTTCCGCCGTCAGCAATTGGCCGGGGAAGAAAACGACGCGCTCGAGATCGGGAATGGCGCTCATTTCAATTACTCGCTTTTGGCTCGACGGCGAACCATGAGATCGTCCATCCCGCGCCTTCGGCCGCCGCCGCGTCGAATTTGGACGCCCCGCCCAGATTCGGGAGCAGAGTGGCCGCATCGCGCAGTGCGTAGGTGAAACTTGCAGCGCTGGTGCTAAGGAGGAAGCCGGTCGTCGCCAGCGACGCGCCGACCACCCGTGCGAAATAGACGGGCGTCGTGACGAATCCGGCGTTGGAGGTGTCGACCTGCGCCCGGATTTCTGCGTTCCCGACGAGGACCGCGTCGCTCCAACCGGTCTGCCCCGATAGCGTCTCGTCCGACCACATGGCGGGCAACGCCATCGTGGCGGCGCCGCGACGCACCGAGCCGTCAAGCGCGCTCGCCAGCTTGCCGCTCGCGACGAGGCCGCGGGCGAGCAGGACATCGCGGCCTGACCGAACCTCGGCCGCGGTCTTCCAGGAAAGCGCGCCCGCCTCGATGGGCGCCGGCGTCGACGCGCCGACGCACAGCGTGGAAATGCCCGGGCCTGGCGAGCAACTCGCGAAAGCTTCGGCACGCGAAATCGTCAGATACATCGTGGTGCTCGCGACGACATCGTTCGGGATCGCGACTTCGACGAACAGGGGCAGCAGCAGCTCGGCCCCCTGCGCGTCGATCGCGTAGCCGGGGGCCACTGCGACGGCGAAAGTGCCGATCGCCGAAACGTAGAGGCCCTCGACCACGCCCCAAGTACGGTGCTGATAACGCAGATGCAGCGCGCGGAAGCGATCGCGGAAACGCCGTTCGTCGGCGAGATCACTGGACGCGAGCGTCTGGCCGTCGCGCCAGGCGACGCGTTGCATCGGGGAAACGATGTCGCGCGGGGCGATCATGACGACACCACCTGAATTTGATGGTTCCCGGAAGTCGCAAGATATGTTGGACAGAGCCCGATATCACCGCATTGGGGGGCGCCGCTGTCTGCGGAAAGGGTCATCGAAGTTACGTGGTCGACGCCGGGCGCGTTGGCGATCAGCCGCAAAATTTCGGCGTTGTAGACGCCGCGCCCGAACGGCCAGCCGAGCCCGGCCGGGCCGCCGGTAAGCGGATTGAGAAAATCGTCGAGCGCTGCGAGCACGCCGCTCTCGACGGCGGAAATGCTGGCGCCGATCGATGCCTGTACTGTGGCGGTAACCGTAATTACGACATAGATCGGCGCAGCGACAGCGAAGCGGGTGCAAACGACCCGGCGCCTGTCCAGATATTGCTTGACAGCCGCAATCAGCCCCGGCGACGGCTTCGGCTGGGCGACCGGCATGTCCGGCAGGATGACAATGGTGACGACGCCAGCGGCGTGCAGACCAGGCAAGGTCGGATCGGTGTCGGGCCACGCCCGGGCGCGCGCGACGACCGTTCCGGGCGTGTCGAACACGATCCGTTCAGCGTCAAGCAGGTTCACCGCCTGGGAGGGCGCAGGAAGGGCGAGCACCTGGATCTTGGGAATTTGATCCAGCGTTATTTGTTGCGCGTTGTCAGCGAGATCGAGAATGCGGTCGCGGGCGTGCACGACCGACGAGGCGTCGCCCTCGATTTGCGTCAGCGGCGCGGGCGAGGCGCCGCCGGCCGCGGCGAGAGGGTTGGCGACGATTTGCGAGAGCAGCGACATCTCGACCGGCGAAAGCGCGGCGAGTTCGACCTCGTTGATCGGCGAGGCGACGAGCTTCGATATCTGCCCCGCCGCTACGTTCCCGGCGTCTGCGGACGTCGTGTAGCCGACGACCACGATCGCGCATCCTAGCGGGAACACCCGCCCGCGCTGGCCGTTCCCGCATGTCACCGCGCCGGTCATCGGGTCCAGCGTGTAGGTGAAATCGGTTCGGCCGCTGGCCTCGAAGTCGGCCGCGCGGGTCCATTCCGACCAGCTCGCGCCGTCATGGGTGTAGAGACGAAGGCATTTGGTCTGGACCGGGGCGCCGGGAACGAAGATTTGCTGCGCAGGCGCCGCGGTCCCCAACCCGAGCACGACGAGTGCGATCGTGATCGAGCCCGCGTCGCCGGCGAGCGGCGCCAAGTAATCGAGCAGCACGAAGTTCGGCTGGCCAGGGGCCGGCGGCGATTGCACGGAAAGTGACTGCATGGTCAGGTCCGCTGCGAGCGTGAACATGAGCGAGATGGACGAGCCCGCGGCAGGTGGCGTCGCCAACGGCGCGAGCACGCCTGAAATCGCAAGCTTGCTCCAAAGCGGGGCCAGTTGAACCGCGGCGACCGAGTTGGGCTGCGCGCCTGCCAGCGTCACCGGTGCGTCGTAGGCGCCGTCGGCAAGCCGCGCTCGCAAATAGTAGAGCGGCGCCGCCACCTTCCCGAAGGCGTTCTTGGCGAGGCTCGCCGGCAGATTGACTTCCACGAACCCGTCCAGCGTGAGCGAACGCGTGTCGTCCACGACTTGACCGACGTTAGGACGGCCCGGCGCCGCCACGCTTTGAAGCGCCGTCCAGCCGCCGCCGGCGAATGCTTCCCAGACGATGCGGGCCGAATGATGCGGCGGAACGGGTCCGAGAGCCAAGTCGCAATTTCCTTCGGCAGCCGCCGCAGAGTTGCACGGCCACCCCGGCGCATAGGGTTGGCACGCTGCTGCTTGCGCGGCCGCCTCCGCGATAATGCGCTCGCGATCGCTCGCGCCGTTGCCCGCGCCGCCGAAACGGAGCCAAAACGCGACCGGCGAACCCGTCGCAATTATCTCGAACCCGAAGTAGAGCGCTGCGCCGGGCGCCGGGTCCGCACCTAGTGCGAGCACCGGAAGCCCGTCCGCGAGATCGAGCGAATAGTCGACCAACGCGCCGGTCCCGGGATCCGCTTGCAGCGTGGTCAAGGTCGCCGTCGAGAGATCGATCGCGCGTGTGGTCGCGAAAGACGGCGCCGCGCCCGCCACGGCGGCGCCGGAAAATTGCGTTCCGGCGGGAATGTGAATCGGGCCGCCGGCGGGCACGGGCTCAAATGCGAGCAAGGCCCAAGCCGGTTTTGGGCCCGGCCGAGGATAGCCGATGAAAGACAGAAACTTCCATCTCGCGCGGTCGGGCACCTGATTTAGCTTGTAGATGAACGATTTAGTCAGCCACGCGTACATTTCCATCAGCGTGATGCCTGGATCGTGGGTATTAAAGTCGGTCCAGCCCGGCGCATATCGCGGAATTAACGGCAGCGCCTCCTGCGTGAGATCCAGCCATCGGCGATCGTCGAGATTGGGGAGCGGAAGCGGCATCGGGATTTACGCGTTTGGCGCGCCCTCCATCGCAATTGACATAGGGCCGGCCGCCACCAGCCGCTCGGGCGGCACGGTCACGGCGTCTCCCGACGGAATGAGATCGAGCAACAGCTCGAGCCCCTGCACGTAGTCGACCCCGTCGACGCCCTCCAGGAGCGAGGCGACATCCGAGAGAAAGACATTGCGCCCAAACGGCCAGCCACGGCCGCTCGGCCCGCCGTAGACCGGATGCAGGAATTGGCTCAGCGCAGAAACAACAGCGGCCTTGACCACGCCGGACTGGCTAATTGTCCGGGCCGCGACGGTCGCGCTGACGCCGACGGCAAGGTAGTTCGGCGCGATGATTGAGATGCGACCAGCCTCCACCGCCGCGGGCGCCCTTGCGGCGATGTAAGCCAGCACCTCCTGCTTGAGTTCGTAGGAGGGAGCTGGCTCAGGGTCCAGACTTCTGGGCACAACGATCAATGTCACCCAGCCGGGCGCGGGTCTGAGATTTGCATCGGTCGCCGGCAGGCAACGCGCAATGGCGACCCCGGGGGAAGCTTGGAGCGCCAACGATTCATAGTCGGCCGCTGCCAGCGCCGCGCCGCGATGCCGCAGCACCTGCGGACCACGCCAGCTGACGTTGGCGGCCGGTTCGGTGTCCGCGCCGCCTTCCGCAGCCGCGGGATTGGTCACGCTCCGCGCGCTCGCGCCGCTCAGAAGTTGATTGATGGCGCCTGCCGCTACGTCGCCGGCGAGGCCGCCCCCCGCTTGATAGAGATAGGAGACGATGTTGGAATTGCCGGCTGTCGGCAGCATGCCATTGACGCCATCGCCGAAAATGATGCGGCCGGTCGCGCGGTTGAGGACATAGTGTCGGTCGTCGGGGCCAGAAAAGTAGAAATTGGGCTGTCCGAACCAGGTGACCCAGACTTCCGTAATCAGGCCGGAGCGCGCGTCGGTAACGGTTCGTATCGCGCTGTCGGGGATCCCCGCCTCCGTAAGTTGCTCCGTGAGCGCTGGAAATCCCACGTTGGCCTGGGCGCCGTCCAACTCGCGGACTTGCACTACCTCTCCCTCCAGCACCGGAAATTGCTGGAATCTCAGCCACTGACTGGGCTGCCCGGTCCCGGAACCAAGGGTTTCGTTGTTGACGGTCTGCACTTGCCGCGCCCAAACTGCATTGGGGTAGATGCCTTTGATCCGGCTCTGCTCGGGGGCCCCGTCAGTCTTTAGACGCGCGCGCACCCAATCGAGCGAAATGCCGAACCGCGGCAATGCGGCGAGAGTCGCGGTCGTGTTCGCGTAGCTGCCCGATAAAGGCGTCACCAGATTGATCCTGGCGCCGTCAATCGACTCTATTGCGCCCACCTCAGCCGCCTGATCGGGTTGAACGACGATCTCGTCGCCGGCCTTGAAAACGGCGGCGGCGAGCGCGCTCGTGGCCGTGACGGTCGAACCCGCGGCGGCGGCGACGTTCACCGTCGCGCGCGGCGGCGAGCCGGGATGGAGGAAGGCGACCATCCCGGCACGCGCTAGCGCGCCGGTGTCGTCGCTGACAGTCAGCGTCTGCCAGCTTCCAGCCGACCACGCCTCCCAAACCAAAGGCGGCCCGTCGATTTCGGTTTCCGCAATGTCGAAGTAGATCGAGAGATAGTCGTTGGGCGACGGCTGGTTGAACCCGAGATAGAGCGAGGGCAACGTGTCGGCGACGGGATGGTAGGGCGCGTAATTCGCGGCCGGGCTCGATGGCGCGGGCGTATGGTTCTCAACGACAAAGTCATTCCAGCTCAGAGATTGCTCTGGCGCGAGCCACGGTGATCTATAGACATATCCAATCGCGATGGCGCCCAACGACGGCGGACGCGGTTGAATGACCGGCATCCAGTTTGTCTGTCCAGAACTCGGATCCTTCCAAGTGACCAACGTCAGTGTGTTGTAGCTTCCACTCGCCAATCGGGCGCGCATGAAGAGCGCCGCCGATCCGTTGAGACTGAACGGGGAGATATCTTGCGGCGCCGTAAAAGATATCTCTCCGGACGCGAGCAAGTTGGTCGTGTCGTCGTTCTTGGGGCCAACCAGGTTTCGCCATTCCGCGCCGTTCCAATACTCCCACACCAAACGCGGCGGTGCCAGCAATGGGGGCGACGCGCCGCCTGCGGCGGCGGCTGAAATCGCGGTCATGCCGGAAAGAGTTGCGAACGCCTCCGAAAGCGATGAAAATTCTTCTTGAATGTTGGTTAGCCAGGCGTCGTCCCCTCCGACCGACGTGGAGATTGTTAGGTTCCCTCCCGATCCGGCTTGTTTCACCAGAATCGCGAGCGCATTGAGGCTGTCCTGGATAGTCTGGTTGAGCGCCTGGACCAGGGCGTCAAATGACGTTTTGACGTTCGCGACGGCGCTCAGATCGGTCAGGCCGTTGACGGCGTTCTGCAATGCCGTGGCGGCGTTTTGTGTGTTGGTAGTGTCCGTGCCGGAAGCAGTACCGAGCGAAGTCGCTGAATACGCTCCTGCAATCGCGGCTTCTGCAACTTCTTTAACCGCAGCCAATAGGTCCTTTTCGGCCTGGCCGACCTGTGCGGCATATTTGCCGCCCAAAGCGTCCGCCTGTTGCTCCGGCGTCGTGGCGATATCGAAACACAATGTCACCTTCGCGCCGGGTTTGCTGAAGACCTCCTGGCTGGCGAAATAGAAGGCCGCGTCCGTGCCGGGCGCCTTACCGAGCGGAAAGAAGGTCTTGGTGAGGTCGAGCATCGTCGATCCCGCAAAGGCGGCGTCGATTTGGGCGACGCCCTGACATCCACTGCCAGACCCGCTCACCAGCCCCCGGTCAATCGTGGTCCTCAAGCTTATCTGGTTCACAACCGCGGAGATCCGGGTCGGATCTGGCGGCAGTGGCGCAGTCAAACGACCCCGGATCCAATAATTCGAAATATTAGCGACCGAGGTCGCCTCGGAATCGCCACAGCCCGCCTCAAGCGTAATGACGCCACTCCGAGTCAAGCCGACTGTGCCGTCCTGACTTGGGTTGGCCTCCGCGGCGTCGAAATCGATGAACGGGCGCCAAACGTGGCCGTCCCAGAACTCCCACGCGTAAGTTAGGGGTTTGCTGCCCGGAACGGCGAGGGCGAAGCGTGCCTCGACCGTTGATTGGCCCTTGAAGGCGAACAGCGTACGATGTGCAAGGTAGAGCACGTGCTCGACCGGCGAGGGGTTCTGGAACAGAGTGAACGGCTGACCGCCCGCGAAGTGTTGCGAATGATCGACGAAACCGTCCTGGTCAGGCCACAGCGAAACCACCTGCGTCAACGTGGCCGCCGTCATCCCTATGTCGTTCTCTGTTTCGAACGTCGTGGGGACCGAGACGCCCGGAGAGCTGGCGCCCGCACGCGTGCCGGCCGGAATGCGGCTGTCGTTCGACAAGGGCAAGGGCGTGAACACAAGCGGGGCGCGGGCAGGTTGCGCCGGTATTAACGTGACCCCGAGCATGTCGAGGAATGCGAGCTTGTCACGATCCGGCGCCTGCACGAGGCGCTGGGCGACGATCGCGGAGAAGCGCGCGGTTATCTGCATCAGCGCCGTGGTTTGACCGGATGGCGCAACCGCTAGCTCGGGTACGAAAGCGGGCTGAAGCGCCGCCAAACCGGCGTAAAAATTCTGCGCCGAGCGCGGATCCAGAACAGGCGTGACAGTGGCCGTCACTGCGCGTCCCCTTCCGTCAGATAGAAGGGGTAGACGAGGTTGTAGAACACGTTGGTCAATCGGACGCGATACCGAATATCGATTGACAGCAGACCATTGAGGGGCTGCGGGGTGACCTTGACGGTGATTTGATCGATCCGCGGCTCCCATTGGATCAGTGCCGTCTGGGTCCTGTATTGCGCTAGCGCCGCAGTCGTCATGTTGATCGGTTCGAACAAAAGCGCCTTCAGCCCAGCGCCAAAGTCCGGACGCATGGCGCGCTCGCCCTGAGCGGTGCCAAGAATGATCAAGATCGACTGCTGTATGTCTGCGACCTCGGCGACGACGCCAATGTCGCTCCCTGCCGCCGTGGGCGGAAACGCCCAGCCGACGCCAAGAAACGCATTGCCCTGAGCGCTAATGGCCATGAACGTCAACCGTTGATGTCGACGAGAGGAGCGGCGATAGTTATCGTGCCGCCTGCCGTGATGTTGATGCCTGCGGCCGCGGTGAGATTGAGCTGGCTCGCGCTAGCGATCGTCACGCCGCTATCGTTGATCGTGACGAGGTTGGCGCCAACGACGATCTGAACCGAAATGCCGGCGGTCAGCATGATGTTGTTCGTCATCGCCATCATTCCCGCGGGCGTGAGCGCCAGCGTCTGCGAGGGCCCAGGCGCGGGCGGCGCGGGAATCACCTCGGGCGGCGTTGGCGCGTTCTGCAGCGTCACGGTGGACAGGGCTTCGGCGAACACCAGTTGACTGCCCAGCGGCGATCGGATGCAGCGTATTTGTGGCAATGGGCTCGGCAGCGGCGGCGGCGCCCCCGCGTTCCAGAGGCCTCCGATGATATAGGGCGCGTTGACGTCGCCGTGCTCAAACGCCACCAGAACTTCGTCGCCGAACTTAGGAAGACAATAGAAGCCCGCGAACTGCCCCGCCATCGGAACGGCGACGCGCGCCCAGGCGCTGAGATCGAGATCATCAATGAAATGAAGCTGCACCTGCAATCGCCCGAGCGTCATCGGATCGAGCGGATTTATCACTGTCCCTGTGACTACGCCGTAGAAGCGTTTAGGCTCCTTTTCGTCGTCGGTCTCTGGCGGCTCCGAGAGCCAATCAAACGACACTGCGCTCATGGCAGGATCTCCTTCCGGATCTTGAAATGCGTGCGATAGCCGTGCGAGTCGATCACGTGGCGCGCGTTGGTCACACGATAGTCGCCGCTGAGATCGGGACCGATGCCGTTGATTTGCACCACCGCATTGGCGATGATCGCGGGGTCGCCGATCGCCTCCGCCGAGGCCGTCAGCCGATTGTTGAGCATGTCACGCAGTTTGCGAGTTAGGAACAGTGCGCTGTTGATGATGTCGGGTGGGCTGCTGATCGGCCGGTTGATCAGGCTGACAATCGGGCCGATGAGGGATTTTAGATAGGCCGCCGCGGCTCCGGGGACGACGTTGATCGCCAGACTTTGCGTATCCAAATTCCAGGACGCGGTCACCATAAAGCTGAGCGGAATTTCGCGCAGCATGAACTTCACTCCGACGCCGAACACATTGCCGACGGTGCTTATCCTCGGCGCGAAATCTAGCAGTGATTCGCCCCAGGCCAATGTGACGCTGGGCGTGTACGGTTTTAGGAAGCGTGACAAATACAACGTGCTGCCCTCGACCCAGAAGTCGGCGTCGTAGGTCTTGGCGATCTCCTGCAGCAGCTCCAGATCAGTCTGCGCCTTCTGTTTGCGACCGCTGCCGTTGAAGACATAATTCACGACCGCGATCGCGGTCGAGGCCGCGGTGACCGTCGGGTCTATCATCGGCAGCAGCAGGTTCTCGGCGCTGAGTATCGCCGCGATTAACGCGTCGGGCAGCGGACCGAATCCGCGCCCATAGCTCCCCTGCGCGAGCCTATTGAGGCGATTGTGCGCAACGATTGTCACCATCGGCATCCCGTCCGACGGCAGGCTAATTTCCAAGCCAGTGATGTCGCCTGCGAACACATCCGCGAGCGGCTGGTCGGCGTAGCCGATCGCCAAACTCAGCGTGTTGCCCATGTCGAAGAGACCGGCGCCGTTGAAATTCGGCGTCTGGATCGGCCCTATGCGGACGTTGGTTGGAAACGGCACGAAGCCGAGGCCGTTGATATGGCTCTGTAGCCACGCCAACCCTGGGTTGGCGACCGCCACCTCAACCCGGTCGGCGGCGTTGATGCCGCTCTCGAAAATCACGCTGCCGATCGACGAGCGCAGCGAGGTGGGGATTTGCGCGCCGTTAATCGCGATCGCGTAGTCCGGCACAAATTGCGAGGAAGGCGAGGGCGCCAGCGCGAGGAAGGCCATCTACCAGACCACCTCCCCGGTTGAGGGGTCCTGGAACGGTAGTTGCGGGATCAGAAGCCGCTTGCCGATCTCGAGTGCGATCGACTCGTCCAGGTTGTTGTTCATCCCGATCGGTCGCCACAGCGCAGCGTTGCCGTAGACCTGACCCGCGATCTTTGACAACGTGTCGCCCTGAGCGACGGTGTAGCTCTTGCTGTAATCTGCCGTCTGGCGCTTGACTTCCTTAGACTCGTTGTTGGCGTTGTTGTAGCCGTGAAACACGACCTGAAGCCGCGCCCGCACGGGGGTGCCGTCCTGGAGGAACATCACGAATTTCTGCACGGCGCGCGCAAGCACGCATGTGAACGAGAGGGAGGCCCAAGTGAAGACGATCACCGGCGGCGCATGGGTTGAGGAATCGATCGTCATCAGATCGGTGATCTGTTGCGTCAGCGCTCGCACGTCGCTACCCGCGGTTGCGATCGTCTTGCCGTTGATGCTGACCGTCTCATTGGTGTCGAGGAACAGCTCCATCTCGAGCGCCGGAACGTTGCCGTTGACGAATTGAAGCAGTGGTTGGCTCAAACCTGGAACTGCGGCCTTTGCGTAGTTGATCTCCTGACTCACGGAATAGTCCGTCGGATTGAACATCACCGGCAGCATCCCCTGCGTGATGGTGTTGGTGATCACGGCCTTTTCCAGCGCGGGCATGGATCAGCGTCTCCCCACGCGCTCGCGACGAGCGACGAGCCGATGATCGATTTCCCGCATGACTTGATCTGCGACGCGCCGGACTTCCGCGGCCTGCAGGTCGATCGTCTTGGGCTGGGCGGGGACGCTGATTGGCGTCCCCCATTCCGCTTCAAAGCGGGCGCGCGGCGCGGGCTCCGTCGCCACGGCCCCGACGAGTCGGTCCGGGCTCGAAGGCCTCGAGAACACTCGTCCGGCGCGCGCTTCCTGAGTGGGGGTGGCGTCCGCACTCCGGAAAACATCAGCGGGCGAGGCGGCCTTGGGCGGCGCACCCGCCGGCGCTGCGAAAAGTGGCGCCGTGGTTCGGCGCGAAAACAATCGCTCGTAGAGCGCAACCGCGTCGGACACGCCGAAGCTGCCCGACTGCCGTGGCGGCGGAGGAGGCTGGGCGTCGCCGCGTTCGTCGCGATCCTGGACCAGGATCTCTATTCGCGGCGCGACCTCGATCCGATTGGCGACTTCAAATTGGTTGGCGATGGAACGCTCGGCGCTGGCTAGCAGCAGATCCGCGCGCGACGCCAATCTGCCCCAGGACGTGTGACGCGCCTCGATTGCCCCCGCGAACGCGCGCGACGCCGCGATCGTCAACGGCTCGGGCCGATCAGTTATCGCCATACGACGGATAACCCCGATATTCGAATTCATCAGATACGGTTCCCTTCGCTCACGCGGCGATTGATTTTCGAGATTTCGGCGACCCAGCGACGCCGGTCGCGATGCTCCATCCGCATCACCGCCGCCTCGCTCCAATGAAAGTGAAATGCGATAAAGGCTATCTCCTCGTGGAGCTCGTCGAGGGGATAGCCCGCTATCCCCCCGGGCGAATCTCCTCAGCGGCGAATTTGTGGCTGCATGACGGGCATGTCGAAGTCTTGCGGTCATCCTCGAGATCGTTGATCCGACCGTAGAGCCGTTGCAGATACGCGAGATCAGTCGCATAAAGGTCTTCGATCACCTTCGGGTTGACCTGTTCCACCCCTTCCAATCTAGTAATGACGCGAGCGAGCAGGATGACTATCAAATAGGATGGATTCTTGGTCACCCGCGGATCCTTCAGCGGAATGATCTCGTCGGCGGCGGTCGCTCTTCGCATCATGCCCTCGCGATGCAGAGTTCCGTTTGCGTCGAGATAGCCGCAGGGTAGAGCGAACTCGAATTCCGTCTGAAACATCGGCGTCTCCCGAAGCTACTGGACGCGCTGCAACGTCGCGCACGCAATTTCGAACGTATCGAAGGCGACCTTGTTGTCCTCGGCGTTCAACTCAGGACCGTCGCACTTGGTCGGCCAGGCCTGGGTGAAGTCCCAGCGCGCCACCAGATTGCCGGCGCGGTCGAGCAGCAAAATTGACCCGTTTTTGCGCTGAATTGCGCCCTGGACAACGGCAAGATGCCAGTTGTAGAGGTCGAGGTCATCAGTCATGCCGCGCTTGAGCACGATGTTGGCGTATTTGACGCGTCCGGGGAGTTTCATCGAAGATAGGCTGCCACCTTCGTTGTACTCAATAACCTCGACCGACGAATTGTGGCCGGTGCATTCATGAAAGGCGCCGCGCGTGACGCCGTCGATTTCGACCAGAAAGTTGAAATTCGCATAGGGTTCGTTGAGGAGTCCGTTTGCCATGGCGATGCCTCTCGATCAGGATTCGGTCACGTTTGAGCCGCCCTGCCAGATTCCGATCCGCAGAACGATGAACTCCGCCGGGTATGCCGGCTGAATGCCGACTTCGATGAAGAGTTGGCCCAGCGCCTGCGTCGCGGGCGGGTTCAACGCGGCGTCGATGCGGACGTAGAAGTTGACGATGCCGCCGTCGCCTTGGACGCGGCCGAGAAATTCAGTGATGGTCCGCTTCAGCTTGCCCCACAGCATTGTGTTGTTGGGCTCGAACACTGCCCAGCGGATGCCTTGCTCGATCGACTGCTCGAGAAAGATGAACAGCCGCCTGACATTGATGTACTGCCAGTCGGAATCCGTCGATGTCGTGCGCGCTCCCCACACCAACGGTTGCGACTGCTCGGGAAACATCCTGAGGATGTTGATGCCGAGCAGGTTGAGCGGCCCCTGATCGGCGTTGGCGAGGATGGATTGGAGGCCGAGCGCTCCCGCGATCGGTGCGTTCGCCGGCGCCTTGTAAACTCCGCGGGTCTGATCGGTCAGCGCGTAAATGCCCATCACGTGTCCGCACGGCGGCCAATATTCGGTCACGCCCGTCGATGGGTTGACGACTTGAATCCAGGGAAAATAGATCGCCGCAAATCCGTCCGGCGTCCGAACCTGGCCGTACTGGGTCAGCAGGTTGGGAAATCCCGGCGCGGAATCCGGGGCGGCGTCGAGCACCGCGAAGCGGTTGAACAGCGTTTCGCAATGGTTGACCAGCGCCTGCTGGGCGTTGACGTTTGTCACGCCAGGGATCGCGACGATGTCGACATCTTGCAACGGCGCCAGCGTCGCCAGATAGGCGTTCGGATTGGTCTGGATGTCGGAGAGATCGGCGTTGCGATCGTCGTCCTGACCGCCGGCCAGGCCATAGACGCCGACGGGAGGGCGCGGATCGGCTTGCGCCGGATTCGGCGGACTGGGCGGAAGCGCCAGCGTGATCATCTGGGAATTTACCGCCGATTGCCAATAGCTTGGATGCAGCGGGTTCATCGACAGTTGCGGCCAGGTCTCGGTCGCCGGCCCACTGACCACGAGATCGAATTCGAGCGAGGCGATTTGCGGAAACGCAGGGCCCGCCATCGAATAACCGTTTTGCAGGCCGGTCATCAGCGTGATCGTGTTCCCGCTCGTCGAGGCAACAGTCAGAATTTCGGTTTGGGCCGGATTCGCCTGCGTAAGAGAGATCAACGCGCCGGCGGGCAGCGCCTGGTTGAGCACGAGTCCCGAGGGGACGTTCAGCCGCAGCGGAGAGCTGTCCCGCAGCGAGGTCGGCCGAGCGGATCGCGGTATAGGTCGCCGTGGTCGCGACCGGCGCCAGCAGCGTGATCGTCGTCGTTCCTGAGGTGGATCTCACGACCGCGTTCACCGCCGGACCGGCGCTCGTCAGAACGACTTTGTCGCCGGCCATGAAGCCTGCGTTGTTCTGAACGGTCAGGATCGCGCCCGTCGAATCGAGCGCCGAGACGCTGGTATCCGCCTGGAAGACGCTGAGCGTGGTCATCGGAACGTTTGCAGTGAAATTTCCGCTTGTGTAGCCGGCGGCTCCGCCCGAGGTTCCGTTGAGCGTGAAGACGTTTGGGTTCGCGGCCGTCGGCACCGTGATGGTGTACGCGCCGGCGGCGAGATTCGGAAAACTCGTCGAGGAACCCGTGAGCACGATAGTCTGGCCGGCCGCGAAGACATTGCCGGCGGCCGTCGTGACTACGATCGCGGGATCGGCCGCCGTTCCCGGCGTCATGGCCGTGATCGGCGTCGTCAGGCTGAAGGCGTTGGCGGACGCCAGCATTGCGGCTAGCCGGCTGCTGTCAATCACTTGCACAGAAATCGAATCGCCGATGCTGCCCTCGTTGATCGCGGTCGCCACGAGTTCGGTCGTCGTCGCAGAGAGCTCGGCGGAGGCCATCAGCGACGTCGCCCCGGCCGGTAGCTTTACCGCGCGCACGACGTAGCAATTGGTCCCCTGGTTGAGGAAAAATCCGTACACAGCCGGAGCGAGATAGCTGCGGTACTGGATTCCGAGGTTCGACGGCTCGGCGATGATGCCGCCGAACACGGTGACGAATTCATCCCAACTGGTCAGCATCGTCGGCGTGTTGATTGGTCCCATCGTAGCCGTGCCGATGAAGGCGGCGGTGCTGGTGCCGACGGCCTGGATTGGCGCCCCCGGGGTGAACTCCTGGGTGTAGATGCCGGGGTAGCTGACCTGAACGCCCATCGCAGTCTCCTTCAGGTGAATTGCAGATTGTATTCGCCGGTCGGGGACGGCACGGTGATTGCGCGCGGCGGCGGGTTCGGGTGGCCGGTCGCGGCGAAATCGAGTTGGTAGGCGCCCGGGCGAAGCTGGTTGAAGATGAAGCGGCCCTGCGCGTCAGTCCTCGTCCTCGCCAGTTGCACGCCGTCCACGGCGACGATCGACACTTGCGCGCCGACGACGGGGGCGGCTGGATTGACGGTCGCGTCTTGCACCACCCCGCCGATTTCGGCCCACATTTCCGGGGCTCCCGAGCCGGTCGCAAGAAGATATTCCGTGATCCGCGTCGTCACCATCGGTGATGTCGTCAGGATCGGCGCGGTGACGGGCAACGTCAGGATCAGAAGCACGGCGGGTCGCCAGGGGTGATATTGACCGGCCATCGTGCCCCAGAACTCGGCATGCTTGCCGAAACCCTCGTGCGGAAGGATTGTGGTGGGCAGTTCGGCGTTTTCAATCAACGCGGGAAAACCGATCGGCAGGGGGTTCGGCGAATAGATGGCGCTGGCGCGCAAAGGATCGGCGTTCATCAGCGCCGTCGTCACGTCCCACAACAATTCATGCTCGACGATTGTCGGTTCAACCGCGGGCTGCGGCGTTGCTGCGTCCCAGGCAGTGATGAGATAGTGCACGTCGACGTAGCGCGGCAGCGGCTTCTCGGAGATTGTTCCCTGATTGATCTCGCGTATGCGGCCGCATGAGCGCATTTGGCGGTTCTCTTTCATTTCAATCAAATAAACGTTCAGCGCGACCTGGCCCAAGGTGGAGACATAAGTGCGCCAATCGTCGTCCGGCGGCTGGAACCGCACCTGCAACGGGCTCGTGATCCCAGCGACCTGAGTGATCAAGAGTTGCCGCAGCATATTGTCGATGTAGTTGAGCAAATATGTCCTCGCACGGTTTGACCGCTCCGCGCAGCTCGGCCGAGAATTGCGGTTTCTAGCGACCAGTTGAAGTCACCCCTACTCAGTCGAACACCCACAGTAAATCATTAGTATAACTAATAGATACAGCATAACAATGGTTATGGTTACTGTATTACGGTAATTTTTATCTTCTCTGCTAACTGAGGTGCTTCATTCTTAAGCACTCGAAGCGCCTTCTGGGCCGCGAGTGCGTCCTCGATAGAATACATTTCCCAGGTATAGTGAGAAAATCGCCAATCTTTTACGAATTGTGCCTGTCTGCGCATTTGGTCGACTAATTTTTCCATGTTCTGCGCAGCAAATCGAGAATCTTCTGCGATCGCCAACGGCATCTTGACCTCCTTGCCAACGCGTCGTCGAAAGTCGAAATCATCGATCTGGACGACTTCTCCCGATTTTGTCTGCCCCTCGTACGTAAGGTTCTTGGGCTGCCCCTTTTCATCGATTGTCACGCCACGCTCGAACTCCGTGCCTTCCACGCCCGGGGCATGACCCTTGGTAGTCCTTCGAAAGGGCGCTTGTGGCTCACCAACTACGCGGCCTTCAGCGTCCAACGGATTGGCTTCCGCGGGATAGCCCATGGCTTTGTTAGCGGCGTCGGCCTGCGTGTTTCGGACCAATCGGTCGATGTCTTCGACGGCTCTCGCGTCGCCCACGACAGCGTTGTCAATCGCGTTACGAATGGCCTTCGGATATCGACTTCGGTTGTGCTTGAAGAAGTCAAGCGCCTCGCCAGCTGGCACCTTCTTTATGCTTTGAGCATAGTTGGGAAGCTCCCTTACCGAAGGCGGCCGGCCCCTGGATGCAATCGTAGAACTCTCCTGTCGCAGCTCCCCGTGCGCCGGAGCCGTCGACACCCGGCCCGTGAGTCTGCCCGACTGCGAGCTTTTCCTGTTGGGCCGCGACCTCGGGAACGGTTTCGGCGACCTCCTCCGGGACAGCATGCGATTGAACTTCGTTTGGGTTCGGGCGTTCGGTTGGCTCGATCTTTTTCCCGCTCGAAATATCGTAAAGATTCTCGGGCGGCGCTTCGGCGGGCGGCGGGGGCGCGGCGGCCTTGCCGGACGAGCCTTCACGCAAAGGAGTTACGGCGTCGGCGCCGACCCGTGCTTCATCAAGGGCCTTTTGCGTAGCAGCTGGGTAACGTCGACCCTTTGCGCTGGCTATGTCGGGAACACTGGATTTCGCTGTCTTGGCGGGCCTGAGCGCCGTCGGCTCGACAGGCTTCGACGCGGCCTCGCCTGGCTCAAGGTCGGCAGGGGCGGGTTCCACCTTCGGCGCGTCGACAGGCTTAGCCTCCGAGAGCGCCATCGGCTCTCTGGGCTCGACGATGGGCGGGGTCGACTTGCTCGCCCCAGGCTCTGGCAAATCCACTTTGGGCTCGGGGCCGAGCGCCTCGGCCGGCTTGGGCTCGGCGACCGGCAACGGCTCGGGGGGGACGGGTTTGACTTCCGCGGGCTTCAGCAACTCCCCCGCTTCCCCCACCGACTTTCCGGCGCCCGGCAACGCCTCCCTTAACTTGCCCGCCTCGGAAAGCGCCTCGAGACCCCGTGCCGCCTCCGTGACCTCGCCGCCAATGCGCGCCGCTCGCGCCGCCTTCGTCGCCGCATTCGCCTCCCCGCCGCCGATGAAGAAACTGCCGATGTCGACTGCCGCCAGACCCGGTATCTCCCCGATCCGTTCGCGTTTCGACCAACCCTCCCAACTGATTTCGCCGGGCTTCTTTCCCTTGAAACGTTGCTTTTGCTCGTCGCTCTGCTCGTTCTCGGGAGGTACGAATTCGCCGCCCGCGGCTTCCACGTAGTTGTGTAAGATGCCCTTGGCGAGTTCCTTAGATTGTTCGCCCTTCGCGAGCTGCTTCTGCTTTTCGCGCTCGTAGGCGCGCTCGAAGGCGTCGCCGGTAGAAAGTTTGGGATCCAAAAGGTCCCGGCCGAAATCGCCGACCCGCCCCACCGTATCCATGTCCGGTGTGAGGGACGAGATGGGATTCCCCATTTTTGCGATCTTGCCCAGGCCTTCCGCAGTGTCCACGGGGTGGACGAGCATATGGTCCAAGCCCTCGACCATCGTGTAGGCCGCCTTGAAGGCGCCGCCCACCACCTGACGCCGGCGTTTGTTCACTTCCTGGGAAGCTGCGTTCAACCCGCTCTCGGCCTTCGCAAGCGTCGGATGCGCCGCAGGGTCGACGTAGCTTTGCGTCGGAGCATCGAACTCGCCGTCCTCCCATTGGTTGACGGCGCCGAAGGTCGCGGCCTTCATGTCCTTCAGCCCCTGATCGGCGGCGCCCTGCGCGTCCCTTACTGCCTGAATCGGATGACCTTCCAACAACGCTCGCGCAGCTGCGCGCATCGGCTCGCTTCCCAGTTTCGCCGACGCCGACATCATTTTGCTCGCGCTCCGCGCCAGTTTGGCTTGAGGGGAAGAGTCCTCGGCAGCGGGTTGATGTTTCTCAACGTAGTCTGCGATCATTTCATTTGGGGTTTGCTGGTTTATCTCTTCCTCGATGGCTTTCTTGGTTTCGCTCTTGTCCCAGGCGGCCTTAGCTTCGGTGGCCATCTCTCGCGCCTTGCCAGCATATTCGTCGTAGACGCCCTTGGCCGCGCTCTTACTGAACGCCTCTTTCGCTGCCGCCTCTGCCTTGTCGAGCGCGGCTCTTGGATCGTCGTAGGCGTCCCTGGCCGCGCTGGCGGCGTCGAACAAATTGGTCGCGGCGCGCTTGTACCAGGGTTGATCCGGCGCAGGATCTGCCGCGACTCCAACTGCGCTGCCGCCGGTGACTACGATCGCTCCATCCGCGCCGGCCGCGGCCTGGCTCGCTCTCGCTGCCTCTCCCTCGAGTGAGCCTTTACCGTCGATCCTCGAAGTGGCGGGACCGCCACGACGCTGCTGTATGACATGCGCGAGTTCGTGGCCAAGCAATCGCCGACCTTCTTGCGTATCGGGCGCGAACCGACCGCTGGCGAAGGCGATGTGGGGGCCAAAGGTGAACGCTTTGGCTGAAATTGTCTCAGCCGCCCTCGCGCCCTCGCGCCCGTCGTGGATGCGCACGGCTCCGAAGTCTTGTCCAAAGCGGCGTTCCATGTCCTGACGCAGCCGCTGCGGTATCGCCGCACCGTCGCCGCCCGCTAGCAGCCGTGAGACCGCCGCATTTCCTGCCGCCTTTTGCAACCTGAGCACGACTCCGGCGAGGCTCGCATTTGCTCCCGGCGCCGATTTGACGCCTAAGTCGCGGTCAGCGGCCCGCGCGGATGGGTCGACCTTGGTCGCGCTCTGACGCGAACTACCGCTCGTGCCGCCTCTCCCGACGCAACAACCAGCGGAGGCGCGAGATCGGACGGCGCGAGCGTCTTGCCCATCTTCTGGAACTCTGCGCGCACCGCGCGCAGTACATGCGACAGCGCGATGGCGCCGCCATCCTCGACGGCGAGATAGGCAGCCGCGAGCGCGACATTGCGAATGTTGCCGCCGCTGAGCAAAAAGCGCGCTGCGAGCCAATGCGGGTCGACGTTCGCGGCGAGCGGCGCCTCGCGCGGCCAGACCCGCGCCCAGATTTGCGCGCGGCTCGCCTCGTCGGGAAACGGAAACGAAATGGTGAAGGTCAGACGGCGCAGGAACGCGTCGTCCAAATTCTGTCGCAGATTGGTCGCCAGGATCGAGACGCCCTCGTACTGCTCCATCTTTTGCAACAGATACGATACCTCGAGATTGGCGTAGCGATCGTGGGAGTCGCGCACTTGGCTGCGCTTTCCGAATAGAGCGTCGGCCTCGTCGAACAGCAGAATCGCGTTCCCGTGTTCGGCCGCCGCGAAAATTCTATCCAGGTTCTTTTCCGTCTCGCCGATATATTTGCTGACGACACCGGCGAGATCAATCTTGTAGAGGTCCAATCGGAGTTCGCGCGCCACCACCTCGGCCGCCATCGTCTTGCCGGTGCCGGTATGGCCATGAAACAAAGCGTTGACGCCTTTTCCGCTCGAGAGTTTTCGGGCGAAGCCCCACTGGCCAAGCACGTGATGGCGGCGCGTCACGCGGCGCCCGATCTCGCGCAACTGCTCGAGCTCCTCGGACGGCAGCACGATGTCGTCCCAACCATGCGCCGGCGCGATCTTGCGCGTGAGCGAGGCCAATTCGTGGCCTGAGCGGACGCGCGCGCTTTCGAACACATGATCCGCCGCGAGCCGCTCTCCGCGCTGAAGCGCAAGGCTCGCCGCGTCCTCGGCGGTCGCCGTGATCTGAGCGCGATCAAAATGGAAACACTCGGCCAAGGCGTCGAGCCGCTCGGCGTTGGGCCTGCCGCCATGCGCCGCCAGCGCCCCTTGCCAGGCTCGGCGTCGTTCCCTCCAATCAGGAACCGGGAACGCGATGGTGGCCATCCCGCGTGTCCGCGATTGGCGCGCGCCAGGCTCGCGGGCGCTCGACACAACGACGACGGAATGGAACGACGGCAGCGCCTGGAATATGGCGTCGCGCGCGCTTTCGTCCACGATTGTGTCGACCCGCTCGAGCAGCACGATCGCATCGCGCAAATGCGCGTCGCGCGCCAGCTCGCGCATCGACTGCTCCAAATCTCCTGAGAGCCGCGCAGCCCTCGAGAGATCGGCGATCAGCAGCGGGCAGCCCATCTCCGTTGCGAGCGCGGCCGCGGCGTCACGCTTCTCGCTCTCGTCGCCGCCGAGGAAATACAGACAAAGCGGCGTCTTGGCGGCGGCGGCGCGCCGCGCCATTCGCGACAGGCCGCGCGGGGCTTGTCGCCCAGGCGGTGTTTCCGCCCGAACCGCGAACTGCGCGAGCTTGCCGTCGAGCTCCTCGCCGCCGAGCAGAAACGTTACGACTCCCGAGTTCAACGCCGCCTCGCGGCGCGCGAGCGCCGTCCGGTCTTCGCCCAACAATTCGATCAAGCGGTGGCCTCGCAGAGGAGCGCGCGCGGCGAACAGCCCCCGCGCCGCCAATTTCTCTTCCGGCGAGCCGCAAAGCAGATCGAGTATCAGATCGACGCTCGGCCGCTTGCGGTTGACGTCGTCCTGCAGGTACGCGAAAATCCGCTCGTAACGTGCATCGATTTCTGGCGCGAGTGCGATCAGAATCGCGTCCAGTTCTTGTTGCGAAAGCTGGAACCTCGCGCCCAATTGCTGAAACAGAGCGCCGACCGCCAGCGGCGTCACAGCTACGTCGCCGGCTCCGATCGATCGGGGATCTGCGAGATAGCGCAGGAGGTCCGCCTCGCTCACGTAGAGGCCGCGAAACGCGTCCGCGCCCGGCGCAATCCCGATCTCGACGCGCGCTCGCTCAACCATGAGCGTCAACCGCAGTTCGAGGTTGCCGAGCGCGTCGAATACGTCCTTCGCTCTCGAATCTCCAACGTTGGCGACGCCACGAGTCATCCGCCGCTCCCCGACCGATCGAGAGCCCTTTCCTGCACCGCCAAAGGCGATCTCAGGTCCGGCTGGACGGAAGGTACAAAGCGGCAAAGGGAGCGCGCAATCGATCAGCGGATCTAGATCGCTCGACAGCGGATATAGAACCCATGCGCCAGCGCTATCGGCGAATTGCGTCCACCAATCTATCGATCGAGAGTTCGCCGAGCTCTCCGTCGTGAGCGAGCATCCATGTGAAATCGGCGGACAGCGTCACAACTCGCGCGAGCGGAAATCGAGCGCGCGTCACTGCCGCGAGGCGGCGAGCATCTTCGGGCGAGCCGCGGGCGACGATGACGACAGCATCTGGTGTGAAACCTCGGAAATCCCGAGTTGCGATCTCGAACTCGTCGCATTCGACGATTACTTCGACGCCCGCGCGTCCGGCGAGCACGCTCCGCGCGAGTTCCGCGGACAAAGATGGCGTCGTCACCAGAATCGTCCGGAGCCTTCTCATCGCGGCTTCCCGAGGCAAGCCCGCGATATTGATCCTGTCCAGTCGCGCGAGGAATCCATCCGAGGATAGAGATCAGCTCTATGCCGCGGAGTTCGCGGGCCTCGATCTTACGAGGAACGGGCGCGAATCACGCCCGGCACCGCGTCGATCCGCCGGCGCAGGCTCAATTTTCCGAGCAAGTTATGCACGTGGGATTTGGTGGTGCCCAGACTTATCTCAAGGCGACGCGCGATGTCTTTGTTGCTCAGTCCCTCGCCGACGAGCGCCAGGATCTCCGATTCCCGGCGCGTCAGAGAAGCGGGGAGCGGCGCGGCCATGGGCGCCCGACGTTCGGTCGCCGAGGCCGCGATGCGGCGCAGGAGCCGGCCCGCGACGCGAGAGGAGCAGGTCTGTTCTCCGCGACTGATCTGTTTGATCAACAGGAGCAGGTCGTCGATCGTTGCGGATTTGGGAATGTAACCGGTTATCCCGGCCTCAGCCCAGGTCAGCACGTCGTCCTCGGTTTCCGCCAGCGCAAGCGCGACGATGCCGGCTCCAGGGAGAGCCGCGGACAGCGCCGTCGCGGATTGTGGGCCGCCGGGAAAGGCGACGTCCAGCAGTACAATCGCGGGCCGTGTGGTCAGTGTCGCGACGACCGCCTGTGCAAGCGTCTCGCATTGCCCGCAAACATGAAAACCGGGAGTGCTGTCGAGTAATCCGGCGAGGCTTTCCAGTAAGAAGCGGACTTCCGATACGATCAGGGCTCCAAGACTATCACGATCGGGCGCAATAATTTGACGTTGATGCTGTTCCATGATGTTTGGCCCCAGCTAACGCTATGTCGAGCTAGTGTCATTCGGTTAATACATATGAGATCGCTGCTTCGCCAGACGGAGAAAATATCCCATTCCAAGCGGCGTTGAGTTCGCGTCGATTTTATGGACGTCGCATGAAGCTAGAGCATTTGGATCGACGACGCTAGGCTTTTTCCGATGCGATAGCCACGGCAGGAAAAGGGAACAGCTCTGAATGAATCACGTGTTGCGGAGGCTGCGTCGCCAAGGTCATAGGGTCGGGATTCAATCAGATCGGTAGGGAGGGCCTGCCGCCTAACGCAAGCGCTACGCGCCGCCACTCGACCGATCTTCCCTGCCCCCGGCCAATCAAAATCTCGGCCGCCTTGACCTCTTCGTCACCGAAACATGAGCAATGTCTCCATGGAAGCCACCGTCAGGCGGCCAACTTCATATTGGAGCTATGGCAGGCAGACAATCGGCCGACGTCATCGCCAGGGGCTTTTCGCAGAAGACCGGCTTCCCGCGCTTCACGCACGCCATGGCGAGGTCGAAGTGGGTTTCGTCGGAGGAAGCGATCAACGCCGCATCGATTTCCGAGTCGTCGACGAGCGCGTGGCTGTCCGCCTCAACCCACGAAATCCCGAGCTTCGAGGCGACGGCGGTTGCCCGGTCGCGATCGGCGTCCGCGATCGCTTTGAGCGAGCAGCCGCCGATTTCGCACGCCATGACGCTCGCGTGTTCCGCGCCCATGGTTCCCGCGCCAATCAGGCCGACCTTGATCGTCATCGCTACGCCCCTTGACGGTCCGCCAGAAAAGCGAAGTCGCAGCCTTCGTCGACCTGAAGAATTTGCTCCTGATAGAGCCGCGCATAGCCGCGCCGGGGCATGGGCGCGTCGGAGCCCTTCGTTGCCGCGCGGCGGCGATCGAGTTTCGCAGCGTCGACCAGCAATTCGAGCACCCTTCTCTTTGGCCTTCACTTCGCGGACGAGACCAGATGTGATGAGTGACTCTCTCATCTTCAGGAGTTGCGCGCCTCGCAAAGATATTGGACCCACCAAGCAACGATCCTCGCGTTGCGCGGCGACGTGCAACATCAACAGTTGCGCATCGTCCCGTTTGGACGTCAACGATTTCGTATTTGTGTTGGTCTTGGACATATCTGAACCCTTGTCCGTTGCGAGCGCTAGCCAATCTGGCGCCCTTAAGGCGGCCAGCGCGGCCCTCGCACCCCGCTCAGCATCGTTTCTTGCGCATGAGGATAACCGAACAACGCCATGAGCCCGTCGCCTAGCTTTTTAAGCACGTGGCCCCCATACGCCGCGACCGCTTTCGACGTCTCGTCGAGGCAAGCGTTGACCAGCTCGCGCCAATCTTCAGGTCGCGCTGGCCTGGGTATTGCGCGACCCCACGGTCATTGCCATCCCTAAAGCAGGAGACCTGGCGCACGTCGAAGCCAATCGCCAGGCGCTCGACCTGAAGCTTACGCCAGACGATTTGTCCGCGATCGACGCCGACTTCCGCCCGCCAACTCGGAAGTCTCGTCTAGCGATGCTCTAGCCGGATGACGACAGCGCCCCGCGTGCTCAGAACACCCTACTCTCCGGGCGAGTGCGGACGGCAACTGCGGCAGCGCGAATGTCCTTCAAGCACCAACACTTTCGCTGGTTAATCGCTCATGTACAGAAATCGTTTAGATCCCATTTCCGGCCTCGAGCGCAACCAACTGCTGCTTTAACCCGAAGCGATTGACGTCGGTGTGCTTGGTAAATTTCATCAGCAAATACGAGTGAAAATGCGATCCTTGTTATTGGCGGCTTTGATGCGTGTGCCGGCAGGTATCAGTCTCCGTTGTCGACGTGGGGAAATCGGCTGCTGTGCTAGCAACCCAAAATGGTAGTAGAGGGCTGTTGAGCCATCGGACTTTAGTCCAAGGTTTCGCTTCGTTATTTTATCTTCGAGTCTAGATGCGTCTCTGTTTCGCGCGCGCTTTACGCAAACAATATCACATTACACCTTGATCCTATCCTGACGAGTTCCGGCCGGGCCCGCAGCAATAAGTTGGTCGAGCCCAGCGAGAAACGCCTTCAGGATCGGCGATGAGTTGTCTGATCGGTAGCCCACGGCCAGATCGATCGTGAGAGGCTCGCCCTTGAGAGGCCGGCTCACCACCGACCAGGGGAGCAAAGCCTCGACATAGGCAGGGAGAAGCGCAACCCCTCGAATGGAAGACACCAGCGACAAAGCCGTCGCGAAGTTTTCGACGCGATGGCTAGGCATCAGGTTGACGCCTTTCTCCCGCAAATACCCCTCGACTATGTCCCGCAGAATGATCGCGATATCGGAAAATCCGACCAGCGTTTCGCCTTCGAGCGTCTTGGGATCAATCTCGCTCTTTTCAGCTAGCCGATGGTCGCTTGGCAGAATGACCACGATCGGTTCTTTCATGATCACCTGATAGGTCACATCAGGTTGCGGCTCGACGCGGAGAAAACCGAGGTCGATCTCCCCGTTCTGCAGCGCTTTGGCGCAATCGGGCGAGTACATGCTCGTCACCTTGAATTCGATCTTCGGCAGTTCGGCCCGAAGAATGCGCGTGACGTGGGGAAGCCAATCCACTTCCTGCCCCGTCAGAAAGCCCACTGAGAAAACCTGCTTCGCCGGACGGGCCGCACGTCGCGCGGCTTGAAGCGCTTCCGTCGCTGCGCCGACCGCGATGCGCGCATGGGGCAGGAAAGCGCGGCCGGAGTCGGTCAACTCAACGCCGCGCGCGCCGCGCGTGAAGAGCGGCGCGCCGATTTCCGACTCGAGATCGCGAAGCTGGCGACTGAGCGAGGGCTGTGCGGTGTGCAGCCGCTTTTCGGCGGCGATCGTGACGCTGCCCGCTTCGGCAACGGCGATGAAATAACGAAGATGCCGAAGTTCCATGCCCATACCCGGCAGATATGGGAGAGAGCCTACAAAGTCTTTCTCAAAAAGGCAATGACGGCCTAGTTAATCAGGCGTCAAACGCAGCAGAAAACCACCAAGACTGCACAGCGAAGAGACGAAATAATGCTTCTGGAGAGGAGCTTAAGATGAGCGGCAACGTCATTCTCATTACGGGCGCGCTCGCCGGCATCGGCCGGGCCACCGCTTTGGCTGCCGCGCGCAAGAGCTACAAGGTCGTCGTCTCCGGCCGCGGGTCCCAGACCGGCATGGCATTTCAGGACGAGTTGCGCGCTCTCGGCGCTGAAGCCGAATTCGTGAAAGCGGACGTCCGCAAGGAAAGCGACGTTGAGGCCTTGGTGGAGGCGGCCGTCCGGCGCTTTGGCCGTCTCGATGTCGCAGTCAACAACGCTGTCACGGAAGGAACCTCAGGTCCCATCGTCGACCAAACGCCGGATAGCTATGCGGCGACTTTCGACACCAACGTCCTCGGCGTGCTTCTGGGCATGAAGCACGAACTGCGCGTGATGCAGCCGCAAGGGTCCGGCAACATCGTCAATGTTTCCTCGACCATGGGCAGCCGCGGCGCGGCGAATGCCTCGCTCTACGTCGCCAGCAAACATGCGGTCGAAGGCCTGACCAAATCCGGCGCCTTGGAGGCGGCGGCTTTCGGCGTCCGCGTCAACGCGATCGCGCCCGGCCCGGTCGAGACCGGAATGCTCGATCGCTTCACCGGCTCCGAAGATCGCAAAGCGGGATTGCTGGCTTCGATCCCGCTTCGGCGCGCCGGTAGGCCCGAAGAGCTGGCGAACGCGATTCTGTTCCTCGCCTCCGACAAGGCCTCGTTCGTCACCGGCCAGATTATCAACGTCAACGGCGGCCGGACGGCCAGCTGATCCTCAATCCAACCAAAGGAGCTCAACCATGACGACCCACACTCACCAGACCGCGCCGACCCAATACGTCGAAGCCAACAACATCCGTTTCGCCTACCGGCGCTTCGGGAGAGCGGGCGGCGTGCCGCTCGTCATGAACATCCATTTCCGCGGCACGATGGACCATTGGGACCCGGTCATCACGGATGGTTTGGCTGAGAAGCGCGAAGTGATTCTGTTCGACAATGCCGGGGTCGGCGCAAGCTCCGGCAAGACGCCGGCGAGTTTTCCGCAAATGGCGACCGACGCCATCGCCTTCATCAAAGCGCTTGGAATCACCCAGGCGGATGTGCTCGGGTATTCGATCGGCGGCAAGGTTGCACAGGAAATTGCGGTGCAAGCGCCAGACCTGGTGCGGAAGCTTGTACTGGTTGGAACCGGGCCGCGAGGCGCCGACACCGCAGCCAGCAAATCCGGCGAGATTTTCGCCGCGACCTATGATCCGCCCGAGCATCTTTGGATTGCGGCGCATTTCTCGTCCTCGCCCGCAGGCCGGGCGGCCGGGCTCGCTTATCTCGAACGCAAGTTCAAGCGTCAGGATCGCTCTCCGGAAGTCACGGAAGAAGCGGCCGCCGCGCAATACGAGGCGATCGTCACGTCCAACGTCATGACGGAGGGCGTGTACGACTACCTCGCCGACATTCACCAACCGACGCTGGTGGCGCACGGCCACACCGACCTGATCATTCCGACCGTCAACGGTTACATCCTGCAGCAGCGTCTGCCGAACGCGCAGCTGATCGTCTACCCCGACTCCAACCACGCGCCGATGTACCAGCACCCAAAACTGTTCCTCGCCCACGCGTCGCTGTTCCTGGACGCCTGAGGGTTCAGGCCTCCTCTCCCTCCACTCAAGGATAACGACCATGTCACCGTGCAACGGAAAGACCACCCTTGTCACCGGCGCTTCGCGCGGCATCGGACGGGCGGCCGCCCTGGCGCTCGCCAAGGCCGGCGCGCAGGTTCTCGTCCACTACGGCCGCAACGCCGCCGAGGCGCGGTCGGTCGTCGAGGAAATCAAAGCCGCGGGCGGCCGCGCCGAAGCCGTAGGGGCCGATCTCGCCGCGCCCGACGGCGCGCATAAGCTCGCCGCTAAGGTGCGGGCGATCGTCGGCGATCGTCTGGATATCCTGGTCGCCAACGCCGGCGTCTCCAAGGCCGCCACGATCGAGGAAACAACGGTCGAGGACTTCGACGCGCTGTTCGCGGTCAATGTGCGCGCGCCGTTCTTTCTTGTTCAGCAGCTGCTGCCGATCCTGAAGGAAGGCTCCAGCGTCATCTTCACCTCTTCGCTGGCGGCGCACGCGGCCGTCGGAAATCTCTCGGCTTATGCGGCCACCAAGGGCGCGATCGACACGCTCGTCAAACATTTCGCCTTTGTGCTTGGCGCCAAGGGCGTGCGCGTCAACGCCGTCGCGCCCGGCGTGGTCGAGACCGACATGTCGAACTTCGCCAAGACTGACGCCGGCCGCGACTTCACGCTTGGCATGCAAGCGATGAAGCGGATTGCTCAACCCGACGACATTGCCGGCGCGATCGCCTTCCTCGCTTCTAATGCCGAGCGCTGGGTGTCGGGAGACACGCTGCGGGTCGGACGGCGGCTCGAAACTGTAACGGGAGAGATGACCATGTCCGAGACCCACAAGCGCTGGTTCTGAAAGCGTTCAATACGCTGTTCAACCAGCGCGACTACGCCGCCGCCTCGCGCTTCTGGTCGCCCGATTACATCCAGCATAGCGCTCATATTGCTCCCGACCGCGAAGGATTGTTCGACTTGATCCGCGCCGCGCCGGACACGTTGCGCTACGAGCCCGGCCTGATCCTGGCCGAAGGCGACGACGTCATGGTGCACGGCCGCTTCTCCGGCATGGCTCGCCCGTCGGCCTGGATCGCGGTCGACATTCTGCGGATCGAGAGCGGCCAGCTCGCCGAACACTGGGACGTGCTTCAGGACGAGGCGACCCGCGCCAGCTCTGTCAGCGGCCTGCCGATGTTCGGCTCCGCCTTCCCCGCCTCATCCTAGGAGACCCGCCATGACCGAACGCGCCATCAAGATACCCGGCCCCGATCATCCCATCACGATCGAGCGCAATCCGAACCGCGTCGTTGTCAAGCTCGGCGGCCGCGTGATCGCCGACACCCGCGACGCGCTCACTTTGCGCGAGGCGAAATACCCGCCGGTCCAATACATCCCGCGCCGCGACGTCGACATGGCGGCGCTCGCACGGTCCGCAAACCAGACCTACTGCCCTTACAAGGGCGAAGCTTCCTACTTCAGCATTCCGGCCGGCGGCGAGCGGTCAGTCGACGCGATCTGGACCTACGAGACGCCCTACGACGCCGTGGCCGAGATCAAGGAGCATCTCGCTTTCTACCCCGACCGCATCGACGCGATTGAGGAATCCGCCGCTTAAGGCGCCTGCTTTCAAGGAGTATCGTCATGTCTAAGCTTTCCGGCAAAGTCGCCATTGTCACCGGCGCATCGAAGGGCATCGGGGCGGCCGTCGCCAAAACCTTGGCGGCCCACGGAGCGAGCGTCGTCGTCAATTATGCCTCTAGCAAACCCGGCGCTGACAAAGTCGTGGACGCGATCACGAGCGCAGGCGGGAAGGCCCTCGCCGTAAAGGGCGACGTGTCCAAAGCCGCGGAGGCGAAGGAACTTGTCGACGCCGCGATCAAGGCCTTCGGTCGTCTCGACATTCTAGTCAATAATGCGGGGGTCTTTGAGTTCGGGCCGCTAGAGGCCGTCACCGAAACGCAGTTCCACACGATGTTTGACGTCAACGTGCTGGGCCTGCTGCTCGTCACGCAGGCGGCGGCCCCGCACCTTGGCGAGGGTGCCAGCATCATCAACATCGGCTCCGGCGTCACCGCCATTACGCCTCCACAAACGGCGGTCTATACGGCTTCCAAAGGCGCGGTGGAGGCGATCACCGGCGTTCTAGCCAATGAATTCGGCCCGCGAAAAATCCGCGTCAACACCGTAAGCCCCAGCCTCACCGAAACGGATGGCACGCATAGCGCTGGGATGCTCGCCTCCGACTTCGAGGCGGGGATCATCGCGCAAACTCCGCTTGGCCGGCTCGGCCAACCGCAGGACATTGCCGACGTCGTGGCCTTCGTGGCCTCGGAAGAGGCGCGTTGGGTGACGGGTGAGCGGATTTCCGCCGGCGGCGGTCTGCGCTGATCAAATCGGATAAATAATCGAGGCCGGGCCCGCTTAAAAAGCGGGCTCCGGCAAAAGCTCCGTAGGCAGAGCGCTTTCCATCGAGACGGGTTGGCTCGTGTTCGCTCTCGACACTGTCAAGGAGGCGCTTTTCGCGCATTTGGGAATCGGCGATCGGGCACATAACCGTTTGCTCGGGAAGGCCGGCTATCAAGCGATCTTCGCTATGATTGGTGATCTTTCTTCCTCGACCGTCATCGTCGACGCTTGGTTTGGATTTCAACCTCTCGAAGTGTTGCAAGAGCATCTGGCCCGCGCAGGCTCGGATAAGGTCGTCGAGATTTGATGTCATGCGCGCCCCGAGACGATCGGCGAGCGCTACGCGTCGCGGGTTGCCAAGCGAGGCGCAGGCCACCCCGGCCTCGAATACGTTCCTGAACTGATCGCGTCGGCCAGACGTGCGAAGCCTTTGGGCGTGTTTGCTCGCGTCGATCTCGACTGCGACGCGCCAGTTTCGGGCGCCGACCTCGCCAAGAATGTCGCGGCGCTGTTTGACGCCAAGGGAGACCGGAGCTCTGGGCGCAGGAGTCCTGCGCCCAACCGTTGAAGGCGATCACCGATGCATGAATGGCTTCAGCGTCCAGAATTGTGTCGCCCAGGCCGCGCCTCGTGATCCAAGGCATTCACATACTCCTCGCCGAGCGTCCTCCCATCGGCGAGCGAGTGACCTGCCGGGCTCGCTTTCCGGCAGGGCTTTTTTTCCTCATCGCCGCCGGTGGGGCCCAACCCTCACCGCGCTAGTTTGGCCGGTCCTTCCCCCTCGGCCGCGGGGTGATCATGGCGATCACCGCAGAAGATTTCGTTTGACGTCGGCTGTACTGGTCAGCCCGATCTGACCAAGGGTTCGGTTGGCCTCGTCGGCTAGAATCTCGAACGCGCGAAGGGCGCTGGTGCGCTCCTCGGGCGCAACGTCCTGAACCAAATGAGTCCTGAGCCTAACTCAAATAGGGATAATCTGTGTAGCCACGGGGACCTGGCGTATAAAAAGTACTCATATCCGGCGCGTTGAGCGCGGCCCCGGTTTGCCAGCGCGCTATTATATCCGGATTGGCAAGTATTGGCCGTCCGACCGCTATTAAATCGCGCGCTGCCGTCGGCGAGGTCCTTGTTCGCGCGCGCCGCGTCGTAGCCCCCTGATAAAATAAGCGCGCCTTTGAAAAACGCGCGAAACTTTTGCTTGATTGTCGCGGGTACCGGCGGTGCTCCGGGTAGTCGGGCATGTCGTTGAACACGCCGAAGGGCGAACGGGTACGGCGGACCCATCGAGAACCGCGCTCGCTTCGTACTCGAGACCGCGGAAGCCGTCATCCTTGCAATCGGCAAGGAAAAGGTCGGCATTCGGCTGTCGCGTCCCCATGAACGAGTGATCGACCACGTGCAAGTAGAGCGGTTGTAGTTGGTTCAGCCGCTGCGCGAGGTACTCGTAGTCAGCCTCCTCAGTCCAGCACCTCGGCGTCTTCCATCAAAGCTTCCTGGCCGAAGCCGCCGGGGACGTGGAGCGCGTCAAGCGGCGGCGCATCCGCCAGCGTCGCATCGGGCGTAAGCCACAACCCTTTCAGGTCGCGGACGGGCGTCGCGGTCTTACCGTAGATGTGATAGGTCGCGTTCGGGATGCGCGACAACACCTCGAACGGCCCCGTCAGGTCGATCTGATCGACGCCCTAGAACAGAAGGGAGCCTATGTTCAGATGGGTGTCGTGCGTCATCATATTTGTCTCCAGGTCCGAGGTCGGCGATAGACAACCCGAACCTACGCGGGCATGGTTTGGCGGAAATGCCAAAGTCCCCACGATCCTCGCCAAACGCGGCCCGTATCATCGACGTGCTCACCTTTCCGGCGGTGCAGTTGCTCGACGTCACAGGTCCGGTTCAGGTGTTCGCCTCCGCCAACGACATCGTTGAAGACGCGGGTGGCGCGCGGCCTTGCCGGCTCGGGTTGATGGCGCAGGACGGTGGCGGCGTTAGCGCTACGGCTGGCGTGGGGCTCGCCGTGTGGCCGCTGAGCCGACGCGGCGAGGCGCTCGATACCTTGGTCGTCGCTGGCGGTCCGGGGGTCGATGTTGCGGCCACGAACCCATTGCTGCTCGATTGGCTACGGCAACGGGCGACCCAGGCGCGTCGCGTCGCCTCCGTATGCACAGGCGCGTTTCTGCTTGCCGCGGCAGGGATACTCGACGGGCGACGGGCGACGACCCACTGGAAATTCTGTGCGAGCCTTGCCCAGCGCTATCCCGCCATCCGTGTCGAGCCCGATCCGATTTTCCTATGCGACGGTTCGGTCTGGACGTCGGCTGGGGTGACGGCCGGGATCGATCTGGCGCTGGCGCTCGTGGAAGAGGACCTTGGCCGTTCCGTGGCGCTCGCGGTTGCCCGCTATCTGGTCGTGTTCCTCAAGCGCGCCGGCGGTCAGGCGCAGTTCAGCGCCGCCCTGGCCTTGCAAGCAGCAGAGGACAAATTCGGCGCGCTGCATGACTGGGTCAAGGACCATCTAGGGCACGATCTATCGCTTTCGGTCCTGGCCGATCAGGCCAGTATGAGCGAGCGCAGTTTCAGCCGGCACTATGCACAGGCGACCGGGCAAACACCGGCCCGCGCAATCGAGCGGCTGAGGGTCGAGGCAGCGCGCCACCTGCTTTCGGAGTCGCGCCTGCCAGTCAAGCGGATCGCGCAGCGTCGCGGCTTCAATATGGAGGAAACATTGCGCCGCAGCTTCCTGCGCTTGCTCTTCGTCACACCGCAGGACTACCGGGCGCGGTTCAGGCTTTGAACTTGAATCATCCGATCCCAATCCCCTACACTCTGGCCGGGGTGCACCCGAGATCGCGTTTAACCGCGAAGCGTTGCTCGACGAATACGAACACGCACTCTCATACGAGTCATGTTGGCACAGTGACGCTGGAGGAATTCTCTCTTTCGAGAGAGAATATCGATTCGTTTTCACGAAAAGACAATTGGGCCAATTTTCGGCCGCGATTGGAATCGCCACGCACGCACCGACCGCTAGGCAAGCGATTTCGGCGCCTACGCGTGACGAGGCAGCGGTGCGCTCAGAGGCGCGCGGCGGCTACCGGCGGCCCTCGAAATGTTCTCGCGGATCGTGTTCAGGCCGACGTTGTGCGCACTACGGCGTCAACTGCGCCGCAGAGCTTCGACATTTGACCAAAATGCGAAACTGCGGCGGTCGAACAAGTCCAAAGCCTCCTCATACCTCGGTTATGCTACCGCGATCCCCCTGCTGAGTCGAACACCTATCTCGCAAACGCGCGGTTGACGGCGTGATCGGAGGAACGCCGTGCCGGCGGCGGCGGGCGCTTCAATGCGGGGACGTCGATGGCGGCTCAAACACTATTGAATGCGTGAATGAACCTGCAACCGATACAAACGTATATCGCAAAACACCCGCGAAGACTTGACGAAAATTTAGTTGGAGAGCACAATTGCCACAGACACGACCGAAATCGCTCAACTGACAGTCATGATCAAATGGCTAACGATTCAATCATCTACTGGGAAACTCGTCTCGCTTCGGGGTCCGACGACGACGAAAGAATAAAGGCGAACAATTATCTCGCATACTACCGGACTCAAAAGCGTTCAGATGACGCGCGATCGGCTCGTCACAATCAAATCATGGAGGATCTGGAGAGGAGATATCGCCGCGCATCGCGTCGTCGCGATCCGCCGCCGCTCACCGGATTGGAAATTGCATGTACCCCACTTTATATGGTATATTTATTGGAAATGGGCTTGTTTCTAGCGTTCGTGTGGATGGCAATCATAGGATTGATTCTGGCGTGTATCATATCCATCTTCGGACCGCATTCTTTAGATTGGATGGAATCTCCTGTGGGAGCGATGAGTACATGTCTTCCTATCATAGTTATGTTTTTGTTGTTGGGGGGTGTGGTTGGTAGTGATCTGAAGCGAAGGCGCGCGCGGCGATTTCCTCACTAGAGTCGACGAGAACGATCGCATAACCGACGTTTGATTGAACAGACAGTCGCAGAGGTGACGAGGTCGCTGGGGGTGGCTTTCGCAACACGCCGCAACACTCCTAGCCCAATCGTAGATTCGGTTGATCGCGCTCCAACAATGTAAGCGTGATCTGATGGCCGCCTTTTAGACCGCATCTGGGATGGATTAGGTGTTCACTTATTGTGAGGTGGACACCTGATGGCGGCGCAGAGCGGAGCGAGAGAGCGGCGGCGCACGAGAAGCCTCACTGAGCGCAAACAGATTGTGGAGGAAGCGCTTGCTCCTGGCGCTTCTGTCGCGGCGGTCGCGCGGCGACATGGATTGAACGGCAATCTAATTTTCAAGTGGATACGGCGCTCGCGCGAGGGCTGGCTAGATCGGCGGCGCGGGCCTGCGAGAGAAAGCCCCGAGGCGGTAGCGGCGCCGGAGTTGACCGGACCGGCCTTCGTTCCCGTGAAGTTGCTGGAGTTGGACGCGAGGCCAGCGCCGCTTGCGGACGCGTTGGCGAAGCCCGCGCGAGAGGTGCGCCGAAGCGCGCGGCGCGGCGCGATGGAGATCAGCTTGCCGAACGGCGCCAAAGTGTCGCTCGATGCCGACGTCGACGCCGAAGCGCTTCGTCGCGTTCTGTCCGCGCTGGGCGTCGGCTGATGCTTCAGTTCGCGCCGGGAGTGAAGGTCTATCTGGCCTGCAAGCCGGTCGACATGCGGCGCGGGTTCGACGGCCTAGCTGCGGACGTTGTGCAGACGCTGCGCGCCGATCCCTATGCAGGCGCGGCGTTTGTCTTCCGGAGCAAGCGTGGCGACTACGTGAAGATTTTGACCTGGGACGGATCCGGCCTGTGCCTTTTCGCCAAGCGTCTTGAAAAAGGGCGGTTCGTCTGGCCGCCGATTGTTGAGGGCGCGCTGCATCTGACGCCGGCGCAACTGGCGCTGCTGATCGAAGGGATCGATTGGCGCAGAACCGTTGCTCCTGAAGCCCCAGAACGCCCGACTTTCCTTTAGATTCCACACTTTCTCGAATGCGCCGACGCACGCTTTGTGATAAGCGAATGTATGTCGCGCCCCGCCGCTGATTTGCCGGAAGATCCAACCGAACTGCGACAGTTCGCGGTGGCGCTCGCTGCGGAAGTTCACGCCAAGACCTTACTGATCGAGAAGCTGCGAATGCAGCTTGCGGTTTTGCGGCGCGCGCGCTTCGGGCGCTCGTCGGAGAAACTCGAGCGCGAGATCGAGCAACTGGAGTTACTGCTCGGCGATATGGAAGAGAGCCACGCGGAGCGGCAGGCTCCAACCGAGACCTTCGACGGTGAGACCTTGCCGACGTCGCTATCGAAGAAGACGTCGGCGCGCGCGCCTTTGCCTGATCATCTGCCGCTCGAGACCATCGTGCACGAGGCGCCTTGCGTCTGTCCAACCTGCGGCGCGACTAAGTTCGGCCGGATCGGCGCTGACGAACGCACGGTGCTCGAATATGTCCCCTCACACTTCAAGCGCGTGCTGCATGTGCGCCCGAAGATGAGCTGTCGCGCCTGCGAAACGGTTGTGCAGGCGCCTATGCCGACGCTGCCAATTGAAAAAGGACGCCCCGGACCTGTGCTCCTCGCCCATGTCCTCGTCTCCAAATATTGCGATCATCTGCCTCTGCATCGCCAATCTGACATTTACGCGCGCAGCGGAGTGGAGATCGACCGCTCCGTCCTGGCGGGTTGGGTCGGTTACATGGCGGCGCTGCTGGAGCCGCTGGCTGAGCGGATTGCGCGTCACGTACGCGCCGGCGCCACGCTTCACGCCGACGATACGTCGGTTCCGGTGCTTGATCCGGGACGAGGTCGGACGAAGACAGGTCGGCTATGGACAGCGGTGAGGGACGAAAGACCCTATGCTTCAACCGCGCCGCCGGCCGCCTTCTATCTCTACTCGCCCGACCGAAAAGCCGAGCGCGCGCACGCGTTGCTCAAAGGCTGTCGCGGCCATCTCCACGGAGGTCGCCTGCTGGGCGCATGCACGCCGCAAAATCTACGACGTCCACGTCGTGACGAACTCGCCGGCGGCGGTGCAAGCGCTCGAAATGATCGCGCGATTGTTCGAGATCGAGGCTCAAATCAACGGCAAGCCGCATGCCGAGCGCGTCGCCGCCCGGCGCGTGAAAGCTACGCCGATCTTGGCCGAGTTGCGCTCTTTCCTGGACGCCGCAATGACAACGATCAGTGGCAAGAGCGCGGGCGGCGTTGACGCGCTACGTCGACGACGGCCGCCTCGAGATGACCAACAACACCGCCGAGCGCGCGATCAGGCCGTTGGCGCTCGGACGCAAAAATTATCTGTTCGCTGGTTCAGACGAAGGCGGCCGCCGAGCCGCCATCATCTACACGCTCATCGAGACCGCGAGGCTGAACGGTGTCGACCCAGAGGCCTGGCTCGCCGACATCATCAGCCGTATCGCCGATCACCCAAATGCAAAAATCGACGAACTGCTTCCCTGGCAATGGAGCACAGCCGCTTCGCACGCCGTCGCAGCGTAGCTGTTCGCGGCCATCAGATCACGCTTACTTTGGATCAGACCGCGCCCAATTTGGGAATCCCTCCAATTCTTTCAGTTCGGACGCCGCTCTAGCTCGCGACCTATGATTATGAGTAGGCCTTTACGAACGTCTCCAGAAAATCCGGCTCGCGGAGGTAGTCGAGCGCCTGGGTCGTGGAGTCAACCTGATCGTCGTGACGAGAGCCTGGGAAGCCGAGGAGTTCGATCAGGTAATCGTCGAGCCAAGGCGCCGAGCGTGGCAGGAGCACGCGGCCGTTCTCAAACCGGTCGCTGCAAGCGTGCAAGCGCATGGTCTTGTCTGAGCCGGGCGGCGGCTTGTAAGCGACGATCCCGGAGGCAAGCTCATATTGGAGCTCTTGAATGAGCTGGATGCCGGAGCTCTTGTCCTCAATCAGGACCTGCTCGGCACTGTAAAGGTTGGCGTGGCTGATCAGCGCCCGTTTCAGATCAGGGTAGTTCATGCGGCGACGAAGGACGTCAAGGAGATAGAAGTTGGGGCCGTCAATCGCCCAGGTCGTGCAGACCGAGTAGTCGTTGAGCTCCGAGGTCTTGCTCGCGGTGTCCCAGCTCTGCACGATACGCACTCCCGCGCGTGGGGCTTCGCCGGGCGAATAGAAGCGTAGCCAGTCGCGCTTGATCATGTTGCCGCTGACCGGAATCGGCCGCTGTTGGTATTGGCTGGCGAAATTGTAGAGGCCGATCCGCCGCCGCATGGCCTCGAGCTCGGGGAGTCCCTCCCGCTCGGGATGAAGGGCTTCACCAGCGCTGCGGTTGAACCGTTTGACGCCGTAGGGCGTGCGGTAGACGACGCTTTCCTCTTCCTCGGCAATGGCGGGAAACGACAGCACCTCCCAGTCGTCGGTTTCGAGCACGTGGCCAACGAGGTCCTCCTGGTGCAGGCGCTGCATAACGATGATGATGCAGCCAGTTCGTTTGCTATCGAGGCGGGAGAGCATTGTGTTGTCGTACTAGTGATTCACACCCTTGCGGCCAGTCTCTGAAAGCGCTTGATCCGGCTTCAGGGGATCGTCGATGATGATGAAGTCGCCGCCGAGGCCGGTCAGAGCGCCGCCGACAGACGTCGCCCTCCGCGATCCGCCGGCGGAGGTCGAGTAGTCGTCGACAGCGCAACGCGTCGAGAGGCGGGTCGGGAAAAGCGCGCGATACCAGCTCGACCTCATAACGGTTCGCGTGTCACGGGCGAGCTTCTCGGCGAGGTCTTGGCCATAGGACGCGGCGATCACTTTGACAGCCGGATTGTGTCCGAGCAGCCAGGCGATGAAGCTAATCGAGACGCAATGCGATTTCAGGCTACGCGGCGGCAGATTGACGATGAGGCGACGAGTTTTGCCCGAACGACAGTCTTCGAGCCGCGAAGCCAGGAGGTCGATGTAGGGCGCGGGGAGAAATTGGGTTTGTGGGTTCAGTTCCACGAAGGCGCGATGCACGAACGCGACGAAATCGTGCCGCATCAGCGCTGCGTATTCTTGCGGCGAAAGCCAGGGCGGGTTGGGCGAGGTGGGGCTCACAACGGGTTCCCTCGATGGAGTTGAGGAGAAGCGCCGACGAGCGATTGGGGCCCTGTCGGCGGGCTAAGGGGGATACCAGGACGGCGTCGAGCGGCACCCTCGGGTCTATTTCGACGATTCGGTGTCGGGATCGTCGGAGGCCGCCCGGAGGCGCTTGAGGAGGCCCTCGAAGACCTCATGGTCTTCCTCGCGCGAAAGCACGGTCCCGGCGGCCTCGACGGCGGCCTCGTTCTCGCGCGTCAAGGACAGCACCGCCGCAAGCCCCCTCGGATCGCCCTTCGCGGCCGAAGCGACCAACTGAATCGCGATCGCTTCGGCCCTGGTGACGGAACGAGACTTTCCGTTCTCGGTCAGCGTCAGCTTCTTCGAGAGCTGCTCGACCAGGTAGGTCTTGAGGTTCTTCGAGCGCTTCGGCCGGCCGCGAGGGTTGCCGGAAATCCCCTTCGGGAATTGCCCGCGGTTGCGCTTCGGCGCCTCCGCCGGCTCGTCGTCGTTCTGATCTTCAGCCACGGGCCGCCTCGCGCGATTTGGAGATTGCGGCGAACGTCGCGCCGGTCGCCGCATGAACGGCAGCCTCGCCGGTCAGGCGCTGCCAGCGGCGAACGGCGACGTCGACATAGGCTGGATCGATCTCGACACCGCGGCAGGCCCGCCCGACCCGCTCCGCCGCCATCAGCGTGGAGCCGCTGCCGAGAAACGGGTCGATGACGATGTCCCCGCGACGAGAGCAATCCAGTAATATATAAGGCGTCGGCGATGAGCGCGACGGGCTTTACGGTTGGGTGAAGTTCATTGAGTCGACCCTCCTCACTGGTCTTGGAGAAGGTCGCCGCATTCGGATAGGTCCACACGTTGCTGCGATCGCGACCGTGTTTGCCGAGTTCGATGTTATTGCAATGCGCCGCGCCAGGGACTTTGAACACACCGACGAACTCGTGCGCGGAGCGGCAGACACCGCCCATGCCCGCGCCATTCTTGATCCAGGCACAGGTATTGTGAAGTGGCCCGGGAAAATGGGACCAGTGGCTAAGGTGGAGGAAGTCTGCTCCGATAGGCGGGAACGGAGCGGAAATGACGAAATCGAGACGGAAGATTGATGCGGCGTTGAAGGCGAAGATTGCGCTGGAGGCGGTGCGCGAGCAGGCGACGGTCAACGAGTTGGCGCAGCGGCATCAGGTGCACCCGAACCAGATTTACGCCTGGAAGAAACAGCTTCTCGACCATGCGGCGCGGGCCTTCGATGCGAAGATCGGGGTGGATGCGGAGGCGACGTCTTCGCGCGAGATCGAGAAGCTTCACGCCAAGATCGGGCAATTGACGATCGAGAATGATCCTCGGGTCGAGCCCGAGGACAGGCTTTTTCGCCAAGAGGTTCGGCCGATGAGCGCGTCGGACCGCAGAGGCTGGCTTGATCGCGCGCGTCCCGAGCTGTCGATCCGGCGACAATGCGCGATGCTGGGCCTGGCTCGCTCGGGCGTCTACCGAAGGCGACGACCGGCCAACGACAACGATCTGGAGGCGATGCGGCGCATCGACGCGCTGTATACGGCGCGGCCGTTCTTCGGCGCGCGGCGGATGGCCGCGACGCTGACCGAAGACGGCTTTCCGATCGACCGCAAGCGCGCGCGGCGCCTGATGCGGCTGATGGGGATCGAAGCGCTCGGGCCGAAGCCGAGAACCACCAAGCCGACGCCAGGACACAAGATTTACCCGTATCTCTTGCGCGACATGAAGATCGACCGTCCCGGACAGGTTTGGGCGGCCGACATCACCTACGTGCCCATTGGCAAGGGATTCCTCTACCTGATGGCGGTTATCGACTGGGCGAGCCGAGCGGTGCTGTCCTGGCGGCTGTCGAACACGATGGACGCCTCGTTTTGCCTCGAGGCCCTGGAGGAGGCGCTGGCGCGCTACGGCCGGCCCGAAATCTTCAACACTGACCAGGGCAGCCAGTTTACAGGCGCGGCGTTCACCGGCGTGCTGACGAACGCCGGCGTACGCATCTCGATGGATGGGCGAGGCCGATGGATGGACAATGTCTTCATCGAACGGCTCTGGCGTTCGCTCAAATACGAGGACGTCTATCTCAAGGGCTACGCCGACGGGATCGAGGCTCGCGCCGGCATCGGCGCATGGTTGGCTTTCTACAACGAGCGCCGCCTTCACCAGGCGCTCGGCTATCGCGCGCCGATGGCGATCTATCGAGAAGGCGCGGCGACCGGGCCCTGTGCACATGTGGACAATGCGCTCCCATGCAAGCCCAACCCGCAGCCCCGCGCATTGACCACATGCCCACAGGAGGAGCAAAAACAGCAGCAGACGGGATCTTTGGTGGCTTGAAGGAAACACATCCGGCAGACGCTCTTCCAACTTAACCTGACCCAAATTCGGTCCCGCTTCGCCGGGCCACTTCAGATGCCGCTGCGCCAACTCGTTGACCGTCGCCTGCTCGCGCACCGCCTCCAGCGCAATCTTCGCCTTCAACGCCGCATCAATCTTCCGTCTCGATTTCGTCATTTCCGCTCCGTTCCCGCCTATCGGAGCAGACTTCCTCCACCTTAGCCACTGGTCCCATTTTCCCGGGCCACTTCAATGCAGGAAATCATCCGCATTCTCGTGCGCCGCATCGAAATCGAAGGTGACGCGATTGAGGTGGTTTTCCGGGTTCCGCCTCAGGACGGACCTAGCCGGCCCCCTCCGCCCACCGGCGAAAGCGCGAGTTGGCAACACTGTACAGGCGTCGGTTGAGCGGTTCTTCGCCTGGATCAACCGCAACCGCCGCCTCCCCAAAGACGTCGAGGCGACAATAAAATCAGCGGCCGCTTTCCTCTACGCCGCTGCCGCGATGATCATGATCCGCCGTATCGCCCGCGCCCCATGAGTTTCGAAACCGACTCGGAGAGTCAATGACGGCTGCGGTGGGAGAGACCTCGCGGCCGGCTTGTTCCCGGCATTGAACGTACAGCGCGAAATGGATGCGATCGAGCGTGCCGTCCCAATTCCACAGAGCGAATGTTTTCGTGCTGCACGGATTCTCTTAAAGCTCCTTCGCAAGTACCAACGCAGCGCGACTGCGAAATCGCAAATCAACCAACCTGTCCGCAGACTGCGATAACTCTCATCCTCACGCGCAATCTCCTCCTTGAAGGTGCTGCAAAAGGCGGAGAGCGCCTTTTAGGTCGGCCGTGCCATAGCCGTCTACAAAGGAACCAACCAAGGGTTCGAGCAAGTCGCAAGCCTGACGCGCGCGGCCGTTGGCCAACCACAGTTCGGCGAGATCTATCGCTGCGCGCAGCTCCCAACCGCGCGAGCCCTGACGGCGGCTGAGTTCAAGCGCCTGCGCCAAGCACATCTCCGCCGCCTGCAGCTGGGGCTCGGCCGAGGTCGAGAGAAGGCGGGCTCGCACGCGCAACAGTTCGGGCAGATAGTAACGGTCTCCGCGCGCGTCCGTGTCGGCGATGCGCCTTTCGATAAGCCCGGCGGCGTCGGAAAGGCGGCCCAGTTTCAGGAATCCGCGCGTGAGCGCAAGCGTGAACGACGTGCTCAGCAACTCATAGGGCGCGGCGTGAAGCTCCGCCAAGGCGCTCTCCAGAAGTTCGACGCCCTGGCGCGCGTCGCCCCGAAGCACGGCGAGTTCGCCCCGAAACGCAACGCCGACGGAACGGTAGGGCCCGAGAGAATACGTGTCGGCGCTGGCAATCAGCCGATCAACATGATCCGCGGCGCGGTCGAGTTCGCCGGTCCAGACAAACACGGAGACAGCCCAGATGGTCGCCACGGCTAATGTGAGCGAATGGTCCAGGGCCGCCGCTTCACGGACGGTCTCCTCCGCGCGCTCGATCGCCAGCGTCGGGTAGCCCAGAAGCCACAGCGTCCGCGCCAGGATGGATCCCGCCAGCAAACGCCCCTCAACGCCGAGAATGCTCGTCGTCGTCCCCTGGGCGCCTACGCGCGGTTGAACGGCGGCCTCGAGTTCGTTGCGGGCCGCCTCAAGCTCGCCGTTCAGGTGCAGCGACACGCCGAGCATGACGTGTGCGACTTCCAAGACCACAGACTCTCCCGCCGAGCTTGCGCACGCGGAACAGCGCCTCGCGTAGCTGAGGCACACATTGAATTCGCCGGTGCGCAAATGGAACATCGCCAGCGCTCCCAGCAAACGCGCCTGAGCGGGAATGTCGGAATGCGCCTCCGCGATGGCGAGACTGCGGTTCAGCGCCGAACGCGCCGCCTCGACTCCGCCCCGCGTGAACATCACGGAGACGCCCCAGGCCGCGCGAAGCTGCAACTCCGCGGCCCCGCCAAGCTCCGCTGGATCGAGCGCCGCCAGCGCCCGCTCGCAATAGGTTCGACATTCCGTCAGACAGGAAAGCGCCAAAAAGGCCGGCGCCGCAGACGCAGCGAGTTCGACCCCGAGCGGGAGCTGGCCGTCGGCGCCAAAAGACCATTCCAACGCCGCGCGCGCATTGTTGAGCGCGGCGAAGCGCGGCGCGCGTTCGGGCGCGGTCGATCCTCCCGACTGATCGGACGCGGATTGCTGGAGCCACTGCCGGCAATAGATCGCATGACGTCTGCAGGCGTCCGCGCGTTCCTCCTCTTCGCCGCGGATGGCGAGTGCGTAGTCGCGGGTCGTATCGAGCAGGCGATAGCGCATCATTGCGCCAAGGGGACGGGCGGCGACCATCGACTTCGCAACCAGGCTGTCGACGGCCTCGATGACCTGAGCAGGATCGATAGAGTCGCTCGCCGCGACGGCGATCGCCGCGTCCAGCGTAAACAGCCCGACGAAAACGGCCAGCCGGCGCAGCACCGCGCCCTCCGATTTCGACAGCAATCCGTAGCTCCAGTCCAGCGTGGCTTGCAGCGTCTTTTGCCGCGCCGGAGCCGTCCGCGGCCCGGGCCAAAGAAAGGGCAACCGCTGGTCGAGAAGCGCCGCGGTCTGTTGCAATCCGTGCGCTTCGATCCGGCTCGCCGCCAATTCAATGGCGAGGGCGACGCCATCGAGTTTGCGGCAAATGCCGCCGATGAGCGCCGCTTCCTGGTCGTCGTAACGGAACACCGCGCCGCTCGCCTCGGCGCGTTCGACAAACAACTGCGCGGCGGAAAACGTCCGTGTCGCCAGGGCGGTGAGACCAGGATCTTCCGGCGGGCAAGCCAAGGATTCCAATCTATAGACGTGCTCGCCTTCAACGCGCAACGCCTCGCGGCTGGTCGCCAGGATGTGTACCTGCGGCGCCGTTTCAAATATCCGCGCCGCCAGCGTCGCGACCGCCTCGATCAGATGCTCGCATGTGTCCAGAATTAAAAGCATGCGTTTGTGTTTGAGGAAGGCGAGAAGCCCCGGCGTCGGGTCGTCGCTGTGAACCGTCAGCCCGAACATCGAGGCCACCGCCGCGGCCGCAAGCTTCGGATCGCTCAATACGCCGAGGTCGACGAACAAGACGGCGCCGGCGAACGTTTCGAACAACTCATGTCCGACGGCGACGGCGACCGTCGTCTTGCCCACGCCGCCCGCTCCGACGATGGTGACAAATCGGACGGCGAGGAGACGCGCCTGAAGAGCATGGACGACATCGGCGCGGCCAACCATTCGGCCGAGGCGTCCCGGAAGGTTGGCGAAAGAAGGTTCGCGCTCGCGCAGCGGAACGGAATCGACGGGGTCGCCCGGCCGCGAGGTTGCGGCGACAAAGCAATATCCCCTTCCGGGCACGGTCGCGATGTAGCGGCCGCCGTCGGCGCCGTCGCCGAGCGCTCGCCGCACCGCCATGATCTGGAAGCGCAAGCTGGCCTCGTCGACATGGACGTCCGGCCACGCCTGGGCCAACAGGTCTTTCTTGCTGACCACCTCGTTGGGACGAGACGCCAGCACGACGAGGACGTCCAGGCCACGGGCGCCGAGTTCAACCGCCTCGTCGCCTTTCAACAGGCGCCGCTCGCGCACGAGAAGGCGGAACGGGCCAAAGCCAAAATCGTCTTTGCTCGGCGACAGCACTGGCATCTCGACTTTGCGTTTGATCCTCGGACGGAGGCGCCCGCCTCCATCGCCATTCCCTCGGCGGGCTCCGTTTCGCCCCCGAACCGTCGTCTCGCAAGCGCTTACAACAGCTAACGACAACTCGTTCTTTATCACGTGCGCTACGGCGCGAAGTCTGGCCTAAGTCCGCGGCGGCTTACAGATAGCGAATACAATTTGCGTCAAGATTACGTCGAAAACCTGGGCCTCGCAAGCAGAGCGCGGGCTGCGGTCGGCTGACGCGGTTTAAAGGAACAAAACGCGATGCACGCGAAACAAATTTTGGCCGCGGCGGCCTTCGCCGCAGCGATTATAGGCGCCGCCGGGCCGAGCCAGGGAGCCGAAACCGCGAAGCCTCCAACGATCGGCCTGCGCATTCCTTTCCTTCATGGCTGGTCCGGCGGGCGGAAGGAAGTCGGGTCGCAGCTCGCCGCGCTCGAACTCTCAAGCGTCTGGCTGAATTCGCCCGCGCTGAAGACGTCGGATCTGAAGGGCAAGGTCGTACTGGTCGATTTCTGGACCTACACCTGCATCAACTGGCGGCGCACGCTCCCCTATCTTCGCGCCTGGAGCGACAAATATAAGGACCAGGGCCTGGTGGTCGTCGGCGTGCACGCGCCCGAATTTTCTTTCGAAAAGGACGTCGACAACATCCGCCGCGCCGTCGACCAGATGCGCATCACTTATCCGATCGCCGTCGACAGCGATCATGCGATATGGCGGGCGTTCAACAACGAATACTGGCCGGCCTTGTATTTCCTCGACGCGCAGGGTCGGGTGCGTTTCCGCCAGTTCGGCGAGGGTTCGTATGCACAAGCGGAAATGATGATCCAGCAATTGCTTATGGAGAACGGCGCCGCCGGCCTCGGCGCCGTCTCCCCGGCGATCCAAGGGAACGCACTCGAAGCGGACGCCGATTGGCTCAATCTGCTGACGCCGGAGACCTATGTTGGCTACGATCAGGCCCAGAACGTCGCGTCGTACAGCGAGGCCAATTTCGACGCGCCGCATGACTACGCGCGTCCGACCCGCCTCGGCCTCAACGAGTGGTCGCTGTTTGGACAGTGGACGGTCCGAGGCGAGGCGGCCGAGCTCAGCCGAAGCGGCGGCGGCGCCGTTTATCGCTTCCACGCCCGCGATGTTCATCTCGTCATGGGTCCCGCGGCGTCGGGCTCGTCTATTCGGTTCAGGGTGCGGATCGACGGCAAACCACCGGGCGCGGCGCATGGGGGCGACGTCGACGAACAAGGGCTTGGCAAGGCCACGGAGAAGCGACTGTATCAGTTGATTCGACAGGCGGGCCCGATCGCGGATCGCGATTTCGAGATCGAGTTTCTCGATACGAAGGTGCAGCTGTTCGCATTCACATTTGGTTGAGCGCTGAATCTAGCGGCGGAAACCGCCGGCGCTTTCGCGCAAATCAGAGGAGATATCGATGCCCCTATCATTCTCTGCGCCGTCTCGCCGCGCGTTGTTGTTGGGCGGCGCGGAGGGTTTCTTCGACGTCAAGGGCGCCATTGTTCCGGTGGCTGTGAGCGCCCTCCCAGATGAAATCTATACCACCCCGCGCAGTTGGACGGAAAAAGCCTACGCAAAACTGATTCACGACAACAACAAGCTTCCAAAAGGCGGGCGCTTTGTCGCGTGGGAGCAGCCGCAATTCTACTCGGAGGAGATCCGCGCAGGCCTGAGATCGCTGCGCAGGAACGGGTAGCCGCGCGCCAGGGGAAGCAACAGATGACGCCTTCTTCTCTGAACGATCCCTCGGGAACGCTCCTCTACACCGCGAGGACACACACCAGCGGGGGGCGCGAGGAGGGTGGCGCTCGGAGCGCGGACGGGCGGCTCGACATCAAGCTATCGACCCCGGGCGGCCCCGGCCTCGGCGCCAACCCGGAGCAGCTGCTGGCGGCGGGTTGGTCGGCGTGTTTCGCAAGCTCGGTCGCCATCGCGGCCCGCAGGCGCGGGATGTCGGTTCCCTGCCCTATCGCCATCGACGCCGAAGTGGATCTGAACAACGGCGCCGACGGCTACTTTTTGTGCGCCCGTTTCAAGGTCGCCATTCCGGGGATCGAGCGCGGGATCGCGGAGGCGTTGCTTCGCGATGCGGAGACGATATGTCCCTTCTCGAAGGCGATGAGGGGCTTGACCGACTTCTCGGTCAGGCTTGCGTGATGGACGACGCTGGTTCGTTTGAAACGAAATGAGGTTTGCTATGAAAGAGACATCAGGCGTCAACCTTGGACGGCGAAGGCTTTTGACGGGCGTCGCCGCTTCCATGGCGGCGGCCGAGTTGGCAGGCGTTGACCGCGTAGCCGCACAGACGCCCCGGAGCGGGGGCGCGCTGGGTGCGATCAAGCAGGTTGACGCCGGCGCGCTCAACGTCGGCTATGCTGAGGTAGGGCCCGCCGATGGGCCTCCCGTCATTCTGCTGCACGGCTGGCCTTACGACATCCAGAGTTTCGCCGAGGTGGCGCCGATGCTGGCCGCGGCGGGTTACCGCGCGATCGCGCCCCATCTACGCGGCTATGGCTCGACGCGATTCCTCTCCGACGAAACCATGCGCAACGGCCAACCCTCCGCGCTCGCCGCCGATGTCGTCGCGCTTATGGATGCGCTCGGGATCAATCAGGCCATCGTCGCAGGCTACGACTGGGGCGGACGCAGCGCCGATATCGTCGCCGCGCTCTGGCCCGAGCGCGTCAAAGGGCTGATCTCTGTCAGCGGCTATCTCATCGGCAACCAGGAAGCGGGCAAGCAACCGTTGCCGCCGGCCGCGGAGCTGCAGTGGTGGTACCAATTCTATTTCGCGACGGAACGCGGCCGGGCCGGCTACGACAAATACCGACGCGAGTTCTCGAAGCTGATCTGGCGCATCGCGTCGCCGAAATGGCGTTTCGACGACGAGACCTTTGAGCGTAGCGCCGCATCGCTCGACAATCCGGACCATGTCGCGATCGTAATTCACAACTACCGTTGGCGGCTGGGCCTCGCGCAGGGCGAGGCGAAATATGACGGTTTCGAACGCCGGCTGGCGACCGCGCCTGTGATTTCCGTCCCGACCATCACACTGGAAGGCGACGCCAATGGCGCGCCGCATCCTGAGCCTGCTGATTACGCGAAGAAATTCGCCGGCCGCTATGAGCATCGGCTGATATCAGGCGGAATTGGTCACAACCTGCCGCAGGAGGCGCCAAAAGCTTTCGCCCAGGCTGTGCTGGACGTCGCCAGAGGTTGATGACCCGACCGGCGCCGGCGCGCTCCGCGCCGAGCGATCGGTTGGCGGAGGTAAGCGTGGAGTGAGTGTCAGCTTAAACTTGAAAGGAAAAAGCCATGACCGCCAAAGTTCTCTGCACCGGCAAGACCCATAACACCAATGGCCGCAACGGCGCGGCTCGTAGCGCCGACGGTTTCCTCGACATCAAGATTCCGGAGCCCCATCCGGCGGCCGAAAATCTGTTCGGCGCCGCTTGGTCAGCCTGCTACATGGGCGCCATTCAGGTTGCCGCTTCGCACATGAAGGTCAAGCTTCCGGAGCAGGCGGCGGTCGACGCCGAGATCGACCTGAACCTCGACGGCCAAACTTTTTTCCTCGCGGCTCGCCTCGACGTCAGCCTGCCGGGTGTGGACCGCGAGGTCGCGCAGGCGTTGGTTGAGGCGGCGCATGGGATCTGCCCCTATTCCAAGGCTGTGCACGGGAATATTGAGGTCGTGACGAAGGTCGTCTGATTGTCATGACGCCGCCGGCCCGAGGTCCGGGCCGGCGGCGGCTGGCGGCTTTTTCGTTGCATGCAAGGAACCACCGATGAGCCCTGACGAGTCACCCCACGACAGCAACCCGGGTTTTCGCAAGGTCGACTTCAAGCTGGAGGTCGCCGTTTTGCCCGTCGCCGACGTCGATCGGGCCAAACGCTTCTATCAAAATCTGGGTTGGCGGCTCGACGCCGATTTCACGCGCAAAGACGGTTCTCGGGCGGTTCAACTCACGCCGCCGGGTTCGCCGACTTCGATCCATCTCGGCGACAAACCGCTCCACTTTCTCATCGTGTCGGACATCAACGCCGCCCGAGCGGAATTGGCGAGGCGCGGCGTCGAAGTCAGCGGCGTCTTCCATCGCGGGAAAGACGGTGTCACGGCCGGGCCCGACCCGGCGTCGCCGAGCTACGGATCGCTCGCCACGTTCTCCGATCCCGACGGCAACGCCTGGCTGTTGCAAGAAGTCACAACGCGCTTGCCGGGACGCGTCGACCCCGATGTCGTGAGCTTCGCCTCAGCGGCGGAGATCGCGGCGGCGCTGCGGCGTGCGGCGACCGCGCACGGCGCGCACGAAGCGCGCGAAGGCGGTCAGTACGACGAAAACTGGCCCGACTGGTATGCGGAATATCTGTTCGCCGAGCAGACGGGAAAGCCGTTGCCGACCTGAGCGGCGGCCGTCGGGCGACGACGGTTGCGCCGAGGCCGGCCCGCCAAGGGCGCCGCTTAAAGAGCTTCAGAAAGATGCGCCCGAGATCGCTCCGCCGGGACCGCGCATCCGCGCAGGAAAAGTTTCGCGCAACCTTTCGCCCGCGCGGCGATTTCGTCAGCGTCGGGCGGCTCGCGCCGGCCGAGCATCACCGCCCGCTGCGGCTCCATGATCATCATGCCGCGTAGCATGCTGGTCGCCGCCGCGGGGTCGTCGAGTTGTATCAGTCCGCGGGCGCAGAGCCGATGCAGCGTCGCCTCCATCGCCTGGCTGGTGCGTTGGATCGCCATTTCGGAAAAGGCTGCGCCGATCTCCGGAAACGCGCGCGCCTCGCCAATCACCAGCCGCGTCATGGCGATCGTGCCGGCTTCGAGCGTCAGTGTGCCGAACGCGATCAAAATTCGCTCCAACGCCGCCTCGGCGTCGAGCTTGTCGAGCGCGACGTGGTCGGCCTCCAGCACGAACCGGCCAATGCGTTCGGAGATCACGCCGGTGAACAGGGCCGATTTGGTCGGGATCAGACGATAGAGCGTCTTGGTCGAAACGCCGGCGCGCTGGGCGACATCGGCCATGCAGGTCGCCGCGAACCCCCTCGCCCCGAATTCCTCGCGCGCGGCCTCGATGATGAGCGCGCGCGTCTCCTCGTCGGCGCGCACCTGAGGCCGGCCTCGGGAGCGGCGCGTCGGTTCGGCGGTTATATTTTGGACCATATTCATTTTCCAAAATGTGACTTGACAAACTTAACCTAAGGCATATTTTGGAAATCGTCAAGTTTCCAAATCGTGACGCGCCCGTTCTACAAGACGCGCCGAGCCAGGAGCGTTCCGATGAGCGAACATAACAGCCAGTTTATCGCCGAACGGCGGGTTTCTGCGAACGAGGCGGCGCCGGGTCTGACCGAGAAACTCGGCGCGGGCGCCCGGCCCCCCGCCAAACGCCTTGTGCGCCGAACGCTTCTGGCGACCGCGGCGCTGCTGGGCCTGGCCGGCGCCGGGGACTACGGCTGGAGCTATTGGACGGTCGGCCGCTTCCAGGTCGCAACCGACGACGCCTATGTCAAAGCCGACAGCACGACGATCGCGCCCAAAATCTCCGGTTATATCGCGGCGGTGCTGGTCGGCGACAACGAGACCGTCAAAGCGGGCCAACCGTTGGCGCGGATCGACGATCGCGATTTCCGGGTCGCCGTCGACCAGGCCAAGGCGGAGGTCGCGGCGGCCGAGGCCGCCATTCTGACCAAACAGGCGACGCTTGAGGCGCAAAAGGCGACGGTGGAGGCCACGCGCGCCGCCATCGACGTCGACAAGGCGAACCAGACCTTCGCCACGCAAGACGACAAGCGCTACGCCACGCTGGCTGCCTCGGGCTATGGCAGCTTGCAGAACGCCCAGCAGGCTGCCTCGCGCTCGGCCGCCTCGCGCGCTTCGGTGGAGCGGGATCAGGCCTCCCTCGATGCGGCGGTTGGCCAGATTGCCGTGATCCAGGCCGGGGTGGTCGAGGCCAAAGCGGCGCTCGCTCGCGCCCAGGCGTTGAAGGCTCAGGCCGAGCTCAACCTCTCCTATACGACGATCGCCGCGCCGGTCGACGGCGTCGTCGGCGCGCGCAGCTTGCGGGTCGGCCAATATGTGCAGGCGGGAACGCAGCTGATGGCGGTCGTTCCACTCTCCGCCGCCTATATCGTCGCCAACTACAAGGAGACGCAGCTCGCCAACGTGCGGGCAGGCCAGAAAGTCGAGATCGAAGTCGACACCTTCCCCGGCCGGCCTCTGCACGGGCGCGTCGACAGCCTGGCGCCGGCCAGCGGCCAGGAATTTGCGTTGCTGCCGCCCGACAACGCCACCGGCAATTTCACCAAAGTGGTGCAGCGGATTCCGGTGAAGATCACGCTCGATCCGGACAGCGCGTCGGCGTTCGAGCTGCGCCCCGGCATGTCAGTCTATCCGAGCATCGACACCAAGGCGGCGGCGTTGCAGACCGCCGCCGCCAGCGCGCCTAGGAGCTGAACGCAAACCCGCTGGAGGTTCGCCATGTCCGCCGCCGCCGTTGCCGCCGCGCCCGCCGCTCCCGCCGCGGACAAGGCGAGCCTCACCGCCTGGATCGCCGTGCTCGCCAGCATGATCGGCGCGTTCATGGCGATCCTCAACATCCAGATCACCAACGCCTCGCTGCTCGACATCGAGGGCGGCATCGGCACCGGCGTCGACAACGGGTCCTGGATCTCCACCTCCTATCTGATCGGGGAGATCGTCGTCATCCCGCTCACCGACTATCTCAGCCGCGTGTTCTCGTTCCGCCGATACATGCTGGTCAACGGCGTGCTTTTCCCGATCTTTTCGATCGCCTGCGCATTCACCCATGATCTCGGCTCGATGATCGTCATGCGCGGCTTGCAAGGTTTCGTCGGCGGCGTCTTGATCCCGATGGCGTTCACCATGGTGCTGACGAAACTGCCGAAGCCGCAGCAGCCGATCGGCCTCGCGCTGTTTGCGCTTTCGGTGACGTTCGCGCCGGCGATCGGGCCCACCATCGGCGGTTATCTCACGGAAAACTATGGCTGGCAGACGATCTTCTTCATCAATTCCGTGCCGAGCGCGGTGATGGTGGCGGCGCTCGCGTTCACACTGGAATCGCAACCGATGCGGCTTGCGCTGCTGCGCGAAGGCGATTGGGCCGGGATCGTCACGATGGCGGTCGGTCTTTCCGCGTTGCAGACGGTGCTGGAGGAAGGCAACAAGGACGACTGGTTCGGCTCTCCTCTGATCCGTGAGTTGTCGGCCGTCGCGGCCCTGTCGCTCGGCGCATTCATCGTCATCGAGCTTGTTTCCCAAAATCCGCTGGTGCGGCTGCGATTGCTGACGCGGCGCAATTTTGGCATCGGCGTGCTGGTCAACGTGCTGGTCGGGTTCGCCTTGTTCGGCACGGTCTACGTGCTGCCGCAATATCTCGGCCAGGCTCAGGGCTACAACGCCGAGCAGATCGGCAAAGTGCTTGCCTGGACCGGCCTGCCGCAGCTCGCACTGATCCCGTTGGTGCCGCTGCTGATGAAACGGTTCGACGCGCGCTATATCGGCTTCGTAGGCATCGCGATCTTCTCGGCGAGCTGTTTCATGAACGTCACGTTGTCGGGCGACAGCGCCGGCGATCAACTGTTCTTGCCCAACATCGTGCGCGCCATCGGGCAGGCGCTGGTGCTGACGCCAGTCAGCGCGATCACCACCGGCGGCATCCCGCCAAGCGAAGCGGGCGCCGCCTCGGGCCTCTCGAATATGCTGCGCAATCTCGGCGGCGCCGTCGGCACCGCGTCGCTCGGCACGCTGCTGACGAAGCGCGAGCAGTTTCATTCCAATATAATCGGCCAGTCGGTCACGCTGTATAGCGAAGCGACGCGCCGCCGCATCGCGGATCTCACCGATTACTTTCTCGCGCACGGCGCGGCCGGCCGCGCCGCCGCCGAGCATGAGGCGATCGTGGCGATCGGCCGCACTGTCCGCCATCAGGCGCTGATCATCGCCTTCAGCGACGCGTTCGCGATCCTTGGCGTCGTCCTCGCCCTCGCCGCCATCGCGCTGCTGTTCACGCGCCGGACCGCCGCAGCGTCCGCCGGCGGCGCCCACTGAGTTCCTGCCAATGGAGACTTGTGATGGAAACGCGCTATCTCGACGATTTCGAAGTCGGCCAGACCTTTACATCCGCGACCGCCAAGGTCAGCGCCGGGGAGATCAAAGCGTTCGCGCGCCAGTTTGACCCGCAGCCGTTTCATCTCGACGAGGCTTCCGCCAAGGGAACGTTCTTCGACGGGCTCGCGGCCAGCGGATGGCACACCGCCGCGCTGACGATGCGGCTGCTGGTGGAAAGCCCGCTCAAACCCGCGGCCGGCGTCATCGGCGCCGGCGGCGAAATCACTTGGCCGCGACCGCTGCGGCCGGGCGACGAGGTGTGCGTCAACAGCGAAGTCGTCGAAGTGCGCCCCTCGAAATCCAACCCCGCCCGGGGAACGATCAAGGTGCGCGCCACGACGACGAACCAGAATGGGGATGCAGTCCAGATTTTAATTGCGACGCTCGTCGTGCCACGGAGACGCCCGGCCACTGGCTGATCCGGCGGGTAACGCTTGACCGCGGGGACGCCCGCCTCAGACAGATCCTATTCCCACCTCATGTCAGGAGGCGCAGACGAGCGAGAAACGGTTTGACGCCATCGTCATCGGCTCTGGCCAAGCAGGGCCCTCGATAGCTGGCCGGTTGACATCAGCCGGAAAACCCGTGGCGCTCATCGAGCGCGATCCGTTCGGCGGAGCCTGCGTCAACACAGGCTGCACGCTGACCAAAACTTTGGCCGCAAGCGCCTATGCGGCGCACAGGGTGCGGGCGCGCAACGAAGTACGGCGTGACGAAGGCCCAGGCCGCGGCCCGAGCGTGTAAAGAGGCCGTCCTGAATTCGTCGCAAGGGGACGTCGAGCCTTGGCTGAACGGCATGCTCGGGTTGCACAGTCATCAGGCCGCGTCGAGTTTGTCGGCCCGCAACGGTGCGGGTAAACGAAGACGTTTTCGCGAGGGAACTAGGACACACCTCCCGCCCGTGACTCCACCGCGCCATACCTGTCGCGTGGCTGTCAAACGGCGGCGTTATGGTTGTGCGGGAGTTGAAGCTTGAACCGCTTTGTCGCCATCGCTTGTCTCGCGATCGGATCGTGGGCTTTCGCCCCGCAGCCTACGGTGTCGGCGGCGGCGGACCGCTCCGCCAGCCTGACGACGCGGGTGTCAGTGACGGACGCTGCGTGCGACCCCGACCAACCGACAGTTCCGGCCGGAAGCGTCACATTTTCCATCCACAATTCGACATCCCGAGTGCTTGAATGGGAAATTCTCGACGGAATAATGGTGGTTGACGAGCGGGAAAATATTCCTTCCGGCGCGACCAAAACGCTCGCGGTAAAGTTGTCCCCCGGCGACTATCAGGTCACCTGCGGTCTCCTCAGCAATCCGAAGGGGCGGCTTCGGGTCGTTGGGCGCGATGGGGCGCCCGCCAAGATCGCGCAAACCGACCTCATCGGGCCGCTCGCTGAATATCGAGTCTACGTAAGCGGCGAAATTGACGCCATGGTTGAAGATACGCGGCGACTAGCCGGCGTGCTGAAGTCTGGAGTTATCAAGGCTGCGCAGGAACTGTACGCGGCCGCGCATGCGCATTACGCGCGCCTCGCGCCGGTCGCGTTGTTCTTTCCGGACCTTGACGGCATTGCAGATCCAAAGATCGCGGGACAAGCTGGGCCCGACCCAACGCTTATGGGCTTCCGTCAACTCGCCTGGGAGCTTTCCGCGGGCGGCCCGCATAACTTCGTCCCGCTGGCGGACAAGCTCGTCGTTGATGTCCTCGCCCTGCAGAGCCGCTTCGACCACCTGCCGCTCACGCCCGCGCCAACATTCGCCGGCGCGCTTCAGACGATCAGCGGTAGCGCTGCCGGTGAGCTGGGGCAAGCGCCCGACCGGCTCAGCGGCGTCGAATTGTCCGATCTGAAGGGCTATGTCGAAGGGACACAAAAGATCGTCGACTTATTCCAGCCGCTCATCGAAAAGACCGACAAACGCTTGAGCCTTGCCCTGGCCGGCGGCTTCGCGACCTTTGCCTCGGTGCTGGCGAAATACCAGAGCCCAACTGGTCCGTTCGAGAGTACTGTGACCATGAGCCCGGAAGATTTATCTCTGTTGCAAAACGTGGCGAAGCAACTCACGGCCGACCTGGGTCTGATCCCATCCGTTCTCGGAGTTGGTTGATCCTTATGCGCAACCAAGACCCGTCCGTGACGGTCCCGGCGCCCCGCGGCACGGCGCAGTCAGCAGCAACAACTCGTCGCTCGATGCTTTTCGGTTTGGGCGCCCTCGGCGGCTCTGTTGCTGGCGCACTGCTTCCAAGCGGTGGCGGCGCAGACGCCGGGCCGCCAACTGAGAGGCCCGACGAAGATTTCGAAAAGCGCTATTCCTTTTATGGTAAGCATCAATCGGGCGTCACGACGGCGCGACAGCCTGCAGGGCTAACCATCGCGTTTGACGTGCTCGCAACCACCCGCGACGGCCTGCAGCAATTGTTCAAGGGACTCACGCAGCGAATTGAGTTCCTGACTCAGGGAGGGCCAGCTCCGCAGATTGACTCCAAATATCCCGCCCCTGATTCGGGGTTGCTAGGTCCGATTATCACGCCGGCAAATCTGACAGTGACAGTCGCGGTCGGCGCCACCTTGTTCGACGGCCGTTTCGGCCTGGAGGCGCTCAAGCCAAAACAATTGATCCGTATGCCGGAATTTCCCAACGACGGTCTTGAGGAAGGATCTTGTCACGGCGATCTCCTTCTTCAGATCTGCTCGGATACGCCAGACACCAACATTCACGCGCTACGCGACATCGTTAAGCGATTTCCTGACCTTCTCGCCGTCCGTTGGAAGGTTGAGGGATACAACGCGCCGCCCCGGCCAGGTCGAACGGCGCCGACGCCGCGCAACCTGCTCGGCTTCAGGGACGGAACCGCGAACCCTGACGCTGCCGACGCCGCGGCAATGGATCGCATCGTTTGGATAGGCCTGGATGCGGCCGAGCCGGCTTGGACGGTCGGAGGGACCTACAAAGTGGTCCGGATCATCCGCGCCTTTGTCGAGCGCTGGGACCGAACCCCGCTGCAGGAGCAGGAATCCATCATTGGGCGCAAAAAGCTCAGCGGCGCACCGCTGACGATGGAGTCGGAGAACGAAGCGCCCGACTATGCGAACGATCCGAAGGGCGAGCGGATCCCGCTTGACGCCCACATTCGTCTTGCCAACCCGCGCATCGCCAACAACAACGCGGGACTCATATTGCGCCGCGGCTACAACTATTCGCGCGGCGTGACCAGCGCGGGCCAACTCGGCATGGGATTGCTGTTTATTTGCTTCCAGGCGAATTTGGACAATGGTTTTCTGGCGGCGCAGACGCGATTGAACGGAGAGCGCCTCGAGGAATACATCAAACCGGTCGGCGGCGGCTTTTACTTCGTCCTTCCCGGTGTGCCCGCGAAGGGCGGCTATCTCGCGGAGGCGCTCATCGAAGGAATCGAGAGCCGCGGTTGAAGTCTTGATTGGGTTGCAAACCCAAATGAGGAACTGAAAATGAACGCTATCGGTATGGCCCTTATGGTCTGGGCCCTCGGCTACTTCCTCACGCTGCCGGCTTGCGCCGATCTCATGGACCTCGTCGTTCCCGTCTCGAACTACAAGATATTCGTGACGAAGGGCGTCAATCGCCTTGTCGAGCAGACGGCCGCGTTTACGGCCGCGGTCAGAGCAGGCGATCTGAAGAAGGCGCAAGCACTCTATGCGCCGACCCGAGTCCAATATGAAACTATCGAGCCGATCGCCGAACTATTCAACGATCTCGACACCCGCATTGACTCGCGGGCTGATGACCACGAGAAGAGGGAAGCCGACCCTGGGTTTATCGGCTTCCACCGACTTGAATTCGGCCTGTTCGAGAAGCGCAGCGCGGACGGACTCGCGCCGCTTGCCGACAAACTCGACCACGACGTCGTGAAGGCGGACGGCACGCCGGGCTCGAAGATCCCCTATGTTTGCTCCTTCTTGAGCTCGTCGGCCAGTGGGACGAACTGTCTGCCGTCGGGCTACGTTCCGGGGACCCCGCTGCCCCCGCGTTCGCCAACCAGCTCGAGAGCGTCGAGAACGGTCTTTTGCCGGACGATCTGTACTTGCTTCTGACCGGCGGGACGGGTCAGACGAGCAAGACCCCGGACATGCGCGTTCACTATGACGGCAAGACGGCGACGAGCCTGCCGCCGGGGCCCTATCAGCTTACCAACACAGTCAGCGCACAGTATCCGTACCCCTACGACTCCTACTCCGCGAGCCCGGTGCATCGCTTCATGCACATGCAGCAGCAGCTCGACTGCAAGGCGTCGAAGGCCCAGCAGGGTCAGTCGCTCGGTTGCGACGCCGGGCTGTTTGCTTGGGTTGAGGTGACGACCGGCGCCGGCTCCAACGGCGCAGCGCCGCCTGCCAATTTCAATAATGAGTCGACCGGCGAGGGGTCGACGTCGCTCGGCTTCTACAATATCCAGCAGGGCGACGTTCCGTACTTCAAATATCTCGCCGACACTATTCGATGAGCGACAATTTCCATCAGTCCGTCAAGGGCGGCGCCGGCGCCAATCATATCATGCTCGGCGCCGCCGACGCGATCTACTTCCAGAGGAGCGCGAGCGCGGCGCAGCCGGCAAACAATCCGGTTAATCCGCAAAACCCTGGCACGCCGGTCCCCGGCTTCACGTCCGCGCTTAGCGAGATCGAGAACCTTAACCCGCAACCCGGCACTAACAACTATTAGAGCGGTTACCGATCAAGTTGTACCGCCGTCATGGCGAACGAAGCGAAGCCATCCATCTCCGCCGAGCCGAGCTTAACCAACTAGCCTACGATCTCGGCGCGTTGGATTGCTTCGCTTCGCTCGCAATGACGGGCCGATTCTGTCTGATCGGTATCTGCTCCAGACCCAGGACGGCTACGGCGGCGGCAGCGGCTCTCCGACCGCGAAATCGCCCAGCGCCAACTATGGCGGCGGGTCCTACGTGAACTGCTCGGATCCCGCCCAGCCGGGCGTGGCCGATCAGCTCAACTACATGAGCCACCTGCCGAATCCAGTCAAACCGAACTGCGATTCCAACCACTACTATCTCGTCAACAACTATAACCCTGGCTATTTCGGTGATGGCAGCAACGCCTACACCGACACCAATCCAAGCAACTATGTATACACGGCGCCGCCGTCGAGCGTACCGACGATCGGCGACCTGCTGATCGCCAACCAGGTCTCTTGGGCCTATTTTGGCGACCAGTTCAACGAGTATCTCAACGACAAATACGATCAAAGCCCGACCGATGAGTACTGCAACATTTGCAATTGGGCGCAGTATGATACGGCGATCATGACCAATCCAACCTTGCGCAAGCAGCACCTGTTGGACACGTCGGCTCTGTACACCGAGATCGCGGCTGGCACGATCCCGGCGGTCTCGTATGTCAAACCGAGCGGTCTCACCGACGGTCATCCGGCGTCTTCGAAGCTGAGCCTGTTCGAGGCTTACGTGAAGAAGGTCATCAAGGCGGTCCACTCCAACCCGGCCCTCACCGCCAACACCGCGATCATGATCACGTTTGATGAAGGTGGCGGATATTGGGACTCGGGCTACGTGCAGCCGCTCGACTTCTTCGGCGACGGCACGCGCATACCGATGATCGTGGTCTCCCAATATAGCCTGGGCGGCCATATCTCGCATACATACTCCGATCACGTGTCGATCGCGAAGTTCATCGAGCGCAACTGGGGTCTCTCGACGATCACGAAGCGCAGCCGCGACAATCTTCCGGATCCGATAATGGCGGCGAACCCGTATGTCCCCGTGAACTCGCCGGCGCTCGGCGATCTCTGGGATCTGTTCGATTTCGACCGCTGATCCAGTCAGGGACCCATTCCTCTAGCAGGCCCGGCCCGGCATTCGCGGGGCCGGGCGTCACACATGGGACAGAATTATGTCGTCTCGTATCCCGGCGGCTCTCGTTGTGGTGTTGGCCGGGCGCAATTTTCAGCCGAGTCAGGCCCAGGATCTCAAGACCTACGAAATTGTGCTGGAGGAGCACGCATTTTCACCGTCCGAAATTCATGTCCCCGTCGGCAAACCGTTTTTGGTGTTGGTGAAGAACGCGGATAATGAGGCGGATGAGTTCGAGATGCTTATTCCTCCGGTCGAACACGCGGTGCAAGCGGGCGACGAAGCGCGAGTCCGGATCAGGCCACTCGGTCCCGGCAGGTTCCCGTTCTTCGGCGAGAATGATTCTGACAACGAAAAAGGGGCGTTCATTTCGGAATGAAAGGTTCTGATGCGCGCATTATAGATCGACCCGACCATACACAGCTCATCGAGATTCAGGCTGCGGAATTTGTCCGGCTGAAGGAAGCAGAGCTTTACGCCGAGGTCTTCGATGCAGAAAATGGATATCACGTCGGCGGAGTAGAATTGCGTCCGAATGCGAACCACCTGCGCGGTCAATCGAACACCTGCGCCCGTCGCCCAAAGGAGCGGCGCGGCGAACTGCGTACGTTCGCGGTCGCACCCGGCGATCAGTGGCGGGAGACCTTGCAACCCTTCGTGGCCGGCCTAAGGCAGGGTGTATCGAAGCCTCAGGCGTAATTGGGCTCGCGCTTGGCTTCGATGGCGTCGAGCCACTCAGCGAAATCGGGGCCGGCGACGAGCGTTCCCTGGGCGAGCAGGTTAAAATCCCACTCCCCGGCCAAGGTTCCCTCCATGCCTCGGCGCAAGCCGACCTTCGCCCAGGCGAGAGCCTTTGGCGAACGCTTGGCGATGTCGCGAGCGAGTTCCTCCGCGGCCTCAAACATCTTGTCTTCCTCGGAAAGCTTTGTCGCCAAACCGATCGTCAGCGCCTCCGGGCCGTAGACTCGCTGCGCGCGCATGATCATGTTGGAGGCGCGTTCGAGGCCGATCAGTCTTGGCAACAGAAACATGCCGCCGAGCGGCGGAATCGTGCCGACCGCGGTCCAGTTCTCATGCAGGAACGACTTCGGCGCCATCACGCGGAAATCCGCCGCGACGGCAAGCTCGCAGCCAGCGCCGACGGCGCCGCCGTTTATTGCCGCGATGGTCGGCTTGCCGCACAATTTCAGCGCCCGCACGCCGCCGAGAAACGCGCCATAGATCTGGTTGCGCACCTGATCCGGCGACATGCTTTGCACCTTGCGCAGGAAGGCCTTATCGCCCCCCGAGGAAAAGTCGGGGCCGGCGCCGGTCAACAGCAGCACGCGCACATTGGGATCCGCATCGAAGCGCTGAATGATTCCGATCAGTTCATGCAGAAGCTCCGGCACCAGTCCGTTGCGGGTCTCCGGCCTATTCAGCGTGATGTAGCCTATTTTGTTCTCAATCCGGCTCAGCACCAAAGACGTCATGGATCCGCACTCCCTGTTCAATCGTCCGCCCGCGTTGCGCGCATATTTCAATCGCAAAGCTCAAACATCGGCAGCGTGACGGTCTCGGAGACCGCCATCGGCTTCAGGCGTACGCGCTTCCCGATCGCGATCTCCGCGTGCGCGCCCAAGATCCAGGTCATCATCCGAGGCCCCTCGTCGAGCGTAACTATGGCGATTACGTAGGGCGCGTCCCCGGCGAACGCTGGTCCGGCGGGACGCACGCAGACGGTGAAACTGTAGATTTCGCCGAGGCCGCTCGCTTGCCTCCAATCGAGGTCGGCGGATTCGCAATACGGGCAGGATTCGCGCGGATAAAAGTGCGACTTACCGCAAGATCGGCACGATTTCAGGAGGAATTCGCCCTCGCGCAGGCTCTCCCAATAGAGCGCCGTGCCCGGATCAATCTGCGGGAGCGGTTTCGGAACGGTCATCGCTTCAACTCGTCGCCAGAATGCACGTCGCACCGCTCGACAAGGTGCCGCCGGTGCCGTGGACGAGCGCGATTTCGACGTTGGGAACGCGCCGCTCCGGCTCCACCTCCCCGCGCATCTGACGCACCGCCTCGATGAGCAGGAAAATGCCGTACATGCCGGGATGGGCGTAGGACAGGCCGCCTCCGTTGGTGTTGAGTGGAAAGGCGCCGCCGGGCGCGATGCGGCCGCCGGAGACGAACGCCCCGCCCTCGCCCGGCTTACAGAAGCCGAGCGCCTCCAGCGTCATCAGCGTGGTGATGGTGAAGGAATCGTACACTTCGACGAGATCAACCCGGTCATGCGAAATCCCCGCACGCTCGAACGCGCCCTTGCCGGCGATTTCGGCGGCGGTCAGCCGCGCCAGGTCCGGCATCGCCGCAACCGTCCAATGCGTCGCCGCCTGCCCGTGCCCGCGCAGGTAGATGGGTTTGATCCCGGCGCCGCGCGCGTGGTCGGCCGTCGTCACCACGATCGCGCCGCCGCCGTCGGTCACGAGACAGCAATCCAGCAAACCGAGCGGGGTCGAAATGCGCGGCGCCGCCAGCACGTCCTCGACGTTGATAGGCTCGCGCTTGGTCGCAGCGGGATTGAGCGCGGCCCAGCCGCGAGCGGCGACCGCGATCTCGGCGAGATCGGTCGAGGTGGTTCCGAATTCGTGGAAGTGCCTCGCCGCGGCGAGCGCGTAGCCTCCAACCGGGGTCGGAAGCCCCCACGGCGTCTCGAATTGCATGGTGAGATTGGCGGGTCGCCCCCCCAAACTGCGACTGGCGTCCGAGCGCTGCGTCGACCCATAGGTGATCAGCGCGACCTCGCAAAGCCCTTGCTCGATCGCCTGCACCGCATGCGTCAAATGCGCCTCGAACGCGCAGCCGCCAATGTTGGTGCCGTCATGCAAGATCGGCCGGATGTTCAAATATTCGGACAAAGTGACGGTCGGGAGTTGGCCCACACCCGGAATGCCCCATAGGCCGGCAGTAAGGAGAGCATCGACATCGCTTAACCGCAACCCGGTGGCGTTCAGGGCCTCCTTCGCGCATCTTGCCTGCGTTTGCAGCACGGAGCCGGGCGTCGCCAACCGGCCGTCGCGCAGCGGCGCGTCCGCAACGCCGGCGATCGCGGCTTCACGCATGGCCGAATTCCTCTCGCTCGGGCGCCGTCCAATGCGCGGTGGCGCTCAGGATCGCGCGTTCTCCGACGCGGCATTCGATCGCGCAAACCCGCGCGGGCGCCGCGACCGTCGTCTCGATTGCCGAGACCTCGACCTCATCGCCCGGAAACACCGGAGAAAGAAACGTCGCCTCGATCGCTCCTCCGTTCGCCCAGACGCCGCCGCACCAGTGTTCGAGCGACTCGGAGACGAAGGCCAGCGTCATCATGCCGTGGGCTATCGTTCGGCCGAAATGCGTGGTCGCGGCGAACGCCGGATCCGTGTGCAGCGGATTATGGTCGCCCGACACATTGGCGTAGGCGTCAATCAAGGCCTGATCGACGTGGTAGACGCGAACGAGCTTCCGGCCTGCGGCGCTCATTTCTGCCCTCCCCAGATCGATACGATTTCGCCGCGCGTGACTTCTTCGCCCTGTTGGTTGATCGTGCGCGTCTCCGAAACGACGTAGCGCCGCCCCTTCTTTTCGTACTTGTCCTTGACGGTAAGCGTCGTCTCCAGCGTGTCGCCGACGCGGACTGGTCTCAGGAAGTGAAACCGCTGCTTGGCGTGGATGCCGCCGGGCGGCCCTCGCAGCGCGTTCTGCGCGCCACGGATGTAGATCGCCGCCAACATCGGCGGCGCGACATCGCGCTCCGCTTGCGCTTGGCTGCCTCGCGCCCGCGCTGTCAGCGCTCGCAGATCGCCCGCGGCCTCGGCGGACACGACATAGCGATAGGGCGCCTCGGGAAAACTGTCCCCGACGTTGAACTCGTCATAAGATCGCCAGTCGGCCATCGTTGGTCTCCCTGCATCACTTTATATTCGAACATATACGGGAGCAAGGCCGCGACGCCTTCATTGCCCCGAGAATATCGCACGGCGCTTCTCGAAAAACGCGGTCTTGCCCTCGTCGTGATCGGCGGAGCCAAGCAGCATCGCCTGCACCTCGCGTTCGCGGGCGAGCAAATCGTCGAGCCCTTTGTTGAGAATAGATTTGGTCAGACCGAAGGGCAGCGGCGCGCGCGCCTCCAGAAGCCCGGCGCGGCGAGCGGCTTCGGAGTAGGCCTGACCGGCGCCGACGACGTGATCGACGAGCCCCCACGCGAGCGCCTCGTTGGCGGAAATGGTCTCGCCGTAGAACAGGATCTGCTTGGCCCTCGCGACCCCGACGCGGGCGGGCAGCGTGTGCATGATGCCGATGTCGCCGACGACCCCGAGGTCGCCGAACGGCGCCTTGAAACGCGCGGTCGCGCCGGCGACGATGGTGTCGCACAACAACGCCAGCGAAAGGCCGCCTCCCACGGCCCAACCCTCGACGGCGGCGACAAAAGGCTTGCCGCTCAGCAGCACCAACCGGCAAATGTCATGAACCACGCGCAAGCGCTCCAGTGCGGGTCCGATCGCCTGACGCCCCATCGCCGAGATGTCTCCGCCGACGCAAAAAACTTCCGCGCCGCCCGTGAGAACGATGACGCGGACGGTCGGGTCGGGTTCGAGCCTGCGCAGCCGTTCAAGCAGGTCGAAACGCAATTCCATCGAGAACGCGTTCCGCCGCTTCGGATCGTTGAAGGTCAGCGTGACCACGCCGCCGGTGCGGTCTTCGAGAATCATCAAACTCTTCCTTTCCGATGTGAACGGCGCCGATCAATGAACAACTCCCGACATCGACCGTCACTCACCGATAGATCGGGGCGAGTGGCGTCACCGCGGCCGGCGCGGTATGGCCGTCCGAGACCGGCGCCACGGCCGTAAACAATCCGCGCGCAAGGAACTGTGGGTCCCGCAACGCCTCCTCCAGCGTCGCGACGACATTGGCGCAGCAGTCGGTCGTAGCAAACCTGGCGCCCCATTCGCTCGCAGTATGTTCGCCAATCCGTTCCGCCACCGCCTGACGCGTCTGCGCCGGCGTATCATGATCGCGCCGCAACGCCTCCGGCAGCTCAATCAAATCGCAGAAATTCCGCCAGAACTTCTCCTCCAGGGCGCCGACCGCCACGAGCCGGTCGTCGCGCGTCGCATAAAGGTCGTAGCGTGGTAGCCCACCCGACAGTCGCGCCTCGCCAGGCTTGGGAAACTCGCCCGTCACGCGCCCCTGCCACAAAGCCGGCGTCGCGAAGGCGAACAATCCGTCGGCGATCGCGATGTCCAGATATGCCCCTTCGCCGGTGCGCTCGCGCCGGAACAGCGCGAGCATGATGTTGAAAATCGCCGGCAATGTGCCGGCGCCAATGTCGGCGGTCAGCACCGGCGGCAACGTTGGGCGTTCCAGCGGTCCCGGCGACAGCGATAGTACGCCCGCGCGCGCTTGATAGTTGAGGTCGTGGCCAGGTTCCAGCGCGCTGGGGCCCTCTTGTCCATAACTGGAGATCGAACAATAGACGAGGCGCGGATTGACCTTGCGCAGCACGTCGTAGTCCAGGCCGAGCCGCTTCATCACGCCGGGACGAAATTGTTCGACCACAACGTCCGCCGTCTTGACCAACGCGAGTATCGCTTCGTGCGCGGCCGCCTCCCGCACGTCGAGCTCCATCACCGTCTTGCCGCGATTGAGGATCGCATAAGGCGCCGATCTTCTCTGCTCGCCCTCTCCGACGAACGGCGCCAGATGACGCGCCGCCTCGCCGCCGATCGGTTCAATCTTGATGACCCGCGCACCCGCGTCCGCGAGCGTCAACGTCGCCAATGGCCCCGGCAGCAAAGTCGTGAAGTCGAGAACGGTCACGCCTTCCAAGGGGCTGACTTTCGGCGCGGTTTGCACGATCGAGAAATCCAATCCTGTCGGACGTATTCGAACTATAGCCGTAAGACTTGGCGCGACACGATCTCGCGCTGAATTTCGGAACTGCCGCTGTAGATAGTTGACGGCAATGCCTGTAGCCACATCGCGGCGGAATCGACGCCGTCGGTCTCCTCAGCGCCGCCAACGCGTGCGGCGTATCCGCCGGAGATGTCCAACGCGACCTGGCAGATACGCTTGTAAAGCTCGGTCTGGTGGATTTTCAGCATGGAAACCTCCGGCCCGAGAGTCTCGCCGCGTCGGGCCTGGTCAAGGTGCACCTCATACAGCGACGCATGGTCGGCGAGATCCGCCCGCAACCGCGCAAGCTTATCAAGCATGACGGCATCGGAACCGAGCCCGAACTTCGCGATCAAAGTTTCCAACCGATCGAGCGCCTTTGCCGACTGCGCGACCGAACCGAAGAAGATGCGCTCGAACTCAAGCAACGCCCTCGCGATCGCCCAACCGCCGCCCGCTTCGCCGACCAACCAGGATGGCTCCAGACGGACGTTGTCAAAGAACACGTCGCAGAACTCGCCATGCATCGCGAGATTATCGAATTCCCGCACGGTGACGCCGGGAGCGCCGGTCGGCACGAGGAACACGCTTATGCCATCCTGCCGCTTCGCGGTCTTTTCGGTCCTAGCGAGCACGTGCAGCCAATTTGCGTCGGTCGCGAAGGAAGTCCAAGTCTTCTGGCCATTAAGGATCCAGGCTTCGCCGTCGAACAGCGCCTCGGTGCGCAGGCTCGCGAGATCGGAACCCGATCCGGGTTCGCTGTAGCCTTGAGCGAAGATATATTCGCCCGTTAGGATTTTCGGAAGAAATTCTCGCCTCTGCTCGTCTGAGCCGAAATGGAGCAACATCGGTCCTACCGTGTTGACGCCCTGATCGCTGAAGCGCGCGCAGCCGAAACGGTCAAATTCTTGCATCATTACGATGCGCTTTGCAGTCGAGAGCCCCATGCCGCCGACTGCCTTCGGCCACGCCGGCGCGAGCCAGCCGCGCGCCGCCAATCGATCATGCCAGACCTTTGTCGCCGCCTGGCGCGGTCGATAGGTGGGATGGCGCGGCAAGCTCTCGGGATAGTTGGCCTCGATCCAATCGCGGACGTGGCGGCGAAAAGCTTCGTCTGACCACTCGTTGTAGTCATCGCCCTCGGAAGCAAGCGTCACGCTTGCCTCGTCAGAAGCTGTCTGCGAAGCTTCGCGTTGCGATGCGAGGAAGCGCCGCCGACGCTCGTCCGGAGAGCCGTGAGCATTCGCCAACGCCAGCGTTTTGCGAACGTAAAGCCCGATGTCACAGGCGTCCGTATAGCCGATCGCGCCATGGAACTGCACCGACTCTCGCGCAACCGTCATCGCCGCCTCTGACGTTCTCGCCCAGGCGCGGCTGACGGTTGCGGACCGAAGGGCGCGACCTGCGCTTGCGTCCACCAGCCGCACGGCCTCGGCGAGCACGGCGCGAGCCAGCTCCAACTGTATCTTGAGATCGACGAACCGATGCCGGATCGCCTGAAACGAGCCGATCGTCTGACCGAATTGCTTGCGCGTCTTCACGTACTCAAGCGTGATCTCAAAAGCGCGTTGCATCGCGCCAAACAAATAATGCGCGGTCGCGAGCGTCGCCTCCTCGCTGAGCTCGGCGAGGTCGCCGGCGACGCTCTCACCCAGAGCGTTGGCGAACGTGACGTCGCCCGCGAATCCGCCGTCGACCGTGCAATACTCGTCAACTCGAACGCCACGCGCGTCTCGGCGCACGAGTGAGAGACCCTGCCGAGCGGTCACGAGGAACATATCCGCCACCGACGCCAGAGGCACGAACTTCTTCGCGCCGTTCACGACGCCCTCTTCAAGGGTCGTCGCCGGCTCGCTGTCGACCGAATCGCGACCCTCCAGAGTCGCCGCGACCACGAGGAGTTCGCCGGCCACGACCTGGTCCGCGATCGAGCGGGGCAGCGCCGGAACCAGCGCGCCGCAGGCGAGGAATGGCTCGGGCGCGAGGGCGGCTCCGAGTTCCTCGGCGATAGCGCAGAACGCCTCAAGGCCGAGGCCTAGTCCGCCTCGCTCCTCGCTCAACCGCAGCGCCGGCCAGCCGAGTTCGCACATTCGCCTCCACACGTCCCAATCGAAACCTGGCGACTGAAAGCGCAGCGCGCGCACTCGCCTCGCGTCGCCTCCGCGCGGCGCGACCGCGCCGACGCTATCGCGGATCAAGCGTAAATATTGGGACTGGGAGTCAGGGGCGGCGTCCATGCTACTCGTCCTCGCTCGCGCGTCGCAACGTCGGCATGACCTCAGAGCGCCTTGTTCTTGGTGATAGCGGCCGAAAGCCCCGCCTCCGCGACCTCACGAAATGCGCGCGAGTTGTGTCCCAGCATGTGGGCGTCAAAATGCGCCTGCACGGAGGCCCGGAAACCCTGCGTATCGGCGGTCCGATTGAGCGATCGTTTCAGCAGGCTCATGGTAAAGGGCGCGGCGGAGGCGATCCGCTCGGCGATCGCGAGCGTCGCGTCGGCCAGCCCTTCCTCCTCGACGACGCGGTTTACCAATCCAATCCGATAAGCTTCGGCGGCGCTCATGCGCTCGCCGAGGAATAGGAATTCCTTGGCTCGTCGCAGCCCCATCAACCAAGGGTGGCACAGGATTTCCGTCGCCGCCGTCGCCATTGTCTGCGCAACGGGATCGAGGAAATATGCGCTCTCCGAAGCAACGATCAGATCGCACATGTTGGCCAGCATGAAGCCGCCGGCGACACAGGCGCCTTGCACCTGGGCGACGATCGGCTTTCGCAGATCCCAGATGTGCAAGCAATAGTCGAGATAATATCGCTGCTCGAACGCGTAATGGCTCTCCATGACATAGCCGTCGAGGCCGCGCTGCCGCTCCTTGTAGTCATGGCCCGCTGAGAAGTGCGCGCCCCG
>CAWEDI010000024.1:0-644872 GCA_963807735.1 uncultured Pseudomonadota bacterium | reverse complement strand
AGTGTGCGAGAATGATTTCTTGTTCCCATCCGGGCACGCTCCCTCGAACGCTGCATACGGGACGTCCAGTACCGGAGAAAGCGAGAATCTCCATGAATCTACTCCGCTTCAGGCAGGCTGCCGCGATGGTCACGGCCCTCTTCCTCATCCCGGCTTCCTTCGCGCAGGCAACAGGAGGCGACAAAGTCGATCTGGACGCCCTGGCCCAGATCAAGACCGAGGCCTTCCAGCACTCGCAAGTGATGGAAAACCTCTTCTGGATGTCCGAGGTGTACGGTCCGCGCGTCACCAACAGCCGCAATCACAAGCTCGCCGCCGAATGGGCCATGAAGCAGATGAAAGAGTGGGGACTTCAGAACGTCCACCTGGAAAAGTGGCCCTTCGGCTATGGGTGGCAGATCAAGCATTTCTACGCCGCGATGGAGACTCCGGTCTATGCTGCGTTTACCGGGTTCCCGCTGGCATGGACGCCTGGGACGAACGGCCCGATCACGGTCGAGCCGGTGTGGGCGCCCATCCACTCGAAAGCAGATTTCGCCAAATACCATGGCAAGCTGAAGGGCAAGGCGCTGCTGATGTTTGACCCGGCTCCGCTCACGCTCCACACGCGGGCGGACGCGCAGCCTTCCCCAACGGATGAGGAAATTCTGGCACGCGGAGGCGCGCGCGGCGGGGGTGGCGGCGGGCGCGGAGCGCGGAGCGGCGGGCCGTGGCGCTGCAGCTCAATCGCGACCCCAGCGGGCGCGGGCGCCCCGGTGAAGGCGAATGGGAGTACACGCCGACGTCGCTTGCCCTGGCCAATGAGAAGAACGGGGTCCTGCGCAACGAGGTCAACGCCTTCCTGAAGGAAGAGGGCGTGGCCATTTCCATCACGCCGGGTTACAACGGAGACGGCGGTACGATCTTTTCCACGTATGGCGGGTCGGAGAATCCCAAGGATCCGATTCCGTCTCCGATCGTCGCCATTGGGGCAGAGCAGTATAACCGCCTCGTCCGCCTGGTGCAGCACGGCATCACGCCGAAGCTGAACTTCGATATCGCTGTCGACTATCAGAAGGAAGACCAGAACGCATTCAATGTCATCGGCGAGATTCCGGGCACCACCAAAGCGGACGAAGTCGTCATGCTCGGCGGTCACTTCGACAGCTGGCAGGGCGGCACCGGCGCCACGGATAACGGCACGGGATCTTCAGTGGCGATGGAGGCGGTGCGCATTCTGGCTACGCTGCACAAGGCGGGCCCATCAAACCATGGCGCGTACGGTTCGCGTTGCCCTGTGGGGCGGCGAAGAGGAGGGCGTCTACGGCTCAACCGCCTACGTGCAGCAGCACTTCGCGCAACGCACCACCATGGTGAAGACCCCCGAGTACGACAAGCTGGATGTGTACTTTAACGACGACGGCGGCTCCGGCCGCTTCCGCGGAGTCTCGGCGGGAGGTAGTCCGCAGATGGCGGCCATCTTCAAGTCCTGGATTGAGCCCATCAAGGACCAGCATATTGTTGCTGTTTCCGGCGGGGATCAGTTCAGACCCACCGCGAGCCCCGGTGGCACGGACTCGACCGCCTTTTCGTGGATCGGCCTGAACGGCATCGGTTTCCAGCAGGATGGGTTGGAGTACGGTACCCGTACCCACCACTCCAACGCGGATACCTATGACCGCGTGCAGAAGGACGATGTGATGCAGAGTTCCATGATCGAAGCGTGGTTTGCCTACAACGCAGCCACCCGCGCGGAGATGCTCCCACGCATCCCAACCCCGGCCCCTGACCCCAATGCGAAGAGCCACGAGTAAACTGTGAAAGGCGAAAAGACAAGGACGCTCAATGAGGCGTTCACCGCTACTCTACAGAAGAGTGACAAGAAGGGCGGCTGGACTTACGTGGTCTGGCCCAAATCAGCAATATTTTTCGGAACTCGCGGTCTGGTTAAAGTTCGCGGCAGAATTGACGGTCATCCGTTCCAAAGCTCATTTATGGCCATGGGGGACGGCACCCACAAACTGCCCGTAAAAGCAGACATTCGCCAAGCCATCGGGAGAAACTTTGGCGACACGGTCAGCGTGCTCTTGGAAGAGAGGCTCTAACGCTGAGCCCGGTAGCGCGGCTTCAGCTGCCCCCTGCCGGCGGGCTTCTCCAGTCGCCGGAACATGGGGCGCGCCGGGAGCGGCGGCGGCGGCCTGGTCTTTGGGCCATTGCAAGACGAAAGAGCAGGCGCCAAATTCCCGTATGGTTCGCTATGATTTTGTCTCTTCGCGCGCCGCGACGATTTCATCCGCTCACCGCAAAGTGGCACAACCGATGTGGGGCAGGTTGCCAACCTGCGGCCGATTGCCAATCGGCCAAATGCCGGAAGTGACATAGCCTCAGGGCGATGGCTGTCCCGTTTGCGGCTTGCCGCTATGCGGGGCAGGGAGTAATCTTCGGCGAGTAACTCCGCGCCCACGACGCCTTCGCCGGCACTTGTCCGAAATGATGGATAAGATCAATGAGAGACTGAGTGCGAAGATCCAGTCGCGAGGATAACTGGTTCATCCGCGGGAAATTTGCGCCAATAGTAGGGACAGGCCGGCGCTTCCATTTCCTGAGAGCCTTGCGCCAGTGGATTCGCGCTGGAAGGACTACGATATGCGAAAAGGGTTTACGAGAAAACCGCAAGCAGACGAGCCCGCGACGCGAGGCAAGAACTACATAACGCCGGGCGGCCTGCAGCGCCTCAAAGATGAGCACCGGTTTCTGCTCACCAGGGAACGCCCGGCCGTGACGAAGGTGGTGGCGTGGGCTGCGAGCAACGGCGATCGCAGTGAAAACGCCGACTATCAGTACGGCAAGCGGCGGCTGCGCCAGATCGATGGGCGGATTCGCTTTCTCACGAAGCGAATCGAGGCCGCGGAAGTGGTGGACCCGGAAAGTCCGAGAGCGGGGCAGGCGGCGGCGCGGGCATTCTTCGGAGCGACCGTGCGCTATGCCAATGCCGCGGGAACGGAGCGAGTGGTGAGCATCGTGGGCACCGACGAGGTCGATCTCAACCGCAACCACATCAGTTGGGTGTCGCCTCTGGGGCGCGCGTTGATGAAGTCGGCAGCGGGCGACCGCGTAGTTCTCCAAGCGCCGGGCGGTACGGAATACCTGACCGTGCTGGAAGTGTGTTACGAGCGCATTTCTGTGGAACCGTTCCGTGAACCACCTGGAGCCGAGGCCTCGGCAAAGGAACTTCCTCGCCGACGCCAATCGACCTGACGAAGGGGAACGTCCTGACTTTGCCGACGTTGACACATTAGCCGGTCCCAAGCGGCCCTTATGACAGGCCCCCAATGAAAGCATTCATCTCGCGGAGCACGTCCTCTTCGTTCGAGGAGAACACTTCGTGCCTGGCATGCGGCAGGCGCACCACGCGGGCAGAAGGCATGCCGGCTTCGAATGCCTTCGCCTGCGCCTCGGTTGTAACCGCAGTCCGCGCTTCGAATGCCGCCCGTTCGCCGGGATCGCCGGGTAGGTTTTCAAAATTGGGAGGAAGGGCGTAGATCGCGAGTATTGGAACCGGAATGTGTGTGTACTTCTGCCGCCCGGCATTGATTGCCGGAATCGCCGGAGGAAGATGGGCCTCCGCTTGCGTATACCCGGCTAAAAGCGCTGCCGGAGCCGCCTGCAGGTCTTTCTGTCTCTCCCTGAGGACCCTTTCCAACCTGGGGAGGTCCGTCTCCAGCAGTTCCTGAATCAGCGGTCTTGTATCCTGCAGGAACTTCGATTGCAGCTCTTCGAGTTTCCGGCTCATTTCGATCAGCTCGATATTCAGGTCGCCAAGCGAGCTGTCGTAGTACGCATACGAATAGGCGGCGTCCAGGTAAATCAATCCGGCTACTTTCTCGGGATAGCGGGATCCGGCCGAGCTGAGCTCTTGGCCCGCTATGGAACTCCCAACCAACACCGGGCGATTCACGTTCAACGCGGCAAGAACCGCGAGTACGTCGTCGCCGAGCCGGTCGGCCGAGTAGCCGGAGGGAGGAACACTGGAGGCTCCGAACCCGCGACGCGTGATGCCGTAGACGTGGTACGAAGGCGTGAGCTTGGCTGCAAACTTGTCGAACGTGTGGGCAGTGGCTCCCATGCCCGACAGCAGGACCAGAGGCCGTCCGGAGCCGCCCCAGTCCACCACTTCCAGCTTTACGCCGGCTTCCACTTCTATAAACTGCACGTGATAAGGAACGGGCGCCTCCAGCCACGCGGATTCCTTCGTCGCGCGCCGCAGCTCGAGCGGCATCGATTTCCCCTGTGTCCAGGTTCCGGCGATGGATTCCGCGTCGGCGCTGATCGTCCCCTCGTAAGCGCCGCGAATTGCATTGATCGCCAATTTGAGGGAGTGGCGTTCGACGACCACGGAGTCGATTGGGATCGGCTGCGCGGTCTGATCGATAGGATGGAACGTAGCTTTCCACCCGCCGTTGTCTGCCGCCGCAATGCGCACCACCAGGCGACGCTTCTGGTCGCCGACCGTTCCCTGCCAATCTCCCGCGATGCCTTGGCCTTCTTGCAGGCTGCCCGACGGTGTGGCGTCTTCCATCGCCTGTCCCTCCTGAGATGACCTTTCTGCAATCTTAATCCAATGGGGGAGTGGCGGCGAAGAAGACGATGCCACCCGGCGGCTGGAGGGGGCGCGTCTCGCCTGTGATTCGAAATTCTGGCGCTGTCGTGCTGCTATAATCCCGAAATGTTCATGCGCGCACTCATCGCAACAGCACTGCTCGGGCTTGCCGGCGCCACCGTCATGCTGGCGCAGGATCGCATCAAGGAGATGCCGGGGTACGATCAGTTCACCAAGATGCAGCCCCAGATCAATGGCTCCGTCACACCCGGATCCGTGGCCGTGACTTGGGCGGGCGACGGCAAGAGCTTTACTTACAATTTCGGCGGGAAATCGTACAAATACGATACAGCCACCCGCGAAGCCGCGGTGACCGGCGACGCGCCGGAGCCGGCCGGCAATGCGGGCGGGCGCGGCGGGCGTGGCGGAAGAGGCGGTCAGCCGCCGGCCGGCGTTGAGGGACAGCAGGCGGGAGCAGGTGCAGGGCCAGCGGCGCAGGCGGCGGCCGCGGCGGTATGGAGCAGGAGCAATCGGAGATGCCGGCCACCCCTGTGGAGGGCTGCCCTGCCGGCGCCACAGCGCGCGGCCGGCAGGCGTTCTGCGTCGAATCTCCCGACCATAAGCTGAAGGCCTTTTACCGCAATCGCAATCTGTGGATCGCCAATTTTGACGGATCGAACGAAAAGGCCATCAGTACGGACGGCAGCGTGAAGGGACGCATTAAGTACGGGACCGGCAGCTGGGTTTATGGCGAGGAACTTGGCCAGACCACCGCGATCTGGTGGTCGCCCGATAGCTCGAAGGTCGGATACTATCGCTTCGACGAAAGTCAGGTAAAAGACTTCTACCTGCAAATGAACCAGACGGCGGTGCAGGACACCATGGATGTCGAGGCTTACCCGAAGCCGGGCGCGCCGAATCCGATCGCCGATATCTTCATCTACGACGCTGCCGCGGGAAAGTCCGTGAAGATGGACATCCGGAACGGGAAGCCGTTCTCCGATGACGTGGTCGGGCATTATGCCTACGATGTGCGCTGGTCGCCCGACGGCACCGAGCTTTTCCTGAACCGCACCAATCGCCGCCAGCAGATCATGGAGTTCGTGGCTTGCAGCCCGGCCAACGGCACGTGCCGGGTGGTGGTGCATGAGGAGTGGCTGACCGGTTGGACCAACAACCGCCCCGCCATGCAGTATCTGAAGGATAATCGGCGGTTCATCTGGGAATCGGAGCGCAACGGCTGGCGTAACTTCTATCTCTACGATCTGACGTGGCAAGCAACTCGCGACCCTTACCAACAACACGACCTTCGAATCGGGCAATATCGTGAAAGTCGATGAGCCCGCCGGCGTCATGTTCTACATGGCGCGCGACGGCGACAACTTCATGAAGATGCAGCTTCACCGCGTCGGACTGGACGGCAAAGGGGATGTGCGCCTGACCGATCCGAAATTCAACCACACCATCGGCGCTTGCGGACAAGGCGGCGGAGGCGGTCGCGGCGGCCGCGGCGGTGGACGCGGGTGGCGTCGGGGCGAGCTGCGGTATTTCATCGGACAATCAGTTTATCGTCGATGTCTACCAGACTCACGACCAGCCGGCAGCCACACAGCTTCTGGATGCGTCGGGGAAGGTCGTGGCGCAACTGGCCAAGGCCGACACTTCTAAGTTCGATCAGCTTGGCCTGAAGAAGGTCGAGATGTACACCTATAAGGCCGCCGACGGAAAGACCCCGCTATTCGGAACCATCGCCTTCCCGTCTAACTTTGACCCGAGCAAGAAGTATCCGACGCTGGTTTCGGTGTACGGCGGTCCCGCGGCCGGCAATAATGTGCCCACCGAAAATTTCGCTACTCCGAGCCCCACCACCGAATACGGGTTCCTGGTGGTCTCGCTCTCCTCCCGTGCCATGCCGGGAATGGGCAAGCGCGTCTTGGATTCCATCTACCTCAAGCTTGGCGTCACCGAGATGGACGATATGGCAGAGGGCATCAAAGCGCTCTGGAACCGGCCATATTTCGATAAGACGCGCGTGGGGATCTATGGCACTTCGTACGGCGGATACACGTCGGCCATGGAGATTCTGCGGCACCCGGATGTGTTTGCGGCCGCGTCGGCTTCTTCGCCGCCGACCTCGTGGTATAACTACGACTCGATTTACACGGAGCGTTACATGTGGATCCCCGAGGGGAACAAAGAGGGCTACGAAGCCGGTAGCGCCATGAACTTCGCCAAGGACCTGCGCGGCCGTCTGCTGCTCTATTACGGGACCGCGGATAACAACGTGCACCCCAACAATTCGATGCAACTGATTCGCGCGCTGCAAAGCGCCGGCAAGAGTTTCGAAGTGCAGGTGGGTCCCGACCAGGGTCACAGCGGAGTGAACAACCAGCACATGATGGAATTTTTCATCGAGAATCTGGTCGTGCACCCCGAGAGGTTGATAGCCCCTAAATAGGGGCGGCCTGAACTGCGTAAACTCTAGGCGGCAAGCCCGCATCCCTCTCTCGATAAATGGATCTGGAGAGCGCCGCTCTTTTCAAATCGCTCCCGTGCGTACCCGGATTTGCCGGTTCATTTCGACGAAAATCGCTCCCGTCCGACTTCGGCCATCTACCTGCTGGTAGGGTTGTGCACGTTACAGGAGGCAGTTCATGAAAGACAGTACGAGAGATAAGGCTGAAGGCGCCGGTCACGAATTAAAGGGAACGATCAAAGAGAAGCTGGGCCACGCGACAAACAACCCTGACCTTGAAGCCGAAGGAACCGGCGAAAAGGTTGCCGGCAAAATACAGAAGAAGGTCGGCGACGTAGAAAAGGTATTTGAAAAGTAGTATCGATAGTCTGAGATCAATCCCATGATACTTTTGATCATTTTGCTGATTCTTTTGTTCGGCGGTGGTGGCGGCTACTACGGGCACCGGCGATGGGGCTATGGCGGAGGCGCTGGATTTGGCCTCGGAACCATTCTTATCATTGTTCTCTTGGTGTATCTTGTTGGCGGTTTTCACTATTAGGCCGTATAAAAACATACCCGAAGCTAGGAGATCGGAATGGTGAGGATATTCATTGCCGGTCGACAGGAGGCTCATGAGCGAGGCCATTGATTTTGAAATCGTTTGTCCGAACGAACACAATCAGACAGTTACTTTCAGCCAGCGAGAATTCGAAGACGCGCTGAAATCCGGAGCGTTGGCATTCCACTGTAATACGTGCGACGCGAACTGGCCTCCCTCTCATGAAGAAGTCGTCCAGTTTCGAAAGCGGTTTGCGAACTAATCGGGTTTGTCGCCGGACGGTACTCCCGCCGCGCGCTCAATGGGGCGTCCGGAGCGGCGGGAAATGAGCTTCGCCAGCTTTGTTGGGCGGAAAAAAGTGTATGAAGAGAATTCCGCCCAACTGCCCGATGCGGTTTCCACACGGTAGGTCTTACCGCCGAAGATGCGCTGTCCCCGGATGCCGGTGATCTCAGCCCACGGCAGAAAGAGCTTTTGCGGATCGCGTTTCGTGCCCAACTGGAATGCGATACCGGTGGCGTCCAACCGGGCATAATACCGGGCCATGCGGCTCGCTCGCTGCGCCAGCCATGCGGACATACGGAAGAAGGAAGCGGCCGTGAACGCAAACGCCAACACGGTATAGATATGCTCGGCCGAGATGGGCCAGAGGCCTCCGACGGCCTCCAGGGAGAGGATCAGCATGCAGCCGGAGACTAACCCGGACAAAACGCCTAACAGTGCAATTACGCCGAGCAGCAATCGGCTGTTGCGGAAAATGGCGAGGCCGTCCATCTACCGGGCGCCAAGCTGGCAAGCGATTTCGGCGAGCACCGCGCTGGTCCATGAGCGCTGCGTGATTTTGCCGGCCAGCCCTTGATTTGTCAGGCCCGTCACCAGCGTGCCCGAGCGGCCTCCCTCGCGGTGCGCTTCAAGCCGCAGTGACACTCGTTCGCCGCCCGCGCCGATGATCGCGCCGACGCGCTTGCCGCGTGCGGCCTCCAGTTCCGTGGCGGTTTGCTTATGGATGGTGAAGTCGAGATTGGCGAGGGCGGCTTCGGCGGCTTTGTATACCGTGGCCGGTGGCGCCGCGAAGAAGCGCTCCTGAAGCCTCTTCCCTTTATTAGCCCGCATTTCGTCGTCGGAGCAGCCGGCGGCGGAAGCGTTCCCGGCTGGTGCGGCGGGCGGTTCGGAAGGCGGCGCCGGCGATGGCGCTTGCGGCGGGGGTGCCGGTTCGGCGTCAGCCACGGGTGCGGCTGGCGCGGCTGGCACTGGGGGAGCTGTCCTGGGAACTGTCCCGGTCAACGCTGCTTTTTTGGATTCGTACTCCTCTTTGGTGAAGACGCCGGACCGGTAACCTTCTTCCAGCGCGGCCAGCTTTTGGGCGTTGTCCGGCGGCTTCTTCCGGCAGCCCGCGCCCGCAAGCAAGATGGCCGAGATCACCACGATGGCCACTTTAGCGAGGACCAGTACGTGCCGGTTCATTTCGCCGTACCGTCTCCATGCACCTGCGCCGCCTTGGTCCAATCGCCTCTTAGAACCCCATTGGGGTCGGCATTGATGTCATTGGTCTGGTAATAATTGCCTGAGCCGTCGGTCCACGTGTACTGGTATGCGTTGGAGATTTTGGCCAGTCCACTGGAGCCGGCGACCGTCTGGCGATCCAGCAGATAGTCACACCAGTCGGCCGTGAACGTGTCCCGGCGGGCGGCGCCTTCCTGTATGCGCTCGACCGCGCGCTGCCCGCTCTCCTTCATCGCCGCGATGAACTGGTCGCTCTGTTGCTGGCGCAGCGCCTGCGCGCGGTCGAAGTCCGCTTTCATGCGCGCCCGCTGATCGGCGCCGTTCTTGAGAATGGCATCCGAATTGGCCTTGGCGGCAGCCTGGACCTCCTGCATGTATTTGGCCACCCATTCCTGGTTTTCGGCGGCGCCCAGGCCCTCGCTCTCCACCAGCGCGATAGCGGAATCCAGTTGCCCCTGCGGCGCGCGGATGATACGTATGCTGGCGTTGCAGGCTTCGCCGAAAGCTCCAGGGTCCAGGCTGCTGTTGAGCGGCGTATGCGTGCAGATCACTCTTGCGAAGAGCTGCTCTTCGATGGTGAAGCTGCCGTTGCGGAACTGCGCGATGGCGGCCGCCAGCGCGCCGTGCTGCTGGGCGGGCTCGGTCTTAGGCATCTTCCGCATGGCCGGCAGCGAGGCGTTCACCCGATCGATCTGGCGTGCGCCCTCGGCCAGTTGCGCGTTGGTCTGATCGATCGCCTTCTGCAGGTTCTCTTTCGCCGCCTCGGGCACCGGGAAGTCGCGGATATATGACACCTCGAGAATACCCATCAGGTACTTGAGGAATTCGGGCGCGGCGAGTTCCCGTTGCAGCGCGAGGCAACCTTCCTTCTGCGCCTGTTTGAACCTGCTATTGGTCCAGCTCCAGTCGAATCGCGGCAGCCGGCGCAGTTCCGTGAGCCCGTCGGGCGAGTGCGTACGGAAAACCGGGAAGGGGATGGCCACGCACCCCGAACCGGGAACGAACATGCCTTCGAAGCGCCAGTTGGATGGCACCGTTACGGTATAGGCAGTCAGACGGAGGTTCGGGTCAGTGATGGTTTCCCGTCGTGTGCCAGTGACCGCGGCGGAGGCCGGAGCCGGAACCGGAACCGGAACGTCGCCCCGCTTCGTGGCCGGATCTGCCACCGGCGCGTCGGCCATCAGGCGGGCTTTGCGCGACTCGTACTCGGCCGCGGTAAGCAATCCGGCGTCGCGGGCCTTGTCGAGCGCAGCCAGCGCGCTCGCGGTCTTCGCCAGACTCGCCTTCTTCGATTCGTACTCCTCTTTGGTCAGTACGCCGGAGCGGTAGGCCTGGTCAAGGGCGGCGAGCTGTTTCGCCTCCGGGCTGCGATTGCATGCGCCCGCAAGCAGGGCAAGCAAGAGAATAGGAATCTTTGCCGGGTGCGGCATGGGCATCCTCCGAACTCACATTAGTATACCGGTACCCGCGCCAAACCTAGGCTAGCCCGCATAGCAGATGTGGCGCACGCACTCGTGCGTGCCGTGTCGAGACTCATCTCGACACGTCTTCGTGGGTGTACGCTCTGTCGTGCGCCACAATCCGTCAGGAATCCGCGCTTACTGCGGAGCCCAAAAAGGTTCGTTAGCGCGAATCCATTGAATCGGGACTTCCGTAACAAACGTATGCAGCCAGTTGGCGCAATCTTCCATGCCGGGCTCCTCCGAGACCTGGTGGCCGAGGATGATCTGCCCTTTGTTCCCGCCGAGCGCCGCGGAATCGAGCGCATATTCGGTATCGTCGAAGGCGCTGTCGGCTTCGGTGTTTTCGCCGCCCATCACCACATCGACGGCGGCCGAGATGCGTGGAATGTTGTAGCCCACACCCAGCGCGATGCTACTGACTTTGGCTTCGGGATTGCCCACGACGCGCAGCGTGTGGTCATTCAGATGCTTCTTCACGTCGGCGGCCAAAGCTCCCAGGGTGGTGGGCGGCAGGGTGTAGATGTGCCCGTTGGCGCCGCTTTCGCGGTTCTGCCAGCCGAGCGCCCGCGCCAGGCCGATCCACATCACGTCCGGCTTGCGCGCGTGCAGGTGGTCGTGGAATCGCCAGACCACCATGTTGTTCTTGTTGCAGAAATCCATTTTGAAGCGGAAAACAGGATCGTCCTCGAGACCCTTGACGGCGTCGGTGTCGCTCCAGAAGGTGGGCTCATGAGTGACGATAAAATTCATCCCGGCGGCATGGGCGCGCTGGATGACATCGAGCGTCGCCATGAACGTGGTGGCGATGCCTTTGACCTCGGTATCCGGGTTGCCTGCCTTGAAGGTGTCGCGGTAACTCCGCTCGTTCCAGGGCACGCCGAGATTTTTCTTGATGCGCTCGACTACATCGTTGGCTGTCATCTAGGCCGGCCTCCAGTAAGGGTCGCCGGCGGGCAGCCATTGGACCGGAACCTCCGGCGTCAAGGTCTTCAGCCATTCGGCGCAAACGTTCATGCCGGGGTCTTCCGACAGGACGCGGCCGAGCATGATCATGCCCTTCTTTTGACCCGACGCAACTGTATCGGCGGCGTATTCCACCGATTCCCACTCGCGGGTTTCGCCGGCTACGATCACGTCGGCATCGGGCAAGTTCTTCATGGCCGCGGCGAGTGGCGAGACGCCGGGAAGTAGCGCGATACGGCGGATGCGGGTTTGCGGATCGCCCAGCACGCGGATGCCGGCCCGCGCTTTGAGCCGCTGCTGCAGCGTCTTGGCGAGGGCGGCTAACGTGCCGGCGGGCAGATCGTAATGCAGAACATCGTCGGTCACCTGATATTGCCGCCAACCCAGCGTATTGGCGAGACCGGTGGCGAAGGGGTCGGGTTTGCGGGCGCGCCAAGGGTCTGTGAAGCGCCAGACAACCAGCCCGCTTTTTTCGATGAAGGCTTTCTTGGCGCGATACACGGGATCGTTGGGAATGAAGACTGGCTCCGCATCCAAGTGGTCGAAGAAGGTTGGCTCCAGGGTCACGATTAAGTTGATGTTTGCCTTGACCGCGCGCGTGAGCACGTCCATGGTGGCCATAGCGGTGGTGGCGATGCCTTTGACCGGTGTCGCGGGATCTCCGGGCGGCTGCCAAGATGCGCCGAGGCTCTTTTGCATCCGCTCGGCAAGCTGTTGCGCAGTCAGCGAGCGGCCTTGGGCGGAGCCATCCGGCGCGGCCAGCACCGCGGCGCCGGCGAACTGGGTGAAGCGTCTTCGGGACAGATGTCTCATTCCGAGTGTCTTTGATCATACCGCGGGTGTGGAGTGAGAACTCAATCGGAGCCGTGACCGTTAGGGAACGGTAGACTTGCGTTCCGGAGCGCTCCCTCAGAGACCCACCCCGATATCGCGATGCCTTCTGCGTCGATAAGCCCGAGCCGTCACTGCGGCCAATGCGCCAATCGCACCACTGGCCGGCACGACCGCGATGTGCCAAACCAACAAGTGCGGCGCTTCGAAATTTATGCAGTGCAGTTCCAGCATACTCACTCCGGCCAGGCCTCCCAGAGTTCCCGTCGCAAATCCGGCGGTGACGGGATTCACTACGAAGCCTCGCCTGAGAATCCACAACGCGGCGAGCGATGCTGGAAGCGCCAGAATCAGGCCCGCCCTTAAACACGCCAAGCCCTGCGACACGAACCGCTCAGTCGCATAGTCATGAAATAGCAGAGCAAATACGGCGGCGAGTCCGATGCAGCTGGCTCCGGCGAGCAACCATGGGGCCATCAGCCGCCTGCTGCCTGGGATGGCTTCCGCGACGCATAGCGTTGCCGCAAGCCATACCAGAATGCTCAAAATGGAGAAGATCACCGCTCGCTCGACCACGCTCATTTTCTGAACGCCATGAGGACCCAGGACTATGGCTGCTACAACCGCCACCACCACACTGCTCAGAAGCAGACCACCGGCTAGAATCCACGCGGGCGGCAGTGCACGAACAGGTCTCAGTCCGGATCCAATCGACGTCGAAATCCGATTGAGAAGGGCGGGATCGACCCCCTGTTTAGCTTCCGCCGCCTGTCTCAAGATGTCGTCGATGTCTTCATCCCTCATGAAACACCTCCCCCGCGGACATTCGCCATTCCCAGGCCGGCAAGCCCTTTTCTTAGCCTTTCGTAGGCCCGATGGGCTTTCTGCTTGACGGACCCGACGCTCGAGGATGTTGCCCGCGCCACTTCTTCCAGCGACATGCCGGATAGTTTCAACATCGCGAGCACTTCGCGCTGGCTCTGTGGAAGGTGCGCAAGCAGCGCGTCGAGATCCGGAGTTCCGGCCGGGCGATCCCGCGGCGCATCCGGAATGGCTGAGCCCACGTCCAATTGCTCTTCGCGGGATTCGGCGCGACTCGCCTTGCGGTAATGGTCCACGCGAATGTTCCGGGCAATCGCATATACCCACGGTAAGACTGGCCGGCCGTGCTGGTAGGTGTGGCGCACTTGATGAATCCGCAGCCAGGTTTCTTGCAGCAAATCGTCGGCGTGCCTGCGGCTAACAAACTGCGCTAGGAAAAAGCGATGCATCTGCGGACTGAGGCGATTGACAAGAGCCGTTGCGGCATCGTAATCGCCGTGTTGGTAGCGAACCATCAGAAGTTGCAGTTCGATGTCCGAATCCATAGGAGACGAGCGCTGAACCAATTATGACCGACGCCACCGGCCCCCGCGCAAGGGCTGGAAACAGCCGTGGGCCGCGAGTCGAATCGCGGCCCACGGCCTTATGCCGATCGATTCAAGTACGGGCAATTACTGGATGATTGCTGCGCCATTGATGGGGCTTGGGATCATTAGCCTGAACCGTAAGGTAAGCTCGCCTTCCGTGTCGATGTCGAACAGCGACACATCGGAATTGACGCCGTTCCCGCCGTCGATCACTCCGAGCAGGCTATTCTCAATAGCCAGGTCCGTAGGCGCTCCAGGTAGCGTCGCGACGGCCGCTTTGTCGAAGAAAATGTTGCTGTCGCTCACCAGGTACCGCAGTAGTTGCTGGCCCGGGCTGTCCGACGAAAACAGAAAGTGTCCCGAGAGACCATTCCAGCAAGGCGCGTGCGTCAGCCCGCCGGATGAATTTGTGAAGGGCGTTGGACCGGTAGCCAGGGAAACAATTTTGCCGTTCACCACGAGCGCCTCCAGATCCGAATGCGCAATGGTCACATAAACGTTGGCGCCGCGGCCAATCAACCCCAGCGGCGTATTGTTGTTTGGGGCTGCCGGCAGCAGGACCTGAACGTTCGGCCCGGAAATTCCCGGCGCCCCGTCCGTGGATAAGCTCAGCTCGCTAATGTTCCCGCTGGTTTCCGTATACGCCGCTCCGCCGTCGTAAGTAACAATCTGCCCGGCGGTTTTATCGCTTCTGAGAAGCTGAACCACGCCGTCGTTAGAGGTCGCGACTGTAGTCCCGTATACCGGGAAAGATTCCGCCGTGGTTTGCCCGAGAACCACCAGATGACCGTGCCCGAAGGCAACCGACACCGGCTGCGAAGATGTCTTAATTACTTGCATAGGCTGCATCGTGTTGCCTTGGCGCACGAAGATGGTGACGTTGGTCGAGCCGAAATTAACAACCGCCGCGACTGTACCCTCGACGGCGACGCCGCCGGCGTTGCCGCCGGCTCCGCCAGCCCCGCCTGTTGGTACGAATTCCATTTCTTTGGTTCGGGTATTGATCACTGCCAGATAGTTAGAAATTCCGTTGGTGGCAGTCAGAAACAGTGGGTCCTGATTGGCTGCCTGTGCTGCGGTGGCGCACATCAGCGGTAAAATTGCCAGCAGCTTGCCTGCGTGATTCCTCTTCATGAACATCCGTTTCTCCTTTTATTCTGGAGTTTGCGTTCGCGCAATCGCGGATTCTACAGTTACCGGCGGTCCTCTGCAAAGCCGTCGGCAGCGGACGGGTCGGTATCGGGATATCGAAACTCCACATGCTTATTCGTTCGCTGGCCAACACAAGTTACGGTCGTCGGACGAGGCGGCGAGTTTTTTTGTGCGCTGTGGCAGGCGAGGCATCACCTTGCCGCGATGCCGGGAAGAATAACATAGGGCCGGAACGTCGCGCGAATCGTGTAACGTATCGCGGAGAGGCGAAGCCGTTCCCCGCAAGCGTTCTTCGCATCCGCGCTTATGTGCATTGAACACTAAGGGTTCGCGCAAGAATAACTTCACACTTCCGAAGCGAAAATGTGGCGCGCGCACTCGTGCGTGCAGCGTCCCCACTCATGGGGACGCTCTTCGGCTCCATGGCTCAAAGGGTCGGGTAGGCCTGCGTACTGATACGTTTTGCATCGTTGCGCAACGACGCGGAAGAGCGTTCACACGATTGTGCACACGGCACGCACGAGTGTTTATTTGCCACTCGGCGGGGCAAGAATAGGTTTGAACACGCTTTGTTTTGTGCATTCGAAGGTGCACTCGCGATTCATCGCGAGCCGAAGTCGATATTGGCCTACAACCTGATCATCGGCAAGAATGGCCCCAGGTTCAGCGCGTCGATCGCGGGACCGGCTGCAACACCGCCTCAGAATCCGCCGAAAGTGACGAGAGACGCGGAAGGTTTTCCGATGCCTCCGCCGCGCGGGCCCTGGGAGAGCACCAGGAACGGCCACACCCGCATCCCGTCGGAGGACGAAGACATGTCGACCCTGGCCAGACGACTACAGCTTCGCCTTGACGCCCGCGTGGCCGATGCCACGGGATTGCAGGGCAGATACGATTTCGGCTGAGCTGGTCTGACGATTCACCGCCAACTGCGGCTCCATCCGCCGGCCCGGAGATCTTCGCGGCCGTACAGGAGCAGCTCAGGGGACCAAGGCGCCGATCGGCGTCGTCGTGGTGGATTACGTGGAAAGAGTGCCGACCGGGAACTAATGCTAATCGGATTCGTCGCCGGACGGATCAATTCTGCCGCCAGCCCCACCAGACCTATTCCTCTCGTAGCGCGCGTGAAGGGTCCACCGTCGCAGCCCGCCGCGCGGGAACGGCCGAGGCCAGCAACGCAACAGTCGTCAAAACTGCGGCGACGGCCAGCAGCGTTACAGGCTCGGCCGGCTTGGTATCGAACAGCAGCGATGCCACCAAGGTGCGGCTCCCTAGAATTCCGAGTGCGCCGACTGCCAAACCGATGGCCGTGAGCACTACCGAGCTTTGTAATGCCAGCGCCATCAACTGCACCTTCGAAGCTCCGAGAGCCGAGCGAATGCCCATTTCCCGTGTCCTCTGTGTGACCGAGTAAGCCACCACGCCATAAATACCGATCGCCGCAAGCAGCAGCGCCACGCCCGCGAACCCAGTCAGCACCAGCATAATGAAACGGCTGCCGGCGGTGCTTTCGGACTTGATCTGCTCCAGCAATTTAACGTCGGTGATGGCTTGATCGTGGTTGACGCTCCAGATGGCCGATTGGATAGACTTCATGAAGCGCGACGGATCGCCATGCACCCGCACGGCCAGTCCAACGCCCACGATCGGGCTCTGGTCGAACGTGACATACACGCCCGGGCTCTCGGTCGGATCGTCCAGCGAACTAGTCTTTTCGTCGGCCACCACGCCGACAATCTCCCAGGGGATGTGCGCTCCCAATTCTCGTTTGCCGGTGACGATGCGTTGAATCGAGACGTGCTGGCCAATGGGATTTTCGCCCGGGAACACCTGCTTCGCCATGGTCTGGTTGATTACGGCGACAGGGGGAGTCCTGGCGGTATCGGTTGGGGCGAGCGCGCGGCCGCTCTTCAGGGCCATACCGAGGGCATGGAAATAAGAGGGGCCAACAATCTTGAAGCCACAGTTTTGTCTCGACGCGGCGGAGTCCGCGGAACGCCCCAACACGGTGAATGCCATGCCGAAGCCCCAGCCCTGCATGGGCATTGCGGAGGTGACGGCGGCATCGATCACGCCGGGTAGCGCGGCCACGCTGTCATGGATCTGGTCCATCACAACGGCCTCACGAACCGGATCGGTGTCGCGCTGCATGGCTCGCGGCAACTGCATGGTGAGCACGTTCGTGATATTGACGCCGGTATCCACTCCGGTCATCCGCATGAAGCTGTGAATCAGCAGCCCGGCGGTTGCCACCAGGACGAACGACAGGGCGACCTCGGCCACGATCAGCGTCGCGCGTAGGCGCTGTCCCGATACGCCGCCCGAGGAGCCGCGGCTTCCCTGGTTCAATCCGGACGCCACATCATGCCTCCATGCCGCCAGCGCCGGCGCCAACCCGAAAAGGACACCGGAGAGGACGGAGACCGCCAACAGATACGCCAGCACCGGCAAATCGATCTGCACTACGGCCTGGGCCGGCAGCGTGAAAGGCGGCAGGGCCGTGACCAGGGCCTGCTTCAGCGCATATGCCAGCCCGCATCCCAAGGCTCCGCCTGCCAGCGAAAGCACCAGGCTTTCGGTGAGAAATTGGCGCACCAGGCGCATGCGGCCGGCCCCCAAGGAAAGGCGGACCCAGAGTTCGCGCTCGCGCGCAGCCGAACGGGCCAGCAGCAGGTTGGCGAGGTTGACGCAAGCGATCAGCAGCACCGCGCCCACGGCGGCGAACAGAAGCTGCAGCCATTGGCGCAGACGGTCGCCGACGATGCGGTCGGCCGTCAGGTCGACGGTCACGCCGCAATCCTTGTTGGTTTTAGGATACTCGGCCGCAAGGCGTGCGGCGATGCCGTTCAACTCGGCTCTGGAGCTGGCCACAGTGGCCCCGGGATTGAGACGCCCGAACACCTGCATCGAGTGGAACTCCCGGCTGGCATTGGCGTGAGTCACCGCCAGGGGCAACCAGACATCGGCGGGATGGCGGTCATACCACGAACCCGCGGGCAGCGTGCCAACCACTTTGTAAGAGGCGCCGTCGAGGGTGAAGCTCTTGCCGAGAACTTCGGGATCGCCGCCCAGGTGCTGCTGCCAATATCGATAGGAGACAATCATCACCCGGTCGCCGCCGGGAACTCCCTCCTCGGGGATGAAGGTGCGGCCGGTGGCGACCGGGGTGCCGAGCACGTCGAAGTAGTCGTAGCTAACCAGACGGGCCTGCACGCGCTGCGGCTCACCGTAACCAGTCATGGTGAGCCAACTTCCGGTGGATCCGCACAGGCGCGCGGTCTTCGAGCCTTCGCGCCAGTCGAGAAAATTGCCCGGCGCCACGGCATTGTGGTTGCCCTGCGGCACATTCTCAGTCACCGCGATCAGCCGTTCGGGCTCGGGATACGGGAGCGGCTTGAGAAGTACGGCGTCGAGAAAACTGAAGATCGCGGCGTTCGCGCCCAATCCCAAGGCGATGGTCAGTACAGCCGTGAGAGTGAAACCGGGGCTCTTGCGGAGCATGCGGACGGTGTAGCGCAGGTCCTGCATAAGGGTTTCGACAAATCCGATGGTATTCATTTGGTAGACGTCCTCTCTGAGGCGAGTAGTGTTGCCGAGTTTGCGGATGGCGGCGCGGCGGGCATCGCCAGGTGACATGCCGCGGGCGATGTTGTCGTCGGTTTCGAGAGCGAGATGCGATTGGAACTCGCTGGCATGATCGAAATCCGCGCGGGTGCGGTGGAGAAAACGCAGCCAACTCATGAGTTACTCCGCAGCCGGGTGCAGGATTCGCCCAATGGCGCGCACCAGGCTATCCCAACTGTTGGTTTGTTCGGCAAGTTGTTTGCGGCCGGCGGCTGTCAGCGCGTAATACTTGGCCTTCCGATTGTTCTCCGTGGTGCTCCAGGTAGAGGCGATCCAGCCGCGCTCTTCCAGGCGGTAAAGCGCCGGATAGAGAGAGCCGTGTTCCACCTGTAGAAAGTCGTTGGAATTGCGTTCGATGACGGTGGCGACCGCCTGGCCGTGAGCGGGACCGAGGGCCAGGGTTTTGAGGATCAGCAAGTCGAGCGTCCCCTGGAGCATTTCGCCGGAAAAGGGCGGCTTGGTTCGTTTTCCCATAGGTTGAACTGCTCCATTCGACGTTCGAAAGGAAGCACGGTTAGCGAGAGTGCTTAACACTTTGGGCGATTTCAGCCATCGCTCGTAGCTGGCAGGCGGAAGCGCCCAATGCCACATACTTTTCCCGGAACCGGGAATTCTGCCCCAAAAAGTAGGGCGGACCCCCTGGTCCGCGGCCGGCCCCCCGGCCGGCCTTCCGCGCCTTGCATGTGGCTGATTTGACTGGACGAAGAGCGGGTCCGGGGGGACCCGCGCGGACCAGGGGGTCCGCCCTACTTTTTCGACAGAATCTCCCGCCTGCCGGAAAAAGTATGTGGCATTAGGCGGAAGCGCCTGCCCCACCGAAGCGCAAATCCTTGTGCAGCAATGTGCGACAGGCGCTTTCGCCTGTCAACTCTCCCGAGATCGGGACGGTTTCCCCAATGTAGTTACGCACCGGTTACGGCGAATTTCCAGCCAGAACTTCAACGCGATTTTGCATGCGGCGGTGGGACACTGATAGCTATGCGCCTAATCCTGTTAGCTCTCATGGCGGCAGCGCAAGTTCAGCAGCCCGCTGCTCGCGTGGAATTCGAAGTTGTCAGTTTGAAGCCGGGCGATCCGGCCGCTCCGGGTTCCAGCGGCCGGAGCACGCCGGGCGGCATGGAAATGATCAATACAACCCTGAACACGTTGGTGCGGAACGCCTATGGTCTGAACGAATTTCAGCTTGTTGGCGGACCCAAGTGGGCTAGTTCAGCGAGATTTAACCTGGTCGCCAAGGTGCCGGCGGGGGCGGCCCGCGATCAAATACCGCTGATGATGCAGTCAATGCTGGCGGACCGCTTCAAACTGGAGTTTCATCGCGAGACCAGGACGCTTCGGAATACGCGCTGGTGGTGGCTAAGGGCGGACCGAAACTACAGGAGGCGACCGAGGACGACAAACTGCACGCTGGGACAAGCCAGGGGCCGCGGCTGATCAAAGCCCGGAGCACCACGCTCTCAGACCTGGCTCGTATGCTGATCAGCGTCGTCGGCGCGCCGGTGCTCGATCGCACTGGGAGCGCGGGGCAATACACCATTGCCCTGCAGTTCGCGCCGCTCTTAGGCGGCGCGCCGGCGGATGAGAATCTGCCCGATATCTTCTCGGTGGTCCAACAACTGGGATTGAAACTGGAGCCGCTCAAAGGGCCCGTCGAGATGGTTGTGATAGACAACGCTATAATGCCGTCGGAAAACTGAGTTTTCCATCACCACTCGTTACGGCCGGCATATGTTCCGGCCCATAGCGCCAGCTGGAGCTGCAGCGACTTGCACCATGCCTGATGCATCCCCTCGACCTCTTGCGCGGAATTACCCTTCGCCGCGAGATACGGCCGGATGGTCTGGTTCATCACTGCCACAAAGGCGATGATGTCGGGTAGCGGCACGAACGGAGTTGACTGGACGCCATCCACCTGATTTTTCTTGGCGCTAGTGTGCCGCAGCGCGATCTCCTGTTGGTAGTCGATCCACTCCTGATCGTACGCGCCGCAAGCAGGTATCCAAGATCCACTGCTCAAAGCGAAGGTTGCTTTTCGCCAGGTATTCCGGAAGCGGATCGCCTTCGGGCGTGCGCGAATGCCGCGCAAGATGCGGGATGCCGGCGATGATGCCGGCTCGCCAGTGTTCGACTATCTGCTTGGTCTGGTCTGCGAGCACCTCCGCGGCCAGCCGCAGAAAGCGCTGATCCTCCTCCGTGAATCCCGCGCTGATTTGCAAATTGGCCAGCTCTCCCATCGAGACGCGCGATTTCGGAATGTCGGCGGCTCCATAGGAGTATCCAGGAATCTCGTTTTTCGTCATAACGCAGCCTTCGCCGCCAGCGCATCCACCACCGCGATATTGCCCAGCAGGTTATCGGGCAACGTGTGGGGATGTTGCAGATAGGCGCTGTCGTTGTAGGCGAGCCAGACGCTACCATCCGCCTTCTCCCAAACAAGAATCTTGAGCGGGAGGTCGAGCGCCGCCAGTGGAGAAGCGAGCATTAGTGGCGTGCCTGCCTTCGGGTTGCCGAAGATCAGCAGCTTGCACGGGCGCATTTGAAATCCCGCTTTCTCCGCTTCGCCGCTATGGTCGATCACAGCGAACAGCTTGACGCCTTTTGCCGCTAGGGTCTCTTCAAGCCGCTCGACTGTCTGGTCCGCCGAATGATGCGAAGGGATGGTGACGATTCCGTTGGGCTGCATGGCAACTAGCTCGCTTCAGGCAGTGTAGCAGGGCGGCTTTACAGACGTGACCGGCGCTCAAACATCTTTGCGTGGATCTTACACATAGTTACGCTTTTGACCCCGTAACGCACGCCTTATCAACCGGAGGGAAAAGAAATGAAACGTACAATCGGTTTAGCGGCTTTGATGTTGACTGCGGTGGCTGCGTTCGCACAGCCAGTGGTAGTTCGCGAGAACGATTACAATCGGCGCCCGGTGGTTGTGGAGCGGGGCAGGGTAGACTACCGTCGGCCCGTGGTGGTGGTACGGCATGACGTTCGCCGCGATGTGCGCGTAGTGCGGCGCGATCCTTATTGCCGGTAGATATCTTGAGGCATAGCTGGCAAACGGTTTACTCGCTAGGCAGCAGGTATGTGAGCGGCCAGGAGTCTCCCGCCGGTGTCGTCGTACTCCGCTTCAGAAGTTCGCCAATGCATCGAAATATGCCTTGCCGAGAGGTAGCGGAAGAGCCCGCCGCGCAGGCGAAACCGCTTGCGCCACCAGCTGCTGTATTTTCACCGGTAAGGTGGGGCAGACGGTTTCGTCTGCCGCGCCCGCTTGCGGGCGCCTCTTTCACTGCCTCTAAAGGAGCTCAAACCTCGGAATAGCCGACCGCACTTCCGAAATCACCCGCGAAGCGCCGAGAAGATCTCGATTTGACGGGTGATCTCCGGGTCGGGTTCCATTCCCGCCGACTCGCAAGCCTCGGCGTAGAAGTCTGCGAACGCGAGCGCCAGCGGCAGAAATGCCTGAGGTAGCTTGGCGACAAATGGGGCGATGATCCGGATGCCTTCGCCAAACTTCTCAGCCGCTTCCCCTGGTGCCGATTTGTTCAGAATTAGTCCCCAGGCGAGATAGCTTGTTGCCAGATTCGGCAGGAACGCGTCCGGATTTGACTCCGCCAGCTTGCGATAGATCTTGACCGCATCCGTGATCGACTCCAGCGCCTCGCCTCGCTGTCCCATCTCTCTCTGATGTTCGATTGATTGTTCAACGACATCGCCAGGTCGCGCAGGAACGCATCCGGATTCGCCTCCGCCAGCTTCCGATAGGTCTTGACAGCCTCCGCGATCGACTTCAGCGCCTCGTCGCGCTGCCCCATCTCGCTTTGCTTGTTCGACTGATTGTTCAACGACAGCGCAAGGTCGGGCAGGAACGCGTCCGGATTCGCCTCCGCCAGCTTGCGATAGATCTTGACAGCTTCCGTGATCGACGCCAGCGCCTCTTTGCGCTGTCCCATCTCGCTTTGACAGTTCGATTGATTGTTCAGCGAGCCCGCCAGGTCCGGCAGGAACGCATCCGGATTCGCCTCCGCCAGCTTGCGCCGGATCTGGACCGCTCCACTGATCGACGCCAGCGCCTCACTGTACAGCCCCATGTCGCTCTGACAATTCGATTGATTGTCCAGCGACATCGCCAGATCCGGCAGAAACGCATCCGGATTCGACTCCGCCAGCTTCCGATAGGTCTTGACTGCTTCCGCAATCGAGGCCAGCGCCTCGCTGCGCTGCCCCATCTCGCTTTGATGATTCGATTGATTGTTCAGCGACGCCGCCAGATACGGCAGGAACGCATCCGGGTTCGCCGCCGCCAGCTCGCGCCGGATCTTGACTGCCTCCGCGATCGACGCCAGCGCCTCGCTGCGCTGCCCCATGTCGCTCTGACGACTCGATTGATTGTTCAGCGACCTCGCCAGATCCGGCAGGAACGCATCCGGATTCGACTCCGCCAGCCTCCGATAGGTCTTGACAGCTTCCGCAATCGAGGCCAGCGCCTCGCTGCGCTGCCCCATCTCGCTTTGATGGTTCGATTGATTGTTCAGCGACCTCGCCAGCTCCGATAACGCATCCGGGTTCGCGTCCGCCAGCTCGCGCCAGATCTTGACCGCTTCCGTGATCGAACGCAACGCCTCATCCCGTTGTCCCATCGCGCCTGCATACAGCGCGAATGCTTCCAATGAAGCCAGCCGGACCGCATCCCGCTCGTCAGCCTCGGCCTTGGCTCCGAGGACGGCGCGATAGAAATCGCGGGCGGGACGCCTCATCGCGATTGTCTCAAGGGGCAGCGCCATGTGGATCTCCCAAAAGTCCGCGTCGCTTAAGGCTCCCGCCCTCGCAGTCAGGAGACCGGTGAGGAGATCCAGCGCCCATTTCTGATCGAGGCTTTCCATGTCCGCCGCATCTGGGGCCGGGGCAAAGTCCTGAACGATGCGAACCAAGGCGCGGGCGACTGGTCCGGGTTTTCGTTCGGCTGCCCGCGGAATCGCCTCCTCCGCGTGATGGCCGATGTCGCCCAACAGATTCAGCACGAACGATTCGCCGACAACGTCCGGCACGATCGGGTCCACCGCAAAGGCAGGGTCAGCTGAGGGAACGGCGCGGGCCGAAAGCAGGTCAAGCAGTTCATGGGTTTGCCAGGAAGTCTCCCGCAGGCTCTTCTGTTCCTCCTGGCAAACCAACTCCAGCTCCGCGGCGGTAAGGCGGCCAGTCAGCGTGATGTAGGCCGCCAGATGCAGCGGCAGAAACGGCGTATGCGTGTGCCCGACAAGCGATTCCATGCGCAGGCGCTCACGGCCGGCGACGATCTTGGCCAATTCCATGCGGTCCAGGTTGAGCGGCTCGAGGTCCTGACGGGCGTGCGCCACTAGCGCGGCCATCAGCAATACGAGCGGATCCGCCATCTTCCTGCTCTCAATACGAACGCCGATAGCGGCGGCGTTTGGCAAAACCACGCGGGGACGCCCGCCGCCGTTCTTCTTCCGGTCGAACGCGTAAGCTGCTGCCAAGCCCGCATCCAACAGCGCGATGCGTTGCCGCGTATCGAGCTCCGCCAGTTGGAGCGGCGGGTTGGGAAAGAGCGCCTTTTTCCGATCGCGCGCCTCCGCCCGCAGGCTCTTGTACCATCCCTGCTTTTCATCCGCATGGCGTTCAAGTAGAAGGAACCGAAGCGGCGTGTCGTCCGGGCGGGCGCGCATGGTGGCAGAGTAGAGTTGCGCGATTGCGTTGGCCGCCAGTTCCTCCGTATGAGCGGCGGCATAGTCGATCACGATGAGCGTGGGCCGTTGGCCGCGCCACCGCTGAAACCGCTCGCGGGCGAGCGCCTGGGGAAACTCGGTTAGGTCGAGCATGCCGGCGTGCCAACGGTAAGGTGCCCGCTGTTCGAGCAGTTCGAGGAACTGGTAAGCCAGGCGCGTCTTTCCGCTGCCGCCGCGGCCGGCCACCACTTGGAAAGAGACGGCGCGGGGGTCTTCGAGCCACGCGAACAGAGACTCCAGATCGTTTTCGCGGCCGATGTAAGGGATGGCCCGGTAGCGCGCATTGAGAAGCTGCACCTCGGTCTCTACGTCGTCCGCGCAGGGTAGGTCGCCGATGGGGCGCAGCGGGTCGAGCGGCGCCAGGTCGCGGCCAAGCTGGGCGAGGCTTTCCAGCAAGGCCTGCCGAAACGCCTTCGCTTCGGCGGGGAGCCCTTTGCGGAACTCTTCGACCAGAGCGGTGGTCAGGTTCACGGCGAGGAACCGGTCGCCATAGGCCGAGAGGACAAGGGGATGGCGTTGTGGCGCGGCGACGATGGTAGTTGGCGTGGCAGTGCGGCTATAGCGGAACCAATCCGTCCAGCGCTCGAGCAAAGCGCGGAGGGCCGGCCAGTTCGAGGGCGCGTCGGCGATGCTGATGCCGATGAGCCGGCTCACTTCGTCCGGAATCTCTTCCTCCAGCATGCGCGCCCAATAGGGATTGTCCTTGGACGAGACACTGAGGCCTTCGCGCCAGAGCGCGAGCAGGTCGCGATCCAGCTCGCTCAGGCATCGCTCGGGTTGAGAGGCTTTGGCGGCAGCGCGGTCTATTTCCTCCACGGCGTTGAGGAGGCATTTTCGGAATAGCTCGGCGAGGGCCGCGGGGTCCTGACGGTTCTCACGGTGACGGGCGTATTGCTCGACGAGCGTTGGACCGGCGATGGCCAGCGGAAGCGCCAGCGGCGCAAGCGCGGCGGCAACTCCAGTGGCTGCTGCTGCGGCTCCGGCCTCAACGGCGGGGTGAACGATGTCGGGCGATTTCTCGAGGACGTGGCGAAGGCAATCGAACAGCGCGGGAATTACCAAGGCCGGGAGCTTGCGCAGTAGCATAGTGATCCAGCGGGCCGCTTTGCAGAGGTGACCTCCGATTAAGTATTCTTGCACAATTCTTACACATAGTTACGCTTTTGACCCCGTAACGCACGCCTTATCAGCCGGAGGGAAAAGAAATGAAACGGACAATCGGTTTAGCGGCTTTGATGTTGACTGCGGTGGCTGCGTTCGCACAGCCAGTCGTAGTTCGCGAGAACGATTACAATCGGCGGCAGGTGGTTGTGGAGCGGGACAGGGTAGACTACCGTCGGCCCGTGGTGGTGGTACGGCATGACGATCGCCGCGATGTGCGTGTAGTGCGGCGCGATCCTTATTGCCGGTAAAATGGCGATTTGACGCAGAGACGCTGAGACGCAGAGCAAACTATTTAGAGGGTGTTCTCAGCGTCTCAGCGTCTCGCGTCTCCGCGTCGAAAAGCCGTAGCTTCTACGTCCCACTTAACTTCTTGAATAAATCCAGATCCTGTTTAGCCTCGTCTGCCTTGCCTGCCTTCGCCGCTGCCATGCTGCGCAATTCGAAAATCCTCGGGAAATAGAGAGGCATGAAGGATGTCACTCCGGCGGTTGGCGGCACAGGAGTGAACTTCAGCAATTGCGCCGCTGCGTCGGCGTCTCCGCTTTCCAACTGAGACCACGCCAGCAAAACGGGTATGCCTTCGTTGCCATCGACGCTGGCGCTCATGTAAATTCGCTGCAGGGGCGCGGCGGCATCCTTTATTTTGCCGTCGAGCAGTAGCGCGAAGGCAAGGGTTTGATCTTTCAGAGCGCTCTGCGCGGGGTTGGGAACGAAGTGCTCCGCGCGCGCGGCCCATTCCGCGGGTGAGGCCGAGGGCTGCGCAAGGAAGCGTGCGATTAAGGCAACGGTGGCCGTTGCGGGGGTTGCCAGAGCCGCGGCTTTTTGCGCCATTTCCTGCGCCGCCGCACGGTCGCCGGCCATCAGGCTCCAGAGCGCTAACTGGGCATAGGCGCGGGATGCCGCCGGCTGTTGGCCTCCGCGTCCGGCGGCTACGGCCTGAGACTGCAATTCTCCATAGGCTTGCCTACGGCGGCCGGTAAGCCACAGCCAGTCCAATTCGCGAGATGCGCACGTTGGGGTCGTGAGCGGCGGTCCGGGCAGCGACGAATTGCGTCTCCAAATCGTCGGCGCCCGCGATATCGCCGGTCATCAGTCTCGCCATGGCAGCCTTGAACAGATCGCCGCCGGGGCCGGTGGGGCAGGAAATTAGGCTCCTTCTTGTTTGCCTCCAGATACAGTTCTTCCGCTTCGTGAAGGTGGCCGCTGAGAAGGTTCAGGTCGCCCAGAGTATCGATTGCGTTGGGGTCAGTGGGCCGCAACTGCCGGTAACGGCGCAGAGCGGCGAAGCCGGCCTCGGAATCGCCGGCGAAGGTGGCGGCGTAACCAAGCTGATTGAGCAGGTTGGCGTTCTCGGGATCGTTGTCCACCGCACGGCGGTAGGCATCTTCGGACTGCTTGTAGTCGTGCCGGTTATAGGCCACTTCGGCGAGAAGCTGCCACGTCCTCGGATTCGACCGATTCGAGCTTAGCCAGCGTGGTCAGGGCGTTCTCTTTGGCGGCGGAATCGGCGTGCAAATCGGCGGCGACCACGGCGATGCGCGCGCGTTCGATGGGTACAATCGCATCGCCGCGAGCCACCGCGCGATTTATCAATTCGTCGGCCGCGGCCCTATCGCCACGCTGGGCATCGAGCTCGGCGAGCATGCGATACGGCGGGCCGAAATTAGGGTCGGCGGCCATGGCGCGGTTGAGGCTGGCGGCGGTATCGGCAACATTGTGCGATTCCACCGCCTCCGCATATGCCTTAACGCAATCGGCGTTCTGTGTGGAATAGGGCGCGATCCGCGCCGAGATCTGGCGAGCCATATTGGTGGCGGCGCCCAGGACGTTGTTCGCGGCGGTGGAAACTGAAATCACCTGCGCCATCTTGCCTGAGCCCGCGTCTTCGATGGACAGGCTGGCGGAAAGGCGGCCGGCGCGTATCGAATATTGACCATAGCCCAAGCGGTTTGCGCCGGAGGCCAGCGCGTCCATGCGCTCGGCGGAGATACCCGGCGCCGAAACCGGCCGTATACCCAGACTGCGGTCCAGGGTATGAAACTGTCCCGATGAGATTACAGAAAGACCGGGAGCGCCCGATAGCTCAGTGGCGAGGATTTCCGCAAACGCGCGGCCCATCCAATCGGCGTTGGCATCGGCGCTTAGATTCTCGAAGCGCAGAATCGCCAAACGCTGGGGCTCGGGTTTGGCAGAGGTCTTAGTAGAGCAACCCGCCAGGAGAGCAAGCAAAACAATAGCCGCGTACAGTGGGGCAGCCAATCCTGGCTGCAGCCGCCTTTCAGGCGGCTTTCGGGTCGCGCGCGGCACAGCATTTAGAGAGCGCGGGATCCAAAGTGTCGCCGGACGAGAAGAGCCGCCTGAAAGGCGGCTGCAGCCAGGATTGGCTGCCCCACAAGGTCTACAATACACGCGGCTCCAGCTTCAGCAGTTCCTTAAACTCGGGCGATTCGCGCAGCGGATTAAACTCCGGCGCGGCAGCCGCCTTCGTCTTGTCGGGCAGCCCTTCCTCGAACGCCTTCCGCAAATATTGCAAGGCCAAATCGTTACGGCCCGATTTGGCGTACATTTTCGCCAGGTAGAAATGGAATTTGGCCCGCTCTTCCATGTTGCGCTCCTGCATCATCACGCCAAAACTGCCGTGTCGCTCAAACACTTCCGGGTCGAGTTTCAAAGCGGTTTGGAAAGCGATCTGGGCGCGGTCATAGTTCTTGCGCGAAAACCAGGAGGAGCCCAGATTCACGTAGACCGCCGCCGATTTAGGATCGTCCGGCGCCAGGCCCAGGGCGCGCGAGAACCAGGTAGTGGCGCGGCGGTAGCTTTTCTTGGCGTAATAAATGGTGCCGATATTGTTGAGAGCTTCTTCGTAATCGGGCTTCAGTTTGACCGCCAGTTGATACTCTTTCAAGGCCTGATCGAGTTGCAGCAATTGGTGAAATGCGATGCCTTGCTTGTTGTGCAGCACCGGATCTTTGGGAGATCCTTCGCGAAACGTGTCGATGGCTTCGCGGTACATTTTGCGGGCGAGGAAAATATCGCCGCGTTCTTCGGGTGTGAGCGTCCGGCGCTCCGCCGGTTGCGCGGAAATCGGAACGGCAGTTTTGGTCCCGTCCACCAGCGCGTTCCCCGTCTGTGCAAACGCGTATGTGGAACCGAGGCCTGCCACGAGCATCATGGCGAAAGGTTGTAAACCCATGGGCCCCCCTTATGGGTTCTATTTAAACACACCCAGGATGCGGTGTAAAAGGCTCTTCTTGGGCGGCTTTTCAGTATCCTTAGCTGGCTTCTTTTGGGAAGCCGGCGTGGCGGGCGTCTCGGGAGGAATCTGGCGCGCGGCGCGGCGGGCCATTGAGCTCGAATCGGTTTGCGAGTTGGTGGGGCGCGGCGGCGGTTGCGGCGCGGCATGAGCGGGCGTAACTTCTTCGGTATCCCAACCGGCGATATTGGTGATGCCCTGGCGTCCGCCGTGCAGCGGGCAGAGGCCCACGGGCTGAGTGCCGGCGATATAGACTTCTGAGCGAACCTTGGAGCACGAGGCGGTGGCCGGCATGCCCGAGAGCGGGTCGATATCGATGGTCACGATGCCATCCGGAGCCGCGAATGGTTTGGTATCGCTGTACTCGCGGTAGTCGAGAGCGCGCTTCATGAATTCGGCCCATATGGGCGCGGCCGAGTGGGCGCCTTCGAGGTTGAGCTCGCGGTTATCGTCAAACCCTACCCACACCACGCACAGCAGTTCCGAAGTATATCCGGCGAACCAGCCGTCGTGCGAAGTGCCCGTCTTGCCCGCGGCCGGCACGTTGAATTTGTAGCGTGCGCGGACGCCCGCGGCGGTACCGGTGCGCAGCACTTCCTCCATGAGGCTGGTCATCAGATAAGCTACGCGCGGGTCGAGCGCTTGTTTGGTCTCGGGCTTGTCCTTGTATATCGATTTGCCGTCTTGCGAACGCACCAGGGAAATGAAACTGGGCTTCACGTAGTGCCGCCGTTGGCGAAAATCGTGTACGCGCCGGCGGCTTCGAGCGGCGTGATTTCATACGCCCCCAGAGCCACCGAGGGCGTCGGCTGGATCTTGTAATTCATGCCAGCGCGGTTGGCCATGGCGACCACGTTGTCATAACCCACCATTTCGGCAACTTTCACGGTGGCCATGTTGAGAGAATGCGCCAACGCGTCGCGCAAGGTCACATCGCCATAGAACTTCTTCTCGAAATTGCTGGGCTGGTAGGGCTTTTCGTCGAACCAGAAGGTGGTCGGGCTGTCGTCCACGATGGTGCTGGCCGTGAGGATGCGCGGGCCGCCTTCCATCCCGGTATCCAGAGCGGTGGCATAGACGAACGGCTTAAAGATCGAGCCGGGCTGGCGCTTCGCCAGAATATGGTTGAGCTGGCTCATCCCATAATTGCGTCCGCCGGCAAGCGCACGGACCGCGCCGGTATGCGGGTCGATGGCCACCAGCGCGCACCTGCGGCTCCGGCGGCGTCTGGCCGCGGAAGCGGCGCTGCTTCTTGATCTGGTCGTCCACGTTCGCCATGCCCAGGCGGATGGCCTCGGCGGCGGCGCGCTGCAGGCGCATATCGAGGGTGGTGTAAACGCGGAAGGCGTTCGATTGAAAATCGGCATCCTGAAACTTAGCTTGCAGCGCGTCGTCCACCATGTCGACGAAGTAAGGCGCCTCCACCGAAGTCGACGTGCCCACCGCTACCGCGACCGGCGCTTCCCTGGCTAACGCATAATCGCGGTCGCTGATGTAGTTGTTGGCGCGCATCATGCCGAGCACGACGTTGCGGCGCTCCTTGACGCGGTCCGGGATTGCTTGTAGGGCTGGTAGTAAGACGGCCGCTGAATCATGCCGGCCAGAGAGGCGGCTTCGGGCAGATTGATCTGGCTGAGATCCTTGCCGAAATAGGCTTCGGAGGCTTCGCCGAATCCACGGATGCTGTAGACGCCGCGCCAGCCGAGCGGCACGTCGTTGGCGTAATCCTCGAAGATCTGCTCTTTGGATAGGCTCTGCTCGAGCTGCACCGTGATCACCATTTCGGCCAGCTTGCGCGTCCACCGCTTCTCCTGGTCCAGCCAAAACTTGCGCGCCAGCTGCTGGCTGAGAGTGGAGGCGCCCTGATCTTTGCGGCCCTCGCGCAGATCGGTGTAGGCGGCCTTGACGATGCGGACCGGGTCGAAGCCGTTGTGTGTAAAAAAGTGCTTGTCTTCGATGGACGTTACGGCCTGCACCAGCACTGGCGGGATATCGTGAAACTTCACCATGCGGCGCTTCTCGCGGTTGGCGCCGAACACGTTGGTGATGAGCTGCGGCTCCAGCTGATATTCGGGCGCGCGCGGTGTTGTCCTGCAGCGAGACGATCTGCGAGATCTTGCCGGCGTCGAACTTGATCAGCGCCGGCTTCCTGGTCGAAATAGGAATCCGGACCGGGAAAGATCTCAATCGACGTTCGGGTGAATCTGGTAATAGCCGGTGCGATTGGCGTGCGATTCGGTGTAGCCGCTGCGGCGAAGTTGGGCGGCGATATCCGCCGGCGAGAGGGCATCGCCTACGGCGACGGATTCAGGCGCGCCGTAGATCTTAGCGGTATTGGCGAAGGGAACGTGCAGCTTTTGGGCGACTACTTGGGAGTAATGGTCGTAGAAATAGGTAAAGACACCGGCTGCCGCAATGGTGCAGAGCGCCACGGCAATCACCAGGAAGCGGCCCACCGGACCCAGGAAGAAGCGCGCCAAGCCCGGAATTCGCCGGAACCCGGACTTTCATCTCTCGCTTGGGCACTCACAGTACATTGTCTCATGGAGTTGGCATCCGGCTCACTGGGCAGCTCCGATCGCCCCGGCCTGCAAAGGCACGTCGGTCGCCATCGGCAGCAATTCAAACTAAAGGGTTTAGTAATAAATCGAGAGCACAGGCTCCCACGTTCCGTGGAAAACCTGACACAAATTTGACGGAATACCCGGCCGGGGGGCGTCAAAATACCGGCGCTACTGCTCGTCGCGATCCTGTTCACTGGCAGCGTAAAGTTCGTCCCACATATCCCCGGAATGGGCGGTCCATTCCGGATTTTCGAGCCCCGAGGTCTGGAATTCCTCCTGTTTCAGCGTGCCATGGCCGTACGGGCAGATATACTCGGTCCGCGGGCGGCCTAACTGCAACATGAAGCCGCGCGAACCCGTTTCCACGGGCATCCTAAGCCGGCGGAGACAGACGCGGCAGCGGTAGCGCTGATCGTAGACGATTAGGTAGAGCATCCCGGCGCCGAACAGAAACCACACCATGAGCGCGAGGTTGATCGCCAGATACGCCCCGCCATAGTTGAGCGGCGCCAGCGCGCGCTTGGTCTCCTCTTTATCCAGAGGGATATCGCCGTCCTTCTTGCCATTGCCGGGGAGTCGGCGAGATTTCCACCTGGATCTCCGCATTGGGCTCCGCCTGGTTGATCTCGGGAATCCTGGCGGCTTGCGGGTAATCCTTGCGAGCTCGGGCGGCGAACGCTTCGGAATCCGGCGGCGCCAGAGGATTCAGCAGCCCCAGAGAGCCGTAGAGAATGCCGCCCGCCAAAATCAGCTTGGCGGCAAAATAGGCCCAGTAGCGCATACCCTCTTAGACTCACCTTTCTATCAATTAGTTTCTAAGGTGGGGATGTGGAACGCAAGGGGGGAGTTTTTTCGACGCGGAGACGCAGAGACGCTGAGGAAACGCAGAGCGGAGAACTTCTAAAATGCCCTCTCTGCGTTGCCTCGGCGTCTCAGCGTCTCTGCGTCGAAAATCCCCTCAATCCCGGAACAGATTCCGCAGGATGAACAACACGTTCGCCGGACGCTCGGCCATTCGCCGCATGTAGTAGGGATACCAAGCCTTGCCGAATGGGACGTATAGGCGGAGGCGATAGCCCTTGGCAATGAGCTTACGCTGTAGGTCGCGGCGAATTCCGTAGAGCATCTGGAATTCGAAGGCGTCGCGCGGGGTGTTCTTCGCCTTGGCGTAGGCCTTGGTCGCTTCGATCATCTTCTCGTCGTGGGTCGCGATGGCGGGGTAGGTCCCTCCGTCCAACAGCAACTTCATCAGCTCGATATAGTTGCGATCTACGTCTTCTTTCTTTGGGAAGGCCACCGCCGCGGATTCCAGGTAGGCGCCTTTGCAAAGCCGCACGCGAATGCCCAGGGTGTTGAGCTTTTCCACGTCCGCCCGGCTGCGGTGAAGATAGGCCTGGATGACCGTCCCGACGGCTCCATGCCGGGCGTGGAAATCGGTCACCATGCCGATGGTGCGATCGGTGTAGGCGGAGGATTCCATATCCACGCGGACGAAGTTGCCGAATGTGGCGGCGTGCTCCACCAGCCGCTCGACATTGGCCCGGCATTCCGGCTCGGAAAGGTCGATACCGAACTGGCTGAGTTTAAGCGAGACGTTGCCGTCGATGCCGCTCGCATGGAGGGCGTCGAGCGTGCGCAGATAGACATCGCGCGCTTCGGTAGCCTCGTCGAGGGACCTTATGCTCTCGCCCAAATGGTCGAGGGTGACCGAGATGCCTTCCGCGTTGAGGCTGCGGCTCAGGGTCAGGGCCTGGTCGAGGGTTTCACCAGCTACGAATCGTGTGGCAAGGCGGCGGGCAGTGGGGGAGGTCTCCATCCAATGCCTTAACTGCTTCTGCCGCGAGAGAAACAGCAAGAGGGCGCGCACCATCTCAGACTAACATCGATGTTCTGTTAGACTGATCGCATTGACGCTCAATAATTCGATTGGTATTCGTCCGGGAGAACTGCGCTGCCCGCGTTGCAAGAGCCGGGATGTCGTACCGTCGATGCCTCGCGGTATCTGGGACGATATCATGCACGGCGCCGGCCGGACCCCACGGCACTGCCGCTATTGCGGTAGAAGATTCCACGCCACCTGGGCGGCCATCAAACGGGACCAGGAAATCCGTGAAGAAGACGAGAGAAGCCGGTCTCGCGAATACCCTGGATCGCTCTTTTAGTTGAGCGCGGCGCGAAATTGGCAGGCGGAAGCGCCTGCCCCACCTTGTTGACCAAGCCAGAAAGGGCTCACCCGCACCAAGCCAGAAAGGGCTTACCCGCAAAAAGAAAAGGGCGGCGGGCCGAATTGGCCAGCCGCCCTGCTTGAACTACGTTGGCGTGGATTAGAACGTGAAGCGGGCGCTGACCTGCAGGCGCCGGGCCTGCGTGCCGTCGGGGAAGCCGCCATCGCTGGTCCCGACATTGAAGGCGGTCGGGGTGTAGGTCAGTACTCCCTTGGCCTCCGTGTATGCCTGCGTGGTCAGGGCGGTCGGCGACCAGTTGTTGGCGATGTTGAACGCCTCGAAGTTGAGGCCGAGCCGCATGCTCTCGCGCGGCAGCGGGATCATCTTGGTCAAGCGGAAATTCTCCTGTTGCACCCAGGGCGTATAGAGGCTATTCACCGGCAGGAACGGCACGCGGAAGTTGCCGTTAAACCCATTGAGAGCATCGGCGCTGTACAACATCCCGGTGACCGGCGTGTCGTTCAGGTGGATGGTCAGGCTTCCCGTGGGACGTCCGCTCTGGATCGTCGTGATGCTCGAAAGCTGCCAGTTGTTCACTACGTACTTGGCGAAGGCGCTGTTGGAGTGCGTGAACGTCGGCGCCCACACAAATGTGTAGACGAAGCGCTGGCGCTGGTCGAGCGCGCCGCTGCCTTTATCGAAGCCGTATTGTCCGTTATAGGTCCACAGCGCATCGCTGAATCCGAAGATCGCGTTGGTCGCCGCGCCCTGCCCGTCGTCGATTTCGTGGGACCAGGTGTAGGATGCCGACGACTGGAATCCGTGGGAAAACCGCTTGTCGAAAGATGATCGACCAGCCCGTCGTACCAGCTGCTGACGCCATTGGTTTCTTCGTAGATCGCGCCGAAATTCGGAGTTCGGGCGCGCGCCCGTAGTAAACCTGAGTCGTGTAAGTGCCGACGGCGTTCCCGCCGGCCGCCGTCGATGTGTAGGTGAAAGGCGCGCCCAGCGCCGGAGCGTTGATATCCTGCGTGCCGTAGAGATTGACTCCGCGGCTGAAGATTCCGGAAACCGTAAGCACCATGTCTTTGGCGAGCTGCCGCTCGACGGCAATGGTGGCCTGTTCGGAATACGGCGTCTTCAGTTTGGGCGACAGGACATCCAGCGTGGAAGCGCCCGACGTGATCCTGGTCAGCGGCGCCGGCGAGCGCATTGGGGAATACCGGCCCCTGCGCGATCAGCGTCGCATTGCTCAGATTATCCGAGATCTGGTAGATCCCGTTGCCGGTGTAAACATCGTCCAGCATGCCGCCGACGAGGCGCGCGAAGAAGGTGCCGGCGCCGGCGCGGATCACGGTCTTGTCGTTGATCCGGTAGGCGATTCCGATGCGCGGCATCAGATTCAGCGCTGCCGGTGTGCAGCGGCGCGCCGGTCAGCGGGATACAGCGGATTTGCGGTCGGCGGAGGCGGCGCAAGGTATGCTCGTAGCGCGCGCCCAACGTCACGGTCAGGCGGTCCGTAACCTTCCACTGATCCTGCGAGATAGAATCCGATATCCTTGATGGCGTAATTCACCAGCGGGATTGCCGAACGTCTGGCTGAAGGCCGCAGTAGTTCTGTGCGCCGGCGGTGTTGCCGCTGTAGTCCTGCGCGAACGACGTCACCGTCGGATACGTATAAGATCCGTACCGGTTGCTGAGGTAGTTGACGTTGTCGCTGACATGCTCGAAGGTGCACGCCGAACTTGATCGGTGTGCTTGCCCTTCGACCCAGCTCACGTCGTCGGCGAACTCGTTGCGCACTTCGAGCGGCTCGACGCGCGGAAGATAAGTGGCTGGTCCAAGCTGGACGCCGGCCACCGAGACATCCAGATAACCGAGGCCGCCGCCCAGTTCCGCCTGATCGAAGCCATCGGCCTGGCGGTCGGTATCCAGGCCGTAGCGGAAGGAGTTGACCAAGCTGCCGTTGGGCACGGAGGTCCAGGTGGCCTTGCCGTTGCGCACGGATACGGAATCGTCGCCGTTGCCGGTGATGCCCGCGCCGGTGGTGGAGGAAAGACCGGTCTGGATGCCGTTGGGCGACTTCCAGCGCAGGAAATTGAAGCTGGCGCTGAAGGTGTTGCGCGTCGTTGAGGTGATAATCGAGCCGGCCGAAGTACAGATCGTTCTACGCCGTGCGCGGAATCTGGCCGTAGAAGCGCGGCAGCAGCGCGTTGATCGCGGCGCACTGCGCCGGCGTGGCGGGCGCCGCGCAGCCAACCCAGACCTGGTTGACCGGATCGACGAAGCCGACCTTCACCTGGCTGTCCACGAAGGGGAAATTGCGGCGCGTGATATCGGTGCTCAGGAAGAAGAACAGCTTGTTCTTGATGATCGCGCCGCCCACCGTTCCGCCGGTCTGGATGCGGTGCTCGGTCGGGTTGAAGGCGGAGTAAGGATCGTGCGCGTCGAAGCCGGTGCTGCGCAGGAAGTAGAAACGCGCGTGCCGTGAACGGCATTGCCGCCGCTCTTGGTGACGGTGTTGACCACGCCGCCCATGGCGCGGCCGTATTCGGCCGAGAAGTTGGCGGAGACCACCTGAAATTCCTCGACCGCGTCGGCGGAGATCTGCGACTGGATGCGGGTTCGTCCGGCGTTCTCGTCGTAGAACTGCTCGGTGTTGTCGTTACCGTCCAGCAGGAAGGAGTTGTTGCCGGCCACGCCGCGGAAGGTCAGCAGGCCGAAAGTGGCGTCGTTGGTCACGCCCGGCGTATTCAGCACGAAGGAATCGACGCGGCGGCCGTTGATCGGCAGATCCATAATTTCGCGCGTGCCGACCACCTGCGAAACGTCCGTCTTGGTATCGTCAATCAGCGCGGCCGCGGTAGTGACCTCCACCTGAGTGACGGTCTGCGCCCACTGTCATTTGATGTTGAGATCCAGGTTCTGGCCGACCTGAAGATCGATATCTTTCACTTCGTATGGGGCGAACCCGGTCGCGGTGACCGTGACCTGATAGCCCGGTCCCGGGGTCAATGACGGAGCGGCGAACACGCCTGCTCCATTCGATGCGATCGAGCGGACCTGACCTTGGCTCGCGCTCGAAATCACCACCTGGGCCTTTGGAACCGCGGCTCCTGAAGGGTCATGTACGGTTCCCGAAATCCCGGCCACGCCGCCCGCCGCTTGGGCGAAAGCGGATACCGGCAGAAACAACAATAGTGTGGTAATCGATTTCCAATTCATAGAACTCCCTGAATGATTCAGAATACAGGCCGCCGATGACGGCTTTATGACGATTTTGCGAGTTTACCGATTTAGCGAGTATACACCACTCCTGCGTAAGTCTGTTGACAAAAGTTATGGGCCTGGGCGATCCGCCACACAGCTGCAGAAGTCCTAAATTTATAGTACTTTAGGCTCGATGACGCGTTAGCTTTTGAGGGCGGTGGAACGGAGCCTGTGGTGAAGTCCACATTACAGCCGGGATCGCGGTAACGGCCCAGCGTTCGCAAGACCGTAAAAAGAACCGGCGGCAAAGACCGCCGGCGCTACAAAGGCATTCCCAGACGAATGGGAAAAACGAGTGGCGCAGCCTGCACACAACTTAGTGCATCCCAACGGCTCCGCGCACTGAATCGACCAGCTTCGCGGGATCGTAGCCGGCGCCGTCCTTGAAGACCAACTTGATCTTGCGGATATCGGCGATACGGGCAGCCGGATTGCCGTCGATCACCACCAGGTCCGCTGCCTTGCCAGCGGTGATCGTCCCGAAGTGGTCGAGTTCGCCGAGAAGCTTGGCGCCGTTCGAAGTGGCGATCTGAATCGCCTGCACGGGCGTGAATCCGCCCTCGACCAGCAATTCCAAATTGCGCTGATCGCCGAACCCGGCCATGGCGCCGCCGTTGCCGGTGGGGTCGCAGCCGAAGACCAGCAGGCCGCCGGCCTTCACGAAGGCGACTTCGAACTCCAGCTCCTTGTGCATTTGGGCGATGGACGCCGAATCCTCCCCGCCCCGCGCGCGGGACCGCGAGCTGAGATAGCTCACGGCGGCTTCGGGCGATGTGACGTCGAGAAAACGCGCTTCGAGCGGCGGCCGGCTGCCATCGAAGGCCTCAAAAACCGACAGAGTGGAAGTGATGGCAACGTGGTGCTTCACCAGATCGGCGATCATGTCGCGCAATGGCTGCGCTGGCGATATCGAGCCGGCCCATTTCGGCGCGCGTGACGCCTTGCGGCGGGGCATTGGTCGGTCTGCTTGCCGGGATGAAATTCGGTATCGACCAGCAGGCCGTGCTCCAGATTGTCGATGCCGATGGCGGCGGCTTCGCGGAAGCCGATGGAGCAGAGATGGCCGGTGACTTTGATGCCGAGCTTGTGGGCTTCGTCGACGGCGGCCTGCAGTTCGGCGTGCGTGATATCCATGTAGGCTTTGAACGAAGTGACGCCCTCGGCGGCCCAATAGTCCACGGTGCGGACGGCGTCCTCAGGGCCGGTGAGCTCGTGCATCTGCGCGGCGAAGCTGCCTTTGCCTTCGAGGTAAGGGCCGGTGATGAACATGCGCGGACCGGGCATTTGGCCGGCATCGATGAGGCGCTTGACGTTGAGGTCGGTGTAGGGCTCCAGGCTGCCGCCGGTGCGCGCGGTGGTGACGCCGCTGGCCAGGTAGAGGCGCGGAAAGCTGAACGCCATCTCGTTATACATGGGGATGCCGCCGCCGGAGGGGTAGAACAGGTGTTCGTGCATCCCCACCAGGCCGGGGATCACGGTGCTGACCGGTCAAGTCGAGAGTCTGCGCGCCGGCAGGAACGGCGACGCTGGCCGCGGAACCCACCGCGGCGATCTTGCCATGGTCGAGGACGATGGTCTGGTTTTCGACCGGCGCGGCGCCCGTGCCGTCGATTACGCGGACGTGGGTAAGCGCGATGACTGGCGCGTTGACGGTGAGGAAGGGCGGAATGCCCGGCGTAAAGCGGTTTTGGCCGGCAACGGCGGCAGCGAGTAGAAGAAGGTGGTCAGCGGTTTCACAGGTTAATTATACGGAAGCGGCTCCGCTTCGGGCAGAAATTGTACGTACGAATACAAAACGAAATACACAGATATATCGTCCGGGAAAGCTATGAAATTGGGTTATACTTTGCGAAAAAGGCCCCGTACCGCCTCGCTTTAAAAATCTTCGTCTCATGCTGGAGGTCCAAAATCATGGTGGGTTCACAAAAGCGCAGTCTCTTAGAGATCGTCTGCTTGGTTTTACTTTTCTGCCTGGCATCCACGCCGCTTGCGGCGCAACAGATTTTGGGGGCCATTACCGGCACCGTGAAAGACTCCGCGGGCGCATCCGTGCCCGGCGCCACGGTGAAGGCGATCAATACGGCGACTAACCTCGAAGTGACCGCCAAGACGGAGCCCAACGGTTCTTACCTGATTCCAAATCTTCCGGCTGGTACGTACACACTGGCAATCACCAAGGAAGGATTCGAGACCGAGACCCATACGGAGGTGATGGTGAATTCCGACCGCACCACGACGGTTGATGGCGCCTTGAAGTTGGCGCGGTCGGCACCACGGTCGAGGTTAGCGCGGTAGCGCTGATGAATCAGGTGGACACCACCAACGGCTATGTGGTCGACCAGTTAACCATTCAGGAAACGCCGCTGGGCACCGGCAGTTTTACCCAATTCGCGATTCTGAGTCCCGGGCGTGCATGCGGATTTTCTGGGCGGCGCGGGCAGCAACGCCGGACTCGGCAATCAGGCGATTTTCGCCAACGGCCAGCGCGACACCAGCAATAGTTTTTCGCTGAATGGCATCAGCACGAACAATCTGTTTAACGGCAATTCCACCAGCCAGGTGGGCGAGAATCGCTTCGTTCTGAATACCGGCGAGAACTTCGGCGCGGGCGGCTCGATTCAGACCAGCACCTCGGTTTACGGCGCTATCGGCCAGGCGCTGCCCACGCCGCCCGGTCGAGGCCATCCAGGAAATCAGCGTGAACGCGGCCATGTACGACGCCACGCAAGGCGCCAACAGCGGCGCGCACATCAGCGTGATCACCAAATCCGGCACCAACGGCTTCACGGCGAAGCTCTACGAGGAATTCCAGAACAGCGCGATGAACGCGGCGCCGTTCTTCTACAACGCATCGCCGGCCATCACCACGAAGGTCCGTTTCTGAACCGCAATCAGTTCGGCGCAACGTTGGGCGGGCCCATTAAGAAAGACAAGCTCTTCTACTTTCTCTCCTACCAGGGCGTGCGCATCGCGGACGCGGCCGATCGCCACAAAGACGTGACGGTGCCCTCGGCCTGACCAACGACCGCAGCGCGCAGGGCATCGTCAACGCTGATTAGCAGCAGTTACGGCAAGACGATCACCACGAGCCAGATCAGCCCGGTGGCGCTGCCGATGCTGCAAGCGCGACAGCTGCCCAACGGCCAATATCTGATTCCCAGCGCCCAAATCACCAATACGGCTCAGGCGCAAAGCGCTGGGCTACGACGCGGTCGAGCAGGGGCCGAACGTCAAGCGCCAACGTCGACCAGGGTATCGCGGCAATCGATTACGTGGTGAGCGATAAGGACCGCTCTGCGGGCAAATACTATGTGCAGAACGATCCCACCACCAACCCGTTCGGCGCGGTAGGCATCGCTGCTCGGATTTCCGCAAACGCTCCAGTCCGGCAGCCAGGTGGCGTCGATCAATAACACCGTGATTCTGTCTCCGACTCTCACCTGGCAGCAACGTATCGGGGTTCAACCGCATGCAGGCCTATTCGCAGACCGGCCAGCAGTTTTCACCCAGCCAGTTCGGCATGAATCTGCTCGGTTCGAACGGCTTCCCGCAGATTGACGATTACAAGTGACGACCCCACCTTGGCGAGCAGCTTGGATTTCGGCCCCAGCGTGAGCTTCGGCAATGCGGGCATGTACCAGAATCAGTGGCGAGGCGGGAACCTCGCTGAACTGGGTGAAGGGCCGCCACACGCTGACCTTCGGCGGGCAGTGGGACTCACACGCAACTCAATATTGTCAACCGCAACACCGACACCGACACCCTGGCGTTTAAGACGTTCCTGCTATTTCGTGGAAGGCACGGTGACGCACCGGCACCAAGTCGCTGGCGTTCGACGGCTCAGCCAGCCGCTACTATCGGTCGCACACCGGCGGTATGTTCGTTAACGACAATTTCAAAGTGAGGAGCAACCTGACGGTCACCATGGGGCTGCGCTGGGACTACGAGGGTCCGCTGACCGAGAAATACGGAAGGCTGACGGATTTCAACCCAAGCGCCTATTCTTACAACGCTGGCCGCTGACACCATTACCAGTTCGGGACTCGAAATCGCCGGGAATAACCCTACCGAGGCAACGCCCGGCGCCAGCAACTCATTGCTCACCAACCACCAGTGTGGTTTTGCGCCGCGCCTCGGCATGGCTTGGTCGCCGCTTTCGCATTTGACCATACGCGCGGGGCTGGCATCTACTATGACCGCGGCGAATTCTTCAGCGAGTTTTCACCCAGCGCCGGCGGCGGATTCAGCGGTCCGTTCGGCGTAACTCTCGAACCGCCGTTCGTCTCGGTGAGCGAAGCCACAACCGGAGCCACCTTCGCTAGTCCCTTTGGCACGACGCCTTTCGCTACCCCCCCTGGCAGCGCTGCCGCGTTCCAGGCGTTGCTGCCCAACATCGCCCAGACCGAATCGGGTAAATACCCGGCGGGCAATCTGTATGGTCCGGATCTGTTCGGCGGCTATGCCATCAATAACAAGTTGCCCTACACGGAAAACTGGAGTTTCGACGTGCAGTATCAGGCATCCAACAACTGGCTGTTTACCGCCGGCTACGTGGGCAATCACGGGGTGCATGAAGTATTGCCGATTCCCTTCAACGAACCGAAGATCGCCACGGCGTCAAACCCGGTCAATGGCCAGATCTACTCCTATGGCGGTACCAATACCACCACCCTTTCTCTGGAACCCGTTTCGACCAGTGAATTTTCAGGTAATGCACCCATTCGTGTGCCTTATATCGGCTACGATATGAACTCCGTGCTGTATGAGGCGGAAGGCACCGCGACTTACAACGCCTTGGAACTGCAGGCGAGAAAGCGCCTGTCCTTCGGCCTGCAGTTGACCGGCTCTTACACCTGGTCTCACTCACTCGACGAGCAGAGCGGCGGCGGATTGTTCTTTACGGGAAATAATCCCGCGTATCCGAAATCCAATTACGCCTCTTCGGACTTCGACCAGACGCACGTTTTCCTGATCAATTACACTTACACGATGCCCAACGTGACTTCCAATAAGACTCTGGGAAATTTCGTGAATGGATGGACTATCGGCGGCCAGACCGTAGCGCAAAGCGGCCAGCCTTATAGCGTGTACGACTACTCGGGTTCGGTGGGCAGCTTGTATTTCGGCACCGATGTCGAACTGATCAACCCGATCGTTCCCCTGGCGCCTGGTGTTACCGCGAAGCAGGCTGAACTGCAGGGTACAACGGGCGTCAATCCCGGCAAGCCGGTGCTGAACGTCAATGATTTTGCGCCGCAGTTCGTCGCCCCGGGCACGAATGGCGTACCGGCGTGCAATGCGTCGGGCTGCGACGTGTACGAGTCGCTTTTCGGCAGCACCGGACGCAATATCTTCCGCGGGCCATTCCAAGTGCGCTTCGACGCGACCTTGCGCAAGGAATTCCAGGTAGGCGAGCGTGCTCGTTTGCGTTTGAATTTCGACGCGTTCAATCTGTTTAATCACCCGGACTTCGACACGCCCAATAACGATGTCACGTTCTTCGCGGGATTTGAGCCGCCGCCGGTTTATCCGCCCGAAGGCAGCCTGGGACAGATTCAGCACACAATCGGCAGTTCGCGTTTCTTACAGATCGCGTTGCACTTGAGCTTCTAGGGCCGCTCAAGGAAAGAAAGGTCTTCTCCGCTCTACTTTTGTCTCGGCGTCTCCGCGTCTCTGCGTCGAAATGCCTCTCCCGAAGCGGCTATAATCCGCATCCGGGAAGGCAGACGAAACCGTCTGCCCCACCGCGAGGCCGGAATGCCTCACAGCCTCTAACGGTCACGGTCTTCTCCGCTCTACTTTTGTCTCGGCGTCTCCGCGTCTCTGCGTCGAAAGGCCTCTCCCGAAGCGGCAATAATCCGCATCCGGGCTAGTTTCCGCTCACTACGATCGTTACGCCGCCCTGGCTGGCTGCGCTGCCTACTTGTACGATCACCGAGGCATTGCCGGCCGGCAGTCCGCTGGGCACCGTCGCATTCACTTGGATGATGCCGTTGAGGGTGCCCTGCGATCCGCCAACGTAGTTGAGAGTGGTGCTCTTTCCGCCGATGGCTACGCTTACGGGCAGCAGCGGTATGGGCAGCGGCACGGTTGCCAGTACGCCATTCTGACCTGCGGGGTTGGTCTGGCCGGCGCCGGTGATAAAGAGCGTCACGATTTGGCCGGAACTCGCCGGGCTCGACGGGCCCGTTTACCGAATTATTCTGGTTGATCGCGGCGGCCTGGCCTTCGCCGGAACCGTTCAGTGTGAACAGCGCAGTGGCCGATGGCGCTACATTCACCGTGGCCGGCGCTGTAGTCTGGTTCTGGTTCAGCACGAAAATCTGGGCTGTGGAACCGGTCAGATTGAAAGGAACGACGGCGGATACCTGGTTGGGCGAAATGTAGAGCATGGGCGCCGCAACGCCGTCGATGTAGACGCTGACGCCAGTCAGGCTGGTGCTCAGCGCGCCCGCTCCGCTGAGTTGGTAAGTGGTGAGCCCGGCGGGCCCGATATTCGAGCCATAGATTACGATCACCTCGCCGGGCGCGATCGAGCCCACCTGGTTGCTAGCGGCGTTGGTTACCGCCGAAATCGAGAGGCCCGACCCCGCGAACACCAATTCGCGGATCGGCGTTATTGGCGGCATCGGCGATGAACATATCGCCCTTGGCGTCCACCGCCAGACCGGCGGCGCCGTTCATCGTGGCGGAAGTAGCGATCCCGCCGTCGCCCGAATAGCCACGAACGCCGCTGCCTGCGACGGTCTCGATGATTCCGCTGGCGAAGACCTTGCGGATGCGCGCGCCGGAATCGGCGATATAGAGATTGCCCGCGCTATCCACCGCAATGCCCATGGGGCTGCCGAATTCCGCGCTGGTAGCCGCGCCGCCATCGCCCGAATATCCGATCGATGCCGTTGCCGGCGAATGGTGGAGATGGTTCCGCTGGTGCTCACTTCGCGGATGACGCCGTTGAGCGTATCGGCAATATACAGATTGCCCGAGGCATCCACGGCTACGCCTTCCGGCCCGTTGAGCATGGCGGCGGCGGCGGGGCCGGTATCGCCCGAATAACCCTGCGAACCGTTACCGGCAACGGTGCTGATGATGCCGCCGGTCGAGACCTTGCGGATGACGCTGTTGTCTACGTCGGCGATATAGAGGTTGCCCGATTTATCCAACGCCAGGCCGACGGGCGTATTCAATTGCGCGCTGGTGGCGGCGGCGCCGTCGCCCCGCATAGCCCTGCGTGCCGCTGCCGGCCACGGTGGTGATGGTTCCGCCCGAAATTTTGCGCACGCGCGCGTTGGCGGTGTCGGCGACGTAAACGTTGCCGGAGGCATCCACCGCGATGCCTTGCGGCGAGCTGAGCATGGCCGACGTGGCCGCGCCATTATCGCCGCCGAACCCTGCCGTCCCGTTGCCGGCGATGGTGCTGATCACGCCTTTGGTGGAGATCTCGCGCACCACGTTATTGACTGTGTCGGCGATGTACATATTGCCGGAGGCGTCCACCGCCACGGCTTCGGGGTATTCAGTTGCGCCGAAGTCGCGGAGCCGCCGTCGCCCGAATAGCTCAGAGCGCCGCTGCCGGCGATGGTGGAAATGGTGGCGCCCGCCACTTTGCGTATGCGGTTGTTCAGGCGAATCGGCGATGTAGAGATTGCCGGAGGAATCGATCGAGAGGCCGGTCGGCAGATGCAGCATGGCGCCGGTGGCGGCAGAGCCGTCGCCCGAAAAGCCGAAGACTCCATTGCCCACCACGGTGTTGATCTTGCCGGTGGAGATGGTAATCTCACGGACGCGCCCATCCTCCGGCTCCGCGAAGTAGACATTAGGAGGATTCGCCGAATCGAGCGCGATGGCGTATGGCTCGTCCAGCCCGGCCACGTTGGCCATGCGCGCCGTCACCCGAGTAGCCGATGGAGCCATCGCCCGGCGATGAAGTTGATAATCCCGGTGGCTGACGGTGATTTCACGGATATACGCGTTGCCCGGTGTCGGCGATGTAGACATTGCCCGACGAATCCACCGCCACGTCTTCCGGGCTGTGCAACTCGGCGTTGACGGCGAGGTAGCCATCGCCCGAATAGCTCGGAAGGCCGTTGCCGGCGATGGTATTGATGATGCCGTCGGCAGTGATTTCGCGGATGGTGTTATCGCCGGTATCGGCGATGTAGAGGTTGCCCTGGGAATCCACGGTTAACGCCGCCGGGCAGGTGCAGGTATGCCTGATTGGCGAGGCCGCCGTCGCCGTAATTAGCCGGGGCTGCCGACTTGTCCGGTACCCGCAAAGGTATTGATGATGCCGTTCGGTGGTCACCATGCGGACGCGGTTGTTGTTGGTATCGGAAATATAGACGTTGCCGGATTTATCCACGGCCACGCCTTGTGGCGCGTTGAGTTGCGCGTTGATAGCCGGGCCGCCATCGCCGGAAAAGCCCGGGCGCGAATTGCCGGCCACCAGCGTAATGGTGCTGCCGCTCATCTTGTAGACGCAGTTGCCGCTAGTGAAATAGACGTTGCCCGAGGAATCGAGCGCCACGCGGCGCGGCTGCCCGATGGAAATGCTGGTGGCGGCCGCGGGCGTTGCGAAAGGCGCGCCGCCGGCGACGGTGGAGATGGAATACTGCTGGGCGAACGCGCCAGGGCGCGGCGGCCAGCAAGGCAAGGCTGGCCAATTGTACTACCGGTTTCAACATGTATGAATCCATTCGTATACGCAAGGAATAAGAACCATTCTGACAAGTTTCCCGCGGGCGTGGGTCACTGGACGGCTTCCGCAGTGGTTTCCGCGCAGATTTCCGCGATAGCCTCGAGGGCCATCGAGCATGCCGCGCGATCCACATCGTAGTGCGTCACGGCGCGCATTTGCCGCTCGTTGATGCCATTCATGAGCACGCCGCGCCGCTTCAACCGCGCGCTGATTTCCGCGGGCGCGAGGCCCGTGCCGCTAACGTCGAAGACCACGATATTCGTTGCGGTCTTCTCCGGTGCAATTTGAATGCCGGGAATGCGCGCACAGCCCCTCGGAGAGGAACTTGGCGTTGGCGTGGTCGTCGCCCAGGCGCTTGGGCATCTCCTCGAGCGCGATCAGGCATGCCGCCGCGAGCACGCCCGCTTGGCGCATCCCGCCGCCCAGCCGTTTTCGATAGAGGCGGCCCTTGGCGATCAGCTCCGCCGGGCCGCACAACATGGACCCGGCCGGCGCGCCCAATCCCTTCGAAAGACAGAACATGACTGTGTCCACCGGGGCGACGATGTCACGCACCGGCACACCGGTAGCGGCGGCCGCGTTGAAGACGCGCGCGCCATCCATGTGGACGCGGAATGCCGCGCTCGTGCGCGCCGTCGGCAGATTTCGTCGGATGGCCTCCAGCGGGTAGACCGTGCCGCCGCCCATGTTGTGGGTGTTCTCGATGGCGACCAGGCCGGTGGGCGCGCAATACGGACTGGGGCCTTGATGACGCGGCGCGATTTCGTCCCAGGTCAGGATGCCGTCGTCGGTCTGGATGGCGCGCACCACGCAGCCGGAAAACCACGCCATCATGGCCAGTTCCCAATCGAGAATGTGCGCGCGCGAATCGGCAGATCACTTCCTGGCCGTGCTCGGTGAGCAGCTTGATGGCGATGGTGTTGCCCATGGTGCCGGTGGGCACGAACAGGGCGGCTTCTTTGCCGAGCGATCTCGGCGGCGCGCCGCTCGAGGCGATTGACGGTGGGATCTTCGCCATAAACGTCGTCGCCGACTTCGGCCTCCATCATGGCGCGGCGCATGGCGGCGGTGGGCTTGGTGACGGTGTCGCTGCGGAGATCGATCATGCGGTGAGAAACTCCTGGAACACTTCGTTCGAAAGCATTACGCCGCGGCTGGTGAGGCGCAGCATGCCGCCGGCGGTTTCCAGCAAGCCGGCGTCGACGAAGCGGTGGATAGGCTCGGCGAAGCGCCGCCACTCTTGCGGGCTCGGGCCGAATGCCTTCAGTGAGGCGCAGGCCGACGAAGAATCGCTCTTCGCTCGGACTGCTGGGGTCGAGCTCGAGCTTGCGACGGCAAGCCGCGATCGCGTCCGTACATATTCGGCGGCCGATTCGACGTTCTGCCAGCGCATCCGCGCCGTCGAAAGAATGCGCGTCGGCGCCGAAGCCGACGTAGGGTTCGAGCCGCCAATATTTCAGATTGTGGCGCGATTCAAAGCCGGGCCGCGCGAAATTGGAGATCTCGTAGCGGCGCGATGCCCATGCGCCGCGAGGCGCTCGACGGCGGTTTCGTAGAAGTCGGCCGATCGATCGTCGCCGGGCGTATCGCCGCGCGCCGTAGCGGTTGCCGCCGAGCAGCATTTCGCTGCCCAAGCGGCTGTCTTCGTCGACTTCCAGCATGTAGACGGAGACGTGCGGCGCGTCGAGGCGCTCGATCCAATCGAGCGATTCGCGCCAGCTTGCTTCGGTCTGGCCGGAAAGCCCCGCGATCAGGTCGATATTGATAGTTGGCGATGCCGGCCTGCGCGCAGCGTAGCGATGTCGGCCGCGACGGTCTGCGCGTTGTGCTTGCGCCCGGTGCGGCGAAGCTCCAATTCGACGAACGACTGCACGCCCAGGCTGACGCGGTTGATGCCGCCATTCAGCCCAGGCGCGGGTCTTTTCGAGCGTGATGGTGCCGGGCGCGGCCTCGATGCGTGGCTTCGATCCATGGCTTGCCGGGAATGGCGGCAAGCAAAGCGTTGCCAGTGCCTCCGGTGCGATCTGGCTGGGTGTGCCGCCGCCCAGGAAGACGGTTTCGGGCTTCCACTGCCAGACGTGCGCGCGCACTTCGGCCTGCGAGCGCCGCAAGATAGCGCGCTTCGAGAGAGCGTGGAAAGACGCCCGAGGCAAAATTGCAATAGGTACACTTCTGCGCGCAGAAAGGATACGAAAGGTAGACTCCCGGCACTCTTTTGATTGTAGCGGGCTGGACGCCGAATCGGGCCGCGTTGTGCAGTGGATTCTTGCCCGTTGACAAAATCGAAAGTCCGTGGCAACTTGAAAGTATTACTGAAAAAGGAGGTGGTCCAGAATAATGGATAGTTGTAAAAGACCGCGCGAGGTGGCCGACTGTTGAAGTCGAGCCTCTAACGTAGCCGACTCCCGTTCAGTAGCGGGGTCACGTTCCTGTGGACCGGCTGCCTCTCGCGTAACCTTTAGCCTCAGGTTTTATCTTCAATGGCTACCGACCCCCGCGGGCCGAGCGGCTCGCGGGGGTTTGTGTTTTTGCTATACTGAAATTCTCGAAAGGAATCCCCGTAACAACATGAAGGCCGGAATTCACCCCGCTTACAACGAGATTAATGTCATCTGCGCCTGCGGCCACAAGTTCGAGACCCGCTCGACGCACAAGGGCGATATCCGCGTGGAAATCTGCTCCTCCTGCCACCCGTTCTTCACGGGCAAGCAAAAGCTGATCGATACTGCCGGACGTGTTGACAAGTTTGAGAGGAAGTATAAGGCTATGCGCGGCGACAAGGATAAGCGCAGCCGGCGCAGCCTGTTAGTTAAGGAAGCGGCGGTGGACGGTGGCCGTCTTTGTGCGGCCCCTTCCCTTGCTGTTCCTGTTCCTGTTGATGCTTTTTGTGATCGCATCCCGGTCGGCCAGCTATTTGTCGTATAGCGGCTGCTGATCGGGAGTCAGAACCGCTTTGATCTTCGCGACCGCAGTGTCGTGAAGCTGATGCAACTGCTGGTCGAAGTCGTGCTTAGCCTGTCTCGATCTCTGCGCTCGGTATTTCTTGCGGATCGGTGTGAACTGTTCGCCCTGCCAGTCGTAAATCTTCTGAATCTGCTGCACCTGTCGTCGGTCAGCTTGACCACCTCTTTGAGGTGTGCCAGGACGAGCTTGCGGTACTCCTCCGGCGCCATGCATTCTTCTTTTTGGCTGGGACCGGCACCGGACTCGCCACCGTCTTCACCTCGTAAAGACGATAGCCCACAGCGCCCATCGCAGCCCCGCTCGCAAACACCAGCAAGACAGAGAAGAAACGCCGAGACCTTGGATTTAGGCATTGCTAGGACTCACCTGCCGGATTCGGTCAATTCGAGTTGCGCGGGGCTCATCAGATCGGGCGCCACGATCGGATTGGCTTCGGCGAGAACATCGACGTAGTTCTGGCTCGGCACGGCGGCTGCGTGGGGAACATACATGTAGACGCTCAACGCCACGGTCAGCGCCACGGCCGCCGCCGCAAAAGCATTGGCTATGCGCCGGAATGAAAACGTAAATGTCTGCCGCGATTCGATCTTCTGCCATAACGTGGGCATGAAGTTCGCGCTGGGCTCCGGAGTGGGGCACGCAGCGAACGCCCGGAACAGGGCATCCAGCTTTTCGTCGTTACTGCCGCGCATCGGAATCATGTATTTCGACCTCGTAACCGCTACACCGGATTTCTACGCCGGCATCTCTCTCTTCTTCTCGGCCGCGCCGAAAGCTTTCAGAACCCGCTGCCGAGCCCTGAAAAGCCTGCACCTTAAGAGCATTTTCGTTGACATTATAGATTTTTTCAAGCTCTTTCAACGAAAGCCCTTCTACTTCCTTCATCATGAGCAATATCCGGTCCGCCTCGGAAACCGCGCCCAACAGCGCGTCCACCGATTCCCGAATGGTCTTATGATACCGCTCCTCGTGCTCCGCTTTGCCGCCCGCCACGGCATCGGCCATGGTGACCTGCTGCTCCGACAGGTCGGACATGCGGAATTCCTGGCCGACGCTTTTGCTTACGCAAATAATCGTAAGCCGCGTTTTTCGTCAGCGTGTAGAGCCAAGGCTCAAAAACCTCCGCCGACCGGAGTTGGTCGAGAGAATAATACATCCGCACAAAAACTTCCTGTGCGACGTCCTCGACATCTTCCGGTCCGGGCAATCAAATGATTGATCGTGACCCAGAATCCGCTTCCGGTATGCCAGTACGATCTCGTTAAAGGCCACGCTATCGCCAGACTGCGCGCGTTTGATGACCGCAAAATCGACCAGCATTTATGCCGCCCCGCGATCGGGGCTGGCATCCGGACGCTGTTTGTCGCTCCAAATGATGAGGCGTAGCGAGTCCGTAGGCAGGTTACAAGTCTTTGAGAGGAAAAGCGAAACACGAGCGGCGAGGGCCAGTACTGCCGTTTCCGTAGCGATGGCCCTAAAGGGCCAAGGGCTTGGCCTCGCGGCCGCCATGGACTCCATGAGTATTTCTTCATTATCGCCCGAAGTGCTTGGAAGTGCACGTGTTTTACAACTCTTTACGCTGGGCGCACCGCATCTGAAGCTTTCTGCCCGCGGCGGCCGGAGAATCCTTCCCGCCGTGCCGCCGTCGTCTGACAAGGATCATGGCCCCGATTCCGGTGAGCCAGAGGGCGGCGCTGACTGGTTCGGGGCCAGAGATTTGCTGGTTACCGCTGAGGTCGCTGCTCGCGTAGAGACCATCCTGGTCAAGGTCGTACAGCACTATCGAGGAGGAATCGCCCCCACAGTTGTTGTTGAGGTCTTCGATACAGACCGTTCCAAAGTTGGGTTCGGAGGTCTGGTTGTAGAAGTCGAATTGACCATAGTCGATACCGGAAAAATTAAAGAAGAGGGCAGACGGAGAGGCGGTAAGGTCAGCTCCAATCACCTGGGCAACGGAATTTGAATTAGTCAGCGAGATTACGCTCGTGCCGTCATTCAAGGCAAGGTCCCAGGCGACAATGTTGCTGGTATCGAGCGCCCCGATGGTCCCGTCGGTGGTGATGGAACCCGCCAGGCTGCCGGCGCCGATCGTCAGGTCGACGAAGTAGACGTTCGCCCTCATATCCGGGGGCGCGAAGATGGCCGCGCACACCAAGCTCAGGGTCCATATAGCTTTTCGCATGTGCTCCCTCCTCCCCGCAGACTAAGTCGCCAATCGGCGGGCGTATAAACTCGGTAAAGTGTAGCTTAGGCCGGGGGACAAGTCTAGACCTTGGTATCTAAACCTTCTCATTCGCTTCTCCTTCGCCTGCGAGCATGCCGGCCTTCCAAATTGGCGCGCGGCCTTACCGGCTTGGCAGCCTGATGAGCGACCCGGCCCGTGCGGGGGGCGCGCCTGATTGATTCCTGCGAGGTTGACAATGTGCGCGTCCGCAAAAACTTACGCGGCCGGCCCGGGCGCTTTGAATGCAAATACGGATCATCGGGCGGCTTCTCCTTGGGGTGGGCTAATAAGGAATGCTGTATCCCGTGTTTCCGGCATGAAGAAATAAAGGATGCCGAATGCGGCCGCCGCAACCGCCGCAAGGAAGAGAAAGCCCGCGTTGGAACCAAAGTGATGCACGATGGCGCCGGCAATGACCTGGCTGAGCGACGCGCCGATGCCGACCGCCGTGCTGATGGCGCCAAGCGTGAGATTAAAGCGGCCCGTAGCCCTGCGTGAGATCGGCGATCACCAGCACCGAGACCACGCCGAATATCCCCGCGCCCACGCCATCCAGGATTTGGATCGCGACCAGCGCCACCGTGTTGGCGGTGAGCGTATATAGAACGGCGCGAACCGGCAACACCCCGAATGCGATCAGCAGCAGCGGCTTTCTACCCCACGTGCCCGCTTTCCGCCCGACCAGGAAGCGAGCAACGTAATGACCAGCTGCGTGGTCACCACGCACGCCGACATGAACATCATCGAGCTTCGGCCCTGGCCCTTCGCCAGCATCTCGCCCAAGAGCGGCAGCATCGCGGCGTTGGCAAAGTGAAACATCACCGCGCAAACAAGGAAAATGAGCAACGGCCGATCCTTGAGCAGCGCGTGAGCCCCAGCCGGCTGGCTGCATTCGCCGCCTTCGTTCGCGCCACGCGCCCGCGCGTAATCGATCTCATCGGGGCGGATGATGAGGAGCGTGAGCGATGGTCGGAATGGTACATGCCGACACGAAGAAAAAGATGCTGCGATTGGAAATGAAGTAGCCAAGCAGGCCCATCGATACGGCAGCTACGACGTTGCCGGCCGAGTTGAATGTCTGGTTGCGCCCCTGACGGCGATCGAACAGCCGGCGTCCCACGATCCCGAGCGAAATCGCACATATGGCCGGACCAAAAATGCTCGAAGTGCCGCCAATCAACACCTGGGCGGACATCACCGACCAAAAGGCCGGCAGGAACGCAATCAGCAGGGCGCCGGCCGCCAGGGCGACCATCCCAGCGGCGATCAGCGCGCGTTTGGATTGGACACGGTCGACCAGCGCTCCGGCCGGCGTTTGCGTGAGAATTCCGGCGATTCCGCCGACCGTGAGCGCGAGCCCGACGCGCTCCTCGTTCCACTTGTAGCCGGCGAGATAAATCGCGAGGAACGGCCCGACCCCGGTCTGAACGTCGGCGAGAAAAAAATTCAACCAGTCCAAACCACGGAGCGTTCCGGTGGAAGGCGTTTTGGCATCATTCCCGCTCGCCTTGGGGTCGGGCGCCGTGGAAATCGACTCCCTCATTTTGAGGTGTCTTTTAGCAGATTTAGGGCCAGAATTCCAATCCTCGGAGCTGGATGCCGTCCGTCAAATGATTGATACGACCCAGAATCCGCTTCCGGCATGCGAGCACGATCTCGTTAACGGCCACGCCCTCAGGGAGACGCTAAACCTCGCGGCTGGAACCGAGATTTTCCCGATTGGCGCACGATGCAGGGAATGGTCCGGCAAGGGGAGAGTTTAACCCAAGCGTTAGAGTCCGAACACCGTGAAGAACTGGCCCGCGACGATGCCCGGCTCCAAAGTAGTTGACGCGTGGGCCCTATTGGCATGGCTGCGCGAAGAGCAACCAGCCGCCGGGTACGTTCGGGAGTGCCTGCAACAGTCCTATGAGGGGAATACCCGGTTTCATCGCCCCCTATCCATTTCGTGCGACTTGGGCATGGTTTCATTGCCAGCCTATTCTAAAACCGTCAACGCCGAACGCCTATCGTTGCGCTAGGGTTAAACTAATGGGGATGGCACGCCAGTTTGATGTCGTGATCGAACGGGATGAAGAAGGCATGTATGTGGCCTCCGTACCGCAATTGCCGGGTTGCCACACCGATGCCGCCTCGCTTGACCAACTCATGGTGGAGGTTCGCGAGGCTATTGAGCTTTGTCTCGCGGTGGAAAGCGATGAGCCGAATAACTTGGAGTTCGTCGGTATTCAGCGAGTGATCATCGCGGCATGAGCACGCTCCCGCGACCCACGGGAAATGAACTCATCCGAGCCTTGGAACGCGCTGGCTTCGTGGCGGAGCGTATTCGAGGAAGCCATTACTTTATGCGGCATCCCGATGGCCGCGCAACCGTCGTCCCTCTTCGTCAGCGGATTGGAAGAAGAGTTTCACGCAAAGTCGCAAAGACGCCAAGAACGGCTCGGAGTCGACGAGAGTCGGTCCACTTCTGGGATCAGCCAACCAAATACATCCATTCGCCCAGAAAGTTACCCGCGATTGGTTCCCTTTGAGCGGCGGCCCACCCCAGTTCCTGCTAGCCTGAATACATATGCAGTTTTCCGATTCCTTCTTCGCCCAGCGTTTTCAGATCACCCGCCGCGACCTGGAAACCCATCTGGCAGAAGCCCTCTCGCAAGGCGGCGATTATGCCGACCTCTACTTCGAATACCTGGCCACCAGCTCCATCAGCATCGATGAATCCATAGTGAAATCCGCCACTCAAGGCGTTTCGCATGGGCGTCGGCGTGCGGGTCATCTCCGGGCGAGCGCACCGGCTACGCCTACAGCGACGATCTGTCCCCGGAGAAGATCAAGAAGGCCGCGCGTGTGGCCGCCTGCATCGCGTCCGGGCCCAGCAAGGTCGAAACGCTTCGACCTCAACGAAGGCGCGCAAACACAATCTGTATCCCGTGCTCGACCGCGCCCACCGAGACCGCCTTCGCCGACCGCGTGGAACTGGTGAAGCGCGCCGACCGCGCCGCGCGCGCCTATGATCCGCGCATCTTCCAGGTGCAAGCCTCCTATGCCGACAACCTGCGGCAGGTGATGGTCGCGACCAGCGACGGCGTGCTCTCGTTCGACCGCCAGCCGATGGCCCGGCTGAGCGTCTTCGCCACCGCGCGCGCGGAGACGGCGGCGATCCCGCAACAGGGCCATTCCGGCGGCGGCGGCCGCGTCGAACTCGATTTTTTCCAACGCGAGAAGACGCCCGAATATTTCGCGCGTGAAGCCGCGCCGCCAGGCCATCGCCATGCTCGATGCGGTGGAGGCGCCGGCCGGCGAAGGTACCGTCGTGCTGGGTCCCGGATGGCCGGGCGTTCTGCTGCACGAAGCCGTCGGACATGGCCTCGAAGCCGATTTCAACCGCAAGGGCGTTTCCGCGTTCACCGGACGCATCGGGCAGAAGGTAGCCAGCGAGCTGTGTACGGTGGTGGACGATGGAACCATCGCCAGCCGCCGCGGGTCGCTGAACGTCGATGACGAAGGGCACGCCACGCAGCGCAATGTGCTGATCGAGAACGGCGTGCTGCGCGGCTACTTGCAGGACAAGCTTTCCAGCCGTTTGACCGGGTCCGAATCCACCGGCAGCGGACGGCGCGAGAGCTATGCGCACATCCCCATGCCGCGCATGACGAACACCTATCATGTTGGCCGGCAACAGCGACCCCGATGAGATTGTCCGCTCCGTGCCCAAGGGCTTGTATTGCGCCAATTTCGGCGGCGGCCAGGTGGATATCACCAACGGCAACTTCGTATTTTCCACCTCGGAAAGCTATCTGATCGAAGACGGAAAAATCACCCGCCCGGTGCGCAACGCCACGCTGATCGGCAATGGTCCGGAGGCGCTGAAGTACGTGAGCATGGTGGGGCACGATCTGAAACTCGATGAAGGAATCGGCATCTGCGGCAAAGACGGTCAAAGCGTGCCTGTGGGCGTGGGCATCCCCACCATCAAGATCGACCGCATGACCGTGGGGGGAACGGCTTGAGCGCAAACCATCTGGGTGAACTGGCCCAAGAGATCGTCAAGCGCGCGCTTGACGGCGGAGCCAGCGATGCTGAATGCACCATCTCGGAAGGCGAGGAATTTCGGCGCCAACGTGCGCATGCGCGAACTGGAAAATCTGATGGAAGCCGGGTCGCGCGGCGCCGGATTGCGCATCCTGATCGGCAAGCATACCGGGGCTTCCTACACCTCCGACCTTTCCCGCGAGGGCATCGCGCTGCTGGTGAAATCGGCCATCGAACTCGCCGATGTCACCACCGAAGATCCGCATGCGGGCCTGCCGGAAGCGGATGAATTGGGCTCTCTCGAAGGCGATTTGGGCCTTTTTTCGGCCGATGTGGCGGGTCTCGAACCCGGCGTCAAGATCGACGCCGCGAAACGCGCGGAGGAAGCCGCATTGTCGGCCGACCCGCGAATCTTCAATTCCAAGGCGGATCGTTCGATACCTACGTTGGCCGCCAGCTCTTCGCCAACTCGCGCGGCTTCGCGGGCGAATATCGATCGAGCTTCTGCTCCATCAGCGCCAGTCCCGTGGCTCGCGACGGGGAATCGATGGAGCGCGACAGCTGGAGCCATTCGGCGCGCCGTTTCGTGGACTTGGAATCGCCGGAGTACGTCGGGCGCAAAGCCGCGGAACGGGCGCTACGCCGCCTGAACCCGGTGAAGGTGGAGACGCAGAAGGTGCCCATCGTATTCGATCCGCGGATCGCGCGCTCGCTGCTCGAGAGCGTCTTCGAAGCGGTGCACGGCATGTCCATCTACCGGCACGAATCCTTCCTGGCGGGCAAACTCGGCGAGCAGGTGGCGGCTGAAAATGTCACCATTGTGGACGACGCCACCATCCCCGGGCTCTTTGGCACGTCGCCTTTTGACGACGAGGGAGTGTGCAGCCGCCGTACGCCGGTCATCGAACGCGGCGTGCTGAAAAACTATCTATTGAATACTTACGCGGCGCGCAAGCTGGGGATGAAGACTACCGGCAACGCCTCGCGCGGCTTGACGGGGAACGCGGGAATTGGCCACGGGAACTTTTACCTGGAAAAAGGCGTCCAATCGGCGGAGCAGATCCTGGCAGGGGTTGCCAACGGGTTCTACGTGACGCAGTTGATGGGCTTTGGAGTGAACATCGTGACCGGCGATTATTCGCAAGGCGCCAGCGGCTTGTGGATTCGCCACGGCGAACTGGCCTTTGCGGTTTCGGAAGTAACCATTGCGGGCAATTTAAAGGATATGCTGATGGGGATTGAAGCGGTCGGCTCAGATCTGGAGTTTCGTGGATCGCTGGCGGCGCCTACAATAAAGATCGGAGAGATGACCGTTGCCGGTAAATAAAACTGCCCCCGCGCCGCCCAAAAAAATACAGATTCCGCCGATCGCCATCGTGCTTGCCCTGTTTGTAGTCTTAGGCGGGGTGGGATTCTTATTTTTGGAACGCAAAGCGCATCAACCGCCTCCACCGCCTCCGCCGCTGACGCCCGAGGCGCGCGCTTATGTGCACAATCTGAAGCTCAGTAATGTGGTGATGAACGCGAACACCAGTTATCTGGGCCAGCAGATCGTGGAGATCACCGGCAGCGTGGCCAACGCGGGCGACCGCAAGATGGCAGTAGTGGAAATTAACTGCGTGTTCTACGATGCGTACGGCCAGCTGATCTCTCGCGAGCGCGTGCCGGTGGTGAGCCGGAAGATGGGCGGCCTCGCGCCCGGCGAGACGAAGCAGTTCCGCTTGCCGTTCGATAATATTCCCGAGAGTTGGAATCAGGTAATGCCGCAACTGGTGATTGCGCAGATCCAGTTCCAATAGCTTGATGGGGGCAGCATGCGTCATACTGGCGAGCCGGCCAGGGGGCCGGCTGCGGACCAGGGGGTCCGCCCTACTTTGCGGTCCACCAGCGGCGCGCGGCCACCACGCTCCAAACGGATTCCACCAGGCCGAACGGCCACGCTCCTTGCAGGAAGCCGTAAATCGATCCCATGAGACATGAGACGGCGAATGCCAAGATGAACCAATGGCTGCGTTTTTCCAGCGCGTAACACACCAGCATCGCGGTGACGGCAACCAAGCCGAACAGTGTGAGGGTGCTCATCGTCGAGTAAGCCGCTATTTCATGTTACTGTGCGCCAGGCGGAATAGTTCCATCGATGTGGCCGCCAGCAATAACCCGAGCACGATCAGGTAGACATTGCCGCCGGCCGCAATCGCCGCAGTGATTGTGCCGGCCGCGACGACGATCGCAGCGATCGCCAATACTGCGAATATTCGATTAGTATTCGTGGGCAACTACCGCATCTTCGGGATACGCCTTCATGCCGAATTCCGGCACGTCGAGACCCTCGAGTTCCACCTCCGGCGGAACTCGCATGGATTTGAACTTGTTCACCGCGGAGAAGACCACGTAAGTCGCTCCGAACGCCCAGAGAGCGCATAGAGTGGCGCCGCCCAGTTGGCAGAGGAACTGCCGAGTGTCGCCATAGAGCAGGCCGGTAACTCCTTGACCGGCATGTCCAAGATAGGTTGTGGCGCCGACGCCGTTCCATCCGGCGCCGTAGGTCCCGTCGGCGAAGATGCCGACTGACACGCCCCCAGCCAGCCGCAGAAGCCGTGCACGGAGATGGCGCCGCAGGGGTCGTCGATCTTGGTAACACGCTCGTTGAACAGGACGCCTAGGCAAACCAGAATTCCGGCCAGCACGCCGATGACTACCGCGGAAGTAGGGGAGACGAAAGCGCACGGGGCAGTAATCGCGACCAGGCCGGCGAGCATGCCGTTGCATGCCATGGTGACATCGGGCTTGCCGAACATCAAGTACCAGAGCAGCATGGCTGCCGCCGAGCCGGCGATGGCGGCGAGGTTGGTGTTGACGGCTACCACGGAGATGCGGAGATCGGTGGCGCCGAGAGTCGAGCCGGGGTTGAAGCCCATCCAGCCGAAGAGCAGGATGAAGGTGCCGGTGACTACGTAGACAAGGTTGTGCGCCGGGAACGCACGTGGTTTTCCATCTTTGCCGTACTTGCCGAGACGCGGCCCCAGAATGACAGCCAGCGCCATGGCGCAGAATCCGCCGACGGCATGGACGACGGTGGATCCGGCGAAATCCACATAGCCGTGGCCGAGGTTCAGAGTGGTACCGATCTGCGACAACCATCCGCCGCCCCAGACCCAGCAACCGAAGACCGGATACAGAATGGCGCCTACGAAGAGTTCGCACAACAGGAACGCCCAAAAGGTGATGCGTTCGCAGATCGCGCCGACGATGATATAGCCGGCGGTCTCCATGAAAACTACTTCAAACAAAATCAGGCAGTTACTGCTCGCATCATAAGCAGGGCCGGTGAGGAAGAAGCCTTTGCCGCCCAAAAATCCCCATAAGCCTCCACCGATCAGGAAGTGATTCAGAGTGGCCGCGCCGCCCAAATTAGATGGGGCCGCATTCACGGCTACGGCGCCGAACTGGAACGCATAACCCACGGCATAGTAAGCCACGAAAGCGAACACGTAGGCCGCGAAATTCAGCATCATCAGATGCGCTGCATTCTTCTTTCGCACCAAGCCGCAGGTGAGCAGAGCAAATCCGCACTGCATGAAGAGGACCAGATAGCCGGTGTTGAGAGTCCAGGCAAAATTAGTGGCGACGCGCAGGTGACCCACCGAATCGGCGAGCTTGACTGCGAGCGGCTCCCGGGCCGCCTGGGCCTGGTAGTCGTCGAAATCCTTCTTGTTTTTCAGGTAGTCCGGCGAGGTCTTGTCGGCCGGGGCAGGCGTGACGAAGGGATTGCCACCGGCATCCACGACGCTGGTTTTATCCCCGGTCGCAATGCCCGATGGATCGGGTTTTTGCGGGTCGTCCGCAAGACAAGGCATCGCCAGAATGCCTAGCAACACAATCGTTGGAATACGCCACAAGAGGCCCTTTGTCATCGCTACGTTCTCCTGATTTCAGTAAGTGGATGCGGATGGCGCCGGCGAGGCGCATGCTAGGTTGCCGACGGCGGGGTCAGCGGTGGCCAAACGGGGGGCTGAAGCTAAAAAGCAAGTGGAACAAGAAACCGGGCCACGTGTCAAGACAATTTTTGTGGAGGCGCCTCATCTGTCGTATTCGAGACAGGTAAGGCCGCCTTTACGAAAGCCTTGTCGAATCTTTATGCCTTTCTTATGCCAAGTACCCTACACTGCAATTGCCTCGCTTGTTCACGCGCCCGTCTCAAGGGTTGCAGACTTGCAGAAACGGAAACTGTTCATGAAGTCTTATTTGAACCATACAAAGCCTATTCTCATTGGATTACTCTACGCTACTACCTGCCTCGCCCAACCGTCCGCTGTCAGCCTAGATGTTAGTGACGCGTCGCCCGTGGCGAGCATTCTTGGGACCGTCCGCGGCCCTGGCGGCCAGCCTTTGGCTGGGGTGCAGGTCACAGTGCATGCCGCGGATAGCGGCGCCGACCGCGTCGCCAACAGCGGGGGCGATGGCGCGTTCCAAGTGACCGGCCTCACACCGGGACGATACGAATTGAAGGCGAGTAAGGATGGATTGGCGGACCCGCCCGCTAAGACCGTGGAACTGGCGGCAAACGAGAGTCTCAGCGCGAATATCGATTTCCAAGGTTCCGCGCAATCGCCATCCGCTACACCCGCGGCTCCGGCGGCCCCGACGGCAGCCGCGGCTCCGCCGGCCGGATTCTTCCGGAGATTCGTCAGAGCCTACAAGGACGATTGGAAACCCTCTTCCGGCAGCGGCGGCCCCGCGCCCAAGTTTCGCGGCTATCCCGCTCCGGTTAGTAATCCGCCGTTTCCTTTCACTGTGTGGCCTTATGGCGGAAGTGTGACTCTCGGCCAGCCCTGGACGCAAGCGGGGCCGCTGATGACGGCCATTTGGGGCGGTTCGAATGGCGACTGGTGGAAAAAGAGCGGCATACAGATCTACGGTTGGCTCAATGCTGGCGCTAATGTCAGCACCTCGAAGCAGCCTGGTTACTCTAACTTCCCCGAAGCTTACGCCGAGAGAGGCAACAGTATCGAGTTAGATCAGGAGGTGCTCTATATCGAACGCCAGCCGGATACGGTACAGACCGACCATATCGATTGGGGCTTCCGCATCTCAGGCCTTTATGGCCTGGACTACCGCTTCACCACGGCCACGGGATGGTTCGACAATCAGCTTCTCGGCAAGAACCAGGAGATGGGTTTCGATATGCCGATGGCATACTTCGACTTATACATACCGCAGGTTGCGCAAGGCATGGACATTCGAGCCGGCCGCTATATTTCCTTGCCGGATATCGAAGCGCAATTGGCGCCGAATAACTACACTTACAGTCACTCGCTGCTGTATACGTTCGATTGCTATACCCAAACTGGGATCAATACGACTACCAAACTGGGTCAACATTGGCTCTTGCAGATTGGCGTCTCGGCGGGCTGCGAAACGGCTCCATGGAATGTCAAGAACCGCAAGCTGACGGGAAATGCTTGTCTCGGCTACACATGGCGCACCGGTCTCGACAATGTCTATGTGTGCGACAACACGCTCAACGATGGGCGGTATGCTTATAACAACCTGACAGCCTACTACACCACCTGGTATCACAAGTACAGCGCCGAGGGAAAATGGCACACTTCCACCGAGGGGTGGTATCAGTATGAGGCCCACACGCCCAATGTAAATAACCCCGCCGGGGTAGCGCTGGAAGAGACCGGCGCCAACGGCGCAGTTTGCAACCATGCTTACCAAGTGACTTGTTACGCTCCGGAGTGGGCCATCGTCAACTATCAGGAATATCAGATGTCGACGCATAACTACATCAGCATCAGGAACGAATACTTTGACGATATGCGAGGCCAGCGGACGGGATTTCGCACGCCTTACACTGAGCACCTGTTAGGTTGGGGCCATTGGGTGGGTACTACTATTTTGTTCCGTCCGGAACTCAGGTTTGAACATGCGTATGACGCCACGCCCTACGATAACGGGACCAGAAGAAGCCAGTTGACGTTAGCGAGCGATGTAATCCTGTTCTTTTAGGGTAGTGCCCAAGGCCGGCTCGGCCGTATGCTGTCCACGTCCGTGCCGGCCGCCCGGTTCCGCTCTGCTTACCGCGCTTCGTAGGTTTTGCTAAAGCCGTTCCGCGGGTTGGTTAAAGTATATTTGCCTTTCGGATCGACTGAAGCCTTCAGCCAGTTTCCCTTGCACTCCGCGCTCTCATCCAGGTTTGCGATCATCTTCTCGTCGGTATTGACTTCTTTGGGCGTGCCTAGCGCCAGATGTCCCTGCCAAATATCTTCGAGGCCGGGCGAATGGCGGAGTACGTCGAACACGCTGGCGGGTCCGCCCTTGCGGGGTCCATTATTCATCACCGCGACCTTGGGCTGGATGGCCCAGACGAACTGCGGCGAGTTGGACCGCTCCAGACCGTGGTGGGTTGTCTGGTAAAGATCCACTTTCCCGATGAGGTTCGCCGGGCAAACCAGCTTTTGCTCGTAGTTCCAGGTCAGGTCCCCCATATCGATGAAGCGAAATTTGCCGAATTGCAGCAGGAAGCCGACGCTCTGATCGTTGTCGGGGTCGGGCTCTACGCCGCGCGGCTTGAAATCCGCGCAAGTGGGGTTGGGCTGGCCCGCGCCCTTCAGCGGTTTCGTAATCGCCTCTCCGGCGGACATGATCACATGAATTTCCACTCCCTTGAGCGGGATGGTATCCCCCGCCTTGAGGATTCTGCGCTTGCCGGCGCTCTGTTCCAAGTAGGCTTGGTAGGCCGCTGCCACCTGCGGGCGGGCCATTTCAACCGATTCGCCGTGATCCATATACATCTCAATCGGTATCATCTTCGCCAGCGCCGGCATGGCGCCGATGTGATCGCCGTGAAAGTGCGTGGTGAGAAGGAAATCGATTTTCTTCAGTCCTGCCCGTTGCGTGGCGGCGTAGATACGCTTGGCGTCGCGGTCGTCTGGCGTGCGGTTGGCGGTATCCACCAACATCGACTGGCCGCTGGGCGAAACAATCAGAGTGGCCGCGCCGCCTTCGGCGTCAATCCAATAGATATCGAGGTCCTGCGGAGCGGCCAATAGACAACCGGTGCAGAAAAATCCAAGCAACAGCGAGGTCAAAAGTTTGTGCATTGTCGTTCCTAAGGTTAACTAAAATTGGCGCAAGCTAAAGCATATCGTAGCTATGGCGCATCCTTTGGAATCGGTGTGGGACGAAGCCGTCTCCCCCACCGTTGAAAACACAGCGCCTCTTCGGTGGCGCAGGCGGTTTCGCCTGCGTCATGGCTCCGATTGGAGTACCCCTACGCTAGTGGCGCCCACCCCTCCGGCGCTGCACGTGCATCCCGCGCCGGCACTTTTGCTACGCTCGAATGGAATGCCTCAGAATAGTTTCGACCTGGTAGCCGCGTCGCGCCGGGAGATGATCGATCAGGGCTTCACGCCCGATATCCCCCCGGCCGCGCAACAGCAAGTGGATGCCATCAAGGCGCAGCATCCCGACCCGAGCCTCCGCGATCTCACCGGCCTGCTCTGGTCGTCGATCGATAATGACGATTCGAGAGACCTCGATCAAATCGAGTGGGCCGAGCGAGTGGGCGGCAAGATCCGCGTGCTGGTGGCCATCGCCGATGTCGATTCCGCGGTCGCCAAGGGCACGCCGGTGGACCGGTACGCAGCCCGTGAGACCACCACGGTCTACGCCGGCGTACACACGTTTCCCATGCTGCCGGAGCGGCTCTCCACCGATCTGACATCGCTTTCAGAAGGCGGCGATCGCGCTGCGGTGGTGATCGAATTCGCGGTCGCGGCCGACGGGTCGTTCGACTCTACTGCCATTTACCGGGCGCGGGTGCGCAACCACGCCCAGTTGACCTACAACGGCGTCGGCGCATGGCTGGAAGGCAAGGCCGCCGCGCCGCCGAAAGTTGCGGCGTCGCCGGAGTTGCAAGCGCAGCTCAAGCTGCAGGATGAGGCCGCGCAGAAATTGCGCGAGGCGCGGCATCGGTTGGGCGCGCTGACTTTCGACCGCGTGGAGGCCCAGCCGGTGATGACAGAGGGACACGTGACCGCGATCGCCGCGCGTGTCTCCAACCGCGCCGCGCACCTGATCGAAGACTTCATGATCGCGGCCAATGAGACCATGGCGGAGAGTTTGAAAGCGGCGGGAGTCTCGTCCATCCGCCGCGTGGTCAAGGCGCCGGAGCGATGGGCGCGCATCGTGACGTTGGCGGAAGGTCTGCACGAGAAACTGCCGCCTGAGCCCGATGCCGGGGCGCTCGACGCGTTCCTGGTGCGGCGCAAGGCAGCCGACCCGGTCCATTACGAAGACCTTTCGCTTTCGGTATTGAAGCTGATGGGCCCGGGCGAATACGTGCTTTCGCGCTCGGGCGACAGCGGGCAGGGGCATTTCGGCCTGGCGGCGTCCGACTACACCCATTCCACGGCGCCCAACCGCCGCTTTGCGGATTTGGTCACGCAGCGTCTGCTCAAGGCCCTCGACGCTCACGCCCCGGCGCCGTATAGCGATGAGGAACTCGATGCCATCGCCAACAATTGCACTTTGAAGGAAGACGCGGCCCGCAAGGTGCAGCGCAATATGTTGAAACGCATGGCCGCGGTAGCGCTGGCGCCACGCGTGGGGCAGACATTTAACGCGGTCGTGACGGGCGCGAGCGCTAAAGGCGTTTTCGTGCGCGTCCTCGACCCGCCGGTAGAAGGCCGCGTGATGCGCGGCTCTCAGGGCCTGGATGTGGGAGACCGGTTGCGCGTCCAGTTACTCAGCACCGACCCGGAGCGCGGCTTCATCGATTTTGGGAGGGCAGGATGAGCGATCAGATTACTTTGTTGCGGCACACCGTGGCCACTTTGGCATACCGTTGCAGCCGCGCCGTGGACAACGCACCCGCGGAATTCGGCGCATTTCGCGCGTCGCCTAAAACCAGGACCCCGTGCGAGATTCTGGCGCACATGGGCGATCTGTTCGATTGGGCGGTGCAACTGGCCGATGGCAAACACGCGTGGAACAACTCGCCGGCGCTTGAGTGGAGCGCGGCCGTGGATCGCTTCTTCGCCGCGCTCGAGGCCTTCGAACGCCGTCTTGACTCCGATGAGCCGGTCTGTGACCCGGAGCGTCTCTTCCAGGGGCCTGTTGCCGATGCCTTAACGCACGTTGGGCAACTCGCCATGCTACGCCACATGGCAGGTTGCAAGATGCGCGGCGAAAACTACCACGCCGCCAACATTCGAACCGGAACCGTGGGCGCACGGCAAGCCCCGCCGGTGAGGGAGTTCGACTAGCCGTGCCGCTGTGGCTCAGCGAGCAGGATGTACGCGCCGTACTTTCCTTGCCGGAACTCATCGGCGCCATGGAATCGGCGTTGGCGGCATTCTCCACGGGCAAGGTGGATCAGCCGGTGCGCACCGCCGTCGAAGTCCACGACCGGACCTTTTTTGCCTCCATGCCGGCATACGATGGCGCGCATGGAATTCTAGGCGCCAAGCTGGTGACGGTGTTTCCGGAGAACTCCGCGCGCGGCCTGCACACGCATCTCGCCGCAATTTCGCTGTTCGACGCGGAGACCGGCGAACTAACGGCGGTGATGGACGGCCGCTACATTACGGAAGTACGAACGGCCGCTGCGTCGGCGGTCTCGGTGCGACACCTGGCATGCCACGATGCTGCGATACTGGCGATTCTTGGCTCCGGGGTGCAAGCGCGCAGTCATTTGGAGGCATTGCAGATGGTGCGTCCGTTTCGGGAGATTCGCGCGTGGAGCCCCACGCCGGAGCATTTGCGGGAATTCGCAACGGATCCTGTGCAACCCGCCGGGTCGGCCGCGGAAGCGGTGGAGGGCGCGGATGTAGTGCTGATTGCGACCAGCTCGGTGACTCCCGCAATCGATAACGCTTGGGTGAAGGATGGCGCGCACGTGATCGCGATTGGCGCCTGCCGCCCCTCGCAGCGTGAGATCGATCCGGCGCTGGTAGCGCGGGCCGCGCTGTTTGTGGATTCGCGCGCCGCGGCGGTAAAGGAATCGGGCGACGTGATACCGCATGGCTTGGAACACATTCGCGCCGAACTAGGGGAAGTGGTTAGCGGCCAAAAGCCAGGACGGCGCTCCCCGGAAGAAGTGACATTGTATAAGTCGCTGGGGCTGGCGATTGAGGACTTGACCGCGGCGGCACTGGTTTATCGCCGGGCCAGAGAACAGGGCCGAGGCTTGACGGTAAGTCTGTGATGACGGCAGCCGAGCGCGAACTGCAAGGCTTCATCGACAAGTTCACGCCCGAAATCGCGGCGCTGGCCCGCGCCTGCCTGAAGAAGATGCGGTCGCAGCTTCCGGGCGCGGTGCAGCTTGTCTACGACAATTACAACGCGCTGGCGATCGGATTCGGCCCCTCCGAGCGGTCGTCGGAGGCGATATTTTCCATCGTGTTGTATCCGCGATGGGTGACGCTTTTCTTTCTGCAAGGCGCCGGCTTGCTCGATCCCGGCAAGCTTCTAAAGGGCAGCGGTAAGGTGGTCCGGCACATCGTGCTGGCGAGCGCGTCGGACCTGGACAAGCCTGCCATCCAAAAGTTGATGATGACCGCGTTGAATAGGGCGAAAGTGGCGATGGATCCGGAAGGGCGGGGGAGTCTTGAGATCAGGGCGGTGGCGGCGAAGCAGCGGGCGAGGCGGCCTGAATTGTAGGAAGCTATTGACTATGCAACAAAATGGTTGTACAAAATAATTGATGTACAAATTTTTTGTTGCGGAGTAGTAAAAATGAGAAACTTGACTGGCGCCGTCGCCCGAGACGACGATTTTTTCAACCGTATCAATGAGATGAAAGCCTTCTGGCGCAATCTCGACGCAGATAATCTCCTTCTCCTCGCTCCAAGGCGCGTTGGCAAGACCTCGCTGATGCGCAAAATGGGCCAGGATGCCCACACATACGGCTTCAATGCTGTCTTCGTCGATGTTTCCGACTGCACCGATGAACTCCATTTCGTCCAGCGCCTGTACAGTGCCATTCTCGACAACCCTCTTGGCGACGGCCTTTGGAGCCAAATCAAGGAGAGCTGGCTCGGGAAGACGATAGGGCGCGTCCAGAAGATCGGCGGTGCTGGTTTTAGCCTCGAATTCCGCCCCGGCGACGCTCCTTGGACCCGATTGGGAGAAGAACTCGCCGACGCTCTTTCCAAGCTCGACGGACGCTGGCTGATTCAGGTGGATGAGTTGCCAGTCTTCGTCCTCAAGCTGCTGAACCAAGACCAGCCGGCCGATCGCACCCGCGTCAGAGAGTTCCTTTACTGGATGCGGCGCTTGCGGCAGGAATACGGCGGCATCCGCTGGATGTTGGCCGGGTCTATTGGCCTTGATACGGTCACGGCCCGCCTCAATATTGCCGATGCCATCAACGATCTTCGCATTGAAAAACTAGGCGCCTTCGACGCGCCGACGGCCGATGGGTTGCTAAAGGCGCTAGCTCACGCGGAAAAGGTCGATCTCGGCGAGTCGGTTCGCAGCTATATCGTGACCCGAACTGGCTGGCCGGCGCCCTACTACCTGCAGTTGATCTTTCACGAACTCCGCGATCTCCATCGAGACGTCACCGAAGCGGATGTGGAACAGGCCATCGAGGATCTGCTTGGACCGCATCATCGCAACTACTTCGACTACTGGCGTCAACGCCTTTACGACGAACTCGGCCGGCCCGACGCGGATAACGCCGTCGTGCTCTTGCACCATTGCTGCCGTGCCGCGGAAGGCTCTACGCGAAGCACGTTGAGTCTGACGCTGGCCGGAGCCATCCCCGACGCAGCATCGCGGGAAGACAAACTGCGATACTTACTCGACGTCTTGCAGAACGACGGGTATCTGGTGGAGGCGCGGAACCGGTGGCGGTTCCGTTCCCCGCTGCTCCGCGAATACTGGCTGAGAAGGCTGGCGCCGCCGGAAGATGCCCACGAGTGATAGAACGTGATTAACAGAACATGAGTAACTCTCCGAGCGCCTCGCCCTTTACGGTCGCGATCTATAACCCCGCGCTGCTTAAGAAAGAAGACTTGATCCGCGGCTTTGTGGCGCGCCAGCCTCTCTTAGATAGGTTGCTTGAAGATTTGCGGCGTGAACAACCAGGAAGCACGCCGCAGCACCAGTTGATCATCGGACAGCGCGGCCTCGGCAAGACCACGATCCTCCGCCGCCTGGCGTTCGCCGTCGAGGACGATTCAGGACTATCCGCCACCTGGATGCCGCTTGTCTTCCCCGAAGAGCAATACAACGTGGCTGGCTTGGCCGACTTCTGGCTGAACTGCGTGGATGCACTGAGCGACGCGCTCGACCGTAACGGCGAACGCGCGGCATCGCAGGCGCTCGATTCCCGCGTGGAGCGCGTTCCGCCCACGGGCGTCGAGCGATCCGGCGCTGCACTGAATCTTCTGCTGGAAGAATCCGACCGGATCGGGCGGAGGCTACTGCTGCTGGTGGATAACATCGACATCGTTCTCGACCGCCTAAAGAAGGACGAGGAGTGGGTTCATGCAAGCCTCGATCGGCACGACCCGCGGCCTCTGGCGCGACGAGGCTCGCTATCTCGAAGGCTATTGGGGACAGATACCCGGCGTGTGGACGCAGAGCGATCTGGCTTCGCGCGACGCCGAGGGTTATTGGTACGTCCACGGCCGCTCCGACGACACCATCAAGATCTCCGGCAAGCGCGCCGGTCCGGCCGAAATCGAAACCGCCCTGATCGCCACCGGCGATGTACAGGAAGCCGCGGCGGTCGCCGTTCCCGACGAAATGAAGGGATCAGCGGTCATATGCGTCGTTGTCGGCAAACATGGGCGGCCCGAGCCTACCTTGAATGCGAAGTTGATAGACGAAGTGGTCAAGCGAATGGGAAAATCGTTTCGGCCGCGCGAGGTGATTTGGGTCCGGGAACTGCCAAAGAACCGCTCGAACAAGATCCTGCGCCGGGTGATTAGGAGCGCGCTGACCGGGGCGGCGGCGAGGCGACTTGTCCACCATCGTCAATCCGGAAACCATCGATGAGTTGCGCGCCGTCGCCTCGGCGTCGAAGAGTTTGAAAGTGAGCCCGTGAATCGCGCACGACGACAAGAGCTTCAGTGACCAGCCACTATCCGCCTATCGCGTCCATCAAACTCGATCGGCCCGCCGATCGCGTCTTGCGCGTCACCATGTCGCGCGGCCCCATGAACGCGATGGACTTCGAGATGCATCATGGCATGGCGGAGATCTGGCGTCTGATTGATACCGATCCTGACACCAGCGTCGCCATTGTCACCGGCGAGGGCAAGGCCTTCTCCGCCGGCGCGGATTTCGCGCTGCTGCAAGGCACCGTAGAGGACCATGCGACGCGCGAAAGGATGTGGCGCGATGGCCGGCAGATGGTCGAGAACATGATCCATATGTCGAAACCGGTCATTTCGGCGATCAACGGCGCGGCCGCCGGCGGCGGGCTCGTGCTGGCGTTGCTCGCCGACATCTCTGTTGCTGGCAAGACAGTCAAGATCGTTGATCCGCACACACGAATCGGCGTTCCCGCCGGCGATCACGCGGCGATTCTCTGGCCGTTGCTGTGCAGCTTCGCAAAGGCGAAATATTACCTGATGCTCGGCGATCCGATCCTTGGCGAGGAGGCGGATCGTATCGGTCTGGTCACTATGTCCGTCGAGGACGACCAGGTGCAGGCGAAAGCCCTCGAGATCGCGCGCCGCCTCGCATCCGCGGCGCCGTCGGCGGTCAGGCTGACCAAGTATTCCCTCAACAACTGGCTGCGCAACATGTGGCCGACGTTCGACGCTTCGCTGGCGATGGAAATGATGGCGTTCGCGAGCCCCGAGGCGCGCGAGGGTTATGAGGCGCTGCGTGACGGGCGGCGTCCTGCCTACGGTCCCGCCTCGGAGATCTGACTGCGGGCGCGCATGGAATTCAAATGAGGAAAATGGCTCGGCCCTAGGCGTTTGATGATGTCTGGGGCGGCGTGGAATAGGGAAGCCGTCATGCTGACGACCGAACGACTCGAATCGATCCGGCTCATCCAGGACAGCGCCGCGGCGTTCGCCTCCAAAGGCGACCTCGCGCGCGTGCGGCGCCAGCGTTTCGGCGACGCCGGCTTCGATCGCGCGGTTTGGAAGGACATGTGCGCGGCGGGCTGGTCGGGCCTGCGGGTGTCCGAGGCGCGCGGCGGGTCGGAACTGGGTATGATGGAATATGGCAAGATCGCCGCCGAACTCGGCGCGGCGCTGGCGCCCGAACCTTATGTCGCAAGCGCGATCGCCGCATTGCTCGACGATGCGACGCTCGCCCGGTTCCTGACCGGCGAATTCGTCGTGCTGCCGGCGACCCAGGAGAGCGCCAACGCGATCGCCCCGCAGACCACGACCCGCTTCAGCTCCGGCAAGCTCTTCGGAACGAAGCTGTTCGTCGCCGACGCGAACCTCGCCGACGCGTTCCTGGTCTCGACCGATAGCGGCCTCGCGCTCGCGCGCCGCGATTCCGAGGGCGTCAGCGTCGTGACGCGGCCGTGCCAAGACGGGGGCCGCCTCGGGACCGTGCGCTTCGACGGCGCGGCGGCCGATCCGCTCGCCGGTTCGCTCGACGCGGCCTACGAGGAGATGACGCTCGGGGTCGCTTTTTATCTGTTCGGCGCGATGGAGCGCGCATTCGAGATAACGCTAGACTACGTAAAATCGCGAAAGCAGTTTGGCCAGGCGATCGGCGATTTCCAGACGGTGCGGCACCGCCTCGCAGACCTGAAGATACATCTCGAAGTCACGCGCGCCACGCTCGACGAAACCGCCGGTTTATTCGATAGCGCCGCCGAGCCGTCCGAGCTCGCGATGGCGGTATCTCGCGCCAAAGCGCGAGCCTCGACATCAGCGATGACGGCCGCCAACCTAGCGGTGCAATTGCACGGCGGAATGGGTTATACTGACGAGGCGGACATTGGCCTCTACGTCCGCAAGATCCTGACCCTCTGCAATCGCTTCGGTTCAGCGAAGGCGCACCGTCGCCGCTTCGTCGCGCTCGGCGGCGCGTCTTCCTGGATGGAAGATTCGGAGACTGAGAGCGCCTCGCCGCCTCAGGACGCCGCGGCCACCGCCGACTACAACGAAATGACCGACGAGGCGTTCCGGGCGATGGCGCGGGCCTGGATCGAACAGAACTATCCCAAAGAACTGCCGCGCTTCGCGACCTACCGATCGCGATGCAGCGCGACGATGCCGTGGTACCAGCGCCTCGCCAAGCAAGGCTGGCTCGCTCCCGGGTGGCCGCGCGAATATGGCGGAATGGAGCTTTCGGCCGCCAAGCGACTCATCATGATCGAAGAGATGGATCGCTTCGGTTGCTCCCGGTTCGCCGACCAAGGGGTGATCATGGTCGGCCCGCTGCTGATGAATTTTGGCACGCGGGAACAGCGGGAACGCTTTTTGCCGAAGATTCTCAGCGGTGAGCACATTTGGGCGCAGGGCTACAGCGAGCCAGGCGCCGGATCCGATCTCGCAAGCCTGCGGACCAGCGCGGAACTGGTGGGCGATGAATGGGTCGTCAACGGGCAAAAGACCTGGACCACGCTCGCCGACGACGCCAATTGGTTCTATATACTCGCGCGAACAGACAAAACCGCGAAGAAGCAGGAGGGCATCAGCGTGTTGCTGATTCCCGCCAGCGCGCCGGGCGTGACGGTGCGACCTTTCAAGAACCTCGCGATGCATGACGAGTTCTGCGACATCTTTTTCGACAATGTCCGTGTGCCGAAGGATTCGCTGGTAGGGCCAGTCAACAAGGGCTGGGGCATTGCCAAGGCCCTGCTTGGATTCGAGCGCATTTTCCTTGGGTCGCTCGCGCAGTCGTCGAAGGCGGCGGCGCGTCTGTATAGGATCGCGCGCGGCCTTGGCGTGTCGGAGGATCCCTCGTTCGGCGATTCCTTCGCGGAGTTGGTCGCAGACATCAAGGATCACGCGGCGCTCTACGAAATCTATCTCGACAAAGTGCGCCGACGCGAGGAGCTCGGTCCCGACGTCTCGATGCTCAAGATCAACCAGACTGAGCTGTACCGGCGCATTACGCAGTTGATCGTCGATATTTCGGGCGAGCACGCGGGGTATGTGGAGGGTGGGGAGCAGGCGGACGAGGCGGCGCCCTCCGCGCTATGGATTCAAGCGCTGCCGGCAACCATTTATGGCGGTTGCTCCGAGGTTCAGCGGGACATCGTTTCCCGGCAGGTGCTCAAAATGTGAAGGCGTCGGATCGAACCCGGTATAAGAAATCTCGACTTGGGGCTATCGTCGGAGTCTTCAATCGGCCGAATATGCGGAAATCGCGATGCGCACCATAATCGTCGAACTGCCGGACGTCGCCGAAGGCGTCGCTGAAGCAGAAGTCGCCGAGTGGCATGTCGCGGTTGACGACATCGTTGAGGAGGACCAGATCCTCGCCGCGGTCGTGACCGACAAGGCCACTGTCGAGATTCCCTCGACCGCTTCCGGCAGGGTCATCAGATTGGGCGTCGCGGTCGGCGAGACGATCCGGGTCGGCGCGCCGCTCGTGGTGCTCGAATCTCAAACCGAAGTTGAGCACGATCCGCGAGTGGACCCCAAACCATCATCGTCGCCTGGCCAAGGCCCGCAGGTCGCGGTTGCGATGCCTGGACGCGCTGGGACAGGCCGCCGGGCAGGTCCCCCAGACGGTCGCCATTCGGAAGAAGGAAAAACACCAGGCGGCAGCGACAAGAGGGTCACGCCACGGGTATTTGAAAGCGATGGAGGCGGGAGGCCATCGAAGAGATCAAGAGGATTGAACGGCGAAGCGCGCCGCGCGAATAGCCGAGAAATCGAAATCGTGGGCGAGCGGCTGGAGTATGCGCGGCGCCTGTCCGCAGTGGCCCGTCGCGTCCCGCAATTCTCCTACGTTGAGGAGGTCGACGTGACAGCCTGTGAAGATTTGCGGGCGAGACTCAACGTGAAATGGGGCGCGGCGAAGCGCGAATTGACGACGCTGCCGTTCGTAATCCGCGCGATAGTCGCCGCCCTGCGCGACCATCCCCACATGAACGCGCGATACGAAGACGCGCGGGACGTCGTGATTGAATACGACGCCGTCGATATCGGCATCTCGTTCGGTTGGTCGGCCATCGTGCTCCGCGACGCGGGGTCGCTCACCCTATGGGATTGCGAAGGCGAAATGCGAGCCGGCGCCGCGGGACCGGACAACGGTTTGCTCGACTCCGGAGAGCCCGCTGAACCAACCATCAGTATTGCAAGCCTGGGGGATTTTGGCGGTCTCGCAATGTTCCCGCTCATTCGCGCCGACGAAGTCGCAACGATCGGCGTTAACCGCTTCTCGATTCGTCCTGCTTGGCGCGAAAACAGGTTCGAGGCGCGCAAGATCATGAACCTTACGGGTTCGTTTGATCAACGGATCATCAAGCCCGAGGACGCCGCGTGCTTTATCGGCGCAATCAAGCACTTGTTGGAGAGCCCAGCGGAGCTCTTCATCGAGCCATAATGCATTTGAGTGGAACGAGACCGGGAAATTTAAGAAACTCAACGACGTAGTCGCCCTCGGTTTCTTCGCCGCCGTCGAGAGAGGAATCTGCTTCACATTGCCGAAACGAAGGCAATTTAATGGAATCGCGAAGGTCGACGCCGTCGCACGGGTTTGCTGCTTTTGCGAGAACGGTGCGGCGCGCTGGCGACTCGTCAATTTAACGTGGCTTCAAACCATCGCCAAAGGGTCGACCGAGACCACCCGCTTGAGCGCACGAAGCGAGAACGTGGAGCGCGAGTGGCGGATGCCTTCGATCCGATAGAGATGCTCGCGCAGAAAGCGCTCGTAGTCCGCCGTATCGGCGATGGCGACCTTCACGAGGTAGTCGTATTCGCCGGTCACCAGATGCGCCTCGAGCACCCGCGGCATTTGCGCCAGCGCCGCGCCAAAACGCTCCAGGACTTTGTCATCATGTTTCTCCAGCGTGATCTCGACGAACACAATGTCGCGCAACCCGATCATCGCCTGATCGATAATCGCGGCATAGCCTTCGATCACGCCGCTCCCTTCCAATTGCTTGACCCTGGTCCAGCAGGGCGAGGGCGAGAGTCCTACTTTTTCGGCGAGTTCGTTGATGGACAATCGGCCGTTGGCGCGTAACGCGGAGAGGATTTTCCGATCTGTCAAATCAAGCTCGCGCCTTTTGCGAAGGCGCTCGGATGCAGACGTCATGGCTTCAAAATTCCAATTCTACGGACGAATCTTCTGAAGATAGGGCGATTCGAGGAAATAAACAGTAACAATCCTCGAGCAAGCCCTCTTAAGCTAGCCAGTTAGCATAGCAGGCCTCCTGCCAACGCTCCGGATTCAACCCGCTCGGGGAGAGTGCAAATGCCGTCAATCTCGTCCTCCACACTCCACGTCCCGGAGCCGCCGGCGAGGCCTGGCCACGACAGCCGCTACGCCAATCTCTCGTTCTCCGCCGCAGGCGAAATCCGCCGGCCGGCGTTGGATACGTCGGAGGCGGAGACGCGCGATCTCGCCTACGCGCTAATTCGCGTGCTCGATGACGACGGCCTGGCCAGAGGCCCCTGGGCGCCCGCTCTCGCCGCCGAGGCGATGCGAGACGGCTTGCGCGCCATGATGAAGACCCGCGCCTATGACGCCCGCATGTTGCGAATGCAGCGGCAAGGCCAGACGTCTTTCTACATGCAATGCACAGGCGAGGAAGCCGTGGCTTGCGCATTCCAGGCGGTGTTAGCCAAGGGCGACATGAATTTTCCGACCTACCGGCAGCAAGGCTTGTTGATCGCGCAGAACTGGCCGCTGGTCGACATGATGTGCCAAGTGCTGTCCAACTCCAGGGATCGTATGAAGGGTCGCCAGTTGCCAGTGTTTTATTCGGCGCCGGAGGCCGGATTCTTCTCGATCTCCGGAAACCTCGGCACGCAATACATCCAGGCGGTAGGTTGGGCGATGGCTGCGGCGATCCGCGGCGACACGAAAATTGCGGTGGCCTGGATCGGCGACGGCGCCACGGCGGAAAGCGACTTTCATGCGGCGCTGGTGTTCGCCTCGGTGTACCGGCCGCCGGTGGTTCTGAACGTCGTCAACAATCAGTGGGCGATCTCCACCAACCAAGCTATCGCGGGCGGCGAAAGCACGACGTTCGCCGCCCGCGCTCACGGCTACGGCATCCCGTCGCTGCGGGTCGACGGCAACGATTATCTCGCCGTCGTCGCGGCAGCCGGTTGGGCGACGTCGCGGGCGCGCCAGGGACTCGGGCCAACCCTGATTGAATGGGTGACCTATCGCGTGGCGCCGCACTCCACCTCGGACGATCCCTCCAAATACCGGCCGCGCGACGACCCGGCCGCCTGGCCCTTGGGCGACCCGATCGACCGGTTGAAACGCCATCTCGTCTCGCTCGGGGAATGGAGCGAGGAGCGCCACATTCAGCTCGCGGCGCAGTTGGAGGAGGAGGTCGCCGTCGCCGCCAAGGAGGCGGCGAGTTACGGCGCCTTGCACGATGGCCCAAAACCGAGCCCCGGCGAAATGTTCGAGGACGTCTACAAGGAGATGCCTTGGCATCTACGCGAACAACGCCAGCAAATGGAGCTCTGACCATGGCCCGAATGACGATGATCGAAGCCATCCGGGACGCGATGGACGTTATGATGGGGCTCGACGAACGGGTCGTCGTCTTTGGACAGGACGTCGGCTTCTTCGGGGGCGTGTTCCGCTGCACCGAGGGTCTGCAACGGAAATACGGAGCCGCTCGCTGTTTCGACACGCCGATCTCCGAAACCGGCATCATCGGCGCCGCGGTGGGAATAGCGGCCTACGGCCTGCGCCCAATCAGCGAAATCCAGTTCGCCGATTACATGTATCCCGGCTACGACCAGATCGTTTCCGAGGCGGCGCGCCTGCGCTTTCGCTCCGCCGGCGGATTCACCGCGCCGATGGTTGTGAGGATGCCCTGCGGCGGCGGCATCTTCGGCGCGCAGACGCACAGCCAGAGTCCCGAATCGCTTTTCACCCATGTCGCGGGATTGAAGACCGTCATGCCCTCCAATCCACGCGACGCCAAAGGCCTGTTGATCGCGGCGATCGAGGACGACGATCCCGTCATTTTCCTGGAGCCCAAGCGGTTATACAATGGTCCTTTCGACGGTCATCACGAAAATCCGGTCGTGCCTTGGTCGCGCCACGAACTCGCGGAGACGCCGGAGGGCCATTATACCACGCTGATCGGCAAAGCGGCGATCCGTCGCGCCGGAAGCTCCGTGACCGTATTGGCCTATGGCACGATGGTGCATGTCGCGGAGGCCGCCGCGAACGAGACCGGTCTCGACGCTGAAATCATCGACCTGCGCACGCTTGTGCCGCTCGACATCGAGACGATCGTGACGTCCGTGCTGAAGACCGGCCGATGCGTGGTCGTGCACGAGGCGACGCGCACCTCGGGATTCGGCGCCGAACTCGCCGCCGAGGTGCAGGAGCGATGTTTCTATCATCTGGAAGCGCCGGTGCGGCGCGTGACCGGCTACGACACGCCCTACCCGCACGCGCAGGAGTGGGACTATTTTCCGGGCCCGGCGCGCGTCGGACGCGCGCTGCTCCAAGCCATGGAGCCCTGACATGACGGTTCAGCAGGTGAAGCTGCGCGACATCGGCGAAGGCGTCGCCGAGGCCGAAATCGTGGAATGGCAAGTCAAGCCCGGCGACCACGTTCGCGAGGACCAGATCCTTCTGGCCGTGATGACCGACAAGGCTACTGTCGAAATCCCCTCTCCGGTCTCGGGCGTGGTCGTCGAATGTGGCGGAGAGGTCGGGACGGTCGTTGCTGTGGGCGGCAAACTCGTCGCCATCGAAGTCGACGGATCGGCCTCGCCGCGCGAACGAACCCTCGAGGTCCAAGTCGCGCCGCGGGCGCTGCCCGTCGCGCCACGAGCCGCCGGGCACGAGCCCCCGCCGCGACCGACAGAAAGGCCCGTCGCGGCGCCGGCGGTTCGCCGTCGCGCTCGCGAATTCGGCGTCGATCTTTGCGAGGTCGCGGGGACGTTGCCGGGCGGCCGCATCGCGCACGAGGATCTCGACGCCTTCGTGAGCAAGCCCAAGCCGGCGCCCGCGGCGGGACCTCGCCATCGCTCTGGCGCGAGGGAGATCAAAGTCGTCGGCCTGCGACGGAAAATCGCGGAGAAGATGGCGGAGGCGTCGCAGCGTATCGCGCACTTCTCCTATGTTCGAGGAAATCGACATGACCGCGCTCGAGGATTTGCGCCATCGTCTCAACCACAAATACGCGGGGACTCGACAGAAGCTCACGGTTTTGCCGTTCATTGCGCGAGCGATCGTCGCCGCCGTCCTCGAGTTCCCGGAGATGAACGCATTGTTTGACGACGATCGGGGCGTCATCACCCAATATGGTCCGGTCCATATCGGCGTCGCCACGCAGACACCGGTCGGTCTGATGGCGCCGGTCCTACGCAACGCGGAGTCCTATGGCTTGTGGGGCTGCGCGGCAGAAATCAAACGCCTCGCGGAGGCCGCCCGCGACGGATCGGCGAAGCGCGAGGAGCTGTCCAATTCGACGATCAGCATTACCAGCCTCGGCGAACTCGGCGGTATCGTCACCACGCCGATCATCAACAAGCCTGAGGTTGCGATCGTCGGCGTCAATCGTATCGCGACGCGGCCGATGTGGCTAGAGGATCGGGTTGTCCCGCGCAAAATGATGAACCTCTCGTCGTCGTTCGATCATCGCGTGATTGACGGCCAGAACGCGGCGCTGTTCATCCGCCGCATTCGGGAACTGCTGGAAAGGCCGACCGTCATGTTCCTCGGCGATTAAACACGCCTATCTAAACAATGGCCCGACCGCGAAAACGAATATTGCGGCGGGCTCGCGAGCTATGCTTGTGAGTTTTATTTGGCGGGGCGTCTTCGAGCGTTTCAATCGAACCTTGCTGGAAACGTTCAACCGCGTCGCCTTCGGCACGAGGATCTACATGAGCTTCGCCGAATGGCAGGCGATCTTGAGGTCCGGATGTCGGAGTACAACAGCTTGCGAACCCATAGAGGCCGATGGTTCTACGGAATGACCCCGATGCGGAGTGCCTGAGCAAGACCGGGCCGCGCATCCCCAACGGTCGGCCGGTACGACCGGCGCATTTCATCCGAACGTGGCAATGTCCAGCGTCGCGACATGTGTGGAGCTCATGCCGGAATAGTTGATCCAGCCTTGCCGGATCACGATCATCATCGCATCGCTGGCGCGTTGCGAATTGCGCGCCTCGATGGCGTCGACAATGGCCAGGTGCTGTAGCCGCACCGCCGTGCCGAGCTCCGGATGCACGGTCGGCGCGCTGAGCGTGAAGGAGGCGGTGAGCGCCGTGCCGATCAGTGCGCTGAGCGACTGCATGAACGGGTTGCCCGAGGCGACCAAAATACTCTGATGAAACGCGACGTCGGTCGCAACGAAACTCGATTGATTGTCCGTGGTGAAGACAAGCGCCTCGGCGAGCCGGCGCAAGCGGGCCACGTCGTCGCCCTTTCGCCGCCCCGCCGCCAGCGCCGCGGCGACCGGCTCCAGGCATTGCCGGATTTCAAACAGCGTCGCCAGAAACGACGCCGGCATTCCCACCTCCAGACGCCACGCCAGTATATCGGCGTCAAACATATTCCAGTGGCTTTCGTCCAACACGCGGGTGCCGACCTTGGCGCGGGCCGCCACCATCCCTTTGGCGGCCAAGGTTTGCAGCGCCTCCCGCAGCGTCGTGTTCGACACGGCGAGCCACGCCATCAATTCATCCTTCGAGGGGAGCAGCGAACCAATGGCGTAGTCCCCTTTGACGATCGCCATGCCAATGCTCTGCAACGCGACGTCGTGCGCCGACCTGCGCCGCCGAACAGAACTGTTGACGGCCGAGAGAACCATGGATCGCTCTGGTCGTTTCATGGGTCCAAGTTGCTCTGAATCGCCAACCACAACACCGCGCGCTGTCCTTTCCGAGGAAATCGCGCGCGGCGCCTCTCCCTTCTTTGTCGAAATGTCTGGGCCGTCCCCGCCCTGCCCTGCCGTCAACGCCTAGGCCGGCGCTATTTTCGCTTCGGTGATCGCGGCGGCGCGCGACCGGCGAAGCCGTTGAAGCTGCCCGTCCGCGAGCACGCCGATGAGAATGACCGAGCCCATGACGGCGAAATTCAGCGACGACGGGATGCCGAGCAGGTTGACGAGGTTCTGCAGAATTTGCAGCAGGACAGCGCCGAGCACGATGCCGAGGATTGAGCCTTCGCCGCCCCGCAGCGAGCAGCCCCCGAGCACGGCCGCCGCGATCCCGTAAAGCTCGTAGAATGTCCCGTGTGACGCCGGCGAGATCGAACGGGTGTACATGGCGAAATAGATTGACGAAATGGCGGCGAGGCCGGAGCAGATCACATAGGCGGCGAAGATCACGGCCCGCGTGTTGATGCCGGAATAGCGGGCCGCTTCCTCGTTCTTTCCGACCGCGAACAGATAGCGGCCGAACACCGAGCGATGCAGCACGACGGCCATGATGAGCGCCACGATCACGAAAGCCGTAAAGCTGTTGGGAACGCCGAAGCTGCGGCCCGTGGTGATCCATTCGAGGGTGGGATAGCTGGTGCCGAAATCGAAACCGGCGGTGCCGTCGTCGGTGTAGTAGCGCGCGACGCCGCGATAGATCAGCAGGCCGCAGAGGGTGACCACGAACGGCTGCAACCGCGCACGGGTGATGAGGAACCCGTGCAGCAGCCCGATCAGCACGCCGGCCGCCACGATGATCGCCGCCGCCGCGATCCAGTTGACGCCGTTCCCGTTGACGAGTTGGATGAACACGACGCCGAGCAGCGCGAACACCGATCCGATCGACAGATCGATGCCTCCGGTGATGATGACAAAGCCTTCGCCGATCGAGAACAGACCGTAGAGGCCGATCAGGTTCGCGGTGTTCGACAAATTGATCGGCGATATGAAACGGGGGTTGATGACAGCGACAATCGTTCCGACCGCCAGGATGAGCAACAGCAGTCCCAAATCCTTTTTCATGGCGCCCTCAAGAAAGCCTGTTACCGACAGCCAACGACAAGATGTTGCTCTCGGTCATCTGTTCGCGTCCAAGCACGCCCGTGATGGCGCCTTCGTGCATCACAGCCACCTTGTCGCTCACGCCGATCACCTCCTCCATGTCTGACGAGATCATCAGGATGGCGACGCCGCGATCGGCGAGCGCGCGCATCAACGCGTAGATCTCCGATTTGGAGCCGACGTCGATGCCGCGGGTCGGTTCGTCGAACACGATCACCCGCGGGTTCATGCTCATCCACTTGCCCAGCACGACCTTCTGCTGGTTGCCGCCCGACATCGCGTTGACCAAGGTCTCTACCGTCGGCGTTTTGATGCGCAACGAACGCCTCTGCTCCTTGGCGTTGCGAACCTCCGCGGCTGTATCGACAAGCGGCCCGTGCGCATACGCCTTCAAATTCGGCAGCGAGATGTTGTTGACGATCGAGTCGTCAAGGATCAGCCCGGAACGCTTGCGGTCCTCCGGAATGAGATAGATGCCGCGGTCGATGGCGTCGCGGGGGGAGTTGATCGATACGGGAGCGCCATCGATGCGAATCGCGCCGCGGAGGAGGCGATCGATGCCGAAGATCGCGCGTGCGACTTCGGTGCGGCCTGCCCCGATCAAGCCGCCCAGGCCGAGAATCTCGCCGCGCCGCAGATCGAGCGTCACCGGTCGTCCAGGATAGGTTGTCGTTTCGACGCCGACGAGCTCCAGCGCCGGCGCTCCGGCGGCGACGCCCGGGGGCACATAGACCGTCTGCAGATCGCGTCCGATCATCAGCCGAATCATGGTGTCGTGGTTGATCGCGGCGCGGTTGAGCGCGCCGACCACTTCGCCGTCGCGCAGAACCACGACCCGGTCGGCGCAATGTTCGATCTCATTCAACCGGTGCGAGATGAAAATGATGGCGACCCCGCTGGCCTTGAGGTCGGCGACGACGCCCAAGAGCCGATCCGTCTCCGTAAGCGTAAGCGACGACGTGGGCTCGTCCATGATGATGACGCGCGCGTCGAGCGACAGCGCTTTGGTGATTTCGAGCATCTGGCACTGGGCGATCGACAAATCGGCGACGGGCGTGTCCGCTTCGAAGTCGCAGCCGAGGCGCCTGAGCAGCGGCGTCACGCGGGCGCGGAGCGCCTTTCGATCAATCAGCCGCAACGGCCCAAAGTTGCGGGGCTCACGTCCGATGAAGACATTGGCCGCGACGTCCAGGTTGTCGAACAGGTTCAGCTCCTGGTGGACGAATGCGATACCCGCGCCCAGGGATTGCGGCACCGTAAGCGCATCGAAGCTGTCGCCGTCGATCACGATCTTGCCGCCGCTCGGCGCCACCACGCCGCCCAGCACCTTCATCAGCGTCGACTTGCCGGCGCCATTTTCCCCGATGAGCCCGACCACCTCGCCCGCGCCGATCTCAAAGCTGACGTTCTTCAAGGCGCGCACGCCCGGGTAGGTCTTGTTTATCGATTGGAGCTTCAGGAACGGGTCAACCATCGCCATACAGTCTCGAGAGAGAGGCGCCTTCCCCGTTCACGGGGGAAGGACTAGCGCCAGGGCTCGCGGAAAATATGGACGCAGGACATCCAACCGTTCCTGCGTCCAGGGCAATCAGCCGCCTTCAGCCAGTTGCAGGGCGAACCTCACTTCTTCCCCGTGCGCTCCTTCAATTCGGCCCAGAACGCGTCGACGTTGCCCTTGTCGATGATCTTGGTCGGAATGATCATCAAGCCGTTGGCCGGGACGAAGGACTTGTCGCCTTCGAGGTATTTGGCCATGTCCTTCATGCCCTGATAGCCCCATTCGTAGGGCTGTTGGACGACGGTGCCGACGATCGAACCTTCCTTCACGCCGCCAAGCGTCACCTGGTCTTCGTCGAAACCGATGATCTTGATCTGACCGAGCTTGCCCGCCTCCTTCACGGCCTGATAGATTTGCGGCGTGTTATAGGAATAGATGCCGACCATGCAGTTGATCGAGGGGTCCGCGGTCAGCGTGTCCTCGACATTGCGCTTCGCCCGCGGTTGGTCGATATCGTCGGCGCGAACGTCGACGAGCGTGATCTTCGTGCCGCCGATAGCTTTCTTGATGCCTTCGATGCGTTCGCGTGCGTTGTCCGCGCCCGGCAGGCCGACATATCCCATGCACTTGCCGCCATCGGGCATCGCCTTCTTCATCAATTCGCCCGCCTGCTCGCCCGCGTCGACGTTGGACGAGCCGATATAGGCGATGCGCTTGCTCTTCGGCGCATCGCTGTCGGTCGTGAACAGCAAGGTCTGGCTGGCGATCTTGTTGAGCTCGTCGATCTGGGTCTTGGGATCGACGGAGCTGACCATGATTCCGGCCGCCCCGGCGGCGACGAGATCGTCCATGAGCCGGTTCTGGATCGCGGCCGAGGACTGTTCCGGGTATTTCAGCTGCAACGTATAGTTGGGCAGCTCGCCCTGGGCCTTCTTGACGCCGGCTTCGGCGGACTTCCAGAAATCCGAGGCGCCATTGACGACGAAGTAGAGCGCCTTCTTGTCAGCGGCCTGGGCTTGGACGCCGAGCGACAGCGTGACCGCACTCAACAGAGCGAGCTTCAGCGCTCCGCTCCAAAAGGACCGGTTGTTCATGGGCATGACAAATACCTCTCCGCGTTTCCTAGTGATCCGAGAGCCGTTTCTCGGCTCGTCGCGGGGGTCGGATAGCACGTCTCCAAAGATAATAAAATAGTATTTTTCGATTGCGATTAGGAGACGCAACGTGAGCGGGTCCGTCCTCGTCGCGCGAGAGGGTCGATTGGTTGTCTCGTCGTCAGTTTGCCTGTGCTGGTTGGGAAGCGAACAATTCGTGCGAAGTCTAGCTTTCGGCGCCCCTGCTTATGCCGAAGCACTCAGCAGCGGAATCAAGTCCGAGGCGATGCTCGACGAGATTGCTTCGCTTGACGATGGAGGCGCTCGCGCCATCGGTCGACGAGCGCGACCGGCGCAAAAAACGAGGCGCGGCTCAACCAAATAGCCTGATCTTTGTGAGACCAGCACTTCTTTAAGAGGTCGAAGATCAGAAAATACTCGCGCGGCGGCGCGCGCGCTACATGAGGCTTGAGGTCGCCGTTATCCCCGTCTCGGACGGTGACCGGGCAAAACGCGAGATGCCCATTTAAAGGCGCGAGGCTCGTTCGCCGAAAAGCGCGCTCGTCTCAGAGCCCGTTCGCCGCGCCCCGAAACTCAGTGGGCCCGCATCAGGCCTTTCACGGCGCCGAGCTTCGGATCGGTCGGCAGGCGCGCCTGCGGGGGATTCGAGATCAGCGGACGGCGGCCGGCGGCGCGCTCGCGCGCCATCTCGAACAGACTCTCGACGTAGCCGTCGGGGCCTTGCAACGCGAAGAGGGCGTGGCGGAAGTGGGCTTCGGAATGAAGGCGCATCATCATTGCCTCCTGCATATGCCGAATTTTACGGTCTGCCCAGGCTAGAGTTTCCGAACCCTCGTTGCCTCGCCTCGCGCGACCGCCTAGCGTAAGGAGCGAAGGGCGCATCACCGAGAGGGCCGGCATGGAGTTCGATCTCGTCCAACACATCCGCACCATCCCGGATTACCCCAAGCCCGGCATCCTGTTTCGCGACATCACCACGCTGCTCGGCGACGCCCGCGCGTTTCGCCGCGCCATCGACGAACTGGTGCAGCCCTACGCGGGGGCGAAGATCGACAAGATCGCCGGCATGGAGGCGCGCGGCTTCATCCTTGGCGGGGCGGTCGCGCACCAGCTTTCCGCCGGCTTCGTGCCGATCCGGAAGAAGGGCAAGCTGCCGCACGCGACCCTGTCGGTCGCCTACAGTCTCGAATACGGCATCGACGAGATGGAGATGCACACCGACGCGCTGGTGGCGGGCGAGCGTGTGCTGCTGGTCGACGATCTCATCGCCACCGGCGGCACGGCGGAGGGCGCGGTGAAGCTGCTGCGCAGCGCCGGCGCGGACGTGGTGGCCGCCGTGTTCGTCATCGACCTGCCGGACCTCGGCGGCGCGGATAAGCTCAGGGCGATGGGCGTGCAGGTTCGCACGCTGATCGCGTTCGCGGGGCATTGAAGGCATCGATTTGCCTACCCGTCTCCCCGTCGCGTAACATCCGGCAAACCTCCGAGGAAACGCCTAATGACCAGGGTTGTCGCCACCAAACCCTTCTCCGACCAAAAGCCCGGCACCTCGGGGCTGCGCAAGAAGGTCACGGTCTTTCAGCAACCGCACTATACCGAGAATTTCGTGCAGTCGATCTTCGACTCGCTGGAGGGTTTTCAAGGCAAAACCCTGGTCATCGGCGGCGACGGCCGCTTCTACAACAAAGAGGCGATCCAGATCGCCATCCGCATCGCCGCCGCGAACGGCTTCGGCCGTATCGTCATCGGCCAGCATGGCTGGTTGTCGACGCCGGCGGTTTCCGCGCTGATCCGCGCAATCGGCGCGTTCGGCGGCATCATCCTGTCGGCGAGCCACAATCCCGGCGGCCCCGACGGCGATTTCGGCATCAAGTACAACATCGGCGCCGGCGGCCCGGCGCCGGAGAAGATCACCGACGCGATCTTCGCGCGCACCAAGTCAATCACCGCCTACAAGACGCTGGACGCGCCGGACGTCGATCTCGGCAAGCTTGGCGAAACCAAGGTCGGCGACGGAATCGTGGAGATCGTCGATCCGGTCGAGAACTACGCCAAGCTGATGCGGACGCTGTTCGATTTCGCCGCGATCCGCGCCCTGCTCGCCGGCGGCTTCCGCGTGAAGTTCGACGCGATGCACGCCATCACCGGACCCTACGCCAAGGCCATCCTCGAAAACGAACTCGGCGCCGGCGCCGGCGCGGTCATCAACGGCACGCCGCTGCCCGATTTCGGCGGCCATCATCCCGATCCGAACCTTACCTACGCCAAAGACCTCTACGATCTGGTGATGGCGCCGGGCGGCCCGGATTTCGGCGCGGCTAGCGACGGCGACGGCGACCGCAACCTCATCATCGGCCACGGCCAGTTCATCACCCCCTCCGACTCGCTCGCCATGCTCGCCGCCAACGCGACGCTGACGCCCGGCTACGCCAAGGGTCTCAAGGGGGTCGCGCGCTCGATGCCGACCAGCGCCGCCGCCGACCGCGTCGCGCACAAGCTCGGCATCGGCAGCTACGAGACGCCGACGGGCTGGAAGTTCTTCGGCAATCTGCTCGACGCCGACATGGCGACGCTGTGCGGCGAGGAGAGTTTCGGCACCGGCTCCAACCACATTCGCGAGAAGGACGGCCTGTGGGCGGTCCTGATGTGGCTCAACATCCTGGCGGCGCGTAAGATCTCGGTCGCCGATCTCGCCCGCGCCCATTGGCGCGAATACGGGCGCAACTATTACACCCGGCACGACTACGACGAGGTGGATCTCGCCGCCGGCAACGCGCTGATGGACGCGCTGCGGGCCAAGCTTGCCGCCCTGCCCGGCCAGACGCTCGGCGGTCGTAAGGTGCAGGCGGCGGATGATTTCGCCTATCACGATCCGGTCGACGGCTCGGATTCAAAGCACCAGGGCGTGCGCATCCTGTTCGAGGGCGGCTCGCGCATCGTCTACCGGCTTTCGGGCACCGGCACGGTCGGGGCGACGATCCGCATCTATATCGAGAAGTTTGAGCCGCCGACCGGCGATCTCGGCGAGGACGCGCAGGTCGCGCTCGCCGATCTCATCACGCTGTCGCGCGAAGTGTCGGAGATCGAGAAGCGGACCGGCCGCGCCAAGCCAAGCGTCATAACCTGAAGGAACGCCCATGAGCGAGAGCGTACTTGTCGAGCGGGGCGCCGTCACGATCGTGACGCTGAACCGACCGGATCGGCTCAACGCCTTCAACAGCGAGATGACGACGGCGCTCAGCGCCGTTTTCGCCGCGGCCGCCCGCGATGAGACCTGTCGCGTGATCCTCGTCACCGGCGCCGGCCGCGGCTTTTGCGCCGGCCAGGATCTCTCCGAGCGCTCGGTCGCGCCGGGGAAGTCGGAGCGCGTCGACGTCGGCCACAGCATCGAGACTCGCTTCAACCCGCTGATCCGAGCGATGCGCGCGCTGCCCAAACCGATCGTGATGGCGGTCAACGGCGTCGCCGCCGGCGCGGGGGCGAATTTCGCGCTCGCCGGCGACATCGTGCTGGCGGCGAAATCGGCGAGCTTCATCCAGAGCTTCGTCAAAATCGGGCTGATGCCGGATTGCGGCGGCACCTGGTTCCTGCCGCATCATCTCGGCCCCGCTCGCGCCATGGCGCTCGCCATGCTCGCCGAACCGCTGCCGGCGGCGACGGCGGCGGATTGGGGCCTGATCTGGAAGACGGTCGACGACGCCGAGCTCACGCCGCAGGCCATCGCGTTGGCGCAGAAGCTGGCGGCGCAGTCCGCGCCAGCCTTGGCCGCGATCAAACAGGCGGTGCATGCCGCGGCGATGCGCACGCTCGACGCCGCGCTCGACAACGAACGCGACGCCCAACGCGAGCTCGGCTACGGCGAGGATTTCGCCGAGGGCGTCGCGGCGTTCCTGGAGAAGCGGCCGCCCGCGTTTGGCGGCAAGCCTACGAAATAGGCGTCACGCCGCCAGCACCGGACGCGCGGCGGCGCTTTCGTCGGTCAGGCGAAACTGGCCGATCAACTGTTCGAGCGACTGGCTCTCGTCGGCGAGCGCGGAGCTGGCCGCGCCGGCGCGCACGGACAAGGACACCGAGTCGCGCGTCGATTGCTCCATGTCGCGCACCGCGCCGTCGATCGCCGAAATGCAGCTTGATTGTTCGGAAGCGCACGCGGCGATGTCGCCGACCACGCCGTTGATCTGCGAGACCCTGCCGACGATGCGCTCCAACGTCTCGCCGGTCTTGCGAACGAGATCGGCGCCCCGCTCGACCTGGGCGACGGAGGTCGAAATGAGTTCCTTGATCTCCTTGGCGGCGAGCGCCGAACGATGCGCCAGCGCGCGCACCTCCGCCGCCACCACGGCGAAGCCGCGTCCTGCGTCGCCGGCCCTGGCCGCCTCGACGCCGGCGTTGAGCGCAAGCAGATTCGTCTGGAACGCGATCTCGTCGATGACGCCGATGATGCTGCCGATTTTTGTCGAGGAATCGGTGATGGCCGTCATCGCGCCGACGGCGCTGCGGACGACTTCGGAGCTGCTTTTCGCGTCGCCATCGGCCGCCGAAACCACGTCGCGGGCGCGCCCGGCGCCCGCCGAGGTGCGATCAACCAATTTGACCATCTCGCCGACCGAGGCGGCGACGCGATCCAAGTGGCCGGCCTGTGTTTCGGTGCGCCGCGTGAGATCGGAGGCGACATCGTCGATCGCGCTGACCTGCGAGCGCACGCCTCGTGCGCCTTGTCGCACGTCGCGGAGCGCCGCCTCCAGGCGCGTAAGCGCGCCGTTGAGATCGCTCTGCAGGCGCGCGTAGGCGCCCCCGAAGCGCGCATGGACGCGCGCGGTCAAGTCGCCTTCGGCCACGCGGGCGAGCTCCGCGCCGAGGACGTCGGCCATCGCGGTCTGCTCCGCAAGCACATGTCGTTGTTGGGCGTCTCGATCGGCCGCGCCACGGCCTTCCGTTGTGCGCAGCGCCTCGACATCGCGCATCGCCCCTTCGACCTGCGCCTGGGCTCGCGCCGCCTCGTCCAACGCCGTTTCCGACTTCAGCAACGCCCGACGAATCACTTCGCCCATGACGACAAGACCAGCCGATTCGACGACGACGACGACCGCGTGCAGCAGCACCCGGCCGAAATCGCCGCCGCCGGGGTAGAGCGCCGTCGGGAGCAAATAATTGAGGGACAAATGATGCACGGCGACCAGAGCCGCCGCAGCGATTACCGCGAAGGCGTCGCAATAGAAGCCGACCAGCGCCAGCACGGCGAAATAGTACATATGCAGGTCGACCTGCCACGCCTCGCCTTTCAGCGCCCCGACCAGCAGCGAAACTTGCGTCATCAACGCCGCCGCGACGGTGGCGCGGGCGACGCGGGGATCTGGACCCCACGCGCGTACGCCGGCGGCAATCGCGGCCGCGGCGAAGGACGCTCCGGCAAGTTCGAGCCATGGCCCCTGCGTAAGCCAGCCGACGATCCCGGTCACGACGACATGCAGCCACGCCAAGGCGAGCAGCATGCGATGGGTCAGATTACGATGGCGCTCTAACGCGTTCATGGCTGTGCGACGCTCTCACGGGATAGGAAACAGGTGACGAAGGCGTGGCCGTCAACCACCCAGAGCGCGCCGCGCCGACGCAACTCCTGACGCAGATCAGGCCGGTCGGAGACTACTCCGACCGCAAATCCTGCCGGGCCGACGCCTGAGACCGCCGCCGTCTCGCTCGCCGCGGCCAGCGCGCGCTCGCGCGACCACCACGGCGGAAACACCGCGACGACCTGCTTGGAGTTGGCGGCGTCGAACTTCACGTCCGCAGCGACGATCACGCCAGCAAGCGACAGCGCGGCCATCGGCGCCCAAATCGCCGCGCGCAAAAGCGCGCGACGCAGGGGCGGCGACGTATCGGGGTTGTTGGCCTTGGCTATCAAGGGAGCGCCGCGACGGTCCGGGCGATGCGGGCGTCATGCCGGCTTAGCCGAAAAGGGAACGACCGCATCATGCAGGCGCGCTCGTCGCCACGCGGCAACGCGAGCGAAACGATAGTCGATGGCGAATAACGAACAGTAAACGCAGTCTTCAACGCTTGGAAAACGTTTGCGCAAACGATTTCGATGTGCCACCTTGGATGGATCGGACGAAGTTCCGCGACGGGAGGGCCGCTTTGACGACGATCGTCGATATCGCGCGTCAAGCGAACGTCTCCGTTTCGACGGTCTCGCACGTCTTAAACGGCACCCGTCGGGTCGCGCCGGCCACCGCGCTGGCGGTGCGCGAAATCGTCGCCCAGACCGGCTACAGCCCCAACGCCGTGGCGCGCGCCCTCAAGACCTCGCGCACCCGCTCCGTCGGCATTGCGGTGTCCGTCGCCTCCAATCCCTATTTCGGCGACATCGTCGGCGCTATCGAGCGGGAATGCGCGCGTCTCGGCATGATGGTGTTCCTTACCGACACCCGCGACGATCCCGAAATCGAATTCGACGTCGTGCGCGCCCTGCTGCAACGGCGCGTCGACGGGCTGATCCTCGCCCCGAGCCCCGACCCGGAACGGCGCACATTGCGCTATCTCGCCGAAAGCGGCGCCCCCTGTGTGCTCGTCGATCGCACGCCTGACGACGATTTCGACCAGGTCGGCGTCGAGAATGCCGAGGCGATCCGCGACGTGGTGCACAAGGTGGCCGCGCGCGGGCATCGGCGCATCGGTTATGTCGGCGGCTCCCCGGGTTTCGAGACCACGCTGGAACGCGTCGCCGGCTTTCGCGCCGCACTCGCCGATCTCGGGTTTCCGCGCGACGAGACGCTGATCGACGTCGGTCACGTCACTGTCCCCTCGGCCGCCGCCGCCACGCGACGTCTGCTCGACCGGCCCGACCGGCCGACGGCGCTGGTGACCGGCAACAATCTCGCCACCATCGGCGCCATGAGCGGCATCCGCTCGCTCGGGCTTCGCGTTCCGGCGGATCTCTCGTTGGTCGGCTTCGACGATTTCGAATGGGCCGATTTCTTCGAGCCGCGGCTGACACTCATCGCCCAGCCGGTCGCTGAAATCGGCCAGCAGGCCGCCTTCCTGCTGATGGAGCGCATCGCCGACCCCGACGGCGCGCGCCGCACGTTGCGGCTGAACACCAGGCTGGTGGAACGCGAATCCTGTGGAGCGCCGCCATGACCGACGCGCCTCTCCTCGACATGCGCGGCGTCACCAAGAGTTTCGGCGGCGCGCAGGCGTTGCGCGGCGTCGATTTCGACCTTCGCCGCGGCGAGATTCACGCGCTGCTGGGCGAGAACGGCGCCGGCAAGTCAACGCTAATGAACATTCTCTCCGGCGTCATCGCGCCGGACGGCGGCGAGATGCGGCTGGAAGGCCAGCCCGTCCGCTTCGCCGATCCTCGTGCCGCGCAGGCGGCGGGGATCGCCACCGTGTTCCAGGAGCTCGACCTCGTGCCGAGCCTCGACATCGCCGCCAATCTCTATCTGGGCCGGGAGCTCACCCGCGCGGGCGTGCTCGACCGCGCGGCGATGCGCAAGGGCGCGCGCGAACGGCTGACGGCGCTCGGCATGGCGTTCGATGTCGATTCGCCGGTCGGCGATCTCTCGGTCGGGCGGCGGCAGGTGGTGGCGATCGTCAAGGCGCTGACCTACGCATCGAAGATTCTCGTTCTCGACGAGCCCACCGCGGCGCTGACGGCCAGCGAAGTCGAGCGGCTTATCGCGCTGATGCGCGAGATCGCCGCAACGCGGCGTCGGCATCGTGTTCATTTCGCATCGGCTCGAAGAGGTGCCGCGCGTCGCCGACCGCGTGACGGTGTTTCGCGACGGCCGCGTCGCCGGCCAGACCTCGCCGCGCGCGCCGCAATCGGAGCTGGTGAGCCTGCTCGTCGGCCGGCCGTTGACGGAGCTGTTCCCGCCGCGCGGCGAAGGGTTCGGCGCACCCGTGCTGCGGCTCGATCACGCGGCGTTCCGTCCGAAAGCGTCGCGCCCCGGCTGGCAGGCGCCGCGCGACGTCACGCTGACCGTGCGCGCCGGCGAGATCGTCGGCCTCGCCGGCATCATGGGCGCGGGGCGGACGGAATTGCTGACGGCGCTCTACGGCGCGGCCGGCGGCGGGCGATGGCGCGGCACGGTCGAGATCGCCGGAAAGCCCGCGAAGCTCGACGCTCGATTCGGCGGCGCGCGCGCGCGCGCGGCCTCGGCTTCGTCACCGACGACCGGCGCGGCGGCGGGTTGATGCTGCGCGACACCGTTGGGCGCAATCTGGTGTCGGCGGTGCTGCGCCGCGTCTCGCCGGGATTCCTGATGTCGCGCCGCGCGGGAAAGCAAGCTCGCGCGCGCGGCGATCCAGCTGTTTGACGTGCGCCCGCCGCGTCTCGACCTCGCGGTCGGCGCGCTGTCGGGCGGCAATCAGCAGAAGGTCGTGCTCGCCAAGGAGGTGCTGGCCGAGCCGCGCCTGCTGCTGCTCGACGAGCCGACGCGCGGCGTCGACGTCGGCGCCAAGGGCGAGATCTATACCGCGCATCCGCGATCTCGCGGCGGCAGGGACTCGGCGTGCTGATCGCCTCCAGCGAAATGCCGGAGCTGCTCGGGCTCTGCGACCGGATCATCGTGCTGCGGCGGCGGACGCACCGTGGCGGAGTTTCGCGCCGGCGCGTCCGAGCACGAGGTGCTTGCGGTCGCCGAAGCGGCCGAGGCGGCTTGAAGGAGGGGACCATGACCGAAGCCGTTCGCGCCAACGCCCCGCGCCCGCTGCCGCGTCTCGATCCGCTGGCGGTGGCGGTGCGCTTTCAGAGCGTCATCGGCCTGATCGTGGTGGCGATCGGCGGCGTCATCTTCTCGCCGCGCCGGCACGGCGCGATCCTGTTCCTGCAACCCGACAACATGGCCAATATCGTGCGCGCCGTGTCGGAGACCGGCATCATCGCGGTCGGCATGACCTTCGTCATCATCACCGCCGGCATCGATCTCTCGCGTCGGCGCGCTGCTGAGCCTTTCCAGCGTGCTGACCGCCACGATCATGACCACGGCGGGCTGGGGGCTGATCCCGACCGTGCTGTTCGTGATGGCCTGCGGCGCCGCCTTCGGCGCCGCGCAGGGGTTCATCTCGACGCGGTTCCGACTGGAGCCGTTCATCGTCACGCTGGCGGGATTGCAGGTGGCGCGCGGGCTCGCGCTGGTCATCTCCAACAACCAATATATCAACATCTCCTACGGCGAGGGGCCTGGGCTCGCGCCGCCGATCTTCGCCATCCTCGGCGACCGGCTGTTCAACAATGTCGTGCCGGTGGCGACGCTGGTGTTCGTGGTGGTCGCCGCCATCGCGATGTTCGTGCTGAACTTCACCCGCTTCGGCCGCTATGTGTTCGCCGTCGGCGGCAACGAGCGCGCGGCGCGGCTGTCCGGCGTGCCGGTCACGCATGGTGAAAATCTCCGTCTACGCCATCACCGGCCTCGTCTCAGGCGATTGCCGGCATCGTCCACGCCGGCCAGTTCAACTTCGGCAGCGCCAACGACGGCACCGGCTATGAGCTGACCGCGATCGCCGCGGTGGTGATCGGCGGCACCAGCCTGTTCGGCGGCGCCGGCTCGCTGATCGGCACCGTCGCCGGCGCGGTGATGCTCGGCGCGCTCGCCAACATCCTCCAGCTCAACAACATCAACGCGGCGCTGCAATTGCTCGCCACCGGCGCGATCATCGTGCTCGCCGCGGTGCTGCAATCGCTCGTCAGTCGCCGAGAGGGTTTCGGTCGCTGAATTTCCCGCGGGAGAAGCCGGTCCCCGTCCGGGATTATTTGGGAGTCATCCGGCGACTAGCAAAGGGAGTCGATAATGAGATTATCGATGGGAACGCTCCTCGCCGGCGCAGGTGCGCTGGCGTTGATGTCAGGCGCGGCGAGCGCCGCTTCGATCGCCAAATACTGCGGCAAGGACGACAAATATGTGATCGGCTTCAGCCAGGCCAACAACGCGGAGCCCTATCGTCAGCACGTCAACGACGAGCTGACCGCGGCGGCGAAGAAGGTTCCGCAGTTCACGTTGCAGATCGCCGACGGCGCCGGCAACGTCAACACGCAGACCTCGCAGATGGACAATTTCATCACCCAGAAGGTCGACCTGATCCTGATCTCGCCGTTCGAGGCGGCGCCGCTGACGCCGGTCGTCGCGCGCGCGATGAAGGCGGGCATTCCGGTCATCGAACTCGACCGCAAGACGGTCGGCGAGCCCGGCAAGGACTACACGGCGTTCATCGGCGGCGACAATTACAAGATCGCCCAGGAAGCGGGCAAATACGTCGCCGACAAACTGCTGCCCGAGGGCGGCGAAGTCGCGGTGCTCGAAGGCTTGCCGAGTTCGACGCCGGCGGTCGAGCGGCTCAACGGCTTCAAGGACGGCGTGAAGGCCAACAGCAAGATCCAGGTCGTCGCCGAGCAGGCCGCCGATTGGCTGCCGGATAAAGCGCAGACGGCGTTTTCCGCGATGCTGCAGGCCCATCCCAACATCAAGGCGGTCTACGCCAGCAACGACATGATGGCGGCCGGCGCGCGGCTTGCGGCCAAGGGCGCCGGCAAGAAGGACGGCGACATCAAGATCCTCGGCACCGACGGCCTGCCCGGACCGGCGGGCGGCATCCGCGCCGTCGCCGAGGGCGAATGGTCGGCGACCTTCACCTATCCGACCGGCGGGCCCGAGGCGATCGAGATGGCGAAGAAGATCCTGGTCGATTGCGCCGACAAGGTCGACACCGTCGTCACCGTGCCGACGACGGCGATCACGCCGGACAATGCGAAGTCGATGATGGGCAACTGACCTTGTTTGATTGTTGACGCATCCCGTCGGGGCCGTCCCCGGACTTGATCCGGGGCGCGGTCCCGGCTGCCCACGCCTCAACCTGTCATGGGCAAGCCATCGTGCGGCGATCGTCTGTCAGTCGGATAGGGCCGCATCGGCGGCGCCCTGGATGGCGTCGCTTCGCTCGCCATGACGACGACACTTCATCGCAACGGTTTCCCGCGCCGGCCTCGCGCGATCTTGTTCGCCTCCTTCGTCAGCGCCTCCCGCACCAGCCGATGCGCGGGATCGAGCGCATGGCGGCGATGCCAGGCCATGTACATCGCGAACGACGCCTCTTCGACACGCACCGGCAACGGGCTCGACGCAAAGCCGCGCATGACGCTGACGGCGAGCCCGTTCGGCAGCGTCGCCAGCCGCGGCGTGCCCCTGAGAAAGGCCGGCGCGCCGGCAAAATTCGGGACGCTGATTACAAAACGGCGCGCGTGGCCGGCCGCCTCCATCGCCCGATCGAAGCTCAGGCCGACCCGGCTCGTGTAGACGACCGTTACGTGATCGGCGGCGAAATAATCCGCGGCGTCGCGCGGCGCCCCGCGCGCCGTCGCATCGTAGAAACAAACATATTCGGCGCCGAACAGGCGCTTTTGCAGGATGTCGACGCCCTCGGGCGGGAACGGCGAGATCACCAGATCGCAACGCTCCTCGCGCAGCATATCGGGCGTCGGCTGATCGGACGGGACGATCCGCAACACGACGCTGGCGAAACTCTGCTGCAAGGCGGCGAGCAGCCCGGGCAGCACGAGATCGCGTTGCAGATCGTTGGCGGCGATCGTCAGCGCGAGCGGCGTCGAGCGCGGCTCGAACTCGACGCCGCGCGAAAACTCCCTCAGGTCGCCGATCAGCCGTCGCGCCGGGTCGGCGAGCGCCTCGGCGTGCGCGGTTGCGACAATGCCGCGGCCGGATTTGACGAACAGCGGATCATGCAGGATCGCTCGCAGTTTGGTCAGCGCGTGGCTGACGGCGGACTGGGTCACGCCGAGCCGCGTCGCGGCCCCGCTGACCGAGCCTTCCTCGAGCACGGCGACGAACAGCCGCAGCGCATGGCCGTCGAGATCCAAATGATCGAACTGGCTCATGGAATCTGTGATCTATCATGAATCGGGCCGATCGAAAGCGCCGGGACCGCCGGCGGCGGACGCCAACGTTCTCTACTTTATTTAGTTGATCGTACGGCGGACGCGCGTAGTTTCTCTCGGAGACGGCAGAAAAAGTGGGAGAGGAAGATGCGCGGGACATCGTCGCGAACGCCGCGATCGGTAAAGCGGGCGCTGGGTTTGGCGTTGGCGCTTGTGGCGCTCAGCCCGTGCGCCCGCGCCGACGACGGCTGCGACAAAATCGGCTGGTCGGTCAAGCGCGAGCAGAATTGGTTCGCCGACAAGAATTTGCCGCACCGACCTTCGGGCGAGCGTATGCGGAGGATTGATCGCGCGGTGGACCTCACGCTGAAGCCGCTGAAGGACGTGCAATTCTTCTTGCCGCCGTCGATCCCGCCGCAGGCCAAGAGCTACGCCGGCGAGATTACGTTCTTCGGCGTACCCAAGCCCGGAGTCTATGAAGTGACGCTATCGCAAACCGGGCACGTCGATGTCTTCGAGAACGGCACGCGAATCAAGGCGCTGGCGACGTCAAACGCGCCCCACTGCGAGGACGCGCGCGTCAGCGCCCGCTACGACCTGGGGACCGGCGACCTCGTGTTGGTGCAGGTGACCGACGTCGCCACCACCACGATCAAGGTCGCCTTCGCGGCCGCCGAATGAGGCTAGCGGATCGGCGGCGCGTATTGCAGGCCGCCGTTGGTCCACAGCGCGTTGAGCCCGCGCTTGATCTTGATTGGCGAGGCCATGCCGACGTTGCGCTCAAACGACTCGCCGTAGTTCCCGACCGCCTTGATGATGTGATACGCCCAATCGTTGCTGAGCCCGAGTCCCTTGCCGAAATCGCCCTCGACGCCGAGCAACCGACGCACGTCCGGCTTCGGCGATTTCAGCATCTCGTCGACATTGGCCTGGGTGACGCCGAGTTCTTCCGCCGTCACCAGCGCGAAATGCGTCCACTGCACGATCTCGAACCATTTGACGTCGTCGGGCCGCACGGACGGGCCAAGCGGCTCTTTCGAGATGATGTCGCCCAGCACGACATGATCATCGGGCACGGCGAGCTTCAGCCGCTCCGCGTAGAGCCCGGAGGCGTCGGTGGTGTAGGCGTCGCAGCGGCCGGTGTCGTAGGCCTTCACCGTCTCGTCGTCGGTGGCGAACACGACCGGCTCGAACTTGATGTTGTGGGCGCGGAAGAAGTCGGCGAGGTTGAGCTCCGTCGTCGTGCCCTGCTGCACGCAGACCGAGGCGCCGTCGAGCTTCAGCGCGCTATCGACGCCGAGCTTCTTGCGCACGATGAAGCCCTGGCCGTCGTAATAGTTGACGCCGGTGAAGAACATGCCGCCGGTCTCGCGCGACATCGTCCAGGTGGTGTTGCGGATCAGCACGTCGATCTCGCCGGAGGCGAGAATTGTCGGCCGGTCCTTGGCGTTGATCGGCAGATATTTGATCTTGTCGGGATCGCCGAAGATCGCGGCGGCGAGCGCGCGGCATTCGTCGACGTCTAGGCCCTTGTAGACGCCGTGATCGTCGGGCAGTCCGAAGCCGGCGAGGCCGGGATTGGCGCCGCATATCAATTGTCCGCGGGCGCGGATCGTGTCGAGCGTGCCGGCAGAGGCCGCCGTCGCGCCGAGCGCCAGCGCAGCCGCCGCAAGGCCTTTAAGGATCGCTTTCATAATGACGCCTCTCTGCAAGGACAAAAAAGTGGACGGCGAACGCGCCGGACGCGCTATTGTTCAGGCGGCGCGTCGCTAGTCAAACGCCGGAGAGAATCGCCATGCGTCGACGCTTGTTCGCCAACGCCGCGGCGCTGCTTTGGCTCGGCGTCGCTGCCGCGGCGGCCGAGCCCGCGACGCCGGATGGCGCGAAGGCGATCGCCGCCGCCTACGCCGCCTATTTCGGCCCCGCGGTCGTCGCCAACGGCGTCGTCACCGTCGCCCCCGACGGTGACGACTACGTCGTCTCCTGGGACATCGGCAAGGCGATCGCCGCGATGGACGGGCCGTCGAACGTCGAGGCGCCGCCGCTCGTCTACCGCATCACGCCGACGCTGGACGGCGGCTGGCTCGCGCGCGCTTCGCGCTTGCCGAGCCTGACGGTCGGGTCAAGCCGCGGCGAGGGGGGAACGGCGGCGTTCGACGGCTTCCGTTTCGACGGTCTGTTCGATCCGACGGCGCCCGAATTCTTTCGCAGTAAGGTCAGCCTCGGCGCGTTCAAGCTCGACCTGAAAACCAAGACGACAGGCGATGACCGGCACGTCATGCTGTCAGAGGACGGCGTAGCCGGCGAACTTAGGGTGAAGCCCGGCGACGCGCCGGACAGCGTCGATGTCCGCGCGTCGCAATCGATGGTTTCAGCGGCCCAAAAGACGGCGATCGTCGGCGAGGACGGCGACGAGGCGGCGGCGAACGAAACCCGACAAGGCGCCGCCACCGGGGAGAGCGCCATCGCCGACCTCCGCGCCAAGGCGTTCGGCGATCTATGGCGGTTTCTCGTCGCCCACAACAGCGACAGGCTCCCATCGGCGGACGAATTGCGGCCGAAGCTCGCCGCGCTATTGCCGTTGTGGAAGGAGATCACCGGCCAATTCCATCTCGACGACGCCGGTTTCGCATTTCCTGGCGGCGGGGTCCACGCGAAATCGGCGGACGAGCAGGTCAGGATCACCGGGCTCCTCGAACAGTCGTCCGCCGCGCTGGGGTTTGCGGTCGAGGAACTGACGGTCGATGTCGAGGCGGCTCCGGACTGGACGAAGGCTATCTGGCCGGTCTCGTTCAAGTTTCAACTTGCGACTGGCGTTAGCGGCCTCGATCGCGCCGCCCGCCTGGCGCTGGACGACGAGCAGTTCCTCCAATCCGGCAAGCTCGGCGACGACGCGAAGGCGCAAATCCTGCAAACCCTGGTCGCAGGGCGCCCCCACATCGCGGTCAGCGAAACGCGGCTGGCGACGCCGCTAGGCGATGCGACCTTCGAGGGTGACGCGACATTCGGCGAAGACGGGCCCGAAGCGCAGGCCAAGGTGACAGTTAGCGACCTCGACAAGCTGATGGAGACGCTCGCCAAGGCCAGCGAGACCCAGCCGAGCGCCCAGCAGCTGCTCTATCTGGCCACCTTCGCGCGAGGTCTCGCCAAAACCGAGGACGGCCGCCTCGTCTGGAGCCTTGAATATGTCGCGCCCAATGGCATCCGCGTGAACGGGCAGCTTCTCGCGCCGAACTGAGCGGCGGCGCGCGCTTATCTGTTGACGTGGAGCCTTCGCATCTGTCGCGCGAGCTGCGGATCGACCACTGGCGCCGGCGGCGGGGGCGGCGCCGATGCGTCATTGACCGGCATATCCATGGCGGTGGCCGGCCCCGGCATATCGTTATCCGGACCCGGCCCGGCGATGACCGGCCCCGCGGGGGCGCCGAGGGCCAGCGATGGCGCGCCGGGCGCCAAAGGCGTGGGGAACGCCAGCATTTCGACGCGGCCGTCGCGCTCCAGCGACGCCGAGCGCAGGCTCACCGTTCCCACCCGCCAACCATCCTTCTCTTCGCCTTCGCGAAGCCGCGTCACTTCGTTGGTGGTGCGGTTGCGCACCAGCACGAGATTATAGGCTTCCCCGATCACCGCGCCGACGAGATCGAACGGCGGCGGCTCGACCGCGACGGCCTTCTGCTCGGCCGGCGGCGGGGGCGGCGGCGGGGGCGGCGCCTCGGCGACCGGCGGCGGCGGCCGGCGCGTTGGCGAGAACAACGGGCGATCGCGCGTCACCGCGAGGTCTTCGAGACGGAGCATCGCCAACGGATTGCGCACCGCGCCGTCGCGCGACGCGGCCGGCGGCTCGCTGCGCGGCGTCGCCTCCTGCTGCTGCGCCTCAGCGGGCGAGGCGATAGCGACAAGAGCGGCCCATAGCACAGCGTAATTCATTTCGGCCCGCTCCACTGCCCTGACAAGTTCAGGGACACACGCATATCGCCCGCCGCCTGTCCGTCGCCCTTCTCAGGCGCCCGCGCCTCGAACGCCTCGACGAAAAGATAGGGGCGCCCAGTTTCCAGGTCGTATAGCAGCTTTTGCATATCGGATTGCCCGATCGTCAATTCAGCCTCGAGCCCGACCCGCTTCTCCGCGCCGCGGCCGCCGACTTCGACCTTGGAGGACACGAGATGGCCGCCAGCGGCCGTCACCGCGGCCTCGATCCGCTGCTGCAAGACGGCGCCGGCCAAGGTGATGGTTGCGGCGTCGACGAACGGCGAATCTACCGGACCGCCGGCTTTGCCCGGCCCGATCCGGCGCACCCGCGCGTCCAAAGCCTGCGCCTGTTCGGTCAAAGAGGCGACCTCGGCCTGCCGGTCGCGCAGTTCGACGGCGGTCGACGCCGCGCCGCCGAGCAGCGCCGCGACCAGCGCAAAAAATCCCGCCGCCGAAAGGCTTTGGCGCAGCTTGACGTTCATGGCGCCACCGTCAGCCGCGGCGCGACGCGCGCCGAAATGCGGAACACTTCGCCCTTGTCCTCCTCCGAGCGCGTCGTCGGCGCGGTGAAGGTGGCCTGCGCGAAATGAGGCGATTTCTCGAGCGCAGGGATCAGCGCGGCGGCGTCGGCGGCGACGCCCGCGATCTCCACCTTATCGCCCTCCAGGCGCATCTCCGTGAGGTAGGCTTCGTCCGGCAACGCGCGCGTCAACGCCTCCAGCACGATGACCGCCGCGGGAAGCGAGCGCTTGCGCGCGTCGAGCGCCTGCGCCGCCGGGTCCTGGCCCGCGCGCTCAAGCCGCTGAAGCGCGGCCCGCTTCTGGCCGAGGCTTGCGGTCAGCGTCTCGGCGCGGTCGCCGAGGTCGGCGCCGACCGTCCATTGCGCCACCAGCGCTGCGAGCGCCGCCGCCATGGCGACGCCGAGCAGAGCGAGCAGCGCGAAGCGCCATCGCCCAATGCGAGTGGTGGCGCCGTGCCGGCGGCCGAGGATCTCGATCGTTGCGTCGCCATAAGTCGTCGCGATCGATACGGCGTCGGCGCCCGCCCGCGCGGCGGCGTCGGCAAGTTCGGCGATGGGGCCGCGCTTGGCGGCGGCGACGGTGACGACGATCCGCTGGCCGTCGCGCGGCTGCGGCGCACCCCAGCCGAAGGCGGCCTCGCTCGCCCGCCACGGCGTAACGCGGTCGATTTGCGCCCGCACGACGCCTTCGAGAAATTCGCCGGCGCGCGATGGCAACTCCAATTCGCGAAACACGCAACGATGCGGCGCCAAGCGGAACTCGACATCGCCGCCGCGCCAGAGGGTCGGCGCGCCAGAAAACCGCCCGTCGCGCCAGAACAACGGCGTTGCGGTCGCCCGCTTGCCGCCCTCGCGCAGGAATGAGCCGTCCGGCTGCTCGACGAAAACCAGGCGACGGCGGCGGCGCAGGCCGTCGCTGACTTGCGCCATCGCCCGCGCCGCGTCGTTGAGCCGCGCGTCGATCCAGAGCGAGGCGGCGCTCGGGCGGCGGGCAGCGGCGCGCCCGAGCGCGGGGGCGCTAGCGAGGCGCGTCGGCTGGGACAACGTCGACCCCTCCGGTGAACCAGTTTACCCGCACATGATACGCCATGCCGGGGCGTGCGAGCGCGACGGTGCCGCCGCAAGACATGCCGCTCGGCAGGAAGTTGATCGTCGCTCCGTTTTTCTGCCCCGAGCAGTTTTCGGCGACGATCGCGTCGAACGCGACGTCGGCGGGAAGCTGCAACATCCCGGCCCCGGCTCCGGACGTGACGGTTTTATCGTTGGCGCTGAGGACGGTCTCGACGCGCATGCGCCGCCGCACCGCGGCGACGCGGTCGGCCTTCAGCAACGCCGCCACTTGCAGAGCGTATCCTTCAAGCATTGGCCGCGTCGTCGAGAGCGGAATGCGCGGCAACGCGAGCGCGGCGGCGAGCGCGATGATCGCGAGCATCGCAACCGCCTCTATCAGCGTGAAGCCCGCCTCGCGCGCCATCGCCGTCACCGCGCCGCGCTTTTGATCATGTGGGCGTCGTCGGTTCCTGTCGGGCCGCTCGGACCATAAGAGGCGACTTCATAAGGCGCGTGATCGCCGGGCGACTTGTAGACGTAAGGGTGACCCCACGGGTCGGCCGGCGTTTGGGCGGTCTTGAGATAAGGCCCGTTCCACGCACTGTCGCCGGCGGGGCGTCGAACCAACGCGTCGAGCCCGTCGCTTGCCGCAGGGTAATGTCCGTTGTCGAGATAGTAGAGATCGACGGCGGCCGACAGGCTCTCGATCTGAATCTTGGCCGTCTTGACCTTGGACTCGGCGAGATAGTTGAGCACTCTCGGGCCGACCAAGCCCATGATGAGGCCGATGATCGTGATGACGACCAACATCTCGATCAGGGTGAACCCGGCTTCGCCGTCCGCTTTGCGAGTCCGGTTTCGCGTCCAGCGCGTGATGGCCAACATGACGTCACTCCACCATTTGATCGACGGATAACAGCGCCGTCATCACCGAAACGATAAGGCCGCCGACGATCGTGCTGATCACGATGATCGCCAGCGGTCCAATGACGCCGACGATACGGTCGATCGTGCGGCCGAGCTTGGTCTCGTAATAGTCCGCCACCCGCCCGGCGAGCATCGGCAACTGATCGGAATCTTCGCCCAGGCGCAACGTTCTTACCGCCATCGGCGGGAGCACCCGCGCCGCAAACAGAGCCTCCGACAATTTTCCGCCTCTACGCACCGTGTCGACAATATCCGTCCATAATGTGACGCGCGCTGTGGCGGACATCACATCGACTAGGATACGTAGCGCCGCCGACAAAGTGACACCGCCGGACAACAATAATCCTAGGTTGCGGCAAAACAGAATCGTGCGGTGATATTCGACCGCGGCGCCGATCCCCGGCAGCTTGGCCGCCTGACTGAACAGCACCGCGCGCATCGCCGGCCGCCGCAGCGCGAAAAACAGGCCGAGCACCGCGCAGGCCGCACCGACCGCCAGATACGTCCCGTTCTCCCGCAAGAACACCGAGGCGCCGAGGAACGTCGCCAGGATCGGATCGGGTTTGGCGTTGAAATCGCTGAACACCGCTGCGAATTGCGGCAGAACGAACGTGAGGAAGAAGATCAGCACGGTACCCGCGCCGGCGAGCAGGAACGCGGGATAGCGCAGCGCGTCGGTGAGGCGCCGGCGCAACACTTCCGCTCGCGCGCGCTCGGCGGCGATCGCCTCCAGGATCGTCGGCAGCATCGAGGTCGTTTCGCCGACCCTGACCAATGCCACGTAAATCGGCGGGAATACATCGGGCCGCGCCGAAAGCGCCTCGTTGAGACTTTGGCCGCCGAGCACCGCTTCGAGCAGGCCGGAGACGACGGCGCGCATCCGCCCCGTCTCCCCGTCCGAGGCGAGCAATTCGAGCGCGTCATTGATGCGCGCGCCGGTGCGCAGCAGCAGCGCGAGGTCGCGCGAGAACACCGTGACATCCTCGGCCCGCGGCGCGCCGCGCCAGGAGTACGCCGCCTTCGCCTGCCGCTCCGGGGCGTCGGTGTCGATCGGGATGAGACCGAGACTGAGAATCCGGTCGGCGACGCCGTCCTCGGTCGGCGCTTCGACCGAACCGTCTACGACTTCCCCGGCTGGCGTCATGGCCCTGTAGCGGTAGTTCGGCATGGCCTCACCTGATCGCTGTCACACGCAGCGCCTCGGCGACGGACGTGACGCCGGCGCGCACCTTTTCGGCGGCGTCGACCGTCATCGTCGTCATGCCGGCGCGCAGCGCCGCCGCCTCGATGGCGTGCGAGTCTATGCCCGCCCGCACGTGCTCGCGCGTCTCTCCCTCGACGTCAACCGCTTCGAACACGCCGACGCGGCCGCGAAAGCCGACGCCCGAGCAACGCTCACAACCCTTCGGCTCGCAGACCCCCTCGCCCGCCGCCAGTCCGAGCAGCGCCAGCCTGGGATCGCGGTCGAGATCGGCGTCGGTCAATCGACGCTGCGTCTTGCAACGGTCGCACAAGATGCGCACCAGGCGCTGCGCCATCACCAGCCGCAGCGTTGACTTCAGCAGAAACGGCTCGACGCCGAGATCGATGAGCCGCGGCACCGCGCCGGCGGCGGTCTCGGTATGCAGCGTGGTGAGCACGAGATGGCCGGTCAGCGCGGCGTGGACCGCGATTTCCGCCGTCTCCTTGTCGCGGATTTCGCCGACCATGATGATGTCGGGATCGTGGCGAAGGAACGCCCGCATCGCCGTGGCGAAGGTGAGCCCGATCGCCGCCTTGACCTGCGTCTGCACGACTCCGGCAAGCTCATATTCGATCGGGTCTTCGATCGTCAGGATCTTCACCGCCGGGGTGTTGAGCGCGGTCAGCAGCGTCGCCAGCGTCGTCGTCTTGCCGCTGCCGGTCGGGCCGGTGATGATAATCATGCCGTTGGGGTAGTCCATGGCGCGGCGGATGCGGCGCTCATCGGGGCCGCGCATGCCGAGCTTCGGGATCTCCAGGAGCCCGCGATCGCGCGGCAACAGACGAATGACCGCCGACTCCCCGTGCGGCGTCGGCGAGGTGGCGACGCGCACGTCAAGCTCGTTGCGGCCGACCTTGAGCCGCGCGGCGCCGTCTTGCGGCAGACGGCGCTCGGCGATGTTGAGGCCCGACAGGATTTTCAGGCGCGAGATCAGCGCCTGCGGCGGCGCGTCGGCCGGCGCCGCGACGGCGCGCAGCACGCCGTCGACGCGCATGCGGATGGAAAGACCCGATCGCCCGGGTTCGATGTGGATGTCGCTCGCGCGCAGGTCGACCGCCTTCTCGACGATCGCGTCGAAGGCGCGCACCACCGGCGCGCCGCTCGCGAGATCGCGCAGGTTGTCGAGGCTCTCCTCTTCCGCGGCGCCGCGCGCGGTCGGCGCGCCCTCCGGCGCGACCTCGCCGAGCCGCGCGGTCAGCGCGCTGGCGATGTCCTCGAACGAGGCGACGACGATCTCGGCGGCCGCATCGAGCGCGATCTCTGCGGCGCGACGCGCATCCTCGTCGCTGGGATCGGCCATCGCGAGCCGCGCCCTGCCCGCCTCGTCGGCGTAGGGAAAGATCGACGCTTCGCGCAGGAAGCGTTCGCTGAACGAGGCGCCGAGCGAGGCGGCCGACATCATTTCGGCGAGCGTGGCGCGCGGCAGCTCGAAACCGACCGCGACCTCGTCGGCGAACTCGTGCGCCGACATCTCGCTCGCCTCGAAGGCGGTGCGCAAAGAGATGCGCGCGACCTTCCCGTCCAACTCGCCGGAAATACGATCCGCGCTAAGCAAACGACGCGCAACGAGTCTGTCCAACAACGCGCGCGAACGGTCTTGGCTTGCGTGCATTTGCATTGTTCGATGAAGCGCCGATTTCATGGCTGGAGCATTGCGGAATTATGACGCGGTGGATATTTGTTTGCTTGACCTAGCTTAGGATTAATGGTTTTTCGCAAATCGTTCAACGTCGGGATCGGCGAAGCGTGGATGTTCAATTTGTAGGGTCTCGAAGCGCGGTGGCGCGCGCTGGCGTCGTCAGCGCAACCCTGCTTTTTGGGCTGGCGGGCTGCTCTCCGGCCTATCTCCAACAGCGCACCGACGAACCGCAGAACGCCGCCGACTCCGTCCGCGCGGCCGACCTTTCGCCGCGTTTCCCGACAGCGGTACGCCAATCCTCCGGCGGCGACAACAAGGGCGCGGGCTTCCTTTCGTTTGGATCGGAAACCGCGAACGCGGTCGCCGAGGCGGATCCCCCGGCGCCGGAAGGGCTCGCGGAGACCGCCGAGGGCTATACGCTCAATTTTGAAAACAGCCCGCTCGCCAATGTCGCCAAGGTCGTACTCGGCGACATACTCGGAATGCGCTATTCGGTCGATCCTCGCGCCCAGGGCTCGATCAACCTGTCGTCGAGCCGTCCGATCGCCAAGAAGGACCTCATCTTCGTCTTCGAGAGCGCGCTGCACGCCAACAATCTCGGGATGGTCAAGGAGGCGGGCGGCTACCGCATCACGCCGATCGGCGACGGCTCCGTGTTCGGCCAGACCGACAACGCCAACGCCGGCGTCGAAGCCGGCTACGGCATGACGGTGATCCCGTTGCGCTATGTGTCGGGGCCGGCGATCGGGCGTTTGTTGGAGGGCTTCGCCGCCCGCCCCGGCGCCGTGCGCGCCGACCCAAGCGGCCGGCTCGTTCTCGTCGTCGGCACCGGGCAGGAGCGGCGCGCGGCGGTCGACACGGTGCGCCAGTTCGACGTCGATTGGATGCGCGGCCAGTCGGTCGGCTTGTTTCCGATCAAGAACGGCAGCTCCAGCGCGATTGCGAGCGAGCTCGAAAAGATCCTCGACAGCGGCGAATCCGGGCTCGGCCACGGGCTCGTCAAGATACAGGAAATCCCCGCGCAGAACGCCGTTCTCGTCGTCGCGACGCGGCCGCAATTTCTCCAGGCGGCGCAACACTGGATCGAGCGGCTGGATTCGCCCAATCTCACCGCCTCCGGCGTCCACGTCTACAAGGTCCGCTATGGCGACGCCAAATCGCTCGCGCATCTGTTGAGCGCGATGTTCGGCGGCGGCGGGAGCGACTCGGACGCAAACTCGACCGCCCCCGGCTCCGGTCAGAAGCATCTATCGGTCACCGACCGCTTGACCGGCGGCGGGGGTTCGAATTCGAGCGGCTCCAGCGGGACGCCGTCTCCCGGCTCAAGCGGTTCGCCCAGCAGCGGCGGACTTGGGAGCGGCGGCGGCGGCCTCGGCGGCGGACTCCTCGGGTCGGGCGGAGGAGGCGTCACCGGCGCCGGCGGCGGGGGTGCGGGCGGCTCCCCGTTCGGCGGCTTGCAGACCGCCGCGCTGAACTCCGCTTTCGCCGCCTCCGGCGATCAGAGCGGCTCTTCGTTGTTGCCGAACGTGCGCATCACCGCCGACACCGACGACAATTCGGTGCTGGTTTACGCGAGCGCCGAGAACTACCGCATCATCGAGAAGGCGCTGCAGCAGATCGACCGGCCGCGCTCGCAGGTCGCCATCGACGTCACGATCGCCGAAGTCACGCTCAACGATCAACTGAACTACGGCGTGCAGTTCTATCTCTCCGGGCATCTCGGCTCGATCGCCAATTCAGGGACCGGACAGCCGCTCACCAACGCGGACGCGCCGAACGGATTCAACGTGTTTGTCGGCAACGTCGCCTCGCCGCAAGCGATCATCAATGCGCTGCATCAACTCACGGACGTGAAGATTCTCTCCAATCCGTCGTTGGTTGTTGTCGACAACGAGGAGGCGACGCTCGAGGTCGGCGATCAGGTGCCGGTCGCGACCGGCAGCGCGACGGTGCTCAGCTCCAACAACGCCGTCGTCAACACGTACGATTACAAAAACACCGGCATCATTCTTGACGTTCTGCCGCGGGTCAGCCCCGATAACAGCATCCAACTTGAGATCGACCAGGAGATCAGCAACGTCGTCAATCCGGCTGGCGCTTCGACCGCCGCGGCGGATCAGACAAATCTGACGCCGACCATTTCGGAGCGCAAGGTGAAGAGCGCGCTCTCGGTCACCAGCGGCCAGACCGTGCTGCTCGCCGGATTGGTTTCGGACGAGATGGACAAGTCACGCTCCGGCATCCCGGTCCTCGATCAGTTGCCGATCGTCGGCGGCGCGTTCGGCAGCACCGGCAAGCAGCATCAGCGAACCGAACTCATAATTCTTATCAAGCCGCAGATCATTCACGATAGCGTTGACGCCGCGCGCGTCGCCGAGCAATTGCGCGCCAAGATGCGCGGCAGCCGGATCGACGCGGTGAACATTCCAAACGCCCTCCAGATCGGCGCGAAGAAGACGCCTTGAGCTACGCGGTCGCGCTGACTTTCGGCGTGGCGGCGGCGGCGAGCCTGTGGGCCGCGCCGGGTTGGTCGGGCGCCGCCGGCGCCGCGCTCGCGGCGCTGATGCTCGCCATCGCGCTGAGCGACTGGCGGCGTTATCGGGTTCCCGATCGCCTGAACCTGCTCGCGCTGGCGGTGCGCGGGCTTGACATCCTGATCTCGCCGACCTTTTCACGCGCCGACGCCGCGCTCGACGCGGTCACGCGGGCGGCGGTCGCGGGCGTCTGCTTCTACGCTTTCCGCGCGCTCTACGGTTTTGCGCGCGGCCGAGAGGGTCTCGGCCTCGGCGACGTCAAACTCGCGGTTGTCGCCGGCGCCTGGGTGGACTGGCGGTTGCTGCCGTGGGTGATTGAGGCCGCAGCGCTGTTCGGGCTCGCGCTGGCGCTGGCGCGGCTTAGGAACGGGCCGACCGGACAGCGCGCGCTGATGCGCTTGCCGTTCGCTGTCGGCTTTGCGCCGGCGATCTGGCTCGGCTGGTGGTGTGAGCGCCTCGGGTTTTAGGCGAGCGCTTGAGGTTATGAAATTGCGTTCAGCGCTCGACCGCGGGTAGCCAGGCGACCGCGCGGCGGCGCGCTTCTTTCAGTTCGTCCAAAGTCAGCTTGCTGTCGATGTTGTCGCGCATTGTGCGCCAATATTCGCGGCGGCCCGGCGGCGCGTGCGCCGCCGCGAGATCGAGCCACTTCGCCGCCTCGATCGGATCTTCCTCCACGCCCTGGCCCCGATCGTAGAGCAAAGCGAGATAGAACTGCGCTGTCGGCTCTCCCTGTTCGGCGGCGCGCTGGAACCAGTTGGCCGCCTCCTCGAAGCTCCTCGGCACGCCCCAACCGTTCTGATATTGATAGCCGAGAAAGGTCTGCGCGATCGGCCGGCCGCGCTGCGCCTCGCGCAAAAACAACTCGGCGCTCAGCGTATATTCTCCCCGCGCATAGGCGCGCTGCGCCGCGTCGAACGCGGAAGCGGGCGCCGCCGCCAAGAGGCTTGCAATCATCAGGAAGGCGCCGACGACGGCTCGCATACTGTCCTCGCTTGGCGCCGCGCGAGCGCGGTCTCTCTATGCAATCTTGCGCGGACTTTGTCATCCCCGCGCAGGCGTCCCGACCATGCGCCGCAACCGTGCAAATCTTGAGACAAAGCGAAGGGAAGCGGGAGGCGTTCAACGAACTTTTGTCATCGCCTGTCATCGATGGGGCAGCCACAAATTGGTCATGAAGCCTTGCGCAGGCTTGTGATAAGGCCGAGGCGGACAGGCCAGGACGCCATGAAACTGAACAGGGCCAAATCACGAAGCGGCGGCGAGCGGGGCTTCACCCTCCTGGAAGCGCTTGTCGCGCTCGCCGTGATGGCCGCCGGTCTCGCCGCGATCGGACGGCTCGGCTATTCCTCGCTCGCCGCCGTGCAGCGGGCGGAAACCCGACTGGCGCTGACCTCCGCCGCCCGCGCCGCGTTAACGGCGCTGCCGGAGCGCCAATCGATGCGCGACGGCGAAACGAAGGGAACGATTTTCGACGACGAGTGGCGCCTCGACGCCGCGCGCTATACTGGCGTAGCCGCCGGCGGCCCGCTCAAGTCGGCATGGGTCCCGCAAGCCTTGAAGCTCAGCGTGAGCGACGCCCGCGGCAACCTGCTCATCGTCGAGACGGTGCGGCTGCGCCGCGCCGGGCCGCCCTGATGCCGAGAGCGTCGCAAAACCCGGAGGGCGGCTTCACGCTGCTCGAGGCGCTGGCGGGGATCGCCGTGCTTGGCGCGATCATGTACGCCCTGGCCGCGGTCGCCGGGCAATGGTTGCCGCAATGGCGACACGGCTTCGACGCGGTGCAGAACGCCGACATCGTCGCGCAAAGCCTCGACCGCCTCGTCGCCGATCTATCGGGGACGGCGTTCGTGCGGCTCGATCCGCGCATGGGTCCGCCGCTGTTTCGGGGCGAGGCCGACGCCGTGATGTTCGTGCGCGCGGCGAGCGGGCCCGGCGCGACGCCGCGCCTGGATTATGTGCGGATCGGCGCCGTCGAGACCCCCGAGGGCAGAGAGACGCAGCGCACGCGCGCCGCCTTCCGGCCTGGTCCAATCGGCCCGTTCCGGGACGCCGCGACCGTGCTGCGTCCGCCGTTTCGCCTCGCGTTTGCTTACCTGACGCCGGACGGCCGTTGGGTCACGTCGTGGAACGCCGAGCCCAGCCTACCGAGCGCGATTCGGTTGACGATCAACAATGGCGCGGCGTTGGTGACGTCGACCGCGTTTTTGCTTCGCACAACCGTGGGCGTGGACGCCTTCGCGCCGTCGGACCCCGGCGCCGGCGCGCCGGTGACTCCCGTGCCGCCCGATGCGAAGCCACAATGAGCGCGCAGGGACAGCGGGGTTTCATTCTCGTAGCCGTGCTGTGGATTCTTGCGGCGCTGGCGGCGCTCGCCTCGGCCTACGAAGTATTCGCCGTCAATACGGCGGCGAGCGCCTATCTGCCGCAAGCGCGGGTGCGCGTCGAAGCGGCGATCCGCGCCGGCGCCGAGCTCGCCGCCTATCGGCAGCTTGCCTGGCCCAAGCAATTGCGACCCAGTCACGGCGCCTTTTCTGCTCGGATGGACGCAACCCGCATCGACGTCGTCTTTCGCTCGGAGAGCGCGCGCATCGACATCAACGGCTCGCCGAAGGAACTGCTCGCGCGCATATTCGCCGCCGTCGGCGCCTCCAGCGACAACGCTAGCTTCATCGCCGACCGCATCTTCATCTGGCGCAACCGCCAGGCGGAGGGCGAACGCGCCGCCGAGGCGGCCATCTACCGCAAGGAGGGGCTGCCCTACACGCCCGTCAACATGCCGTTTGAGAACGTGCTGGAGCTTGCGATGCTGCCCAAAGTGTCGCCCGCTCTGCTCGCGCGCGCGCTGCCTTTCCTGACCGTCTACAACAACCGCGGCGCCATCGATCCGACGATCGCCGATCCTAAGGTGGTCGGCGCCATTCCCGGGATGACGCCGAAAATCCTGAGCGACCTCAAGGCGGCGGCAGCCAACCGCCAGCCCGAACAGCAAACCTTGACAGACATCGCCGGGCCGACGAATAACTTCGTCAAACTGGACAACAACGACACCATTCGGGCGCAGATCGTCGTCACGCTTCCTGAGCGCAAGGTCACGGCCGAGATCGTGCTCATCGTAACCGACGACGCCGTCGAGCCATACCAAATTCTCTACTGGCGCGACGACTTCGACGGCGATCCGACGTCCGGCTGAGGCTCTGTGGTGCGCCGAGCGCGCAAAGGTTGACGCCGCCGCCCCGCCGCGACACACCACGAACCTGCGCCGCCGTCGGCGCATAGAGGAGCTTTATGCCCGAGGTTTGGACGCCCGCAGGCTCTTCGCAATCGGCGCCGGGCCACTGGGAGCCGATGCCGGTCATGCGGCCGCGTCTGCCGGCGGCGCGCGACCTCGCGCCGTATCTGGAGCGCATCGACGAAAGCGGCTGGTACTCAAATTTCGGGCCGCTGACGCGGGAATTCGAGGATCGCCTGGCCGCCCACTACGGCGCGCCGCCCGGCGTCGCGGCGTCCTGCGCCAACGCCACCCTGGGCCTTGCGTTGTGCTTGCAGGAGGCGGCGCGGCCGGGGCGGCCGATTTGCCTGGTGCCCTCCTGGACGTTCGTGGCGACGGCTCATGCGGCGATGGCGGCGGGCATGACGCCGATGTTTCTCGACGTCGATCCCGAATCCGGACAACTGACGCCGGAGACGGTCGAGAGCGCGGCCGCAGCCATCGACGGCGTCGGCGCGGCGATGCCGGTCGCGCCGTTCGGCGCGCCGCTCGACGTCGCCGCCTGGTCGGCGATGAGCCGGCGCACCGGAATTCCCGTGGTCATCGACGCCGCCGCGGCGTTCGATACGGCCAGCGTAAGCGAGTTGCCGACCGTCGTCAGCCTGCACGCCACCAAGACGCTCGGCTGCGGCGAAGGCGGTTTCGTCCTCAGTTCCGACCCCACGTTCATCACGCGGGTGACGGGCCGCGCCAATTTCGGCTTTCTCACCCAGCGGCTCGCCGAACTCGGCGGCGTCAACGCCAAGATGAGCGAATACCACGCCGCCGTCGCCCTGGCCTCGCTGGCGCGATGGCCAGGCGTCCGCAATCACTTGCTGACGTTGGCGCGAACCTACCGCGAGCGCCTTGCCGGCTATCCCGCCTTGCAGGTGCAGCCGGGATGGGGCCAAAGCTGGATCAGCATGTCGTGCCAGGTTGCGCTCGAGCCGCCGCTGCGCGACCGTCTCGAAGCCGCGCTGCACGCGCAAAACATCGAGACGCGCCGTTGGTGGGGCGAGGGGTGTCACGCGCATCCCGCATTCTCGAAATGCCCGCGCGCCGACCTGCCGGCCACCCGCGCGCTGGCCGCGAGGACCTTGGGCCTGCCGTTCTTCTCCGCCTTCACGCAGGCGCATATCGACCGGGTCGCCGGCGTCGTCGAAGCGACGTTGGGATAGGAGGCGCGATCTCCCGCCACATCTACGCTGGGGTCGACTATGCGCGCTGCTTCGGCGCGCCGGTCGTCGACGTTCCCGAATGGCGATGCGCGCTGCTGGCGCGGGAGATCCCGGGCTCGACGCGTTTCGACCTGATCGGCCCCTACCCGCTCACGCATCTCGCTGACGACTTCGACCGCGACGCCGGCTTGAGCCGGCTGCGCGACAGCCGCGCCGTCAGCGTGACGTTCGTCTGCGATCCGCTGAGCGGGGCAAGCGCGCAAAGGTTCGCGCAGTTTGACATGGCCCGTCCCTTCAAGACGCATTTCCTGATTGACCGAACTTTGCCGCCGAAGCGTCTCGGCGCGACCCATCGGCGCAACATCCGCGTGGCGCACGCGCGATGCGCGATCACGCTCACCCGCCTCGAACGCGATTTTTGCGGAATGGTTGGAGGCCTATCGGACGCTTTCCCGCAGGGAGGGATTCTCGGCGGCCGCCCGTTTCGACGAAGATTATTTTCGGGGGCTGGCGCGACTGCCGCAGCTGACGACCTTCGCCGCCTTCCAGGGCGCGGAGTTCGCCGCGGCCGCCCTCTGGCTGCGCAGCGGGTCCGCCGCCTATTATCACCTTGGCGCCTCCACGCCCGCGGGTTACCAGACGCAGGCCATGTACGGACTGATGGACGCCGCCCTCGCCTACTTCCGCGACTGCCGCTGGCTCGATCTCGGCGGTGTGGCGGGATCGGCGGACGTCGCCGCCGACGGCCTGACCTTCTTCAAGCGCGGCTTCGCCAACGACGCGAAATCCGCGTTGCTGTGCGGCGCCGTCCTGGACCGCGAGGCCTACGCGGCGCTAGTCGCGAGTTCGCCGCCGACGGATTACTTTCCCGCCTACAGAGCGGCTCGCGCGAAGGTCGCCCCGTGAGCCAAGACGAGCCAAGCAAGCCCTATCTGGGGATCAGCCGCGAGGTTGAACATCTGTTTCGCCAGTACGGCGACACCCACAAGGGACTCGGCTATCCCAGAAACGACGGCTTCGAGATCCGGCAGCGTGTCCTGCTTGAGGTGATGCGATTCGGGTCGCCGAAGCCGCGCCGGCCGTTCGTGTTGGATATCGGGTGCGCGTCAGGCCTCCTGCTGGACGCCTGGGCGGCCGCGCGTTTCGGGCCGAAGGATTATCTGGGCGTCGATCTCTCCGAGATGATGATCGCGACCGCGCGCGAGAAACATCCGCGCGAATGGTTTCTGGTCGCCGACCCTTTGATTTCCGACGAGGTGTGGCGCCGCGCGCCGGACTACGTCGTCATGGGAGGCATATTCACCTGGCGTCCCTCGGTATCGCGCGAAGCCATGTTGGCCTATTTTCTCGCCCTGGTCCGAAAGGCGTTCGACAACTGCAAGATCGGCGTCAGCTTCAATCTGATCTCCAAACACGTCGATTGGGAAAGAGACGATCTATTCCACATGCCGTTCGACGAACTGGCGGCCCTGTTGCGCACCCAATTGAGCGCCAACTACGTGTTCCGCGCCGATTACGGGCTGAGGGAATTCACGACCTACGTTTACAAATGAGGGTGGCGTGCCGGCCTACGAGAACTTGAAGATCGACTTTCTCATTCCGGCAAGCCCGATCGAAGGGTTCTTCTCCCAGATCGCCATGTTCCGCTTTGCGCTCGACGCGCTTGGGCCGCCCTATCGCAACGCGCGCGTGGTCGCCGTGTTTGGGGGGCCGGAGATCCTTGCGATTCCGCCGCGCTGGGCGCCCTATTTCGCCAGGATTGACGTCGAATGGGCGGACTGCGCCGACTATGTCGAAGGCCGATATGACGCGCAGTCGGATCGGCGCTTCGAGGTGTTCCGCAGCGACGCCGACATCGTCGTGTCCTGCGACGCCGACACGATCCTGCTGCGTCCGCTGGAGCCCTGGGTGCTGGAGGCGGCCATCGCCGGCGGCCTCGGCGGCGTGCTGGGGTTTTATCCGTTTCCCTGGCGCGGCGCCCCGGGGGCGACGACCGAGGATTGGCAGGCGATCTCAAGAGCAGTGCTTGGCCGCGAAATCGAAATGAACTTCCGCTACTCGCTGCAGGACGACCCCTGCCCTTTCTACATAAACCTCGGCTTCCTGATCGGCTCGCCGAAGTCGATCGGCAAGCTCAACGCCGGTTTTCGCAAATTGCGCGCGTCGGTGCGCGCCGTGGTCGAAACCTATTTCGCCGAACAGATCCTGTTTGCGCTGACGGTCAGCGAACTCGGGTTGAACGCGGTATCGCTGCCCGTTCGTTACAACTTCCCCAATGATTCCGTCGCCGACCGCACTTACCCTGACGAAATACCGCAGGCGCGCGTGATTCATTTCGTGCGCGCCACGCATTTCAATCGTCGCTGGGTCTTCGCCCGACAGGACTTGTTCGAGCGCTTCCTTGCCCAAGAGGTCAAGGGCAGCCATCTCGAACTGCAAACGCATTTGCGTCGCATCACCAACGGCGTCTATCCATTCAAGCCGCCCGCGCTCGATTGACGCCATGAAGCGCGGAACCCGGGCCCGTGAGCGCGCCCGACTTTCAAGGAATTGTTGAAACAGTCTCCGGAACTCGACGCGCCCGAACTGCGCTCCCCTCAGCTATGTTCGACCGTCAGCCAAGCGCTGGCGCAGAGCAAAAACCCGGGGAGAAAACACATGGCGGCGAGCCTTTTTAAATTGGAGGAACCACAGACAAAGGTTAGAGCCGACAGCGCAAGCCCGGCGAGAAAGGGCAGGCTGTCGCGCTTTTTCAAAATGGATGAGCTGAAGACCAACGTTCGAACGGAAGTCATCGCCGGCCTCACGACCTTTGTCACAATGGCGTACATCATCTTCGTCAATCCGAAGATCCTTGCGACAACGGGCATGGACGCCAACGCGGTATTCGTGGCGACGTGCCTGGCGGCGGCGATCGGCTCGACCGTTATGGGCCTGTGGGCGAACTGGCCGATCGCCTTGGCCCCCGGCATGGGGCTCAACGCCTTCTTCGCATTCACCGTCGTCGGCAAGCTCGGCTATACGTGGCAGCAGGCGCTGGGCGCTGTCTTCATCTCCGGCGCGATCTTCCTCGTACTTTCGTTGACGGGCATCCGGCGCTGGTTGATCGCGGGGATTCCCCATTCCATGCGCAGCGCGATCGCGGCGGGCATCGGTCTGTTTCTCGCGATCATCGCGTTGAAGAGCGCCGGCATCGTCGTCGCCAGCCCCGCGACTTTCGTTACGCTCGGCGACATGACCTCGACCGGCGTGCTGCTAAGCATCTTCGGCTTCGTTGTGATCGCTTCTCTGGACGCGCTGAAGGTTCCCGGCGCGATCCTCATCGGGATCCTGCTCGTCACCGTCGCCTCGATCGTCACCGGCCTCAGCGCCTTCGGCGGCATCGCCTCGGCGCCGCCTTCGATCCTGCCGACTTTCTTCAAGCTCGATCTTCCCGGCGCCTTGCATGGCGGCATCCTGCATGTCGTGCTGGTGATGGTGCTGGTTGAAGTGTTTGACGCTACCGGGACGCTGATCGGCATCGCCAAGCGCGCCGGGCTGCTCGCCGCGGGTCCCTCACACAACAATGTCGGCCTCAGCCGTGCGCTGATGGCCGATTCGGCTGCGATCGCCGCCGGTTCGTTCCTCGGCACCTCCTCGACGACCGCTTATGTCGAGAGCGCCGCAGGCGTGCAGGCCGGCGGCCGTACAGGGTTGACCGCAATCGTCGTGGCGGTCCTGTTCCTGCTGTCGATCTTCCTCGCGCCGCTGGCGGGAACCGTTCCGGCGCAAGCGACCGCGCCCGCGCTGCTCTATGTCGCGACGCTGATGCTGCGCGAACTCTCCGAGGTCGAGTGGAGCGACGTCACCGAGACGGCGCCCGCCGCCCTGACTGCGATCGCGATGCCGTTCACCTACTCGATCGCCAATGGCCTCGCCTTCGGCTTCGTCAGCTACGCTGCAATCAAGCTGCTGACCGGCCGTTTCCGCGAAGTTCACGCGGCCACTTGGCTGGTCGCCGGCCTGTTCGTGGCGCGCTTCGTGTTCTATCCCCAGGGTTGAGCCGACTACCCGTCATTGCTAGCGAAGCCAAACAACCCATCGCGACGCGTTGCGCCGGTTCGCGACCACCAGCTTGCACCCCGTAAGGACGTCGTCATGGCCGGGCTTGTCCCGGCCATCCACGCGGCGCCAATTCAGCGCGTTCTCAAGCTTGCATCGCGTCACGGCGTGGATGCCCGGGACCTGCCCGGGCATCACGGCGTTGGGCTTTGCATTTCTTTTTTCAATCGTTGTCGCTGTGCTCCTCGCAATAGCGCAAACGCACTCCAGAGGCGAGGGTTGTCTATGAGAACGCGCCCTTCAACGACCGGGTCGCGAACTCGACGAACAGCCGCACCTTCGGGTCCTGGAACTCGCGGTGCGGCATCAGGCAACCCAGCTGCGCGCCGATCGGCGGCGTGTCGGGCAGCACCTCGATCAACGCGCCCTCGTTCAGATAGCGCTTCACCTCGTAATGCGGGCGATTGACGATCCCCGCGCCATCGAGCGCCCAGGCGGTCAGCACGTCGGCGTCGTCGGCGTCGAACGGACCGGCGACCATCATTTTCCGACGCCCTTCCGGCGTCTCCAGCATCCAATAATATTCCGGCGAGCGCGGGTAGCGCAGCAACAGACAAGCGTGGTCCATCAGGTCGTCGGGCGATAGCGGCGCGCCGCGCTTTTCGAGATAGGCGGGCGAGGCGACCAGCACGCGTCGGCAATCCGCGATCTTGCGCCAGCTCAGGCCCGAATCCTCGGGCTGCCCGAGGAAAAAGGCGACGTCGATCCCTTCCTCGACGATATTCACCGCGCGATCGGAGAGCCGCAGGCGGATTTGGATTTCCGGCCGCTCCTCGCAGAAGCGCTGGACGATCGGCGCGATCAGCCGGCGTCCCAATCCCAGGGGCGAGACGACCCGTAGAACCCCTTGCGGCGTTCCCGAAAACGAGGACAGCATCGCCTCAGTCTCGTCCAAGGCGGCGATGACCTTGCGGGCGTTCTCGTAGAGCGCGGCCCCGACCTCGGTCGGCGCGAGCTTGCGCGTGGTGCGGTTGAGCAGCCTGACGCCGAAGCGGGTTTCCAGATCTTTGATGCGATTCGAGGCGGCCGCGGGCGTCAACCGCAAATCCCGCCCGCCGGCCGAAATCGAACCCCGCGCGACGACGCGGACGAATACGCGAAGGCTATCCAGATAGGACACCGGCGCCCCGATTTTCAAGAAAACCGTTGAAACACTTGTCCGTCTCCAGCGGTTCTCGCCTCCCTGTTTTGTCGCCATTGTATGTCCAACGACACGGAGAAACACAATGGGCGAGGAAATTCGCTTCCGCCTCAACGGCGCCGAGGCGCGGGTGAGCGAAGCCGGTCCGGGCGACACTCTGCTTGACTATCTGCGCATCGAACGGGGCCTTACGGGAACCAAAGAGGGCTGCGCCGAGGGCGATTGCGGCGCCTGTACGGTTCTGGTCGGGCGGCTTTACAACGACGGTCTGATCTACGAGCCGGCCAACGCCTGCATCCGCCTGCTCGCCTCGTGCCACGGCTGCCACGTCGTCACCGTCGAGCACCTGAAGGGGCCAGACGGCGGGCTGCACCCGATCCAACGGGCGATGGTCGAGCAGCACGGCAGTCAGTGCGGCTTTTGCACGCCGGGCATCGTCATGGCGCTCTACGGCCTGTGGATGACCAACCCCGACCCGTCGGCGCTCGATGTGGAGACGGCGCTGCAAGGCAATCTTTGCCGCTGCACGGGTTACGAGCCGATCGTCAAGGCCGCGCTCGCCGCCGCCAAGGCCGGCGGACAGGCGCGCGACGGGCTCAATGTCGAGCGCGCCGAAGTCCGCGCTCAGCTCGCGGCGTTGGCGGGCGAGCGGGTCGATGTGCGGCGCGGCGAGGAACGCGCCATCGCGCCGCGCGACGTCGACGATCTCGCCGCCGTCCTGCTCGAGAACCCCCATGCGATCCTGGTCGCCGGCGCGACCGACGTCGGCCTCTGGGTGACAAAATTCCTGCGCTCGATCAGCCCCGGCGTGTTCATCGGCCATCTGATGAAGGAGATCGTCGTGTCGGACGCGGAAATCCGCATCGGCGCCGGCGTCACCTACTCGGAGTTCCTGCCGGTCGTGCGGCGGACGCTGCCGGAGGCCGAAGATTACTTGCTGCGGGTCGGCGGCTGGCAGGTGCGCAACATGGGCACGATCGGCGGCAACATCGCCAACGGCTCGCCGATCGGCGAGACGCCGCCGCTGCTGATCGCTCTCGGCGCGCGGATCGTGCTCAGGCGCGGCGATGTCCGCCGCGAGATGGCGCTCGAAGACTTCTTCATCGCCTATGGCAAGCAGGATCGGGCGCCGGCCGAGTTCGTCGAGACCGTCGTCATTCCGCGCCCGCACGGCGCGCGCGTCGCCGCGTACAAGGTGTCGAAGCGCGCCCACGCCGACATCTCCGCCGTGTCGGCCGGCTTCTACATCTGCGAGACCGACGGCCGCATCGAAGCGGCGCGCATCGGCTTTGGCGGCGTCGCCGCCACACCGAAGCGGGCGAGCCGCGCCGAGGCCGCCCTCGTCGGCCGCCCTTTCACCGCGGCGACGTTCGAGGCGGCGGCGACGGCCGTGCAAGACGACTTCACCCCGCTGACCGACTGGCGAGCCAGCGCCGACTACCGACGTCAGGTGGCGGCCAATCTGTTCCGTCGGTTTTGGCATGAGCAGTCCGGCGCCGCCGAACCGGTCCGCCTCCGACGCGCTGTGGGAGCCTGAGATGAAGCACGATACGATCTCGTCGGGCCAGTCGCTCGCCGTCGCGCCGCTCGGCGCGACGCATCAAGACCTGATCCACGATTCCGCGATCAAACATGTCACCGGCCGCGCGGAATATACCGACGACCTGACCGAACCGGCGGGAACCCTGCACGCCGCGCTGGGGCTTTCGACCGTCGCGCATGGCCGCATCGTTTCGATCGACCTCGATCCGGTCCGAGCGGCGCCGGGCGTCGTCGACGTGCTGACGGCGGCGGATGTTCCCGGCCCCAACGACATCAGCCCGACCGGCAAGCATGACGATCCGATCTTCGCGACCGAAGAGGTCCTGTTTCACGGGCAGCCGATTTTCGCGGTGGTGGCGGAATGCCGCGATCAGGCCCGACGCGCCGCCCGGCTCGCGAAAATCGCCTACGAGGTTCTGCCGCATCATCTTGATCCGCTCGCCGCGCGCGCGGGCGGCATGGACTACGTGACCGAGCCGCTGACGCTGCGCCGGGGCGAGCCGGAAGCGGCGATGGCCGCTGCGCCGCGCCGCGCTGCAGGCCGCTTCGTCATCGGCGGCCAGGACCATTTCTACCTCGAAGGGCAGATCGCGATGGCGATTCCGGGCGAGGACGAGGAAATGACGATCTTCGTCTCGACGCAACACCCGGCGGAAGTGCAGCACATGGTGGCGCATGCGCTCGGGACCCATTGCAACAGCGTGGTGGTCAACGTGCGCCGGATGGGCGGCGGGTTCGGCGGCAAGGAGACGCAGATGAACCTGTTCGCCTGCGTGGCCGCAATCGCCGCGCGGCGATCGCGGCGCGCGGTGAAAATCCGCCCCGACCGCGACGACGACATGACCGCGACCGGCAAGCGCCACGATTTCGTCGTCGACTACGAGGTCGGCTTCGACGATGCGGGCCGGATTCGCGCCGTCACCGGCGATTGGCACGCGCGCTGCGGCATGTCGGCCGATCTCTCGGGCCCGGTGACGGATCGGGCGCTGTTCCACGCGGACAACGCCTATTTCTATCCCGACGTCGAACTGCGCTCGCATCCCTGGCGCACGCACACCGTCAGCAACACTGCGTTTCGCGGCTTCGGCGGCCCGCAGGGCGTCATCGTCGCCGAGCGCCTGATCGAGGAGATCGCCTACGCCACAGGTCAGGACACGCTCGCCGTCCGCAAGACCAATCTCTACCGCAGCGGCCAGCCGACGCCCTACCACCAGGCCGTAGAAGACCAAATCCTGCCGCAAATCTTCGCTGAGCTGGAAGAGAGTTCGGACTATGTGCGGCGGCGCCAGGCTGTGCTTGAGGCCAACGCCAGGAACGGCCCGATCCGGCGCGGCATCGCGCTGACCCCGGTCAAGTTCGGCGTCAGCTTCACGGCGACCCACTACAATCAGGCCGGAGCGTTGGTCCACATCTATTCCGACGGGTCGATCCATCTCAACCACGGCGGCTGCGAGATGGGTCAAGGGCTGCACACCAAGGTGGCGCAAGTCGTCGCCGACGCCCTCCAGGTCGATATAGACCGCATCCAGGTGACGAAGACGACGACCGAGAAAGTGCCGAACGCGTCCGCCACCGCCGCCTCGTCCGGGACCGACCTCAACGGCATGGCCGCGCTCGACGCCTGCGAGCAGATCAAGCAACGCCTCGTGGCGTTTCTCTCCCAGGCGCATGACGTGACGCCGGATGAAATCGTCTTCGTCCGCAATCATGTGCTGCTGCGCGGCGAGCCGGTCGCCTTCGACAAGGTCATCGCGTCGGCCTATGCGGCGCGGGTGCATCTTTCGGCGGCGGGGTTCTATGCGACGCCGAAGATCCATTGGAACCGAGCGCAAGGCCGCGGCCGCCCGTTCTACTATTTCGCCTATGGCGCCGCCTGCGCCGAAGTCAGCGTCGACACGCTGACCGGGGAATATACGGTCGAGCGGGTGGATGCGCTGCACGATGTCGGCCGCTCGCTCAATCCGGCGATCGACAGGGGGCAGGTCGAGGGCGCTTTCGTGCAGGGTATGGGATGGCTGACCAGCGAGGAGCTGTGGTGGGACGACAAGGGCCGGCTGCGCACGCATGCGCCCTCGACTTACAAGATCCCGCTCGCCTCGGATCGACCCAAGGTGTTCAACGTTCGGCTCGCCGAGTGGTCGGTCAACAAGGAGCGGACGATCAAACGCTCGAAGGCGGTCGGCGAACCGCCGTTCATGCTCGGAATCTCGGTGTTCGAGGCGATCGGCATGGCGGTTGCTTCTCTTAGCGGGTATCGTGTCGCGCCGCGCCTGGACGCCCCGGCGACCCCGGAACGCGTGCTGATGGCGTGTGAACGGCTGCGGAAGGAGGCGGCGCGATGATCCGGGTCCAAGTCGTCCGAGTCTGGGGCTCGACGCCACGCGAGCCGGGCGCCGAAATGCTCGTCGCGCACGATCGCCAGGAAGGCACAATCGGCGGCGGCCAGCTCGAATATCTTGCCATCGACCGGGCGCGACGCATGATCGCGCTCGGCGAGCGGCAGGCGACGATGACAGTGGCGCTCGGTCCGGACATCGGCCAATGCTGCGGCGGCAAGGTCGAACTGGTTTTCGACCGAAAGCGCCCGGCCCCGCGCGAGGCCGGGCCGCCGGTGCTGATCTTCGGGGCGGGTCATGTCGGCCGCGCGCTCGCCCGGGCGCTGCGTCCGCTGCCGCTTGCGCCGAGGCTGATCGACACGCGCGCCGCCGAGCTGGCGCTGGCGGACGCCGACGTCCCGACCACGCTATCGGCGATCCCGGAGGCGGAGATCCGTGCGGCGCCGAGCGGCGCGGCCTACGTCATTCTCACGCACGATCACGCGCTCGATTTTCTGCTTTCGGCGGAAGCGTTGCAGCGGACCGACGCGGCCTATGTCGGCATGATCGGCAGCCGCAGCAAGCGCGCAACCTTCGCCCATTACGCGGCCCGCGAGGGCGTCAACATCGGCGCGCTGGTTTGCCCGCTCGCCGCCGGCTTCCCGCGCGACAAGCGCCCGGAGGTGATCGCCGCCTTCGCCGCCGCGGAAATCCTCGCCCGCATGATTGAGCACGCCGCGGCGCCCGCCCGCGCGACCGTCGAGGCTTGACTGAGGAAGACGCTTGCGCGCCGCCTCGCCATTCATCGAAGAAATCGGAAACTGACGGAATTATTCACGCCTTCTCGCCGACGACCGGTCGGCCTATTTCTCGCGCCTGCTCACGCGCTGGGAAGCGGCCGGAGTCGGAGGAATCCATGTCATCAAACCTACGCGAGCCGGGTGGCGTCGACGAGATGCTGTCGCCGGCCAAACTGACGACGCTTGGACTTCAACACGTCTTGGTGATGTACGCCGGCGCTGTGGCGGTGCCCTTGATTATCGCCGGGGCGCTCGGTCTGCCGCCGGAACAGCGCGCGATTCTGATCTCGGCCGACATTCTGGCCTGCGGGCTGGCCTCGCTGGTCCAGTCCCTCGGCTTCCCTTTCGTCGGCATCCGCATGCCCGTGATGATGGGCGTCACCTTCGCCTCGGTCGCGCCGATGCTCGCGCTCATCGCCTCGGCGAAGGAAGCCGCCGGCGCGAGCTTTGTCCCCGCCTCGGCGCTGCTGACGGTCTACGGCGCGGTGATCGGCGCCGGCGTGTTCGCCCTTCTCGCCGCGCCGTTGATGAGTTCGCTGGTCCGCCTGTTTCCCGCCGTCGTAACCGGCTCGATCATTCTCGTCATCGGCGTTTCGTTGATGCGGATTGGCGTCGACTGGGCCGAGGGACCGCACATGGTTCCCAACCTCGTCGACGGCGTCGTCAAGGGCGTCATGCCCAATCCCAACCGCGACGCGCTCGACGGCTTCGCGCTTTCGTTGCTCGTGCTGCTGGTGATTCTCGGGGTCAGCCGGTTCGGCAAGGGATTCGTGGCGAATATCTCGGTGCTGATCGGCATCATCGTCGGCGCGGTCGTGGCGGCTGCGACAGGCAAGATGAGCTTCGATGCGGTCGCCTCGGCTTCGACGTTCGGCGTCGTGACCCCGTTCCAATTCGGGCTGCCGTCGTTCTCGTTTGCGCCGATTCTCACCCTGTGCGTCGTGATGGTGGTGGTGATGATCGAATCGACCGGCATGTTCCTGGCGCTCGGCGAAATGACCGGCAAGCGGATCGGGCCTGACGACATCGCGCGCGGCCTGCGCGCCGACGGGGTCGGCACCATCATCGGCGGCGTGTTCAACGCCTTCCCGTACACTTCGTTCTCTCAGAACGTCGGCCTCGTCGGCGTCACCGGCGTGCGCTCGCGCTATGTTGCAGCGGCGGGCGGCGCCATCCTGGTCGTTCTGAGCGTCATCCCCAAACTCGCGGCGCTGGTGGCCTCGGTTCCGGTCGAGGTGCTCGGCGGCGCCGGGATCGTGATGTTCGGCATGGTCGCGGCGACCGGCGTCCGCATCCTCGGCGCCGTCGACTTCCGCAACAATCGCAACAATCTGTTCATTGTCGCCATCGCGCTCGGGTTCGGGCTGATTCCGACGGTGGCGCCGGATTTCTTCAAGAACTTCTACGGCCCGCTGAAGCCCGTCCTCGGCTCCGGCATCATCCTGACGACGCTCGTCGCCGTGATCCTCAACGCATTCTACAACGGCGTCGCCTCGACGGACGCCGCCGAGCATCAATTGGCGGACGCGGCGCGGGCCGCCGACCACTGATTGTTGAACTCGTCGCCGGCGATTTCAGAAAATCGCCGGCGACGCTTCGTGGTTGCGTGACGCCGCCGAAGCGGCGGCTTCCGGGCGGCAGCAGGCTATTTGCGCGAAGCGGCGCGCGGGCGTCGCTTCGCCTTGCCGGGCAGCTCGACGCCGTCGAGCGCCGCGTTGATATGGCCGCGCGCGTCCTCGATCAGCGCATCCGCGAAAGCCGCCACCTTCGGCGGCGTCATGTGCTGATAGGCGTGCAACACCGCCAGCGTCGCCGGCTGGGGCGGATGATCGGGCAGGACGATCCGCAGCGTTCCCGTGCGCAAATGCTCGGCGGCCTCGAACGCCGGCTTTAGCACGATCCCTTGCCCCGCAAGCGCCCATTGCGTGAGAATGTCGCCATCGTCCGCGTCGAGATGACCCGAGACCGCGACCTCCCGCACCGTCTCGCCGTCGCTCAGCGACCAGCGGAACTGATGCGACCCGGGAAACCGCAGCAGCAGGCAGGCGTGGCGCATCAGATCGTCGATCGTGCGCGGCTCGCCGTGCGCCTCCAGATACGACGGCGCGGCGCAGAGCAGGCGATCGACGTCGGCTATTTTCCTGACGATCAGCGAGGAGTCCGGCAGGATCGCCATCCGCACCGCCACGTCGACGGCCTCGGTGAACAGATCGACGAAATAATCCGACAGCCGAAGGAAAACGTCGAGCTCCGCATGGTCGGCCTGAAAGCGCGGCAGCATCGGCGCGACCACGCGACGGCCGAACCCTAGCGGCGCGGTGATTTTCAGCCGTCCGCGCGGCCTTGCGCCCTTGGTGGCGACGCTCGCCTCGGCGCGATCGAGCGCGGCCAGCATATCGATGCAATTCTCGTAGAAGACCCGTCCCTCCTCGGTCAGCTGCATCTTGCGGGTGGTGCGGTTGAACAGCCGGCAGCCCAGATGCTGCTCCAGCGCGCCGATCCGATGGCTCACCACGCCGGCCGACAACCGCATGTTTCGTCCGACGGTGGAAAAACTGCCAAGCTCGACGGCGCGGGCGAAGACGCGGATATTGTCGAGCAGGGACATTTTCAAATTCCCTTTGATAGTCTCCCCATTTTTCAACGCTATCGAAAAACGCCGTTTTCGACAATGATCGCGGAGAAGCAAAATCCGGGAGGAATTCGCCGATGGGAACGGTCTTGTACGAATGGGGCTCGCTGCTGCTGCGCTGGACCCATATCGTCGCGGGGGTCGCCTGGATCGGCTCCTCGTTTTATTTCATGCATCTCGACGCCGCGATCAAGCCGATCGGCGAAATCCCCAAAGGCAAGGGCGGCGAAGCTTGGGAGGTGCACGGCGGCGGCTTCTATCAGGTGCGCAAGTATCTGGTGGCGCCCGAGCGGCTTCCCGAAGAGCTGATCTGGCACAAGTGGCAGGCCTACGTGACGTGGCTCAGCGGCTTCGCGCTGCTGGTGTGGATCTACTATCTCGGCGCCGACCTGTTCCTCGTTAACCCGTCCGTGATGGCGCTCTCACCGCGCACAGCGGCGGCGATCGGGATCGGCTCGCTCATCGTCGGTTGGCTGGTCTACGACGGCCTGGTGCGTTCGCCGCTCGCCAAGAACGAAATGGCGCTCGCCGGCGTCGGCTTCGCCTATGTGGTGGGGATGGCCTGGATCTACCAGCACATCTACTCCGGCCGCGGCGCGCTCATTCACACCGGCGCGCTCATGGGCACGATGATGGTCGGCAACGTGTTCTTCAACATCATGCCCAACCAGCGCAAGGTGATCGCCGATCTCGTCGGCGGACGCGAACCCAACCCGGCGTTCGGCAAGCAGGCCAAGACGCGCTCGACGCACAACAATTATCTGACCTTGCCAGTCCTGTTCCTGATGTTGTCGACCCACTTCCCGCTCGTCTACACTTCGTCCTTCGCCTTTGTGATCGTCGCGCTGGTCCTCATCGCGGGCGCGCTGGTCCGTCACTTCTACAACGTGCGGCACGCCGGCGGCGGCAATCTTTGGTGGGCCTGGGGCGTGTCGGCGGCCTGCGTCGCCTTTGCCCTGCTGATCTCGGCCGGCGCCGCGCCGATCGCTCGCGAGCAGCTCGGGCTCGCGCCACTGCCCGAAGCGGCGGCGATCGCCGGAGCCCCTCAAGCGCCGCAGAACGTGGCGGATGTGGTGACGTCGCGCTGCTCCATGTGCCACGCCCCGGAGCCGAGCTGGGAGGGCCTGAGCGTCGCGCCGAAAGGCGTCGTGCTCGACACGCCCGAGGCGATCGAGCGCAACCGAAGCCGGGTCGGCCTATTCGCCGGTCTCACCAATGCGATGCCGCCGAACAACATCACCGAAATGACCGACGACGAACGAAAGTTGATTGTCAAATGGGCCTCGCTTCCATGAAGAGGAAACCACTTCCCGCCTGCGAGCCCATCGCGATGGGCGAGGCGATCGTCGCGCGTCTCACAGAGCTCGCCGCGGTCACCGACGAGCACGGCGCGCTGACTAGGCTCTATCTCAGCCCCGCGCATCGCAAGGCGGCGGATCTGGTGATGGGCTGGATGCGCGAGGCCGGCATGTCGGCGCGGATCGATGCGGTCGGCAACGTCGTCGGCCGCTACGAAGCGAACCGTGCAAGCGCCAAGACCTTGCTGCTCGGGTCGCATATCGACACCGTGCGCGACGCCGGAAGATACGACGGCAATCTCGGCGTGGTCGCCGCGATCGAGATCGTCGCCGCGCTTCATCGGCTCGGCCGCAGGCCGCCCTTCGCCATCGAGGTCGTGGCGTTCGGCGACGAGGAGGGCGTCCGGTTTCCCTCGGCGCTCGGCGGCTCGCGCGCGCTCGCCGGACGGTTCGATCCGGCGATGCTCGACGAGCGCGACTCCTCCGGCGTCACCCGTCGCGAGGCGCTCGAAGCCTTCGGTTGCGATCCCGCTGGCATCCCCGCCGAAGCCCGCGCCCGCGCCGACATCGTCGGCTATCTCGAAATGCACATCGAGCAGGGACCAGCGCTGGAAGCCGAGGGATTGTCGCTCGCCGTCGTCACCGCGATCAACGGCGCCAGCCGAGGCCGCATCACCGTCGTCGGCGAGAGCGCGCACGCGGGCGCGGTTCCGATGAACCTGCGCCACGACGCGCTCGCCGCCGCGGCGGAGATGGAGCTGGCGATCGAACGCCGGGCGCTGGCCGAGGCGGACCTGGTGGCGACGATCGGGCAATTGGAGATCTCCCATCCCGCGACCAACACCATTCCTGGCGTGGTCGCCTTCACCCTCGACGTGCGCGCGCCCGACGATGCGTCGCGCAAGGCGGCGATCGCCGACATCGTCGCCGAGGTCGAAGCGATCGCGCGCCGGCGCGGCCTCAAGGCGCGCGCCGAGATCAGCTACGAAGCGCCCGCCGCGCCCTGCGACGCCGTGCTGTCTGCGCGGCTCGCCGACTCGCTCGTCCGCCACGGTCAGCCGCCGCGACGCATGCCGAGCGGCGCGGGTCACGATCCGATGGGGTTCGGCGGCCGCATCCCGTTCGCCATGCTATTCGTGCGCTGTCGCGGCGGCGTCAGCCACAACCCGGCCGAATACGCCTCGCCGGAGGACATCGATGCAGGCGCGCGGGTTCTCCTCGATTTCGTGGAGCGCCTGGCGCTTGAGCAAGCCTGAAGGAGAGGGAAATGAGCAAAGTGAGAGTGATCGCCGGGCCCTACACGTTCCTGGGGCATTTCGAGGAGCAGGCGGCGCCGAAAACCGTCGCGGCCTTCCGCAAGCGCGTGCCGTTGGTCAGCAAGATCATCCATGTGCGTTGGAGCGGCGAAGGCGTTTGGGTTCCACTCGGCGACATGGATTTCGGCGTCGGTTTCGAGAACAACACCTGCTATCCTTCGCCGGGTCAGGTCATTCTTTATCCCGGCGGCGTGAGCGAGACGGAGTTGCTCATCGCCTATGGCCACGTCGCCTTCGCCTCGAAGGCCGGCCCGCTGTCGGGCAACCACTTTTTGACACTGACCGAAGGTCTGGAGAACATCTATGCGCTCGGGCGCAAGACGCTTCTGGAGGGTCAGCAGGACATTCGTTTCGAAATCGCCTGACAGGCGCTGAACAAGGAGCACGACCATGACGCGGATGACGGCGGCCGAAGCGGCGGTGTTGGTGATGGAGCGGGAAGGCGTGACGAAAGCCTTCGGCGTCCCGGGCGCGGCGATCAACCCGTTCTACGCGGCGATGCGTCGGCGCAACGCCATCAACCATGTGCTGGCGCGCCACGTCGAAGGCGCCTCGCACATGGCCGAAGGCTTCACGCGCGCCAAGGCGGGCAACATCGGCGTTTGCATCGGCACCTCCGGGCCGGCCGGCACCGACATGATTACCGGCCTCTACTCGGCGGCGGCGGATTCGATTCCCATCCTCTGCATCACCGGTCAGGCGCCGCGCGCGCGGCTCTATAAGGAAGACTTTCAGGCGGTCGAGATCGTCGAAATCGCCAAGCCGGTCGCCAAATGGGCGGTGATGGCGCGCGAGTCGGCGCAGGTTCCGCGCATCTTCCAGCAGGCGTTCCACCTGATGCGCTCCGGCCGCCCCGGCCCCGTGCTGATCGATCTGCCGTTCGACGTGCAGATGGGGGAGATCGAGTTCGATATCGAAACCTACGAGTCGTTGCCGGTCTACCGGCCGAAGGCGACGCGCGCGCAGGCCGAGAAGGCGCTGGCGATGCTGCAGGACGCGGAGCGGCCGTTGATCGTCGCCGGCGGCGGAATCATCAACGCCGACGCCGCCGATCTGCTGGTTGAATTCGCCGAGTTGACCGGCGTGCCGGTCATTCCGACGCTGATGGGATGGGGGGCGATCCCTGACGATCACGAGCTGATGGCGGGCATGGTCGGTCTGCAAACCTCGCATCGCTATGGCAATGCGACGATGCTCGCCTCCGACTTCGTGCTCGGGATCGGCAACCGCTGGGCCAATCGCCATACGGGTTCGGTCGACGTCTATACGAAAGGCCGCAAGTTCGTTCATATCGACGTCGAGCCGACCCAGATCGGCCGTGTCTTCAATCCCGATCTCGGCATCGCCTCGGACGCCGGCTGGGCTTTGGAGGAGCTGATCGCGGCGGCGAAATCGCTGCGCGCGTCCGGCGTGCTGAAGGATCGGCGCGGCTGGGTCGCTGAGTGCCGCGAGCGCAAGCGGACGATGCAGCGGCGTACGCATTTCGAGGAAAAGCCGATCAAGCCGCAGCGCGTTTATGAGGAGATGAACAAGGCGTTCGGCAAGTCCGTTCGTTATGTCTCCACCATCGGCCTGTCGCAGATCGCGGCCGCGCAGTTCCTGCATGTCTACGAGCCGCGCCACTGGATCAACTGCGGCCAGGCCGGTCCTCTCGGTTGGACGATCCCCGCCACGCTCGGCGTGCGCGCGGCGGACCCGGATTGCGAGCTGGTGGCGATCTCCGGCGATTACGACTTCCAGTTCATGATCGAGGAGCTGGCGGTGGGGGCGCAGTTCAACCTGCCCTACATCCACGTGGTCGTGAACAACTCCTATCTCGGCCTCATCCGGCAGTCGCAACGCGGTTTCAACATGGATTATTGCGTTCAGTTGTCGTTCGAAAACGTCAACGCGCCGGAGCTCGGCAACTATGGCGTCGATCATGTCAAGGTCGCCGAGGGGCTCGGCTGCAAGGCGATCCGCGTCACCGATCCCGAGCGGCTGGCCGACGCCTTCGTCGAGGCGAAGCGGCTGATGGCCGAACATAGGGTTCCCGTCGTGGTCGAGGCGATCCTGGAGCGCGTCACCAATGTCTCGATGGGAACGGAGATCGACGCGGTCACCGAATTCGAGGATCTTGCTCAGCGCGCCGCCGACGCACCGACCGCCATCGCGCTGCTGGACTAACCGACGAGGACAACCATGCCCAAGTTCGCCGCCAACCTGACGATGTTGTTCAACGAGGTCGATTTCCTTGACCGCTTCGCCGCCGCCGCTGCAGCGGGGTTCAAGGGCGTGGAGTATCTGTTCCCCTACCCCTACCCCAAGGAGGCGCTCGCCGAGCGGCTCGTGCGCCACGGGCTGACGCAAGTTCTGCACAATCTGCCCGCCGGCGATTGGGGCAAGGGCGAGCGGGGAATTGCCTGCCTTCCCGGCCGCGAGGCTGAATTCCGCGAGGGCGTGGCGACGGCGATCAGCTACGCCCAGGCGCTCCGTTGCGATCAGCTCAATTGCCTTGTGGGGATCGCGCCGAAAGACGCGGACGAGAAACGCATCAGATCGACGCTCGTCGGCAATCTGCGCTACGCCGCCAAGGCGCTGGCGGACGCCGGGATCAAGCTGCTCGTCGAGCCGATCAACGGCTACGACATGCCCGGCTTCTATCTGACGAAGAGCAGCCAAACCCTCGCCTTGTTTGACGAAATCGGCGAGAGCAACCTTTGGCTGCAATACGACATCTATCACATGCAGCGCTCGGAGGGCGAACTCGCCGCGACCCTGCAAGCGCTGCTGCCGCGCATCCCGCATGTGCAGATCGCAGACAACCCCGGACGCGGCGAGCCCGGAACGGGGGAGATCAACTACGACTTCCTGTTCCGCAAGCTCGACGAGATCGGCTACGCCGGCTGGGTGGGTTGCGAATACAAGCCGAGGACGACGACGCAGGAGGGTCTCGGATGGTTCGCCCGGTTCAGAGCGAGCTGAGAGTCAATGGTCATCATTGCGAGGAGCGAAGCGACGAAGCAATCCATGCAACCGCAGGCGTGCTATCAGGATAGCCGGCGATCTCACAACCATGGACGGCTTCGCTTCGCTCGCCGTGACGGGTTCACCTTAAAGCTCAAATAACAAACAAGGCGTGAGGACATGAGCAAAGTCGGATTCATCGGTTTGGGCGTCATGGGCGCGCCCATGGCGGGACATCTCATCGCCGCCGGGCACGAGTTGAGCCTTTTCACGCGCAGCGGCACGCCGTCTACGCTCGCCGGCAAGGGACATGATTGCAAATCGGGCGCGGAGGTCGCGCAACGCAGCGAGTTCGTCATCGTCATGGCGCCCGACACGCCCGACGTCGAACAGATTCTGTTCGGCGTCAACGGCGTGGCGGCGGGGCTCTCCGCAGGCAAGACCGTAATCGACATGAGTTCGATCTCGCCCGTCGCCACCAAACAGTTCGCCAAGCGGATAAGCGATCTCGGCTGCGATTATATCGACGCGCCGGTGTCGGGCGGCGAGGTCGGCGCCAAGAACGCGACGCTCTCGATCATGTGCGGCGGCTCCCCGGCGGCGTTCGAGCGCGTCAAGCCGCTATTGGCGGCGATGGGCAAGAACATCACCCTGGTCGGCGAGAACGGCGACGGGCAGACTTGCAAGGTCGCCAACCAGATCGTCGTCGCGCTGACGATCGAGGCGGTCGCCGAGGCGCTCGTCTTCGCCTCGCGCGCCGGCGCCGATCCCACGAAAGTGCGGGCCGCGCTGATGGGCGGGCTCGCGACCTCGCGTATTCTGGAGTTGCACGGCGAGCGGATGATCAAGCGCACCTTCGATCCCGGCTTCCGCATCGAGCTTCATCAGAAGGACCTCAACCTCGCGCTATCGAGTGCGCGCGCGCTCGGCGTCTCGCTGCCGAACACCGCGACGACGCAGGAGTTGTTCAACGCCTGCTCTGCCCACGGCGGCGCCAAGCAGGATCATTCCGCCCTGGTGCGCGCCCTCGAAATCCTGGCAGGCCACGAGGTCGGGTCGACAAACAACGGGTGATCTCACAATGAGTGACGGCCATCAGGACATGGACAACAGGCGGTTACTGCGCGCCCTGTTCGACGCGGCCGTCGCCGCCGCCGACCCGGCAGCGATTGTGCCGGCCCGTCTGCCGGCTCGCCCGCGCGGACGCACGATCGTCGTCGGCGCCGGCAAAGCCTCGGCGGCGATGGCGCGCGCCTTCGAGCGCGCCTGGGACGGCCCGCTCTCGGGCCTCGTCGTCACCCGTTTCGGCCACGCCGTCGCCTGCGATCGGATTGAAATCGTCGAAGCCTCGCACCCCGTCCCGGACGCGCATGGCGAGACCGCGGCGCGGCGCATGCTCGAATGCGTGCAGGGCCTGACCGAGGACGATCTCGTGGTTGCGCTGATCTCCGGCGGCGCCTCGGCGTTGCTGGCCGCGCCCGCCCCCGGCCTGACCCTCGCCGACAAGCAGGCGGTCAACCGCGCGCTGTTGGCGTCGGGGGCGTCGATCGATGAGATGAACTGCGTGCGCAAGCACCTTAGCGCCATCAAGGGCGGCCGCCTCGCCGCTGCGGCGCATCCGGCGCGCGTCGAAACGTTGCTCATTTCCGATGTGCCGGGAGACGATGTCGCCGTCATCGGCTCCGGACCGACGGTGGCCGATCCGACGACCTTCGCCGACGCCCGCGCGGTGCTGGCGAAATACGCCATCGCGCCGTCGCCGGTGGTTCGCGACCGTCTGGCGCTCGGCCGCGACGAGACGCCGAAGCCCGGCGATCCCCGGTTGGCGCGGGCGACGGCGACCATCATCGCGACGCCGCAGATGTCGCTGCTCGCCGCCACGGCGGTGGCGCGCGCGGCCGGCGTCACCCCGTTGATATTGAGCGATTCGATTGAAGGCGAGTCTCGCGAAGTGGCGCGCGTGATGGCGGGAATGGCCGCGCAAGTCCGCCGCTATGGACAGCCGGCGGCGGCGCCGTGCGTGCTGCTTTCAGGCGGCGAAACGACAGTCACGATGCGCGGAAACGGCCGCGGCGGCCGCAACGTCGAGTTCCTGCTCGCCCTGGCGCTCGCGCTGCGCGGCGATCCCCGAACCTTCGCCATCGCCGGCGACACCGACGGCGTCGACGGCGCCGAGGAGATCGCGGGCGCGATCGTGACGCCCGACACGCTCGACCGCGCCCGAGCACGCGGTCTCGATGCCGCGGCGTGTCTCGCCGACAACGACGCGCACCGGTTCTTCGAAACGCTGGGCGATTCCGTCGTCACCGGCCCGACCTTGACCAACGTCAACGATTTCCGGGCGATACTGATCGCCCGTGGGTAAACCGGAACGCCCCCAGGCGCCGGTCGTGCCTCTTAAACTGTTGATTTCACTGGCTGGGGCGCCTGGATTCGAACCAGGGGATGGCGGAATCAAAATCCGCTGCCTTACCACTTGGCTACGCCCCAACAGCCGAAAACGCCGGCGGCGTTCAGGGCGCGCGGACCATAGTTCGGCGCCCGCCCGGTCGCAAGCCTCTCACGCCACGACGCCGCGCCGGCGAACCTCGGCGCAGGCGCCTTCCCCTTCGCCGCCAAAAACGCTTAATAGGGCCATGAACCCTGCGGAGACGGGCATGATCCTTATTTCGGGCGAGGCGCTCATCGACTTGATCCCCGATCCCGTGGCCGCCGGCCGCTACGACGCTGTGCTAGGCGGCTCGCCGTATAATGTCGCCATCGGTCTGGCGCGGCTCGGCGGACGGGCCTCGTTCGTGTCGCGGCTTTCCGCCGACCCGAACGGAGAAGACCTCGCCGCCGCCTTGGTCCAGGCGGGGGTCGATCTGTCGCTGCTGGCCCGCGACGCGCGCCCGACGACGCTCGCCTTCGTCATGCGCGGCACGGCGCAAACCGGCTCGCGCTACAGCTTTTATCTCGACGCTACGGCGTTCGACGGGCCGTGGCCGTTTCCCGTCGTCTGGCCGGCCGGCGCGCGGCATCTGCATGTCGGCTCGATCGGCGCGCTCGATTCGCGGCACGGCGAGCATGTGGTCGCGGCGCTGCGCGAGGCGCGCGCCCAGGCCTCGACGAGCTTCGATCCCAACGTGCGGCCGCTCGTTACGCCGGACCGCGCGGCCGTGGTCGGTCTCGCCGAGCGGCAGGCGCGCCTTTCGAGCTTCATCAAGGCGAGCGAAGAGGATTTGGCCTGGCTCTATCCCGGCCGCGGTCTCGACGACACGCTGAAGTCCTGGGCAGGCATGGGGCCGCAGTTCTGCGTCGTCACGCTCGGCGGCGAAGGCGCGATCGCCTACCTTGGCGGGGAGCGGCTACAGATCGCCCCGCGGCGGGTCGAGGTCGTCGACACCGTCGGCGCCGGCGACAGCTTCATGTCGTCGCTGCTGTTTGCGATGGATCGCGACGGCGCGCTGGGGTCCGCGGCGCCGAAGCCGACGCGCGAAAAGCTCGCAGGCTGGCTTGATTTCGCCGCCTGCGCCTCCGCCATCACCTGCACGCGCAAGGGCTCGAACCCGCCGACTCTGGCGGAGGTCGAAGCCGCGCATTGAACGAAGAGGTGACCCGCCGGCATGTTGCGATGCAGCGCCGGCGGGACTAAATCGAAACCAACATCTAATCGGGACGCCCCATGCCCTCGACCGGGTCCGCGCCAAAACCGCGCCCTCTCTCGCCTCACCTCGACGTCTATCGCATGACGCTGACCATGGCGATGTCGATCGTCCATCGCATCACCGGCGTCGGGCTTTATATCGGCGTGTTGCTGCTGGCGTGGTTTCTGCTCGCGCTGTCAGGCGACGCGACGACGTTTGCGACCTTCTCGGCCTTCATCCGCTCGATCATCGGGCAACTGCTGCTGCTCGGCTTCACCTGGGCGCTGTTTCATCACCTGCTCGGCGGTCTGCGGCACGCGCTGTGGGACGCCGGATACGGGCTCGATGACCCGATGCGCGAGACGCTCGCGCAGGCGACGCTGATCGGGGGCGTCGCGCTCACCGTCATCGCCTGGGTCATCGGTTATATCGTTCGCTGAGGGGTCGCATGTCGCAATCGTTTCGCACTCCGCTGGGTCGCGTGCGCTGGCTCGGGTCGGCGCGGCTCGGCGCCGAGGATAACTGGCGTATGCGCGTGACGTCGCTGGCCCTGGTTCCGCTCAGCATCGCGTTCGTCGTCATCGTGCTAACGTTGCTGCACAAGGACTACAACGCCGCGCGCGCCGAGATGAGCGAGCCGCTGCCGGCGGTGATGGTGCTGCTGTTCGTGCTCGGCGGCGTCTATCACACTGAGCTCGGCATGCGCTCGGTGATCGTCGATTATCTCGGCGGCGCCGCGCGCGAATGGGCGCTGATCGCCAACACCTGCGCAGCGATCGCGCTCGGTCTCGCCTGCGTCTACGCCGTGCTGCGCATCGGCTTCGTCTGAGGGTTCATTGATGGCTACGAATGGCGCAACGGGCGCCGGCCCAGAACGGCAAGGCCTATCCGATCACCGACCATACTTTCGATGTCGTGGTGGTCGGCGCGGGCGGCGCGGGATTGCGCGCCAGCGTCGGCTGCGCGCAGGCCGGGCTTGCGCACGGCCTGCATCACCAAAGTCTTCCCGACCCGCTCGCACACGGTGGCGGCGCAGGGCGGCATTTCCGCCTCGCTCGGCAACATGGGGCCGGACGATTGGCGCTGGCACATGTACGACACCGTGAAAGGCTCCGACTGGCTCGGCGACCAGGACGCGATCGAATATCTCTGCCGCAACGCCCCCGCCGCCGTCTACGAGCTCGACCATTGGGGCGTGCCGTTCTCGCGCACCGAGGAAGGCAAGATCTACCAGCGCCCGTTCGGCGGCATGACCACCGACTACGGCAAGGGCATCGCGCAGCGCACCTGCGCCGCCGCCGACCGCACCGGCCATGCGATCCTGCACACGCTCTACGGCCAGGCGCTGAAGGCGCAAGTGCGAGTTCTTCATCGAATATTTCGCCATCGACCTGATCCGCGACGAAGAAGGCCGCGTGCGCGGCCTCGTCGCGCTGAAGACTGGACGACGGCACGATCCACCGCTTCCGCGCGCAGACGACCATCCTCGCCACCGGCGGCTACGGCCGCGCCTATTTCTCCGCGACCTCCGCGCACACCTGCACCGGCGACGGCAACGCCATGGCGTTGCGCGTCGGCGTGCCGCTGCAGGACATGGAGTTCGTGCAGTTCCACCCGACCGGCATCTACGGCGCCGGCTGTCTCATCACCGAAGGCTCGCGCGGCGAAGGCGGCTATCTCGTCAATTCCGAGGGCGAGCGCTTCATGGAGCGCTACGCGCCCTCGGCCAAGGACCTCGCCTCGCGCGACGTCGTCAGCCGCGCGATGACGATGGAGATCCGCGAGGGCCGCGGCGTCGGCAAGCTGAAGGACCACATCTATCCTGCACCTCGACCATCTCGACCCGAAGGTGCTGCACGAGCGGCTGCCCGGCATTTCCGAGAGCGCGCGCATCTTCGCCGGCGTCGACGTGACCAAGGAGCCGATCCCGGTGCTGCCGACCGTCCACTACAACATGGGCGGCATCCCGACCAACTATCACGGCGAGGTGCTGACCAAATACGGCGACGACCCCGACACGATCGTGCCGGGCCTGATGGCGCTCGGCGAGGCGGCCTGCGTCTCCGTGCACGGCGCGAACCGGCTCGGCTCCAACTCGCTGATCGACCTCGTCGTGTTCGGCCGCGCGGCGGGGCTGCGGGCCGCGGAGATGCTGAAGGCCGGGCGAACGCCAGCCGGAGTTGGCGCGCGACAGCGCGGATTTCGCGCTGGCGCCGGCTCGACAAATTCCGCAACGCCAAAGGCGCCACGCCGACTGCGGCGTTGCGGCTGGAGATGCAGCGGATCATGCAGACGAACTGCGCCGTGTTCCGCACCGGCGAAGTGCTGGCGGAGGGCCAGAAGAAGATCCACGACGCCTGGCGGGCGGGCCAGGACGTCCATGTGACCGACCGCTCGCTGATTTGGAATTCAGACCTGATCGAGACGCTCGAATACGACAATCTGATTGCGCAGGCGGTGGTGACGATGGAGGGCGCGGTCAACCGGCACGAGAGCCGCGGCGCCCACGCCCGCGAGGACTATCCCGAGCCGCGACGACGTCAACTGGATGAAGCACACGCTCGCCTGGATCGACGTCGACAAGTACGAGGTGAAGCTCGATTACCGGCCGGTGCATACGTACACGATGAGCAACGAGGTGAGTTATATCGAGCCGAAGGCAAGGGTGTATTGAAGGGCGTGCGATCATCAACGATCAGCGCAATCGCCATCAAAAAAGGCTGAACACCCAACCCGTATCAAAACGGAAGAGCGTGCGCAGCCAAAAGTTTGGCCAATTCTATTTGGCGGTGAGCGCCGGTTTTCTCAAATAGACGCTTCAGGTGAGATCTGACAGTTGATTCCGAGACGCCGAGCGCGACGGCGATTTCCGGAACGCCTCCCACTGCGACAACGGCCTCCAATACGCGCGCCTCGGACCCGGTGAGTTTGTATAATCTGGTCACCGCTTCCAGTGGTGAAGTAATCTCCAGAGAAGCCCTATTCACAATAACTGCGTTGGCGGCGTAGGGAATCGCGTTCCGCCAAGCCGGCGATGTGAGCGGCAGGACGTGCGCACGCCAAGGCTCATCAGGCCGGTCGCTCAGCGCAATGGGCGTCCGCAGATTGAGATCGGCGCGATCAGCGTCGCGCGTCGCGGCCAGCGCCGATTGCAGGGCAATGTTTGCGGCGGATTTGCTCGCGACCAATCTCGACCCGCTCAATTTCAGGATTTCACCAGCGTCAGCGAGCGCGACTCCGGCCCTGTTTGCAAACACCACCCGGCCGGAGCCGTTGAGGAGAAACACGCCGGCGCGAACGCGATCCCATAGGTCGGTCAGAGTCGCGCGCTCCCTGACATATTCCGAGACGATGCGGCCGATAGACGACGCCCGCAGGATGTGCGGCGCCAGCAGCTGGAGCCGCCGTTTTCCTTGGTCTTCGTCAAAATCCTTATCGGCGCCTTGAATCACCGCCACCGCGGCGACGCTCGCCGCACTCTTCTCCAAGTTGACGACCAACGACGTTCTCATTCCCTGCGGCCGCATCCACTCCTGGAAAAAGCGAGTTTGCACCAGTTCGGAGGGCGGGGTCACCTCGTCGACGCTGACAACGATTCCCCGCGGGTAGAAGGCGCCGGCGGGATAGAATGGGTTCAGCCTCGTATAGGTTTGGAAATACGACTCTAAATATTCTGGCGCAATTCCCACGCAATGAAAGACGCCGGCGCTCTCCTTGGTGACATCTTGCCAGTAAAAGTTCGCCGCGCAGCCCCCAACATAATCTTGAATTCCTTGAAGAGCCGCGGGCCATAGATTGGCGTCGAGCGCGGTGTCGTAGATTGCGGCGACTAGAGACGACAAAGCCTCGGCTTCGGTCATGGCGCACCCTCCGCTTGGCCGCACATTCGAAGGATAATGACCTGCTTTGATGGGGCGGGCCTCGCTCGCGCGACGCTCCGGGACCTCAGCCTCCCCCGAATGGGGGAAGCGGCGTGTTTTATTTTGGAGCAAGCTACAACACACGCATGTTATCTGTCCAGAGAGATCAAAAACGACTTCACCTGGGCGAGGAGTTCTGCATTTCCGGCCGAATAAATTAGTATATTGTGCACATTGTCCTTTAGACTTGCGACGCATTAGAGGCTCGGCGGGACTGTTGAATAAATTATGGTCCGTATTCCCACTTATGGCTCAAGGGTGGATATCTAACTTTCAGTAGGGCACAGCAGTATTACTTGAATACAACACTCTAGTTACAGGGGATAGACATGAAAGGAGAATTTCTCCGTAATCCCGGCCTCATTGTCCTTGGCGCGGTTATATTTCTCGCCGCTCCCGCAAACGGGCAACAAGACCCCGGTATACGCGGAGGATACCAGAACACCTCTGGTATGCTCGAATACAAAGCGATGCTGCAATACAACCAAACCGGCCGCCTGCCCCAAACTCCGCCAATTCCGCATCCGCCTGTTCTGAGCGCGAATCCCACCACGGGCGCGACTCTTTCCCCAACGAATTGTCGTCATTCATGGAGGGCATCAACAGGGCGGGTCAGCTGGAATCCACCTGCGACAATTGCGCGATGATACCTGACGGATCGCAGGCGCTGGGAACGAACGAAATGGACCCCGCGCTGCCTCAATTCACAACCAATTCGAACGGACTGGGAGCGAGACACAACGCCGACCAATGCTTTGCGTGCCATTCGCAGCCTACGCTTGGAGGGTCGGGAGGGTTTCTAGTCCCAAATCCGGTGCAAGTGTCGCAGGGAACGCCTCCCGCGCCCCCGGAAAACCCGCAATTCAACCTGATTCCGCACCGCTTCGGCAAGCTCAACCAAGTGCCGCGCTTCGAGGAGCAATTAGGGCCGATCCGCGAGGTTCGCTTCGTTTACAAGGTGAACGCGAACGGCGATTTCATGCGAACTCCGCCGGCAATCTCATCCCCGACGGAGGCGTTCACCAGCTCTGGACAGTCAAGGGCATTACCGGCGATCCAACAATTGCAAACTGCGCCATTTCGCAACCGAACTTCGATAAGCAGGTGGCCAACCACAATATCGCTTTCCGCATACCGACCCAAATGCTCGGCTTGGGATTGATCGAGTCGATTCAAGACCGCGAGATATTGGCGCACAGCGCTGCGACAGCCTCCAGCAGAAGCGCGCTAGGCATCAGCGGGCATCCCAACCGCAGCGGCAATGATGGAACGATAACTCGCTTCGGTTGGAAAGCACAAAACAAATCCATTACGATATTTGCAGGCGAGGCCTACAACGTCGAAATGGGCATAACCAATGAGGTGTTCCCAACAGCGACAGAAGAAGATCCCGGATGTCAGGGGCCGGATAAGCCGGAGCCCAATGACGTCACGCGTATGGTTGACAACGATACGGGGCCGCCACCGAACCAGAGCTTCTTCAATCCCATTCATATCCTCGCCGACTGGATGCAATTCCAGCTCATGATGCGCTTCACGGATGGTCCGCAGCCCGACCCCAGGCCTTCTCCAAGCGCCATTCGCGGAAGCGTCACGTTTTCCGATATCGGCTGCGGATTATGTCATACGCCGCAGATGATAACGGCGCCGGTCATGAACAGCGCAGTGCTGCAATCCCGCCCGGTGAACCTATACTCCGATCTACTGGTGCATCACATGGGCGCCAATCTGGCCGACGGAATAACCCAGGGGCAAGCGGGGCCTGACGAGTTTCGCACGGCGCCTCTTTGGGGAGTTGGCCAACGGATGTTCTTTTTGCACGACGGTCGCACGAGCGACCTCCTGAAGGCGATCGAAAACCACCGCTCCCAGGCGAGCCGATATTATCCTGCGTCCGAGGCGAACGCCGTCATCAACCAATTCGACCAGCTCTCGCCCGCCGAACAACAGGGGATCCTCGATTTCCTGCGCGCCTTATAACGGCTGCCCGATTTCACGCCTTATGGTTTAGGCTCGGCGCCTTCTTCCGCGTCCGCATCCCCTCAAACACCATCGGGATTATGAAAATCCCGACGAACGAGCCGGCCAGCATTCCGCCGAACGCCGGCGTGCCGACCGCGCGCCGGCCCCTTTGACGCTCGATCCGGGCGGCGATTCGGGCGCGAGCCTGCAAATCCTTGAGGTCCACGGCCGTCAGGGCAAGACGTTATGGAAATGCCGACGGATGCTACAACCCGCACTACTCCCCCGCCGAAAGCGCGTGCTCCTCGCGCGGGGCGCGCTTCTCAGCCTCAGCGGCCCCATGCGCGCCCGCCTTCTTGCCGCGCTTGCGATACAGCCACGATTGGAAGCCGTCGAGGTAGAGGTAAATCACCGGCGTCGTGAACAGCGTCAGCGCCTGGCTGACGATCAGGCCGCCGACCATGGAATAGCCGAGCGGCTGGCGGATTTCCGAGCCGGTCCCGTGGCCGAGCATCAGCGGGACGCCGCCAAGTATCGCGGCCATCGTCGTCATCAGGATCGGACGGAACCGCAGCAACGCCGCCTGCCGGATGGCGTCGTGCGAGGAAAGATTTTTGTCGCGCTCGGCGGTCATCGCGAAATCGACCAGCATGATGCCGTTCTTCTTGACGATGCCGATCAGCAGGATGACGCCGATCAGCGCGATCAGGCTGAAGTCGTAGCCGAACAGCATCAGCGTCGCCAGCGCGCCGACGCCGGCCGAAGGCAGCGTCGAAAGGATCGTCAACGGATGGATATAGCTCTCATATAAGACCCCGAGAATCAGATAAACCACTACAAGCGCCGCGATGATGAGCAATGGCACCGTCGTCAGCGATTCCTGGAACGCCTGTGCATTGCCCTGAAAGCTGGTGATGAGCGTCGCCGGCGTCTTCAACTCCGCCTGCGCCCGTTCGATCGCCGCGGTGGCCTGGCTCAGCGCCACGCCCGGCGCGAGATTGAAGCTGATCGTCGTCGCCGGGAACTGCGACTGGTGGCTGATTGCGAGCGGCTCGATCGGCGTCGTCGTCCATTTGGCGAAGGTCGACAGCGGCGCTTCGCCGCCCTCCGCGGTCTTCAGGAAAATCTTGTCGAGCGACGTGAGATCGTCCTGGAGTTCCGGCAGCACCTCCAGAATCACCTCGTAGCTCGCAAGCTGGGTGAAATACTGGGTGATCTCACGCTGGCCGAACGCGTCGTACAGCGTGTCGTCGATCGTCTGCGCGGAAATGCCGAAGCGCGACGCCTGATTGCGGTCGATAGTGATCGACAGCGTGACGCCGTTCGTCTCCTGATCGGTGGCGACGTCAGCCAGTTCGTGCAATCCGCGCAGCTTCGCCAACAGCTTTGGCGCCCAGGCGTTGAGCTCGTCGAAATCGGAATCCTGCAAGGTGTATTGGTACTGGGTCCGCGCGGCGCGGCCGCCGACGGTGACATCCTGCGCCGCCTGCAGAAACAGCTGCGCGCCCTCGACCTTGGCGAGTTGCGGCTGCAACCGGGCGATGATCTGATCGGCGCTCGCGTCGCGCTGGTCGCGCGGCTTCAGGGTGATGAACATGCGCCCGGTGTTGGAGGGGTTTCCCGTGCCGCCGATCGCCATCGCGACGTGCGCGACGCCGGGGTCCTTCAGGACGATCGCGCCGAGCGCCTCCTGATGGCGCATCATGTCCTTGACGGAGATGTCCTGCGCGCCTTGCGAGATGCCGGTTATGAGCCCGGTGTCCTGCTGGGGAAAGAAGCCCTTCGGGATGATCAGGAAAAGATACACGGTCAGCCCAACCGTGCCGAGGAAGACCAGCAGCGTCATGAACCGATGGTCGAGCACGAAGTCCAGCCCGCGCTCGTAACCTTTCAACAAGCCCTCGAACATCCGTTCGCTGAAATCATACAGCCGGCCGTGTTTGACTTCGTTCTGCGGCTTCAGGAACCGCGACGCCATCATCGGCGTCAACGTCAACGAGACGATGCCCGACACCAGGATCGTCATCGACAGCGTGATCGAGAATTCGCGGAACAGCCGGCCGATGATCCCGCCCATCAGCAACAGCGGGATCAGCACCGCCACCAGCGAAATGCTGATCGACAGAATGGTGAAACCGATCTCGCCGGCGCCCTTCAGCGCCGCCTCCATCGGCGAAAGTCCTTCCTCGATGTAGCGGGTGATGTTCTCCAGCATCACGATGGCGTCGTCGACGACGAAGCCGACGGAGATCGTAAGCGCCATCAGCGAAAGGTTGTCGAGCGTGTAGCCGGCGATCCACATCAAGGCGAACGCGCCGAGCAGCGCGAGCGGCACCGTCACGCTCGGAATGATCGTCGCCCACAGGCTGCGCAGGAACAGGAAGATGACCGCGACGACCAGCGCGATGGTCAGCAGCAGCGTATATTGCACGTCCTTGACAGAGGCGCGGATGGTCTGGGTGCGATCGCTTAGCACCGAAACGTCGATGGACGGCGGCATCGAGGCGCGGATCCTCGGCAGTTGCGCGAGAATTTTGTCGACGGTGTCGATCACGTTGGCGCCGGGCTGCTTGTAGATCACCAGGAATATGGCGCGCTTGCCGTCGGCCCATCCGGCCTGGGTGATGTCCTGCGGCCCCTCGACGGCGCGGCCGATGTCGCGCAACCGCAGCGGGCCGCCGTTCTTGTACGATACGATCACGTCGTTCCACTTCTCCGCCTCGGTAATCTGATCGTTGGCGTAGATCGTGAACGCCCGCGCGCCGCTGTAGATCGTCCCCTTGGGGTCGTCCGTGGTCGCGGCCGACAAGGCGGGACGCACCTCTTCAAGCGAAAGGTTCTTGGCGACCAGCTTGGCGGGATCGAGCTGGATGCGGATCGCCGGCGTCTGCTGGCCGCCGATCGTCACCTGCGCGACGCCGGCGATCTGGCTGATCTGCTGGACAAGCTTGGTCTGCACCTGATCGTTGACGCGCGTCAGCGGCAACGATTTCGACGAAGCGGCCAATAGCAAAATCGGCGAATCCGCCGGATTGACCTTTTTGAAAGTCGGCGGGCTAGGCAGGTTCTTCGGCAACTGGCCGCCGGCTGCGTTGATCGCCTCCAGCACGTCGCCGGCGGCGCCATCGATGTTGCGGTTGAGGTCGAATTGCAGCGTGATCGCGGTGGCGCCGAGGGTCGAAACCGACGTCATCTGCGCGACGCCGGGAATCTGCGCGAACTGCGTCTCGAGCGGCTGGGCGACCGACGAGGCCATGGTTTGCGGGCTCGCGCCGGGCAGCATCGCCGACACTTGCAGGGTCGGGAAATCCACCTCCGGCAGCGGCGCCACCGGCAGGCGCGGATAGGCGACGAGGCCGACGAACAGCACGCCGACCATCAGCAGCGACGTCGCGATCGGCGCACGGATGAACGGAGCAGAGATGTTCAACGCCATATCAGGGCGCCTTCGCGGTGTTGTTCGCCGTTGTCGCCTCCGGACTCGGCGACGTCGCGGGTTGATCGTGCGGCGCGACGACGACGCCGTCGCTCAGGCGCGACTGGCCCTCGACGACGACCGTGTCGCCGTCCTTGAGACCCTCCTCAATCCGGGATTGGCCGTTGCTTTCCTCGCTAACCTTGACGGCCTGGATTTTGGCCTTGTCGCCTTCCCCCACCAGATAGACAAACAAGCCGTTCGGGCCGCGCTGCACGGCGTCGGAGGGGACGACGATCGAGTTCTTTATCGTATTGACGAGCAGCCGCGTCGACACCGACAGGCCCGGCCAAAGCACGTTGTCCTTGTTCTCAAACGTCGCCTTCATGCGGATGTCGCCGCTCGCCTGATCGACCGAGTTGTTGACGAGCGCCAGATGCCCTTGGGCAAGCAGCGTCTGGCCGTCCGAACTCAGCGCGTCGACCGGCACCGTCCCGGCGCTCAGCGCCTGGTTGATCTGGTTGATGTCCTCCTGCGGCGCGGTGAACACGACCGAGATCGGTTGCAGTTTGACGATGGTGACGATGCCTGTGGTGGAGCTCGCATGGACGATGTTGCCGGGGTCGACGAGCCGGAAGCCGGTCTTGCCGGTCAGCGGCGACTTGATCGAAGTGTAGGAAAGTTCGGTCTGCGCGTTGTCGATCGCCGCCTGATCGCCCTTCACCTGCGCGTTGAGCTGATCGACGGACGCCTGCTGGGCATCGAGCTGCTGCTGGGTGGCGAAGTCTTCCTTGCCGAGCGTCTTGTAGCGCGCCAGGTTGAGATTGGCGTTCTTGAGATTCGCCTCGTCGGCGGCTTTTTTGGCGGTCGCCTGATCGAGCGCGGCCTGATAGGGGCGCGGATCGATCTGAACCAGCATGTCGCCCTCTTTCACCATCTGGCCCTGGCGGAAATAGACCTTGGTGATCTCGCCGTCGACGCGGCTGCTGACCGTCACCGTGTCATAGGGCTCGACGGTCCCGAGCCCGGTCAGATAGACGGGGAAGTCCGACTTGCTCACCTTCGCGACGGTGACGGGCACCGGCGCCGGCGCAGCGCTCTTGGCTTGCTGAGGCTGAGGCTCGAAATGATGTCGCCAGACGTAATATCCGCCGCCCGCCACGACGGCGATGACGACCAGCCCAATGGCGACCCGACGCCACGACGCATTTGACGTCACGTGCTCTCCCTAAGTGGGCCGCCATCGACGGCGAAGCACGTGGTAACGCCGCATCGGCGCTGAAAGTTCGCCCGCCCGCTCAAAAAACAGAAGCGTCACGATAATATGATGGGCGCTTACGGCTTCGGCGAAGGCTTCCGCTCGCGCATCCGCTCGAAGATCACGAACAGCGTCGGAATTACGAAAATCCCGATCAGCGAGCCCGCCAGCATGCCGCCGAACACCGGCGTGCCGACCGCGCGCCGGCTCGCCGCGCCGGCGCCCTCGGCGATCACCAGCGGCAGCACGCCGAGGATAAACGCGAAACTCGTCATCATCACCGGACGAAATCGCAGCCGCGCGCCGAGTTCCGCCGCCTCGCGGATCGACTTGCCAGCTTTTCGCTGGTCGACGGCGAACTCGACGATCAGGATGCCGTTTTTGGCGGCCAGCGCCACCAGCACCACCAGGCCGATCTGCGCATAGACGTCGAAACTGCGACCGGCGACATATAGCGCGAAGATCGCCCCGAGCACGCTGACGCTGACCGACAGCAGCACCGAAATCGGGATGTTCCAGCTTTCGTAGAGCGCGACCAGGAACAGGTAGGCGAACAGGATCGCCAGGCCGAGCACGATCGACGTGCCGCCCGCCGCCGCCTTTTCCTGCAACGCCGTGCCGGTCCATTCGTAGGCGAAGCCGGCCGGCAGGGTCGACGCGGAGAGACGCTCCATCGCCGCCAACGATTGCCCGGAGCTATAGCCGGGCTTGGCCGCGCCGTTGATCTGCGCCGCGCGGAAACCGTTGTAGCGGGTCACCAACTGCGGGCCTTGTAGGATCTGCGGCTCGCCGAGCACGCGGATCGGCACCATCGCGCCGGTGCTGGAGCGCGTGTAGACGTTGAAGATGTCGTCGATCTCGCGGCGGAACGGCGCGTCGGCCTGCAAATTGACCTGCCAGACGCGGCCGAACAGATTGAACTGATTGACGTAGAACCGGCCGATCGTCGATTGCAGCGCCGTGAATACGTCGGAGACGGCGACGCCGAGCACCTGCGCCTTATTGCGGTCGACGTTGAGATAGACTTGCGGCGTGTCGGCGGCGAAGGTCGAGAAGACGCCGGCGAGCTCGGGGCTCGAATTGGCGCCGACCAGCATGGCGCGCGAGACGGCGGCGATGTCGGTCGGCTTCTGCCCTTGCAACGCCTCCAGCATGTACTGGAACCCGCCGGTGCTGCCGAGCCCAAGGATCGGCGGCAGATTGAACGGGAACACGACGGCCTGGCTGATTGCGGCGAGCTTGGGCCTCAGTTGGGCGAGAACGCCGTTCGCCGAGCGCGCCGGATCGCTACGCTGGTCATAGGGCGCGAGCTGGATGACGAAAAACGCCTGGTTGGGCGAGGTGACGCTGTCGATGAAGTCGAAGCCGACGACCGACAGCACGCCGGAAACGCCGGGCACGGCCTTGATGATGTCCTCCGCTTGGGCGACCACCGCGCCGGTGCGGTTGAGCGAGGCGCCCTCGGGCAGCCGCATCGCCGCGAACAGCGCGCCCTGGTCCTCCTCGGGCAAAAAGCTTTGCGGCGTGCGGCTGAACAACAGCCCGGACGCGGCGATGACCGCGATCGTAACGACGACGCCGACAATCGAGACCCGCACCAGCCGGTTGACCAGCCAGCCGTAGCCGTCGCGCGCCTTGTCGATGCCGCCGAGCACATAGCGCAGCGGGCCGCGGCTCGTGTGGCCGCGTTTGATGAGCAGGGAGCACAGCGCCGGGCTCAGCGTCAGCGCGTTGAGCGCGGAAATCAGCATCGAGATCGACACCGCCACCGCGAACTGGCGGAACAATTGCCCGCTGATGCCGGGAATGAACGCGACCGGCACGAACACCGACAAAAGGACCAGCGTGATAGCGATGATCGGCGCGGTAATCTCCGTCATCGCCTTCTTGGTCGCCTCGGGGATGCTGAGCTCCGGCTCCTCCTCCACGACGCGCTCGACGTTCTCGATGACGACGATCGCGTCGTCGACGACGATGCCGATCGCCAGCACGAGCGCCAGCAACGAAACCGTGTTGGCCGAATAGCCGACCGCCAGCAACCCGGCGAACGCGCCGATGATCGACACCGGCACGGCGATCAGCGGAATCAGCGTCGTGCGCAGCTTGCCAAGGAATAAGAACACCACGATCCCGACCAGCACGAACGCTTCGAGCAGGGTGCGAACCACTTCCGCGATCGTCGATGTGACGAACACGGTGGTGTCGAAAAACACGGAATAGGTGAGATCGTTGGGGAACCGCTTGGCGAGCGTCTCCATCGCGTCGCGCACCGCCTTGGTGACGTCGACCGCGTTCGCGCCCGGCGACTGGTAGATGCCGATCGCCGCGGTCGGCGCGCCGTTGAAGCGCGAATAGCGGTCGGAGGAATTGGCGCCGAGTTCGACCCGCGCCACGTCCCGTATCCGCACCACCGAGCCGCCCGGGTTGGTCTTCAGGACAATGTTCTGAAACTGCTCGATGCTTTCGAGCCGCCCGGTCGTCTTGACGGTGAACTCGCTGCGCTGGTCGCTGGCGACCGGAGCGCCGCCGATCGTGCCGAGCGCCGCCGGCGTGTTTTGCGCCTTGATGGCGGCCGCGACATCGGCCGGGGTCAGGGCGAACGCGTCGAGCCGCGCCGGATCGAGCCAGACGCGCAGCGAATAGTCGAGCGGTCCGAACAACGTCGCCTGACCCACCCCCTTGAGGCGGGACAGCGTGTCGAGAATATTGATCGTCGCGTAATTGGAGAGGAACAGCGGGTCGTAGCTCCCCTTCGGCGAATAGAGCGTCAGCACCTGCAACAGCGCCGCCGATTTCTTGCGGATCGACAGCCCCTGTTGCGCGACGTCGGTGGGGATCTGCGCCTCCGCGAGCGTCGCCCGGTTCTGGACGTTGACGGTGTCGATGTCGGGGTTGGTGCCGAGCGCGAAGGTGACGTTGAGCGTGTAGGTGCCGTCGGCGCCGCTGGTCGACTGATAGTAGATGGCGTTGTCGACGCCGTTGACCTGCGCCTCGATCGGCTGCGCGACGGTCGTCTCGACGAGTTCGGCGTCGGCGCCGGGATAGTTCGCCGTCAGCGTCACTTGCGGCGGGACGATGTCGGGGAACTGCGCGACCGGAATGGCGAATATCGCCAGCAGCCCGGCGAGCGTGATGACGATCGAGACGACGAAGGCGAGCCGCGGCCGGTCGACGAAGATCGAGGAGATCACTTGGCCGCCCCGCCCATGTCGGCCGCGTTGACGACCTGACCCGGTCTCACTTTCTGGATACCGTCGATGATGACCTTGTCGCCGGCTTGCAGGCCGGAGGCGATGGCGATTTCGGTATTGACCGCCTCGGCCGTCTGCACGCGGCGCACTTGCACCTTCTTGTCGTTGTCGACGATCAGCACGTAAACGCCGATCTGATCGAGTTGCAGCGCCGAGCGCGGGATGACGAGGCGCGTCTGCGGCGCGCCCTCCTCGACCTTGACGGTGACGAAGGCCCCGTCGACCAGCGCCCGTTGCGGGTTGGGAAAGGTCGCGCGCACCGGCACGGTGTCGGTCTGCTGATCGACCTGGTTGGAGACAAAACTCCAATCGCCGACCTGATCGTAGGTCTTGCCGTTGGCGAGCGTCGCGTGGACCTTGATGTCGGTCCCGTGCGTGACGTCGCTCTTATGCAGCGCCGCGAGATCGGCGATCTGCCGCATGCTGACAGGAAACTCGACATAGATTGGATCATCGCTGACGACCGTGGCCAGCACGCCGGTCGCCGCATTGACGAGATTGCCGAGCGTGACGGCGGTGAAGCCGACGCGGCCGGTGATCGGCGAGGTTATGTCGGTGTAGCCGAGGTTCTCGTTGGCGATCGTCAGCGCCGCCTGATTTTGCAGGATGGTCGCCTTGGCGCTGTCGAGGTTGGCGCGGGTCTGGTCGACGGTCGCCTGCGTGCCGGCGGAGGTTTTGACGAGGTCGGCGGCGCGGTTGTAGGCAAGCTGGGCGTTGCGCGCCACCGCCTCGGCGGCGGCGACATTGGCTTTGGCCTGTTCGACCGCGGCGACGTACTGGGTCTTCTCGATCTGATAGAGCAAATCGCCCGTATTGACATGCTGGCCGTCGGTAAAGGCGACCTTCTCCAAGAACCCTTCGACGCGCGCGCGAACCTGATAGGTCTCGATCGCCTTGACGCGGCCGATGAACGCCAGCGACGGCGTAATCCCGCGGCTCTCCACCGTGACGACGCCGACCGCGGGAGGCGGCGCGGGCGGTGGCGCTTGCGCCGTTGTCGTAGACCTACAAGCGCCGAGCGCGACGCAAACGGCGACCAGCGCCGCCCCTCGGATCGTTAATTTCACCAGCCCTCGCCCAGGCAACCGAACCCCTGGCGCGTTTTATATTGGCGTAGCGGAACGAGGGCCGCTCACGAATGCGTTACGACCGCGTAAAACGGTGTCACGCTACCGCCGCCGCGCCGGCCTTGACGAGCCGATAGTCGATCGCGTCGACCAGCGCCTGGAACGACGCCTCGATGATGTTGCCGGAGACCCCGACGGTCGACCAGCGTGTGCCGTCGGGCGCTCCGAACTCGACCAGCACCCGCGTCACCGCGTCGGTGCCGCCCTGGAACACGCGGACGCGGAAGTCGAGCAGCTCCACATCCTGGATATGCTTCTGGTACACCCCGAGGTCCTTGCGCAGCGCCAGGTCCAGCGCATTGACGGGGCCGTTGCCTTCCGCCGCCGAGATCAGCGCCTCGCCGCCGATGCGGATCTTCACCACCGCCAGCGACGCCGCATAGAGACCGCCGTCGCCGCCCTGCCTGCGCTCGACGTTGACGTTGAAGCTCTCGACATCGAAGAATTTCGGCACGCCGCCGAGCCATTTGCGCGCCAGCAGCTCGAACGAGGCGTCGGCGCCCTCGTAGGCGTAGCCTTCGGCCTCGCGCGCTTTCACCTCGTCGAGCACGTGAGCGAGGCGCGGATCGTCGGCGCGCACGTCGACCCCGAGCCGCTTCAACTGCGCAACAAGATTGGAGCGCCCGGCCTGATCGGAGACCAGGATCGCGCGCTGATTGCCGACGCTCTCCGGCGCGACGTGCTCGTAGGTGCGCGGGTCCTTGGCGAGCGCGGAGGCGTGGATGCCGGCTTTCGTCGCGAACGCCGAGGCGCCGACATAAGGCGCATGGCGGTCCGGCGCGCGGTTCAACAACTCATCAAAGCTGTGCGACAGCCGCGCGAGACCGGCGAGCGCTTCGCCGGTGACGCCGATCTCGAAGCGGTTGGCGAAATCGGCTTTCAGCGCCAGCGTCGGGATCAGCGACACGAGATTGGCGTTGCCGCAGCGCTCCCCGAGGCCGTTCAGCGTGCCTTGCACCTGCCGCACGCCTGCCCGGACGGCGGCGAGCGAATTGGCGATCGCGTTGTCGGTGTCGTTATGGGCGTGGATGCCGAGCCGCTCGCCGGGAATCGCCTCGGTGACCTCGCGCACGATGCGCTCGATCTCGTGGGGAAGCGTGCCGCCGTTGGTGTCGCACAGCACCACCCAGCGCGCGCCGGCGTCGTGGGCCGCCTTGGCGCATTGCAGCGCGTAGGACGGGTTCGCCTTGTAGCCGTCGAAGAAATGCTCGCAGTCAACCATCGCCTCGCGACCGGCCTCGATCGCCGCGCGAACACTGTCCCGGATGCCGTCGAGGTTTTCCTCAAGCGTGCAGCCGAGTGCGACATGCACGTGATAGTCCCAGCTCTTGGCGACGAACACGATGGCGTCCGCGTCGGCGGCGAGCAGCCCGGCGACGCCGGGATCGTTGGCCGCCGAACGCCCCGCCCGCTTGGTCATGCCGAAGGCGCAGAAGCGCGCCCGCCGCGTCGGTTTCTTCTCGAAGAACTTCGTGTCGAGCGGATTGGCGCCGGGATAGCCGCCCTCGACATAATCGACGCCGAATTCGTCGAGCATCGTGGCGATGTGACGCTTGTCGTCGAGGCTGAAATCGACGCCGGTGGTCAGCGCGCCGTCGCGCAGCGTGGTGTCGAACAGATACAGGCGTTCGCGGGTCATGGCCGGTCTTTCAATGTCGCGCGGGCGCGGGCGGCGCCTCGAAGGTCTTGCGCATGGTCGTGTTGCCCAGCCACTCCTCGCCTATGGGCACGAGATTGCGCTTCAGGCCCTGGAAGCCCAGCCGGTCGAACAGCGGCTTGGCCGTGTCGCTGATGTCGCCGGTCAGCTCCGTCGCGCCGCGAGCGCGCGCGAGTTTGGTCAGCGCCTCCATCAGATCCGTCGCCACGCCGGTCCGCGCGTGAGCCGGATCGACGAACAGCATCTCGACGTGAGACGCGCCCTTCAGGCCGGCGAAGCCGACGACTTCGCCGTCCTGTATGGCGACCAACGTCAGCGAACGTCCCAGGCTCTCGCCAAAGGCGGCCTCGTCGTCGGCGCGCTCCGCCCATGCGGCGCACTGGTCCTCGCTGTAGTCTTCGCTGGCGAGTTCGGCGATGCTTTCGCGGAAAATCGCCGCGCAGCGCCGCGCGTCGGTGGGGAGGTAAGGACGCAGGGCGACGCTCATCGTTTGATCTCCCAGGTCGTCCCGTCCTTGCTGTCCTGCAACGCGACGCCGAGCGCGACAAGTTCGTCGCGCAGCCGATCCGAGGCTCGCCAATCCTTGCCCTTGCGGGCCGCGAGTCGCTCCGCGACGAGCGCCTCGATGCGCGCGCGCAAAGCGGCGTCGATCTCCGGCGCGGTGATCGTCGCCTCGATGTCGAGCCCGAGAAAGGCGGCGTCGCGACGCAACTCCGCCGCCCTGCCCTCGCCGGCCAGGGCATGAAGATGGGCGATGGCGGCGGCCGAGTTGAGGTCGTCGCCGAGCGCTTCGATGAGCGCCGGCGTCGGGGCGGCGGCGGGCGGCGCGCCGGCGGCGATGCGGGCGAAGCGCTGCATCGTCCTGTCCGCCTCTTCAAGCGCGCGCACCGTCCAGTCGATCGGCTGCCGGTAGTGGCTGCGCAACATGGCCAGCCGCAGCGCCGGCCCCGGCCAAGCGCGGCCGCCGAACGCCTCGGTCCGCAACAGCTCATGCATGGTGACGAAATTGCCGAGGCTCTTCGACATCTTCTCACCTTCGACCTGCAGGAAGCCGTTGTGCATCCAGACGTTCGCCATGCGCTTGGAGCCAAAGGCGCAGCAACTCTGCGCGATTTCGTTCTCGTGATGGGGAAACACGAGATCGATCCCGCCGCCGTGGATGTCGAACACGTTCCTGTCCGCATCCTCGCAGCCGAGGCCGCCGCCGAACGGCGTCAGCAGCGTCTTCATCGACATCGCCGAGCACTCGATATGCCAGCCGGGCCGCCCGGGGGCGACGATCCCGCTCGGGCTTTCCCATGAAGGCTCGCCGGGTTTCGAGGGCTTCCACAGCACGAAATCCATGGAGTCGCGCTTGTACGGCGCGACGTCGACGCGGGCGCCGGCGAGCATCTCGTCGAGCGAGCGGCGGGCAAGCGAACCGTAGCGCGGCGCGCCGGGCAGTTCATCCATCGCGCTCGGGGAAAACAGCACGTGATCCTCGGCGACGTAAGCCACGCCGCGCGCAACAAGGCGCTCGATCATCGCGCGCATTTCCGGGATATGGTCGGTCGCGCGGGGTTCCTCGGTCGGCGGCAGGCAGCCGAGCGCCGTCACGTCCTCGCGATATTGCGCGAGGGTCTTCGCCGTAACTTCGGCGATCGCGGCATTGAGAGGGACGCCGGGAAAGTCGCGCGTCGCGCGGTCGTTGATCTTGTCGTCGACGTCGGTGACATTGCGCGAGTAGATCACGCGGTCTTCGCCGTAAACCTCGCGCAGCAGCCGGAACAGCAGGTCAAACACGATCGCCGCGCGGCCGTTGCCGATGTGCGCGTAGTCGTAGACCGTCGGTCCGCAGACATACATTCGCACACGCGAAGCGTCGATCGGCGCGAAAGGTTCTTTCGCGCGCGTCAGCGTGTTGTAGAACGTCAGCGTGACCGACATGATCTTCCCCGATCCCGCGCAACGAAGGGCCGTACCCCTCTGACGTCAAGATCGGATGAAGACGCGATGGGTCGGCCGCTTCCTTAGCGGCGGATAATTCGACCCTGACAAATGCGCGTCTGCGTCATGCGCGGCTTATGCAGGCGTGAACGGGAACTGTCAAGATTTTGCCGGCGCCGGCCGCCCGAACTTCTCGCGCAGCTTGTCCTTCGCCGCGTCGAGAACGCGCCGCCGCGCCTCTGACAGATTTCGCCCTGCCCGATTGACGTAGAACGTCAGCATCGACATCGCCGAGCGGAACGCTCCGGACTTCCGTCGCGTGCTCTTTTGCGCCGACCGCTTGAGCGAAGTGGCGATTTGGTCGGGATCGCGCTTCTGGAAAACATAAGGCTCCAGGGTCATCGCATCGGAATGTTCCGTCACGTCCTGCGACCACTTGCGGCGCGAGGAAGCGGGCGTGTGTTTTGCGCGTTTTGCGCGGCTCGGGAATCGTTTGGGGCTGGTCGACATCGCGTCCGTTCTCCACCGACGAAGGCGATCCGGCGCAAGGGGAAGACTTGAAGTGGCCTCCCGGACGACGCCGTTCACGCCCAATTGTCACATGGTAAACAAATTCCGCGACGCGTTTTTGGTTCCTCGGCGACGTCGAATCACGCCGCCGCCACAGGCGCTCGCGTCTCCCCGACATGATCGAGCCCGTAAAGCGTGTGCAGCGTCCGCACTGCGAGTTCGGTGTAGGCTTCGTCGATCAGCACAGAGAACTTGATCTCCGAGGTCGTGATCGCGCGGATGTTGATCCCCTTCTCCGCCAGCGCCTTGAAGGCGCGCGCGGCGACGCCGTGGTGCGAACGCATGCCGACGCCGATCGCCGAAACCTTCACCACGTCCTGCGCGCCGTGGATCGCGCCGTAACGGATCTCGCCCGCCGCGCTCTCCAGCATGGCCATCGCGCGCTTGTACTCAGCGGTCGGGACGGTGAAGGTGATGTCGGTGAACTTCATGTCGTCGGAGACGACCTGAATGATCATGTCGACGTTGATGCTCGCCTCGGCCAGCGGCCCGAAAATATTCGCGGCCACGCCGGGCTTGTCGGCGACCCGGCGCAAGGTGATTTGCGCCTCGTCGCGCGAGAACGCGATGCCGGTGACGACCTGTTGCTCCACGATATCCTCCTCGGCGCAAATCAGCGTGCCCAGCTTGGGGTCGGCGGGGTCGTCGAACGAAGAGCGGACGTACATCTTGACGTTGTACACCATCGCCACTTCGACCGAACGCACCTGCAAGACCTTGGCCCCGAGCGAGGCCATCTCCAGCATTTCCTCGAACGACACCTTGTCGAGCCGCCGCGCCTTCGGCACCACGCGCGGATCGGTCGTGTAGACGCCGTCGACGTCGGTGTAGATGTCGCAGCGGTCCGCCTTCAGCGCGGCGGCGAGCGCCACCGCCGAAGTGTCGGAGCCGCCGCGCCCGAGGGTCGTCACCCGGCTGGTCTCCGGGTGGACGCCCTGGAAGCCGGCGACGACGGCCACCTGCCCTTTGCCGAAACCCTCGACAATCCCAGTCCCGTCAACGGCAGCGATGCGCGCCGAGCCGTGCGCGCCGTCGGTCGATAGCGGGATCTGCCAGCCGGCCCAGGAACGCGCGTCGATCCCCATGCTTTTCAACACGATGGCGAGCAGACCGGCGGTAACCAGCTCGCCCGACGCGACCACCGCGTCATATTCGGCGGGGTCGTAGAGCGGCGCCGCCTCGGCGCACCAGGCGACCAGCTCGTTGGTCTTGCCCGACATGGCGGAGACGATCACGGCGACCTCGTGCCCGTCGTCGACCTCGCGTTTCACATGCCGGGCGACGTTACGGATGCGATCGACGTTGGCGACGCTCGTGCCGCCGAATTTCAGGACCAGACGCGCCATTTCGTCTCAAGCGTTGGGGACGGGTTCGCCTCGCGCGAGCGCCGCGTCGCGCGTATAAAGGGCGCCCTTGGACCGGTCAACGCCGGCTATCTCAAAGGATTTGCATGCCTTCCGCCAGCGTAAGGAGCGACGAAGTCGCGCGTTTCGACGCCCTCGCCGAGGACTGGTGGCGCCCCGACGGCCCGATGGCGCCGCTGCACCGGATCAACCCCGTCCGCATCGAATGGCTCGTTGCGACGCTGGCGCGGCGCTTCAAGGCGCAAGGATCAGCGCCGCTGGAGGGGTTGGCGATCCTCGACATCGGCTGCGGCGCCGGCCTGCTTGCCGAGCCGCTGTCGCGGCTCGGCGCCCGTGTCACCGGCCTCGACCCCGCGCCTTCGGCGATCGCCGCCGCCGAGGCGCACGCCGAGGCGACCGGGGCGGAACTCAGCTACCGCGTCGGAACTGTCGAGGAATTGGCGGCCGAGGGCGGCAAGTTCGACGCGGTGCTCGCGATGGAAGTGGTCGAGCACGTCGAGAATGTCTCGGAATTCGTGGCGACGGCGGCTTCGCTGGTGGCGCCCGGCGGCATGCTCTGCCTATCGACGCTCAACCGCACGGCGAAGAGCTTCGTCCTCGCCGTCGTCGGCGCGGAATACGTACTGCGCTGGCTGCCGCGGGGAACGCACCGCTGGGAGCAGTTCATCACGCCGCTGGAGCTGACCGGCGCCCTGCGCCGCGCGGGCTTCGTGGTCACGACGCGGCGTGGCTTGAGCTTCGATCCGCTACGGCGTGAGTGGCGGCTATCCGACGACCTCTCGGTCAACTATTTCCTCGCCGCCGTCCCGCGTGGCTGAGCTTTGCGGCCAGCGCAACAGCGCCGCGCGGCCGCTTTCGCTGAGCTCGTAGACCCCGCGTGCGACCGGCGCGAACCAGCCGTAGACGTTGTTGAGCAGCATCGGGCCGGCGTCGGGGACCGCGGGCCTGAGATCGCGCGGCCGCTTCGGGCCGGTGGATAGCGCGGCGGCGCACAGCAGCGCGCGCTGGCGATAGGCGGTCATGATCGGCGCCCCGGCGCCGCCGCCGGGGTGCGGATCGCCGCGCCGGCGACGATGCTCGTCGACGAGGCGCGAACGGCGGCGAGCATCGCGGCGCGGCGGCGGCGCGACCGGACTCAGCAGCAGTTCGACCCCGCCGTCCGCGCGCACGCCGAGGAGGCCGAAGCCGAGGCGGCGGCAAAGATCGCGGAAGCGGCGGTCGAGATGCCGCCCTTTGGCGGCGATGCGGGCGGCGAGCCAGATCTCGTCGCCGGCGCGGGCGCGATCGACGGCTTGCAGCAGCAGTTCGAGGTTGAAGGCGGTCTTCAGCTCGGCGATCACGACGAGCGGCGGATCGTCGCCGGCGAGCGCGACCAGGTCGCAGCCGCCGACTTCGCCCTTGCAGCGATAGCCATAGCCTTCGAGGAACGCCTTCACCGGCGCGTAGAGGGCGGTCTCCCGCAAGAGAGCATCTCCGAATCGCCGACTAGCGGCGCCGGCTTATCGCCCGGATTGCGATTGCGGTTAATCCTCTCCGCCTCTTGCCTAAATCGCGGCGAATACGCAAAAGGCGCCCTCGCGTCGGGACGGGTGGGGTTCGAGGGCATGCTGCAATCGCTTAACGAAATCGGATTGAAGTACGGCACCGACAAAGCCTCCTCGCATCACAACTATCTCAGCTTCTACGACACGTTCCTGGCGTCGCTGCGCGATCAGCCGATCACGTTGCTGGAGATCGGCGTGTTCAAGGGCGCTTCGCTGAATACGTGGAGCGAATATTTTCCGAACGCCAAAATCATCGGCGTCGACATCCAGCTTAGTTGCAAACAGCTGGAAACCGACCGGATCAAAATCGAGCTCGCTGACCAATCCAATCTCGAGCATCTGGCGCAGCTTGCCATCACGCATGGGCCGTTCGATCTCATCATCGAGGACGGCTCGCATATGTGGGAGCACCAGATCACCACGCTGCGCTCGCTGTTCCCATTCCTGAAGAACGGCGGCCATTATATCGTGGAGGACCTGCAAACGAATTACGGCGCGCTGCAAACGAAATACCGCGGCGCGGCTTCCGAATCCTGCGTGGACTTTCTCAAGCGGTGGATGGATTTTCTGGTCGGCGACGACCTCATGGACCTCGCGACCGTGGAGGACCCGTTCCTGCGCACCTATGGCCGCGCGGTCGAGTTCATGACCTTCCATCGCCGCGCCTGCGTCCTGCGCAAACGCTACGCGCCGACCGATTGGAAGGTCAGCCTCGGGCCGCCGCTGGTCGCGCGCCCGGATGATGCGCTGATTGTCGCGGTGAACGCCCATTTCGGCATGCGCGGCGACATCTTCGGCCCCAACGGCTATGTCGACGAGGGCGCCGACGCCTACACGATCCAGGGTTTTGCGCTGCAATCCGAGATCGGCGCGGTCGAATATCGCGTGCGCTTTCCCAACGGTTCGTGGAGCGATTGGGTCGGCGAAAGCACCTTCGCCGGCACGCGCGGGCAAAGCATCCCGATCACCGGCTTCACCGTCCGGCTCCCCGAAGCTATGCGGGATCGATTTGAATTGGGCGTACACGGCCTGTTCGTCGGCGGCATCCAAGTCGAAGCGCGCGACGGCGAAGACTGCGTCGCGGCCAAGGGCGCGGAATTGCGCGGCCTTCAGGTGACGCTGCGCTTGTCCGCGCCGAAAGCGCCCAGCGATTGATGCAGCGCTTATTGCGCCGCCCGGCGGACCGGGAAGGCGATCTCCACCAACGTGCCCTGGTCTTTTCGGCTCTTGATCGAAAAGTCAGCGTGATTGGCTTCGACCAGCGCCTTGGTCAACGGCAACCCTAAGCCCGACCCCTCGACAGGTCGCGCGCCCGGCACGCGGCGGAACGGCTCCAGCGCGATCGCCAGTTCGCTCTCGTTCATGCCGACGCCGGTGTCGCGCACCCGCACGATCACCGCGCCCGCGTCGTCGATCGCGCTGGAGACGATCACCTGGCCGCCGGGCTCGTTGTATTTGACGGCGTTGGTGATGAGGTTGAGCATGATTTGCCTCAGCGAGCGCTCGTCGGCCATCACGTTGGGCAGGCGGTCATACAGCGACAGCCGCATGATGACGTGTTCGCGCGCCGCCTGCGGTTGCATCAGCGTAACGCATTCGCGAATCACGGCGTTGACGTCGAGCGGCGCAAATTGCAGATCGATCTTGCCGAGTTGCAGCTTCGTCAGGTCGAGCAGATCGTTGGCGAGCGACAGCACATGCCGGCCCGAGGCGTGGATGTCCTTGATGTAGTCGCGGTAGCGGTCGTTGCCGATCGGCCCGAAACGCTCTTCCAGAATCACTTCGGCGAAGCCCATGATCGCGTGCAGCGGCGTGCGCATCTCGTGGCTGACGCGCGACAGCAACTCGGTCTTGGCGGCGCTCGCGTTCTCCGCCTCCTCGCGCGCCGCCTCGCTGGCCTTGGCGCCGCGATCGGCCTTGGTCAGATCGGTCAGCAGCAGGAAAAACTCGGGTTCCGGCTGACTGGCGAGCCGTCCGAGATCGAGCCGGACGGGGAACAGGCGGCCGTCTTGACTGCGCGCCGTGACGTCGAGCGGCTCGTCGGAACCGGGTTCGCTGCGCACCAACCTTTCGAGCGCGGCAGTCGCCTCCGCCTGGTTCGCCGGCGCGAACAGGGTGAGGAAACTTTCGCCCGCCGCCTCTTTCTGATCGTAGCCGAACAGCGCCTCCGCGCCCCTGTTCATGCCGAGAATGCGACCGTTGCGGTCGAGCCGCACCATGCCGTCGCGCGCCGCGTCGAGCGCCACCGCGAAATCGCGCGCGCGCGCGGCGTGCATCTCGGTTTCGCGCTCCACCGCGCGGATCTCCGCCTGATGCTCCGCCTCGCGCGAGCGGCGCATCGCGATCAGCAGCGCGGCGCCCCCCGCCACACCGCCGGACGCACCAGCGCGTCGACGGTGAGCAGACGCTCGCCCGACGCCACCAGCGGGATGCCGGCGACGGCGCCGCCCGGCGCGAGCGTCCGCGGATCGCGGCCGCGGAAGATCGACTTCACCGCGTCGCGCGCGCGAAAATCGGCGAGGTCGCGATAACCCGTCAGGTCGAGCAGCGTCCGGTTGGCGTAGAGCGCCTCGCCGTCGCGCGCCACAAGCGCCGCGATCGGCAGAATGTCGAGCAACGCCGCGAGATCCTCCTCGGCGGGGGTGGCGACTTCGCCGGGTTCCGCCGGCGGATCCGGCTCCGGCGGCGAAGGCGGACGGGCCGTGTCCGGTTCCGGCCGGGCGTCGCGAACCTTGGCGCCGAGCGCCCGCGCGATCTCCTTGAAGGCGGCGCGCTCTTGCGAGTTGAGCGACACGCTGTCGCGCGCCTCGGCAGCCGCTTCGGGCGCGGGGACGACGTGCGGCCGCAGCATCACGATCTCGGCGCCGGTCGACGGGTTCACCGAGGGAGTCGCAGGGCGCGGCGCGACGCTTGCGGCCTTCGGCGCGAGCAAGTTCGCCAGAGCCGAGATGATCGCCAGCGCCGGGGCGTTTGAATTCGCCGACGGAGCGGCGAGATTGGTGGACGGGTGCTGGCGCTGCAAAAGACTGATCAGCGCGGCGGCGTCGCCGGGCGGCGAGAGTTTCGCGGGGACGGGACGAGGCGGCTTCGGCCGCTCGGGGGGCTGCATTTTCACGCGCTCGCCCGCAAAAACACCGAACCCACGCACGCCCTCGTAACGCTGAGCGGCGCCGAAAAGCGGCGCGCCGGAAAGCCGAACGACGCGCGCGACCTCGCGCCCAGGCTCGGGCCACGCCAGACGCAGCCCGGAAAAAGTGGTTCTCGCTTTGACATTCTCCCCCCATTCCGGCCCGAGCCCGACACGCGCGACCAGCGCGTCAAGCGCCTCCCCCTCGCGCGGCGCCTCGTCGCCCAGCACTTCGGTCAGTTTTGGATCGGTCGCGCCGTAGCGTCCGTCGCGATCGAGCCGCCAGACAAAACGAACCGGCGCCTGCGACGAGGTGGCGTCGTCACGCGCCGGCTCGCCGCGATCGGCGGTTTCGGCGGCTGCGGGATCGGCGGCGACGAAGAAGGTTTCCTCGCCGCGGCGCACGCGGGCGCAGAGCCAGAAGACACTGACCGGCCGCCGATCGACGAAGAAGCGCAGCAGCTCCAGGCGCGCCGGGCCATCTACGGCCATGTCCTGCGACAACCGCAGCAAACGCCGCGAACTCAGATTGTCGGATGCAAACAACACGCGGCCGAGGGCGCCAACGTCCGCGACGCCGAACGCCGTCAGCGCCGCAGGCGTCGCAAACTCGACATGCGCGGGATCGCCTGACGCGACGATGAGCGGCGCGCCCTTCGCCAACGCCGCGGCGAACGGCGTTCGCGCGAGTCGGCCGGCCCATTTGGGCTCGGCGTCGGCGGACCCTAACTCCATGATTCCTCGTCGCCCCTTACACGCGACTCGCCGTCACGCGGCGCCTTGCGTTAGGCGCGGGGTAAGCTTAGCAAATTCTTAAAAGATTTGCGCCCTTCGCCACGCCGGGCGCCCATCAACGGCGCCTTAAGGTTAAATTTTTTGGTGCAGCGCAAAAATCATGTTGCAACGCAACAGTACTTTTGCTATATAGTTGGGCAAGTTGGGGGGCGATGATTCCCCAACTGAGGACCCCAAGGCAGAGAGAGACTCACATGACCGGAACATCGTTCGAGGTGCCCACCGACCTTCGCGACTTCGCGCAGAAGAGCGTTGAGCAAGCGCGGAAGGCGTTTGAAGGCTTCGTCAATGTCGCGCAAAAGACCGCCGACGCCGTCGATTCCGCCGGCGCCAACGTGCGCGCCAGCGCCAAATCGGTCAGCGCGCAGGCGCTGAGCTACGCCGAGCAGAATGTCAACGCGACCTTCGATTTCGCGCAGAAGCTCGTTCAGGCGAAGGACCCGCAGGAGGCGTTTGCCCTGCAGAGCGAATATTTGAAGTCGCAGCTCGCCAATCTGCAGAGCCAGGCCAAGGAGATTGGCGCGCTCATCCAGAGCAGCGCGACGCCGAAGTCCGAGTAATCCACAGGAATCACATTAGGAGGTCGAAGCATAATGGCCAGCTCCCCGAAAAAGGCCGCTCAACCGGCGATCATGATGGACCCGCCGCAGGAATTCGCCGCTTCCCCGTCGTATGACGCTCCCTTCGTCGCCCCGGCCGCGATAGAAGCGCCGACGCCGGTCGAGACGTTCTATGAGGCCGCGAAGACGGAGTTGCCCGAGGCGCCGATCGCCGCCGTGACGTCGGAAGTCGCGAAAGCGACCGAGGCCCCGATAGCGGCCGCCAAGGACCTGCGCGAGAATGTCCGTTCGCTGTTCGAGAAGGGCATTGTTCAGAGCCGCGCCAAATACGCCGAGGCGAAGTCCGCGGCGGAGGAGGCGAGCGCCGCCGTCGAGGCGAGCTTGGGCGCAGCGCGCAATGGCGTCATCAAGTTCAACGTGATGACGCTCGAGGCGCTGAAGGCCGGCGCGGACGCCAACTTCGACCTGTTCAAGTCGCTCACCACCGCCAAGTCGGTGTCGGAGTTCGTGACGCTGTCGACCGAGTTCACCCGCAAGCGTTTCGACGACGCCTCGACCCAGAGCAAAGAACTTGCGGCGCTCGCCCGCAAGGTCGCCGAGGAAACAGTGGCGCCGATCAAGACCCAGGTCGCCAAGACCTTCAAAGTCGCGGTCTGACCGCCTCCAGCCGCCCCTTCGGGGGCGGCTTTTTCATACAATCACCATTTCCGCCCCGCGGGCGAGATGCGGCGCCAGCCTTCGCATCGCGGCGGCGGGAATGGCGACGCAACCGGCGGTCGGCGACAGGTCGGCGCGCGCGATGTGAAAAAAGATCGCGCTGCCCCTGCCCTTGGCCCGCCGCGTGAAATTCTGATCGAGCACGAACGTGAGATCGTAGAGCGCGTCGTCGCGCCACATGCGATCGGTGGCGTCGCGCGAGGGCGCGCGGACGGGACGGTTGTAGTTGCGGCTGTCCGGATTTTCGCACCAACCCTGATCGCGCCGCAGCGGCGTCAGCCTGACGCCGCTCGCCTGCGGGCGCGGCCGGTCGGGCCGGAAATAGCCCCACAGCAGCCGGTAGCGGCCCGCCGGCGTGCCGCGGTCGCTCTCCCGCTTGAGACGCACGACGCCGGCGGGTCCGAGCGCGCAGGGAATGCGAAACGGACCGGCGATCAACCAGCCACGCGATCGCTTCGGCCCCGCCAGCACGCGCAGCGTCTTGATTGACCCCGCCATCAGCCCGCGGTGACGGTGGTGCGCAGCCGGAGCGGCGCGTCGATGAAGGTCAGCCGCTCGAACGTGCTGCCAACCCCGCGCACCGTCACGTCGCCGAAATCGAACAGTCGGCCGAGCAGCGTCTGATCGACGTCCACGCTCTCGACCTTCTGCATGTTCATTTCGACGGTGTGGCGGCGGATCAGGCCTCGTTTGAAGATGATCCGGCGATCCGTCACCGCGATCTCGGTCGAGGCGCGCTTCAAATAAGCGATGGTGAAGACCGCGAGCGCGATCGCCGCCAGCGCGGCGCTGACCATGAACAACCAACCGACATAGAACTTGAAGCCGAGATAGGCGGAAACCAGTGCGGCGAGCCCAACCCAAAGCCCGTTGCCGTAGACTGTCCAGCTCAAGGTGGTGCGATAGCGCACCTGCTCGCCCGGTTCGAGGATGCTGTCGACGTAGCTCATGCGCGCCTGTCCCTTGGACGACAGCGATTAGCGGCAAGCGCGCGGCTTGTCATCCCGACGGCGCCGCCAGCATCCTGTCAAAGATCTTCCGCACCCGCCCGCGCGCCTCGTTGAGCGCGGCGGTGAGGCGCTCGAAATCGGGCGCGCCCGCCGCCGCCGCAATGCGCCGCTTGACGCCCGCCGCCGCGCTTTGCGGGTCGGCGTCGTCGGGAAGCGTCAGCCGCAGCGCCTGCGTCACCGCCGTCATCAGCTTGTGCGCTTCGGCGAGCGCCTCGCCGTCGGCGACCGAGACGAGCCCCGCGCCAGTCGCCGCAGCCAGCGCCTGGCGGGTCTCGGCGGCGAGCAGCCGCGGGTTCGTCGCCGCGTGCGCGAGAATCAGATACTGGGCGAGGAACTCGACGTCGATCAAGCCGCCCGGCGCGAGTTTCAAATCGAACGGACCCTTGTCGCCTTTTTCTTTGGCGATCAGCGCGCGCATGGCGCGGATGTCGCGGGCAAGCCGTCGCGGCTCGCGCTCCCGCCGCAAAATCTCGCGCGTCCCCCCCTCGATTTCGGCGATCAGCGTCGCATCCCCGGCGATGCAGCGGGCCCGGGTGAGCGCCATATGCTCCCAGGTCTCGGCCTCCTCGCGCTGATAGAGCGTAAAGGCAGCCAGCGAGGTCGCCAGTGGTCCCTGGCGGCCCGAGGGACGCAGCCGGAGATCGACCTCGTAGAGCCGGCCGGTCTTGGTCGGCGCGGTCAGCGCGGCGACGAGACGCTGGGTGAGGCGCGCGTAATAGAGCGCCGGGGCGAGCGGCCGGCGCCCATCCGAGGCGACGGCGTCGGAAGCGAAATCATAAATCACGATCAAATCGAGATCGGAGGCGGCGGTCATTTCGCGCGAGCCGAGTTTGCCCATCGCCAGCACGGCGACCCTTCCGCCGGGAACGGCGCCGTGCTCGACCGCGAACGCCGCCGCCACGCGCGAAAGCAGGGCGGCGACAAGCCCGCGCGCCACCGCGCTATAGGCGAGCATCGCCATATCGGCGCCGAGCGCGCCGGAAAGCAGCTCGACGCCGATCAAAAACTTCTCCTCGGTCGCGAAATCGCGGGCGCGGTTCAGCGCGTCCTCGAAATCGCGCGCAGGGGCCAGATAGGCCGCGACCCGCGCCGTCGCGCGCGTCTCGTCGAAGCCGTCGGCGAGCGCGGCCACCCGCGAGGAGTCGATCACGGCGTCGAGCACATGCGGGCGCGCCGCCACGACCTCGGCGAGCCGCGGCGCGCCGCCGAGGAGATCGCCGAACAATTCGCGCAAAGCCGCGTTGCCGCGCAGGATCGACATGAGCTCGACGGCCGCCGGCATCCGCGTCAAGGCGGCGTCGAAGGCGGCGAGCGCAGCGTCGGGATCGCCGGAGCCGGCAAAGGCGGCCAGAAGGCCCGGCGTCAGCTCCGTCAGCACCTCCCGCGCCCGCGCGCCGCGCACCGCCGAGCGACGGCCGAAATGCCAGCCGCGAATTGTCTCTGTCGCCTGTTCGGGGCGTTGAAAGCCGAGCCGCTGCAAGGTCTCCAGCGTATCGGGGTCGTCGACGACGCCGGTGAACACGAGGCTGCCCGCCGCGTCGTCGAGCTTCGGCGCGTCCTCGAAGAGGCGCGCGTAATGCTTCTCGACCGCGCGCAAGTGCTGGGTGAGTTCGCGCGCGAAGCCGCTCAAACCCGCATACCCGCAGAACCGCGCGAAGCGGCCGAGCGCCTCTTCCTCGACCGGCAGCCGCTGCGTCTGCTCGTCGGCGATCATTTGCAGGCGGTGCTCGACCGCGCGCAGATAAGCGTAGGCGCGCGAAAGCTCGTCGACGGCGTCCGCGCCGACCCAGCCCTCGCGGCCGAGTTCGCGCAGCATTTCCACGGTGCGCGCGCCGCGCAGGTTCGGCCGCCGGCCGCCGAAGATGAGCTGTTGTGTCTGCACGAAAAACTCGATTTCGCGGATACCGCCGCGACCAAGCTTCACGTCGTGGCCGGCGACCGTCACCTCGCCGTGGCCGCGCACGGCGTGAATCTGACGCTTCATGGCGTGAATGTCGGCGATCGCCGCATAGTCGAAATATTTGCGCCAGATGAACGGGGCGAGCTCGGCGAGAAACGCCGTCCCGAGCGCAAGATCGCCGGCGATCGGGCGCGCCTTGATCATCGCCGCGCGCTCCCAGTTCTGGCCGAGCGTTTCGTAATAGGAGGCCGCGCTCGGCAGCGACATGGCGATCGGCGTGGCGCCGGGATCGGGCCGCAGCCGCAAATCGACCCGCTGCACGTAGCCGTCGCCGGTGCGCTCATCGAGCAACCGCGACAGGCGCTTGGCGAGCCGCACGAACAGCGGGCCGGGCGCCGCGCTTTCCGGCAGCGCGGCGCTCTCGGGGTCGTAAAACACGACGAGGTCGATGTCGCTGGAGTAGTTGAGCTCGCGTCCGCCATGTTTGCCGAGCGCCAGCACGACGAAGCCGCAGCCGCGCTCGACATCGTCCGGCGCCAGGCGCAGCCGGCCCTCTCGCGCGGCCTCGCTCAGCAGAAACCGCAGAGCAGCGCGAACGGCGGCGTCGGCGAAGCGCGTCAACGCCGCAGTCGACGCCTCGACGTCGAAACGGCCGCCGAGATCGGCCAGTGCGACGCCCAACGCGGTTTCGCGCTTGGCGCGACGCAAGGCGCGCATCGCGCCGGCCTCGTCGGCGAAAGACGCGCCGTCGAGGGCCGCAACGACGGCGGCGAGCGCCGCTTCGGGGGACGCCAGCAAACGCTGGACGCGCGGCGCATCCTCCTCAATCAGCGACGCTAGATAGGGGGAGTGGTCGGCGATCGCGGCGAGAAGGTCGAGCGCCGCGTCGGCGCGCCGCGCGCGTTTCGACGAAAGGCCGCGCGGCGGCTTAAGCGGGCCGCTCATGGCGGCGCGGCCGGCAGGCTCAGCCGCACCTTCAGGCCCGGCGCGTTGTCGTCGAGCCGCACGGCGCCGCCATGCAGCCGCGCCACCGCCGCGACCAGCGAGAGACCGAGCCCCGAGCCCGGCCGCGACCGCGCGCTTTCCAGCCGGACGAAGCGATCGAACACCCGCTCGCGATCCTGCGCCGCGACGCCGGGGCCGCGGTCGGCGACCTCGACGACAATCTCACCGCCTTCGCGTCGCGCCCCGACGCGGATTTCGCCGCCGCAAGCCGGGGCCGAGGCGCCATATTTCAGCGCATTGTCGATGAGATTGGCGAGCGCCTGCCCGATCAACTCGCGCCGTCCCTCGATCGCCAGTCCCGGCTCGCTGTCGACGCGCAAGTCGAACCCCTTCTCTTCCGCCAGCGGCTCGTAAAGCTCGGCGACGTCGGCGACCACTTCGCCGACGTCGACCCGCGCGACGCCGGCGCGGTCGGCGCCCGCCTCGGCGCGCGCGATCATTAACAGCGCGTCGAACACGCGAATCAGTCCGTCCGATTCCTCGATCGTGCGGGTCAGCGCGGCCCGATAGTCGGCCTTTTCGTCGCCGAACCGCAAGGCCTCCTCGGCATGATTGCGCAGCCGGGTCAGCGGCGTGCGCAGATCGTGGGCGATGTTGTCGGACACTTCGCGCAGGCCGGTCATCAGATCGGCGATGCGCGCGAGCATCTGGTTGAGCCCGATCGCCAGCCGGTCGAGCTCGTCGCCGGAGCCGTTGACCGGCAACCGCTCCGCCAGGTCGCCGGCCATCAGCGCGCGCGCGGCGACGTTCATCGCATCAATTCGGCGCAGCACCCGGCGCGCCACGAACAGCGCGCCGAGCGCCGCGAGGCCGGCGAACAGCACGAGCGAAAGCGCCAGCGTCCTGACCATCACCGCGCCGATGCGAGCGCGGTCGCCGAGGTCGTGGCCGACCAGCAAACGAAAGCCGTTGGGCAGCGCGTAGACGCGGGCGAGCGCGCGCCGCCGTTCGCCCCCGTCGGGCCCCTGATAGCGGGTTTCGCCGAAGCCCTCTTGATTGTTGAGCGCGGGCGGGAGTTCGGCGACATTGCCGACCAGCGGCTCGCCCAGCGCATCGGTCAGCAGATAGAGCGCGCCGCTCGGCGTCCGCGTGCGATCGCCGATCGCAATTCCGAGCTGGCGGACGCCGCCGGCGCCGTATTGCTCAATCAGCGCTTCGGCGTCGGCGCTGATCGATTGTTTGGTCTCATCGTCGGCGATCTTGATGACCTGCGCCGCCACGAGGCCAAGCACCAGCCCCGCGCCAATGGCGCCGAAACCGAAGATCGCCAGCGTCAGACGGAATGCGGTCGAGCGCAGCGCCCTAACGAGCGCTGTCACGGATCATATATCCCGCGCCGCGAACCGTGTGGATCAGCGCCGCGTCGAAATCCCGGTCGATCTTGGCGCGCAGCCGTGACACATGCACGTCGATCACGTTGGTCTGCGGATCGAAATGATAGTCCCAGACGTGTTCGAGCAGCATGGTCCGGGTGACGACCTTGCCGGCGTTCTGCATCAGATATTCGAGCAGGCGATACTCGCGCGGCTGCAAAGCGATCTCTTCGCCCGCCCTCGTCACCTTGTGCGAGAGCCGGTCGAGCGTGAGTTCGCCGACGCGATAGACCGTCTCCTCGGGCGCGCCTTTTGGGCGACGTCGGGCCAGCGCCTCGACGCGCGCCAGCAGTTCCGAGAACGCGTAGGGCTTGCTGAGATAATCGTCGCCGCCGGCGCGCAGACCTTTCACGCGATCGTCCACCTGGCCGAGCGCCGACAGGATCAGAGCCGGCGTCTCATTGTTCTGCGCGCGCAGCGCGGCGATCAGCGACAACCCGTCCATCTTCGGCAGCAGGCGGTCGACGATCAGCACGTCATAGGCGCCCTCGTGGGCGAGATCGTAGCCGGTGACGCCGTCGGCGGCGTGGTCGATCGCATGACCCGACTCGCGGAACGCCTTGACCAGATAGGCGGCGGCTTCGCGGTCGTCTTCGATAAGCAATAGGCGCATGGCCGTTCCGGACGCTTGTGACGTCGCTCGTTATAGTCACGGAGGGAAATTACAGAAAGTGAGGGCGGCAAGCCTGAGGGGGTAGGCTTGCCGCCCAAGGGGCTGGCGCGCGTCGAGCGGGGAATTAGACGCGGAATTCGCCAGCCTCGTCAGCGCCGAAAGGGGCGTTCGGCGCTGATCTCTGAAGTCAGGACGCGTTCTTCACGGGAAGCGCGACAAAGCGTACCGACTGATTGGATCTGATCCTCAATAACACCGATTTGCGGCCGGAGTTCCGCGCCTCGTCCAACGCGGCGACGACATCGGCGGGTTTTCCGACTTCCTTGCCGCCGGCGTCGACGATCACGTCGCCTTCCTGAAGGCCGCGCTGCGCAGCGGCGCTGTCCTCTTCGACGCTGACGATCTTGACGCCGCCGCCCTTGGCCGCTTCCAGCTCAAGCCCGAGCTTGCCAAGCGCCGTCTCGGGCTCGGCGCCCGGCGACGGCTCGGCGACCGCAAGCGCCCGGTCGGACGGCATGGCGCCGAGGGTCACGTTGACCTGCTGTTCCTTCCCGTCGCGCCAGACTTTGAGCGACGCCGTCTTCTGCGGCCCGAGCGCCGCGATGCGGCGGGCGAGATCGCGAGGATTGGCGATCGCGTCGCCGTTGACCTCCTCGATGACGTCGCCGACCTTGACCCCGGCCTGGGCGGCCGGCGAATCCTGCGAGGTCTGCTTGGCGACCAGCGCGCCGCTTTCCGGCTTGACCCCGAGGCTCTCGGCGAGATCGGGCGTCAGCGGCTGGATTTCGACGCCAAGCCAGCCGCGCGCGACGCTGCCGTGATCCTTGAGCTGTTGCACGACGGTTTGCACCACGTCGCTGGCGATGGCGAAGCCGATGCCGACGCTGCCGCCCGACGGCGAGAAGATCGCTGTGTTGACGCCGACGACCTCGCCCTCGTTGTTGAACGTCGGGCCGCCGGAATTGCCGTGATTGACCGGCGCGTCGATCTGGATGAAGTCGTCATAGGGGCCGGAGCCGATGTCGCGACCGCGGGCCGAGACGATGCCGGCGGTCACGGTGCCGCCAAGCCCAAAGGGATTGCCGACCGCGATCACCCAATCGCCGACGCGCGGCGCCTTGGCGGCGAAGGCGACGGAGGGAAAACCCGTCCCTTCGGCCTTCAGCAGGGCGAGGTCCGTCTTGGGATCGGTCCCGATCACCTTGGCGGTCAGCGTCTTGCCGCCGTCGGTGGTGACGGTCACCTCGGTGGCGTGCTCGACGACGTGATTGTTGGTGACGATGTAGCCGTCGGAGGTGATGAAGAAACCCGACCCCTGCCCCATCCCGCGTCGATGCGGCGGCGGCATGTGGCGGCCCTCGTCGTCGGGCATCGGCAAGCCGAAGCGTTTGAAGAAGCGTTCGAACGGACCCCCGTGCGGGAACGGGCGCGGCGGCGGGCCCTCGGAGTCCGAGTCTTCCTCGTCGGCGTCGGAAAGCTTGACCTTCACCGAGACGACCGCGCCTTTGACGCGATCGACGATGTCGGCGAACGAGGCCGGCCCCGCGGATTCCGCGGCATAGGCGTAGCCTGCGGCGGCCTCGCCGAGGTCGGCCCCGGCGATGGTGGCGGCGGCCGCGGCGCTGAGCCAGACGCGGCGCAGCGCTCTGCGACGGTCGAAGCTCGCGGGAACCACGGTCATACGGCCCTCCAGCGACGGGGTTACGCTCGTCGTGACGCAGATATGGGGCGCCGAGGGTATTCGGGGAGTGGCGGGTTCGTGAAGTTTTGGTAAGGTGCGCCTCGCGGCCATGGAACGTGTATTTGCGAGGCTAGGCGGCGGTCCGATAATATTTTTTGTGCTTTCCCGATATAAATATGGACTTCATCACGCCATTGCGGATTTTATCGCACAGGTCATCGGACACGGGGTCTTTGGGCAGGTAATTCACAAGCGCCACCATGCGCTGAATTTTTGCGTAATGATTTATCTGTGCAAAATTATAATTGGCGTAACTCGGAACAGTGATAAACTCGTGCTCTCCAGCGCTCAATACACAAGCATTATCGTATTTTACTCCGTCAGCTATGGTACATATCGGGACGCATAGATGACTGTGGTTCAGACATCTGTCTGTAATGACAACAAACAGATGCTTCTTCGTCGGGTTATTCGGCGGCCCAGATGGTATTAAGACCGCTGATTTCCGAGCTACTGTAAATGTATTCGGCATCGACAAAGCTCTTCGCCATTGCGTGCATTGCCTCGATTTCCTCAGCAACGCGATCCGCATTGTCCTTCCCAAGGTAGCGCAAAAGCCTTGGATAAGGAATTGGGCGTGAAGACTCCCCCGGATTTTCCCATTCCGGGCAATTGTTGTGCGTGTAAATTCGAAGGTCCGATTTATCGTAAAAACCGAACTTATCCCAAATCGCGCTCAGGACCTCGAATTCCGCGCAACTCAATTCGTCAAGATCATCCAAAGATATCGATGCGACGGACAACCCTAAATCGTGGTTTTCGCGATCTGCGACAAACCCATTCCATTCGGGGGAGTCTTCCTCGCCGTTGATATAGTTCAACGTGCAGGCCAATGCAGGCCCGTGCTCCATCGAGACAAGCTTGTCAAAAAGCATTGGCATATCGTGCCGGGCGATGAATTCTCGCTCCGCCAAATACATCAATTTCATCACCTTGAGGCCGTTGATTCTTCCTCCGCCCTTAATGGCGTAATAGGCCGCCACTTGCGCCGATTTCCGCGGACTGAATGCCTCGGCTCTCACTTTAGCGCCTCTCTGGCTTTACTAAACTCGCCTCTGCATGAACAGACAGAGAACGGAAAAGCCCATCGGATGCTAACGGACTCTTGATACCGTGAGAAGACCTTTGCGTCCGAAAGGTGACGAAAAAGTCAAGAAAAATTGCGTGTCGCACTCGGGACACATTTGCCAACGTCTTTTCTAACGGAGAAAATCATTTGGGAGGCGGCAAGGTTCCTCCGGGGTTCTCGTCGCACGCTGCCGACAATCGCGGCTCGTTCCTAAACGTGAAAAAGGCTCCGGCTCTCGCATTCGGCGTTGCCTCATCCCTGCTCGGCGCCGGCGCGTTCATGAATGCCACCCAGCCTTGCGGCGGCCCCTCACCGCTTCCCCCCCGTCACGCCCATCAACCCGCCGAGCGCATCGAGCGCGACCCTGAGCCGATCCGTCACCACCGCGTCGGCGCGCCACGGCGTTACGATCTCCGGCACAAAGCCGCGGCACTCGCGCACGCCTGCGCCTTCGAGGATGATGCGGGTCAGGATCGGCCAGGCGGCGGGGCCGGCCTTCTCCTCCGCCGCGCGGATCTTGTCGCGGGCGTGCAGCGCGATCTCGCTCGCCGGCAAGCCGGAGCGCGGGCCGAAGCCGGTCTGACCGATCCGGTCGAGGGCTACGGCGCGCAGGGCGTCGGCGCCGGAGCGGCTGTGCACGCGTCGCAGCGCCTCGCCGGTCAGCCAACGCAGGTCGTTGAGCTTCGGATCGTGCGGCGCCAGCGCGCGGGTAGCGCGCATCACGTCGAACGGATCGAGCAGCCGGCGGGCGCGGCCCGGCTCCTTCTCCGCGCTCTGGCCGGCCTCGGCGGCGCGCGCCAGCCGTTCCGGTGTGGCGTCGAGCTTGTCGTCGAGCGCCGGTTTCTCAGAACGTTTCGGCTTCCGCGGCTTCAGGCTCATGACATCAACTCCGCACAGAGGGCGCTCGGGGACGTGCAGTTGGAGGAATGCGGCGTCGCCGCGATCCGCGCCGGCGTCGGCGTCGGCTTCACCGCGACGTCGGGCGGCGGCCGTCCGTGCGTGCGTTTGAGGTCCTGAAGGTGCCGCGCGCAGGCGCGACGGGAGCGCTCGCGCTCGGTTTCGGTTTTGCGTTCGCGCGCGCCGGTCCGCATGATGCCCCGCTCCCTATGTTCATGATACGTTCTCATTTTGGATAAGACGAACCCCTCTGTCAAGGAAATTTCTGAAATTCATAATTGCCTGCCGTTCGGAAAAGCAGAATAGTTAATTCATGACCGTCGAATGGATTCGGGAGGGCCTCAAGGAGAAGCGCAAGACCCGCTCGGGTCTGGCGAAGGCGCTCGGCCGTTCGCCGTCCGCCGTCACCGACCTGCTCAACGGCTCGCGCCGGTTGCGCGCCGAGGAGATCGCCGTCGTCGCCGAATATCTCGGCGTAGAGCCGCCGCGCCTCGTCGGCGGCGGTCGGCCGCGCCATCCGACCGGACGGGTGCCGCTGGTCGGTTATGTCGGGGCCGGCGCGATTGCGCATTTCTACGCCGACGCGCAGGGGCCGTTCGACGATGTCGAGGCGCCGGACGCGGCGAGCGCCTCAACGGTCGCGGTGCAGATTCGTGGCCACTCGCTCGGCGCCTTGTTCGACAATTGGCTGGTGTTCTACGACGACGTGCGCGATCCCCCGGGCGAAGATCTGATCGGGCGGATGTGCGTTTGCGGCCTCGCCGACGGGCGCATGCTGGTCAAAGCGCTGAAACGCAGCCAAGTGGCCGGCATGTGGACATTGCTCTCCAACACCGAGCCGCCGATCTACGACGTGGCGCTCGACTGGGCGGCGCTGGTGCGCGAGATGCGGCCGCGATGATCCCCTCCGCCCTCGACATCGCGCGCGCGCTGATCCGCTTCCCCTCCGTCACGCCCAGGGACGAAGGCGCGCTCGTCTATGTCGAGGCGTTGCTGAGCCAAGCCGGTTTCGTCTGCGAGCGCCTGCCGTTCGCCTCGGACGGCGTCCCGCAAATCGAAAACCTGTGGGCGCGCTTTGGCCAAGGCTCGCCGTGTCTCGCCTTTGCCGGCCACACCGACGTCGTCCCGCCCGGCGACGTCGGCCGCTGGCGCTTCGACCCGTTCGGCGCCGAGGTAGCCGACGGTCGGCTATGGGGACGCGGCGCGGCGGATATGAAAGGCGGCGTCGCCGCCGCGCTCGCGGCGGCGCTGCGCTACATTGCGGCGGGCGCGTTCGACGGCTCGATCGGATTTCTGTTGACCGGCGACGAGGAAGGACCCGCCATCGACGGCACGGTCCGAGTCGTAGAGACCTTGCGGGCGCGCGGCGAGCGGATCGATCATGGCGTGCTCGGCGAACCGACCAGCGTCGCCGCGCTCGGCGACACGATCAAGAACGGCCGGCGCGGCTCGCTGACCGGGCGGCTGCGGTTGATCGGCAAACAGGGCCACGTCGCTTACCCGCATCTCGCCGACAACCCGACGCGCACCCTGCCGCGCGCGCTCGACGCGCTACTGACGCCGCCGCTCGACGAGGGAACCCCGGATTTCCAGCCAACCAACCTCGAAATCGTCACCGTCGACGTCGGCAACCCCGCGACGAATGTAATTCCCGGCGAAGTCCGCCTTGTCTTCAACATCCGCTTCAACGACCGCTGGACGTCGGCGACGCTCGAAGCCGAAATCCGCCGCCGTCTTGCGGCGACGGGGACGCAGCACGAACTCGTCTTCGACCCCTGCAACGCGGTCGCGTTCCTCACCCCGCGCGGACCGTTCACCGATCTCGTCTCCGACGCGGTTGAAGACGTCACCGGCCGACGTCCGGAGCTCTCCACCGGCGGAGGCACCTCGGATGCGCGCTTCCTCAAAGACATCTGTCCCGTAGTCGAACTCGGCCTGCTCAGCGGCGGCATGCACGGCGTCGACGAGCACGCCGCGGTCGACGATCTGGAGTCGCTGTCGCTGATCTACGAACGCATCCTGCGCCGTTATTTCTCGGGATAATCGACGCGTTCGAGATAAAGCCCGTCCGGCGGCGCCACCGGCCCGCAACGGCTTCGGTCGGCGGCCTCCAGCGCGGCGCGAAAATCGGCAAACGTCCACTTGCCGTGTCCGACCTCGATCAGCGAACCGACCATCGAGCGCACCTGCCGATGCAGGAACGAGCGGGCGCCGACGTCGAAGCGGATTGTCTCGCCATCGGCCTCGACGCGGAAGTAATCGAGCGTGCGCCACGGCGAGTTCGCCTGACATTGCGCATCGCGGAAGGTCGAGAAGTCGTGCCGCCCGATCAGGACTTGCGCCGCCTCGTGCATGGCGGCGACGTCGAGCGGTTTCTTGACCAGCCACGCCCGGCCGCGCTCGAACACCAGCGGCGCGCGGCGGTTGATGACGACATAGCGGTAGTGGCGGGCCACGGCGCTGCGGCGCGCGTCGAAATCCGCAGCAACCGGCGCCGCGTCGACCACGCTGACGCGCTCGTCCGCGAGATGCGCGTTGATCGCTTCGCGCAGACGCCAGCCGACCCACTCGCAGTCGAGATCGACATGCGCGACCTGTCCCCGCGCGTGCACCCCGGCGTCGGTGCGCCCGGCGCCTGCGACACGGGGCGCAGCGCCGGCGAAACGCGCGATCGCCTCCTCCAGCGCCTGTTGGACCGAGGGGCCGTTCGCCTGCCGTTGCCAGCCTGAATAGGACGCGCCGTCGTATTCGATCGTCAGCCGATAGCGCGCCATGCCCTTCAGATCGTAAGGACGATCTTGCCGATATGCGCCGAACTCTCCATTCGCCCATGCGCCTTGTCCGCCCCGGCGAGCGGAAAGGTCGAATCGATGATCGGCTTGCAGCGTCCGGCCGCGAGCAGCGGCCACACCTTTCCGCGCAGTCGCTCGGCGATAACCGCCTTTTCCGCCGGCGAGCGCGGCCTGAGCGTCGAACCGGTATGGACGAGCCGCTTCATCATCAGCGGACGCAGGTCGACCTGCGCGGCGTGTCCGCGCAGAAAGGCGATCTGCACGATGCGGCCGTCCATCGCCGCCGCGGCGTAGTTGCGCGCGACATAATCGCCCCCGACCATGTCGAGGATCACGTCGGCCCCACGTCCCGTGGCCTCCCGCGTCGCGGCGACGAAATCCTGCGTCTTGTAGTTGACGACGACGTCGGCCCCGAGCTTCCGGCAGGCGTCCGCCTTCTCGTCCGATCCGACCGTCGCGATCACCTTCGCGCCAAAGGCGTTCGCCAGCATAATCGCCGTCGTGCCGATCCCGGAGGCGCCGCCGTGGACGAGGAACCATTCGCCCTCTTTCAACCCGCCGCGATCGAACACATTGGTCCAAACCGTGAAGAACGTCTCTGGGATCGCGCCGGCCTCCACCGCAGTGAGGCCCTGGGGAATCGGCAGCGCGTTGCTCTCGTGCGCAATCGCGTATTCGGCGTAGCCGCCTCCCGGCAGCAGCGCTGTCACCGGGTCGCCGAGCGCGTGCAGCGCGACGCCTTCGCCGAGCCTGACCACCTCGCCCGCGACCTCCAGGCCCAGCACGTCCGAGGCGCCGGGCGGCGGCTGGTAGTTGCCCTGCCTTTGCAGAATGTCCGGCCGATTGACGCCCGCCGCCGCGACCTTGATGAGAATCTGGTTGGCGCCCGGCGTCGGGACCGGCCGCTCGACCAGCCGCAACGCTTCCGGTCCGCCCGGCGGGTCGGCAATGATGGCGCGCATCGAGGCGGGGATCATGCGCGCGCTCCGGCGCCGGTGGCGACGACGCCGTCGAGCGGCGGCGCGGCGCGAAAGACCGGCAGCGCCTCCGCGCGCGAGGCGAACGCCGCGAGCCTCGGATGCGCCTCCGCCGGGACGATGTCGGCGAGCAGCGCCTGGCAGAAGCTCCAGGCGCAGGCGGCGGCGATGTCGGCGTGGCCCAGCGCGTCCGCAAACCAGCCCTCCGGCGTTAAGACGTCGAGCGCGGCAAGGCCTGCATTGAGTTGCCGCGTCACTCGCGCCCGCCAGCTCTCGCTCTGTTCGCCGGGGCCGCGCAGCGCGCGCTCGTAATGGAACTGCACCGCCTTCTCCATCACCGTCAGCGCCAGCCCGAGCGCGCGGAAGCCGGCGAGGCTCCGCGGTCGCATCGCAGCGAGCGCCGGCGAGAGAGTGGCGACATAGTCGAGGATGACGCTGGAATCGACGATCGCACCGCCGTCGTCGGCGATCAGCGACGGCGCCTTCACCATCGGACTCCGCGCCGCGTAGGCGTCGAAGTGCCGGAACACCGAGAGCGGTTTGTGCTCGAACGGAACGCCTGCCGCGAGCATCGCGATCGCGACGCGCCGGACATAGGGGGAATCGAGCATCCCGATCAGTTGCATCACGAACTCGCGCGGAAACCCGCGCGTTCTAGTCCGTCGAGCGGGGGATGGAAAGCCGGCGCATTACAAGCCTTCGCCGAACGCAATGACGCCGAACAGACGTCCGACGCGGCCGTCGGTGTCGCCGAGCGGCAATAGCAGGCGCTCGACGAGCGAGATCTTGCCGTCGCCGAGGGCAAACCGCGCGCTCTCGTAGCCCGGCGCGCCGTCGAGCCGACGCCGCAGCGAACGCGCGACGTGGCCGAGCGTCTGCTCGTCGCCGGGCGCGAGAGCCGTGCCGAGCAGCGGTCGGCCGAGGCGCGCCGAGAGATCGGCGCCGACCGCCTCGAAGCGAAGTTCCGGATCGACGCCCGGCCCGACCGCAACGACATAGCCGAGCGGCGGCGGCGGATCGCGCCAAGGGCCGGGATCGGCCAGCGTGGGAATCCGCCGCGCCGTCTCGACATGCTCGCGCCAGGCGGCCATGAGGCGGCGCATCTCGGCGTTCTGGATTTTGTCGGCGATCCGCTCGACGGCGCGCAGCGCATCGGCCGAGGCCGACGCGCCCGGCAGGCGGCCGAGCTTCTCCAATACGGCGCGCGCCAGCCGGGTCACCGAGACGGGCTTGCGCAACACGGTTTCGTCGCGCGGCAAGGCGAGGTCGGAGGCGCCGGTGACATAGATCGCCGGCAGCGCCGGCTGATTGGCCCGCAGCCGCGCGACGAGCTGGTCGCCGAGGCCGTCCTTCAGATTGAGGTCGGTGACGACGAGGTCGAAATCGCTGTCGCCGTCCGCCGTCGCCGCGGCGATCTCGTAGGCCGAGGCTTCGACGACGACGTAGTTGAGATCGCGGAAAACGCCGGCGAGGTGATCGCGCACGAGCGGATCGTCGTCGACCAGCAACAACTTGGCGCCGCCGTGCAGCGCCCGGTCGCCGACCGCCTCCGCGGTAGCCACTTCCTCGCCCTCGACCGGCGAGCGGCGCAAATACACCGACACGCGCGTTCCGACGCCTTCCTGGCTCTCCACGAACGCCCGGCCGCCGCTCGCCGCCGCGAGCTCGAAAGCGGAGGCGAGGCCGAGCCCCGTGCCCTTGCCGGCCGGCTTGGTGGTGAAGAACGGCTCGCCGGCGCGGCGTAGCGCCTCCGGCGACATGCCGCAGCCGTCGTCGGCGACGCTCAGCCGCACGTATTCGCCGGGCTCCACGCCTGCGGGACAATCCGACGCGTCGCAATTGGCGAGCGAGACCTCGACCCGGCCTTCGGGACGGATGGCGTCGCGGGCGTTGGCGACCAGATTGAACAGCACCGACTGAAACTTCTGCGGCGCGCCCAGCACGCGCCACACGTCGGGCGCCGCGTTCACCGCCAGCGAGGCGGACCCGCTGACGATATGACGCACGAGATGCGCATCGCGCGCCAGCAGCGCGGCGGGGTCGAACACCTCCAACGCCTCGGTGTCGCTGCGGGCGAAATCGAGCAATTGCCGCGCCAGCCCCGCGCCGCGCTCCGCCGCGCGCTCGACATGGCTGACCACGTCGAGCGCGGGCGCATCGGTGATCCGGCGCCTCAACAGCCGCGCCGCGCCATGCACGGCGGCGAACACGTTGTTGAAATCGTGGACGACGCCGCCGACGAAGCGGCCGAACAGCCGCAGCCGGTCGTCGTGCGAGGCGCGCGCCTCCGCGTCGCGCAGCTTTTTCGAGTTGACCTCGAAATCCGCCGACAGAGTCAGCAGCGCCTGGCGCTGGCGTTTCAGCGCGTCCTGCATCTCCTGTTCGCGCTCGCGCAGCGCCGTGACGTCGCGCGTGCTCGCGAGCAGGCAACGCACGCCGCCGGTCTCGTCGACGACGGGCGCGACGGTGACCTCCCACCATCGCGGCTCGCCTTTCGCAGTTGCGCAAAACCCCTGGAAAGACGTGGCCGCCCCGGCCAGGCCGCGCTCGATGCTGTCGCGCACGAGACTCCGGTCGGGGTCGGCCCACAACGAGTCCCAGGGCCGTCCGAGGATCTCGACGGGATCATCGATTTGCAGCAGGCGCTGCCCGGCGAAATTCATGCCGATGACGCAGCCGTTGAGGTCAATCAGTTTGACGCAGTCGCGCGAACTCCGCACCACGGCGAGCGCGAGGCTGCGCCAATGCGACGCGCGCTCGAACGCGCTGTAGTCCGCTTCGGCCAGCGGCCCTGCGCCGCCTCGCACAAAATCGTTCACCTGCGCGCCAGATCCTTTTGTCCCAATCGGGGCCGTCCAATAGCGAAAGTTACGTTTTCGCCGCCCTTCTTTGAGTTAGAACCGAATTGACTTCAATCTTTTTTGCTATTGGCCGTGCGATAACTTGCAGCGATTTTCGCGGCGTCCGCGAAATTCTTGCCGAACCAATTGGTCGCCTAACCCTAGCCGGACGGCGCCCACCCGCTTATCTAGGCCGGCGTCCTGAGCCTTGAGGTCCCCCGACATGCCGCGCGACGAAGAAGCCAACCGTCTCTCCGCCCGCGCGTCGCGCTATGCGCGGCTCGGCGTGGAGGCGGGCGCGTTCGCGGCCCGGGTCGGCGCCTCCCGGATCACAGGCGGCGAGCGCGACGACGCGCGCGTGTTCGCCGAGGCGCTGGGCTCGATGAAGGGGCCGATGATGAAGGTCGCGCAACTGCTGGCGACCATCCCCGACGCGCTTCCGGCCGACTATTCCGAACAATTGATGAAGCTGCAATCGCAGGCGCCGCCGATGGGCGCGGCGTTCGTCAAGCGCCGCATGCAGGCGGAGCTCGGCCCGCAATGGCGCGAGCGATTCGGCGAATTCGACCTGACCCCCGCCGCCGCCGCCTCGTTGGGCCAAGTACATCGCGCGGCCACGCTGAGCGGCGAGAGCGTCGCCTGCAAGCTGCAATATCCCGACATGGCCTCCGCGGTGGAGGCCGACCTTTCGCAGCTCAACATGCTGTTCGCCCTGCGCCGACGGATGGGCGCGGCGATCGACACACGCGAGGTGCAGATCGAGATCGCCGACCGCTTGCGCGAGGAGCTAGACTACCAGAGGGAGATCAAGCTCGCCGCGCTCTATCGCCTGATGCTCGCCGACACGCCCGTGCGCGTGCCCCGTCCGCACCCGGAGCTGTCGTCGAAGCGGCTTTTGACGCTGGAATGGCTCGACGGCGAAAAGCTGCTCGCGTTTGAGAAGGCCGCGCCGGAGATCAAGTCGCGGCTCGCCGAACTGCTGTTCACCGCGTGGTGGCGGCCGTTCCTGCGCTACGGCGTCATCCACGGCGACCCCCACCTCGGCAACTACTCGGTGGTCGGCGACGGCGAGGCGGTCAATCTCTACGATTTCGGCTGCGTCCGCATTTTCCCGATGCGCTTCGTCGCCGGCGTGGTCGAACTCTACCAGGCGCTGAAGGCCGCCGATCGCGATCGCATCGCGCACGCCTATGAACTCTGGGGCTTCAAGGGCCTCAAGAAGGCGACGATCGACGCGATGAACATCTGGGCTTCGTTCATCTACGGGCCGATCCTTGACGACCGGGTCCGCAGCTTCGCCGACGGCGTGAAGCCGTCTGAGTTCGGCCGCAAGGAAATCCGCGCCGTCATGCAGGCGCTGCGCGCCGAAGGCACGGCGCTGACCGCGCCGCGCGAATTCGTGTTCCTCGATCGCGCGGCGATCGGCCTCGGCGCCGCGTTCCTGCGGCTCGGCGCGGAACTCAATTTCCATCGGCTGTTCGAGGCGACGATCGCCGATTTCTCGCCCGAGACGGTCGGCGCGCGGCAACAGGCGGGGCTCGTCGAGGTCGGCCTCGCGTGAGCGTTCGCCGCGATCGGGTCGCAACTTCGGTCCTGTTCTTCGCCAACGGCTTCGGCTTCGGCGGCTGGTCGGCGGCGATCGCGCCGATGCAACGGGCGCTCGGCCTCTCGAACGGCGAACTGGGGCTGCTGCTGTTCATGCTGGCGGCCGGCGCGGTGTCGTTCATGCCGCTTGCGGGCGTGGTCGGGCCGCGGCTCGGCGGTACGGGAAAGGTGGCGCGCGGCGCCGGGCTCGCCTTCAGCGCGTGTTTCCTGTTGGCGGCGCTCGCCCCGGGCGCCTGGACGCTGGCGGTCGTCGGTCTCGCGATCGGCGCCAGCAATGGGCTGATGGACGTGACGATGAACGGCCACGCCAGCGCCGTCGAGCGCGCTTGGGGCAAGCCAATCATGTCTTCGTTCCACGCCGCGTTCAGCATCGGCGGCCTCGCCGGCGCCGGGTTCGGCGCGGCGACGCTGGCGCTCGGGGCGGGATGGCGCGGGTTGCTGGTCGGGCTCGGCGTGAGCGGGCTGGCGATGATCGGCGCCGCGACGCGCGGCCTTTCGCCCGGCGCGCCGCAAAAATCCTCGGAAAGCCCGTTCGGCTGGCCGCCGCGCGCCCTGATCGGGCTCGCGGCGATCGCCTTCTTCTGCTTCATCGTCGAGGGCGCGATGGTGGACTGGGACGGCGTCTATCTCGTCTCGCTTGGCGTCGCCCCCGCCGCCGCCCCGCTCGGCTACGCCGCCTTCGCCGCAACGATGATCGCCGGGCGCCTGTTCGGCGACGCGGTCGTCAGCCGAATGGGCCGCTTACCTGCAGTAGGCGGCGGCGCGGCGCTCGCGGCGGTCGGCCTGGCGTTGGCGGTTGCGTGGCCGAGCCTCGCGTCGGCGGCGCTCGGCTTCGCGCTGGTCGGGGCCGGCCTCTCCAATGTCGTGCCGGCGCTGTTCAGCGAAAGCGCCGCGCATACTTCGACGCCGACGCGCGGAATCGCCGCGGTGGCGACGGCCGGTTACACCGGGCTGCTGGCGGGGCCGCCGCTGGTCGGCGCCATCGCCGCCGCCTCCGATCTCCGCGTCGCCATAGCAGCGCTGGCGGGGATGGCGCTATTCGCGGTCGTCCTCGCCGTTCGCGCGCGCGAGCCCGCGGCGGCGTCGCCATTGCCAGACCGGCGCAATCGCATAGTTGAGTTGCACGGCGATGATGAACGCGACGCCGGCGAGCGTATGCAGAAGGCCGATCGCCGCGCCTAGCGCATAGAGCGATTGCGCCACGACGATGCGGCTGCGGATCGCCCGCTCGGTCTCCAGCGGCAAATCGTCGCGCGTGAGCTTGTTGCAGAGGGCGTTCGACCACGTGGCGTAGATGAGCACGCCGCACATGAGGATATTCGCCCAGTAGATCAGGAACGCGGTGCGAAACTCGAAGAAATCGGCCAGTAAGCGCGTCGTGAACGGGAGCGCGGCGACGATGGCGAGAAAAGCCAGGCTGAGCCAAGTGAAATCGCGGTCGGCGCGCTTCACGTTGTTAAGCTGCGTCTGCTGCCCGACCCAGAAAATGCCGAGCGTCATCAAGCTCAGCAGCCAGGTCAGCAGGCGCGGCGCCTGCGCCGCCAGCGCCCTCAGCAACTCGGCCTCCGTATGCACGTCGGCGCGCTCGGGAGTATGAACGTCGAGCACCAGCACCGTGGCGGCGAACGCGAACACGCCGTCGCTGAGCGCGGCGATGCGGCCGACGTCTCCGGCGGCGATTCGATTATAATCGGCTGTCATCGTCGGCCCCCGGCGGCTAGATGGCGCGCGCCAGCCGCCGACGCAACCGTTTGACGGCGCGCGCCCGGTCGCTACAAGCACTCTCCGCGCGCGAAAAGACGCGACGGGAAATGCCTAGGGAGTTCGGGACCATGCGACGGAAACATTTTTGGGCGGCGACCTCCCTGGTGGCCGCGCTCATCGCCGGCGAGGCGCAAGCCGCCTCCGACAAGGTGGTGATCGGCGACATCGACGACATGTCCGGCGTCTACGCCGACGTGATCGGGCCCAAAGCGGTAGAGGCGATCAAGATGGCGATCGCCGATTTCGGCGGCCAGGTTTTGGGCAAGCCGATCGACATTCTCACCTACGATCACCAGAACAAACCCGACCTCGGCGGCCAGAAGTTCCGCGAATTCGCCGATCGCGACGGCGTGACGATGGTGCTCGGCGGCTCCAACACCGGCGTCAGCCTGGCCATGGCGGCGGCGGCGAAAGAAAAGAAGGTTCCATTCATCGCCATCGGCGCGGCCGGCGCATCGCTAACCGGCAAGGACTGCAACGCCTACATGGTCCACTACGTCTACGACACCACAGCGCTGGGCAACGGCACGGCGACCACCATCCTCAAGCAGGGCGGCAAGAGCTGGTTCTTCCTAACCGCCGATTACGCCTTCGGCACGCAATTGCAGCAGTCGGCAGAGCGCGTCGTCAAAGCCGGCGGCGGTTCCGTGCTCGGCGCGGTGCGCGTGCCGCTCGCCACGTCCGACTTCTCGTCCTATCTGTTGCAGGCTCAAAATTCGGGCGCGCAGGTGCTCGGCCTCGCCAACGCGGGCGGCGACACCATCAATTCGCTGAAAGCAGCCAGCGAGTTCGGCATCACTTGCGACGATGAAGCCCGCCGCGCTGCTCGCCTTCATTTCCGACATTCACGCGCTCGGCCTCGAAACCGCCAAGGGACTCTATCTCACCACCGGCTGGTACTGGGACCTCAACGACAAGACGCGCGCCTTCGGCAAGCGCTTCATGGAAAAGACCGGCGCCGATGCCGACGATGAACCAGGCCGGCTATTATTCCGCCACCCTCACCTATCTCAACGCCGTTAAGGCCGCCGGCACGACCGATTCCGATAAGGTGATGGAGGAACTCCACAAGGCGAAGATCAGCGATATGTTCACCGACAGCGGATTCATCCGCCCCGACGGCCTGATGGAGCACTCGATGTACGTGATGCAGGTGAAGACGCCGGCGGAGTCCAAAGCGCCTTGGGATTATTACAAAGTCGTGGAAACCATGTCGGGCGAACAGGCCTTTGGCAAGCTCGCCGACTCGACTTGCCCGCTCGTGAAGAAATAGCCGGCGCTCGCGGCAGCGCCGCCGCCTTGCCGGCCCGCCGCGCCGCCTCTATAGCGCGGCTCCGCTCGAAAAAGGATTCCGCTTCGGCATGGCGCTGAGAGAGAACGACGGCGCCCCGCTGACGGCGGAGGCGCCCCCTAGCGCTTTCGCCCGCCTCGTCGAAGCGCTGCGCGTCAATCGGACGCTGCTGCACCGAGCCGGATTGGCGGCGAGCGTCGTCATCGTCGCCGTCTCGATCATCATCTTCGCGCGCACGCTGGTGCAGATCGACCTGGCGGCGTTCGAGAGCGCGTTCCGCGCGACGAGCGCCAATCAGATCCTGCTCGCCTTCGGGCTGGCGTCGACGAGCTACCTCGCGCTGACCGGCTACGACGCGCTCGCGCTCCGCCACCTCGGCGCCCGCGTCCCCTATCCGCTGACGGCGCTCGCCTCGTTCACGAGCTATGCGATCTCGTTCACGCTCGGCTTTCCGCTTGTCACCGGCGGCGCCGTGCGGTTCTGGATCTACGGGCCGGCGGGGCTTTCCCCCGGCAAGATCGCCAGCCTCACCGTGGTCGCCGGCGTCACCTTCTGGCTCGGCATGGGCCTCGTGTTGGCGGCCGGGTTTCTGTTCGACGCCAGCGCGATCAGCGAAATCAACCAGCTGGCCGTCGGCGTCAACCGCGCCATCGGCGCCGCCCTGATCGCGCTGCTGGTCGCCTATCTCGTGTGGGTGACGCGGCTACGCCGCCGCGGACGGGGCGTGCTGCTGCACTTCCGGCTGCCGGGGACGGTCTTGACCCTCGGCCAGATGGGGCTTGGCGTGATCGACGTCTGCGCCGCCGCCGGCGCGCTGTATGCGCTGCTACCGAACGGGCACGGGGTTGGTTTTTTCGCTTTCGCCGCGCTCTACTCGTTTGCGGCGATGCTCGGCATCGCCAGCCATTCGCCGGGCGGTCTCGGCGTGTTCGAGGCGACCATGCTGAAGGGCGTCGGCGGCTCGCCGGACAAGCTGCTCGCGGCGTTGCTGCTGTTCCGCGTCATCTACTACCTCGTGCCGTTCGTGCTCGCGTTGGCGCTGCTCGGCGCGCACGAAGCGGTGCGCCGCTGGCGCTCGCTCAGCGAAGCGATCGAGAAAGCGCAACTCGAGGACGACTGAGCTTTCTGGGGTCTGAGGATGGGCGAGGCGAAACTCCTGCGCCGCAACCTGATGTCGCAGTTGCGCGCCTCCGGGTCGGAGAAGCTGATCGCCGCCATGCCGGCGCCGGCGATCCTCGTCGACGCCGACGCCCGTGTGATGTTCGCCAACGCCCCGGCCCGCGAACTGCTGCCAGGTCTGAAGGTCGGCGATTTGCTCGTGCTGGCGCTGCGCGCGCCCGACGTGATCGACGCCATCCGCCGCGTCGCCGCGGGGACCGAGGCCGAGACGGCGCTATGGAGCGAACGGTCCCCGATCGAGCGGCTGTTCCAGGTCGACGTCGCCCCGCTCGCCACCGAGACGGGCGACGTCGTGGCGATGTTGCTGAGCCTGCGCGATCTCACCGAAGCGCGCCGCGTCGAGCGCATCCGCGCCGACTTCATCGCCAATGCGAGCCACGAATTGCGCACGCCGCTCGCCTCACTGCTCGGCTTCATCGAGACCCTGCAAGGCTCGGCGCAAGGCGACGCCAAGGCGCGCGCGCGCTTCCTCGCCATCATGCGCGAGCAGGGCCGGCGGATGGCGCGGCTGATCGACGACCTGCTGTCGCTATCGCGCATCGAGCAAAAGCAGCACGTCCGGCCGGCGGCGCAAGTCGATCTCGCTCAGGTTGCGAGCCATGTCGCCGACACGCTGGCGCCGCTGGCGCGCGAGATGGGCGTCGAGCTGCAGCTCGACGCCCGCGCGCCGGTGCTCGTCATCGGCGAACGCGACGAACTCGTCCGCGTCGCCGAGAACCTGATTGAGAACGCCATCAAATACGGCGCGCACGGCGAAGACGGCGCGGCGGCGGAAGTTGAGATCGTCGTGGCCCGCAGGGGCAAGGATGGCTGCCTCGTCGTGCGCGACCGCGGACACGGCATCGCGCCCGAGCACCTGCCCCGCCTGACCGAACGCTTCTACCGCGTCGACCCCGGGCAGAGCCGCGCCAAGAACGGCACCGGACTCGGGCTTGCGATCGTCAAGCACATCCTCGCCCGTCACCGCGGCCGGTTGACGATCGCCAGCCGCCTTGGCGAGGGCTCGACATTCACGGCGTCCACCCCGCTTGCCGCCCCGGCGGAGCGGGACGCGCCGATCGCCGGCAAAAGCTGAGACTTCAACGACCATTGCGCTGTCACTCAGACGTCACGCAAGCGTCATAGAGGACACGCGGCGGCCCCGTATAAGGCCGCCAGCCGCGACGGCGGGCGCAATCGACGTCTCGCGGCCGGTACAACCTCAAGAGGCATTCATGTTCCTCAAGTTCCTGATCGGCGCGACCTTGGTCGCGGCCAGCGTGACGTCCGCGGTCGCCGTGGACATTTCTGGCGCCGGCGCGACCTTCCCGTTCCCGATCTACGCCAAATGGGCCGACACCTACAGGAAAGACACCGGCAACGGCCTCAACTATCAGTCGATCGGCTCCGGCGCCGGCATTAAGCAGATCAAGGCCAAGACCGTCACTTTCGGCGCGACCGATGCGCCGCTCAAGGCCAAGGACCTCGACGAAGCCGGCCTCGCGCAATGGCCGATGGTGATGGGCGGCATCGTGCCGGTCGCGCATCTCAGCGGCGTCAAGGCCGACGATCTGACCCTCGACGGCAAAACCCTCGCGGCGATCTTCATGGGCAAGATCAAGACCTGGAACGACCCGGCGATCGCCAAGCTCAACCCCGACGCGAAGCTGCCGGCGACCGCGATCGCGGTCATCCATCGCGCCGACGGTTCGGGCACGACCTTCAACTTCACCGACTATCTGTCGAAGGCCTCGCCAGAGTGGAAAGACCAGATCGGCGAGGCGACCTCGGTGGACTGGCCGACCGGCATCGGCGCCAAAGGCAACGACGGCGTCGCCAACAACGTAGCGGGAACCGAGGGCGCAATCGGCTATGTCGAATACGCCTACGCCAAGCAGAACAAGCTCGCCTGGGTCGACATGATCAACAAGGCCGGCAAGAAGGTGGCGCCCACCGTCGAGGCGTTCCAGGCCGCCGCCGCCAACGCCGATTGGGCGAACGCCAAGGGCTTTTATCTGATCCTCGCCGATCAGCCTGGCGACCAGTCGTGGCCGATGACCGCCGCGACCTTCATCCTCATGTACAAGAAGCCGGTCGACCCCGCCGCCTCCGGCGAGGCGCTGAAGTTCTTCGGCTGGTGCTACGACAAGGGCGCCGACGAGGCCAAGGCGCTCGACTACATTCCGATGCCGGACAACGTCGTCGCGATGGTCAAGAAGATGTGGGCCGCCGACATCAAGTGAGGTTCCGGGGCCGGCGGTGTTTTCCGCGCTGGCCCCGTTCGTCCGGGCGGCTTCCGTGCAACAGGATGAGACGGCGATGACATCGACGGCCATGGAGACCGGCTCGGCGGCGCGTTCGGCCCCCCTCGACCGCGCCCGTGCGCTCGGCCGGCTAAAGACCGCCAATTCCAGCTTTCGCGTGATGACGCTGATCGCCGCGCTCATCGTGCTGGTGCTGCTTGTCGGCGTCGCGGTGTCGCTGTTCCTCGGCGCGCTCCCCGCCTTCCAGGCGTTCGGTTTCGACTTCCTCGTCAGCGACGCCTGGAGCCCGCCGAAAGAGAAGTTCGGCGCCGCCGCGGCGATCTACGGCACATTGGTCACTTCGATCATCGCGATGGCCATCGGCGTGCCGGTAGGGCTCGGCGTCGCCGTGTTCCTCACCGAACTGTGTCCGCCGGCGCTGCGCCGTCCGATCGGCATCGGCATCGAGCTGCTCGCCGGCATTCCCTCGATCATCTACGGCATTTGGGGCGTGTATTACTTCCGCCCGTTCATGCAGGATTATCTGCAACCGTTGCTCATTCACACGCTCGGCAATATTCCGCTCGTCGGCGTGTTGTTTGAAGGTCCGCCGCTTGGCTACGGCCTGTTGACCGCGGGGCTGGTGCTGGCGGTGATGATCCTCCCGTTTGTCACGGCGATCTCGCGCGACGTGTTCGAGACCGTGCCGCCGGTTCTGAAGGAAGCCGCCTATGGCGTCGGCGCCACGACCTTCGAGGTCGTCGGCAATATCGTGCTGCCCTACACGCGCGTCGGCGTGATCGGTGGGATCATGCTGGCGCTCGGCCGCGCGCTCGGCGAGACGATGGCGGTGACCTTCGTCATCGGCAACGCGCCGCATATCCAGCATTCGATCCTCGCGCAGGGCACGACGATCTCGGCGATGATCGCCAACTCGTTCGCCGACGCCGATCCCGGGCTGTTCACCGCCTCGCTGCTGGCGCTCGGCTTCATCCTGTTCATCATCACCTTCATCGTGCTGGCGGCGGCGCGACTGATGCTCGCGCGGCTCGAACATAAAGGCGCCCGCTGATGGCCAACGCGCTCTACGCCGGCCGCAAAGCCCGCAACGCGGTCTGGGCGGTCCTTTGCTACGCCGCCACGGCGTTCGGCCTGCTCTGGCTCGCCCTCATCCTCGGCGCTCTGCTGTGGAACGGGCTCGGCGGCCTGTCGCTCGACGTATTCACGAAGATGACGGCGCCGCCGGGCGTCCAGGGCGGGCTGCTCAACTCGATCGTTGGCAGTCTCATCATTACGGCGATCGGCCTCGCGCTCGCCGCCCCGATCGGCATCCTCGCCGGCACCTATCTCGCCGAATACGGCCGCCATTCGCGGTTGTCGACGGTGATCCGCTTCATCAACGACATTCTCCTGAGTGCGCCGTCGATCGTCGTCGGCCTGTTCGTCTATCAATTCTGCGTCGTGCCGTTCGGGCATTTCTCGGCGCTCGCCGGCGGCGTCGCGCTCGCCGTCATCGCCGCGCCGATCATCGTCCGCACCACCGAGGACATGCTGGGCCTGGTGCCCAACACGCTGCGCGAGGCGGCCTCCGCGCTTGGCGTGCCGCGCTCGCTGATCATCCGCAGGATCGCCTATCGGGCGGTGATGAGCGGTCTCGTCACCGGCGTGCTGCTCGCCATCGCACGCATGACCGGCGAGACGGCGCCGCTGATCTTCACGGCGCTCGGCAACTCGTTGTTCAGCGTCGACGTGACGCAGCCGATGTCGAGTCTGCCGCTCATCATCTACGAATTCGCGCGCAGTCCCTATGCCGAGCAGCAGAAGCTCGCCTGGACCGGCGCGCTGATCGTGACGGCTGCGGTGCTGACCTTGAGCATTCTCGCGCGCTTGCTCGCCGCGCCGAAGCGTGGCGGTCGCTGACTGCGGTTGTTGGGATTGCGGAGACATGATGAACATGAACACGCCGATAGCGCAGGTCGAAGCGACCGCCCCGGGCGCGTCGCTGCACGACAAGATCGTGGTGAAGAACCTCGATTTCTTCTACAATCCGGGGGGTCCAAAAGCGCTGAAAGGCGTGTCGCTGCCGTTGAAGGTCGGCAAGGTGACCGCCTTCATCGGTCCCTCGGGCTGCGGCAAGTCGACGCTGCTGCGCGTGCTCAATCGCATGTACGACCTCTATCCGGGCCAGCGCGCCGTGGGCGAGGTGCTGCTTGACGGCGATAACCTGCTCGATCCCAACCTCGATCTCAATCTGTTGCGCTCGCGGATCGGCATGGTGTTTCAAAAGCCGACGCCGTTTCCCATGTCGATCTACGACAACATCGCCTTTGGCATACGGCTCTATGAGAAACTGTCGAAGTCCGAAATGGACGATCGCGTCGAGCAGGCGCTGCGCCGCGGCGCGCTGTGGGAAGAGGTGAAGGACAAGCTCAAATCGAGCGGCCTCGGTCTCTCCGGCGGCCAGCAGCAGCGGCTCTGCATCGCCCGCACGGTGGCGATCCAGCCGGAGGTGATCCTGCTCGACGAGCCGACCTCGGCGCTCGATCCGATCGCCACGGCCAGAATCGAAGAACTGATGGACGAGCTCTCCGGCGACTACACGCTCGTCATCGTCACCCACTCGATGCAGCAGGCGGCGCGCGTCTCGGATTTCACCGCCTTCATGTATCTCGGCGAGATGATCGAATACGACGACACCAAAAAGGTGTTCACCGCGCCGCGCGACAAGCGGACGCAGGACTATATCACTGGCCGCTTCGGCTAGAGGAGGCCGCAAGGATGCCTGAGCACACGCTGAAAGCCTACGACAAGGAGCTCGAATTGCTCGAGCGCCGGATCGCCGAGATGGGCGGCATCGCCGAGAAAATGGTGATTGACGCGATGGACGCGCTTGTCAATTCCGACGCTTCGCTCGCCCAGGCGGTGATTGCCTGTGACGAGCGGCTCGACGCGCTGCAACGCGAGATCGAGGAGAGCGCCATTCTCACGATCGCGCGCCGCCAGCCGATGGCGGTCGACTTGCGCGAAATCGTCGGCGCGATCCGCGTCGCCGGCGACCTAGAACGCGTCGGCGATCTCGCCAAAAACATCGCCAAGCGCTCGCTCAAAATCGGCAGCGAGCCGCGATCCCCGCGCGAGATCGTCGGCCTCAAGCATATGAACGACGTCGCCACGGAGTTGCTGAAGGACGTCCTCGACGCCTACGCGCAACGCGACGTCGAGCGCGCGCGCGCGGTCTGGGAGCGCGACGCGGAGCTGGATGCGCTCGAAGACAGCGTGTTTCGCGATCTGCTGACCCACATGATGGAGGACCCGCGCAACATCTCCTACTGCGCGCATCTTCTGTTCTGCTCCAAGAACGTCGAGCGTATCGGCGATCACGCCACCAACATCGCCGAAACGGCGTTCTATCTGGTGACGGGGGCGCCGCTGCCGGGCGAGCGACCGAAGGGGCGCGTCGAACCGTCGGCTAACGCTTCGGAGGCGACCGTTTGAACGAGACGCGCCGAGACTCCGTTCGCGCCGGCGCCTCCAAACTGCCGCGCATCCTCGTGGTCGAAGACGAGGCCGACCTCGCCTTGTTGTTGACCTACAATCTCGAGTCCGAGGGCTACGCCGCAGAGACCGTCGAGCGCGGCGACGAAGCCGAGCTTCGGTTGGCCGAATCGCCGCCCGATCTCGTCATTCTTGACTGGATGCTGCCGGGCGTCTCGGGCCTGGAGATCTGCCGCCGCCTGCGCGCCCGCGAGGCGACGCGCACGCTGCCCGTCATCATGCTGACCGCGCGCGGCGAAGAGACCGAACGCGTACGCGGCCTGTCCGTCGGGGCCGACGACTATGTCGTCAAGCCGTTCTCGGTGCCTGAACTGATGGCGCGGGTGCGCGCGCTGTTGCGCCGCAGTCGGCCCGAGCGCATCGCCGATCGCCTGGTCGCCGGCGACCTCGATCTCGATCGCGAGACGCGTCGGGTGCGACGCGGTGCGCGCGACCTGCATCTCGGGCCGACCGAGTTCCGGTTGCTCGAATATCTGCTGGAACGGCCGGGCCGCGTGTTCTCGCGCGCGCAACTGCTCGACGGGGTTTGGGGGCAGTCGGTGGAGATCGACGAGCGCACCGTCGACGTTCACATCGGCCGCCTGCGCAAGGCGTTGTCGCGCGGCCGCGAGCGCGACCCGATCCGCACCGTGCGCGGCGCCGGCTACGCGTTCGACGAGACTTATGGGAAGGCGTGAGGAGGATTTGTTTGTTTGCTTGTTTGTTGACGCGCACCGCCGTCCGTCATTGCGAGCGAAGCGAAGCAACCCATCTCCGAGAGATCGTTCGCCGGCCGGATAGAATGCATCGCGGCGCCTTGGATTGCTTTGCTTCGCTCGCAATGACGGCGCCGGCGCCGCTTCTCAGAACCGCTGCATCGCCGACCGCACCCGCGCGAGGAACGCTTCGCGCTGCGCCTGTGTCGCGACATTGAGATGATACAGCGCGTGATATTCCGCCTTGGCCCCGGGCCCCGCGAACCAGCGCACGTAACGCGTTACGATCTTGCGCGGCGGATCGCCCATCCACAGCGCCATCAGCCGCGGCCGCCCGTAGGTGACGATGCCCGCGATCTTGCGAATGTTGCCGAGCAGCGGCTTCACGCGCGCCGGATTGCTCAGGTCAAACGCCACGCCGGGCATGAACACGCGATCGAAAAAACCTTTCAGCATCGCCGGCGGCCCGAAGCACCAGGTCGGGAATTGCAGCACGATCGCCTCGGCGCGCTGGAGACGCGCGATGATCGGCTCCAGTCCCGCTTGATTGATCGGCTCGTCGTGATAATGGCGCCGGCCTTCCTCGGACAGCACCGGATCGAACTTCTCGGCGTAGAGATCGAACAGATCGACCTCGTGTCCCGCCGCCGTCAATCCGGCCAACGCTTCGACGCGAAGCGCCGCGTGGAGACTTTCAGGCAGCGGGTGGCAGTAGACATAGAGGACCTTCATTCGCGGACGGGCGCGTAGCTGCGCATCTTGCCGGGATTGAGCAGGCCGTAGGGATCGACCTCCGCCTTGAAGCCGAGTTGATCGGCGTCGGCGCGCTTGTGCCGACTGCCCTCCTCCAACGTGAAGACGTGCGGATTGGCGACCATCACGCCGTGCTTCTCGTAGAGATCGACGATCTCAAACAGCCGCGCCCGCGTGGTGAACCGCACCACCGGCAGCGCGCTGGCGGTGACGCGGCCGCCGAAGCGGACGAATTCGAGATGGTGCCAAACTTCGTCGCCGAACAAGGCGACCATCTCCGCGACGCTCGCCAACAGGCGATCGTGAGGAAACAAGCATTGCTGATAGCTCACGTTGCGGTCCGTCTTCAGCACCTGCAATGTCGTATGGTTCCACGTATATTCGTAGAGCGGGGTTTCCGCCGCGCTGTCGTCGAACGGCTTTTCGTGAACGATCTCGCCGCCCCGGACGAGCGTTTTGAATGTCTCCAGGCTCGGCTTGGCGATCATGGCGATCAGCAGGCTCTTGCCTTCCGGGCAGGCGGCGGCGAACGGCCCGAAATAGCGGGGAATCGGCCAGGAGATCGACGTCACGAGTTTCTTCACGACGCCGTCGGCCAAGGCCACGGCCAGTCCCGCCTCGCAAGCCGCCGCGAAGCTGTCAAACGCCACTGCGACATCGATCCATTCCCAGAGCTGCGCGAGCGGCATCTCCAGGGCGGTGAGGATTCCCGTGGCGCCGTAGGCGCGGTTGATCTTTTGCGCCGCGTCGCCGCGCAATTCGATCGCGCGCGGCGTGTCCTCCACCGTGATGACGCGCGCCGCGAGGATGTTGCCGGGCTCGCGCAAACCGCCCCAGGTCACCGAGCCGACGCCGCCGGAGCCGCCGGCGACGAAGCCGCCGAGGGTGGCGCTGCGTTTGGTCGAGGGGTGCAGCCGCTGCTCCTGGCCGCCGAGCCGCAACATCTCATCGACAATGTGCATGCGCGCGCCTGGCTGCACCCGCATCGCGCCCGGCCGCACCCATTCGATCGCGCCCATCTCGCTCATGTCGAGCACGACGCCGCCGTGCAGCGGCACCGCCTGGCCATAATTGCCGGTGCCGGCGCCGCGCGGCGTCAGCGGCACGCGCCATTTCGCGCAAAGCCCGGCGACCTTGAGCACATCGGCCTCGTTACGCGGCGTGACGACGACGTCCGCGCGCTTGCCGTTGAGATCCTCGGCGAGCGCCTGACTGTACCAGAAATAGTCGCGCGATTTGCGCCGCAGCAGCGATGGCTCGACGCTAAAGGGAACACCGTTTAGATCGCTGATAAACGCGGCGATGCGCTCGGCGGAGGGTTCACAGTCCATTGGGCGCCTGTGGGGTCGGCGGACGCTGACGATACCCGGCGCGAGCAGGGGCGACTGCGAACTGAGGACTCGGTCCCGTCAAACTGCCCAGGGCTGGTTGAACCGCCTGGCGGATGACGCCTCGGCTCGCGCCGCGCTCGCGGGCCGCATTGTGGCAAAATGCGGCCTGCATTGCGTTGCGTCAAGCACAGGACGCCAGGATTGGCGGCCCGGGCTTTTGCGAATGCGGCGGAATTCGGCGGAAAAGGGGCGTTCTCAGGCTCGCGCCGGCGCTTGGAAACGTTGGTTTCAACTTTTATTGATGGAGCAGCGGACCCTTACGCCCCTCTGGGAACCTCGATTTCGCCATGCGCCTTCAACAGCGCCAGCAACCGATTGCGCATCAACATCCCGGGGCGGTCGGAGGGCATGTGCATCTCGATCTTGCGGCTCATGTCGACTATCGCGTCGGGATCGGTCGCCTCCAGCATCTCGCGATCTTCTTCGACGATCGCCTTGTCCCAGGCGATGAGTTCGGCGGTCGAGCAATCCTCTTCCTTGTCATTGCGGAACAGGATCTGCGTAAGCTGGATCGCGCCGTCGTCGATTGGCGTCGCGCAGTTGAAGATGACGTGACGCAAACCCGAGGGATAGGTCATGTCCATCGTCCGACAGAACGGCAGATACCAGTGATTGCGCATGATGCGCTTGGTCGTCGGCTCGGTCGAACCGGTAATCCGCGCGGCGGTCGGCGGATTGCGCACCGTGACGATGGTCTCGGCGACGAAGCCGTAGTCGGTCTCGGTGATTTCGTATTTCTCGGGTTTCGGCTGGTTGATATCGCCGAATGTGCCCTTGTGGACGAACGCGAAATGCGCGTTGTCGAACGAGTTCTCCATCAGCCGCAGCGCCGAGGTGCCCCAGCGGTCGTAGAATTGATGGATGCGGCGGAACGCCGGATCGACGTCGTACGTAAGCTCGGGCACGTCGGTCAGCGGCTCGCCGAGACAAACCCAGACATAGCCGTAGCGCTCCTTGGCCAGGAAGTTTTTCGCCCGCGCGTTGGGGACCGGCTGCTCGAACGGGAATTGCGGGATCATCACGAGCTTGCCGTCGCGATCATATTCCCAGCCGTGGTAGCCGCAGACCAGATTGCCGTTGTTGATCCAGCCCTTCGACAGCTTCGCGGTGCGATGGCAACAGCGGTCTTCGAGCGCGGCGGGCAGGCCGTCCTTGTCGAGAAACAGCGCGAGTTCCTGGCCGAGCAGCTTGAACGGCTTCGGCCCGTCGGCGAGCATGGCGACCGGCACGGTCGAATACCAGAAGTCGCGGAGCACTTTTTGCTTGGTGTTCAGCATGGATTTGACCTCCGGAGGACGCGCGAGGCGCCTCGCAACTTACGCGCCAGATCTCGCGCGCCAGCGCGGCGTCGGGCGCAACGCCGCGCGCTCGGCCCGCAGCGCTCGCGCGAGGTTGCGCTCGCCGGCGCGTTCGGCGGCGACGAGCAGCGTGAGATCGACGACGTCGCGCTGCGCGTGGCTGCCGCCGATCCGCCACACGTCGTAGCGTAACGGCAGGATGCGCTCGGCGGCCTCCGCATAGCGTTGGTCGGCGAAGTCCAGCATCGCGTCGATCAACGAACGGCCGACGCCGGCCATCACGATCGCATTGTCGCCCTCGCCCTCGCGCGCATAGGCGTCGAGCGAATCGCGGAACAGCTCGCGCAGGCGCGGGTCGCCGTTGCGCGCCGCGGCGAAGGCCAGATGCAGATCGTTGAACGCGAACACGTGCTCATGCACATGCGGCGCCCATTGTTTGCTCACCGCGCCCCAGCGCGCGCCGACGTCGACGCCTTCGAGCTCCAATCGCCACAGCAGCGAGGCGGCGTCGACGCGGTCGAGCGTGGCGTCGTTCGGCAGCGCCGCCAGCATGTAGCGATCGAAGCCGTCGAGCACTTCCTCGATCCGGCCGAGTTCGATCAGATAAAGCGCGAGATGCCAACCGTTATGACCGGCCATGAAATGCGCAGCGCGCCAGTCGTCGCGCGACGCGGTCAGGAACGCGACGCCTTCCTCCGGCCGCGCCGTCATCTCGAACACATGCGCCAACGCATGCGCCGCCCAGGCGTCGGCGGGATTGCGGCGCAGCGCCTCGCGGGCGAAGGTTTCGGCGCCGGCATAGTCGCCGGTCTCCTCCAGGCCGAAGGCGCGCAGGCCGAGCACCGCGCCCGTCAGCGGGTCGTCGTCCCGCCATTCGGGCAGCACCCTCGCCACACTGTCGCGCATGGCCGCCGAGGCGCCGAGGAAAAAATAGGCGTCCTGCGCGAGCCGCAGCGCCAGCGCGTCCCTCGGGTAATCGACGAGGATCTCCTCCCACACGGCGGTCGCGTCGCGCAGCCGCCCCTCGGCCCAGGTCTCGACGGCCTCCAGATGCAGGTTTTCCCGGGGCGTGGCGCGCCGGGCGGCGGCGCGCGCGGCCTTCAGCGCGGCTTTGACCTCGGCGTGATCCGGCCGGAATCCGCCGAGGAGAAACAGCGCGGCAACCGCCACGGCGCCGAGCGCGAAAGCGGGATCGGCCGCCAAAGCGGACTTCAGTTTGCCGACGGGATCGCCGCCGAGGGCGTAATAATCGACAATCGCCCGGTCGAAGCTTTCGACCGAACCCCGGCTTCCCGTCAGTTCAAGACCGCGCGCGTCGCGCAACATCGCCTGTCCCCGAACCCGTTGGGGAAGGGTACGCGTCTCGACGGCGCGCGTCCAGGAACGCGGTTGGCCGGCGCCCGCGAACACGGGCGCCGGTGTCTCAGACGCTTACGCAGGCGTCAGCGAGCCCTTGTGTCCATGGACGGTCATCTTCTCGCAGGTGCCGGCAGGGACAAACTTGAAATCGCCGCCATCATAGTCGGCGGTCCCCTTACCCGCGCAGTCGTGAACGCCGGCGGCGCAATCGTTATGACCTCTCATGGAGACGCCGTAACACGCCTCCTTGCCGGCAGGCGGCGCCGCGCTCGCGACAAGCGGCGCGACCGCCAAAGCGGCCGCGACGGCTCCGGCGAGCGTAAGGGTCTTTCCATTCATGGGCGTTCTCCGATCCCGCGCGCATCGAGGCGCGCCACTCGAACGTTCGCCGCGTTCGCGGTTTCGTTACGTCGTGCTCTTCAAACTCCAGCGGCTGCCAGAAGAGCCAGCCCAGCCAGCGCGATCATCTCGGCCGCCGCGGCGCGCCGGAACAGCGCCAGAGCGCGGCGAATGTAACTTCCCTCGTCCCGTGTTGGCGGTCCGAGCGCCGCCAGCATCGCCGCCTGCGCCGGCGCGGTCGGCGTCGTCGCGGGCGCCGCGACCGCTTTGAGGGCGGCGCCGCCGTCGCCTAAAGCGGCGATGGCGATCCACATCGCGCCGAGCCGCGCGGCGGGAGCGATCGTCCATGCCTCCAGCCCGGCGACGGCGCGGGCGAACGGCGCGGAATCGCCCTGCTCCCGGCAGGCGCGGCCGGCGATGACCACGGCGCGGCAGAACGCGGCGCCGACGAGGCCGCCGATCAGGATGAACGCCGTCGTCGCCGCGACCTCGTCGGCGAATCGCGCCGCGATCGCCGCCGCGCTGGCGCGGCCGAGTCGCGTCTCGGCTTCGGCAGCGCCGAGCGCCTCCGTGGCGGCGAGCGCCCCGTAAGGCCCGTCGCGCTCCCAGGCCGCCGCGACCTCGCGGGCGCTGAGATCAAGGCGTTGCCGCCCGCAGAACGCCGAGGCCAGCGCCGCGGTGGCGACGAAGCCGATCGGCCCCGACGGCAAAGCTTGTGCGACGAGCGCCGCAGCGACGAGGATCGGCGCGAGATACAGCGCGACGCCGCCGCGTCCGGTCCAGCCTCCGACCACCGTGCGGACGAGGCCGAGCCAACTCGCAATCCATCGCGACGGCGCGCCGATCGCCCGCTCGAGCCGCGCGGGATAGCCGAGCGTTATGTCGATAAGGGCGGCGGCGAGCGCCAGGGCGAACGAGTAGGCGAACATTCCCAGGCCCTAACCGATTCGCGCGCGCGCTCAGAATCGCCGCCACACCGCAACCAGGCCGCCATATTCGCTGTCGGTGTTGCGGCGATACAGCGTCGCGAATCCGCCGATCTGCACCGACCAGTTTTCGTTCAGCGCATAGACGACGCTGAGCTGTCCCTTATGGCTCTCCCAGGGGACGAAGCCGGGCGCGCCGGCGCCGTTGGAGACGGTGTTGAACGTCTGCATGAGAATTTGCGTGCGCGCGGTCCAGTTGACCCCGAGCGTCAGGTCGCCATGCCATTCCCCCGGCGGTCCGGCGGTGCGGAATCGATAACCCGCCTGCGCGTCGATGAAAGCGGGCGACCCGAACAAGGTGAGATTGCGCCCGAGTTCGGCCCGCGCATCCGCGTCGGGCGCGGTATTGCCGTCCTGCGCCGGCCTTGTCGCGTCGCGCGCGCCGGAGACATAGGCGCTGGCCTCCAACGAGAACACCCACGCATCGTCGGACCAGAGGCGCGCTCTAAGTCCCGCCCCGGAGTAGTCGAAGCCGAAAAATACGTCCTTCGTCGGCGGACCGAACGCATAGCGCTCGACGGACATCTGGCCGACGAACGTCAGGCCGTCCGTCAGGCCATATTCGGCATAGGTCTGCGATTCGATCTTGTTTTCGCGCGGGGCGGGCGAGCCGCCATAGGGCTCTCCGGCGCCGGTCCAGCCGGACAGGGTTTCGATAATCAGGCCCTGCCCTTGCGGCATCGTCCAGGCGCCCGCCAGCGCCGCCGTGGGCGCGACCGTCAGCGCCATCGTCAGCCCGCGCCGGCAAATGCTCTGAGAATACATCAAGTTGTTTTATCCGCGCTGAAAAAACGCGAAACATGCGATCTGTTGCGATGATTCTATTTCAATATCTATTTTGACGTTGCGTCAAGTTGGCGTTCCCTGAAATCTGCGAGCATAAGCGGGCTTTCTCGTCACAGAAGGCCGTCTTGACCTCGCAACGCCTGCCCCCGGAGACCCTGCTACCGACTCAAGGGGCGCCCCCCGTCGAATGGGCGACGGCCGCGGGCCTGGTCGGCTACGAGCGTGCGGTCACGGAAATGGAGGCGCGCGCCGACGCGATCGCGGCCGGCGAAGCGCGCGAGCGCGTGTGGCTGCTCGAGCATCCGCCGCTCTATACCGCTGGAACCAGCGCGAAGCCGCAGGACTTGCTCGACGCACGCTTTCCCGTGTTCAGGACCGGGCGAGGCGGCCAATACACCTACCACGGGCCGGGTCAGCGGGTCGCCTATGTGATGCTCGACCTGAAGCGTCGCCGTCCCGACCTGCGCGCTTTCGTCGCTTCGCTGGAGGCATGGCTGATCGACACGCTGGCGACGTTCGGCGTCGAGGGCGAGACGCGGCAGGACCGGGTCGGCGTCTGGGTGGCGCGGCCCGACAAGGGCGCCGCGGCGGAAGACAAGATCGCCGCGCTCGGCGTGCGGGTACGCCGCTGGGCAACGTTTCACGGCGTCGCGCTGAATGTGGCGCCGAACCTGTCGCATTTCGACGGCGTCGTGCCCTGCGGAATTTCTGCGCCCCATCTCGGCGTTACCAGCCTGCGCGATCTCGGGTTGGCGACGACGATGGCTGAGGCGGACGGCGCGTTGCGGGCGGCGTTCCAGCGACGGTTCGGGGCCGTGGTCGACGCGGCGTGACGCCGGCGCCCCAGAACGGGACGCGCCGCTCCCTTCCCCGGTAAGGCCGCCGCAACCTTAAGGTTCTACCAAGATCCCGCGCCGCCTCGGGCAAACCGGCGGCGCGACGGGCGGATCTTCGCAGGCTGAAGGTTGCGTATGGGTCGTTCGCGTATCGGTTGGGCGGCTTCGACGTTCGCGCCGTGGGTGTTGGCTACGGCGATGATCGTCTCGCTCGCCGCGCGCGCCGATCCCGACCCGGAGACGGGCGGTCTGTCGATCCCGACCCGCACCCGTCTCGACGTCGGCTTCGCTGACGGCGCCAAGCTGCTCGAAGCCCGCTATACCGTCGGCGAGCGCGACGACCTCGCCGCCCTGCCCGACGAAATCGAGCCGCGCTATGCGCCGAAGTCGATCGCCTATCCCAAGCCGGTCATCAATCGCGCCCATCGCGGCGACCCGTTCGTCTCGTTGCGTCCGGGCTTCCAGGCCAAGGCCGCCGGCGACAGCCAGAACGTCGCCGCTCCGGCGCCCGATGTGTTCGGCGACGGGACGACGCCGCAGCCGCCGCTCGCGTTCGCGCTCGCCTCGGTGTCGCCGAGCCCGTCCGACGACCCAGCCCCCGGCGGACGAGCGCTTGCGTCGACGACCCCGGCCGGCCAAAGCTTCGTTCCCGCCAAGACCGACCTCTCCGACCGGCCGCCCTACGCGACCTTGATCGACCCGAAGGACAGCGCGCGCCAGATGCGCTGCCTCGCCGAGGCGATCTATTTCGAGGCGCGCAGCGAGCCGGAAGCGGGCCAGGCCGCCGTCGCGCAGGTCGTGCTGAATCGCGTGCGCAGCGGCATCTATCCGACGACGGTGTGCGGCGTGGTCTACCAGGACCGCGAGCGGCCGTTCGCCTGCCAGTTTTCGTTCGCCTGCGAGGGCAAGTCGCTGCGCATCGAGGAGCCGACGTGCTGGGCGACTGCGACGCGCATCGCCGACGCCGTGTTCAAGGGAACGAGCTACGACCCCAAATTCGCCTCGGCGATCAACTATCACGCCGCCTACGTGCGTCCGTTCTGGGCCGGGACGCTGAAACGGCTCGACCGCGTCGGCCTGCATATCTTCTACGCGATGCGGCCCGGCCTCTATTGGGCGCCCGGCGCGCTCAACGGTCGCGGCGACTTGCCGCCGTTGATGGCCGACGCCGGCCCGCAAACGAAGTAGACTTGATCTCGGCTTGTGAACCTTTAGGCTCGGCTCCCACGAAAGGGAGCCGAAATGCCGAAGGGTTATGTCATTTCCCGCGTCGACGTCAGAGATCCCCAGGCGTACGCCAAATACGCGGAGGCCTCCACGAAGGTGATCGCCGCGCATGGCGGCAAGCTGTTGGCGCGCGGGGGAAAATTCGAGGCGCTGGAGGGGCCGGCGCGCCGCCGCAACGTCGTCATCGAGTTTGAGAGCTACGACGCCGCTCGCGCCTATTATCACTCCGCCGAATATCAGGCCGCCAGGGCGCATCGCGAAGGCGCGGCCGATATGGAGATGGTGCTGGTGGAGGGCGTCTGATGGCCAAGGGATACTGGATCGCGCACGTCGATGTCGCCGACCCCGAGGCTTACAAAGCTTATATCGCCGCCAACGCCGTGGCGTTCGCCAAATACGGCGGCCGGTTTCTGGTGCGCGCCGGCCGGCACGAAGTAGTTGAGGGGAATTCGCGAACGCGCCAGGTGGTGATCGAGTTCGAGGATTACGAGTCCGCGCTCGCCTGCTATCGCTCGCCCGAATATCAGCGCGCCTTGGCGCTGCGCGCCAAGGCGAGCCTCGCCGACCTCGTTATCGCCGAGGGCTACGACGGGCCGCAGCCGGGCTGAACGGAGTTGGCGATGTCGGAGATGCGATTGGTCGTCACCGGCGCCGCCGGGCGGATGGGCCGCACGCTCGTCAAGGCGATCCACGAGACGCCGGGCGTCACCCTGAGCGGCGCGTTGGAGCGGCCGGGCGCGGCGGCGCTGGGGCAGGACGCCGGCGTGGTGGCGGGGCTGCCGGCGCTCGGCGTGGCGATCAGCGACGATCCGCTGCCGCTGCTGGTCAACGCGGAGGGAATCGTCGATTTCTCCGCTCCCGTCGCGACGGTGGAGTTCGCCGCCCTCGCGGCGCAGGCGCGCATCGCGCATGTGATCGGCACCACCGGCTTGAGCGAGGCCGAAGGGGCGAAGCTCGCGGCCGCCGCGCGGCACGCGCCGATCGTGCGCTCCGGCAACATGAGCCTCGGCGTCAATCTGCTCGCGGCGTTGGTCCGGCAAGCCGCGCAGGCGCTCGGCGAGGAGTTCGACATCGAGATCGTCGAGATGCACCACCGCATGAAAGTCGATGCGCCGTCCGGCACGGCGCTGCTGCTCGGCGAAGCGGCGGCGCAGGGTCGCGGGATTGAGCTGAAAACCCACGCCGAGCGCGGCCGCGACGGGCTGACCGGCGCGCGGGCGCGCGGGGCGATCGGCTTCGCCTCGTTGCGCGGCGGCGGCGTCATTGGCGACCACAGCGTGATCTTCGCCGGCGACGGCGAGCGCATCACACTGTCGCATCAGGCTGACGACCGGGCGCTGTTCGCGCGCGGCGCGTTGAAGGCCGCGCTGTGGGCCCGCGACCGCAAGCCGGGGCTTTACAGCATGGCGGACGTGCTGGGCCTCAGTTAATCACGCCGGCGCCAATTTACGCTTGGCCTTGTCGGCGGCGCCGCGCGCGGCCGAGGTTACGTTGAACATTTCCAACTCGTCGAGTTCCTCGGCGCTCACTGGCGTCAGCGCCTCGTCGGTGTAGTTCCGCGCCAACGGGTCGCGCTTGAGCTGGCGGCGGACGCGACCCATGCGCCAGACGAAACGGCCGATCGCGATGTGCTTGGCGATCAGTTCGGCGGCATAGCGGGGATAGAAGACCAGCGGGTTCTCCAACTTGAATCCCGGCCGTCGGTCGCGTCGCACCTTGCGCCGAAGATAGCCGCCTTCGAGCGGGTGGATTTTCTCCAAGGTCACGCAGCCGTAGAACCAGATCAGCAGGAACATCATCTTGCCGGGACTGATGCCCGTCGCCACCGCCCGGCGCATGACGGTCTCCATGTGCGCGGGCGTGTAGTAGGTCTCCCAGGCCAGCCGATAGGCGCGCTCCCATTCCGCCTTCGACATCTTGGGATGGCCGGTCACGACATGCTCAAGGTCGTATTTGTTCATGTCGGGGTCCATCGCGGTCCCGGCGAGCGTCAGACGCTTGTGATCTTCGGAGCCCGGCAGCGGCGTCAGACAAAAGAACTCCAAGAGATCGAGCGGCAGCTCGCGCTTGATGATCTCGATGTCGCGCACGATCGTTTCCGGCGTGTCGCTCGGGAAGCCGAGGATGTAACCGGCGTAGGTGAAACAGCCGACTGCTTTCCAGGCGAGCAGCATCTCGCGATATTCCGAAATCCGGTTCTGCTTCTTCTTGGCGCCGACCAGGCTGTCGGGGTTGATGTTCTCTAGGCCGAGAAACACGCGCCTGACGCCCGCCGCCGCCGCCTTCTCGATGAAGCGCGGAATGCGGTGAACCAGCGTGTCGACCTGGATGACGAAGTGAAACGCCAGCTTCTCGTTCTGCCGCATCGCGATGAGACGGTCGAAGATCGGCTCCCAGTTCTTGTTGCGGGCGAGATTGTCGTCGGTGATGAAGAAATGGTCGATGCCGTTGCCGAGATTGGCGCGGATGATGCGCTCGACGTCGTCGGGCGTGCGGTAGCGCGATTTTCGGCCCTGCACGTTGATGATCGTGCAGAACGAGCATTGAAACGGACAGCCGCGCCCCGCGTCGAAGCTGGTGACCAATCCGGCGGTGCGTTTGACGAGCGAGGCGCTGAGGATCGGGGTCGGCGCGCCCTCGATGCCCGGCAGGTCGTTCATGAAATTGTACAGCGGCCGCAGCGCGCCCTGGTAAGCGTCGCGAAGCACGCCCTCCAGCCGCCCCTCGGCCTCGCCGGCGAACAGGCTGACGCCGATCGCTTGCGCCTCGACGAGATCAGCCGGCGTTTCCGGCAGCATGGCGAGACAGCCGGAGACGTGAAACCCGCCGATCGCGACCTGCGCCCCGGCGCTCTTGAACCGCCGCGCGAGGTCCATGGCGCGCGGGAACTGATTCGACTGTACGCCGACCAGGCAGACGAGGCCGCGCCCGCCGTCGCGCGAAATGTCGGCCGCGATGCGCTCCGGGCGGATGCGCGTGTTGGTTTCGTCCATGGCGACGATGTCGAAGGCGACATCCGGCCCCAGCGCGCCGCGCTCCCGGCAATCCTCGGCGAGCCCGTGCATGACGGCGAGCGAGTTCGATGGAATCGCCGAGCGAACCCATTGAATCACATAACCGTCGTCGTCGTAATGCGACGGCTTAATCAAGTAGAGGGTGAAACGGCTCATCAGGCCTCCGCCGCTCCCCCATGGCATAGGGGATGGGAGCCTGTCGAGGCGGGTGACGCAAAGCCGCGGAGCGCCCTTGCGGAGGCGGCCGACTTGGTTCAGCTTGTCGTCATCAAGGGCCGCTCGGCGCCAAGCGGACCCGCGACGCCTCGTTTGGAGGTAGACCGATGATTGCAACCTATCGACTGTTGTTTGCTCTGATTTGCATCGTCCTCGGCGCCACCGCCGCCTGGGCTTCAACTTACACGACGCTGCACACATTTCGCGACGGCGCGGACGGGCAATGGCCGAGCACGGGCTTGGTCGTCGGCCCCGGCGGCGCGCTTTACGGCGCCGACAGCCAGGCCGTCTTCAAACTCGAACAGAACGATCAGGGCGTCTGGAGCTTCACGCCGATCTTCTACCCGAAATCGACGGTCTCGGCGCTGGTCGGGACACCCGGCGCGCTCTACGGCGTGCAGACCAGCGGTGGAACGGCCATCTGCACCGGCTTTGCTTGCGGCACGCTCGTCGCCCTGACGCCGCCGCCGGCCGGCAAACAGGCGTGGGCGCTGACGGTGCTGCACCAGTTCACCGGCGGCAGCGACGGGGCGCGGCCGTGGGGCTTGGCGCTCGGTCCCGACGGGGCGCTCTACGGCACGACGGTCGCGGGCGGCGGCGCGGCGGCCTGCGGCTCCTATAATGGCGTCAACACCGGCTGCGGGATGATTTACGCGCTGGGCCGCGCCACTGGCAAGTGGACCGAGACCTTGCTGCACCCCTTCGCCGGCGGCAGCGACGGCGCGATGCCGATGGCGGCGCCTTCGTTTGATTCCGCCGGAAATATCTATGTCACCACGTTCGAAGGCGGCGCGACCGCCCCGTCGAAGAAGGCGGTGGATCCTTCCTGCGCCGGAAATGGCGACATTGCCCGGCTGGCAGTAATAGGACGAGCCACCGGAACCATTATCTATACAGTCATGTGGTTTGCATTATGTGAGGTCTTTGGCCCGCAAAACATCGAGTCCGTCTTCTTGAATTATATCGACGACATCAACCAGGCCCGGCCGGCGGCGGCCGCAGCGGCGAACGGAGGCATCTTCACGACCGAGGGCGGCGGCCATTTTCAATTATGCCCGGAGCTTGGCAGCAACGGCTGCGGCGACGTCGCGAAGCTCACGGCGCCCGCGAACGGGTCGACGCCCTGGACGATGTCGCTGATCCACGCCTTCCAGCAGACGGACGGCGCAGTCCCCTATGGCGCGCTGCTCGCCGACGGCGCCTCGACGCTCTACGGCGTGACGAAATACGGCGGCGCGGACAGCCTGGCGTGCGAAGACGTCACCGGCCTACCCTACGGCTGCGGCGTCCTCTACACATTGACGAAGGGCGCCAGCGGCTGGGGTTGGGGCGGCGTCGTCCACGGGTTCGGCAATGTCGCGCTCGGCGCGGAGCCTGTCGGTCAGCTCCTGCTGTACAAGGGCGCCGTTCTCGGCGTGACGACCTACGGCGGCGACACCTCGGGCGCTTGCGCGCCCTACGGCTGCGGCGTCGTGTTCTCATTCACGCCCTAGCCCTCGTTCAGCGCAAGCGGCGCAACCCCTCTTCGAGCCGCACCCTAGGCGCAAGCCCGAGTCGTCGCGCGGCTTCCATGCTGTAGCTCGCCCTGCGGGAAAACAGCGCCAGCTCGCCGCGGGTCGGCCCGAGCGCCCAGGCGCGGCCGCCGGGCAGGCCGAGCCTGCGCCATGCTTTGGCGGGGAGCGCCAAGGCGCGCCGCCTCCCGACCTCACGCGCGCTCCAGCGCGGCAGCGGCGTCCTGAGTGTTTCAGCGAGCGCAGCGAAATACGCGTTCCAGCTCGGCGTCTCCGGCCCGACAGCGTTGAGCGTCACATTAGGCGGAAGCGCCTCGCTCGCCGCGAGCCAAACAATCATCGCGGCGAGATCGTCGACATGGATCAGCGCCGCCAGCCCCTCGCCCTGCGCCCCCAGATCGCCCCAGGCGCGGGCGCGGATGCGTTCGGCCAGCTTGTCGACCCAGAACCGGCTCCCGGCGCCGTAGACGATGCCCGGCCGCAGCAGCACGGCGTGGCGGTCGGGCGCGCCCTCCACCCAGCGGCGCACCGCCGTCTCGCAGGCGACCTTGGCCGCGCCATAGGGGTCGAGCCGGCCACGCGGCGGCGCCGTCTCGTCGACGACGCCCTCGGCCTCGCCGTAAACGGCGATCGAACTCAGCGCGATCAACCGCGCGACGCCGGCGCGGCTCATCGCGGCCAGCAGCGCCTCCGTCTGCGCTTGCATCGCGGCGACGTCGCCATAAGCCGCATGTACGACGAGATCGACGCCGGCAAGCGCTTCGGTGAGGCTGTCCGGCGCGTCGAGGTCGCAGAACACGGCGCCGGGCGCATCGACGCCGCGCCGCAGCCCGGCCTTGACCCGCGAGCCCGCCGCCCGCAGAGCATAAACGACGGCGCCGCCAATGAAGCCGCCTGCCCCCGTGACCAAAACCCTCATGACGCGCCCCACGCCGGGCGCGCCAGCGCCAACACCCGCGCGAGGAAGGGCCGCGCGAACAAGGCGAGCAACATCGCGTAGACCGCGACGCCGGCGGCGACCATCAGGATCAGCCAGGGCAGCGGCCGGCCGAGGGGCGCCCATTCCCCCAGCCGCGCCACCACCAGCGCCATCGCCAGCGATAGCGCGAACGAGGGCGCGAGCGTGCGGCACCGATCGAGCCGCGACCAGGCCATCGCCGGCGAGGTGAGGGACAGCGCGGTGACGAGCCGCGCCGCGTCGCCGATGATGCGGGCGAGGCCGACGCTGAGCGGCCCGAGCGGCGCCAGCGCGACGAGCGCGATCAGCGTCGCGACAAGGCTCGCCGTCGTCGAGGCGAGCGCGTATTCCGGTTTCGCCGCGGCGGACAGCGCGGTGAAGATGAGCCGCGGCGGCGCCGCGAGCGCGCAACCGATCGACAGGCAGACCGCGACGCCGATCGCCTGATCCCAGCCCGGCCCCGCGAGCAGCGGCAGCAGCACCGGCGTCACCGCCGCGAGCCCGCAAAACATCGGCGCGACGACGAGCGAGGACTGGCCGATCACCGCTTCCGCCATCGCGGCGAGACGGCGACGGTCGCCCGCGACCGGGGCGAAGAACGAGAACGCGAGATTATGTCCGGTCGCGTTGACCGCGCCGCGGATCGGCTCGACCACGCGCATCGCCATGTTGACGTAACCGAGGGTCGTCGCGCCATAGATCGCCTCGACGACGTTGTTGAACAACAGATACGTCAGATTGTCGGCGAGCCGGTCGAGGAAAGAGATACCGGCGAAGCGGCCAAACCCGTCGACGTGGCGTGGCGACCAGCGCGGCAGCACGAGGAACCCGAGCCGCCATTGCAAGGCGAGGTCGACGCCGACGAAGATCAGCACGCGATTGGCGATCAGCGCCCAGGGCCCTGCGCCCGCCCAACCAAGCACGAGCGACACCGCGACCCCGAACACATGGCCGAGCAGCGAAGCCTGCGCCACGTCGTTGAATCGGCGCAGCCGTCGCGCCAGCGCGATCAGAATCGCGGTGTGGCCGCTGAAGAATACCGAGACCATCGCCGCCGGCATCATCCAGGCGAACTCCGGCTCGCCGTAGAGGCGCGCCAGACCCCAGCCTAGTCCCGTGGCGACGACCATCACCACGCCGCCGATGACAAAGGAGACGCCGAGGGCGGCGCTCAGGTGGATTCGGCGCAGGTGCTTTCGCTGCGCCAGCGCTTCCTCGAACGGCATGCCGACGAACACGGCGCCGACGGCGACGAAGGTCAGCGCAAGCGCCGTCAAGCCGAAATCACGCGGGGTCAACAGCCGCGAGAACAGCGCGGTGCTTCCCGTCAGTAGCGCCAGCCGGCCGATCGCGTCAGCCCCGGCCCAACCGAGCCAGCCGAGGATGCGCTTGTCCGATGATCCCGGCTTGGCCGGCATGCCCTCTCCTCTAATACATCACGGGGATGCGCGTGGCGGGGAGCTTACTATGGGTCAGTAGCGAGGGACTTAACGCGGGCCGGCGTTTTATTCGCAAACGTCAGCCGACGGCCCCAGCGCGCAGGCGGCGGGAAGCGTCACGCAGCAGATCGGCGGCGTCCTCGCTTGGCGCGTAACGCGCCGCGGCGGTTTGGCGCGGGTAGAAAGTGACCGCGAGCGCCGCGAGCGCGGCGACGGCGGCGAGCGCAAGCACCAGGACAATAAGGAAGCCGCCGACGCCATAGACGGCGAGGCCGAGCACGAGATTTCGGGTCACCGGCGGATGCGCCTGCGAGGCGATGCGCAGGTTGGCGAGATCGAGGCGACCCATCTCCGCGACCTCGCGCGACCGGCTCTCGAAATTCTCCAGCAGTTTCCGGTTGGCGGCGACGCTTTGGTCCAGCGCCTGCAACGCAATCTGCGACTGTCGCGCCCGATTGAGCTCGCTTGTCAGCCGTTCGACGGAATGGGCGAACGTCTCGCGCTCGTGCTGCGCGCGCACGAGCTGCTCGTGCGCCGCCGCGCGGATCGAGGCGATTTCCCGCTTGATGTCGCGATCGGCCGCGTCGAGACGGCTTCGCGCCTGGATCAGCTCGGGATTGCGTGCGCCGAGCCGCGCGGTGAGCGGGGCGAGATCGCCGCGCGCCGCGGAACGGCGCTCGAGCAGCAGCGACAACGGGCGCGTCTCCGAGTCATCGCCGAGCGCGCCGAGGCCGGTGGCGTCCTCCGGCGTGGTTTCCAATTGCTTCATGCGCGCTTCGGCAAGTTGCATCCGGCTTTGCGCGGCGTCGAGGCCGTTGGTCGCATCGGTCAGCTTGAGCTCGATCAGCAGCTTGTCGCCGATCGTGGTCAGGTCTTCCTGACGGCGATACGCTTCGGCCCGCTTTTCGGATTCCGCGAGATTGCGCCGCACGGCGTCGATGCGTCCCTCCAACTCCGCGCCGAGTTGCGCGGCGGCGGCGGCGCGGGTCACCCCATCCTCCTCGATGTAGCTATCGACCAAATCGGAGGCGAGGCGAGCGGCGAACCCCGGCGTCTGCGCGACCGCGGTGACGTCGACCAGGAAGCTGCGCTCGGCGCGCTTGACCGAGAGCGCCGCGCGCAACGCGTCGAGCGCGCGGGCGGACGGACCGTTCGTCGCGCCGCAAAACTTGGCGAAGCTCCTCGGCGGCGGCTCGCCCTTGCCGCTGCACTCGCGGGCGAACACCCGCGAGAGGACGCGTTCGGACAACAGCACGCCCATCTGGCTTTCGACGAAATTGATCTGCGCGTTGGCGTCGAGCCGAGTCGGCGTGGCGTCGGAGGCGAAAACCTTCATGCCCTCGGGATCGAACAACAATTGCTCGCCGGCCGTATAATGGCCGGGGAAGGCCAGCCGGACCGCCATGCCGAGGCAGATCCCGCCGAGGGCGCAGATCAGCAACCGCACCCGCCAGCGCCAAGCCAGTTCAAACCATTGCAGCAGCGCCGGGGTCCATGCGGGGTCGAGCCGTAAATCTGGCTCGATTGTCGATCCCCGCGTCATCTTCCTCGCTCCGTGGCCGGCCCATGACCGCGTGAGACTTCGCGTGGCGCGCGGAGGCCTGCGCCGCGACCCGAAAAACAATGCGATTTTGCGGGAGCGACGTGAAGGAAGGGTAAAACTCGCAGGCGCCCTGATTTAAAAGGCGTTACGGTACGCGTTGCGGGAGAACAGCGTCATCGCGAGGATCCAGAAGTCGAGCAGCAGAGACCAATTGTCGATGTAGTGCAGATCGAGTTCGACGCGCCGCTCGATATGCTCGAGGCATTCGATCGCGCCGCGATAGCCATTGACCTGCGCCCATCCGGTCATCCCCGGCGGTACGTTGTTGCGGCGCGTGTAGAATTCGATCTCGCGCGAGAATTGCCGGTCGTGCGGGATGGCGTGCGGACGCGGGCCGATCAGCGACATTTCGCCGCGCAGCACGTTGAGAAGCTGCGGCAGTTCGTCGACGTTGTAGCGGCGCATCCACCGCCCCATCCGGGTGACGCGGCAATCCCTCGCCTTCGCCTGGGCGACGTTGCGGCCGTTTTCGATCGTCGTCATGGTGCGGAATTTGTAGATGCGGAACAGCTTCTTATTGTAGCCGCGGCGGGTCTGGACGAAGAACACGGGCCCGCGGCTGTCGAGCTTGATCGCGATCGCCACCGCCGCCATCAGCGGCGCGAACACGACCAGCGACACTGCGCCGATCACCACGTCGCAGATGCGCTTGATCCGACGATTGGCGTCGGTGAAAGCGTAGGCGGAGGGGTGCAGGCCGATGTCGCCGACGGCGGCGGCAAGCCGTTCGGCGGCGATTTTCGACTGCGCGCTCGACGGCGACAGTTTCAACCGCACCTCCACCGGACTTTCGAGGAACGCGGCCAGGCACGCCTCGATGATGTCGCCGCGACCGATCGGGGCGGCGATGATAACTTCGCGCACGCCTTGCCGACGCGTGAATTTGACCGCATCGGCGAGTTGCCGCGTCCGCTCGGCGGGATCTTCCGATAAGGCCAGCACCCGCTCGATCGCCAAGCCGGCTTCGCGCAATTCGGCCCGCCGCGCCGGCGCCTCTACGTCGGCGCGCGCGCCGACCAGCAACGCCCGGGCGATCACCGCGGCGCCCGACCGCGCGACGCGGCGGGCCCAGGTCGCCATCCCCGCATGGGCGGCGATGACGAACGCGAGCCCGATGACATAGAACGCGATGTAGGCGCCGCGCGACACGTCATCTTGCGCGCGATCGAGGAACCCGAGCAGCGCGGCGGTCATGATCGCCAGGTTCCAAGTATTGGCGGCGCGGCGCGCGTGGCCGCGCAAGTCGAGATAGTCTTTCAGCGCGTAGCGGCGACGCACGACATTGACCAGCACGAACGTGACCGCGACGACGCCGGAAAGGCGCAGCCCTCCCGAACCCATCGACACCCAGCGATGGAAAATCCCGTTGTAGCCGACCTGCGCGACGATGGCGGCGCAAGCGACTGCGCCGAGGTCGGCGAAGGCGGCCAACGACCAGAAGGATTGCGGATCGAGGCGGCCTTCCGTCTGATCCGACCGGGACGCGCCAGCTTGTGCCAGCGTTTCCGCAAAGTTTAGCATGTCAAACCTTCCGTCTACGCGCGACAAGGACGTACTTCCGCAGTGTAACGTCACGTAGGGGAAGCTAGGTGATGTCGTCGAATTTCGACTTAAGAGGGAAGATAAACGTTGTGTTGTTTTTGAAAAATACCGCGCTAGGTGAATCCGTGATTACGGTTTCAGGCAAATCAAATTTTAGCGGGTTAGAAAGTCTTTAGGTTATTTGTCCGTCGCTTTTCATGGTTAGCCCTTCCCGCGCGCTGGCGCGCGAGGCCGACCGACCGACCCGTCCGAAGGGTTCCGTTCGGTGCTATGCTCTGCTGATTTTCGCCACCAGCGTTGCAAATCTTCGCCGGGCGATCTCAGGCGACGCCGGATTGACGAACCGGGACTCCGCGCGTATCGCGCGGATCAATCCCCACACGTCGTGTCGCGACACTTTCGCGGGGCCGAGCGCCTCCGTGCGCCCCGCGGGCGGCGGCGCGTTCACCTCGTTCAGCAGAGTTGATTCAAACAACGAGCCCAATGTCGCAAACCCGCGAAACGGAAACGCCATGAACTTCGGATTCGCAATGCGCATCGGGGCCTCCGTTTTCCCGACGGTCCCTAACTGTAATACCACCCCTCAATGATCAGTACCCATGTGCCCACCTGCGCAGTCCGATGGACATGATGCGCCACGGTTGGTCGATGAGGGTGTTCCAAGCGTAACAGCAGTGATCGAGGATGTCTTCGTAGGATTTGAAGATGCGGTTGGACAGCCAGTTTTCACGGATGAATTGCCAAACGTTCTCCTGCGGGTTGAGTTCGGGACATTTGGCGGGCAGCGCCACGATGGTGATGTTGGGCGGGACAACGAGAGCGCCGGAGAGATGCCAGCCGGCTTGATCGACGAGCAAAGCCGCATGCGCGCCGGGCGCGACGTTCTTGGCGATTTCGGCCAGATGCAGGTTCATCGCCTGCGTGTCGCATCGCGGCAGGACGAGAGCGGCGCCCTTGCCTTCCTTCGGGCAGATCGCGCCGAAGATGTAGGCCGACGCCGTGCGCTGGTCTTTCGGCGCGCTCGGCCGCGAACCTCGCTTGGCCCATCGGCGCGTGATCTTGTTCTTCTGGCCGATGCGCGCCTCGTCGGCGAACCAAACTTCTATGTCGCCGGTCTTGACGCCTTGCTTGTGGGCGATCTCCTCCAGGCGCGCGGGGAAGTTTTTTTAAAATCCTCAATGGCGCCTTCGGCCTGCGCGTGATGGCGCGGGCGGGCGGTGAGCTTACGGTAGTTCATCGCGTGCAATTCGCGGCTCATCGTCTGCTCGGAAAGCGAAACGCCGAACTCCAGATGCGCCCACTGACACAGGTCGACGATCCGCCAGCGCACGACGCCATGGATTGCGGGAAGTGGGCCGCTCTCCACGACCGCCGCCAGCGCCTTGCGTTGCGCTGCGTTGAGAATGGACGTCCGGCCAGGGGCTGTCTTGTTGATCAGCCCATCCGGCCCTTCGGCGTTGAATCTGACCACCCAGTCCCGGACGATTTGCAGCGTCACTCCGCCGATCTTGGCGGCCTCCGACCGGCTGGCTCCGTCATAGATCGCCGCCAGCGTCAGAAGACGCCGCGTCTGCGCTCCGTTCTTCGACGCCCGCGCCGAAGCGCGCAGCCCCGCCGCCTCAAAATCCGACCGAAGCGCAATCCCTCTCATGGCGAACCTCTCCCGTTCGCCCGTTTGAATCACCCCCCACGCCGATTGGGAAATCGCAAATGAGTCAACATTCGTGGGGACTGGTATAAGCCATTCGTAAATCGCGTTTAAGTAATCAACGCGACGCGAGCGTGACTTCACGTTTTCGTGAACAGAAAGGCGCGTCGCGCTCGTTTGCGTCGTCGAGCAATCGGCGCGCAAAAGTCACAATCCGCGACGCAAGTCTTGGGCCCACGAACGGAATCAACTTCAAAACTTCGAGATAATAGTCTCGGAAATCGACATACGGCGACCCTGCGTCCATCTCCCGCAGGGAAAATCGCATCACTCCTTGCCGTCTAGCCACGTCTTCAACGTGAGTTCGACGCAAACCGTCAAATCGTCTCGACGGTATGTTTGCCGCGCACCATGCGATAGAAAGGGCGCGGCCGCGCCAGGTCCCACGGGCGCGGCCCCAGGCTCGCGAGATCGCCCAGAATCAATCGCGTGATGTTCGGAATCTCCAGCCGCAACGCCTCATCGAGCGGCACCCATACGAGCTCCGTCAACTCGGCTTCGGAATGAATGACGCCAGTCGCACGGTGGGCGATCCATGACGCCTCGGCGACGAAGAAACGGGCGTCGAACCGACGTGGCCGTCCCGGCGGCGTGATCGCTCGGGCGAGGAAATCGACGCCCTCCAGCGACGGAAACGCCCCGGTCGTCGCGAACTGCGTCCATGCGCCCGCCGGCGGATCAGGCGGAGCGCCCAGGTCGGTGACGCCGAGCGCGAGCCCCGTCTCCTCGAAGGTTTCGCGAATAGCCGCCAACGCCAGCGCCCGCGCGTATTCGGGCGAGGTCCGCCGCGTCCGCGCCAGCAGTTTCTCGCCGACGCGCGCATCGAGCGGCGCGGCGACGGCCATGCGGCGATCCTCGGGATCCACGGCGCCGCCGGGAAAAACGAACTTGCCGGGCATGAACTTGTGGCCGGCGTGCCGGCGCCCCATCAACACCCGAAAGCCGCCGCCGGCGCGATCAATCACAATGAGCGTCGCGGCGTCCCTGATCGCAGGCGGCTTTACTTGTTGAGCGACGCCAGGAAGTCTTGCCACTGAGTTTCCGAGCCGTGGAACACGTTGCGATCGACCTTGCCGTCGATGCCGGGAATGCGGCCGTCGGCTTGATATTGCCAGAACACCCAGGGCCGCGAGCCGTATTTGACCGAGGGGTGGTGTTTGGTCGAGCGCACCCACATCGAATAATCGGCGAACGCGCCGTCGGAGAGGATCGCCTCGTAGAAATCGACCGAGGTATAGATGATCGGCTTCTTGCCGAAATAGCGCTCCATCTCGTCCAACATCAGCTTCATGTCGGAGATGGTCTGCTGCTGTTCGAGATGGCGATGGCAGGTTTTCGATTCGGAATCGGACTCGACGTCGAGCACCGGCGGCAGCGCGTCGGCCTCGACCGGCACGTTCTGCTCGAACCAGCGCACCTCTTCGAGCGGCGAGCGGCACCAATAGACGAAATGGTAGGCGCCGCGAGGAATTCCGACTGCCTTGGCGGCGTCCCAGTTGGCCTGGAATTTGGCGTCGACATGGTCTCCGCCCTCAGTCGCTTTGATCCAGGCGAACTTGACGCCGCTGTCGGCGACCGCGTTCCAATTGACGTCGCCCTGGTACTTCGAGACGTCGATGCCGTGGATCGGATAGTCATGCGGGCCGGGCAAATCGGAGTCGAACTCCAGCGGCCCGCCGCCGCCCCCGCCGCCGCCGCAGGATGCGAGCGCGAGGCCGAAGCCGGCCAGAAGTGCAAAACGCGGGAGACAAGCGGATACGGACGGCATGGCGGTCTGGAAAAGGGTTGGGACGATACGCGAAATCTAGACCTTTCCTCGTAAGCAAGCGTTAACGCGTCCGGCTTGACCCGTCGAGCGCTTTCGCGTCAGGGAGCGGCCGTGACCCTGCTCTTGCCCCAATGGCCGCTGGCCGCGCTCGCGACTGTTCTCCTCGCCTTGGCGATTTCGGACGCCGGCGCGGCGGATTGCGGGCCGGACAAGCTCGGCACCTCGCGCGTGCAGAAAGTCGGAACCGAGGGCGGGCTGGCGGTCGGGTGGAAGACCTATCGCGAGACGATCCCGCTCGCCGACCACGAAGTGATCCTCACTTTCGACGACGGCCCCGACGCCAAAACGACGCCGGCGATTCTCGACGCGCTCAGGGACCAATGCGTGCGCGCTACCTTCTTCGCCATCGGCCGCAACGCCGACGCGACGCCGGCGCTGCTGCGGCGCGAGGCGGAGGAAGGCCACAACGTCGCCTTTCACACCTACACCCATCCGCAGCCGACCCTGCGCTACATGAGCGAAGCGGCCGCCCGCGCCGACATCCTGAAGGGAATGATCGCCGTCGAACGCGCCGCCTATGGCCAGGATTTTCGGGACGGCGAGCCGGCGGATCTCGACAAGCTGAAGCTGCACGCACCGTTCTTCCGCTTCCCCGGCTTCGCCGACACCACCGACCTGCGCAACTGGTTCGCCCAGCATGGCGTCGCGATTTTCGGCGTCGACCTCTGGGCCTCCGACTGGCTGACGATGACGCCGGACCAGGAACTGAAGCTGATCCTCTCGCGCCTCGAAAAGGCGCGGAAAGGCATGCTGCTGTTTCACGACAACAAGCCGTGGACAGCGGCGATGCTGCCGCGTTTCCTCGCCGAGTTGAAGGCGCGCGGCTATCGCGTCGTCCACATCGAGCCCAGCCCCGGCCACGGCCCGACCGAGGCCGCGCCGGCGGGTTGGCGCTCGGAGACCGGCCGCACGATCGATTCCCTGAAGCCGCCGGCCGACAACAGCGCCGTCAAGGCGAAGGGGCCGATCGAAGTCAAGCCGGCGCCGATCGAGTAGCCTGACGCTCGGCGGCCCCGCGCCCCGCTCTTGCGGGGAGAGGGCCAGGGTGAAGGGTCTCGCCGCTGCCCGACGTCCGCCCTACCGCCCGTCACCGCAGCTTGCGCTTCCCGAACGTCGGTTGCACTTCGGGGATCGGCGGCATCTGCCAGGTGCCGGTGATCGGGATGCCCGTGTCGCGGTTGATGACGACATCAATCACCGTCGGAACGTTGGAGCGGATCGCCTCGCGATAGGCGTCGCCGAACTGATCGGGATGCTCGATGCGAATGCCGCGGCCGCCCATCGCCTCCGTCATCTTGGCGAAATCCGGGTTCCACAGCTTGCCTGTCCGTTCGTTGACGAAGCTGGTTCCGAGTTCGCGGCCGTCGTGATAGGCGCGTTGCAGATCGCGGATCGTGCCGATGGCGTAGTTGTTGTGCAGCACCCAGACCGCCGGTAGATTGTATTCGACGGCGGTCGCCACGACATGCGGCATCATCGAGAAACCGCCATCGCCGCATATGGTCACGCAAGGGCTAATCCGGCCGCGCCAGCCGCGCGCCGAGCACACCCGCGATCCCGAACCCCATCGCCGCGAAGCCGCCCGCCGTCATGTGATTGCCGGGGATGCGCGTCTTCCAATATTGCTCTGACCAGACCTGACAATTGCCGACGTCGTCAACCATCACCGTATCGGGCGGCGAGATGCGGTTCATCTCCGCCATCAACCGGCGGGGCTCTATCGGAACCTCGGACGGAGCGCTCGAAGGGCTCGCAGAAATTGCGCCAATCCGCGCGCCAGCCGTCGATCTCACGCCGCCATGCGTCGCCATAGGTGTGGCGCGCGTTCTTGGCGCGCGCGATGCGCACGGCTTGGCTCAGAAACGCCTTGGCGTCGGCGACGATGCCGATCTCGACCGGCAGATTGCGCCCGATCTCCTCAGGGTCGATGTCGATCTGGATCAGCTTGGTTGGCGGGACATTGTAGACGTAGCCCTTCAACCAGGAGCCGGTGTGCAGATCGTTGAAGCGCGCGCCGATCGCCAGAATCACGTCGGCGTTGCGCGCCGCTTCCGTCGCCGGATATTCGCCCCAGACGCCCGCGACGCCGAGATGCAGCCGGTGGTCGTGCGGCAGCGCCCCCTTTCCCATGAACGAGGTGTAGACGGGAATGTCGAGTTGCTCGGCCAGCGCGCGCAACTCGTCGTAAGCTCGGCTGACCCTGATCCCGCCGCCTGCGAGAATGAGCGGCCGCTGTGCGCCCGTCAGCAACGCGAGCGCGCGCTCGACCGCATCGTCCGCCACAGTCGCGCGCCAGTTGAGCGGCGCGCCATGCACGCCGGGGTCCGGCGTCGTCACCGGCGCCGTGCGCATGTAGAGGTCATAAGGCATGTCGAAATGCACGGGGCCGGGCCGCCCGGTGCGCATCATCGCGAAGGCGTCGGGCAGCGCCTTGACCAGATCCTCGACCTTGCGGATGCGCCAGCTCTTCTTGACGATCGGCGTGAACATCGCGGACATGTCGCCGTGATAGCGATAATCGTCCTGAAGCGCGCCGGTGTCGAGCTGGTTGGTCGGCACGTTGCCGGTAATGACGAAGAACGCCGAATTGTCATAGAAGGCGTTGGCGACCGAGATCATCAGATTAATCGGGCCGGGGCCGGTCGAGGCGTAGACCGCCAGCGGCTGGCCAGTCAGGCGGTAGTAGACATCAGCCATGAAGCCGGCCGTCTGCTCGATGCGCGGCGAGATATGCTTGATGCGGTCGGTGACCTTGTAGACGCCATCGAGCAGGCCGATCGCGCCGTGACCGGCGTAGCCGAGGATATAGGGAACGCGCTCCTTGACCAGATATTCGGCGATAATGTCGGTCCCGCGCATCTCGTTGGTCGCGCTCGCCGACGACGGACGCGGCGTTGGACTATAGGAATACGAGGACGCAGGACTGTAGCCCGAATAGGACGGCGATCGAAAGCTCTCAAAACTCCGCGCCTCGGCCATGCGTTCCTCCCGTTGTTTGTTCCGTCATTGCGAGCGAAGCGAGGCAATCCCTCTCTCGGAGATCGCTCGCCAGCCTGCTAGGGCTGGATCAGCGGCGCCGTACATGCCTTCGCTTCGTTCGCAATGACGATTCCCCCAAATCTCCGCGCGCACTAGAACCTCGCCGCCAATTCCGTAAGCCTTCGGTTCGCCGACGCCTTGCCCTGCCCGACCGCCTCGGCCGTCCCCGCCGTCGGGCCGACGCGCACGATCTCGACGTTGCGCACGCCCATGAATCGCAAGACCTCGCGCAAGTAGGGCGTCGCCATGTCGGTGCGGCCGCGGTTCATGCCGGTGACGAAATCGCCGCTGCTGGCGACGATCGCCAACGTCGGTCTATCTTTCAACAGCGGCACATATCCGTTCGCCGGATCGAAGCGGAAAGTCAGACGCGGTTGGTTGATGAGGTCGATGTAGTGCTTCAGCTTGTAGGGCAGCGAGAAGTTCCACATCGGCGCCGAGATCAGCACGCGGTCGGCGAGTGCGAAGCGCACCGCCATCCGTTCAATCGTAGCCCAGGCCTCGGCCTGCCGCGGAGTGAACGAGACGCCGCGCTGCACGGCGTCCTTGGCCTCGATCATGTCCTGATTGAATTCCGGCAGGCCCTCGCGCCAAAGATCGAGCCCGTCGATCTCGAACCCCGGCCGCGCTTGGCGGAACCGCGCCAGAAACGACTGCGCCGCAGCGCCCGACGACGAATCCGGCCGCGGCGAACAGGCGATATGCAGGAGTTTTGGCACTCTAGCCCAAGGCCCGGATGACCGCGTCGGCATTGGTCACGACGGCGACGTTCTGCATCGCGTAGTTGATCGAGGCGCTGTGCCACTCTGCGTTCATCGTCGAACAACAATCCTCGGGGGTAACGACGAAATAGCCCTTGTCGGCGCCGGTGCGCGCCGTGTGTTCGATCGACATGTTTGTCCAGGCGCCCGTGTTGATCAGAAAGTCGCGGCCCGTCGCCTTCAGGATCGTTTCGAGCCGCGTGCCCTCCCAGGCGCTCATCCGCATCTTCTCGACCACGAAATCGCCGGCGCGCGGCTCCAGTCCCGCCACAGGCGCGACACCCCAGCCGCCGCGCACCATCGCCTTCGTGTCGACCAGTCCCTCGAACAGCGGCGCGTTTAGCGTCACGCCCGGCGCGCCCGGCTCAACCACGAACCAGACGTGGATGACGACGACACCCCGCGCGCGCGCAGCGTCCGCCAACCGCCGAACGTTCTCGACGACCCGCTGCGCCTTGGCGTGCTCCGGCGCCCCGGAAGAGGCGAAGGCGCCGCCATCCATGATGACGTCGTTCTGCATGTCCTGGATCAGCATTGCGCAGCGACTTGGATCAAGCCGCAGGTCGGCGGCGGTCAGGTTGGGCGCCTGAGCGGCGACGGCGCCGCGCGGCGCCTCCCCGCTGCCGCGAGCGCCTCGGGCGCTCATGTAAGGCTCGTTGCGTGGGCCGACCTTGGTTGGGACCGTGTAGACCGAGTGCGTCGCGGTCAGGAACAACGTGCGGAAATCCCTGCCGCCCCAGGTGAGATTGGCGACCAACTCCGGAACCCGCAACTTTCCGACCAACTCGCCGGATTGCGCGAATACCCACACGCCGCCCGGGCCGGTGCACCAGACATTGCCCTCCGCGTCGCACTTCATGCCATCGGGAACGCCCGGCTCCAGCTCCGATTTGACCCCCGTGGTGAACAGCCGGCCATTGCGTAGGGAGCCATCGCTCTCGACATCGAACACCCGGATCAGCGCCTGCACGGTGTCGTTGACATAAAGTCGGCGCTCTTCGGGGCAGAAGCAAAGGCCGTTCGGTTGGTCAAACAGATATCGATCGACCAGCAGCTTCGGCGCGCCGCCGCCGGGCGGAATGCGATAGACGCCCTGGAACCCGAGTTGACGCGGCCGTTCGACGCCGAAGCCCGGCATGCGACCGTACCACGGATCGCTGAAATAGATCGCGCCGCTCGAATGTACGCAGACGTCGTTCGGGCTGTTGAGCTCCTGGCCCTCGAAATGCGAGGCGATCACTTCGCGCCCGCCATCTGGCCGCTCGCGAATGAGCGACGAGGTCGCATGCTCGCAGACGATCAGGTTAAGATCGGCGTCGTAGGTCATGCCGTTGCATTTGTTCGACGGCCGCTTCATCTCCTTAACGCCGCCGCGCTCGTCCCAGCGGCGGCGCACGTCTGCGGGCATGTCGGAGAACAGCAGATGTTGCTCCAACGGGTGCCAGATCGGTCCTTCCGTGAAGGTGAATCCCGTGCCGATCTGCCCGACTGGGGCATAAACGTCGACCAGCTTCTCGAACTCGGAGCGTAGAGCTGTGTGCGTCATGGAAGCAACTCCGGTCAGGCGGGAAACCATTCGCGGCGCGGCAGCGATTGGGTGATCGGACCGGGCACCTGATCGTGCAAACGCCCAACGACCATACCGGCCTCGATCTTGGCGGGCCGGTCGTGAACGGGCAGCAGATAGCGCGATTGGCTTAACAGCTTCTTGATTGACGCCTTCTCCGCGCGTTTCGAGCCGCCGTGATTGCCGGTGGTGCGCGGCTCCTGATCGTGGATTTCGTTGAACGGCGTGACGATCTGATCGTTGAAGTCGTAGATCACGTCGCCGCAGATCGTGGCTACCCCGTCGTTGGTGTGAACATGAATGTTCATCGACCCCTCCGTATGCGCGTTCGCCGCTTCCAGATAGACGCCGGGAAACAGTTCAACGGGACCGGTTATTTCGAGATCAAAGAAGCGCAGCGCGCTCTTTGTGTGCAGGCGATCTATCAGGTGCTTGATGTCCGGCGCCGGATATTGCGGGTGCATGAGGCCCGAGACGGAATATTCCAGCTCCCGGCGGTTGACGCCGACCGTCGTGTTCATCGGGAACAGATCGTCCTTGCCGGCATGATCGATGTGCAAGTGCGTGTGCAAGACATAACGCACGTCGCCCATGCGCAGGCCGTGGCGCTTCAACTGGTTCTCGATCATGTTCTCGTGGTACTGAAGCCCTCGCATGCCGAGGACCTCCATGATCTGATTGGAGCGGTAACCCGTATCGACAACGACGGGATATGGGCCGCCGACGATGAGAAAGCCGAGGGTCAGCACCCGACGCGTGCGCCCGCAATCGCGGCCGAGTACGAGGAAGCTCGATTCCAGCTCGATGTCGCCGTAATCAAGGATCTTTATTTCCAGCGCCATGTTTCCTCCCGTTCGTCCCGTCGCGCCTATTTGGCCATGCGAATTACTTCGGCGCTAATTTGTAAACCTTTCGCGCCGTGTCCGCGAAAATCGCCGTCTGCTCGGCCGGTGAGAAATTCCCGGCCGCCGCGAGATGCGCGCTGACCAGCGACTTGTAATCGGCCCATAACTTCTCGATCGGGAAGTTGGAGCCGAACAGGCAACGCCCGGCGCCGAACAGCCCTATCGTCTCGCGCATGACGGCGGCGATATGCGCGGCGTCGTTGCGATGAAGGAACGTGCCGAGGCCCGACAATTTGCTGACGACATTGGGCCGCGCGGCAAGTAGCGTCATGCCGGCGATCCATTGCGCCCTGCCTTTGGCGGAGAGATCCTCCCACATGCCGGCATGCTGCAACACGAAGGTCACGTCGGGGCAAACCTCGGCGAGCCTCGCGGCGCTCGCCATCTGCGGCGCAAACACCTGGAGATCGAAGCTCCAACCATGGTCGGCGAGCCGGCCGACGTTGCGCTGGATGGTCGGATCGTCGCAGAGGTCCGCTCTTCCGGCGAAGCGGTACATCGGGTTCTCGTGCCAATGCAGTTGCATCCGCACGCCCCTCACCAGCGAATGCCGCGCGAGACGATCGAACTGCGGCCGTGCGTCGTCGACGCTGAGATCGGCGTAAGCGACGATCGCGTGCGGCCAGCCAGTTTCGGCGTTCGTTTGCTGCACCCATTCCGCCTCGCGCTCGAAATCGCCCTTGGCCCAGTTGGTCTGCACATAGACCGATTGGACGACCCCGGTCCCGGCGACGTCCTCAAGATATTCCGCGATCGGATAGTCGCGTCGGATCGGTTCATAGGGCCCAAAAATGCGCGGCTGCATCGGCCCGACCAACCACGGTAGGTCGGCCTGGCGCCAGATGTGATGATGCGCGTCGACGATCTCGATCACGCCGCCCTCCACCGCTGAAGAGATAGGATATGCCTGACGATCGCCTCGGACGAACCGCCGTCCGCCATCTCGTCGACGAACGGTCGGATGGCGGTGAGGCCGGCGGTCTGCGGCGTGAAGGCGCGGTTGGTGGCGAGCGGCGTCAACCAATCGAACCGCCACGCGCGTCGCGACAGTTTCGCCGCCGCGTCGCGCATGGCGAACACGTCGCCGCGTTCCAGACCGTCCGAAATCACCACGACCGCCGCGCCGCGAGCGTAGCCGGCGAACCGAGGAACCGCGAGAAACGCCTGCAACGCATCGCCGATGCGGGTGCCGCCGTCCCAATCGCTGACGATCTGAGCGGCGGCGCGCAAAGCCTGCTCGCGCAGCTTCAGCCTCAGCGCGCGCGTGACGCGCGTGAGCCGCGTGCCGAAGGTGAAGGTCTCCACCGCCGGGGCACTCTGTGTCAGCGCATGCGCCAATCTCAGGTTATCGTCGGTGCGCTGTTTCATCGAACCGGAGACGTCGATCAGCACCAGCAGTTTTCGCGCGCGCGGTCTCCGTTTGAGTCTGTTGAGGCGCATGATCTCGCCGTCGGTGCGCGCGCTCTCGCGCAAGGTGCGGCGCAGATCGGCGAACGGGCCGCGGCGAGCGCGCATGCGGCGATGGCCGCGCCGGCGCGGGAGGCGACGCTGCGCCTCGCGCTCCAACCGCCGCAGCGCCGCGCCGCCTGGCGTCGCCTCGAACCGCCGTTCAACCACCGCCTCGGCGCGCGCCGCGGCCTGGCCGGACTCGTTGACCTCGTCGGCGACAAGCGGCTCGTCTTCGCCGCGCGCGTCTTCCTGGATGCGCAGCGTCTCGTCGCTGTCGCCCTCCGCCTCGGCCGGTTCGCGGCCGAGGAAGTGGATTAGGAACAGCGCGTCGAACGCCGCGCGGCGCTCCGGCGGCGGCGCAAGCGTCGCCAGGCCCGCTTGCCTGATGTCCTCCAAGTGGCGCGGGCCGAGCAGCGAAATCGCCTCCAGAAATGACGTTGTCTGCTCCGGCGCGACGGCGAAGCCGTTCAGGCGCAGCAGCGCGACGAAATCGACGAACGCGCGGGCGGCGCGGGGAAGCGGCTCGTTGCTCACGCCGCCGCCTCGGCGATGATGGCCTCCAGCCGCGGGCGAATATAGGCGAGGTCTTCCTCGTCCTTCAGCGCAACGCCGATCGAGCGCCGGAACGCATCCGGCCAACGCGCCCCGCCCTGATTGAGCAGGGTCGCCGCCTCGGCCCAATCAACCGCCTCGGCAATGCCGGGCGCTTTGCTCAGGGGTTCGCGCCTCAGCTTGCCAACGGCGGCGACCACGGCGTTCGCCGTCGCCTCCGCCACCGTCGAAGCGCGCATCATCACGATACGCGCCTCGCGCTCGGGCGTGGGATAGTCAATCCAATGATAGACGCAACGGCGGCGCAACGCCTCGTGCAAGTCGCGCGTTCGGTTGGAGGTCAGCACGACGACCGGCCGCTCCATGGCGCGCACGGTCCCGCGCTCGGGGATCGAGATCTGGAAGTCGGACAGGAACTCCAGCAGATAGGCCTCGAACTCCTGATCCGAGCGATCGATTTCGTCGATCAGCAACACGGTCGAATCCGGGGCGCGCAACACGGCGAGCATCGGGCGCTCGATCAGGAAGCTCTCGCCGTAGATGTCAATCGATTGATCGCCGGCCTGCCGGATCGCCAGCATTTGGCGCGGATAGTTCCATTCGTAGAGCGCCGCCGAGGCGTCGATGCCTTCGTAGCATTGCAGCCGGATGAGACGGCGCGCGAGCACCGCGGCGATCGCCTTGGCGCATTCGGTCTTGCCGACGCCGGGAGCGCCTTCCAGGAGCAACGGCTTGCCGAGCGCCAGCGCGAGATAGGCGGCGGTGGCGACGCCGTCGTCGGCGAGATAATACGCTGCGCGCAGCGCGCGCTCCAGCGCGTCCGGGCTGCCGATGCCGACGATGTTTTGTCGCGGGGCCATGCGCTAGAGCATTTCGCGATGGAATTGAATTGTCATTGCGAGCGAAGCGAAGCAATCCACGGTTCCGAGAGTCTGCTCTATCCAGATAACGGACGATCTCCCGGAGTTGGATTGCTTCGCTTCGCTCGCAGCGACGGTGCTCTGGCCCCTCGCAAGTCGCGGCTGCACGCGCTGGCGTGGATGGCCGGGACCAGCCCGGCCATGACGGGAGGCCTCCGTATTGAAGCCAAAGCCCAACATCATCGCCGCCCCTTCGGTCGCGCGCCGCCCTGCGCCTTCAGGCCGCGCAGGACCTTCTCCGCGGTGATTGGCAGTTCATCGACGCGCACGCCGACCGCGTTGTAGATCGCATTGGCGACGGCCGGCAACACGGGGTTGGCGCACATCTCGCCGGGCCCTTTCGCGCCATAAGGTCCGTCCGGCGCAGGGCGCTCCAGCACGGCGATGTCGTGCGGACAAATATCGCCTGGCCCCGGCATCACATATTCGACGAAGTCGCGCGGTCCCTGCTTGGGATTGGGATAGTACGGCTCCGTCGTCTCGAACAGCGCGTGACTGACGCCCATCCAGGCGCCGCCGACGAGTTGCTGCTCAACCAGACGCGGGTTCAGCGCACGGCCTAGCTCATAAGCGCTGTCCATCCGGATCATATCGACCTCGCCGGTTTCGTCGTCGACCTCGACCTCGGCGACCAGACAGGCGTGCGCGTAGCAGGTGGCGGGCGACATTTCGCCGGTTTCGGGATCGACGGCGGAGAGCGGCACCAGAAAAATGCCGCGTCCCGCGATGGTTTTGCCCTGCTTGAACTGCGCGGCCATCGCCACTTCTTTGGTGGAGATGGAACGATGCGGAGCGCCCTTGACATGGATGTTGCCGCAACCGTCGGTCTCCAAATCGGCGGCGTTGACTTCGAGTTCCTCGGCGGCGGCTTCCATCATCACGCCGCGCGCCTCACGCGCCGCCGCCATCACGGCGTTACCGACGCGATGCGTGCCGCGCGAGGCGAAGGAGCCCATGCAATGCGGGCCGGTGTCGGAGTCGGCGGTGTCGACGAAAACGTCCTCGACGGGAACGCCGAGCGTTTCCGCGCAAATCTGCCGCGTCACCGATTTCATGCCCTGGCCGAGGTCGATCGACGACAGCGATACGGTGAACTTGCCGGTCGGATTGGAATGGACGATCGCCTGGCTCGGGTCGCCGCCGAGGTTCATGCCGATGGGATAGTTGATTGACGCGATGCCGCGTCCGCGATGCCTCGCCATCTCAGCGCCTCCTGCCGAACACCGATGAGAAACGCGTCGCGCTATAGGCAGGCGCGGGCGCGGGCGCCGGCGGCGGCGGCGCGGCGGCCGGCTCGTAGACCGGCGCGCGCTCGTAGACCGGGCGCGACGGCGGCGTCGCTTCGCGCGCCGGCGGCGGCGCCTCGCGGCGGCCGCCCTGGCGCGACGACATGCGGCGGAACTCGTCGCGGATCGGCCATTTCGCCTTCTCCGCGGCCACTTGCACGCATTCCACCAGCGCCGTGCCCTTCGCCTCGCGCCGATGCGCCTTCATGTCGCCGTCGCGATAGGCGTTGAGGATGCGGAACTCCATCGGGTCCATGCCGACGAGCTCGGCCAACCGATCCATCTGACATTCGATGGCGAAATCGACGCCGGTGACGCCGAAGCCGCGCATCGCGGTCGCCGGGGTTCGGTTGGTGAACACACAATAGACGTCGCCGTAGACGTTGGGGATCGTGTACGGCCCCGGCAGATGCGCGACGCATTTGACGACGGCGTAGCTGGAGAGTCGCGTGTAGGCGCCGCTATCAAAATACGCGCGGATCTTGCGCGCGACGATGCGGCCGTCGCGCTTGACGCCGTCCTTGACGAAGATGCGTTCCGCGCCGCGCGGCGGCCCGTATTGCATCTCCTCCTCGCGGCCGAACACATAGCGCACCGGCTTGCCGGTCAGCATCGCGCCGAGGATCGAGAGCGGTTCGGTCAACGTGTCAACCTTGCCGCCGAAGCCGCCGCCGACGGTGCCGCCGATGAAATGAAACGTGTTGGAGGGCACGTTGAGGATTTTCGCGCAGGTGTCGAGCGAGAAGAACAACGCCTGCGTTGAGGTGTAGACAGTGTAGCGGCCATTGGTGTCGGGGACCGCGATCGAGCCGTTGGTCTCGGTCGGCGCGTGCTCGATCGGCGACATTTGATAGCGATGCTCGATGACATGATCGGCCTCGGCGAAGCCGCGCTCGACGTCACCGAACCTGAGCTTCTGATGATCGTAGCGTTCGTGATAGGTGAAGGTGTTCTTCGGATAGGTTTCGTTGATGACCGGCGCGCCCGGCTTCAACGCCTCCTCGACGTCGAAGATGGTCGGCAGCGGCTCGTAGTCGACTTTGATCTTCGCCAAAGCCTCGAACGCCTCGCGCGGGCTGTCGGCAACCACGGCGACGATCGGCTCGCCCTTGTAGCGCACCTTGTCGACCGCGAGCGTCGGCTCGTCGTCGACGCCGAAGTTGATGAGTGACAGCAGCGTGTTGAGATTGCGCGGCACGTCGCGCCCGCTGATGATCCGCCTTACCCCCGGCGAGCGTTCGGCCTCGCTGACGTCGATCCGCCTGAGTCGTGCGTGCGAATGCGCGCTGCGCAGTACTTGCAGATGCAAGAGGCCCTGCAATTTATGGTCGTTGAAATAGGTCGAGGCGCCGGTGACATGGCCGAGCATGTCCTGGCGCTGCGTGCCCTTGCCGATCTCGTTCAGTTTGTCGTCGCGTTCGTCGGCGAAATAGTCCTTGCGAAGCTCCAACATTGATCAAGTTCCTTCAGGCGCGAACGCGCGTTTCGGCCGCCTCAAGCACGGCGGCGATGATGGCTTCGTAGCCCGTGCAGCGGCAGATGTTGCCGGATATGCCCTCGACCACTTCGGCGTGGGTCGGATTCGGATTTCGATCGAGCAGCGCCTTCGCGGCCATCAACATGCCGGGCGTGCAATAGCCGCATTGCGCGGCGAAATGTTTCATGAACGCCTGTTGCAGCGGATGCAGCCGCGGCCCATCCTTCAGGCTTTCCAGCGTCTCGACCGAGCGTCCCTCGACCGCCGCCGCCAGCGTGAGACAGGAGAGCTGCGAGGCGCCGTCAACCAGCACGGTGCAGGCGCCGCAGCCGCCCTGCCCGCAACCAAACTTCGGCGTCGTGTCGCCGAGTTGCTCGCGCAGCGCCACGAGCAGGCTCGTTCCCCCCTCGACAAATAACGCGACATCGCGGCCGTTGTGCTTGAATTGCAGCGGAATCTTCATGCGTTACCCTCGCCGCTGAGCAGGCGTCGCAAATGAACCCCCGCAACCTCGCGCCGATACCAGGCGCTCGCCAGCGCGTCGTCCTGCGGCGACAGGCCTTCCAGCGCCGCATGGGCCGCGGCGGCAATCGTCGCGGCGTCGAGCGAGCGTCCCTCCAGCGCGCGCTCGGCGCCTTTGGCGCGCAAGGGCGTCGCGCCCATGGCGCCGAACGCGATGCGGGCGCCGACGACGCGGCCGCCGCTCAGCGGAACGTGCGCCGCGATGGTTATCACCGAGGCGCCCTTCGGCTTCACGCGCGCGACCTTGCGGTAGCGAAACGCCTCGGCGCTCGCCGGCCGCGGAAACGAGACGGCGAGCACCAGCGCGTTGAAGTTGCGCTCGCGCGAGCCCAGGAACTCTTCGAGCGGTATTTCGCGCGGGCTGTAGCCGCCGTGGAGCTGAACCGTCGCGTCGAGCGCGAGCAACGCCGTGGCGAGATCGCCGAACGGCGCCGGCGCGAACAGATTGCCGCCGACCGTGCCCATATTGCGCACCGCCGGTCCGCCGATCGAACGCGCCACGGGATGCAGGAACGAAAGCTCGCGCGCCGCGAGCAGCATCGCGTAGGTGACACCGGCGCCGATGACGAGCCGCTGCCCCGAGGTGTCGAGACGGGTCAGCGCGCGGTCGCCGGTGCGCACGATCGTCGAGAACGAAAGATCGCCCTCGTTGACGTCGCGCATCACCAGCGTGCCGCCGCCGAGGTAGCGCGCGCCACGCTCGTTGGTCAGCGCCGCAGCGGCTTCCGCCGCGCTCGCGCAATTGCGCAGGGCTATCGGCATCGCGGGCTCGCTCATGCGGCCTCCAGCAAATGTCTTGCGGATCGCCTCGAAGCCGGCCTGATAGATGTCCTCGGCGACCATGTGCGTGATGCGCTCGGCGTCGCCCGGACGCGTCGTGAAGCGCGACTCCCAATGCCAGAACGTGCGGTCGCCGTCGGTGACCGGCAACAGCCGCACGTGCGCGACATAGTTGAACATCGGGATCGGCGTATCGAGCAGGCAATAGCTGAACGTCTGTTCGAGATCGGACAGCGCCAGCAATTGCTCGCGCAGTTCCGACGCCGTCCTTCAGCTTGAAGCGGCGCACGCAGCCGATCTTGTCCGAGGGTTGCGCGCGCTCGATCTGGCTCGTCGCCACCGCGGGATGCCAGCGGTCGTGGCCGTTGAAGTCGCGCAGCGCCTCCCAGACGCGCGTGCAGCGGCGCGTCGAGGATCGTGCTCTTGACGATATGCGGCACGCCTCAACCTCCGAACGCCCGTTTCAGCGCGTCGAAGCCGCCCTGAAACACGCCGCCGCCGATATTGTCGATGAGCTCGGTCTCGCGATCGGGCGCACAATCGAATTCCGCCGACCATTCGATGAAGGTCTTGTCGCCGTCGGTGACCGGCGTCAACCGCAGCGTCGCGACATAGTTCTCGACGCCCATCGGCGATTCGAGGATCGAATAGGTGCAGAACATGTCGAAGTCGGAGAGGCCGAGCAGCTTCTCGCGGATGCGGTCGCCGTTGCGCAGGCGGAAGTCGCGCACGCAGCCGACCTTGTCTGAAGGCTCGCCGCCTTCGATGCGGCTTTCGGCGATCGCGGGATGCCAGTTCGGCAGCCCGTTGAAATCGCGCACCCGCGCCCAGACGCGATCGTTGCGCGCGTTGATGACGGTGGAGACATAGACGCGAGCCATCAGAACATTCCTCTGTCATCGCGAGGAGCGAAGCCACGAAGCAGTGCACCGCGGGACGCAAGTATTTTCGACAAGGTCTTCGATCTCTGAGAGATGGATTGCTTCGCTGCGCTCGCAATCACGGCTGGCATCCCCATCACCCCTTCTTCTCCGATCCCGCGCCCTCGCCCGCCGGCGGCTTCGGCGCGGCATCCTTGCGGATGCCCGGCATGTCGCGCGCCTCGCGGATGAGGCCGCCCATCTTGGAGAGACTGCCGCCCTCGACGCCGATCTCGGACAGGATCGAGTCAATCAGCGGCGCCTGCACGCGATAGCGCAAGCGCCGAATCGATCACCTCGTCGGTCGCGCTGCGCGCCGCCGCCACCACCGCCGACGCCGTTGAGGCCGTCGAACGACAGGATGCGGATGCCCTCGATCTTCTCCATCGGCTTGACGCTCTCGCGCACGATGCCCTCGATGCGGTCGAGCAACTTGCGGCGGAACAGCGAATAGCGCGCCTGATCGGTCAGCACGTTCTCGGCCTCGTTGAGCAGGCGCTGCGCCTCGGCCTCGACCGCCGAGCGCACTCGCTCGGCCTCCGCCGCGATGCGCGTCTCCTCGGCCTCCTTCTCGGCGATCATCACCTCGACAGTCCGGCGACGCTTGGCGATCTCGCTTTCGCGCGCGGTGATGACGCGCTCGGCGGCCTCGGTGGCGCGTTGCCGGGCGTTCTCGGCCTCGACCTGCGCCGCGGATTCCTCAAGCGACTTCTGATAGAGCGCGATCGCCTTCTCCATCAGCGCGGTCTCGACGTCGCGCTCGCGCGCCACTTCGAGCTTGCGCAGCTCGCGCTCGCGGCCGATGCGCGCCTCGTCGAGGCCGCGGTTGGAGGCGATGCGGGCGCGCTCGACCTCTTCGTTGCTGGCGATCTCGGCTTCCTGCAAGGGCCTGCGCGCGGGCGATTTCCAGTTGCTCCAGCGCGCGCCGCCGTTCGAGCCGCGCCGCTTCCAGCGCCTGTTCGCGAGCGACGTCGGTCGTCTCGACCTCTCTGTCGCGCGTACGATCTCGGCTTGTTTGACGACGCGGTCGGCGTCGATGCGCTGCGAGCGCTTCGCCGACAGCGCGATGACGCGCTCCTCCTCGGCGACCTCGATCGTCTGCTTCTGCTCGATGTTGAGCACTTCGCGCGTCTTCGACGAGGCGATGCGTTCGGTCTCCAACGCAAGGTCGACGCCGATGCGCTGGCGCTCGATTTCGTCGCGCCGCTGCAATTCGGCGGCTTCGATCGCCTTCTCACGCTCGATGTCGAGCGATTTCGTCTCCTGCTCGGCGCGGATGCGCTCGGCCGAGATCACCTTCTCCTGCGCGATGCGCGCCGCCTCGATTGTTTCCCGCGCGCGGATTTCGGCGGCCTCGACCGTGCGGTTGCGTTCGATCTCGCGTTCGCGAACCTCCTCGTCGCGCGCGATGCGATCGGCCTGCACCGCGCGATCCTGGGCGATGCGCGCCTTCTCGACGTTCTCGCGCGCGGCGATGTCGGCGGTCTCGATCTTTTCGGTACGGGCGATGTCGAGCGCGCGCAGCGCCTCGTCCTTGGCGATGCGCTCGGCCTCGATCTTGCGTTCCTGCGCGATGCGGGCGGCGTCGAGCGCTTCTTGCATGGCGATCTGCGCCACCTCGATCGCTTCGTTGCGGCCGATCTCCAGCCGGCGCGTCTCGCGCTCGGCGGCGATCGATTCGGCGGCGGTCGCCTTCTCCTGCGCGATGCGCGCAGTGCGCGTCGCCTGCCGGGCGACGATCTCGGCTTCCTCCAGCGCGCGACCGACGGGCGATGTCCTGCGACTTCGTTTCCTGTTCGGACTGGATGCGCGCCAGCGCAATCGCCTTCTCCTGCGCGATGCGGGCCGCCTCGATCGCCTCGCGCGAGGCAATGTCGGCTTCCTCGACGGCGCGGACGCGCGCGATCTCCAGCGCGCGCACGCGCTCCTCCTGACCGATGCGCGACGCCTCGGTCGCCTCGCGCGCGGCGATGGCGGCGACCTCCAAGCGCGCGATTGCGCTCGATCTCCAGCTTGCGGGTCGCCTCCTCCGCGGCGATGCGCTCGGCCGACAGCGCCTGCTCGCGCGCGATGCGCGCGCCCTCGACCGCCCGCTGCGCGGTGATCTCCGCCTCCTGCATCGTGCGCGTCTGCGCGATCTCCAGCGTGCGCGTGCGTTCGTCCGAGGCGATGCGCTCGGCGGCGATGCTCAGCACTTGCGCGATGCGCGCCTTCTCCGTCGCCTCGCGCGCGGAAATCTCCGCCTCGTCGACGGCGCGGGTGCGCTCGATCTCGCGCCGGCGGGTCTCTTCATCGTTGGCGATGCGCGCGTCGGTCAGCACGCGCTCCTGCGCGATGCGCGCCTTCTCGACCGCCTCGCGCGCCGAGATCTCGGCCTCCTCGATCGCGCGGACGCGCTCGATCTCCTGCGCGCGCACCTCGCGTTCGCTGGCGATGCGCGCGGTGTCGATCGCGCGCTGGTTGGCGATGCGCGCCTTCTCGATGTCCTCGCGCGCGAAAATCTCACGCTCCTCGACGGCGCGCGTGCGCTCGATGTCCTTGTGCCGCGTCTCCAGATCGGAGGCGATGCGCGCCTGGGTGATCGCGCTTTCGTTGGCGATGCGCGCGCGTTCGATCGCTTCGCGCGAGGTGATCTCGGCCTGCTCGGCTTCCGTCTCGCGCAGCGCGCGCTCGCGCGCGACCTCGGCGCGTTGCAGCGCGCGCCGCACTTCGATGTCGCGTTCCTGTTCAAGCCGCGCCGTCTCGCTCTCGCGCTCGATCTCCAACGCCTGCGCTCGGCTTCGAGGTTGCGGGTGCGGATCTTGATCATCGAGTCCTGCTCGATGTCGTTGCGCAGTTTGCGCCTCGCCTCGATGTCCTCCATCAGCCGCGTCAGACCTTCGGCGTCGAAGCGATTCGAAGGATTGAAGAACTCGAGGTCGGTCTGGTCGAGGTCGGTGATCGCGACCGATTCCAGCTCGAGGCCGTTCTGCGCCAGCGCCTCGGCGGCGGCGGCCTTGACGCGCGCGACATATTCGCCGCGCTGCTCGTGCATCTGCTCCATCGTCATTTCCGAGGCGACCGAGCGCAGCGCGGAGACGAATTTGCCCGACAGCAGCGTGTGCAGCTTCTCCGGCTCCAAGGTGCGGCGGCCGAGCGTCGAGGCGGCGATCGCCACCGCCTGCTTAGTCGCTTGCACGCGCACGTAGAAAGTCGGCCTCGATGTCGATGCGCATGCGGTCGCGCGTGATGAGCGCGTCCTGCTTCGAGCGCGTGATCCCCATCGGCAACACGTTCATATTGACCGGCGTGAAGTCGTGGATGAACGGCAGCACGAAGGCGCCGCCGTTGATGACGACGCGCTCGCCGAGAAAGCCGGTGCGGACGAACGACACTTCTTTCGACGAGCGATGATAGAGCCAGTTGACGATATAGACCACGATCACGATCACGATGACCGCGACGATGAGCCAGAGGATCAACTCGCCAATCAGAACTCCCGACATCTCAACCTCCCCCGAAGGCGGCGCGGCTCAACGGCCGCGGATCGCCTTGAACTTGCGTGTCTGTTCCGTCAGCGCGCGTTCGACCGGCAGACGCTCCATCGACGAAGCGCCGTAGAAGCCGTGGCAGTTGCGCGTATGCTTGAGGATGTAATCGGCGTCCTCGGGCTCGGCGATCGGGCCGCCGTGGCAGAGGATCAGCGCGTCGGGCTTGACCGCCAGCGCCGCGGCCGACCATGCGTCGATCAACGCCGGGCATTGCGCCAGCTTCAGCGCCGTCTCGGCGCCGATCGAGCCGCCGGTCGTCAGGCCCATGTGGCAGACGATGATGTCGGCGCCGGCGCGCGCCATGTCAGCGGCCTCGCGTTCGTTGAAGACATAGGGCGTGGTCAGCAGATCCTTGGCGCGCGCCTTGGCGATCATGTCGACTTCGAGCGCATAGGACATGCCGGTCTCTTCGAGATTGGCGCGAAAGATTCCGTCGATCAGGCCGACGGTCGGGAAGTTCTGCACGCCGGAGAAGCCGAGCGGGCGATCTCGTCGAGAAACACGTCCATGTCGCGGAACGGATCGGTGCCGTTGACGCCGGCCAGCACCGGCGTTTGCTTGACGACCGGCAGCACTTCGCGCGCCATGTCGAGCACGATCGCGTTGGCGTCGCCGTAGGGCATGAGGCCCGCCAGCGAGCCGCGGCCGGCCATGCGGTAGCGGCCGGAATTGTAGATGACGATGAGATCGACGCCGCCCATCTCCTCGCATTTGGCCGAGAGCCCGGTGCCGGCGCCGCCGCCGACGATCGGCTCGCCGCGCGCGACCATGGCGCGGAATTTTTCCAGGAGATCTTTGCGGGCGAAGCGGGGCATAGGCTACCTCGAAGCGCGGCGGCGTTCGCCGCCGCGGCCCATCAGCGAACGGAACGCGGCGACGACGGCGGCGGCGAATTCGGGATCGTTGATGTGGCGGCGGACGCGGACGATCTGGCGGTTGCTGGTCTGCCTCACCGTCTGCTCGCAGCGCGCGGAACAGCGCCGCGTCCGCCTCGGGATCGAAGAACGGCTGGCCGGCGGCGTCGAGCGCCGAGACGCCGAGTTCGGGCAGGAAGAAGCGCACCGGCCCGTCCATCCGGTTGAGCCGCTCGCCGATCCAGCGGCCGATGCGCGGCGTTCTCCTCGGCGGTGGTGCGCATCAGCGTCACCTGCGGATTGTGGACATGCAGCTTGCGGCCCTTGATAGCGCTCCGGCACGCTCGCCAGCGCGCCGAAATTGACCATGTCGAGCGCGCCGACCGAGCCGACATAGGGCATGCGGGTGCGGATGATCGCGCCGAAGCGGTCCTCGGTCGCCGGCAGCACGCCGCCCATCAGCATGTCGGCGACTTCGGTGGTCGTCAGATCGATGACGCCGGCGATCTGACCGGAATCGACGAGCTTCTCCATCGAGCGGCCGCCGACGCCGGTGGCGTGGAACACCAGGCATTCGAACTCGCTCGCGCAGCGCCGCGCTGATCTGCTGCACCGCCGGCGTGGTGACGCCGAACATGGTCAGGCCGACGGCCGGCAGGCCGGCCGCGTCGCCTGCGGCTTTCGCCTCGCGCTCCAGCCGCGCCTTCGCCATGCCGATCAGCGCATGCGCGCCGTTGGCGAGCACCTGCCGCGAGATCGAATTGAGGCCGGAGACGTCGGTGACCGAATACATCATCGTGATGTCGGAGGGGCCGACATAGGGGCCGACGTCGCCGGAGGCGATCGAGGAGATCAGCACCTTCGGCACGCCGATCGGCAGGCTGCGCATGCCGGGCGCGACCAGCGAGGCGCCGCCGGAGCCGCCGGCGGAGATGATCCCGAGCGACGTCGCTCTGGCGGTCGAGCCAGTTGACGAAGGCTTCCGCCATCGCCGCGACCGAGGCGCCGCGATCCGGCCCGAACACCGCCGCGCCGCCGCGCGGATGGTTGAGCGCGATCTCCTGCGCCGAGACGTCGGCGCTGAGCGCCTTGCCGCTCGTCGAGACATCGACAAGCCGCGCGCGTAAGCCCGCTGGCGGCGATGATGTCGCTGAGGAAGCGCAGCTCCTCGCCCTTGGTGTCGAGCGTGCCGACGACGAGCACCGCGGGCGGGCCCGCAGGCCGAGCGGTCGTCGCAGGCGCTCGGGTCCGCGTCTCCTCGAGGCGCGTCACGCCAACAGAGATCGTTCGCGACGCCGCTTCGATGCGCGCGATCGGCGCCGGCTGCGACCAGCGCGTGGGCGGCGTCGGGTTGGAGACATAGACCCGCGTCGGCGCGCTGCCCGCGGGCGGCGGCGCAGGCGAGACGGGTGAACGCGGCGTCGTCGCTTCGGCCTCGCTCGCCTCGTCGGCATGGCGGCCGACGCCGAGCAGGCGCTGCTGCAGTTCGCGGTCGGCGCGCGAGCCGCGCGCTTTCAATCGATGCCGTTGACGCGGCCGTTGACCATGATCGCGACCTCGGCCGACACGGCCGTCGCGACGCCGATGTTCTGCTCGATGACCAGCACCGCGATGTCGCCCTCCTCGCCGAGCCGCACCAGCATCTCCTCGACCTGGGCGACGATGACCGGCGCCAGACCCTCGGTCGGCTCGTCCATCACCAGCAGCTTGCGGATTGGTCAGCAGCGCGCGCGAGATCGCGAGCATCTGCTGCTCGCCGCCGGAAAGCTGGGCGCCGCCGTTGTCGCGGCGCTCGGCGAGGCGCGGGAAGGTCTGGTAGATGCGCTCGACCGTCCAGGCGCCGCGCCGCATCCCCGCCGTCATCTTCAGATGTTCGTCGACGGTCAGCGAGCGCCACAGCCGCCGCCCTTGCGGCACGTAGCCGACGCCGAGCCGGGCGATGCGCGGCCGGCGCCGAGTTGGTGATGTCCTCGCCGGCGAGCCGCACCGAGCCGCCGGTCGCGCGGCACGAGGCCCATGATCGTCTTGCACAGCGTCGTCTTGCCCATGCCGTTGCGGCCGACGACCGACAGCACGCCCGATGGTCAAGCGTGAGGTCGACGCCCTGCAAGCGCGTGCGAGCGGCCGTAATAGACGTCGAGGCCGCGCACCTCGAGGATCGGCGGGCCGGCGCGCGTCAGCCATGCCCGCCTCCGAGATAAAGCTCCTGCACCTCGGGGTCGGACTCGATCTCCTGCGGCGTGCCCTCCTTGAAGATGCGGCCGTTGTGCATCATCGTCACGCTCTCGACGACGCGCAGCGCGACATCCATGTCGTGCTCGATGATGATATAGCCGATATGAGACGGCAGCGAGGTCAGTATTTCGATGAGCTCGCGCCGCTCGGTCGGCGACAGGCCCGCCGCCGGCTCGTCGAACAGAATGAAGCGCGGCGCGCCGGCGAGCGCCAGCGCGATTTCGAGCTGCCGCTGCTGGCCATAGGCGAGCTCGGCGACCTTGCGGTCGGCGACCGGGGTCAGATGCACCGCCTCGATCAGCGAGCGCGTCGCGGATTTCAAGGGATCGCCGGCGCCGGGCCGGAGAAAGGAGAACCGACCGCGCGAAACGCCGCGGCAGGCGAGGTAGATGTTGTCCTCGACGGTGAGGCCGGGGAACAGCGAGGAGATCTGATAGGTGCGGCGCAGGCCGCGGCGGATGCGCTCGTAGGGCGGGAATTCGGTGACGTCCTCGCCGAAGAAGCGGATCGTCCCCGAGGTCGGCGGGAAGTCGCCGGTGATGCAGTTGAACAGCGTCGTCTTGCCGGCGCCGTTGGAGCCGAGCACGGCGCGGCGCTCGCCGGGGCGCACCGTCATCGACACGTCGGTCAGCGCGGCGAGCGCGCCGAACAGCCGCGTGACGCCGCGCAGCTCCAGCGCCGCGCCCGCGCCGACCGTCGAAAGCCGCTGCGCGACGCTATCCATGGGCGCCGCCCGACGTCGGACGCTGTGGCTTGTGGCGGTTGCGCCAACGCTCCCAAAGGCCGATCACGCCGTCCGGCGACCAGAACACAATGAGCAGAAAGCCGATGCCGATCAGCAACCGGAAACGGTTGCCGTCGAGGCCGATCTCGCGCAGGAAATCGATCGCGAAGGTGCGCAGCAGCACGAAGATCAAGGCGCCGATGAACGGCCCGATCGGCCGCGTGATGCCGCCAACCACGGCGATGATGAGCATGTTGATCGCCGAGTCGACGCTGACGGAGCCCGGCGAAATCTGCTTGTAACTCCACACTTGCAGGATGCCGCCGACGGCGGCGATGAAGCCGGCGAACGCGTAGGCGGCGATGCGATGCGCGTTGACGTGGAAGCCGAGCGCCGCCATCCGGCGCGGATTATCGCGCACGCCCTGCAAGGCGAGGCCGAACGGGGCGCGGCCGAGATAATCGACCCAGACATAGCAGACGGCGGCGACGGCCAGCGTCAGATAGTAGAACGGCAGCGGCGCCCGCCAATCGACGCCCCAGAAGACCGGCGACTCGATCGTGTTCATGCCGGTGTGGCCGTTGAAGAGCGCGTAGTTCTGGTTGGTGAAGAAGTAAAACGCCGCGCCGATCGCCAGCGTGATCATGATGGTGTAGATGCCGGCGGTGCGCACCGCCAGCGCGCCGCCGATCGTCCCGAACAGCGTCGCGATGACGAGCGCCATCGGCGTCGCGAGCCACCACGGCCAGTTCAGGCTGATGTTGTGGTTCCCGGTCACGCCGAACAGCGCATACATGTAGCCCGCAACGCCCGCGACGGTGAGCTGCATCAGGCTGACCATGCCGCCGTAGCCGGCAAGGAACATCAGGCTCAGCGCAATGATGCCGAGGATCAGCGTCTGGCCGAAGATCTCGCTGAGGAAAAACGAGTTGGAGACGATCGGCAGCAGGATGAGGACGACGGCGACGATCCACGGCGCCGGCGGGCCGAAATCGTATGAGGCGGCTTCGGCGCGGGCGGCGCGCGGGGCCCGCGAGGGTTGCACGAGCGCCATCGCTATCGCCCCGCCACGAGGCCCTGCGGCCGCAGGGCCAGCACGAGCACCATGATGACGAACGTCACGACGATCGCATAGGTCGGAATGTAAACCGAGCCCAATTGCTCCGACAGACCGACGATGATCGCCCCGAGCGCCGCGCCGGGGATCGAGCCCATGCCGCCGAGGATCACGACGACAAGCGAGTCGAGCAGGAAACGTGTGTCTTCGCCCGGCGCCAAAGATTGGAAGGTGCCGCCGACCACGCCGGCGACGCCGGCGAGACCTGCGCCGAACGCGAACACGACGACGAACACCGCCTGGATGCGCACCCCCATCGCCGCGAGAATGTCGCGATCATCGACGCCTGCGCGCACGATCATGCCGATGCGCGTACGGTTCAACACCAGCCACATCGCCACGCCGATGACGACCGACCCGGCGAAGATGACCAGCCGCACCTTGGGATAGGACAGATAGACCGCCTCGCCGGAGGATTTGACCGCGGTGACGAACGGCAGGTCGACCGGCCCGACCAGCCAAGCGGGCGTCGCGACCTGATAGAAGTCGCCGCCGAACACCCACAGCATCAGGTCGGCGAACACGATGGAGAGGCCGATCGTCACCATCGTCTGGCGCAGGTCCTGCCCCTCCATGTAGCGGAACACCAGCAGTTGCATCAGCACGCCGACCGCGGCGACGACGACGAAGGCGACGACGAAGGCCAACAACCAAGAACCGGTCCAGTCGGAGACCACATAGCCGAGATAGCCGCCAAACAGATAGAGCGAGCCATGCGCGAGATTGACGTTGCGCATCAGGCCGAAAATCAGCGTGAACCCGCTGGCGACGAGGAAATACAGGCCGCCGAGCGTGATGCCGTTGAACACGGCGTTGAGGAACACCTTCTTGCGGCCGATCGCCTGTTCGAGCCCCGGCGGCCAGGTGGCGAAGATGAGCCACAGCGCGAAGGCGAAGACGATGAGGATCAGCAGCGCCCAGAACGGGTAGCGCTCGATGAAGCGCGTCATCGCCGCGGCTCCGGGCGGGACCAATCCGGCCGGACGATGCGCGCTCTCCGTCGTGGCCGGGCTTGCCCCGGCCATCCACGTCGAGACGCGGCTCTTCCCTCGCTAGAGGAAATCGAATTCGTGAGAGCGCGGAACCGGACGCTGACTTGCACGACGTGGATGGCCGGGACAAGCCCGGCCATGAAGGGGAGCGGCCTCAGTTCCGCAGCACTTTCGCCGCGCGGCGGTAATCGGTCGGCGCCATGCCGACATGGCCAGCGAAGAAGCGGGTGAACACGCTCAGCGACGAGAACCCGAGATCGCAGCCGATCTCGGCGATCGGCGAATCGGTCGAGACCAATGCGTCGAGCGCCCGCTCCATCAGCAGCGTGTTGAGATAGAGGTTCGGCGTGACCCCCGTCTGGGCGCGAAACAGCTTGTAGAAATGTGGCCGCGACAGCCCCGCCTCGCGCGCAATGTCGTCGAGTTCGATCTCGGCCCCGGGCGCGTCCGACAACAGTTTGATCGACTTGCGGACCCGGAAATCCGTGACGCCCGGATAGGCGTCCGCCGGACGTCTCGGCGTCCAGCTCTCCTCGTGACAGGCCGCGATCAGGGCGCGCAACTCCCGGTCGAGCCCAGCCAACGAAGGCGCGCCGCAAACCATCGCCGCCGCCTGCCGCACGTGGCGTTCGATCGCTGGCGTGCGGGCGATGCGGCTGCATCCGAACGACAGTCCCCTGCCGCCGACCGCATTGGGCGTGAACCAGTCGGCGTTCACATAGAGCACGAAAAACAGCGCTCCGTCGTCGACGTCGGTCGGCAGGAAATTGTGCGGCGCCCACGGATTTACGGCGACCACCGTCTCCTCGTCGAGACAATGGGTCTCCTCGCCGACACGGATACGGCCCGGCGTACCGCCGACCTGAAAGATGAGATGGCCCTCGCGATGCGCGTGCGTGGAGAACGGCCGGTTGAGCTGATAGACGGTCGCGCGGCCGAACAGGCCGTGAAAGACCGCGAGCGCGCGGCTCATGCTTACTCTCCCGCGAAACTTTTCTCCTTGTGCCGGCAGGGTTGAACATTCGCGTCGATAAAGCAAGAGCGTTGTCGCCGAACAGGGCGAGCGGGTTAACGTCGGGAAAAGCCGGCCGGCGCCGCGCAGCGCCGGCCGGAAGCGCGATCAGTACTTCTTGCACTCCGGCACGGCGCGGCCGGGCAGGCCGATCTTGGCGAACACGGCGGGGTCGTAGCCGAGCGTCTGATTGACGTTCGGCACCACCTTCACGACCTTGCTCTCCAGGCCGCCTTTGCCGTCCTCGACGACTTCGGTGACGAAATTGGTGCCGATCGCCTGCCGGTTGCCGTCGAGCTTGATCTGGCCGTTCGGCGCGTCGATCACCAGCGAGGCGAGCGCCTTCTTCAGGTTGTCCTGGTTCGGGCCGAGGTCGCCCTTGATCTTGTTGAGCGCCTCGTAGAGCGCCATGGTCGCGTCGTAGTAGTTGGTGGCGAGCAGGCCGGGGCTCGGCAGCCGCTTGTCGGCCGGCGTCGCTTCCTTATAGAGCGCCTGGAACGCCTTCCAGCCCGGGTCTTCCCAGGTGTCGGCCATGCCGCTAGCGGCGATCGTGCCGATCATCGCGTTCTTGGCGCTGCCCTTGGCGGAGAGAATCGTCTGGTCGACCATGATCGAGCCGCCGAGCAGATGCGCCTTGCCGCCCGCCTGCTGGTACTGGTTGAGGAAGTTGACCGCGTCGGCGCCGCCGAGGCCGAGATAGATGGCGTCGACGTCATCCGGCAGCGCGGCGATGGTCGAGGCGAAATCCTTGGTCCCAAGCGGCACCCACTGGCGGCTCGTCACCTGCCCGCCCATGCCGCAGAACTCCAGCACGAGACCGAACACCTGGGTGTAGACGAAGGAGTAATCCTCGCCGACGGTGGCGATCTTGCGATAGCCCTTGGTTTCATAGGCGTAGCGGCCGAGGCCGACCTGCCATTGCGCGCCGTCCATGTTGAAGCGGTAGAAATTCGGCGCCGGATCGACATAGGTCGTCTCCTGCGCGCCCGAGGCGGCGTTGATGAAGGTCAGCTCCGGATGGGTCTTGGCGAAGTTCTTCACCGCGATGCCCTCGTCGCCGGAGAGCGGCGAAAGCAGAATGTCGACCTTGTCCTGCTCGATCAGCTTGCGCACGGCGCGAACCGCCGAGTCAGGCGTCGCGTCGGTCGAGGCGACGACGAATTCGAGCGCCTTGCCGCCGGCGGTCTGGCCATATTTCTTCACCGCGGCGTTGAAGCCGGCCATGCCGTCGACGCCGAGGATCGTGTAGGTCCCCTCCAGCGTCGCCGTGACGCCGATCTTCAGCTTGTCGGCCGCCAGCGCCGTGCCCGACAACAGCAAGCTCGCCAGCGCGGCGAGACCCAGACTGCGTTTCAACATGCGTTTCCTCCCTTTCGCAATTCCTCGGGCGCGCCCCATCTTGGAGCGGAGCGTCCGCCGCCCTGACATGCTAGACGATGCGCGACGGGCTTTCGGCGTTCGCGTTTGACAGCTAGTCTCATTTTGCTTGCTGCGGCGCCGCAAGAAACAGACGGCGCGATAGGGTCGGCGGGACAGGGAGGAAGGCTTGAATCAGATTGATCTCAAAGGTCAGCACGCGGTCGTCACCGGCGGCGGGCAGGGAATCGGCCTCGCGATCGCCAAACGGCTCATCGCCTCCGGCGCCACGGCGACGCTGTGGGACTTGAACGCGGACGTCTTGCAGACCGCGCGCGAGACGCTCGGCGGCGCGACGAGAACGCAAACCGTCGACATCGCCGACGCCGACGCGGTGGTTGAGGCGTTGAAGCGCACCGAGGCCGACGGCGGGCCGGTGTCGATTTGCGTCAATTCCGCCGGGATCGCCGGGCCGAACGCGCCGCTCGACGCCTACGACGTCGGCTGGTGGCGCAAGGTCATCGACATCAACCTCAACGGCACATTCTACGTCAATCGCGCCGTCGTGCCGGGCATGAAGGCGCGCAATTACGGGCGCATTGTCAACATCGCCTCGATCGCCGGCAAGGAGGGCAATCCCAACGCCTCCGCCTATTCGGCCTCGAAGGCGGCGGTAATCGGCCTCACCAAATCGCTCGGCAAGGAGCTCGCGAGCTACGACATCGCCGTCAATTGCGTGACCCCGGCCACCGCCCAGACCCGCATCCTGGAGCAACTGACGCCGGAGTTCATCGAGTATATGCGGGTTCGCATCCCGCGCGGCCGTTTCGTTGAGGTCGACGAAGTCGCGGCGATGGTGGCGTGGCTCGTCTCCAAGGACAACAGCTTCACCACCGCCTCGGTATTCGATCTGTCAGGCGGACGCGCGACGTATTGAAGCATCTCATCCCGTCATTGCGAGCGCAGCGAAGCCATCCAGGTCCCCGAGATCGTCGTCTTGCCGGAAAGGACCGCATCAGCGGCGCCCTGGATTGCTTCGATTCGCTCGCAATGACTGGCGTTATTGCATCACCTTGACCACGACCTTCCCCATCGCCTTTCGCCCGGCGAGCCAGGCGATCGCCGCTGCGGACTCGGCCAGCGGGAAGGTCTTCGACACGCGCGGGCGAATCGCGCCCTTTTCGTAAAGTGCGAACAGCTCGCGGGTGTTGGCGGCGTTGGTGCGCGGGTCGCGGGCGGCGAACGCGCCCCAGAACACGCCGACCACTTGGCAGGACTTGAGCAGCGTCAGGTTGAGCGGCAGCTTGGCGATGCCCTGCGGGAACCCGATGACCAGAAACCGGCCCTCCCAGGCGATCGCGCGCAACGACGCCTCGGTATAATCGCCGCCGACCCCATCGAAGATCACGTCGGCGCCCTTTTCGCCGCACGCGCTCTTGAACACTTCCGATAGCTTCTTGCGCCCTTCGGCGTCGAACGGACCACTCGGGTAGACGACGCCCTCGTCGGCGCCCCAGCTTTTCGCCGCATCGACCTTTTCCTGCGAAGAGGCGGCGGCAATGACGTGCGCCCCCATCGCCTTGCCGAGTTCGATCGCCGCGGAACCGACGCCGCCCGCGGCGCCCAGCACCAACAGCTGTTCGCCCTCCTTTATCGCCGCGCGGTCCTTCAGCGCGTAATACGACGTGCCGTACGTCATCAGGAACGCGGCGGCCTCGTCGAACGGCATCGCGTCGGGGATCGGCATCACCCTGCGGACTTCGCAGACTACCTTTTCCGCCATGCCGCCCCAGCCGGTCGAAGCCAGCACGCGGTCGCCGATGGCGAGGCCGGAAACGCCCTCGCCCACCGCTTCGACCTCCCCGGCGATTTCGCCGCCGGGCGAGAACGGCCGCGCCGGCTTGAACTGGTACTTGTCCTCGATGATGAGCGCGTCGGGATAGTTGACGCCGCAGGCGGCGACGCGGATCAAGACCTCGCCCTTCGCCGGAACGGGATCGGGGACCTCGGCGAATTCGAGCGATTCCGGACCGCCGATGGCGCGACTGAGCACGGCTTTCATGAGGGGCTCCGCATCATGTGATGGTCTGGCCGCCGTCGATGACGACCGCCTGGCCGGTCATGTAGGCGCCGGCGCGAGAGGCGAGGAAAACCGCGGCGCCGGCGATTTCGTCGGGCTCGCCGATGCGCCCTAGAGGCGTGCGGGCGTTGGAGGATTTCAGCGTCTGCGGGTTCTCCCACAGCGCGCGGGCGAAATCGGTCTTGATGAGCCCCGGCGCGATGCAGTTGACGCGCACGTTGTCGGGGCCGAACTCGATCGCGAGATTGCGGCACAGGCTGAAATCGGCGGCCTTCGAGATACCGTAGGCGCCGAGGACGGGGGTGCCCTTCAAGCCGCCGATCGAGGAGACGATGATGATCGCCCCGTCCTTGCGCGCCCGCATCGCCGGGGCGACCATGTTGATGAGCCAGTGATTGGCGATGATGTTGTTGTCGAGAATCTTGCGAAACTGGTCGTCGCTGATGCCGCCGAGCGGGCCATAGTAGGGATTGCTCGCCGCATTGCACACGAGCACGTCGATCGGACCGAGCCTACGCACAGTCTCGTCGGCGAGCCGCTGCAACTCCTCCTTCGAGGAGATATTGGCGGTGATCGCGGTCGCCCGGCCCTCGCCGTGGCGCGCGTTGATCGCCGCCGCGACCTCCTCGCAGGGGCCGGCCTTGCGCGAGGAGACCACGACTTTCGCGCCGTGATCGGCCAATTGCTCGACGATCGCTCGTCCTATGCCGCGCGACGAGCCGGTGACGACGGCGACTTTTCCGCTCAGATCGAAAAGGGACATGGGGGCCTCGGGGTTTGCCTGATTCCACATTAGGGATCAGAGCCGCGAACGCAATCGGACAGCGACCGCCGCCCTTCCCGAATCAGACCCCGCACTGCGTGCGCAGGCGCAGCCGAGCGACGACCGTCGCCCGTCCGACGCTGATGATCCGCATCAATCACCCCGATCCTGAACTTCAGATGAACCGCGCCACATCGTCAAGCGTACGCCCTTCCCCTTCAAGCGAGGCGTCGAGCCGCTCCGCCGGCGCATCCGCGCGGTTCACCCAGATCGCGCGATAGCCGAACCACGCGGCGCCGGCCGCATCCCAGCCGTTCGACGACACAAACACGAGATCGTGAACAGCCGCGCCGAACGCGTCGGGACCGAGCTGGTAGGCCTCGGGCGCGGTCTTGAATTTGCGCACACGCTCGACGCTTAACACATGCGCGAACAGCGACTCGATCCCCGCCGCCGCCAAGGCCTCGCGCAGCATCGCCTCGTTGGCGTTGGAAAGCACCCCGAGGGTCAGGCCGCGCGCGCGAAGGGCGCGCAGCGCCTCGGGGACTTCCGGATGGGTCGGCAAGCGCGCGTAAATGGCGAGCAGTTCGGCGCGCGCGGCCGGCGAAAGCGCGACCCGCTCGAACTCGCTCGCGTAATCCAGCGCATCGCCCGTGATCGACCAGAAGTCCGCGTAGCGCCCGCTCAGCGTGCGCAGCCGGCTATAGTCGATCTGCTTGTCGCGCCAGCGCAGAGCGAGCGCGCGGCCTTTGCCGGGAAACAGCGCCTCCAGCCGCGCTTCGACGGCATAGACGTCGAACAAGGTTCCATAGGCGTCAAACACGACGCCGGCGATCGCCTCGGACATGATCTCTCCCTCAAGCCGCGCCACGCTGTTGCGGATGGCCTTCGCCGGCGCGGCGCACGATCTCGCACACTTCGCGCAATTGTTTGGCGAGCGGCGTGGTCTTGCGCCAGATCATGCCGATCGTGCGCGACGGCCGCGGCGCCGCGAAATGCGTTACCGAGACCGGCGCGGCGCCCGCCTCGACCGCCATCGCCATCGCGGGAATCAGCGTCACGCCGAGGCCGGCCCCGACCATCTGCACGAGGGTCGACAGCGAACTCGCCTCCAGCGAGTCGCGCGGGTGCAGCGGGTTCAGCCCGCAAACCGCCAGCGCCTGATCGCGAAAGCAGTGGCCCTCCTCGAGCAGCAGCAGCCGCGCGTGGCGCAGGCTTTCGAGATCGGGCGCCGGCGTCGCCGCGTCGGCGCTCGGCCGCACCAGCAGGAACTCCTCGCAGAAGAGCGCCGCCTCCTGGAATCCCGCGGCGGACATCGGCAAGGCGACGACCGCTGCGTCGATCCGCCCTTGCGTCAGTTCCTCCATCAGCTTGGCCGTGATCGATTCGCGAACGTACACTTGCAAATCGGGATAGGCGGCGCGCAAGTCACGCATCACCGCCGGCAGCAGGTAGGGCGCGACCGTCGGGATCACCCCGAGACGCAGCCGCCGTAGCGGGCGATGCGACGCGGCCAGGCCATCCAGTTCGTCGATCGCGCGCAATATATCGCTGACTCGCTCGGCGAGGGCCTCGCCGAGGCTGGTCACCCGCACCTCTCGGGCGCTGCGCTCGAACAGGGCCGCGCCGAACCGCTGCTCCAACTCCTTGATCTGCTCCGACAAGGCGGGTTGCGATATCGCGCAAGCGCGCGCGGCGCGGCCGAAATGGCGGTGGCGGGAGAGCGCGTCGAAATAGCGCAATTGACGCAAAGTCAGATGGAGCATAAGCGCAGCCTATCGGTGCGATCAAAAAATGCAAATTATGGCGATGGAAGGGGCGTGCTAGACCCGCCCCGCTTGACCCCGGTTTTCGACCGACGCGACGGGTCGCGGGTTTCCCGGACCCTGCGTCGGCCGCACAATGCTCGATCAGGAGACTTCAATGAACGACACGACTGACGCCGGTGGGGGCAAATGCCCCGTTGCGCACGGCCATGGGCCGCGCACGGGAAAGAACAACGCGCAATGGTGGCCGAACCAGCTCAACCTGGCGATGCTCACGCAGCATTCCGAGCGCAGCGACCCGATGCCCAAGGGGTTCGACTACGCCAAGGAATTCAAGAGCCTCGACCTCGACGCGGTCATCAAGGACCTGCACGCGCTGATGACCGATTCGCAGCCCTGGTGGCCCGCGGACTACGGCCACTACGGCCCGTTCTTCATCCGCATGGCCTGGCACAGCGCCGGCACCTATCGCGTCGGCGACGGGCGCGGCGGGGCTTCGTCCGGCTCGCAGCGCTTCGCGCCGCTCAATTCCTGGCCGGATAACGTCAATCTCGACAAGGCGCGCCGGCTGCTGTGGCCGATCAAGCAGAAGTACGGGCGCAAGATTTCTTGGGCGGATCTGATGATCCTGACCGGCAACGTCGCTTTGGAGTCGATGGGCTTCAAGACGTTCGGCTTCGCCGGCGGCCGCGAGGACGTGTGGGAGCCGGAGATGGACATCTTCTGGGGTCCCGAGGGCGAATGGCTCGCCGACGAGCGCTACAGCGGCGACCGAGAGCTTCACGGCAACCTCGGCGCCGTGCAGATGGGCCTGATCTACGTCAATCCCGAGGGGCCGAACGGCAAGCCCGACCCTGTGGCGTCGGCGCGCGACATTCGTGAGACGTTCATGCGGATGGCGATGAACGACGAGGAGACCGTCGCGCTGATCGCCGGCGGCCACACCTTCGGCAAGACTCACGGCGCGGCGGACGCCAAGGTGCATGTCGGCAACGAGCCCGAAGGCGCCGACGTCGAGGAGCTGGGTCTCGGCTGGCGCAACAAGCACGGCACGGGCTTCGGCGTGCACACGATCGGCTCCGGCCTCGAAGGCGCCTGGACGACGACGCCGGTGAAGTGGAGCAACAACTTCTTCGAAAACCTGTTCAAGTTCGAGTGGGAGCTCAGCAAGAGCCCCGCCGGCGCCTACCAGTGGAAGCCGAAGGGTGGCGCGGGCGCCGGCACGGTCCCCGACGCCCACGATCCCGCGCTGAAACACGCGCCGACCATGCTAACGACCGACCTCGCGCTGCGCTTCGATCCGGCCTACGAGAAGATCTCGCGCCGCTTCTTCGAGCACCCGGACCAGCTCGCCGACGCCTTCGCCCGCGCCTGGTTCAAGCTGACCCACCGCGACATGGGACCGCTGTCGCGCTATCTCGGCAAGCTCGTGCCGAAGGAAGAGTTGGTTTGGCAGGACCCGGTGCCGGCCGTCGACCATCCGCTGATCGGCGACTCCGAGATCGCCACCCTCAAAATCGCCGCCTCCGGCCTCACGCCGGCGGAGCTGGTCAAGACCGCCTGGGCCTCGGCCTCGACCTTCCGCGGCTCCGACAAGCGCGGCGGCGCCAATGGCGCGCGCCTCCGGCTCGCGCCGCAAAAGGACTGGGAAGTCAACGAGCCGGCCGAACTCGCCAAAGTTCTCGGCAAGCTCGAGGCGATCCAGAAAGACTTTGGCGCCTCGGGCAAGAAGGTGTCGCTCGCCGACCTCATCGTGCTCGCCGGCAACGTCGGCGTCGAGTTGGCGGCGAAGGCGGGCGGGTTCGACGTGAAAGTCCCGTTCACGCCGGGCCGCACCGACGCGACGCAGGAGCAGACCGACGCGGACTCGTTCAAGTGGCTGGAGCCGAAGGCGGACGGCTTCCGCAACTGGTATCCGGAGAACGCCGGCACGCCGCCCGACGAATCGCTTGTCGATCGCGCGCAGCTATTGACGCTGACGATCCCGGAAATGACTGTGCTGCACGGCGGGTTGCGCGCGATCGGCGCCAACTTCAAGGGCGCCAAACACGGCGTCTTCACCGACAAGCCCGGCGCGCTGACCAACGACGTGTTCGTCAACCTGCTCGACATGGGCGTCACCTGGGCGCCGTCGGGCGCACAGAAGGGCGTCTACGAGGCGCGCGATCGTAAGACCGGCCAAGTCAAGTGGACCGCGACCCGCGTCGATCTCGTGTTCGGCTCGAACTCGCAATTGCGCGCCACGGCTGAAGCCTACGCCACCGACGACGCCAAGGCCGCGTTCATCGACGCCTTCGTCGCCGCCTGGACCAAGGTAATGAACCTTGACCGCTTCGACGTGAAATAAACTCGTCCAGGGTCGCCCAGGCGGGCGATCTTGCGAAGTCCCTCAGGCGCGCTGCGTTTTTCGGCGCGCCTGCTCTGTCAGCCGGCGGCGCGAACTTCGTTGACGGGCGCTGAAATATTGCGCAGCGCTCTTTCTCGACCGGGCGATGCGGGCTATATGGCCCCTTTGTTCGCGAATCTCCTTCAATTTGCGAGACCTTCGAGCCGGTATGAAAGATTTTGAGTCCCCCCGGATTCGGGCCTGGACGTGTCCCTGGTCGCGGCCCTCGCCGAAATCGCCGCCCGCCACGACCTCAGCGAGGTCGAGATCGATCACAACGGGCTGAAGATTCGCGTCGCCCGCGAGCGTCGCGCCGCGCCGGTCACGCAAGTGTACGCCGCGCCGATGCAGGGCGTCGCGCCGTCCCCGCCGCCCGCTGCGGCCGAGACCGCGGAGGGGCATCCTGGCGCGGTCAAGTCGCCGATGGTCGGCACCGCGTACCTGCGCCCAAGCCTGGAATCGCGGCCCTTCGTCGAACTCGGCTCGACGGTCAAGGCCGGCGACAAGCTGTTGCTGGTCGAAGCGATGAAAACCTACAACGAAATCGTCGCGCCGCGCCCCGGCAGAATCACGCAAATCTTCGTCGAGGACGGATCGCCCGTCGAATATGGGCAGCCGTTGATGGTGATCGAGTGAGGGGCCGCCCGCCCCACTTGAGGGCCTGATGTTCGACAAGATCCTGATCGCCAATCGCGGCGAGATCGCGTTGCGCGTGATGCGCGCGGCCAAGGAGCTCGGCATCTCCACCGTCGCCGTCTACTCCACCGCCGACAAGGAGGCGATGCACGTCAAGCTGGCGGATGAGAGCGTCTGCATCGGGCCGCCGGCGGCGCGCGAAAGCTACCTCAACGTCCCGGCGCTGCTGGCGGCTTGCGAGATCACCGGCGCCGACGCCGTGCATCCGGGTTACGGATTCCTGTCGGAGAACGCCCGTTTCGCCGAAATCCTGACCGAGCACGGGATCGTCTTCATCGGCCCGAAGGCCGAGCATATCCGGCTGATGGGCGACAAGATCGAGGCCAAGCGGACGGCGACGAAACTCGGCATCCCCTGTGTGCCCGGCTCCGAGGGCGCCGTCTCCGACGAGACTGAGGCGCTCCGCATCGCGCGCGGCATCGGCTATCCCGTGCTGGTCAAGGCGGCGGCGGGCGGCGGCGGGCGCGGCATGAAGGTGGCGCGTTCGCAAGACGATCTCATCGAGGCGATCGCCACCGCGAAGACCGAGGCGAAGGCGGCGTTCGGCGACGACGCCGTCTATCTCGAAAAGTACCTGCAAAAGCCGCGGCACATCGAAATCCAGGTGCTCGGCGACGGCCGCGGGCGGGCGATCCATCTCGGCGAGCGCGACTGCTCCCTGCAACGCCGTCATCAGAAGGTCTGGGAGGAGAGCCCCTGCCCCGCGCTCAATCCGGCCGAGCGCGACGCAATCGGCGGCGTCGTCGCCAAGGCGATGGCGGACCTCGGTTATATCGGCGTCGGCACGATCGAGTTCCTTTACGAGGATGGCCGGTTCTACTTCATCGAGATGAATACACGCATCCAGGTCGAGCATCCCGTCACCGAGATGATCACCGGCATCGATCTCGTCAACGAACAGATCAAGATCGCCGCCGGCTCGCCGCTCTCGATCGCCCAGGACGAAGTGCGCTTCGACGGCGTGGCGATCGAATGCCGGGTCAACGCCGAGCATCCGCGCACGTTTATGCCCTCGCCCGGCCGCATCTCGTCATTCCATCCGCCGGGCGGCCTCGGCGTGCGCGTCGATTCCGCGGCGTATCAGGGCTACGTGATCCCGCCCTATTACGACAGTCTGGTCGGCAAGCTGATCGTCCACGGACGGACCCGCACCGAAGCGCTGATGCGGCTCAGGCGCTCGCTCGACGAATTCGTGATCGACGGCATCGAGACGACGCTGCCGCTGTTTCGAACGCTGGTGCGCAACGTCGACATTCAGAACGGCGCCTATGACATCCATTGGCTTGAGCAGTTCTTGAAAGATGAAGGATCGCTCGTCGGCTGACCACGTCCATGGGCAGGCGGGTCGGGACGAATTGCGGCGCGTTTCTGATTTGGCAATCTTGGCGAAGACGCCAGGCTTTTGGAACTCTCGAACCGTCCGCCGATTTCCGCCGAGTGCTGAGTCCGGGGGGCTACGGGTTTTTCCAATCAGAAACGGCTTATGTTCAGACCCGTCTCCGCAGTCAGGGAATCAGCGCCTCGATGTCGCTGTGGGGCCAGCGATCGGCGATGCGCTCCAACGAACCGCGGCCCCGCCAATCTCAATCTCGACCCGTTGCGGCGATGCCGCGGAGACTTCGCCATGTCTTGCGACGCCTTTTCGCGGCCGCCCCCCGGCCAGCCGAAGAGATGCGAACGGTCTGATCCCCGGCGACCGCGCCGGCGAACCGATATTTTACGCCAGCTTCCAGCAACGCCGCGACGGCCCGATCCTTGAAAGCGTCCGACCACCTGCGCCGCTCAGCGAACGGCGCACGTTCAAGCCGCTCGGCGCGAACCTCGACGCAGTCATATAACAGTCGTCAGCTGATCTACAACGAGATTACCGTATTTGACGTTTCCATGAAATGGATCAGTGTCGCATAAAGACGCGCTCATGAAGCCATCCTCTTTGATGTCTTCAAGCGGATAATCCAATAGCACTACGTTATTACCGATTGCCCCGACCAGCGTCTCTAGCGCACGCCTCTGGGACTTGAAAAAATCGCGCCAAGCTATCGCGCCGTATTCCCCATACCAAATATTTATCAACCACTTCGGATCTGATTTCAGCTCACGATTTGGCGCAGGCCAAGGCTGTAATATAATCCGACACGAGCTATGTTCACAAATATACTTCACGAGTTTAATAATACTTGTGTCGGCCACCCATGCTTTGATTACTTCCTCAAATAACGTATGCGAAACAGAGCGAGCCGTCCTCGGCTTAGTTGCGCTATCTTTATCCCATTCGATCTTTGATATATAGGCAAGCGGATGAGATGCGCTCAAAGCCTCATTGCGAGCCGCCCACCATCCTCCGGCGCTTACGACAAACTGATCAAATTTGTCCAATTCTACAACAAATTCTTTTCCAACAGCACTTCCAATTAATGTGCCTAACGTACCAACTTCCGTACTTTTATTTTCAATCCGCCATGTGTGCAACAAGCCGAAGCACTCATTACCAAAGCGTTCTGGAAATCGGCTTATAAGCGCTCGTCTGATTGCAATGGAATGCGAATTACCAATTACAGCCGTGCGCTTCATGGCTTTCCCCGGAATTGATCCAGCATCATCTCTTCGCAAACGACGTCAACTGGAATGCTATCTTCCACGGGAGAAATTTGCGACGCGCCGGGCGGCTCGTCCTGTAACACCTCGGCGACAGCTAACCCACTTTCGTTCCTTCCTCCAGACAGCCCTTCGAAGAACAATCTCATGACATTTGCAACACCCTCCTTTTTTATCGATCTCATGTTTTTCTCGTAATACATTCCTTTAAATGGAAATGAACTTATAATTTCATAGGAAGGAAAATATTCGACGTTATCGAATTCTGCCTCCAAAGCGGCCGCGGCGGCGCGTAAAATAGACTTAGATTGCGTCGTCGCGACGAGCACGTGATTACCGCTCGCCGTAGCCGTCAAGGGGACTGGCGACACCGTCAAGATAATCTTAATGCTAGGATTGATGGCTTTAACAATTTCCAAAAACGAACAAAAATCATTGTATATTTCAGGATAAGTGTAGTTCTTGAATTTATGCAGGTTGGGCGCGAACTCGCCCGCAATTGTGCCCGGACAAATCGGATAAACATAGCCTCCTTCGGAGTTTACCCAAGCCTCAGTCAACCCTAAAGTGAATACAAACACCTTGCAAGAAGCAAACATATACCTTAGTGCACGAATCGTATACGCTCTAGTTGCTACAACCTCGTCTTCTGACAAAAACGCCTCAGGTTCGATATTTGGGCGAAAAGGGTCATAAAAACTATTTCCCTGCCGCCAAATTTCGTCAGGCGGCGAAGATAGCCCGAAAGCCCATTCCGTCCATTGCTTGAGCAATGCGACCGTATAAATGTTGCCAACGCGCGCAGAGAAGACGCCGAAACCGAACTTCATCTGCAATTCTGGAGACAGTTTTGGCGGCGCCGGCTCAGCATTAAGCCAATTAAACCCCGCCGTCGTCAGAGCGCGGCTGATGTGTTGCGCGAAACACGAACCGAGCGTAGCGACCGGATCACTTTTCGTGAAAGTGAACTTGGGCCGCCACATATCACAAATGTCTGTCGGGCTAATATCAGCTACAGCGGGTCGCCAAAATGCGCGTGAGGGTAGTTCGGTGTATGGGTTCACGGCGTGCGCCTCATCACTTTGCTCGGGTTAGACATATAATTGTCCTGCTCGATTGCGAAATCAAGCCGCGATAGAATTGCAAAGGTCTTATCTATACAGCAGGAAGTAATCGCAAGTAAAAAATCCGTCGCCGTCGCAACAAGAGTTATTGTTGTTGCTAACATCACGCCTCGCATGACAAATTAGCTATAGCACTCAGCGCTTTAACCCCTAGACCAAGCGCGCAATAGTGCGTTGCACACGTATACATTAATCCCAAATTGTGGCAAGCTAACCGGTTCCTTACGATCTCGGGCGTTTGATCCGCGACGGAGCCTGGAACCTCGCGCATGACACGGAGCGGTTCATTCGCACGCCCGCACGGCGCGCTTCCCCGCTCCGGGCTGCACATACCCAGAATGCGCTCTAGGTTCTGCATAGTACATAGTCGTGCAATGTGATAGACAAAGCGTCTGTTATGCCCACGTATTTAAAGAATTTGGCCCAATGGCGAAGAACATAGGCGTAAGAATGCAAGGTGTTCACATATAGCCTTTTTTCCTTCGCCTCCGGAAAACCCTTATCCAATACGGGGCTATCGCTAACCACAACGATTCCCTTGTTCACCAGGTCGGCGAACAGTCTTCCGTCGTTGATCTGCGAGAAGAAATGCATCGGCCCGTGGATCGAGAATAAGGCGGCGCCGCCGGGCTTCAGCACCCTGACGACCTCCGCCAGATAGAAGTCTTGCAGTTCCTCGGTGAGATGGGTGACTACCGAGAGGCCGAAGCAGAAATCAAAGCTTTGATCAGGGAAAGGAATCGGACCGCCGGGCGCCATCTGTTTGAACCGGGAGGCGTCGAACCCGCGCTCGTGCAGCGAGGACATGTTCACCGGGTCGATGTCACAGCCGTAGGCGCTGAACCGATCATCGCCCTTCAAGTATCGCGAAACGCGGCCGCTTCCGACCCCCCAGTCGAGCACGGCCCGCGGCCGGGATGCGTGACCAAGCGTCGTCTCGATAAGGCCCGCCAACTTGGTGTAGTCTTCGTAGCCGGTTAGGAAGAAATTCGGCAGATCGGCCCGATTGCTGCGCCCCCTCAGCGCGGCGTCGACATGTTCGTCGTCGTTGAAAATCGCGGTGTTGATGGTGAGAGCGTTGCCGACGCTCTTCTTGACGTATTGATCCACGACGTCGATCACGCAACGGCCCGTGTCTCGGGGGATCGCGAACTTACCAAAGATGACACTGTCCACGCCGGCGACTTGCAGTCGCCTACTATAACTGGCCTGGGCAGTAGTTAATTCAATTTGTCTTTCGAATTCAATTTTCGTGCCATTTACGAACAACTCTATCGCGCTTGACTGACAATAAGCGGGAATTACCTGGAAATTGAATTCAATTTTCTTGTCGTCGACTAAATGTACTCTACACGTCCAATATCCCTTGGCAAATGCGATTTGTTTATAGCTGTAGTATAACTCCTGATAATTCAACGACATCGACCCTTCACCCCTCACATTTTAATACTATACTTGGGAATTGTCGCCGGGAATATCTTTATTATATTGTATATTCATAATTGTCAAGCTAGGTGCGGTCGCGAGGGTTGCAAAGCGGATCGCTCTTCATCGCCGGGAAGCGCCGGCCCTAGACTAGCGCCGCTACAGTATAAACCGGCTCAGATCGGCGTTGTCGGCGAGGTCGCCGACGTGTTCGTCGACATAGGCGCCGCTGATCTCGATCTTCTCGCCGCCGCGGTCCGGCGCGGTGAAGCTCACCTCGTCGAGCACCCGCTCCATCACGGTCTGCAACCGGCGCGCGCCGATGTTCTCGACTGACCCGTTCACCTTCGCCGCGATGCGGGCGATCGCCAAAATCGCATCGTCGGTGAACGCGAGATTGACCCCCTCCGCCTCCAACAGCGCCACATATTGCTTAATGAGGCTCGCCTCGGTCTCGGTCAGGATGCGGCGGAAATCCTCCTCGGTGAGCGAGGCGAGCTCGACGCGGATCGGCAGCCGCCCCTGCAACTCCGGCAACAGGTCGGACGGCTTGGCGACATGGAAGGCGCCGGAGGCGATGAACAGGATATGGTCGGTCTTGACCGCGCCGTGCTTGGTCGAGACCGTCGTGCCTTCGATCAGCGGCAACAGGTCGCGCTGCACGCCCTCGCGCGAAACGTCAGCGCCGGCGCGGCCGTCGCGGGCGCAAATCTTGTCGATTTCATCGAGAAACACGATGCCGTTGCTCTCCACCTCGGCGATCGCCTCCCGGGTGACGGCGTCCTGATCGAGCATTTTCTCGACTTCGGCGCCGATCAGCGGCTCGCGCGCCTCGGCGACGGCGACGCGCTTCGGCTTGGTGCGCTGCATGCTTTTGCCGAACAGATCGCCGAGGTTGATCGCGCCGACGGTGGCGCCGGGCATGTTCGGCAATTCGAACATCGGCATGCCCGACTGGCCCTGCGGCAGTTCGATCTCGACCTCTTTGTCCTCAAGCTCGCCGGCGCGCAGCTTGCGGCGAAACGCGTCGCGCGTCGTCGGCGAGGCGTTGGCGCCGACCAAAGCGTCGAGCAGCCGGTCCTCCGCGCCCAGTTCAGCGCGGGCCTCGACCTCGCGGCGCTTGCGGGCTTTGACCAGCGAAACGCCGACCTCGACGAGGTCGCGTATGATCGTCTCCACATCACGGCCGACGTAGCCGACCTCGGTGAACTTGGTCGCCTCGACCTTGATGAACGGCGCGCCGGCAAGCTTGGCGAGGCGGCGCGCGATCTCGGTCTTGCCGCAGCCGGTCGGGCCGATCATCAGGATGTTCTTCGGCATCACCTCCTCGCGCATCGGCGAGACCAGCTTCAGCCGCCGCCAGCGGTTGCGCAGCGCGATGGCGACGGCGCGCTTGGCCTTGTGCTGACCGACGATGTAGCGGTCGAGTTCGGAGACGATCTCGCGCGGGGAAAGGTCGGTCATAGGCTTTCGAGGGTGAGCGAGGTGTTGGTGTAGACACAGATGTCGGCGGCGATCTTCATTGACCGGCGCACGATTTCCTCGGCGGCGAGCTCCATCGGCATCAACGCCCGCGCCGCCGCCAGCGCATAATTGCCGCCCGAGCCGATCGCGGTCGCCGCGCCGTCCGCGTCGCCCTCCGGCTCCAGCACGTCGCCGGAGCCGCTCAGCACCAAGCCGATCTGCTTATCCGCCACCAACAACATCGCCTCCAGCCGACGCAAATATCGGTCCATGCGCCAATCCTTGCCGAGTTCGACGCAGGCGCGCGCGAGTTGGCCGGGGTACTGCTCGATCTTGCCCTCAAGCCGCTCGAACAACGTCAGCGCGTCGGCGGTGGAGCCGGCGAAGCCGGCGATCACGTCGCCTTTGGCGAGCCGGCGCACTTTGCGCGCGTTGCCCTTGAGCACGGTCTGTCCGAGGCTCACCTGCCCGTCGCCGCCGATCACCGTACGCCCGCCCTTGCGGACCATAAGGATGGTTGTGGCGTGCCAGCCGGGGAAGCTGGGGTCTGCGGACATGAGCGGGACTCGTGGGAGGGCGAAGGCCGGGATTTAGGCGGCGGACGGGGACGACGCAAGGGTTGCGGCGGCGGTAGGGTGAATGTACACTTGCAGAGGATTGAGTGTACACCGGGGGTTAGGATGGCGCTCCACATCAAAGATCCCAAGGCGGTGGAGTTTGTGCGCGAGGTCGCTCGTCTGCGCAAATCTGGCTTGACCGAGACCATTCGAGACGTGTTCGAGGAGGCGCTCAGGCAAGAGCGACGGAAGCTCCCGATTGCTGAGCGTCTTGCCGACATCCACGCCAGGATCAGGTCTTGGCCAGATTCGGGCGTGAAGCTCGACAAGAAATTCTACGATGATTTGTGGGGAGAAGACGAATTGCGTGGCGATGAAGGGTGACGCGCCTGCGCGATCCTCGCAACCGGACCGCCTGCTTGTCGAAACGTCGGCGCTGGTCGCCATCGCGCTTGAGGAAAGCGACTGGCTAAGGTTGGCGGAATCGATCTCATCGGCGGATTGCAAGACGACATCGTTCAATGTCTTCGAGGCCGTCCTAGCCATCGCCGCGCGGAAACTGCAAACCCCGACGATCGCCCATCAAGCGCTTGACGCGATCCTCGCAATATTGCCGATCGCCATCGTCCCCTTCACCCCCGAAATGCTGCCTCACGCCGTCGCCGCGCGCGAACGCTACGGGCGCGGCCGTTGGGGCCTCAACATGGGCGATTGTCTCTCTTACGCGGCCGCGAAACATCTTGGCCTAAAACTGCTCTACAAGGGCGACGATTTCGCCGCGACCGACGTCAACGGCTGATACTTGCCAGTGCGGCTAATCGCTCCAGGGGTAGGCGCTGCAAACCAATCCCACGCCGCTGCTGGCGAGTTCGTTCAGGAAGCTTGGATCGAAGGTCACGGACGCAACGAAGATCGCGTCGCTTCCCACCGTCAGACCGACGTCCACCTCACAGTCCAAGCCCTCCGCTTTAAGCGCTTCAATCCAACGCCGCCCCTCCTTCAGAAGAGAACGGACGATTTGCTGGACCTCTTGGCTGGTGTCCGCGTTGGGGAGCGACAGGCGAAAGCCTGAGGTCTCAGACGCCGCTCCCCTGCGACGCTGCTCGCCTTTTGCCCAAAAAGAGATGGGGTCCAGTTGATGATCGGCCGCAAACTGGCGTGGATCGAAATCTGAGCCCGAGGCTCGAAAAACCAACATCATAGTCGGAGACTCCCGTCTCGCGGCCGCGTCGCCGTCACCCCTCCCCCAGCCCCGCGATCGCCCGCGCGAAATCGCGCGCCTCGAACGGCTCCAGGTCCTCCATCTGCTCGCCGACGCCGATAAAATGCACCGGCAGTTTGAACTTGTCGGCGATGGCGACGAGGATGCCGCCGCGCGCGGTTCCGTCCAGTTTGGTCATCACGAGCCCGGTCACGCCCGCCATGCGCCCGAAAATCTCGACCTGGCTCAGGGCGTTCTGGCCGACCGTCGCATCGAGCACCAGCAGCGTCGCGTGCGGCGCCTCCGGGTCGACCTTCTTCATCACGCGGATGATCTTTTCCAGCTCCTTCATCAGTTCGGCGCGGTTTTGCAACCGTCCGGCAGTGTCCATCAGCAGGACGTCGGCGCCGTCCGCCTTGGCGCGCGTCAGCGCGTCGAAGGCGAGGCCGGCCGCGTCGCCGCCCTGCTCGCGCGCGACAATCTCGGCCTTGGCGCGCGTCGCCCAGATGCGCAATTGTTCGATCGCGGCGGCTCGGAACGTGTCGCCCGCCGCCAGCAGCACCTTGCGACCTTCGGCGGCGTATTTCGCCGCGAGCTTGCCGATCGTCGTCGTCTTGCCGGAGCCGTTGACGCCGATGACGAGGATTACGAACGGCTTCCGGCCGTCGAGCGCGAGCGGCTTCGCCACCGGCGCCAGCGTGCGCTCGACTTCCTCGGCGAGCAGCCGCTTCACCTCGTCGGCGTCGATGCCTTTCTCGTAGCGGCCCTTGCCGATCGCCTCGCGCAGGCGAGTGGCGGGACCGATCCCGAGGTCGGCTTGAAGGAGGATGTCTTCGAGGTCGTCGAGAGAAGTCGCGTCAAGCTTTCGCTTGGTGAAAATATCGACGATGCCGCGGGTGATCGTCGAGGAGGAGCGGGAGAGCCCCGAGGTGAGGCGCGACAGCCAGCTACGTTTCGGCGCCTCGGGTTCGGCGTCGGGCGTCGGCGGCGGCGCGGCCTCGCCGCGGCCGAACCAGCGGCCGAGCACGCCGGGCCGCGCGGGCTCCTCAAACGCGGCCGTCTCAGTGTTGGGCGTGGCGTCGGCCGGGGTGAAGCCGTGGGACGGCGCGGCCGCGGGGATTGGCGCCAGTAGCGGCGACTGCGCGGCAAACGGCGGAGCGACGGCCGGCTCCGACGCCGCTTCGGCCGCGGGCGGCGCCTCGGCCTGGCCGAACACGCGCTGCACCGGCTCATGCTCCGGCGACGACTCCGGAGAGACCGACGACGGGGCCGCGGGCTCCGGGGCGGTTTCGCCAAAACCGAACAGCCGACGAAATAGCCCTACCTTCGGTTTGTCTTCCGGCCTCTCGTCCACGCGCGCCCCGCCTCACCCAGGCCGCAAAGCGGCCGCTCGCCGAACCGCTATATAGGCGCCATGACCCCGGAAGCCATCCTCGCCCGCGTCCTGTATCGCGACGGCCTCATCCTCGTCCTCGACAAGCCGCACGGAATCGCGGTGCATCGCGGCCCCAAGGGCGGCGCGAGCCTCGAAGACGATTTCGACGCGCTGCGGTTCGGCTTGCCGCGCAAGCCTTCGCTCGCCCATCGACTCGATCGCGAAACCTCGGGCTGCCTCGTGCTCGGCCGGCATCACAAGGCGCTGGAGAAGCTCGGGCTGCTGTTCAAGCAGGGACGAATCGCCAAGACCTATTGGGCCATCGTCGAGGGCGGCCCGGAAGCCGACGAAGGTCTCATCGATAAACCGCTCGGCCGGCGCGATCCCCAGCGCGGCTGGTGGATGAAGGTTGAACCGGCCGGCGCGCCGTCGCAGACTCGGTGGCGCACGCTTGGCCGCGGCGTTCTCGCCGGCAAGCCGATCACCTGGCTCGAAATGTCGCCGCTGACCGGACGCACGCATCAGTTGCGGGTCCATGCGGCGAGCGAGGGCTGGCCGATCCTCGGCGATGCGATCTACGGCGCCCGCGCGCTCGACGGACCGTCGTTGCATCTACACGCGCGACGCGTCGAAATTCCGCTGGCCAAGGGCAAACCGACCATCGTCGCCGAGGCGCCCGTCCCGCCGCACATGGCCGAAGCGCTGACGGCGTGCGGCTACGACCGCGGAGGCTTGTGAAATGGCTGAAGCCCGATGTTGTTGCGGCGCTCTCACCCTGACGATTTCGGCGCCCTCTAAATTGGTCATCGCCTGCCATTGTCTCGACTGCCAGCGTCGAACCGGCGCGCCCTTCGGCGTGGGAGCGTTCTATCCCGCGGACGCCGTCGCGATTGCGGGTGCGGCAAAAACCTATACCCGCACAGCGGAAAGCGGCGGGAAGGTTCACGCCTCTTTCTGCCCAACCTGCGGGTCGTCTGTGTATTGGAAAGCCGACAACCTGCCCGGGTTCATCGGCGTCGCCGTTGGCGCGCTGGCGGACCCGGACTATCCCGGCCCCGGGAGATCGATTTTCGAGCAATCGAAACATCGTTGGGTCCAGCTGGACGGCGCTGTCGAGCACTTCGCCCGCAGCAGCGTCGTGAAAACTTCGCGTTGAACAGGACGGCGCCTGCGCTTGTTTCGCGCGCGCTAACGGCGCACATAGACGAAGCTCAGGCCCGGCGAATAGGCCAGAGCGGGAGAGAGCTCCATGAACGATATGTCGGGGAAACCCGAGCCGCTGGCCGAGATCACGCTCGCAGACCGTTTCGACCTGTCGAAGACCCTCGTGCTGCTCAATGGCGCGCAGGCCGTCGCGCGGCTCTTGCTGATCGCGCAGAAGGAGCGCGACCGGCGCGCCGGGCTCAACACCGGCGGCTTCGTCTCCGGCTATCGCGGCTCGCCGGTCGGCGGCCTCGACCTGCAATTCACCCGGCTGCAAAAGCTCTTCAAGCGCCAACGACATCCATTTCGAGCCCGGCCTCAACGAGGAACTCGCGGCGACCGCGATCTGGGGCGCGCAGCAGGCGGAGATGCGCGGCGAAGGCAGGTTCGACGGCGTGTTCGGTCTCTGGTACGGCAAGGGGCCGGGCGTCGACCGCTCCGGCGACGTGTTCCGCCACGCCAATCTCGCCGGCACGTCGCCAGCACGGCGGCGTGCTCGCGCTGATGGGCGACGACCACACCGCCGAATCCTCGACCACCGCGCATCAGTCCGAATTCGCCTTCGTCGACGTGATGATGCCGATCCTGTCGCCGGCCGGCGTGCAGGAGATTCTCGATTATGGCGCGCTCGGCTGGGCGCTGAGCCGCTACGCCGGCGTCTGGGTCGGCATCAAATGCATCAAGGACACGATCGAATCGACCGCCGTGGTCGACGCCTCGCTCGACCGCGTCAAGCCGGTCGTCCCCGCCGACTACAAGCTGCCGCCGGGCGGCCTCAACATCCGCACGCCCGACGCCATCCTCGAGCAGGAAGCGCGGCTGCAGGATCACAAGCGCGACGCCGTCGTCGCCTGGCTCGCCGCCAACAAGATCAACCGACGATCATCAGCGTCGGGCGGCCTCGACGCGAAGATCGGCATCATCACCGCCGGCAAGTCCTATCTCGACGTGCGCCAGGCGCTCGACGATCTCGGCATCGACGAGGCGCGCTGCAACGCGCTCGGCCTGCGGCTCTTCAAGCTCGGCTGCGCCTGGCCGATCGTGCCCGCCGAAATGCACGACTTCGCGCGAGGGCTCGATCTCATCATCGTCGTCGAGGAGAAGCGCTCGCTGATCGAAGTGCAGGTGCGCGAGGAGCTTTACGGCTCGCCGACGCAGCCGGTCTGCATCGGCAAGAAGGACGAGACCGGCGCACTGGCTGTTCCCCGTCAAGGGCGCGCTCGATCCCAATCAGATTGGCGATCGCGATCGGCGAGCGGCTGCTGCAAATTTCATGCCGACGCGCGACTTGCGCGCGACGGTCGAGCCGTCTGGTTCAGGCGCGCAGACGCGCGCTCGCGGACATCAAACAGGAAGCGACGCGCACGCCCTATTTCTGCTCGGGCTGCCCGCACAATCGCTCGACCGTGATCCCCGAAGGCGCGCGCGCCTATGCCGGCATCGGCTGCCATTTCATGGCGCAATACATGGACCGCGCGCACCGACGGCTACACCCAGATGGGCGGCGAGGGCGCCAATTGGGTCGGCGAGGCGCGCTTCTCCACGCGCGGCCATGTGTTCCAGAATCTCGGCGACGGCACCTACAACCATTCGGGCGCGCTGGCGCTGCGCTGGGCGATCGATTCCAAGGTCAACGTCACCTACAAGATCCTGTTCAACGACGCGGTGGCGATGACCGGCGGCCAGCGCCACGAAGGCGGCCTCACCGTGCCGCAGATCGCGCGGCAGGTCGCCGCCGACGGCGCCAAGCGCGTCGTCGTCGTCGACCGACGAGCCGGACAAATATCCGCCCGGCGACACAATGGCCGGCGGGCGCTGACGATCCGCCCGCGCGACGAGCTGATCGCGGTCGAGAAGGAGCTCAGCGCAAGTTCCAGGGCGCGACGGTGCTGATCTACGATCAGACCTGCGCGGCCGAGAAGCGCCGCCGGCGCAAGCGCGGCGAATATCCCGATCCCGACAAGCGCGTCGTTCATCAACGAACTCGTCTGCGAAGGCTGCGGCGATTGCGGCGTCAAATCGAATTGCGTCTCGATCCAGCCGCTGCGAGACCGAATTCGGCCGCAAGCGCGCGATCGACCAATCGAGCTGCAACAAGGATTTCTCCTGCGTCGACGGCTTCTGCCCGTCGTTCGTCACCGTGCATGGCGCGAAGCCGCGGCAAATCGCCGCAAGGCCGCCGCGGCGGCGCCGCCGCGTCGCCGAACCGGCGAGGCGCGGAGATCGCCGACACGCCCTATGCGATCCTCGTCACCGGCGTCGGCGGCACCGGCGTCGTGACGATCGGCGCGATCCTCGGCATGGCCGCGCATCTCGAAGGCAAGGGCTGCGGCATGATCGACATGGCGGGCCTCGCGCAGAAGGGCGGCGCGGTGTTCAGCCACGTCAAGCTCGCGCGCAGGCCCGAGGACATCCACGCCATCCGCGTCGCCGCGGGCGACGCCGATCTCATTCTCGGCTGCGATCTCGTCGTCTCCGGCGCGCGCAGCCGTGCTTGCCGCGATGCGCGGCGCCGAGACCGGCGTCGTCGTCAACGCGCCGAAGTGTTTCCCGGCGATTTCACCCGCAACCCCGATTTCTCGCTGCCGACCGAACGGCTGAAGCGCTCGATCCAGTCGGCCGAGCGGCGGCGCGGCGCGCTTCGTCGATGCGACCGCGGCGGCGCGACGCGCGCGCTCGGCAATTCGATCGGCGCCAACATGTTCATGCTCGGCTACGCCTATCAGGCCGGCTTCGTGCCGCTGTCCTCAGCCGCGATCCGCCGCGCGATCGAACTCAACGGCGAAGCGGTCGCGATGAACCTCGCCGCCTTCGACTGGGGCCGCGCGGCCTTCGCCGACCCGAACGCGATCGCCGGCGTTCGCGTTGCGCGCCGGCCGAAACGGCGCCGGAAGACCTCGCCAGCGCTCGTCGCGCGCCGCGTCGAGTTCCTCACCGCCTATCAGAACCGCGCCTATGCCGAACGCTATCGCGCGCTGGTCGACGAGGTCGCCAAGGCCGAGCAGGCGAAGGCGCCCGGCCGCGCCGGCCTTGCGATCGCCGTCGCGCGCTATCTCGTTCAAGCTGATGGCCTACAAGGACGAATACGAAGTCGCGCGGCTCTACACCGACGGCGCGTTCGCCAAGGCAGGTCGTCGGACGCCTTCGAGGGCGATCTGAAGCTCGAAGTTCCATCTCGCGCCGCCGCTGCTCGGCGCGCAAGGACGCTCGCGACCGGGCGAGCCGAAGAAGATGCGCGTTCGGGCCGTGGATGATGCAGGCGTTCGGCGTCCTGGCGGCGTTGCAAGGGCCTGCGCGGCACGCGCTCGACATTTTCGGCTATTCGGCGGAGCGGCGCGAGGAGCGCGCGCTGATCGGCGATTATGAGGCGCTGGTGCGCGAACTGATCGCCAAGCTCGACGCCGGCAATCACGCGCTGGCGGTGTCGCTCGCCTCGCTGCCCGAAAAGATCCGCGGCTACGGCCATGTGAAGGCGCGCAACCTCGCCGCCGTCAAGGAGGAATGGGCGAACGGTCTGGCGTCGTGGCGCTCGGGCGCGCCGCTCGCCCGTGCGGCGGAGTAAGCCGAAGGCGTCTACGCCGGGGCGCAAAGCGCCCGCAATGTAGCCGCGCTCTCCAGAGCGCGGGCCGCCCTCGCGATCTGGAGATCGCGGCTACAACGCGGCGGGAGGCCGCGCGCCTTAACTCGCCAGCCCGAACCGCGCCTCCATGAACGCGCCTTTCGGCGCGGCGGGGCCGAACGCAAACTCCCCGCCGAGCGCCCGCACCCGGTCGCGCAGACCGGATAGGCCCATGCCCGGCGCCTGCCCCGCTTCAAGGCCCCGCCCGTCGTCCTCAACGCGGGCGCGCAGGCCCGCCAGTTGCGGATCGCCCGGCGGGACAGTGGCCGATGGCGCCTCGAACGCGATGCGGATCGAGATGCGCTCGGCGCCGGCGTGGCGAAAGGCGTTGGTCAGGCCCTCCTGCACGAAGCGGTAGAGGGTCAGGCTCGCGCGCGGGCCGAGCTCGGCCAGACGCGGCTCGGCGACGAGGTCGATCGCCACTTGCGGCTCCAGGCGGCGCCACTGGTCGACCAAAACCTCCAGCGCCGAGCTCAAGCCGAGTTCGTCGAGCGCCGCCGGGCGCAGATTGGCGAGAATGCGTCGGTTCTGCTTCTGCAACGATTCGACCGTTTCGCCGATGCTGCGGGCGAGCGCCGCCACGCCCTCGTCGGCGGGCGCAAGTCGCGCCGTGAGCGCCACCGCGTTGGCGCGCAGCGCGAACAGGTGCGGACCTGTCTCATCGTGCAATTCGCGGGCGATCGCCCGCCGCTCTTCGTCGTGTGCGTCGACCACCCGCTCCAGCAGACGGCGCACGTCGGCGGAGAGATCGCCAAGCGCCTGACCCAGCCGGTTGATGCGCGCGGCGATCGCGGCGATTTCGGGCGATCCCTCAATTTTCGCGCGCGCCGCGTAGTCGCCGGCCTCCAGCCGGGCCAGCGTCTCGCCGGCGCCGGCCAGCGGCCGCAGCGCCACCCGCACCAGCGCGTTGGTGACGAGCACCACCGCGATCGCCAGCGCCGCGCCCGCCGCCAATTGTCCCTTCGCTTCGTCCCAGACCTCGGCGATGATCTCGGTAGGATCGGGCTGGATGACGATGTAGTTGAGCCGGCGTTGCCCGACCATCACCGGCAACGTCGTCGTCATAACCGGCGCGCCGACCAGCGACTGAAACCACGCGGGCGCGGCGTCCGCCGCGTCGGGCGGCGGCGCCATCGTCGCCGCCAGCGCGCCCTCGCCGACGACTACGCGCACGTGGCGCAGATAGCGAAGGCTCGACACCAAAGCGAGCACGGCATCCTGCGGGTCGGGCGCGGTCTGCAGGCGCTCCAGCGAAGAGATCAGGAACTCCTGGGTCAATCGCGTCACGGCGCGGGTCTCGGCGGCGATCCGCGGCCGCGCTTGCGCAAGAATCCGCGCGATGTCGCCAATTAGCCACAGTGCGATCAGCGCGGCGAACACCAGATTAAGTCGGCGGCGCAAAGGCGTGTGGCGCCACATGAATTTACTCTCCCCGAAAGGCGTTCGTCCTAGGCGGCGCAGGCCCCGATGTCCACGCGCGGGCGAAACGGGAGTTTCTCCCGCTCGTCTCAGAAAGGTTGCAATTGCCTAAACGGAAGCGGGACGCGCCATTAGCAGAAGCGGGCGAGAAGCGAACGAAAGCGGGGAGGTCGATGCGACGGCTTTGGGCGGCAAGCGCGGCGGGCAGCGTCATTTTGGCGAGCGCGAAGGCGCTCGCGGCCGGCGGCGGCGCAGCGCCGGTGGTGGAGTTGCCGACGCTCGAAATTGTTTCGACGACGCCGCTCTCCGGCACCGGGGTCGACGTCAAGAAAGTTCCCGCGGCGGTGACGCACGTCGATTCCAAGCAAATCGAGCGGGAGAAGTCGCCGAGCATCGTCAATTCTCTCGCCAAGAACACGCCGAGCGTCGATGTGCAGGGCGTGGCCGGCAACGACTTTCAGCCCGACGTCTATTTTCGCGGCTTCGACGCGTCGCCGGTGTCGGGCACCCCGCAAGGGCTCGCCGTCTACCAGAACGGCATCCGCATCAACGAAGCGTTCGGCGACAGCGTCAACTGGGACCTGATTCCGACCGCCGCCGTGAAATCGATCGACGTCATCAGCAACAATCCCGCCTTCGGGCTCAACGCGCTCGGCGGCGCGATCTCGATGCAGATGAAGGACGGCTTCAATTTTCAGGGGACGACGCTCGACCTCATGGGCGGCTCCTACGGCCGCGCGCAGGCCTCGCTGCAATACGGAAAACAGGTCGGCCCCTGGTCCACCTACGTCGCCATCGAGGGCGCGCATGACAACGGCTATCGCCAGCTCGGCGGCTCTGACGTTCGCCGCCTCTACGGCGACATCGGCTACAAGGCAGACAGCGGCGAGTTCCACATCAACTTCGGCGCGGCCGACAATCTGTTCGGAGCGGCCGGAACCTCGCCGATCGAACTGCTGAACGATAACTGGAAAAACGTCTATACGACGCCGCAGACCTCGCTCAACCAGGTCGGCTACGTCAACGCGACCGCGAACGTGAACGTGACGCCGACCTGGAGCATGCAGGCCAACGCGCATGTGCGCACGTTCTACCAATCAACCCAGGACGGCAATCCCACCGACGTGCAGCCGTGCGCGAACCCGGCGCTGCTATGCTTCAACGACTCGGTGACGCCGGCCAACGGTCTGAACGGCCAGCAACTCGCCAACACGTTCCCCGCCAATGCGACGCTCGGCGAGATCGACGTCACGCACACCCAGACGACCAGCGTCGGCGCGACCTTACAGGCGACCAACACCGACAAATTGTTCGGCCACGACAATCATTTCGTGATCGGCGCCAGCTTCGATTATGGCGTCACCTACTTCGGCGCCGGCGCCGATCTCGGCGTGACTCAGTCGAATTTCGTGGTGGCGCCGTCCGGTGTCTTCCTCGGCCCCTCGGGCAATCCCGTTTCTGCCGGGCCCGTCTCGCTGCGCACGACCAACGCCTATACCGGCCTCTACGCGCTCGACGCGTTCGACGTGACGGACAGGCTCACCGTTTCCGCCGGTGGCCGCTTCAACGACGCCAATATCGACCTCCAGGACCAGATCGGCTCGTCGCTCAACGGCGCCGCCGACTACATGCGCTTCAATCCGATGATCGGCGGGACCTTCAAGATCACGCCCGAGGTCTCGGCCTACGCCGGTTATTCCGAAGCCAACCGCGCCCCGACGCCGCTCGAGCTCGGCTGCGCCGACCCGATCCATCCCTGTATTCTCGCGACCTTCCTCGTCTCCGATCCGCCGCTGCAGCAGGTCATCGCGAAGACGGTCGAGGCGGGCTTGCGCGGCTCGCACAGTCTCAGCGTGAACAGCAGCGTCAGTTGGAAGCTCGGCGTGTGGCGCACCGACCTCAGCAACGACATCGAGAATATCCCCGATCCTTTCCAGACCGGCTTCGGCTATTTCCAGAACGTCGGCTCGACGCGGCGGGAGGGAATTGAAGCGCAGGTCGGCTACAAGACCGACAAGCTGAACTTCGTTGCGAGCTATTCCTATATCAACGCGACCTATCTCAACGCGCTGACGCTGGGCTCCAACTCGCCCTACGCCGACGCCAACGGCAACATTTATGTGTCGCCGGGCGACACCATCCCGATGGTCCCGCATCATCGCATCAAGCTGTTGGCGGACTACCAGGTCACGCCGGCGTTTACGATCGGCGGCGACGTCACGATCGTCAGCTCGCAATATTACGCCGGCGACAACTCCAATCAGTTCCAGCAATTGCCGGCCTATTGGGTCGCCGACCTCGACGCCTCCTACCAAGTGACGAAGAATGTGCAGGTTTATGCGAAGGTCGACAACGTCTTCAACAATCACTACTACAACTACGGGACGTTCTTCGACACGACCAACACGCCGAATTTCTACAACAGCGGCGCTCCGTTCACGGACCCGCGCTCGCTGAGCCCGGCCAAGCCGCAGGCGTTTTACGTCGGCATGCGGGCGACGTTCTAGAGCGGTTACGGATCAAGTTGTACCGCCGTCATGGCGAGCGAAGCGAAGCCATCCACGTCTCCGCCGAGCCGAGCTTCACCGACTAGACTACAATCTCGGCGCGATGGATTGCTTCGCTTCGCTCGCAATGACGGGCCGATTCTGCCTGATCGGTATCTGCTCTAAGCCCGCTCCTCCTCCTTTGGGCGGAGATTTGACTTCGATCAAATGAAAGCGGCGCGGGCTGGCCGACTCTCCCAGCAGCGGGGGGCGCGAGCGGGCGCGCGTTCTGTCGCGCACGCAAATCCGTCCGCTGGAGGGGGCCTATGAAGCTCGTCCTTGCGACGTTCCTTTTGACGCTCGCTGTTTCGGCAACGCCTGCGCGAGCGGCCGATGTCGCCGCCGGCGAAAAAGTGTTCCAGAAATGCATGCAGTGCCATCGCGTCGGCGTCGGCGCGACCAACTTCTACGGCCCCGTGCTCAACGGATTGATCGGCCGCAAGGCGGGCTCGGTGCCCGGTTACAAATATTCGGCGGCGCTGGAGAAATCAGACATCGTCTGGGGTTACGACACGCTGTCCAAATATTTGAAGCAGCCGAAGCATGAAGTGCCGGGCGTGGCGATGACGTTTCCCGGCCTGCCGGACCAGACCGACGTCGACAACGTGATCGCCTATGTCTCGCAGTTCCGCCGCGACGGCGGCAAGGATTGAGAGTCCAGGCGCCAAATAAAAAGCCCCGCCGGATCGCTCCGGCGGGGCTTTGCGTCTTATCAGGGGCGACTTAAGCTTTCTTCATCGCCGCCTTAACGGCTTCGGGCGTGATCGGCAGCGCGCGCACGCGCGCGCCGACCGCGTTGAAGATCGCATTGCCAAGCGCCGGGGCGACGACGGTCACCGTCGGCTCGCCGGTGCCGCGCGCCGGCTCGCCGTTCGCGATGATCGCCACTTCGATCTCGGGAATGTCGGCCATCCGCATCGGCGTATAGCTGTCGAAGTTGGTCTGCTCGATGGCGCCGTCTTTCATCGTCGCCTTTTCGAGCATCGCCAGCGACATGCCCCATTGCGCGCCGCCCATCACCTGCGCGCGGATGCCGTCGGGGTTGACCGCGGTGCCGACGTCGGTGGCGACGGTGAGCTTCTTCACCTTCACCTCGCCGTCTGCGTTGACCGCGACATGCGCCACGCAGGCGGTCCACGAAGCCGTGCCGCGTTCCTGCGAGCTTACGCAGGCGACGCCCATGCCCTCGCCTTTCTCCAGCTTCTTGGTGCCGTAGCCGGCGAGGCCCATCGCCGCCCGCAGCGTGTTGGCGAGGCGCGGCGCGCCCGCATTGTTGCCCGCGCCGTCGAGCAACGCGAGCCGGAACTCGGCCGGATCCTTGCCGGCCGCGTGCGCGGCTTCGTCCATTGCGCTTTCGACCGCCCAGAACGTCCAGCCCGGCGCGACCGAGCGCAACTGTCCCGACGGCGTCGCGCTCTGCGCCAATTCGTTGAGGACCGTGCGCACGGTGTGGTTCGGCACCGAGTAGAAGAAATCGGCGCCATTCACGGCGAACCCGTCCAGAGCCTGTTTGTGGCCGTCGACGGAGTCGTTCAGGAAGCCGGGGATGCCCCAGCGCTTCGTCGGCCAGGCGCTGACGAGATCGTGCTGCACCGCGGCGGCCTTGCCCGAGCCGTCGAGGCCGATCGCGATCTTTTGGTAGACCAGCGGACGCGAGAAATCCATCTGCATGTCATGCTCGCGCGAGTACACGATCTTGACGGGCTTGCCGACCGCCTTGGTCGCGGCCGCCGCGACGACCATCATGTCGCCGTCGAGCTTGCGCCCGAAGCCGCCGCCGATCCAGTATTGATGGGCGACGACGTCTTCCGGCTTCATGCCGACCGCCGCGGCGGCGATGGCGCAGGAGCGGGTGAAGAACTGGTTGCCGCTATGAATATGCAGCTTGCCGTCCTTGATCTCCGCCGTCGCGTTCATCGGCTCCAGCGGCGCGTGGATGTTGATGCTCGTCGTATATTCCGCCTCGACGGTCTTGTCGGCGGACTTCAGGGCTCCCGCCGCGTCGCCGATCTTGAAGAACAGTTCGCCGCCGGGCGCGGCTTGCAAACGCTTCGCCTCCGCCAGGATCGACTCGCTGCTCACGTTCGCATTCGGCCCTTTGTCGTAGGTGACTTTCAGCGCGTCGGCCGCCTGCGCCGCCTCCCAATAGGACTTGGCGATCGCCACGACCCAACCCGTCACCGTGCCCGTCGGGTCCTCGATGACGACCGCCTGCTCGAAGCCCGGCAGCTTCTTGGCGGCGGAATCGTCGACCGCCGTCACCTTGGCGCCGTATCGGACGGGCGGGGTCACGATGCGGCCGTACACCATGCCCGGCAGCGTGGCGTCGATGCTGTACTTCGCGGTTCCGTTGACCTTGAAAGGAATGTCGATCTGCGGCATATCCCGGCCGACCAGAGTGTACTGGTCCGGCGTCTTCAGCTTGATCGCCTTCAACTCATCGGTGCCGTAGACCTTGGTGGACCAAACCTTTTGCGGCTTTTGACCGGGCCCCACGCCGCCCTTGACGATGTCGGCGAAGCTGATGGACTTGCCCGACTTCTTGTCGGTCACGCGCGAATCCGCCACGACGACCTGGTCGGGCGGCGCGCCCAGCATCGCGGCGCCGGCTTCCGCCAGCGCCATGCGTCCGGCGGCGCCGGCGCGGCTCATCGTGTCGAAGTTCATCATCGTCGACCAGGAGCCGCCGGTAATGATCGCGCCGAGCACCGGATCGTTGTAGTTGGGATCGTTGCCCATCAATTTGACGCGCATGTGGCTCCAGGAGGCGCCGAGTTCCTCGGCGACCAACTGCGCCATCGTGCTGGCGACGTGCTGGCCCATGTCGGCCTTTCCGACATTGACGGTCACGAGACCGTCTTCGCCGATCGAATACCAAATCGAGGGCGAATAGGGCGCTGACGCTTGCGCGGCCTCCAGGCCCACGCCGCATACAAGCCCGGCGGCGCCGACGCCGACCAGGAACGCGCGGCGGGAAAGCTCCGGACCCGCGCTGATCTTCTCGTGCTTGGTCATGCCTTCCTCCCGGCGGTGTCGTTGGCGGCGCGAAGATCGTTGGCGGCGCGCTCGATCGCCTTGACGATGCGCGGATAAGTCATGCAACGGCAGAGATTGCCGTTCATCGCCTCCACGATCTCGGCGCGCGTCGGCGTCGGATTGTGCGAGAGCAACGAGGCGGCCTGCATGATCTGGCCGGATTGGCAATAGCCGCACTGCGGCACCTGCTCGGCGACCCACGCCTTCTGCAACGGGTGATCGGCATGCGCGCTCAGGCCCTCGATCGTCGTGACCTGTTTGCCGACCGCATCGCTGAGCTGGGTCTGGCACGAGCGCACCGCGACGCCGTCAAGATGGACGGTGCAGGCGCCGCAGAGCCCGGCGCCGCAGCCGAATTTGGTGCCGGTCATTTGCAGATGATCGCGGATGACCCAGAGCAGTGGCGTGCTCTTGTCCGCCTCCACGGCCACGTTACGGCCGTTGATATTCAGTTCGGGCATGTTCCCTCCTCCGATCGCCCCGTTCTTGTGAGGGCGACCCATGAACGTGAGGGCGGCGCGAGCGCGACCCTCGGGGCGATGCGGCTTAAATGGAGTCGCCGCCGTCGCCGTAAATTCACCTAATACTTTGATGGCGTCAACAGCCGCGAAGGGGTGAATACGGGAAAGTTATAGTCTTCGCTATGTCCTCTGGAATATAACGGCCGTAACTCGGCTGTCTAACTCAATACAAAAGTACACTTGACAACGGACATACATGCAGGCGCCGCCATCCCGGCTCAGCGCGCGGCCCCAAGGTTGCGGCCGTCGAGCGCCACCTCGTCGCACAACACCGCCGCCGCGCGCTCAACTTCGCGCGCGGCCGAATCGTGGCGCCCGACGTCGCTAGGCCGCGGCGACGGCGCCGCGCGCGCGGCGTAGTGGCGCATGAACAGCCGCATCACATGCGCGACGCCGTCCGCCGTCACCTCGCGCAAGCCGTCGTCGAAATAGCGGCCGCGCGCGTGGTTGCCGGTGATGACCTCGTAGGACGGGAAATAGGCGACGTGCGGATGCGCGTCGGCGATCTGCTCAGCGGCGACCCGCAACACGGCCTTGGAGTAGGCGGTCGACACCAGCACGCTGCGATCGACGGCGGTCGCAACCAGGGGCACCGGCGACACCGTCAGGATGATCTTGGCGTTGGCGTTCTTTGTCTTGATGAAGCGGACCGCCGTCTCCAGTTGCGCGACGACATTGGCGACGCTCAAGTTGACGAAAGCATGCCGGCTCTCGTCGAAGACGCCGGCGGCGACTCCGGGACAAAGCGGAAAGGCGGCGCCGTCGAGGCGCGAGATCCAGGTCTCGGTAAGACCGAGGGTGAACACCAACACATCCATGGTCTCGACGGCGCGCCGCACGCAGGCGAAATGGCGCCCGCGGTCGGCTTCGAGCTCCTCGCGGTTGAAGAATCCGCCGGGTTGGATGCGCGGCCGGAACGGGTCGTAGATTCGCCCGCCGTCGTCGCTCCACACCATTTCCTGCGGCGTGAAGACGCCGTAGGCGCGCTGCAACAACTGCGCGAGTTGCAAGGTCGAGTAGACATTGCCGTAGCGCGCGGTGAACACGCCGTAACCGAACCGCGCCGGGTCCGCGGCGGCGACGAGCGGATGCGCGGTTTCGGTGACCAGATAGTGGAACCCGCTGCTCGCAAGATGGCGGGCGATGTGCTGTGCGAAGCAACTGCCGGCGGTGGCGACCTTGTCCTTCGCGGTGATCGTGAACTTGGCGCGCACGACGGGATCGACGTCCTCGCCGTTCGGCGCGGCGACGGCGTCGCGCCAGAAACAATGGGCGGGGAGCGACGTGTAAGGATGCCTCGCCAACTCAGCTCCCTGCCTGCAAACACATCCGCAACTGGTCGCCAAGCAAGGCGCCGTAGGCCGCATTCCCGTGTAGAATATCGTGGGCGAATTCGACGCGCCGCAGACCCAAGCTCGTTCTGCGCCTCACGCGGCGGCGCAAGGAACCGAGCGCCGCACGCCTCCGCGACCTCCTGTTCAATTTCGATCTGCGCGCGCCACATTTTGTAGCGCACGCTGTCCGGTTGGAAGCCCCGCAGCGCCGCCTGCTCCTTGATCTGCTCGTGAAACGGCGCGAACTCCGCGACGGGGGGCGGCGGGCAGACCGCGTAGACCCGAGCCGGCGCCGCCCAGGCGACGATCTGCGCCAGCAATTCCGGCCACAGGAGATATTGCCGCCGCGCGGATTCGCGCACCAGCTCATAGGGAATGATCTCGCGCCCCGGCAAAAGGCCGAGCCCCGGCGTCGACGGCAAAACGAAATCAAACGGTCGTTCGTCGCCGTAGGTGCCGTGCGTGAACTGAAACAAGCCTGACACGAAAGCGGCGACGACGTCGGGCTTCACCCGCTGCAACCAATCTTCCGCCTCTTCGAGGAAACGGGCGTGGGTAATCCAAACCTCGTCCTGCCGCCGCCAGAACGGCTGGTACAGCGGATCGAAGGTCGAGAAATAGTCGATTTCGAATCCGAACGCCGCCAGCGAGCACCAAGGCGTCGCGGCGAAGCGCAGGGCGTCCAGATGACTGTTCCCGATGGCGACGATTCGCGGCGTTCGGCCTACGGCGTCGCCGACCTCCCAGCCGCTGCCGCGCGCCGCGGCGTCCGGGGACCTCGCAATGGCTACCATGCGCGACTCTATCTTGCGCGCCCTGATCCGCGCGAATGCATTCCCGCTCGCCTTTGGATGAAAGTTCGCTTGGGCGCGCGGCCATGCGATCCCGGCGACGCGGAGGCTATCACATGCCCGGCTGGTCGTTCAAGCCAGGCTACGGAACCCTTCGCTGTCAGCTGGCGCGCAGCAGGTCGGGCCGCTTTTGCGAGAGGTCGTCGATGTCATCGTAGTTGACCATCCGGTCGCGTCCCGCCGATTTTGCCGCGTACAGCGCTTTGTCGGCCGCGGAGTAGAGCGTGTCGAAATCCGAATTTGACCGGGCCGCGAAACCGATCGAGACCGTCGCAAAGAGCTCATGATCGCCGATCCGGATCGGCTCTTCGGCGACGCCTTGACGGAACGTTTCCAACGCCTCGCTGATCTGATGAGCCGGCCGGTCGGCGCAGAGCAGCGCGAATTCCTCGCCGCCGATGCGGGCGACGAGGCCCAAGCCGCCGAGCTCCCTTTGCATCCGTTCCGCGATCGCCTTGATGATCTCATCGCCGGCCGCGTGGCCATAGCGGTCGTTGATGCGCTTGAAACGATCTATGTCGGCAATCACCAGCGCCAGCATCCCGGTCTCGAGCCTGGCGGCGCGCTCGTAGAAGGCGCGGCGGTTGGGAACGCCGGTCAGCGGATCGGTGCGCCCGAGTCGATCGGCTTCGCGCTTGGCGTGGTGCAACTCGAGATGCGCGTAGCCCATCGAGCGCGCAATCGGCGCGGCGATGGCGAGCACCACGACGTTGGTGAGCGCCCAGTCGCGGAAGCAGTCGGCCCAAGAGGCGAAGAAACAAAGCTGGTTGACGACATCGACGACAAGCGCGACCAGCCACGAGAACAGCGTGACCGAAAGCACGTAGCGGCGCAGCCCGCGTTTGTCAGCGACGGTCGGCCGAAATACGTTCGAGAGCAGATGCAGAGGCATGGAGGCGCCGGGTTCGACTACACCGGGATTAAGCAGGAAAAGCGTCAACCTCCAATTAAAGCGGCGTGAAAAACCTGTCCTATATTCCGTAACGTCATGCCGGCGGTGCTAACTTACGTTATATTGCGAAATATGTACGGTCTGCGCGGCGGCGTAAAACTTGAATGTAGAATGTATATGGGTCCCGCGGCCGGCGTTGACCTCGGGCGCGCGAAACGCCAAAACACCGCTCGCAGGGAGGGCGCGGCATGACGGTCATCGTGGCGTTCGGCGATTCCAATACCTGGGGCTACGACCCCGCGACGGGCGCGCGGCTGCCGCCCGCGACCCGCTGGACCGGCGTGATGGCGGCGGCGCTCGGGTCGGATCATCGCGTCATCGAGGAGGGCCTCAACGGCCGCACCACGGTCTTTCTCGATCCGATCGAGCCCGACCGGCGCGGCGCCGACTATCTTCCGCCCTGCCTGCGCAGCCACGCGCCGCTCGATCTCGTTATCATCGCGCTCGGCTGCAACGACATGAAGGCGCGCTTCAATGTCTCGGCGGCCGAGATCGCGTTCGGCGCCGAACGGCTGGTCGTGATGGCGCTCGCCGAGCCGGTCGGACCGGACGGCCTTCCGCCGCGCCTGTTGCTGGTCGCGCCGCCGCCGATCGCCAAGCTCTCGAATTTCGCCGACATGTTCCGCGGCGCCGAGCCGAAGTCGCGCGAACTCGCCGCGCGCTACGCCGAAGTCGCCGAGCGGCGCGGCGTCGGGTTTGTCGACGCGGGCCAGTTCATCCACTGTTCGGACCTTGACGGCATCCACTACGAGGCTGACCAGCACGCCGCGCTCGGCCACGCTTTGGCGGAGGCGGCGCGGATCGTGCTGGAGTGAACCGTCAGGTCGGAAACAACTCCACGTGGGTCTCGGCGGTGCGCCCAAAGTAGAGCGCGCGACGGCCGGAGAACGAAACCATGTAGCCGGCGCAGCCGGCCGCCGTGACCTTCCGACAAAAGCCCTTATAAGTGTATCCGGGCGCCAGCGTCTGCGCCTCGCGGATGGCGGCCTGGATCGGGCGCGCATCGAACGCGGCGTCGATCGACACATCGACGCAATGGCTCGATAGAACCACACTGTCGCCGTCGGGAAGATAGTAGGTCGCGGTTTGTCTGCGGAAATCGATGGCGTAGCTCTCGAACCCGGCCGCGATCAGCGCTCCGACGATTTCCGGGAATGTCATGCTGTTGTCTTCCGCGGCGCTGAGACAGCGTTGCGCGATCGCGGTCAATTGCGCGTTCATGGCTTTCTCCTGTGTTGGCGTTGCGTTCAGTCAACCGGCATGGCGTCGAGAGCGAACCGGGCGACGATGTCCTCGAGGATTTTTCGCAAAAGCCGATGATCCGAAGCGGAGAGATGGCCGAAACATTCGGCGTCGTTGCGATCGGCGAGCGCGGCGAGTTTTGGCGCGCAACGTTTGCCGTTCCCCGTCAGCGCGAGCGTTTGCGCGCGGCCGTCGCCGGGGTCGGCGACCCGGACGACGAGGCCCTTGGCGATCAACCGGTCGGCGAGTTTCGTCACCGCTCCGCGCGTAAAACCCATCGTCGCGGCGGCGCGGCTCGGCGCCATCGGCGGCTGGTCGTAGAGCACGCGCAGCAGCACCCATTCGGCGACCGTGACGTCCTCCGCCGCGAGCTTCTGGGCGAAGCTTTGCGACACGTGGTTCGACACCTGGCGCAGCCAGTAGCCGATATGATCGGTGAGCTCGGAGACGTCCGACACGAGGAGGTCCTTTGGTTGACTAGGAAACTACACGGATTTGATTTCCTTGTCAACAACCTTATTCGACGCGGTCAGCCCTTTACGATGCGTTGGTCTATAGCGCCGAATATGCTGCGCCCGTCGGCGTCGAGCGTCTCGATCCGCACGCGGTCGCCGAAGCGCATGAACGGCAGCGACGCTTCGCCCCTGTCGATCGTCTCGACCGCCCTTTTCTCGGCGATACAGGCCGAACCGGCGCTGCGAAAATCCGCGTTGGCGACGGCGCCGGAGCCGATGATCGTCCCGGCGCCGAGCCGGCGGGTGCGCGCGGCGTGGGCGATCAACTGATGAAAGCCGACGCTCATCTCCGAACCGTTCGGCTCACCGAACCATTCGCCGTTCCAACGCACGCGGATCGGCAGATGCAGACGCCCCTCGCTCCAGGCTTCGCCAAGTTCATCGAGCGTCACGGCGCAGGGGGCGAAGCTGGCCGACAGCTTGGCCTGAATCAAACCCAGGCCGGTCTCCATTTCGCGGCCGGCGAGCCCGCGCAGCGAAGCGTCGTTGAGGACGACGGCGAGCCGGATGCAATTCGACGCGTCGTCCGCGCTGACGCCCATCGGCGTATCAGCGACGATGACGCCGAACTCCGCTTCGAAGTCGACGTTGAGGTCTTCGCTTGGAACGGCCACGTCCTCGTGCGGCCCGAGGAATCCATCCGAGGCGCCCTGACGCATAAGCGGATAAGGGCTGGGCGGCGGCGCGGGGCGGTTTAGCGCCTTCTCGATCCGCAAGCCGTGCGCCTTGAATGCCGAGCCGTCCAACCACTGCGGCGCGCGCGGCAACGGCGCCATGGCGTCCCGCGGGTCGAACGCGACGCCCGCGCCGCCTTCCACTTCGCGCGCCTTGCCTTGCAGCAACGGTTCACAACGCGTCCAGTCCTCCAGCGCCCGCAGCAGCGTCGGCGCGATGTCGCCGGCTTCGACATAACGGCCGAGGTCGCGCGAGACGACGACGAGACGTCCGTCGCGTTCGCCGTTCCGCAAGGTGGCGAGCTTCATCGGGGTTCCTTTGCGGCAGGTCGCCGCGCCAATTCCAAACCTCAGTTGAGGATCGCCACCGCGCGCGTCCAGCCGGCGCTCGCTTTCTCCACCTTCACCGGAAAGCAGCACACGGTGAAGCCGAAGGCGGGCAGCGCTTCGAGGTTGCTGAGCTTCTCGATATGGCAATAGCCGGTGACGCGGCTGGCCTTGTGGCCTTCCCAGAAAAGCGACCAGTCGCCGGTCTCTTCGATGCGCTTGCGCGTGTAGAAGAACGGCGCATCCCAACTCCAGCCGTCGATGCCGGTGACGCGCACGCCGCGCGAGGTGAGGTAAAGCGTCGCCTCGCGCCCCATTCCGCAGCCCTTCAACGTATAGTCGTCGCGACCATAGGCGACCCCGGCCGCGGTGTTGACCAGCACGATGTCGAGCGGCTTCAGCGCGTAGCCGATGCGCGCCAGCTCCGTCTCGACGTCGTCGGCCGTGCAGACATAGCCGTCCGGCTTGTCGCGGAAGTCGAGCTTGACGCCGGGGCGGAAACACCAATCGAGCGGGATCTGGTCGATGGTCGCCGAGGGTTTGCCGCCGTCCATGGTCGAATGATAGTGCCACGGCGCGTCGAGATGGGTGCCGGCGTGCGTCAACATTTGCACGCGCTCGATCGCCCACCCCTGGCCCTCGGGCAAATCTTCACGACGCATCCCGGGGAACATCCGCAGCACCTCCGGCACGCTGGCGACATGGTCGACGTATTCGATTTTCGGCTCCAAACCCGGCGGGTCGGATTTGATGCCGGCTTGCAGCGGAACGGAAAGGTCGATGAAACGGCGGCTCATGCGAGGCTCGTCCTTGAGACATCTGCGGTCGCGACGCCGGACGACTAAACAAGCCCCGCACCAACGTCAAACGGCCCGCGGGTTTCCCTTTTCCGCCGAAGCGGCTAGAAGGCGCCCCCTTCGTAGTTCCGCCGGTTAGCTCCCATGACCTCCCTTCGCGGCGAGATCGCCGCCACTTTCGCCCTCGCCTGGCCGATCGTGCTGACCAATGTCGCGATCAATTTCATGACGACGACCGACGTCATGTTCATGGGCCGGCTGTCGCCGGAGGCGCTCGCCGCGGGCGCGCTCGGCTTCAATTTCTATATTCCGCCGTTCCTGTTCTGCATCGGCGTCGTGAGCGCGGCCGCGCCGCTCGCCGCGGCCAAGGTCGGCGCCGACAGGCGCGATTTCGCGGGCGTGCGCGCGGTCGGCCATCAGGCGTTGCTGAGCGCGATCCTGCTGGCGCTGCCGTTTTGGGCGCTGTTCTGGAACGCGGGCGCCATCCTCAAGGCGGTCGGCGAGCCGCCGGAGCTTGCCGACCTCGCCGGGACCTACATGCGCGGGCTGCAATGGGCGCTGGCCCCGGCCCTCCTCTACATGGCGGCGCGGTCGATCCTGTCCGCGCTCAACCGAGTGCTGCCGGTGCTGGTTGTCGGCCTCATCGCCGTCGCCTGCAACGCGCTGTTCAACTACGTCCTGGTGTTCGGGCATTTCGGCGCGCCGGCGCTCGGGGTGTTCGGCTCCGGGCTTGCCACGACGCTGTCGCAAGCGCTGATGTTCGGGCTGCTCGTCTTCTACACCTGGCTCGACCCGAAACTACGGCCGCATCGGCTGGTGCTGAGCCGTTGGCGCTTTGACGCGGAGGAGTTCGCCGCGCTGTGGCGGCTCGGCGCGCCGATCGGCGGCCTCATCGCGTTGGAAGTCGGCGCCTTCGCGTTCTCGGCGCTGGCGATGGGTCTCCTCGGCGCGGCGCAGATCGAGGCGCACGCGATCGCGCTCAACATCGCCGCCACCGCCTTCATGGTGCCGCTCGGCCTCGGCATGGCCGCGACGGTGCGCGTCGGCCACGCCTATGGCGCGCGCGACGTCTCGGCGGTGTCGCGCGCAGGCTGGACCGCCTTCGGCCTCGCCATCGCCTTCGTGATCGGCTCCGCGTTGCTGATGGCGAGCGCGCCGCAGTTGCTGATCTCCGCGTTTCTCGACACCGAGGCCCCGCGCAACGCCGCGACGCTCGCCTTCGCGCTCGGTTTCGTGCGCATCGCCGCGCTGTTCCAGCTCGCCGACGGCGCGCAGGCCGCGCTCGCCAACATGCTGCGCGGCGTGCAGGATTCGCGGGTGCCGATGGCGCTGGCGCTGTTCGGCTATTGGGTTGTCGGCGCCCCGACCGGCGTCGCGCTCGGCTTCCTGACGCCGCTCGGCGGCTTTGGCTTGTGGATCGGGTTGGCGATCGGTCTGACCGTCGTCGCGCTGCTGCTGCTCCTGCGCTGGCGCGGCAAGGAGCGAGCCGGATTCTTCGCGCCGGCGACTTGAGGGAGGAATCATGACGCCGCTCATCCTCGACGTCGACACCGGCATCGACGACGCCTTCGCCCTGCTCTACGCGCTCGCCGCGCCGGACACCCGGCTCCTCGGCGTCGCCGCAGTCAACGGCAACGTGAGCCTCGCCCACGCCGCGCGAAACACCCGCGCGGTGCTGGCGCTCGCAGGCCGCGCCGACGTTCCGGTCTGGCCGGGCGCGGCGGCGCCGCTGCTCGGTCACGTCGGCGACGCCAGCGACATCCACGGCGCAGGCGGCCTTGGCGACGCGAAGCTGCCGGAGCCTGCGCCGGTCGCCAACGCGCCGCACGCCGTCGACGCGATTCTCGCGGCCGCGCGCGAGCACGAGGGGCGCCTTGTGCTCGTCGCGACCGGGCCGCTGACGAATATCGCGCTCGCCGTCGCGCGCGATCCCGACCTGCCGCGGCGGCTCGCCCGCTTCGTCGTGATGGGCGGCGCGTTTCGCGAGAGCGGCAATGTCACGGCCGCGGCGGAGTTCAACATCTGGTGCGATCCTGAGGCCGCCCGCATGGTCTTCCGCGCCTTCAGCCAGGACGGCGCGGCGCCGACGATCCTGGTCGGGCTCGACGTGACACGGCGAACTGTGCTGACGGAAGCCGACATCGAGGCTTTGTCCGAAACCTGCGCGCGTTTGCCGAACGGCCCAGCGCTGACGGACTTCTTGCGCGACGCCGCGCGCCATTACTTCGAGCTGATGCAGCGCCGTGGTCGCCCGCGCGCGCTTGTCATGCATGATCCCCTTGCGGTCGCCGTCGCGCTCGATCCGAGCCTTGTCGGAACGCAAACCGTACCGGTCGATGTCGAGACCCGCGGCGAGCTGACGCGCGGGCAGACGCTCGCCGATTTCCGCGGCGAGCCGGGGCGCATCGAAATCGCGTTGGACGTCGACGCGCCGAGATTTCTCGCGGACTACCTCGCCGCGATCGAGCGGCTGGCGACAACAACCGGCTGAGCGGGCGGCGTCCTCAGCGCGAGTTGTTTTCGGGAGCTATATATTCCTTGACACGTATATGCCTATGACGGCATATATGGCGACATGGAAACCGCCTTCGAAATCATCGCAGAACCGAACCGCCGCGCGATACTGGGTCTGCTGATGGCGCACGAGCAGTCGGTCGGCGACATTGAGCGGCGGCTGCGCCTGCCGCAACCGAGCGTGTCGAAGCATTTGCGGGTGCTGCGCGACGCCGGCTTTGTCGAGTGCAGCGTCGACGGCCAGCGCCGGCTCTATCGCCTGAACCCACAACCCTTGCAGGAGATCGACGCGTGGCTCGCGCCATTCCGCCTTCTGTGGTCGGCGCATGTCGACAAACTCGAAAGCCACCTCGACCGGCTTTATCCGCAAACGCCAACCAAGAGGAAGACCAGGAAATGAGCGACCGCGATCAATATGCCCCAGGTCCCGCCAGCGGCGCCGAGGTGCGCAAGGACGGCGACAAGTGGAGGCTCGTGCTGGTCAGACAACTGCGCCACGCGCCGGACAAAGTCTGGCAGGCGCTCGTCGACCCGGCGCAGCTGAGCCAGTGGGCGCCGTTCGACGCGGATCGGAGTCTCGGCGTAGCGGGCGCAAAGGTGAATCTCGTCACGGTCGGGGCGCCCCAGCAACAGACCACGGAAACGGTTGTAAAACGGGCCGACGCGCCGCATCTGCTCGAATACGAATGGGGCGGCAATGATATTCGCTGGGAGCTGACGCCTGTCGACGGCGGCACGCGCCTGACGCTATGGCATAGCATCGATCGCCGCTATGTCGCGATGGGCGCGGCCGGCTGGCACATCTGCCTCGACGTGCTGGATCGCTTAGTCGGCGGTCAACCGATCGGTCGTATCGTCGGCGGCGAGGCGATGAAGTTCGATTGGCCTCGTTTGAACAAAGAATACTCCGAGCAGTTCGGCGTCGAACCGCCCGCCTGGTCGCCGCCGCCGGCGTAGAGCGCTTCCCCAACAAATTGAATCGGCTTCGTCATTGCGAGCGAAGCGAAGCAATCCAGCGCGCCGAGATCGCAGGCTAATCGGCTAGGCCTGGTTTGGTGGAAACGTGGATGGCTTCGCTTCGCTCGCCATGACAGTGATTCAACTTGATCGGGACTCGCTCTAGCTAGTTGTAGGTTGTTTTTAATGAGAGCTTCAAGGCCCACCGCCGTCATGCCCGCGGTTGTCGCGGGCATCCACGTCGGGACGTTCAGCTAAGCTTGGGACCTTATATGCATCGGCGCCGCGTGGATGGCCGGGACAAGCCCGGCCATGATGGCGGGGGATTCACGGCTTCAGCGACAGATATCGCGTCAGATGGCGATCCAGCGTGTTCGCCCGCCATCCCAGCACCCGCTTCGACACGAGGTTCTTCGACTCCTGAAACATCAGCGGCGCGATCGGTTGCTCGGCAAGCAACAGCGTCTCGGCTTGCGCGAGCAGATCGGCGCGACGCTTCGTGTCGCGCTCGCCGTCCGCCTGCTTCAGCAAGGCGTCGTACTCCGGGTTCGACCAGCGCGAATAGTTGAGCGCCGCGTTGTCGCTTTCGCACAGCGCCAGGAAGTTTTGCGGATCGGAGTAGTCGGCGAGCCAGCCGGCGCGGGCGACCTCGAAATCGCCATGATCGCGCAAATAGGCGAAATGCGTCTTGGCGTCGGTGTTGACGAAGCTCGTCGTCACGTTGAGCGGGCGCCACATGTCGGCGACGGCGATGGCGGTCGCGAGATGATTTTCGCTGGAGTTGTAACGGATTTCGACATTGAGCGTCTTGCCGCCGGGTCCATAGCCGGCGTCCCCCAACAGCTTCAGCGCCTGCGTCTCGGCGTCAATCGGCGCGAGATCGGCGAAATCCGCCTTGACCGCCTCGGCGCCGGCGACGCCGGGAGGAACCAGCGCGTAGGCCGGCAGCATCGAGCCGCCCCAGATCGTCTGCGCCAGGAATTCGCGGTCGATCGTCATCGACAGCGCGCGCCGCACGCGCACGTCGTCGAACGGCGGCTTCTTGGTGTTGAAGGCGTAGTAGTAGGTCCCGAGGCTCGCGCTCAATTTGAGCTCGTCGGGAAACCGTTGTTTGAGATAGGCGATCTGATCGCTCGGCGCGTCGGCGTAGGAGTCGATCTCGCCGGCCTCGAACCGCCGCACCGCGGCGGCGCGATCTTCGAGCGGCAAAATCTCTTCGCGCGCGATCTTCACGTTCGCCGCATCGGGAAAGTTGGGGTTGGCCGCCAGCGTCAGCCGATCGTTTGGCGTATAGGCGACGAGCGTATAGGCGCCGTTGCTGACGAGCTTGCCCGGCTTGGCGAAGTCGCGGCCGTACGTTTCGACCGCCTTGCGATCGAGCGGCGCCGCCGTCTGATGCGCCAGCAGCCCGAGGAAATACGGCGTCGGCCGCGCCAGCGTAATCTCCAGGCGATGCGGCGCCAATGCCCGTACGCCGAGCGTCTCTGCGCTCGCGCGCCCGCGATTGACCGCCTCGCCGTTCTTAACGACGTAGAACAGGCTCGCATAAGGCGCGGCCGTCGCGGGATCGAGCAAGCGGCGAAACGAGAAGACGAAATCCTCCGCCGTCAGCGCGTCACCGTTCGACCAACTCTCCTCGCGCAGATCGAAATCGTAGGTCAGCCCGTCGTCGCTGATTGTCCATTTCAACGCGACGCCGGGAACTAGCTGGCCCGCGGCGTCGTAGGTCAGCAGCCCTTCAAACAGATCGTAGACGATGTCGGCTTCGACGACGGTCTGCGATTTCTGCGGGTCGAGCGTTTCCGGCTCGCCCGGCTCGCCGCGACGGTAGACATTGGCCTGCGCGAGCGTCGGCAGCATCATCAACAACGCCAGCGCTATTCGCCTCACGGGAGCGCGCGCGCCACGAAAGCGGCGGAGATCGGCCCGCGGCGCCCGTAGACCCACAGCCAGATCCCCAACAGCGAGGCGACCGCGGCGATCAATGGCGCCCGCAAGCCCAACGCCCCGGCCGCGCCGCCGAGCGCCAACGTCCCGAGCCCTCCGGCGATCTGGGTGAGGAGAAACAGCGTCGACATGACGCGGCCGCGCTGGGCGTCGTCAACGGCGGCTTGCATCAGGGCGACCGCGCCCGTTCGCCGAGTCTCGGCCGAGGCGCCGAACAGCAGCATCGCCGGCGCCGCGAAGCTCAACGAAGGCGCCGATGCGAACAACGCCACCGCGACCGCGACGCCGAGGCCGGCCCACAAAACCCGATCCGGCGTCGCGCTCGCCAGCCCGCCGCGCGCTATGCCCAGCGCCGCGATCGTCGCGCCGATGCCCGCCGCGCCATAAAACAGCGCAACGACTCCGGGGCCGCCGTGAAATACCAAAGCGGCGTAAGCCGGCGTCAGCTTGTACAGCGCCGCCGAGACCGCGTCGCTAGCGAGCCCGAGCGCCAGCAGCGAACGCAAGCCCTGATGGCGCCAAACATAGACGACGCCGACGGCGACGTCCGCGCCGAGGGAGCGCCGCGGCGGCTTAGGTTGAACATAGCCTTTCGGCGTCCGCAGCAAACCGGCCGTGACGAAGTAGATCGCATATCCCACGACATTGGCCGCGAACGCCGTCGCGACGCCGCCATGCGTCAGAATCCACCCCGCGATCGCCGGCCCCGCGAACACGGCGAACTGGGTGTAGGCGGCGTTGACTCCGATAGCCGATGCGAGGCGCCGCGGCGCCACGAAGCGCGGCATCATGCCGTAGGACGCCGGGATGCTGAAGCTGTGGATCACGCCGTGCAGCGCCGCGGCGACGCAAATCACTGGCAGGCTCAGCGCGTGCGCGTAAGCCAGCACCGCGAGCACGCAAGCTTTCCCCGCGTCGCAAGCATAGGCCGCCAGCGCCAGCCGAAAGCGGTCGTGGCGATCGGCCAGCGCGCCGCCGAGCGGCGCCAGCGCAATCATCGTTCCCGTCGTCAGAAGCGCGATCGCCGAGAGCCAGGCGGGCGAGTGCGTCGCCTCCCAGGCGGCCCAGGAAAACGCGATCTCCTGGATGAAATAGGTGATCCAGGAAATCAGCGAGCCGACGGAATAGATGCGGAAGTTGGGGTCGGCGAACGCCTCGCTGATGCCGCCCAGCCACCTCGCGCGGCGGCTCAAGGCGCAGCTGTCCGCCGCCGCCAGCGCCGCAAGGCGTCGGGGCCATAAGTCTCGCCAGGCGCCTCGCCATATCGGCTCGGGTCCGCCAACGTCGCCAGCGCGTCCGCCGTCAGCGCCGGGCGTCCGGGACGCCCGAGCGGCTTCTGCGCCGTCAGCAGGATCACCTCGTCGACCAGCCCCGTCCGGATCAGCGCGGAGCCCACTGTCGGGCCGCCTTCGCTGAGCACCCGCGTCACGCCGCGCCGCGCCAGCGCCGCCAGCGCGGCGTTGAGGTCGAGGCGCCCGTCTTCGCGCGTGTTCACCCGCTCGACCTCCACGCCGCGCGCCCGCAACTCGTCTTCGTTGCGAGCCGGCGCCTCCGCGCCCGCGATAACCAGGGTCGGCGCCGACGGGATCGTCGCAACCAGCCGGGAGCCGAGGGGCAAGCGCGCGTGGCTATCGAGCACGACCCGCAAGGCGGGCTGATCGAGCCCGTTCTGGCGCACGGTCAGCAGCGGATCGTCGCCGAGCGCCGTGCCGACGCCGATCATCAGCGCGTCGTGGAGGGAGCGCAGCGTATGGGTGCGGCGGTTGGCGATCTCGCCGGTGATGGCGAGGCGGGAATCGTGCTCGTCGCCCGCCGCGTAGCCGTCCGCCGTGCGGGCGATCTTCAGCGTCACCATCGGCCGGCCTTCGGTGACCCGCAGGATGTGGCCGAGATGGTCGATCCTGGCTGCGTCCGCGCCGATCCCCACCGCAACCTCGATCCCCGCCGCGCGCAGCAACGCGATCCCGCGCCCGGCGACCCGCGCATCGGGGTCCACCAGGGCGCAGACCACGCGGCCGACGCCCGCGGCGATCAGCGCCTCCGCGCACGGCGGCGTACGGCCGTGATGCGAACAGGGCTCCAGGGTGACGTAGACCGTCGCGCCGCGCGCCAGCGCGCCCGCTTCCGCGAGCGCGATCGTCTCGCCATGCGGCCGTCCGCCCGACGCCGTGGCGCCGGCGCCGACCACGCGGCCGTCGCGCACGATCAGCGCGCCGACGCTCGGGTTGGGGGCCGTCAGCCCGAGATGGCGGCGCCCGAGCGCCAGCGCGGCGGCCATGAAGCGGGCGTCGTCGCTCATTTCGGGACCGGCTCAGGTTCGCCTTCGAGCTCGCCGACGATGGCGTTGAAATCGCGCGCCTCGCGGAAATTGCGATAGACCGAGGCGAAACGCACATAGGCGATGCTGTCGAGGGTCTTCAGCCCCTCCATCACCAGTTCGCCGATGCGATCGGTCGGGATGTCAACGTCGCCCTGCGCTTCGAGCTGACGCACGACGCCGTTGATCATGCGCTCGACCCGCTCCGGCGCGACGTCGCGCTTGCGCAGCGCCACCTCGACCGAACGTTGCAGCTTGTCGCGGTCGAACGGCGCGCGACGGCCGTTTTTCTTAACCACCGTCAGCTCGCGCAGCTGCACGCGCTCGAAGGTGGTGAAGCGGCCGCCGCAATCGGGACAGGAGCGGCGGCGGCGGATCGAGGCGTTATCCTCCGTCGGCCGCGAATCCTTCACCTGGGTGTCGAGGCCGCCGCAATAGGGACAGCGCATGGATGGCTCCTCATGCGCCGCCCCCGAGCGTCAGTAGATCGGGAATCGGCGCGTCAGCTCGGCGACGCTCTCACGCACGCGGGCTTCTACCGCAGCGTTGCCCGATTCGCCGTGCGCCGCCAAGCCGTCGAGCGTCTCGACTACGAGATCGCCGACCTTGGCGAACTCCGCGGTCCCGAAGCCGCGTGACGTCGCGGCCGGCGAGCCGAGCCGTACGCCCGACGTGACCATCGGCTTTTCGGGATCGAACGGGATGCCGTTCTTGTTGCAGGTGATGTGGGCGCGGCCCAACGCCGCTTCCGCCGCCTTGCCGGTCAGCTTCTTCGGGGTCAGGTTGACCAGCATCAGGTGGTTATCGGTGCCGCCGGTGACAAGCTTGTATCCGCCGGCAAGGATTTTCTCGGCCATCGCCTTGGCGTTGGCGACGACGGCGTGCGCGTAGTTGCGGAACTCCGGCGTCAGCGCCTCGTGAAACGCCACCGCCTTGGCGGCGATCACGTGCATCAGCGGGCCGCCCTGCAGGCCGGGGAACACGGCCGAATTGAACTTCTTGGCGAGGTCGTCGTCGTTGGTGAGGATCATGCCGCCGCGCGGTCCGCGCAGGGTCTTGTGGGTCGTGGTGGTGGCGACATGGGCGAAGGGGAACGGCGAGGGATGCGCGCCGCCCGCCACCAGCCCGGCGAAATGAGCGATGTCGCACATGAAGTAGGCTCCGACCTCGTCGGCGATGGCGCGGAAGCGCTCGAAATCCCAGAAGCGCGCATAGGCCGAGCCGCCGGCGACGATCACCTTGGGCTTATGCTCGCGCGCGAGCTTGGCGACGGCGTCCATGTCGATGCGCTGCGTCGCGCGGTCGACGCCGTAGGACACGCACTTGAACCACTTGCCGGACATATTGACCGGGGAGCCGTGGGTGAGGTGGCCGCCCGCGGCGAGATCGAGCCCCATGAACGTGTCGCCCGGCTGCATCAGCGCCATGAACACCGCCTGGTTCGCCTGGCTGCCGGAGTTCGGCTGCACGTTGGCGAACTTGGTCTGAAACAGCTTGCAGGCGCGCTCGATGGCGAGCGTCTCGGCGATGTCGACGAACTGGCAGCCGCCGTAATAGCGCCGGCCCGGATAGCCTTCGGCGTATTTGTTCGTCATCACCGAGCCCTGCGCCTCCAGCACCGCCTTGGAGACGATGTTCTCCGAGGCGATCAGCTCGATCTCGTCGCGTTGGCGGCCGAGTTCGAGCGCGATCGCGCGGGCGATCTCGGGATCGGCGGCGGCGAGGTCGGCGGAGAAGAAGGAGTTGGAGCGGATCGGGGCGGCTGCGTTCATGGCTCACCTTGGGCTGGCGATCGGGGCGCTTACCACGGCTGGCCAGGGGACGAAAGGCGGCTGGATTTGGACGAATTCTCGCGCTTGTGTATGATGCGCAACGTAAAGAGCGCCGACCCCCGCCCAACTCGTCGGGATTTACGTCGCCTCCGGTTTCCACGCCGCCGTTTCCGGGGCGCAGACGACCGTCACCTACGTCGCGCCCGCCTGACGCCCCTCACCGCATCCGCGGCGCATACCTCACGCCGCCTGCCGACCGGAGCAGATTGAGGCCGCGCGGAATCATGAGGCGGCCCGGTTTTCCGAACGGGCGGCGGGTCGGCCATTGACGGCGTTGCTTTTCGTTCCTAGTTTCGGCCGCATTTATTTCAGAACCTTAAGCAACTTTGGGGAGAACGAGTTGGCCAAAGGCGCGCACGCGATCACGGGAACGGTCGAAATTACGAGCTATACGGTCTACCCCGACAATATTGACGCCGACGACGCGATTTTCGATATCGCCCCCCTTTCGCGCCTGCTCCTGCTCGGCGACGATGTGCTGGGTGACGACGCCATTGCGTCGAAGGGCCGCCTTTTGTCGCGCGGCAGCCTCGAAATCGACGACGGCCTGACGCTCCGCGATACGGCGAATTTCGTCAATGCGGGCAACGTGACGCAAAACGGCGGCGTGCTTGATCTCGGCGTGTCCTCCGACGACTTGGTCGCCGTTCGCAACGTCCCCGGCGGGACGTGGACAATGGCTGAAGGCGCCGGGATGATGGGGGAGAGCGCGTCGCGATTCGTCAACCTTGGTAGGCTTGACGTCGGCGCCGACAGCACGATTGCCGCAAAGTTCCACAATCGCGGGACCTTGGACATCGAGGGGAAGCTCACCTTCCAGACTGACGCGCCCCGGCTGTTTGGCGCCATTGAAGGCGCGGGAACGCTCAACGCCGATCACGCGCTTCTCGACGGCGCGTCGGTCTCCTGCGCGGATCTTTTTATCACGCGCGCGCGCCTGCTCGGAGACGTATCAATCTCCTCGACAGACGTTCAATTTAACGGGGCCTATTTCGCCGACGCGACGTTGCAGATCGCTGGCGACAACACCTATTTTCAAATGCAAGTCGCGCTCGGACGAGGACAGATCGAGACCTCCGGCTCGGTCAGCCAACATGGAGTCAGCCTTTATCTGGAAGACGAAACGGGCCTGGCCAATTCGGGCGCCTTCACGGCGGCTGGCGGTGTCTACGGCCTCATAGATCAGGTGAGCGCAGATTACTTCGGCCTGCTCGGCCAATGCTTCATCCGCAATCTAGCGGGCGCTTCCTGGACCGACAGTGCGAGCAGCACAACGTACCAAGCCGACGCCGGCGCTTACTTCGACAATGCGGGCGCCCTTCTCGAAGACGGCGCCGGGACGTTCGATGTCGCGGTCGTCAACGACGGAACTATGCACGTAGGGCAGAGCTACGTCGTCTACAGGGACGGCCCGACAACCATCAACCCGTCGCTCACCTTCGACCAGGCGATCACGGGGGCGGGAACGATCGAAGTCGATCCGGGCGCCATCACCGTCGCCGCGCCTGTCGATTCGAGCCAGACCTTCGCGTTCGCCGCCGCGGCCGCCGGCGCCCAGCCCACGCTCACTCTGAACGATGTGCAGGACTTCGCAGCCACAATCTCCGGCTTCGCCCTCAACGGCGCCGCCGACGACGCGCTCGTCGTCGACACGACAAGCTGGACCTATCAGGACTTCGTCCCCAACAGCAGCGGAACGGGCGGCGCCTTAATGTTCTCCAACGGCGGTGCGGAAACGGCCGTGCATCTGACGGGCGGCTATGACGCGGCCGGCTTTCACGCCGCCATCTCAGGCGCGCAGACGACGATCACCTACGTCGCGCCCGCCTGACCCCCCTCACCGCATCGGCGGCGCGTACATCACGCCGCCGGCCGACCAAAGTTGGTTGAGCCCGCGCGGGATGCGCAGCTTCGAGCCGGTGCCTAGGTTGCGCTCGAAAACTTCGTCGTAATTGCCGACCGCCTTCACCGCGCGCAGCATGAACGCGTTGTCGACGCCGAGCCGCGCGCCGAAATCGCCCTCCGCCCCGACGAGCCGGCGCACTTCCGGCTTCTTCGACGCCAGCGCCTTGTCGAGGTTGTGCGAAGTCACGCCCAGTTCCTCCGCGTCGATCAGGCCGAAGGCGACCCACTTGACCAGATTGAACCACGCGACATCGTCGCCGCGCACTACCGGTCCCAGGGGCTCCTTGGAGATCACGTCGGGCAGAATCACCGCATCTTGCGGCTTCGCCAGCTCGGTGCGCTCGGCGTAGAGCGCCGACTGGTCGGCGGAGAACACGTCGCACGTCCCGCCCTCGAGCGCCTTGATCGCCTCCTCGACCGTATCATAGGCGTTGAGCTCGTAGGTCAGCGAATTGAAGTGGAAGAAATCCGGCAGGTTGAGCTCGGTGGTCGTGCCTTTCTGCACGCAGACCTTGGCGTGATCGAGCTCCAGCGCCGAGGTCATGTCGGGATGGCGCACGACGAGAAATCCCTGGCCGTCGTGATAGAGGATCGCGGTGAACAGCAACCCGAGCGAAGCCTCGCGCTCGATCGTCCACGTCGAGTTGCGCGACAGCACGTCGATCTTGCCGGCTTTGAGCGCGTCGAACCGCTCGGCGGCGTTGAGCGGGACATAAGTGACCTTCGCCGGGTCGTCGAAGATCGCCGCCGCCAGCGCTCGACAATAGTCGACGTCGAAACCGCTCCAGGCGCCCTTGTCATCGCGATCGGAAAACCCGGGCAGGCCGGTGGAGACGCCGCACGCTACGGCGCCGCGCTGCTTGACCGTGTCCAGCGTACTCGCGTTGGCCGCGCCCAGCGTCAACAGCGCCGCCGCGAGCGGCGCCCAAAATCTCGCCCTCATACGATCCCCCTAGAGTTCCGGCGCCTGGCGGACGATCACCTTCGTCCCGATCGGCACGCGGTCGAACAAGTCGGCGACATCGCCGTTGGCGAGCCGGAAACAGCCGGACGAAATCGACTGCCCGATCGTCTCCGGCTGGTTGGTGCCGTGGATGCGGTAGACGGTGGCGCCGAGATAGAGCGCGCGCGCCCCCAACGGATTGCCCGGCCCGCCGGCCATGAAGCGCGGCAGATAGGGTTGCCGCGCGATCATCTCGGGCGGCGGCGTCCAGTCCGGCCACGCGGTCTTGCGGGTGATCTTGACCATGCCCGACCACTGAAAACCCTGACGCCCGACGCCGATGCCGTAGCGCAGCGCGCGATTGTCGCCGAGCACCAGATAGAGGAAATGCTCGGAGGTCGAGATGACGAGCGTGCCCGGCGTCGCCGTCGTGCGATAATAGACGACCTGACGCTTATACGGTCCGTCCTCGATCTTCACGTCCTCGTCCGAGACCCGGCCGGGCTCGTCGGCGACGTCCATCGTGATAACCTTCGGGTCCTCGTCGGCGCGCGCGCTCATCAGCGGCAAAAGCGCCAACGCGGCGGCCAACATCAACGCCAGCTTCATGCTCAACCCTACGCTTTGGCGCATCGCACATAGATGAACGTGCCATAGCGCGTGTTGGTGTCGGGATCGACGTAGCGAGTGACGAACTCGCGGTCGGTGATCGAGAGGATCACGCGGTCCTGCGCGTCGCCGGGCGGGCCGGCGAAGCCGAGATAGACCTTGCCGTCGCCGCCCTTTTTCAGCGCGAGTTCGTGCGGCGTGGCGTCGTCGGCGACGTGCATGATGACGCCGTCGGTCGGGCCGCGCTTGATAACGTAGGGCAGCTTGCATTGCGCGCGCGCCATCGTCTCGGTGCGCGTGCGGTCCTTCTCCTCGCGATAGGAGGCGACGCCCCAGGCGCCGATGAGCCGATCGACCGAAAAGGGCGCAGGCCCGGCGGCGACGTCGGGCGCAGGCGCCGCAGGCGGCCCGGCGCTGCCGAGCCCGAGCGAAACGCAGCCGGCAAGGGTCATTGCGAGCGTCAGCAGCGGCGCCCAGGCGATGGGTTTCATAGCGGCCGGTCTCCCCTATGGGAAACTCTGCCCGCTCGCGGGAGGCTTGGCAAGTCCGGCCGACCCGTGTAGGCGCAGCGCCCCTCGCTGGCGCAGGAGATCGTGCGTGCTGTTCAAAGGGCAGTGTCACTGTGGCGCGATCCGAATAACGTTGGCGTCCGACCGGGCGACGGAGGATCAAGTGCTCGGCGCCTGCCAATGCTCGTTCTGTCGCAAGCACAACGCGCGTGCGCTCTCCGATCCCAAGGCGCACGTGACGTTGACCGCCGCCGAGCCGGAGCAGCTTCAGCGATATGCGTTCGGTCTCGGAACCTCGGAGCAGATCATCTGCCGAAAGTGCGGAGTCTACGTCGCAATGACGCTGACGGAAGGGGAGCGGGTGTGGAGCGTCGTCAACGTCGATGCGCTCGACGATCGAGCGCTGTTCACCCGGCCGCCGGAGCCGCGCGATTACAGCGCGGAGGATCGCGAAGCGCGCGTCGCCAGAAGAAAGGCCCGCTGGTGTCCAACGACGCTGATCGGATGGCCTTGATCGCCGCGGGCCAGTCCTTCTTCAAATCCTCGCGCGCGAGCGTTAGGATCGAGCCTGACAACCGAGGGCGCCGATGTCCCGCTACACCGCCACAATCCGCTGGTCGCGCAAGCCTGACGAGAAATTCGTCGACGGCCGCTACAGCCGCGCCCATCGCTGGCGCTTCGACGGCGGAGCCGACATCGCCGCCTCTTCCTCGCCGAGCGTGGTGCGCGTGCCTTTCTCCGATCCCGCCGGCGTCGATCCCGAGGAGGCGCTGGTGGCGTCGCTTTCGAGCTGCCACATGCTGTTCTTCCTCGATTTCGCCAAGCAGGCGGGGTTCGTCGTCGAAGCCTATGACGACCCGGCCGAGGGCGTTATGGAGAAGGGCCTGGACGGAAAGGTGCGGATGACCAAGGTCACGCTGCGGCCGCAAATCCGTTTCGCCGGCGACAAGCAGCCGACCGCGGCGGACATCTCCGCGATCCACCACAAGGCGCATGACGCCTGCTACATCGCCAATTCGGTCACGACAGAAGTGACGATCGACAGCGCCTGAGGCGCCTCTAGGCGTTGTCGGCCTGGATCGCTGAAATCACGGCGTCCGTCACCTGGCGCGTGGTGGCGGCGCCGCCGAGATCGGGTGTGTGCAAATCAGGATTCGCCGTCACCCGCTCGACCGCCCTCATCAGCCGCGCCGACGCGGCGTTCTCGCCGAGGTGCTCCAACATCATCGCGGCCGACCAGAATGTGCCGACGGGATTGGCGACGCCCTTGCCCATGATGTCGAAGGCGGAGCCGTGGATCGGCTCGAACATCGAGGGAAACTTCCGCTCGGGGTTCAGGTTGGCGGTCGGCGCGATGCCGAGCGACCCCGCGAGCGCGGCGGCGAGGTCGGACAGGATGTCGGCGTGCAGGTTGGTCGCGACGATCGTGTCGAGCGTCTCCGGCTTCAGCGTCATGCGCATGGTCATCGCATCGACCAGCATCTTGTCGGTCGTCACGTCCGGGAACTCCCGCGCGACCTCGGCCGCGATCTCGTCCCACATCACCATGGCGTGGCGCTGCGCGTTGGATTTGGTGACGACGGTGAGGAGCTTGCGCGGCCGGCTTTGCGCCAGCTTGAACGCGAAGCGCATGATGCGGGTGACGCCGGCGCGGGTCATCAGCGAAACGTCGGTCGCCGCTTCCTCTGGGAAGCCTTGATGCACTCGGCCGCCAACCCCGGCGTATTCGCCTTCGGAGTTTTCGCGCACGATCACCCAGTCGAGCTCCGGCCCCGTGACTTTCCGCAGCGGCGAAGTGATGCCCGGCAGAATCCGGGTCGGGCGCACGTTGGCGTATTGGTCGAACGGCTGGCAAATCGCGAGGCGCAGACCCCACAGCGTGACGTGATCGGGAATGTCGGGATGGCCGGCTGAGCCGAACAGGATGGCGTCGTGATCCCTGATCTGATCGCGGCCGTTGTCGGGCATCATGCGGCCGTGGGTCTTGTAGTATTCGCCGCCCCAGTCAAAGCGATCGAATTCGAGCGCGAAGCCGCCGTCGCGTTGTGCGAGCGCCCGCAGAACCTCCACGCCCGCGTCGACCACTTCCGGACCGATGCCGTCGCCGGGAATTGCGGCAATGCGATAGGTCTTCATGGCGCCTCGGAGGCTGGGGGAGAAGGAGCCCGACGCTAACGCATGTCGCGGGGGCGGAGAAGCGTGGCGGAAAACTTAAGCGCTTGCTTTTGTATTCGGACCGCGATAGTTAAGCACATGCCTAACCATTCGCTTGACCTCGCCTTTCAGGCGCTCAGCGACCAAACCCGGCGCGAGATGGTGTCGCGGCTCGCCGGCGGCCCGCTCAGCGTCAGCGCGCTGGCCAAGCCGCTGCCGATCTCGCTGCCGGCGGTACTGCAACATCTGGCTGTCCTCGAGAGCGCCGGCCTCGTCGTCAGCCAGAAGTCCGGGCGGGTTCGCACCTGCCGGCTGGAGACCGCCGCCATCGCCCGCGCCGAGCAATGGCTCAGCGCGCAGCGCGGCGAGTGGGAGCGTCGGCTCGACCGGCTTGGCGCCTATTTGCAAACCTCAGAAGGAGATCCAAAATGACGCCGGAACCGATCGAGATCAGCCGAGTATTCGACGCGCCGCGCGAGCGGGTGTTCGCCGTCTGGTCGAGCGGCGAGCGCCTCGCGCGCTGGTTCAGCCCCGTAGGCTGCAGCGTGCCGCGCGCGGAAGTCGATTTTCGGGCGGGCGGCGTGTTTGCCGTCGTCATGCGAATGCCTGACGGACAGGACCACCAATGCCGCGGCGCCTTTGAGGAGGTCACGCCGCCGTCCCGGCTCGCCTTCACCCTGGAGGTTGAGATGGGCGGCAAGGCGCGGTTCAAGGTCCGCACCCTCGTCGACTTCGCGGCGGAGGGCGCAAAAACCCGCATGACCGTCCGCCAGAGCTACGAGCTCTACGACCCCGCCTTCGCCGCCGCGCCGGCGGGCGCGCGCGAAGGATGGCGCACGACGCTCGACAAGCTTGCCCGCGAGATTGCGCGCAACGGCGCGGCGTCGGCGGCGCACAGCGTCTTCACGGTCAGTCGCGACCTGCCCCACCCGCCCGCCGCGGTCTATCGCGCCTTCACCGACCGGCAAGCAAAGGCGCGCTGGTTCTCCGGCGGCGACGACTGGACGGAGATCGAACGCGAGATGGACGTGCGTCCCGGCGGCCGGGAAATCGCCAAGGGCCGCTGGAAGAACGGCGCGGTGACGAACTTCGACGCCGTCTATCTCGACGTGGTCCCCGACGAGCGTCTCGTCTACGCCTACAATATGTACCACGATGACCGAAAACTTTCGGTTTCGCTGGCGACGATCGAGATCGCCGCGATCGAAGGCGGCGCGCGGCTTCGCATCACCGAACAGGGAGCGTTCCTCGACGGCTTCGAGGACGGCGGCTCGCGCGAGCACGGCACGCGCGAACTCATCGAGCGGATGGCTAAGACTCTGTAAGCATGGGAGCGCTTCTTTGGGTCGCGGCGTTGGCGGCCAGCGCCGGCGCTCAGTTGGTCGCGTGCAGCGCCTTCAGCAGCGTATAGGCTTCGACGCTTTTGGGAAGCGCCGCTATGGGCGGGAAGCCTTCGAGGGCCGCCGCCAGCGCGCGGCGGGCCTCCAGCGGCCGGTTCTCTGATGGACAAGTCGCGCGAGCGCCAAAGCCGCCTGCAATTCGTAGGTCCGAGCCCCTTGCGCGCGCGCGACTTCGATCGACGCGCGAAACGCGCCCTCGGCGCGCGCCGGGTCCGAGGGGGCCAAGGCCAGCAGAGCCTCGCCACGCGCCCGCTGAAGCCGGGCGTCATCGTAGACGATCCCGCTCTCCCCGGCGAAGGCGAGCGCCCTGTCGGCGGTTGCGAGCGCCGCCTCACGGTTAAAAAATTGCGCTTGATGAGCCTCGCCGCGCCGTCGCATCGACGTCGCGGGGCTCAAATTCAGCGTGCCTCGATACGCCCGCATCAACGTCGCCGCAATCCTTTTCGGCGAAGCTGAGGCGAGGGCAGCGGATGCCTGGATGAACAAAACGTCACGCCGGCTTTGCTGGTGAACGGCCGGATCTTTGCTCTTTCGTTCGGCCCGGACCCGCCCTCCTCCACGCGTCTCAGGAAGTCCAAGCCTAGGCGTCGGCGCCGAGATAGGCCGCCACGACCGCCGGGTTCGAGCGCACCTCCTGCGGGGCGCCGTCCGCGATCTTGCGGCCGAAATCGAGCACGACGATCTTGTCGGAAATGTTCATGATGACGGGAATGTCGTGCTCGACGATCAGCACGGTGAGGCCGACATCGCGGCGCACACGGCGGATCAGTTCCGTCATTTCGCCCTTCTCGGCGGCGCCCATGCCCGCCATGGGTTCGTCGAGCAACAACAGGCGGCCCTTCTGCATCAGCGCGCGGCCGAATTCGATCTGTTTCTGGCGGCCGTAGGGAAGCTCCGAGGGCGAGAGGTCGGCCGCATATTCCATCCCGAGAAAAGCCAGCATCTCGCGCGCCGCGCTTTCAGCCTCGCACCGCTCGCGTCGAGCGCGCGGGGTGAGCAACGCGCCGGCAAGCAGCCCCGAGCGGCCGCGCTGATAGGCGCCGACCATCAGGTTCTCCAGCACGCTCAAACCGCCGAACAGGGCAAGGTTCTGGAACGTTCGCGCAATGCCGAACCGCGAGATCCTATGCGCGCCCATCCCAGCGATGTCGCGCCCCTCGAACCGCACCGCGCCCGCCGACGGCGCGATCATGCCGGTGATGCAGTTGAACAGCGTGGTCTTGCCGGCGCCGTTGGGACCAATCAGCGAAGTGATGTCGCCCGCCTGCAACGCGAAGCTCACGTCGTCGAGCGCGAGCAGGCCGAGAAAACGCTTTTGCAGCGAAGCGACTTCGAGCAGCGGGACGGTCATGCCTTTTCCGCCCCGAGGTAGGACGCCCGCATCGCCTCGCTGGCCGCCACTTCCGCAGCCGGACCCGACACGGCGACCCGGCCACTTTCCAGCACATAGGCATAGCTGGCGAACTCCAGCGCGAGCCGCGCGTTCTGCTCCACGACCAGCATTGAGGCGCCGAGCGTCTCGCCGACCTTGCGCAACTGCTCGTATATCTGGCGCACGATGATTGGGGCGAGCCCCAGCGACAGTTCGTCCACCAGCAGGAGTTGCGGGCGTCCGATCAACGCCCGGCCAAGCGCCAGCATCTGCTGCTCGCCGCCCGAGAGCCATCCTGCCGCCTGACTGGCGCCGCTCCTTCAACCGCGGGAATAGCGCATAGACGGACTCCAGGCCCTCGCGGCGCTGCGCGCCCGGCAGGATCGCGGCGCCGACCAGCAGATTGTCCTCGACGCTGAGTTTCTTGAACACCAGCCGCCCCTCGGGAACCTGCGCCATGCCGAGGCGCACGCGATTGTGCGCGGGCAGATGTTGCACGGCCACGCCTGCGAACCGTACGACGCCTTTGGCGATCTGTCCGCCATGCAGTCCGATGAGGCCGGTCGCGGCGCGGATCAGCGTCGTCTTGCCCGCGCCATTGGCGCCGAGCAGCGCCACGATGCCGCCCTTGGGCACGACGAGGCTGACGTCGTCGAGCGCCAGGCCTTTGCGCGCGTAGCCGGCCGACAGGCCTTCGATGGCGAGCGCGGGCTCCATCAGTCGGCGCCCTGCGGCGAAAGCAGCGCCTTCAGCTTTCGGCCGAGCCCCGCAACGCCGCCGGGCGCGAAGATCAGCAACAGGATGATGAGCAGGCCGAAGATCACCTGCACGAGTTGCGGCTTGTGCTCGACGAGCAGCGTCCCCATCCACCCGCTCGCGTCGCCGCCCTGCGGCGCGAGGCCGGATATGATCGAGGGCAGCAGCAACCATATCGCGGCGCCTACCAGCGACCCGCCAAGCGACCCGAGGCCGCCGATGATGATCATCGCGATGAACTGGATCGCGAAATCGAGACCGAACGCCTCGGATGTGACATTCGACATGAAATAGGCCATAAGCGCGCCCGCCATGGAGGCGATCGCCGAGGAAAACGCGAACGCCTTGAGCCGGAGAATTCGCACGTCGACGCCGGCGGCGGTCGCCGCCAGTTCGTGATCGCGCATCGCCCGCATCGCCCGCCCCTCGCGCGTCGTCAGGCTGTTCTTCAGGCCCCAGTAGACGAGCGCGACGACCGGCAGCAGAAAGAAATACCAGCGCAGCGGCGTGTTCAAGCTCGATAGGCCCCGAGCAGCGGGGCGTCGTAGGGCACGCCGACCACGTCGAAATAGCGGAACTGATATTCGAGGAAGGCGAAGACGACGACTGATGCACGGCGAGCGTCGACAGGACAAAATAGAGCCCGCGCACCCTGCAGCGACGGCAGGCCCGCGACGACGCCGACCAGCGCCCCTGTCAGCGCCGCGGCGGCGAGCGCGAGCGGAAACGGCCAGCCCCATTGCGTGCCGACGATCGCCGCGGTCATCGCGCCGGTTGCGTAGAACGCCGCGTGGCCGATCGAAATGAGCCCGGCGCAGCCGGTCAGATAGTTGAGCGACAGCGCGCCCAGCATCGCGATCAGCATCAGATTGATTTGCGTGAGGCCAAGGTTCAGCAGTTCGGTATTGGTGAGCCGAAAGCCGAAGGCGGCGCGGTGGCTCAACACGAACGGCAGATAGACGACGAAGGCCAGCAGCGACCGCCCAACGCAACAGCCGCCAGAGGCGAGTGTTGAGCGGAAGCGCAGCGCGGCGATGCGCGGCTTCGTGGACAAGCGCGTCGGACATGCTAGACCCGCCCAAGTTCGCGCTGCCCAAACAGGCCCCAAGGCCGGACGAGCAGGATGAGAAGCAACAAAGCGTAGATCACGATGTCGGTCGACTTCGGCGAGATGTAGGACGCGGAAAGCTGCTCGATGACGCCGACCAGCAGCCCGCCGACGACGGCGCCGGGAATGCTCTGCAACCCGCCGATCACCACCGCGGGCAGCGCGAGCAGGCCGATCGATTCGAGGTCGGTGGAGACGATCTGCAACTGCCCGAGAAACAATCCGCCGATCGCCGCCAGCAGGCTGCCGATGGCCCACGCGAGACGGTTCATCGCGTTGACGTTGACGCCGGAGACGACGGCGGCCTCATGACCGTCGGCAGTGGCGCGCATCAGCAGTCCGACCGATGTGAAACGGAAGAAGGCGGCGAAGATCGCCATGCAGGCCCAACTCACCAGCGCCGCGGTGAGATGCAGTTCCGAGATGCGCAGCGAGCCGATTGTGATGACGCCGCTCGGCAGCGGCGTTACGAGCGTGCGGCCCTGCGGTCCGTAGAGGATTTCAATCACGGCGCGCAGCACGATCGACAGCGCGATCGTCACCATGATGACCGCCAGCATCGAGCGGCCGGCGAGCGGCTGGATCAGCAGGATATGGATGGCGACTCCGAGCGCGGCGGCGGCGAGCGCCATGAACGCGATCGCCAACGGGAACGGCCAGTGAAAGATCGAGATCGCGGTGACGGCGAAGTAGGCGCCGCACACCGCGAGCATGCCCTGCGCGAAATTGAATACTTCCGTGGCCTTGAACACGACCGCGAATCCGAGCGCGACCAGCCCGTAGATGCTGCCGAGGGCGACGCCGCTGAAGAGAACTTGCGCGAGCATGAGACTCTACCGGCTTCGTATATTTCGCGTAGTCGCTGTATTCGCCGAACGCCTTGAACTTTTTCGTGCTCATAGTCGTAGCCGAACATCTTCAGGACTTGCGGCCCGGTGTGATCGTCCTTGGTGTAGACGATCGGCGCCGTAAGGCCCTTGGTGTCGACGGTGAAGCCCGGCGCAAGCGCCTCGACCAGTTTGGCGCGCGACGCGTCGGCGCCGGTCTTGACGAGCGCCTCCGCCGCGATCTGCCCCGTGACCCAGCCGGCGACATAGTTGATGTTGGCCTTCAGCGCGCCATGACCAACCTTATCGGCATAGGCCGACATCTCGACATTGCCTGGCGACTGATCCGCCCCGCCCGGCGTGAAGCAACTGATGAACGTATAGTTGGCGCCGGCCTGCGGGCCCAGCGCCTGAAAGACCGACGGCGAACCGAGATAAGTGATGCCGAAGCCGGGGATGTTGAGGCCGTACTGCGCGAGCGCCTTCATCGTCAAGATCGAGGTGTTCTCGATGCCGTAGATCGTGATGAAATCCGGCTTCTGCGCCATGATCTCCTGCACTTGCGGCGTCACGTCGACGGCGGTGACTTTCATGGTCACGGCCGACGCGGTCCCGCCATATCTGGCCGCCGCCTTGGCGACGAAATTCGCGTAATCCTTGCCGCCCGCCGTTTCGATCGCGACGGTCATCACCTTCGGCGCCTTTAACTTCAGCTTGTCGACATAGTAGCCGACCCCCGCGTGGGCCATTTGCTTATATCCGCAGAAGCCGTTGTAGACCATCGGCGTAACCGGCTCGGAGAGCGCCCTGGTCGGCGTGTAGGTGCCGACGATCGGCACCTGGCCAGACTTGATGGTTGCCGCCAACGCCGACTTGCGAGGCCGAGTTGCCCATGCCGGAGATGGCGATCACCGGCGTCTGGCTGACGAGCTTCTCGAAGGCGATCTTGTCGGCGGCCGCATTGAAGCGGTTGTCTTCGGCAAGCACGTTGACTTTGCGCCCGCTGACGCCACCCGCTTCGTTGACCTTGCGCATGTAGTCCTGGAACCCGGTCACCCAGGGACCCTGCGATGAGGACGTCGGGCCCGAGAGATCCATCAGGATTCCCCAGTCGATGTGATCCTTGTAGACCCCGTCGTCAGGCGCTTCCTGCGCGCGCAAGGGCGCGCCCGCGAGGCCGAGCGCGGCGAGCGCCAGCAAGGCGAGTGCGCGTCTTGCTGGGATAGGAGACGCCAAATCGAACATGCCTGTTTCCTCCATTACATAGTTGCTGATCGCGGATTCTAGGACCCGCTCCACGCCGGGGCGCGCTTCTCAGCGAACGCGCGCGCGCCTTCGCGAGCGTCGTTCGAGTTTATCACGCGCTCCAAACATTGTTTCTGACGCGGCCACAACTCCGCCGCCGGCCAGGTCGGCGCTTCATCAATGACCTTCTTGGTCATCACGACCGCGAGCGGCCCGTTGGCGCTGATCTCGGCGGCGAGCGTGCGCGCGGCGGCGAGGGCTTCGCCCGGCGCGACGAGCCGGTTGACGAGACCCCATTGGCGGGCCTCGGCGGCCTGCATCATGCGGCCGGTGAGCGCATATTCCATCGCGATCTGCCGCGGCATCTTCTGCGGCAGGCGAAGCAGCCCGCCCGATCCGGCGATCAAACCGCGGCGCACCTCGGGAATGCCAAACTGCCGCGTTGTCCGCGGCGACGATGAGATCGCAGGCGAGCGCGATCTCGAAACCGCCGGCGAGCGCATAGCCCTCGACGGCCGCGATCAGCGGCTTCTGCGGGGGCCGTTCGACGAGGCCGGCGAGGCCGCGGCCCTCGAGCTCGACCCGCTCGCCGCGCAGAAAGGCCTTAAGATCCATTCCGGCGCAGAAGTTTCCGCCGGCGCCGGTGAGAATCCCAACCGACAGCGACGCGTCAGCGTCGAGACGATCAATCGCCGCTGCGATCGCCTCGGAGGCGGCGCGGTTGATGGCGTTGCGCGCCTCTGGCCGATTGATCGTGATGACGACGACGCCGCCTTCAATCTCGACCAGCGCGAGCGGCTCGGTCATTGTTTGGCCCCTTTCAGCAAGGCGGCGCGCAGCCCGGCGCGGTCACGAATGATGCGGCCACCTTCGACCCGGCCGTCTGCGACACGCAATATGCCGTTGACATGAAGCGCCCCGGCCTGCCCCGAGGCCTCAACGCCGGCAAGACCACCGCGATAACAGCCGGTCTGGCGCGCATGAAACGCGACGTTCGGCCCCGACGAAACAAGCGCGTCGATCTCGACGCCGACGACCTCGAAGCGCAGCGGCGTCTGCGTGATGTGCTCGTCGTCGCAGCGTATCGCTGGCGTCCCAGTCGGCCACGAGCCGTTCAACCAATGTCGAACCAGGTCCTCCCCGGCCTCGTTGCGCGGCAGCGGCGCAACATCCCACGGCGCCGCAGCCGGCGGTTCGATGCCATCGGCGACGCCAGACTTCAACTGACGCTGGCGCGTCATATAGTCTTCTTGCGCGATGCAATGGGTCAGTCGTTCGCCATCTCTGAAGTAGATTGCGACCCCTGACCAGCAAGCCACGCGCCCATTCGTGGCGCCGTGTTCGCTGAACCACACCGCAGCCCAGTCCTCGCCGGCGAGTGTCTGGTGCACCGTCATGCCGAGCCCCGGGAACAGTCGCATCTGTTCGGCGACCGCCGGCAGCCAGCTCTCGTCGCGCCCCGCGAAGACAAGGTTGCCGATGTGCAGCGCATATTCGGGCGCAATGAAGGCGCGCGCGGCCACCTCGTCGTGGCGGTTGAAATAGTCGACGACCCACCGCCGCAGCAGCGGCAGGGCGGAACGCGGAGCGGGTGGCGGCATGGTTCAGCCTCCCCCGAACCGACGACGAATTTCATTCTTAAGAAGCTTGCCGGAAGCATTGCGCGGCAGCGCGTCAACGAACCGAACGGTCGTCGGGCACTTGTAGCGGGCGAGGCGCTCGCGCGTGAATTCGATGAGGTCCTTGGCGTCGACGTCGCGCCCGGATTTGAGCACGACGAACGCCACCGGCGTTTCGATCCAACGCTCGTGCGGCGCGCCGATGACGCCGACCTCCAGCACGTCGGGATGGGCGTTGAGGACATTCTCGATCTCGGCGGGATAAACGTTCTCACCGCCCGAAACGATCATATCCTTGAACCGGTCGAACAGATAGATGTAGCCCTCGCCATCAATATAGGCGGCGTCGCCGGTGCGAAACCAACCCTCGGCGTTGATCGCCTCGCGTGTCGCCTCAGGCTTGTTCCAATATCCCTTCATCAGCATGCGTGTGCGCAGCCAGATTTCTCCGACCTTCCCAGGCTCCGCCTCGTCGAGTGTCGTCGGATCGACGACCCGCAACTCGACCCAAGGCAGCACGCGACCGCAGGAGCGCAGCAGGTCGGCGCGCGGGCCGTCAGGGTCGTGGTCCTCGGGCTCCAATTCGACGACAGTGCCCGAGGATTCGGTCATGCCGTAGGCCTGCATGAACCGGCATTTGAGCACACCGAGCGCCCGCCGCAGCAGGACGTCGCCAATCGGCGAGGCGCCATACATCAGGAGTTGTAGGCTCGAAAGATCCGCCGTCTCCACGCCCGGAACCTGGAGCAGCGACTGCACGACGGTCGGCACAAAGAAAGTGTGCGTGACCTTGTAACGCGCGATCAGTTCAATCGCCTTCGCAGGGTTGACCTCCCGCATTAGCACAGTGTGGCCGCCGGCCATCATCGTGCTGGAGCCGTAGCCGCAGCCGCCGATATGAAACATCGGCATGGCGACAAGATTGACGCTTTCAGGCCCCATCCGCCACGCCTGCGCGAGGCGACGCGTATAAGACATGCCCTCATTGGTCAGCATGACGCCTTTGGGCAGGCCGGTCGTACCGGAGGTGTACAGGATGAATATCACGTCGTCCGGCGCTCCAACATGGCCGGCGTCGGCGGCGGGTTGCGCGTCGCGCCAGGCGTCATATTCGGCGCCGAATTTGACGACCCGCCTGAGGCCGGCGACGGTGTTGAGGAGCCGCGCCTCCTCCTCGCCGACGATCACGAGCGTCGGCGTCGCGTCGTCGACGATCGCCGCGATCTCCGTCGCCGCGAGCCGCCAGTTGAGGCCAACCAGGATCGCGCCGATCTGGCTGCAAGCGAAGATCAGTTCAAACGAACTCGGCGCGATTCTTGGTCAGCACCGCGACCCGATCCCCCGGCCGAACGCCGGAGGTCTTCAACGCATTGGCGACGCGCGAACTGCGCTCGTGCAGTTGATGGAAACTCCAGGTCGTCCCGTCGAAACTCAGCGCGGGCGCGTGTGGCCGCTCGGCGACGTGCTCCCTGAGAATTTGCGCGAACGTGCTCATGGCTTTCAGTAGCTCTTCGGCAGCCCGAGGCTGTGCTGGGCGATGAAGTTGAGAATCATCTCGCGGCTGACGGGCGCCGTCTTGTGCAACCGGGCTATGAACCAGAGATCGGCGAGCCCGTATTCGAGCGCCATGCCGTTGCCGCCGTGAGTTTGGATTGCCTGATCGAGCGCTTCGAGCGAGGCGTCGGCGGCGGCGAATTTCGCCATGTTGGCGGCCTCGCCCGCCTCGCTGGAGCCAAGGTCATAGAGTTGCGCCGCGCGGGCGGTCATCAGCCGCGCCTGCTGGACCGCGACATAGGCCTTGGCGAGCGGATGAGCGACGCCCTGATGCGCGCCGATCGGCGTATTCCAGACACTACGCTCGCTGGCGTATCGCGCGCCCTTTTCCAGCGCGAAGCGGGCGATGCCGTTGTTGATCGCCGCCGCGCAGACGCGTTCCGGATTGAGGCCGGCGAACAGATGCCGCAAGCCCTGGCCCTCCTGCCCAACAAGCGCGTCGCCGGGGATCTTCACATCGTCGAAAAACAACGTGAACTGTGTTTCCGGGACCTGCAACGCGGTCTCGATCGGCGTCCTCGAAAGGCCGTCGGCGTCCGCGGGCACGATGAACAGAGAGAGCGCGCCGCGCCCTTTGGTGTCGAGCTCCTCGCCGCGCGCGACGACGAGAATGGAATCAACCTCGTCGACCGCCGATGTCCAATATTTGGCGCCCTTGAGCGACCAACCGTTGCCGTCGCGGCGCGCCACTGTGCTTACCTTGTGCGTGTTGGTGCCGGCGTTCGGTTCGGTGATCGCGAACGCCAGGCGCCGTTCGCCGCTGGCAAGCCCGGGCAGCCATTCGCGCTTCAAGGCTTCGCTGCCGTGCTGCTCGATGATTGGCGCGCAGATCGAGCCGATCACCAACGAGAGAATTGGACACCCCTGCGCCGCCGTCTCCTCGACGATGACGTTGTAATCCGCCAATCCGGAGCCGCCGCCGCCGTATTCCTCCGAGATATGCACCCCAAGGAAGCCAGCCTGCGCGAGCGCCTGCCAGAGTTCGACCGGCTTGGCCTTCCGTTTGACGACGTCCTGGAAATAGCGGCGCCCGAACCCTCCAACCAGCTTGCCTACGCTGCCGCGCAGCATTGCATGGTGATCGGCGGTGTCGACGAGCGCGGTGTTGAAGAGATTGGCCATGGTTGTTCCAATAATCCCCATTCAGCTCGCTGCGGCCGCAGGCCAGTCAAAGAATCCCTTGCCGCACTTCTGGCCGAGTTCGCCGCGCGCCACCATCTCCTCCAGCAGTCGCGGCGGTTCGTAGCGGGGCCCGAGCGTGCGGCTGAGATGACGGGCGATGTCGAGCCGCACGTCGAGGCCAACGATGTCGCTGAGCCGAAGCGGCCCGATGGGATGCCGGTAAGCGACGACCATCGCCTTGTCGATGTCGTCGGCGCTGGCGACGCCGTCCTGCAACATGCGAATCGCCTCCATCGCAGCAATCAGATCGAGCCGACTGGTGGCGAAGCCCGGCGTGTCGCGAACGGTGATCGTCGTCTTGCGGATCGCTTCGGCAAAACCCCGCGCCCGCGTCAAGGCGTCCTCGCTGGTGGCGGCGCCGCGCACGATCTCCACCATCGGCAGCGACCAGACAGGATTGAAGAAGTGCATGCCGAGGAACGCGGACGCATCGCTCACGGAGCGCGCCAACACGTCAATTGACAGCGCGCTGGTGTTGGTGGCGATCAGCGCTGGGCGCCGGGAGTCGATCTCAGCGAGCACCTTCTGCTTGAGTTCGAGCCGTTCTGGCGCCGTCTCGAGGACGAGAGCCAGCCGCTCCGGCAGTTCGAGGCAAGTGGTAAGCCGCCGCACGCCATCGGACACCCGCTGCGCGTCCGCGTCCCTCAACTTGCCGCGCTTGACGCCAGCGGCAGCCGCCTCGCGCAGGACGCGCTTCGCCGCCTCGGCCCGCGCGTCGTCGGGTTCGACCAACGATACCGCAAAGCCCGCCGCGGCGAAGACATAGACGATGCCGACGCCCATTGTCCCGCCGCCGACGACGCCGATGCGTTCCGATCGGGAGAGCCTTCGCCTCAACCATGGCTGCCTCCGTTGATCTGGATCCCCTGGCCGGTGACGTGACTGGCGTAGTCGGAGGCGAGATAGACCATCAGATTGGCGACCTCCTCCGGCTCCGCGTAGCGGCCGTCGGGGATTGACGAGGCGCGTTTGGCGCGCAGGCTTTCGTCGGCGCCCGGCGCCTGGGCGGATTCGATCTCGCGCAGCATCGGCGTGTCGACCGGCCCTGGGCACACGGCGTTGATGCGGACGCCTTTGCGCGCAACTTCCAGCGCCGTCGACCTGGTCAAGCCAAGAACGGCATGTTTGCTCGCCGTATAAGGCCCGAGATTGCGCGTGCCGATATAGGCGCCGAGGGAGGCCGTGTTGATGATGGCGCCCTTGCGCGCGGCGATCATCGGCGGCAGCACGTACTTGAGGCCGAGAAACACGCCGCGCACGTTGATCGCCATCACCCTGTCAAACATCTCGACCGGGCAATCGACCAGCGGCTGGATCGGGCCCTGCCACGCCGCGTTGTTCATGAACACGTCGATGCGTCCCCAGGTGGCGAGCGCGCGCTCGACATAGGCGCGCACGTCGTCTTCGCGGCTGACGTCGGCGCGCTGAAAATGCGACTCGCCGCCCTGCTCGCGGACTATGCTCGCTGTCTCGGCGCCGCTCTCTTCGGAGAGGTCGACCGCCAGCACTTTCGCGCCGACGCCGGCGAGGGCCAGACAGACCGCGCGACCGATGCCGCCGCCGGCGCCGGTGACGATCGCCGCCCGGCCGGTGAAGTCGATCTTCATGGGCTGGCCTTTGCAGCGGGCGCGGCGCGCAAGGCAAAGCCGGAGTAACCTTCGGCGGCGCATTGCTGGAGAATGCGGCGATAGCCGCGCACGCCGCCGGAATAGGGCATGAACACCCGCGGTTTTCCGGCGACCTCGGCGCCGTTGTAATAGGAGTTGGTCGTCAGATAGAGGGTTTCGCGGGCGCGCTCGTTGACATGCTCGACCCAGGCGCGCTCCGCCTCCGGCAGCGCTTCAAATTCGACGACGCCGCTCGTCTCCATTTTCTCAATCAAGCCAGCGAGCCAATCGACCTGTTCCTCGATCGACACCATCACGTTGCTGAGCAGCGAGGGACTGCCGGGGCCGACGACGATCAGCATGTTGGGAAAGTCGGCGATCCCAACGCCAAGTTGGGTGATCGGACCCGCCGACCACTTCTCTCGGAGCGTCAAACCGCCGCGGCCGACGATGTCCGGCTTCAGCAGCGATCCGGTGAAGGCGTCGAAACCCGTGGCGAAGATGACGATGTCCAGTTCATGCAGCTTCTCGGCGGTCCGTATCCCTTCCGGCGTGAACTCGAGGATCGGGAATTCACGGATATCGGCGAGTTCGACATTGTCGCGGTTGAACGCCTGGAAATAGCCGCTGTCGACCGAAGGACGGCGGGCCGCGAATGGATGCCCCTTCGGCACGAGCTTCTCGCGCGTGACAGGGTCGTCAACCAACGCCGCAATCTTGCGCTGAATAAACTCGACGGCGGTGTCGTTGGCCGGTTTGGAGAGCAAAATGTCGTAATAGGCCAGCGCGAAGCCGAAACCCCATCGGTTCCAGGCCGCCTCGTAGACCTGCTCGCGCTCCTCCGGCGCCGCGTCGAGCGCCGATTGTCGGTTCGGCTTGAAGCCAAGGCCGGTCGGCGAATTCCACGCCTGCTCGCGCCGGGCGCGGTAGTCGGCCTTGACCCGGGCGTCTTCCTCGTCGCTCACAGGCGCATTGGCGGCGGGAATGCTGAAGTTGGCGGTGCGCTGGAACACGGTGAGATGTTTCGCCTGCTCGGCGATGACGGGCGTCATCTGCATGCCCGACGAGCCGGTGCCGATGATCCCCACCCGCTTGCCCGCGTAGTCCACTTTGTGCTTCGGCCACAGGCCGCTGTGGATGATCTCGCCGCGAAACGTTGATTGGCCGGGATAGTCCGGGCGCTTGGTGGTCGAGAGCTGCCCGACGCACAGCACGAAATAATGCGCCGACCATTGCCGGCCGTCCTCGGCAGTGACTGTCCAGCGCGCCCCCTGTTCGTCGTAGACCGCCTTCGACATGCGAGTGTTCAGCAGGACATCTTTGCGCAGGTCGAAACGGTCGGCGACGTGGTTGATGTAGCGCAGGATCTCGGGCTGCGTCGCATAGCGCTCGCTCCAGCGCCATTCCTGTTCAAGCTCGGGCGAGAAACTGTAGGAATAATCGAAGCTCTCCACGTCGCAGCGCGCGCCGGGATAGCCATTGTGATGCCAGACGCCGCCGATGCCGTCGGAGGCCTCCAGCACGACGACGCGCTTGCCGAGGCCGCGCAGCCGATAGAGCGCGCGCAATCCGGAAAAACCGGCGCCGATGATGAGGGCGTCGACCTGCTCCACGTCGCTTAACCTCCCTTTTCCCGAACCGCCAAGGCACGGATACGCCTGCGGTCATTTTCATTCTTACGGCCAGAATAACCTACTCGTGAGTAGGACGCAACAATTTTCTCGTCGGGCTCGAAAAAACTCGATCCGCGAACGCGCCGGCTTTATCCCGCCCGGCTCCTTCCCGCGGCGCGCCGGGCCGGCGCTTCGATCGGCGAAGCGCCGGCGAGGGCCAGAATCAGCTTCGTCATGGACTCGGCGATTTCGGCGAGCGAAAGCCGCCCGTCGGGCCGAAACCAGAATGTCGACCAAGTCACCGCGCCGCCGATGCCGAGCGTCGCCATCTGTGCGTCGTCGACATTGAATTCGCCCGAGGCCGCCCCTTTCTCAAGCAGCTTCGTTATCCGGCCAAAAAACTCCCGCCGCATGTCGCCGAGGCGGCGGGCGTCTGCGAGTTCGAGGTTCTTTTCCTCTCGCACATAGACGGCAATGTGCTTTTGCGTCTCCAGCACGGCGGTCACGTAGGCGCGTGCGAACTTCTCCAAAGTGTCGCGCGGGGCGAGTCGCTTTGCGAGCACCGCATCGAGCGCATTCGAGGCCGCCTGAACGCCCCGCGAACAGATCTCCGCGAGAAGGACGGTCTTTGAGCCGAAGTTGGCGTAGATGAAAGGTTTGGTCATGCCGAGGCGTTCGGCCACTTCGTCAAGGGTCGTGTTGTCGTAACCCTTCTCATAGAAGAGATCGAGCGCGGCGGTGAGGGTGCGTTCGCGTTTCAGCGCGGCGACTTCATCGCGGATTTTCAACGTGGTTGTCGATCGCTTCGCCATGCACCCCAACGTTCTCGACTCGACAATGGATCTCGCGGTCCGCGCGTGTCCGCGGATAGCGCGTCAGCGGGAAAGAATGTCGCGCACCTCGCGGAAATACAACCGACCGTCGGCGACATCCGCGACCGTCACCTCGTGTCGCACGTAGCGGCGTTCGCGCTTGGCGAACTTGTCGATCGCCTTGGCCGTGATGCGCACCTTGGCCCCGACCGGGATCGGCTCCAGGATCTCGGAGTCGTGGTAGGTATGAATCGAGCCGATCGCAAACGGCTTCGTGTGATCGAACTGCACTGACAGCACGAAATGCGAGACCAGCAGCGGCGGGACAATCGCCGGGCCGAACGGCGAGCGCCCGTCGATGCGCCAGGTGTTCATTCGCCAACCCTCGTACCAGGAATTGTAATCCTCCACCGCGTCGGCGTAGAGGATCACGAGTTCGGGCGTGATCTCCAGCTCACGCGAAAGCTCATCGCCGACCTGAACCATGTCCCAGTAGGTCTCGCAATCCTCTTGCAGACTAACCACGAAGTCGCGCGTCTGCTGAATCTGAACCGAGGTCATTGGACGCAGGTCGTCGGTGCGGGGTTCGCGGGTCATGACTGTCTCCTTCGTTGGCGGCAAGGCGCTCACGCGCGCACGCCGACATCGACTTCGACGAAGCCGGCCGTCTTGCGTTCGCCCTCATCATTCTCGGCCCAAATTTCGACTTTGAAGCGAAAGCCCGGGCCCTTCGGCGTTTTCTCGCGAACGACGCCATAGGTCGTGATGATCTCGTTGGCGTAGGTCGAAGCGACGTATTTGCATTGCATGCGCGACCCGACGAAGAAGTCGGCGCCGAAATAGTTGACGCACATCTCGGCCAAATAGGCTGACGACATCTCGCCGGTCTGGATCGGGGATCTGAGGCCAGTTTGGGCGGCGTAGACAGGGTCCCAATGGTTGGGGTTGAAGCGCCCCCAGAGGCGTGAGCCCATCAACTGGATCGCCGCCTTCTTCTTGACGCCGATCAGCTCGAATCCGATCGGCGTATCGCGCGTGATGCGAAGCGCGTCGGCGTTCTCTTGAGTCGCGTTCGACATGAGGTGTTTCCTGTCCAATCACGGCCGACCGGCCGCGTTCACGAGAGCCCCAGGATTTCGATGGCGCGCTGGGTCAAGAGAAACTTGCGCGCGCGGCCGGAGGGTGTCGTCGGCAGATCCTCGGCGCGAATCGGCAACACGTATTTTGGCGTCTTGAACCGCGCCAGTCGCTCGGCGCAGAACCCGATGAGTTCCTCGGGCGTCGCTTGCGGTTCGGATCGCAGCACCACGAAGGCGGCGCCGACTTCGCCCATGCGCCGGTCCGGCGCCGGGACGACATGCGCCTGCAGCACCGCCGGATGGCTCGTCAGGACGTCTTCGACTTCGGTCGGCATCACCTGCTCGCCGCCGCAGCGATACGATTCCTTGCGACGTCCAACCAATGTCAGATAGCCGTCGGCGTCGAACCGGCCGAGGTCACCGGTATGCAGCCAGCCGTCCGCGTCGAACGCCTCCGCGGTCGCCTCCGGCTTGTTGTAGTAGCCGCGCGTCACGCCAGGACCCTTGGCCATCAGTTCGCCGACCTCGCCCGGCGCCAGCGTCCGCCCGCTCTCGGGATCAATCACCTTGTAATCGACGAGCTTGCCGCCAAGCGCGGGATCGCCCGCCGGGCCGACGTCGCGCAGGCGTCCGTTGGTTGACGTCAACCGCTCGAATGGATCCTCGGGCCGCGTCAGCGTGGTCGTCGCCGTGACTTCCGTCATGCCATAGCCGGTCGTCACTTCGAGCGGATGCATGAGGTCGAAGATGTCCTTCCAAATGCCGACCGGCGAGCGCTGTCCCGACGAAATGACCGCCCGGAGCGTCGGCAGCCCATATGGGCGCGCGCGCAATTCATCGAGCACGCCGAGAGTCATTGTCGGCACCAACAGGACGTCGTCGGCGCGATGGGTCTCGATCGCGGTCAGCGTGGCCGCGGGGTCGAACTGAAGCTGCGCGATGATGGCGCCGCCGACGAAGGGGACGGTTAGCACGCCCTCGACGTAGCCATAGACATGATACATCGGCAGCGAGAACACGAGGCGCCAACCGTCATCGAAGGCGCGCGAGTAGACGCTGCCAAACGCCGCGCGCAGCAGCATATCGTGGGTGAGCATGACACCCTTGGGCGAACCCGTGGTGCCCGAAGTGTAGATGATGTCGCAAACGGACTGCGGATCCGGGTCGGCGAGGCCGGCGAAGCTTCGTTGGGGCGCGCTGAGTTCCGCAAACGACATTGCGCCGGCGCGGACGGGCTCGCCGGAAGCCGGAAACACGACCACGCGCTTCAAGCTCGGGAACGCCTCGCCGCCGCCGCGCCGCTCCCAACCGGGCGCGAGTTCGTCGAGGGCCTTCAGATAGTCAAGGCCGCGGAAGCGGTCCATCGTGATGAGAAAGGCGGCGTCGGACTGGCGCAGCACATAGCCGAGTTCGTCGCGACGATTGAGGTAATTGACGGGGATGCAGGTCGCCCCGACGCGCGCGATCGCATATTTGATCGCGACAAATTCGGGGAAATTGGCGAGCACGATCGCGACGTGATCGCCTCGGCGAACGCCGGCTTCGTGTAGGCCGCCGGCGATCCGCTCCGACCAAAGCCTGATGTCGTGGTAGCTGTAGGCGCGCGCGTCGGTCACGACGTAGTCGCGGCCCGCAAATTCGTCGGCGGCGCGGTCAAGCATTTGATCCAGAGTGCGGGCGGTCCAGGCGGGAAATCTTCGATCCAGCGCCTCGCGCCGCTGCGCAACCGTCGCAGGCATTTCGAGCCATCCTCCCGCTTTACAGACCGATCGACGCCGGCTACGTTACGCCTAAATATGAAAAGCTACTTACACGTACGTTCATGAACTGGCAAGTTCAAAAAAGTCATGGGGAGAAAATGCCGGTCGATCTCTGCTTGGGGGCCCGGCTGGACGGTCCGCGCGACGAAGCGCGTGTCCCGCCATCGCATTTCCCGATCGACGAGGCCTGGAACGCCTACAATGCCGCTCTCGATGCGCCGGCGCCGGCTTCGCAATGGTTTCCGGCGGCGGCTTCGCCCACCGATCCTAGAGCCGCCCTGGACGGCCAACCCGGAGGAGCCCCATGCCCGACTTCGCGAAATATCAGACAATCCGCGTCGACCGCCGCGGGCGCGTCCTGACGCTGACGCTCAACCGGCCGGACAAGCTCAACGCCGTCGACAAGACCATGCACGCCGAACTCGCGACCGTGTTCGAGGATGCGGCGTCCGATCCGGATTCCGATGTCGTCGTTATCACCGGCGAAGGAAGAGCGTTTTCCGCAGGCGGCGACATTGTCTGGATGCAGGAGATGATCGACCACGGATTCGGCCAGACGGCCCGCGAGGCCAAGCATATCGTGTTCTCGTTGCTGGATTGCGAAAAGCCGGTCATCGCCAAGCTGAACGGTCACGCCACGGGGCTCGGCGCCACGCTGGCGCTGTTTTGCGACGTCATATTTGCGGCTGACCACGTCAAAATCGGCGACCCCCACGTCCTCGTCGGGCTCACGGCCGGGGACGGCGGGGCTGTGATCTGGCCGCAGCTGATCGGCTACGCGCGCGCCAAAGAATATTTGCTGACGGGCGACTTGATCCTGGCGTCCGAGGCGGTGCGCATGGGCCTCATCAATCACGCCGTTCCGGCCGCCGAACTTGATTCCCGGGTCGATGCTTACGCCGATCGGCTCGCCGGAGGAGCACGCGTCGCCATTCGAACGACGAAAGCGTCCGTCAATATCGGTCTCAAGCAACTCGCCGCCTCCATCATGGACGCTTGCCTGGCCTTTGAAGATCAATCCAACGCTTCCGCCGACCATCAGGAGGCCGTCTCGGCCTTCCGGGAGGGGCGCAAACCCGTATTCTCGGGGCGATGAGAGGGCCTTGTCCGCGCCCGCCTAGGTCACCGCCCCGCGGCCACGAGCCACACCGACATGCCCGGTTCGAGATCGTCGTCGTCGTCAGCAACGGCGTCCATGCGAACAAAGAAACTTGCGAGGTCGTGGTCGCCGACGGCCCGCGTCGCCTGCCACGTCGCGAAGTCGCCGAGCGGGCGCAGTTCAACGACGCGCGCCGACGTGGTCTTTCCGTCGCTTCGCCTGACCTTCAATGTCGCGCCGATCGCGACCTCCGCGAGTTGGTCTTCACGTATCGTGAACGTGAACCAGGGGCGCTCGCGGGGAACGATGGTGACGACGGATTGCCCCGGTCGTACGATCTCGCCGACCTCGCCCACCACGGTCTTGATGACGCCTTCGACCGGCGATGTCAGCGAGGTTTCGCGGACCCGCGCCGCAGTCACCTCCGCGCTCGCACGCGCGTCGGACAGATGAGCGTCGGCGATGCTGCGCTCCTCCCCCGTCGGCCCCGCGACCGCCTCGGCATAGGCGGCCTGCTTGATCGCCAGCGTCGCGCTGGTTGATGCGAAATTCGCATTCTCCTGATCCACGCGCTCGGGTGAGGCGTAGCCCTTGGCCGCCAGCGCCGTCGCGCGATCACGCTCCTCGGCGGCGAACACGACGTTGGCCTGCGCGGTCTCGACCGCCTCTTCCGCTATGGACTGCTCCTCCTTGCGCACGCCGGCGTAGATATTGGCGCGATCGGCGGCGGCGTCGGCGGCCGCCGCGTTCGCCTGACCCAGGCTCGCCATCAGATCAGGCGCGTCGAGCAGCGCCACGACCGCGTCCTTCGCGATCCGAGCGCCAGGGGCGACCTTGATTTCGCCAAGCCGCCCGCTGATCCGCGGCGACAGCCGGATCTCGGTGCGGCGCACCATGCCGAGAATCGGCTGCGGTTCACGCGTCGCGCGCTGTGAATCGTAGACGGCGTAAAGGCAACCGCCGACGACCAACGCAAGGATCACCAGCGCTCGGCCGCGGTATCGCGTCAGCGTACTCACGCGGGCCTCCTTGAGGTTTGGCGCGCGATCAACCCGGCCGCAATCGCGCCGTAGATGACCACGAGCAGCCATAGCGTCGACAACTGGCTATGAAGATCGGCCAGCGACGCGCCCATCTGATTGGCGCGCAGCAATCCGTCGATCCCGGCGCTGCTCGGAAACAGCTCCGCCGCTCGGCTGAGCAACCGCGGGATGACTTCGCGCGGCCAGGCGACGCCAACCAGAAAGAACAGCGGCAGGCTGACGCCGATCAGCACCAGGACAGCCGCCTCCCGTCGGACGAAAAGGACGCCTAGACATTGCCCGAGGAAGCTGATGGCGAGCACGTAGGGCGCCGCGAGCACCGCCAGCGTCAACGGCGGCGCCATCGTCGTCAACCCGTAGAAACGCGGCAGAACATAAAGGAACAACACAAATCCGGGCGTGGCGAACGCCGTGTGCGCGAGGGCCCGGCCAACCACGACCGAGATCGCGTAGCGCGCCCGGTGAGCGACGCCGCCGCGCCACGGAGCGCCCGCGCCCAGCGTGGCGACCGCCATCAACAACGTCTGCTGCAATATCAGGAGAAACGCGGCGGGCACGACATAGCTCGCATAGCCGCCGGTCGGGTTGAACAACGGCTGCGAAAGCACGGATACGGGCTCCGCGCGAGCCAGCGCACCAAATGCGAGACTGCCGTCGACGCGCGGACTGCTGGAGAGGTCGCGCAGGTTGACCTCGCCGATCGCCTCCGTGATCCCGCCAAGCACGCGGCTATAGAGGATCAGATAGGTGGAATCGACGTAAGCCGGCAAATGCACGGCGTCGCCCTTGAGCAGGTCGCGCTCGGCGTCGCGCGGAATTTCGAGGATCCCGAATACGCGGCGCCGTGCGAGCAAGCGCTGGCCGTCGACCAGCGTAGCCGGCCGTTCGGCGACCGACAGCGATTGGTCGGCGTCCAAGGATTGAACGATCTCGCGGCTGACCGCCGTCCCGTCCTCGTCAACCACGGCGATCGGCGCCTTGCGCACCAATTGACCGAGATAGGGCTGCGGATACAATACGCCGTAGATGACGGGCGCCAGCGCGATAAGGCCAAAGGCGCTGCGCGATCGGAGGATTCGCAAACTCTCGACCGTGAACGCCGCCGATAGGCGCGCCGACGCTTTCGCCGGAGTCTCCGGCTCCAGCTTCGGCGCCAAGGGGCTGCGCAGGATCGCGTGCAGGCCCCAGAGCGCGAGGACGGCGTAGAGGATCGCGAGACCCGCGAGCCACGCGAACGGCGTCGCCGAATCGGACTGCGGCGAGCCGCGCGCCGCTTGATCGAAAAGGATCTGGAGATACCAGCGCAGCGGCAGGATCGAGCCCCAAGCCTTGGCGAAGCCGCTCATGCCCAACACCGGGAAGCCGACGCCGGCGAACCCGAACGCCGGCGAACAGAAGATGCCAGTCAGCGACAACCCGCCCGCGAGATCTTTCATCAGCGTTTGGAAGAGCGCGCCGAGCGCCAGATAGTTGGCGATGAGCAGCATGGCGGAGATCGCCGTCATCACGGGATCGCCGCGAAACTGAAGATGGAACGCCAGATGAAGAATGGCGACGCCGACCGCGAACTGCGCCAGAAACAACGCCAGATAAGGCGCGAGCTTGCCGGCGAGCGCCGTCGCGGGGCGCCCGCCTGCGGTTTCGAGCCATTCCGACAGACTGCGATAGCCGAACTCCGATCCCACCGCGAAACCGCCGGAGATTGCGATCAGCACATGCAGCACCGTCGGCAAAATCGCGCGCAGCAGGAATTGCGCATAGTTGGTCTGCGGGTTGGTCAACGCGTAGCGTTCGACCACGAGTTGGCCGGGCCGGAAAGCGCCGCCGCCGACCGGCGCCGTCGGCAGTTTGGCGGTGACCGCGCCCAACGCGGAACGCAACGACGAGGACACGAGATTGCCGGCGGTGAAGAGTTGTTCGTTGTAGAACACCACGATCTGTGGACGCCGGCTCGCGAGCGCGTCGCGTTCGAGATGCTCGGGTAGGAACACGACCGCGATCACCTTGCCCGAGCGGACCGCGTGCATCGCCGAGGAAAGATCGTCGAAGCGCTCGGCCACCGACACGCCCGGCGCGGCCTCAACCCCTTGTATATAAGCCATCGATGTTTGCGTGCGATCTTCATCGACGATCGCCACGCTCATGCGTCGGATGACCGGCTCGCTGAACGTTGCGGCCAGGATCGAGGCGGCGAGCAGAGGGATGATGAACACCAGCAGGAACGCGGCGCGATCGCGCCAAATCCATTGCAGCTCTCGTCCCGCAACGGCAAGGAAGCCGGTCGGTCTGCTCATCGCTCGCCGCCCTTCCATTCGACATAAGCGCTCATGCCGGGCCGCAGCGTCGGCAGGGGATCAACCGGATAAGCGCGGACCTCGAAAGTGCGCAGATCAAAGTCGCCGGTCGCCCGCGTCGCCCGCCAACCCGAATATTCTCCGCGCGGCGCGATCGTCTTCACCTTCACGTTGACCAACCGGTCCGCCAGCGCGGGGACACGGACCGAGAACGTGTCCCCGACTTTGAGATTTCGCGCCAGGTCCTCACGCAGATCAAAGCGGAACCAAACATCGCCGAGATCGACGAGCGAAAGCAGCGGCACGCCCGGCGAGACATATTCTCCGAGCTCGCTGCCGATCCGATAGACCTGCGCGGCGATCGGCGCCTTGACTTGAAGCTCGTCAACCTGCGCTTGCAAGGTCTGCAGGGCGGCGTCGGCGCTCACGACCCCCGCTTGCGCGACGGCTCGCTGTTCGCGGGTTGCGCCCGCCACCGCCTCGTTCCGGGCGGCCGTGGCTTGCCCTAACGCGCTCTTCGCAACATCGAGTGACGCCGTCTCCTGCTGCAACTTTTGTTGAGAGGCGAAATCGTGCTCCGAGAGCTGCTTGGTGCGGTTATATTCCTGCTGGGCGAGCACGAGACTGGCCTGGCTCGCCGCGACGTTCGCTTCGCGCTGGGCGATTTCCTCCTTGCGAACGCCCGCGAGAACGTTTGCGAGATTGGCCTCTGCCGCGGCTTTGGCGGTGCGCGCCTCATTCAGTTTGGCGACGAGTTCGGGGTTGTCGATAACCAGCAGAAGCTGGCCGGCCGCGACATTGTCGCTACGGTGGACCGGACGATCACGGACCAACCCATCGACGCGCGCCGCAATGTCGATCCGCGTCGCGTCCGCCTCCCCTTGCACGACCAGCGGCTGGGATTGGAACAGATACCAGAGCGAAAGGCCGGCGATCCCCGCCACGACGACAAACAACACGACGGCGGTGCGTCGCGCCGGTTCCGGCGGCTTCGCGCGCGGAGTGTCCGCGGGCACAACCTCAGCCTCATCGGGGCGAGTCAGATCGGATGTCGACATGTCGAGCGGCCCCCCAGACAACAACGCGTATCAGGATTCGAGCCCGAGAAAAAGCGTCGGGCGGTGGCAATCGTCGGCGCCGACCCAACAACCGCTCCGGGCAACCGAAGCGACATTCTCCCCGCCGCCGCTTCGCGTCGAGACCCGCCAGGATCGCCCGCTCCGCGCCCTCATAGTTGAAAGCCGACACGACGAGATACGAGCGATTATGTCGAACGAGACGGGAAGTGAGAGGCGTCATTTTCGGGGCGCATGGTCAATTCGATTGTGAGACAAGTGTGAAATCTATTCGGATCCTCGCGACATTGTTCGACTAAGGCGCGCGGCGGATTCCCCGCGGGACCTATCAGGCGACGCACCTATAAAAACCTCTTGTTTGGCGAGAACTACGTCTCAACAATCGTTTGCATGATCGTACACCGTAGACCCGTTCGACCTTGACGTGCGTCATGATCTTTGCCTTGACCTTCTCAAGCGACCGCGCCGCCTCCGTCGCCGAACGCTCGCCGAAGGACGGAGGTCTCCGCCCATTGCCTTCTATCAGGACGATCGTGCTTTCGCTTGTATCGATGTTGCAAAACCAACCGGGGAATGTGAGCGTCGCCGGCCACTTCGCCGGCATCCAATTCTTCCGCGACCAGATCGACAGTACGCACTGGCCGTATCGCCTGCCCGGCCCCGTCAGCAATCTCGCCGCTGAAATGGCGGGTATCGAATCCGTCCCGGCGACGCGCGCGAACGCTTTAGAGTGAAAATCCTGCGAGGCCGCGGCGTCGTGGGTTTCAAACCATCGGATGAGCACGTCGTCGTTCGGGTGGACGGCGAGGCGTTCCCGGGCCGCTGGCTCGTCGGCTGCGATGGCGCGCGCAGTGTGGTGCGCAAGGCGGCAGGGGTCGGCTTTGTCGGCGCCGACCCCGAGTTCACCGGCTATTCGGTCCAGGCCGAATTAGCCGACCCCGACAAACTCAAGGCCGGTCGGTGGCACACAGCGGAGGGGATGTATATTTTCACGCCGCCGGGCACGATCGGGATGGTCGATTTCGATGGCGGCGCCTTCCATCGGTCCTCTCCGATCACAAGCGACCACATCGAGAGGGTGCTGAGAAAAATCTCCGGCGCCGACGTCCTGGTGACAAAGCTCGAACTCGCGACGACCTGGACCGATCGCGCCTATCAGGCGACGGAGTACCGCAAGGGCCGTGTGCTGCTGGCCGGCGATGCTGCGCACATCCATTCGCCGCTCGGCGGTCAGGGGCTTAATCTCGGCCCGGTGACGCAATGAACCTTGGCCGGAAGCTTGCAGCAACAGTTCGGGGCGACGCGCCGATCGGCCTGCTCGACACCTGTGCGCGTGAACGGCATCCGATCGGAGCGCAAGTTCTTGACTGGTCGCGCGCCCAGGTTGCGCTGATGCGGCCGAGCCGAAGTTCGCGTGCTCTCGCAGCCATCGTCCGCGATCTCATCGAGACGCGCGACGGCGCCTCCTACTTCGCCGAGCGTGTGTGGGGCGTTTCGCTCCGCTACGATCTCAATGGCGGCCATCCGCTGGTGGGGCGCAGCGTTCCCGATTTCGACGGGAGCCACGGAACGAGGGTCGGCGGCCTTATGCGCGACGGGAGGGGCTAGCTCGTAGACTTCGATCTTAGCCTCTTGCTTCAGGCGCTCGCGAACCGCAGGTCCGACCGCATCAACTATTTCGCGGGCGACGTGCGGAACCGGCTGGGCTTGCGCGCCGTCCTCGTGCGGCCCGACGGGATTGTCGCATGGGCAAGCGACATCGCTCCCGACGAGGCGGCCGTCACTCAGGCTATGACGCGATGTTTCGGCGAATCAACGAACGCAGGGGAAGCGACGCCGGCGAACTCCGTTTCATCGCCGCCTCCGCCCCGAAGCCGACGAACTACAAACCGCCGTTGAGCTAGATTTGCGATAGGGCGCTGGTTTGGACCCCTGGAGCCGCTTCGAACCCGACCGCGGGCGCCAGCGACCCTGCCAGCCCGAAAGCGCAAAGGGGTCGTCGAACCTGCTAATGGCTGGGACGGACGTCGGTGAAGATCATCACCTCGTCCCTCGTGACCCGATTGAGCCTGGCGCGCGCCTCTTGCTCCAGAAGGTCGCGATCAATCGATTCGTTGCGCAGCGAATCGACGCGCCGCGCCCAGCGTTCGCGCTCATCCTGCATCGACGCGAGCTGCGTCTTCAACTCTGCCGACTCGCGATCGAAGGTGACGCGCGCCTCGGTCCCGTGCTGCCCGCGCGAGGCGTTCTTGACGAGATAGGCGCTCGCGCTCCCCAGCACGAGATAGAAGAAAAGCGGGACGAGGATCGCGCGCGCGCGGCTTCTGACGATCATGGACGCGACCATGCCGCGCCAGGGTTAACAACCTCTTGCCGTCTCCCGGCTCACCGCGCCTTCAGGGCGCCGCGTCCCGCGTATTTGGCCTGCCCGCCGAGTTCCTCCTCGATGCGGATGAGCTGGTTGTATTTGGCGAGCCGGTCGGAGCGGGCGAGCGAGCCGGTCTTGATCTGCCCGCAATTGGTGGCGACCGCGAGATCGGCGATGGTCGAATCCTCGGTCTCGCCGGAGCGGTGGGACATCACGGCGGTGTAGCCGGCGCGATGCGCCATGTCGACGGCGGCGAGCGTCTCGGTCAGCGAGCCGATCTGGTTGACCTTGACCAGAATCGAGTTGGCGATGTGCTCCTTGACGCCGCGATCGAGGCGCTTGACGTTAGTCACGAACAGGTCGTCGCCGACGAGTTGGGTCTTGGCGCCGATTGCGTCGGTCAGTTTCTTCCAGCCGTCCCAATCGTCCTCCGACATGCCGTCCTCGATCGTCACGATCGGGTAGGTTTCGGAGAGCAACTTCAGATAGGCGACCTGCTCGTCGATCGAGCGCGTCTTGTTCTCGCCGCCGTAGACGTAGGCGCCGTTCTTGAAGAACTCGGTCGCCGCGCAATCGAGCCCGAGCCCCATGTCGGCGCCGGGCTTGAAGCCGGCCGACTCGATGGCTTTCATGCAGAAATCGAGCGCCGCCTCGGCGGAGGGGAGATTTGGCGCAAAGCCGCCCTCGTCGCCGACATTGGTGTTGTGGCCGGCTTTCTTGAGCTGGCCTTTCAGGGTTTGGAACACCTCCGAGCCCCAGCGCACCGCCTCCTTCAGCGACGGCGCGCCGAGCGGCAGGATCATGAACTCCTGGAAGTCGATCGGATTGTCGGCGTGGACGCCGCCGTTCAGGATGTTCATCATCGGCACGGGCAGCACGCGCGCCGTGACGCCTCCGATGTAGCGGTACAGCGGTAGGCTCGAGGCTTCCGCCGCGGCTTTGGCGACCGCCAACGAAACCCCGAGGATCGCGTTCGCGCCGAGCTTGGCCTTGTTGGGCGTGCCGTCGAGTTCGATCATCGTCTGATCGATCAGGACCTGATCCTCCGCGTCGAAGCCGGAGATCGCGTCGAAGATGTCGCGGTTCACCGCCTCGACCGCCTTGAGGACGCCTTTGCCGCCGAACCGGCTCTTGTCGCCATCGCGCAATTCGACGGCCTCGTGCGCGCCCGTCGAGGCGCCGGAGGGGACGGCGGCGCGCCCCATTGAGCCATCCTCCAAGGTCACGTCGACTTCAACTGTGGGATTACCGCGGCTGTCGAGAATTTCGCGCGCGGCGATGTCGATGATGGCGGTCATAGGGGCTCCGGGACTCTAGGGCAGCGCCTCTCGGCGCCCAAAGGCGGGCGCTGTTTACGATATCGCAACGCATAACAAAAGCGGCGCAGCGCGATCGAACATTTGTATCGCCACCTCAGCAGATGAACAAAATTACGGCGCCATCGAAAAAAAAGTGCATGGCAGGGTTGCCCAAGATGGTGACACCGCGTCAGCGATGTTCTAGAACCCGTCCGCGTAGCAAAAGGAGGCCGCCGCCCCAACCCGAGGGGAGCGCCACACGCCGAGTCTGTGGGAGGACGAGGGGCGGAAAAGACGAAATCGCGCGGCTCTCCTTGAGTTTTAGACGCGATCGCCACTTTTTCGCCGAAAAGGAACGGGCCTGAAATACAAGGCCGGGGCGAGAGCTCCGGCCTTGTTGCTTTTGTGGGCGCGAGCGGCGGACGCCTTACTTTTGGGCGCCTAGGATTTCGCCTCGTCGCCAAGTTTCCCGGGTCTCCGCTACAAAGTCGGCAAGCCGGGCGGCTTTGATCGCCTCCCGCGCGCCCGCCATCAGCGCCTGATAGTAAGCGATATTGATCGCCGTCAACGCCATCATGCCGAGGATCTCGCCCGATTTGACAAGATGTCTCAAGTAAGCGCGCGAGAAACGCCGGCCCGCGTAAGCCAACGATGCTTCGTCGATCGGCCGCGGGTCGTCCGCGAAACGGGCGTTCTTCAGGTTCATGCGGCCGTCGCGGGTGTAGGCGAGCCCGTGCCGCCCGGCCCGGGTCGGCATCACGCAATCAAACATATCGACGCCGCGCATCAGCGCTTGCAACAGATCGTCCGGCGTCCCGACTCCCATCAGATAGCGCGGCTTGCCGGCGGGCAGATGCGGCTCGACGGTCTCGATCATGTCGAGCATCACCGCCTGCGGCTCGCCGACCGCGAGACCGCCGACGGCGATCCCGTGGAAATCCATGTCGGCCAAGGCGCGCGCGCTTTCGATTCGGAGATCGCGCTCCACCCCGCCCTGGACGATGCCGAACGTCGCCTGCCCCGAGACCGCCGGCGAAGGCGCGTCGCGAGCGCTCCGCCCAGCGCAACGACAGCCGCATTGCCCGCTCCGCCTCCTCGCGCGAACATGGCAGCCGCACGCATTCGTCAAGCTGCATCTGGATGTCGGAACCGAGCAGCGCCTGGATCTCCATCGCCCGTTCCGGGGTCAGTTCGTGGCGCGAGCCGTCGATGTGCGATTGGAAGACCACGCCGCGCTCGTCGAGCTTGCGCAGCTTCGACAGGCTCATCACCTGAAAGCCGCCGGAGTCGGTGAGAATCGGCCGCTCCCATTGCATGAACGCGTGCAGGCCGCCGAGCCGGGCGATGCGCTCCGCGCCGGGGGCGAGCATCAGATGATAGGTGTTGCCGAGCACGATATCGGCGCCGAGGGCTGCGACTTCGTCCGGGTATATCGCCTTCACCGTCGCCGCCGTGCCGACCGGCATGAACGCCGGCGTGCGGATCGTCCCGCGCGGCGTGACGATCTCGCCGAACCGCGCCGCGCCATCGCGGGCCAGCACCTCAAACCGGAACGCAGCGTCGGCGGTCATCGAAACCTCTAGGATGCGCCGCGCTCGAAGAAGCAGGCGTCGCCGTAGCTGTAGAACCGATAGTTGGCGGCGACCGCATGCCTATAGGCCGCTAGCGCGCGCTGGTGGCCGGCGAAGGCGGCGACCAGCATCACCAGCGTCGACCGCGGCAAGTGGAAGTTGGTGAACAACGCGTCGACCGCGCGAAACTTATAGCCCGGCGTGATGAAGATGTCCGTCTCGCCCTCGAACGGCCGCAACACGCCATCCTCTCCCGCCGCGCTCTCCAGCAGGCGCAGCGAGGTCGTGCCGATGGCGACGACCCGCCGCGCGGCGTTCAGCGCCTCCGCCGTCGCCGCGTCGAGCCGCCCCCATTCCGCATGCATGCGATGATCGGCGGTGTCGTCGCTCTTGACGGGCAGGAACGTCCCGGCGCCGACATGCAGGGTCAGGCGATGCAGGCTCGCGCCGGCGACTTCGAGGCGGGCGATCAGGTCGGGCGTGAAATGCAGGCCGGCGGTCGGGGCGGCGACAGCGCCGGGTTCGTCAGCGAAGATCGTCTGATAATCGGCGCGGTCCTGCGCCGTCACCGCGCGCCGCGCTTCAATGTAGGGCGGCAGCGGAACCTGGCCGACGCGCTCGAACGCCTCGTCGAGCGCCGGCCCCGCGAGATCGAAGGCGAAGGTCATCTCGCCGCCCTCGCCCTTGGCCTCGACGGTGGCGTCGAGCGCGCCGAGCAGGCAGACGGCGGGGCTCTCGCCGAACCGCACGCGCTCGCCGATTTTCAGCTTCTTTGCCGGACGGACGAGGGCACGCCAGCGGCTCGGGTCGAGGCGCTTGATGAGCAGCGCCTCAACGCGCGCCACCGCCGCGCCGCGGGTGCGCGCCCCGTGGAGCCGGGCGGGCAGCACCCGCGTGTCGTTGACCACCAGCGCGTCGCCAGGACGGATGAGGCGCGGCAAGTCGGCGATAGTGAGATCGACGAAGTCGCCGCTCGCCGGCGCGTGCAAGAGCCGCGCAGAGTCTCGTGGGCTCGCGGGCGCAAGCGCAATGCGCTCGGGCGGGAGCGCGTAGTCAAAGAGATCGACGCGCATCGGTTTTCAAACAAGGGGTAAGTCGCCAGACATCCCGGCGCGACTTTCCTCCCGGCCAAAAGCCAAGCTCAGCCCACCGTCGCCTTGACGATCTTATCGGGATCCTTCACCGGCTCGCCGCGCTTGATCTTGTCGACGTTCTCCATCCCCGACACCACCTTGCCCCAGGCGGTGTATTGCTTGTCGAGGAAGCGGGCGTCGTCAAAGCAGATGAAGAACTGCGAGTTGGCGGAGTCGGGGCTCTGCGCGCGCGCCATCGACACCGTGCCGCGCACATGCGGCTCGGCGTTGAACTCGGCCTTCAGGTTCGGGTATTTCGAGCCGCCGGTGCCCGTGCCATGCGGGCAACCGGTCTGCGCCATGAAGCCCTCGATCACGCGGTGAAACACCACGCCATCATAGAAGCCTTCGCCAACGAGCTTCTTGATGTGGGCGACGTGACCGGGGGCAATCGTCGGGTTCATCTCGATGACGACCGGACCCTTGGTCGTCTCCAGCGTCAATGTGTTGCCTTCGCTCATGATTGCTCTCCTTATTTCGCGTCCGGCGCAAAGCGCATCGAGACGATCTTGTCGGGATTTTTCACGGCCCCGTTGTTGGCCTGCGTGCCCGCCTTGATCTTGTCGACGACGTCCATGCCGGAAACCACCTCGCCGAACACGGTGTAGCTCCCGTTGAGGAACGGCGAATCGGCGGTGCAGATGAAGAATTGCGAGTTCGCGGAATCAGGGTCCTGGGCGCGCGCCATGCCCACCGTGCCGCGCTTGAACGGCTCCGCCGACGCCTCCAGCGGCACGTTCGGCAAGTCGGAGCCGCCGCTGCCGGTACCTGTCGGGTCGCCGGTCTGCGCCATGAAGCCGGGGATTACCCGGTGGAAGACGATGCCGTCGTAGAAATGCTTGGCGACCAGCGCCTGGATCTGCTTGACGTGCTTGGGGGCGATGTCGGGCCTGAGCTTGATGACGACGTCGCCGTTCTTGGTCTTGAGGTCGATCGTATCGGTCGCCTCGTCGGCGAACGCCGGCAGCGCGGCGAGAAGGGGGAGCGCGATCAGGGCGCGCCGCGTGAAAGCGAGCATCATGAGCCTCGGATGAGCGCGGCGGCGCCGCGCGGGCCGCGCTTGATACCAGCTTCCGTTTCTTAAGCAACTTCGGCGGAAGGTGGACGAAATCGCGCCGGCCGGTCACAGTTCCGGCATGAGTCGCATCGCTTACGTCAACGGCCGCTATCTCTCGCACTCTGCGGCCGGCGTCTCTATCGACGACTGCGCCTTCGTGTTCGGCGACGGCGTCTACGAAGTGTGCGAGGTGCGCGGCGGCGCCCCGATCGACGCCAGCCGGCATCTGGCGCGTCTCGCGCGCTCGCTGGCGGCGGTCAGGATCGCCGCGCCGCTCTCGGAGGCGGCGCTGCGGTGCGTGATGGGCGAGGTGATCGTGCGCAACCGCGTGCGCGACGGTCTCGTCTACTTGCAGGTTTCGCGCGGCGCGGCGCGGCGCGATCACGGCTTCCCCGCCGGCGAGTTGCGTCCCGGCCTCGTGGTGACGGCGAAATCGCTTGATCCGCGACTCAACGAGGCGCGCGCCGCGATCGGCGTGAAGGTCGTCACACGGCCCGACGAGCGATGGGCGCATCCGCACATAAAGACGTTGCAACTCCTGCCCAACGTGCTCGCCAAGCAGAGCGCGCGCGAAGCGGGCGCGTTCGAGGCGTGGTTCGTCGATCGCGACGGCTTCATCACCGACGGCGCCTCGACCAACGCCTGGATCGTGTCGGACGGGAAACTCGTCACCCGGCAGACCGACGACGCGATTCTCGCAGGCGTCGCGCGAGCGACGCTGATCGACGTCGCCGAGAGCCTGAAGCTGAGGGTGGAGCAGCGCCCGTTCACCCCGGACCAGGCTTACGCGGCGGCCGAGGCGTTCCTCTCCAGCGCGACCACGATCGTGCTGCCGGTCATCGAGATCGACGGGCGGCGGATCGGCGACGTCGCGCCGGGGCCGGTGGCGCGGAGTTTGCGGCGGCGCTTTCACGAGATCGCGGCGCGCGGCTAGGTCCATGGACGTTGTGGCGTGCGGCGACTACATTGGCCTTGGCAACCCATGAGCGACATCCAGACCCCCCCAGCCGTCAAACCTGAGATCAAGGTCGAACGGCCAAAACTCTACAAAGTGATCCTGTTCAACGACGACTTCACCCCGCGCGAATTCGTGGTGAAGGTGTTGCAGGGCGAGTTCCGCCTGAGCGAGGATCAGGCCCACCGCGTGATGATGACGGCGCATCGTAAAGGCGTCTGCGTCGTCTCCGTTTATCCGCGCGACGTCGCCGAGACCAAGGCGACGCGCGCCACCGACGCCGGCCGCGCGATGGGGTTCCCGCTGCGCTTCGACGTCGAGCCGGAGGAGTGAGGCGGGGGCGCTGTTCCGTGTTAGGGTTGACCGATGAGCGAGGCAGCCGAGCGCGAAATGACCGTGGACGCCTTTTTAGAATGGGCGTGGGGTCGCGAGGGCAAATACGAGTTGCACGACGGCCGCCCAGTGGCGATGTCACCCGAGCAGGTGCGCCACGCGGGGACGAAGACGGAAGCCGCATTTGCGTTGCGAAACGCCATCATGCGCGCCGGGCTGCCCTGCCGCGCTTATGTCGGTGGCATAACCGTGCGCGTTCGGCGGCATCGGGCCTTTGTCCCCGACGTGCTCGTGGTCTGTCCGCCGCCTCCCCTTGACGTCTTGGACATCGACAATCCGCTCATCGTTGTTGAAGTGCTGTCGCGTTCCACTTTGGAGGCGGACCATAATCTCAAGCTCGAAGGCTATCTCTCGCTGCCGAGCCTCGCGCACTACCTGATACTTGATCCGGTCCGCCGCGTTGTCATTCACTACGCGCGCGAGGACGGCTCGCGGGCCGCGACGCGGCTCTATCACGCCGGCGCCCTGCGTCTTGACCCCCCTGGCCTTGAGGTCGCCGTCGAAGACCTGTTCGAGCCGGAGACCCCGGCCTAAAGCCGCCGCTCGACCATCATGTTCTTGATGTGCGCGATCGCCTTGGCGGGGTTCAGACCCTTCGGGCAGGTCTTGGCGCAGTTCATGATCGTGTGGCAGCGGTAGAGCCGGAATGGGTCTTCGAGGTTGTCGAGCCGCTCGCCCTGCGCCTCGTCGCGCGAATCGATGAGCCAGCGATAGGCCTGCAACAGCGCCGCCGGGCCGAGATAGCGGTCGCCGTTCCACCAATAGCTCGGGCAGGACGTCGAGCAGGACGCGCAGAGAATACACTCATAGAGACCGTCGAGTTCGGCGCGGTCTTCGGGCGTCTGCCGCCACTCCTTCTCCGGGGCCGGCGTCGAAGTCTTCAGCCACGGCTCGATCGAGGCGTGCTGAGCGTAAAAATGAGTCAAATCCGGCACGAGATCCTTGACCACCTCGAGATGCGGCAACGGATAGATCTTGATCGCCCCCTTGATCTCGTCCATGCCTCGCGTGCAGGCCAGGGTGTTCATTCCGTCGATGTTCATCGCGCAGGAGCCGCAAACGCCCTCGCGGCAGGATCGGCGGAAGGTCAGCGTCGGGTCGATCTTCGATTTTATCCAGATCAGCGCGTCGAGCACCATCGGCCCGCAATCGTCGCGGTCGACCTGATAGACGTCGATCTGGGGATTTCCGCCGTCTTCCGGGTTCCAGCGATAGACGCGAAACTCCGTCGTCCGCTTGGCCCCCTGCGGCGGTCCCCAGGTCTTGCCCGGCTTGGGGCGGGAGTTTTCGGGCAGGGTGAGCTGAACCATCGCGGAAGACTCTAGCGAAAGGAGGCGCTTCATCTGGCCAACGCAGCGGCAAACGTCAACCCGACGAAGGCAGCAAATGTGGCAAAAACGCCACAGGACTTAAGCTTAATTAAGGTTGATTTTGTGTGAAAAGCCGCTAGACCTTGGCCTGGAAGGGGACACCGTTTGACGCGTTGGGGCAGCATCGCGGCGATTGCCGTTATATTTGGCGCGAGCGGCGCGCTTGCGGATGAAGCTTCCGTAAGCGCCGCGCTGAATGGGCGCCCCCTGTCGAGCGCCGTTGGCGTCTCCTCCTATTACGGCGCCGAGTTTCACGGCCGCCGCACTGCGGACGGCGAAATCTTCGACATGCACGGGCTGTCGGCCGCCCACAAGACCCTGCCCATTCCCTGCTATGCGCGCGTGACCAATCTCAGGAACGGCCGATCGGTCGTGGTGCGGGTCAACGACCGCGGCCCCTATGTCGGCGGACGCATGCTCGACGTCTCCGAGCGCGTCGCCCGGTTGCTGGCGTTCGGCGGCGGCATGGCGCGGGTCAAGCTCGATTACCTCGGCATGGCGGGACCGTCCGGCGCCGGCGACCAGTTGGCGCTGTTGGCGAGCTTGCGCACCGGCGCGACGGCGCCCGTGATCGCCAAGGCAGAACCTGACGAGGGCGTCAGCAGCGTGGAGCGCACCGCTCCGGCGCTCGGCTATGCCGCCACGGCGACGCACGCTCCGGCAGCTGCCGCGCTTGAGGCCGCGGTGCGTCCCGCCGCGACAGTCACCCCCGAACCTCTGAGCGTCGCGGCGAAGCTCGACGCCAGCGTGCGCCAACTTGAGGCCGCGTTGGAGACGACGCACCAGGCCGCGCAGCATGCGGCCCATTCCCTGTCGCCCTATGGCGAACTGGTCGTCGGGCCGTTCAAGCGCCTGGTCGAGGAAGCTTCGCGGTAAGGGCCCGCTCGCTTTCCTGAATTGACCGCGCTAGGGTCGCGCCCTGTCCAATGCGAGGCGTCTCCCCATGGATCTAGGCATCGCCGGCCGCTCCGCGATCGTTTGCGCATCGTCCAAAGGGCTCGGCAAGGCGTGCGCCTTGGCGCTTGCGCAAGCGGGCTGCAGGGTGATCGTCAACGGCCGCGACGCCGCGCGCGCGGAGGCGACCGCGCAGGAGATTCGCGCCGCCACCGGCGCCGAGATCCGTGTCGTCGCCGGCGACGTCGGTCAGCCGGCGATCCGCGAGGCGCTGCTGGCGGCGTTCCCCGAGCCCGACATTCTGGTCAACAACAACGGCGGACCGCCGCCGGCGGCGTTCGAGGCGATCGACCGCGACAAACTGCTCGCCGGGATCGAGGCCAATATGCTGACGCCGATCGCCCTAGCGCAGGCGGTGTTGCCCGGTATGGCGGCGCGCAAGTTCGGCCGCATCGTCAACATCACGTCGGCCTCGGTGCGCGCGCCCATCGCTGGCCTCGACGTGTCCTCTGCGGCTCGCGCCGGCCTCACCGCCTTTCTCGCCAGCGCCGCCCGCAAGTACGCGCGCGACAACGTGACGATCAATTCCATCCAGCCCGGCGTGTTTGCGACCGACCGCGTGCAATCGACGGTGGGCAATGATCCCGACAAGCTTGCGCAGCGCAAGGCGAGCATCCCGGCGGGAAGATTCGGCGAGCCCGACGAGTTCGGCGCGCTGTGCGCGTTCCTGTGCAGCGCCCAGGCCGGCTTCATCGCCGGGCAGAATATTCTCGTCGACGGCGGCGCTTTTCCCGGCGCATTCTGAAATTCGCGCCCAGCGGCGTAATCGCGACGCGCGGCCGCGATTCGGTCAGCATTTGTCCACGCTCTCGACCTATGCGCGTCGTTACGGGGCGATGCGTCCGGCGCCGCGTTTAAGTTGCGTTGACGATCCGGTGATGAAAGCCAGCTTAAACTTGCATTTTCGATTCGCATTCGGGCGAAATGGGAGTCAGCGATTCGTGCGCCTTTCGTTTCCGCTTCCTCCGTCGTCGACCCGTTTCGGATCGGGCCTGTGAGCCGCGGCCCGACTGCCAGCCTCGTCGTCGCCGACGGCCGCCAACGCTTGGCGTTCGCCGGCGCCTGGACGATCAACGCCGGCGCGCGGCTCGAAGCCGCGGCGCGGTCGGTCGAGGCTTTCCATGGCGACGGCGAGACGCTGTTCGACCTCAGCGCGCTCGACGGCCTCGACACCGCAGGCGCTTGGGTGATCTCGCGCAGTCGCGCCGCGCTGGAGACGAGCGGCCGCGCGGCGCGAATCGTCGGGGCGCGACCGGAGCACGCCACGCTGCTGCGCGAGGCCGCCTATAGCGCCCCAGAGCCGCATGTGATCCCGGCGCGCAACGCCGCTTCGCTCGTCGCCGACATGGGCGAAAGTGTCTATTTCGCCGGGCTCGACGCGATCGGCGCGCTCGACTTTCTCGGCCGCGTCGTCACCGTCGCGGTCAGGTCGGCGTTGCGGCCGCGCCGCTGGCGGCTGACCTCGACCGTCTTCCACCTGGAGACGATGGGGCTGCGCGGCACGCCGCTGATCGTCATGATCAATTTCTTCGTCGGAGCGATCGTCGCGCAGCAAGGCATCGTCCAGCTCGCCCGCTTTGGCGCGAGCGGCCTCACCGTCGATCTCGTCTCCATTCTGACCTTGCGCGAACTAGGCGTCATGCTGACGTCGATCATGGTCGCCGGGCGCTCCGGCTCCGCGATCACCGCCGAGATCGGCGCGATGAACATGCGCGAGGAGATCGACGCGCTTCGCGTCATGGCGCTCGATCCCCTGGAGGCGCTGGTGCTGCCGCGGCTCATGGCGCTGGTCATCGCCCTGCCGCTGCTGACCTTTCTCGGCGATCTCGCCGCACTGAGCGGCGGCATGTGCGTGACCTGGGCGTTCGCCGGCGTCAGCCCGCACGCATTCTGGGCGGAGCTGCAATATCCGATCAGCGTGACGCGCTTCGCGTCCGGGCTCGCCAAGGCGCCGTTCATGGCGCTGGCGATCGGCGTCATCGCCTCGATGGAGGGGTTTGCGGTCAAAGGCTCGGCGGAGTCCCTCGGCCGGCGCGTCACCGCTTCGGTGGTCAAGTCGATCTTCACTGTCATCCTGCTCGACGGCGCATTCGCCATGTTTTACGCGGCGGTGCGGTTTTGAGCGCGGTCCCGGCGATCCGCGTCCGCGGCCTCGAAGTCGCCTTCGGCGCGAGAAAAGTGATGGACGGTCTCGATCTCGACCTCCAGCGCGGCGAAGTGCTCGGCTTCGTCGGCGCCTCGGGCGCCGGCAAGTCGGTGCTGACGCGCACGATCCTCGGGCTGCAAGCCAAACGCGCCGGCTTGATCGAGGCGGATGGGCATGACCTCGACACGCTGACCCCTGCGGAACGCTCGCGCGTCGAACGCGGCTGGGGCGTGCTGTTTCAGCAAGGCGCGCTGTTTTCGAGCCTCAGCGTGCGCCAGAACGTCGAGGCGCCGATGCGCGAGCATCTCGACATCTCGCAAACCTTGCGCACCGAGTTGGCGATGCTGAAGCTGCGGCTCGTCGGCCTTACGACGGATGCGGCGGAGAAACTTCCCTCCGAGCTTTCCGGCGGCATGATCAAGCGCGCCGCGCTCGCCCGCGCGCTGTCGCTCGATCCCGGCGTGCTGTTTCTCGACGAGCCGACCGCCGGGCTCGACCCGATTTCGGCCGGCGCGTTCGACGAGCTGATCGCCACGCTGCAAACGACGCTCGGCCTCACCGTATTTATGGTGACGCACGATCTCGACAGCCTTTACGCGATCTGCGACCGCGTCGCGGTGCTCGGCGAGGGCAAGGTGCTCGCGATTGGGACGATCGCCGAGTTGCTGCAATCCGAGGAGCCGTGGATCCGCGAATATTTCCACGGCAAGCGCGGCGCCGGGCGCGCGCCGCCTACGCCGCGGCGGGTGCGGGCGGTGTGAGGGCAGATGCGCTAAAAGGCTCCGAGGTCACGCCGGCTCGATGTCGGTCAATGCAAAATCGTCGCCTTTGTAGAGGAGTGGCGCGCCGAGTCGCTGAGCGCAAGCGTAGGCGAAGCAATCACCAAAATTGAGGGCGGCTTGATGTCGCCCCTTTCCATAGCGCGCAAATGCGTCAAGGGCGGCGAAGCGCGTTTCCACAGCGACATCCGCCACCTCGATTGCGGCCATGAGCAAAAACTGCTCGACAACCGTACCGGCCTCGGCAACTTCGAGTTTGAGACGGCGCGCCACGTCGACCGTCGTCTCCCACACTGCGAGAGTCGTCGTCGTGCGGAGCGAATGGCGTTGCATGCGCGCCAGCAGTTCGCGCGCGTCGCTCTCGTCCGTCAAGATGGCGGTCAGCGCTGATGCGCCGGCGAACATCAGTCTTCGTAGAGCTTGTCAATAAAGGCTTTGTCCACCTTCTGACCTGACGCGCGATCGGAGCGCGCATGGAGCGCTCTCACGAATTCGACTCCCCTCTCCACCAAGGACGGCGCGCACGCCTCGACCACCGCCTCACGCCCGAGCTTCCCGAGATCGTCCCATCCTCCCAACGCCATCGCCCGATCAATCTCGCGGCGGAACATGTCCAGCACCCAGAAGACCCCCTCCTCCCCGGCGACGGCGACGCCCCAGAGATGCGGCCGGCCGAGCAGCACCGCACGCGCGCCAAGCGCGATCGCCTTCAGCACGTCGACGCCGCGCCGGAATCCGCCGTCGACGAGCACCGGTATCTTGCCTTCGACCGCCTCGACGACGCCCGGCAGCGCGACAATCGAGGGGATCGCGCCATCGAGCTGGCGTCCGCCATGGTTGGAGACGACCACGGCGTCGATGCCCATCTCGCACGCGCGCCGCGCCTCGTCGGGATGCAGCAGGCCTTTCAGGATCAGCGGCCCGCGCCATAGCCCGCGCAGCCATTCGACGTCGCGCCAGCCTATGTCGGGGTCGAGTTGTTCAACCATCAGCGGGCCGAACGCGCCGATCTTCGTGCGCTCACCGTAGTTGACGAAAGTCGGCGACGGGGTCTCGCGCATACGCCAGAGCCAGCCGGGCTTGATCGCGAATTGAAGGGCGCTGCGCGCGGTCCAGCGCATCGGGAAGCTCATGCCGTTGGCGACATCCCGGTCGCGCCCGGCGACGACCTGATTGTCGACGGTGAGGATGAGGCCGGCATAACCGGCCGCCGCAGCGCGCGCTGCAAAGTCAGCGGTGAGGCCGCGATCCTTGTAGAGAAACACCTGCATCCATTTGGGCGCCGGGGTCGCCGTGCTGATCTGTTCGAGCGTCGCCGTCGAGGCGTGGCTTGTGGAGTAGATCGTGCCGAACCGCGCCGCCGCGCGCGCCGCCGCCAGCTCGGCGTGCGGCCACAGGAGCCCAGCGAGTCCGGTCGGTCCGATCAACACCGGCGAGGGCAGCTTTTGGCCGAAAAGTTCGACGCTCTGATCGCGCCTTCCCGCCCCCGCCAGCACCTTGGGGATAAGTTCGATCTCGGCGAGCGCCGACTTGTTGCGGCGCAGCGTGCCTTCGTCGCCGGCGCCGCCGTCGACCATATCGAACAGCATGCGCGGCAACTCGCGCCGCGCCCGCCGCCGCAGCGCCGCAACGCTGTAGCCCGTTCGCGCGAGATTCTCACCCGTCATAAGCGATAGACGCGGATCGCGTTGTCGCGGAACAGGTTGCGCCGCTCGCCCTCGGTAAAGTCAGTGGTCGCCTGTTCGAGCGTCGTCAGCCATTGCAGATAGTCGCCCGCCAATTGCGAAACCGGCCAATCGCCGCCGTAGAGGATGCGCTCTATGCCGAAGCGTTCAAACACCCAATCGAGGTAGGGCCGCAGTTGCGCCGGAGTCCACGCATGATGCTCGGCCTCGGTGGTGACGCCGGAAATCTTGCAAACGACGTTCTCGAACTTCGCCAGCTCGGCGATCTGTGAGCGCCACGGCTCCATCAGCCCCGCCTTGATCCCCGGCTTGCCGATATGGTCGAGCACGAAGCTCACCTCCGGACAGCGGCGGACCATTTCGAGCGTGTTCGGGAGCTGTGTATGAAATATGCATATGTCGAACACGAGCCCGTATTTCGGCAGCAGCTTCAACGCGGCGAGAACCTCGGGACGCAGCATGTAATCGGGGTCGGACTGGTTCTGGATCAGCCGCCGCACGCCGCGCACGACCTTCAGTCTGGCGACCCTTTCGATCTCCGGCTCCAGCGCTGCGCCGCGCTCCAGCGGCAGGCAGACGACCGCGCCCTTCAGGCGCTTGTCGGTCGCGGCGATCTCCTCGACCCAATCGGCCTCGTCGAGATATTGCGGCATGTCGACGTCGACTTCGACGAACACGACGCCGTCGATCTCATAAGGAATCGTCGAGCGCACGAGATCGTCGATCCGCCAATCCCGCTTCAAAGTCGGCGCGCCGCTCGCCCAGCCATAGCCGAACCGCCGCTGATCGAGCAGATGAACGTGGGAATCAATGATCGGAAAATCGAGCACGCGCCTCTCCTTACGGCCCGCAGACTTCGGTGTTTTGCGGGCGGAACGCCTCCGTCGCGGGGATGTCGCGCACCTTCTCGTAATAGTCCCAGGGCGCCTTGGATTCCGCCGGCGTCTTCACGCGATAGAGCGTGATGTCGTACATCACGCGCCCGTCCGAGCGCATGGTCGCGGGATGGCCGAAATAGGCGACCGGCGCGGCGCGCATCGCCTTGCCGACGGCCGCCGCGTCGTCGGTCCCCGCCGCCTTGATCGCCTTCAGATAATGCATGACCGCCGCATAGATCGAGGCGTGATTGCGCGAGGGCATCATGTGGCGCGCCTCAAAGAATCGTTTGGCGAAAGCGCGCGCCTCGTCGTTCTGGTCCCAGTAGAATCCGCTGGTCAGCTTGAGATTTTGCGCGATCGGGAGACCGATGGCGTTGATGCTCTGGATATAGACGAGGAAGCCGACCATCGCCTGCTTGCCGTCCTTGCCGATGCCGAACTCCGCGCCCTGCTTGATCTGGTTGTCGAGATCGGCGCCGACGCTCGCCAGCGCGATCCGGTCCGCGCCCGACGATTGCGCCTGCAATAGCAGCGACGAGAAATCCGGCGCGTTGATCGGATATTTGACGGCGCCCAGCACCTTGCCGCCCGCCTTCTCGACGACATCCGACGTGGTCTTCTGCAGCGCCGCGCCAAAGGCGGTGTCGACGGTGAGGAAGAACCAAGTCTTGGCGCCGCTCGCGGCCTCCGCCTTGGCGATGCTGGTCGCCATCTCATAAGTGTCGTCGGCCCAATGCGAGGAATTGGTCGCGCAAAACTTGTAGGTGATGTCGGTGGTCGCGCCGGCGGTGATGAGCACGGTGCGGTTCTTCTCTTTCGCCAGCGCCTGCACGGCGAAGGCGATCGGCGTGACCGGCAGGTCGGTGATGGCGGAGACGCCCTCGACGTCGAACCAGCGCCGCGCGATCCCGACCGCGACGTCGGGCTTGTTGAGCGTGTCGCCGAGCACGATCTCGACCTTTCGCCCGAGCACCTCTCCGCCGAAATCCTTCACCGCCATCTCCGCCGCGACGACCGAGCCGGGGCCGCCGGAATCGACGAACGGGCCGGAGGCGTCCGTCAGGACACCGATTTTAATGGGCGGGGCGTCGGCGAAGGCGGCGAAGGCGAAGCCGATGAGGCCGAGCGCGAGCGCGGCGGTCTTGAGGCCCGGCATGGATTTCCTCCCGATGGATGGGAAGGTTTAAGCCGCTTTCGACGCGTTCGGCAATGCGTGGCGACGCGTGCGCGCGAAAGGCGAACGTTCCGCTAGGATCGGGAGCGCGGGGGGCCGCGCTTTTTGGTTGGTATAGAGAATTTTTTCAAAGGTTTAAGTGTACAATCTTGCCACTGGCGACGGCTTGACTCAAACCGCTGTTTACTCGCTTCGAGCCCCTTCACACGGCGCGGCGACCGTCGCGTGAACATCCTTACAGTCTACACGAGAATTTCTGAGAAAGCGAAGTTTTGTCGAACAGGGTCGGCGACGCGCGGCGCAAGTAGCGCGCTTGCAAAGGCAGTTTTGTCGGCGCCGCGAGAATTGCACAGCGATGTGGGTCGGCTCGTGGTCGGCGTCTAAAATTCGGCGCCCGAACGAGTCCGCCGCTAATGACCGGATCGACCCGACGCGGAGACGCGATTGACTGAGTTAGAAAAGTCATTTCAGTTCGGCATGTCGATTGGCTTCGCGTTGCGACGCCGATTTGCGGGTGGAACGCTGCAAGTTCCTGATCGCTCCGACCGCGCCGCCTGAGAGTTCGATGTTCGAAGCGGATCCGACGCCAGCCGAGCAGATCGAGCGACTTGAGGCGCAGATCGACGAGTTGCGAGAGGCGATCCGGCGCAGCCGCAAGCTCGTCACGGCAGGACGCGCGTGCGCCTTCGCCGGCGCAGCGTTGGTTGTCTGCCTGGCGCTCGGTCTGGTGACCGTCATGCCGGTTCGGATGATCGTCGGGATAGTCGTTGGGCTTGGCGGGCTGGTCCTGATGGGAAGCAGCGTAGGCAGCACCAGGCAGTTGGAGCTTTCCCTGAAGCAGAAGGAAGATGAAAGGAACGCGGCGATCGACGCCCTGGAGTTCGTCGATTTCGGAGACGGGGCCCGCTGATTTCGCGTCGATCCCGGCGTTTGGCGCTGCACATTGCTGGCGGGAGGCAACGGCCGCATTCGACCCGTTGCGGACATTGCCGGCCTCTCAGAATTCATGCAATCTGCTCGCGGCGATTCGGGCCGAAAACGGCGATCTTTTGAGAGATCGCTCCCGGCCATCGGACGCTCATAGGGTTTAGCTTAAACAGCGTACTGAAAATATTGACCCTCGCCATAATCGTAAAGCGTCACAGCGTTGCCGTTGACCGAGCCTGAAAAGTGATGGCCTTCGCCGTAGTCGAAACCTTTGAAGTCTTTGCCCTCCACCGAGAGATTAAAGTGGCTGCCCGTGCCGTGATGGAATGAGTCGGAAAAGTGCGCCCCCGCTTCGTAATCGTAACCCTCAGACATTGAGGAGTGTTGGCTGCGCTCGTAGCTGAAAATGCTTGATGGCGCGTGTCCATTGATCTTAAGAGCTGCGGTGCTGACAATAGCGCGACGAATTTCTTCCTTCATAGAGGTCTCCTGTATGGAGCCTTGATATCGGCGTACAGTCGATTATCTGCAAGTGGGAATCTCGCCCTACGAGACGGCAGGCTGTACAGAAGTCATGACTGCTGCACCGCGCGGTTTTGGCCCCAAGTGTTGGGGCTTATGAGAGACTGCGGACTATGCGAGAAGACGCACGGGGCGGGGTAGCCCCCGCCGTGTTTCACCGCTCGAAATTCTGCAAATCAAGAAGGCATCGCGCTGCCGCCCGATGGGATAATCCCGATCATTGCGGAGCAAGGAAACGCTCATGAATTGGAGCTCTGGCTGGAATTGGTTTGGGCTTCTAGTGCTGCTGACAATGCCGTTTTGGCTCTACTTCGCGCTGCCCGAGAACACTCGTTCATTGGCCAAGTGGGTGACGGGCGTCGATCCGCCGGGCTTCTTCGTTGGTTCGGCATGCTCGATGGGCGACAACACGCCGGCGACTGAAGTTTGCCGCGTCGCCGAGCTGAAGGAGACGATGAAGACCGAGCACGAGATCACGGAGGCCTACGTCGGCTTCTGGATGTTTGTGGGCCGCACTGCCAGAGATATTTTCTTTTTCTGGCTGCCGTACCTGCCGATCGGCGCGGTGGTCTATGGCGCGGTGCTGTTAGCCAATAAGTCGAGCCGCCGCCGTGACTGACGCGCCCGAGATGCCTGCACCAGCCGATTTCAGCCCATAAAGACTGGTGGCGCAATCTCTCAAAGCTCCGCCGTTCACGATCCGACGCAAGGCCTTGTGGCCCTGCTTTCGCGGCCATACGAGTAACTCGAATGAATCTAGTTACCGAGACACAGATTGGATTTGGACGCCGTCTCGGCCTCGACTTGTCGGATAAAACGGTCGGCGTCGCGTTGGCGATGATCTACGACGCCATGGATACCCAGTTTCACGGACAAAATGATTTAGGCGTTCCGACGCAAAAACAGATCGAGCTTGCGCGCCAGTTTGGCTACGACATTTCGACAGTTTCGCGGCGCGTCGGAGACGCGATTATTGGCGACATCATGACCAACTTGAATCACGAGGCTATTGCCACCCAGCGCCTTGCGCCTGATGTGGCGGTGACGAACAAGCACGACATTCTAGGCCGCAAGTTCGTTATTTCCTCGATCCGAGAAGACGGAACCGTCTATCTGCGCGGGGGCAATGGGGCTAGGGCGTGGGCGCGCAGCCTCGTTCGTGTCGAAGAGTGATCCGGCGCTCCGGGGCGAACTCATGACTGCTGCAACGGCGCTTTCGGCCTGAAAATCTAGGGGTTTTGGCCTTGGCTATTCTGATAATAAAGCGATTGTACCCAAGTAATCAGTCTCGCCAAACGCGTGACCCCCCACAGATTGTTGAAACGCCCCGAAAATGCTTCTCCGACGGCGATGCTCTCGACGTAGCGCGTACCCTTCTTCTTGAGGAGGAGAAGCGCCGCCGTGAAGACCCTCGCCAGCTTCCCGCTCTTGAGTCCCTTTCCATAGTTCGAGATGACGGGTCGACAATGGGTTACGAAACCGTTTGCCGGTTGGCTCCGCAAATCAGGGACTAGCGGTGCAGAAGTCATGATTGCTGCACCATCGCTTTTGCATTAAAACCACAGTGGTTTTGAGAGACCTCAGAGCGTTATCGACTTCAGGGTCACACGGCGTATATCGGCCCCGCGTCTCGCAAGGACACCTCGTGCGCCTCCCTCTCAAGAACGACTTTCTCGCCCTACAATGGCTAAGGACCGCGGGCCACGCTCAGGCAGGCGGAGCCGATCTGGCCGAGTGCTTTCTGGCGGCCGCCCGTGTCAGGGAAACCGACCCGGAAAGCTGGACAAGCGCATGGCTCCAACTTGCCGATCATGTCGCGGCTGAGGCGACAAAAAGTGAGTTGGCGGGAAATGCCGCAAGCGCGCATGGAGCTTGGTTGCGCGCTGCCAATTACTATCGGACCGCAGGCGTGTTTTTGATGGACCAAAAAGGAGCGTCAAGACTGCATGATGTTTTGCGACGTCAGAGCGAAGCTTTCGCCGCGGCCATGCGCGCCAGGCCAGGATGGGGCGAGACGCTCGAAATTCCCTACGAAGGCAAGTCCCTGCATGGGCTATTTTTCCGCGCTGCGGCTGAGGGGCCGCGGCCGACGGTTATTATGACGGGGGGCTACGACAGTACCGCGGAGGAAGCGTATTTTTTCAGCGGGACTGCTGCTCTGGCGCGCGGCTACCATTTTTTTAGTTACGACGGCCCCGGACAGGGTCGCAGCCTCGAAGAAGGCCTTGTTTTTCGTCCTGATTGGGAGTCCGTGATGACTGCGGTTCTGGCGATCACGACGGCACGACCTGATGTCAGAACCGACCGCATTGTTTCGATGGGCATCAGTTTTGGGGGCTATCTCGCACCGCGGGGTGCCACGGGATGCCAAAGTCTCGCTGCGCTAGTAGCCGACCCCGGACAATTTAGCGTACTCGATGAGGCGCGTTCACGCATGCCGGGACCACTCGCCAACGCGCTACCCGATGGCAATCGGATGCTCCTCGGTGCGCTCGAACGCATCCTTGAATGGCGGCGGCGTGATCCGATAAAGGGCTGGGCCATCCGGCGCGGCTTGTTGGTGCACGGCGTCGAGACGCCTCTCGACTACCTGAAGGCGCTATCTGCGTATACCTTAGAGGGGCGTCTCGATCATATCCGCTGCCCCGCCTTCATTGCCTCGGCGGAAGCGGACGAAATTGGCGTGACGACAAAGCGCTTATACGATGGAATTAGAACGCCCAAGGTCTTTCAAAAATTTCGCGTTGAAGAGGGTGCGGGCGCACATAGCGAATCGGGGGCGCGTTCGCTCTTTAATCAAAGAGCTTTCGATTGGTTGGCGGAGATATTCAGCTAAGCGGCAAAACTCATTCTTGATGCCTGCCTCTCAAAATCCTTCAAATCGTGACGGGGACGGAATGGCATTACAAACATGGGCGTGGCTTGCGACAGCCGCCTACGCCGTGCACGTCATGGAGGAGTATACGTTTAACTGGCGCGATTGGGCGCGCGGGGCGCTCGGCCTTCCCGTCGAGTGGAACGACTTTTACGTTACGAACGCCGTCGTCATAGTCCTAGGGATCGTTTCCGCCGAGCTTGCACCGGCTCTTCCTGTGGCACCCCTAGCCTACGCGTCGCTAATGCTTATTAACGCGGTTCTTTTTCACATTTGGCAGGTCATCAGGGCGAAGGGCCGCTTCTCCCCCGGCGTCGTAACTGCCATTGCTTTGTTCCTGCCAATCGGCATCGCCGAATTTGTCGAAGCTTCGAGGGAAGGCGTCCTTAGCGGCGCACTCGGAGTCGGCGCGGCCGTCGCGGGAGCGATTCTAATGGCCTTTCCCATCGTGATGCTAAAGACAAAGTCGCTTCCGTATTTTCGGCAGAATTGAAAAGCCTCCTGCGGACAGAGAGACTTATCTCTCAAAAACGATTCACGAGTTTTTGCGGCGCGAAGCCGACGCAAAAACTCCGTTGGACTGAACGCGGTGGGAGTCGGCTGCGGCTGGGCTTCTATGGAGATTTCAGGGGACGCGGTGCGCGTGGCAAGCGCGAGACCGGACGGGCGGGGAAGCATGCTTTCGTAGAGGCCTCGCGATTTTGACGGTCGAGTTGGCGGAAATGCGAGCGACAAGCGTCATTTCGCGCTGATGGCGGAGCGATTTGGCGGCGTCGGCCGATAGGCGCCCGTGGCCTGGCCGAGGCAGGCGAGAGCGACGCCGTGTTTGCCGTGAGGGGACAGGGTTCGAGCTTCATGGTCCTTGCGCCTGCTTCGGCGAAAGCGGGCGGACAAAGCGGAGCAAGCCCGCGCCGCAGCAAGAGCAGACCCTCGGCGCCTCTGATCTCTCCGGCCCGGCGGCGTCGGCGCTTCTGCCGTCCTGGCGGGGCTTGGCGGGACCGTCGAGTTGGAGCCGCAAACGGGCGCGCGCGGCGTCCTTGCGCTTGGAGGGATGCCAGAGGCCGAAGTAGCGGACCTTGTGGAGGCCCTTCGGCAGCACGTGCTGAAGAAAGCGGCGCATGAACTCCTCGCCCGGCATGCGGCAGGCGCGCCAGCGGTTGGACTTGCGGTGCTTGTAGCGCAGGGTCACGGCTTGATCGTCGAGGCCGACGATCCGCGTGTTGGTGACGGCGACGCGGAAGACGTAGCGGGCAAGATAATCGAGCACGGCTTGGTCGCCGGCGCCCCAGGGCGTGCAATGGACGACCCAGGGCTTGGTCCAGGCGGCGGCGGGCGGGACGAGATCGGGGCGTTTCTCGCGCAGCGCGGCCCTGAGCTTGCCGCGTACGAGCTTGGCCAAGGCCCTGACGGGAACCAGAAAGGCGCGACGCGCGGGACGCCAGCAGCGGCCGTCGTCGCTGATCCCGCCGCCGGTGACCAGACAATGGACATGCGGGTGGTAGATGAGCTGCTGCGTCCAGGTGTGCAGGACGGCGAGCACGCCGACCGTCGCCCCGACGTAGCGGTGGTCGCGGGCGAGTTCGAGAATCGCCTCGGCCGCGGCCTTCATCAACAAGGCGTAGCCGTCGCGCTGATGGCTGCGCAACAGCGCCCGCAGTTCCTCGGGCACGGTCACGGTGATGTGGAAGTAAGGGACCGGCAGCATCTCGGCCTTGCGCGCTTCCAGCCAAGCCTCGGTCTGCCTCGTGTGACATTTGGGGCAGCTGCGATTCTTGCAGGAATGATAGGAGAAGATCTCGGCGCTGCATCGGTCGCAGCGCCACAGACGCCCGCCGAGCGCTGCGGTTCGGCAAGCCTTTATGTCGGCGATGGCGCGCCGGTGCGACGGCGGCATCGATGAACCATGCGCCGACAGATACGCGTCCGCGAAGCGGCGGAAGACGTCGGCGACCTCGATCACGACGTTTCAGTCGCGTCAGAGGCCGGCCATCAGTCTGTCGAGGACGCCTCGGATCGAGAGGCGGGTCGGTTCGGTGAGATGGGCGTAGATGGCGGTCGTCGCGATATGGACGTGGCCGAGCAGGATTTGCACGACCCTTGTGTCGACGCCGTTTTCAAGCAAGCGCGTCGCATAGCTATGACGCAGCGCGTGCGGCGTGACCCGCCGTGTGACGCCGGCTTCGCGAGCGGCCTCCTGGAAGGTTCGGCGAAGCACTTGCGCGTTGGCCGGGCCTGAGCCGGAATGAACCGGAAACAGCCAGCGCGGATTGCGATGGGTCTTCCAGAGCGAACGTAGATCGTCGAGCGTCGGCTGCGGCAGAGGCACGAGCCGCTCCCGGTCGCCCTTGCCGATGATGCGCAATTGCAAATTGGCGCTGTCGATGGCGCCTATCTCCAAGCTCACGGCCTCGCTTATGCGCAAGCCGCAGGAATACATGAGCGCGAGACAGGCCTTGTGAACCGGGTTCCTCACGCAGCCAAGCAGCGCGCGAACCTGCTCGTCGGAGAGAACCTCGGGCAACCGCCATTGCTTTGGCGGACGAATTCTTTTTTTTCAAACAGGGGCCAATCGCGGTCGAGCGCGCGGCGGTAGAAAAACTGGATGGCGCCGTGATTGGCCTTGAAAGTGCCGAGCGCCAGCCCGCGCTCGCGCAAGCCGAGCAGGTAGCGACGCACTTCCTCTTCGCTGATCTGATCCGGCGAGCGACGATAGTGCCTGGCCAGTCGGCGCACCGCGTCGATGTAGACGGCCTGGGTTCCGGCGGCGAACCCAGCCGACTTCATGGCTTCGATCATCTGCAATCGCAACGGAGTCATCGAGCTCTCCCTTCGTTTGGCCGCGCCGGCAAATGGCGCTGGCCTCTCGAAGGTTATTCTCAACTCGCGCCCCGCGCCCCGCCCGCGCCCCTACGGCGAAGCCGTTCAGTCCAACGATCCTTTTTGAGAAAGCCGCGGGCGCCGCCCGCGCCCTGGCGGATCGGCGAGGAACCGTATCTTGAAACTCATTCTCGATTCCTCCCTCTCGAAATGCTCGCCCGAGCACGAGTTTCGACTGATGAGAACCGGTTAGGCGCGCAGCCGGGAAATTGTTGCCCGTGCGACCTTAAAGCGCTTAGCCACTTCGTCAAGCGTCGCGCCGGCGGCTCGCATCTCCAAAGCATCGCGCTGCTGCCGTGCTGTGAGTTTGCGTGGACGACCCATGAGTTTACCCCGCGCCCTTGCCCGCGCTCGGCCTTCGGCCGTGCGCGTGCGGATTAGATCGCGCTCGACATCGGCCAAACCGCCCAAGACGGCGATCATCAGCCGACCTCTGCTGGTGCTGACGCGCGCGTAGCCAAAACGGCGGCTGTTCGATTGACTTTCGGTCATATCTTTCGGTCGCTCCAACCCGTTGAGTTTGCTGAGCGGCGAAAAATGCCCGATTTTCATGAGTTTCGGCCCGCCGTGCGGCGGCGAACAGCATCGCAAAGGTTGGGCGCTTTGCGACGATCAACGAAGTCGTCCCGCGAGAGAACCAATGTCCGCTTCCCGCCCTGTTGCGACATTCGCGAGGGGGCGCCAAGTGTCGGGTTTCTGCCCGCTAGACACCGCCCCCCGCCTCCGCTACCCCCCGCGCATGACCACGCCGCCCCGCCGTCTCATCTCCGCAGAGAAGCGGCCGGAGGACGATGCGGCGCTGCGGCCGCAGGTGCTCGCCGATTTCACCGGCCAGGAAGCCGCGCGCAAAAACCTCAAAGTGTTCATCGAATCCGCGCGCACCCGCGGCGAAGCGCTGGATCACGTGCTGTTCGTCGGGCCGCCCGGCCTCGGCAAGACGACGCTGGCGCAAATCGTCGCGCGCGAACTCGGCGTCAATTTCCGCTCGACCTCGGGGCCGGTGATCGCCAAGGCCGGCGATCTCGCCGCGCAGCTCACCAATCTGGAGCCGCGCGACGTGCTGTTCATCGACGAGATCCACCGCCTCAATCCGGCGGTCGAGGAAATCCTCTATCCGGCGATGGAGGATTTCCAGCTCGATCTCATCATCGGCGCGGGGCCGGCGGCGCGCTCGGTGAAGATCGACCTTGCGCCGTTCACGCTGATCGGCGCAACGACGCGCGCCGGCCTGCTGACGACGCCGCTGCGCGACCGCTTCGGCATCCCGATCCGGCTCAACTTCTATACCGTGCCGGAACTCGAAGCGATCGTCTCGCGCGCCGCGCGCGTGATCAGCCTCGCGCTGGGCGACGACGGCGCCAACGAAATCGCCCGCCGCTCGCGCGGCACGCCGCGCATCGCCGGGCGGCTGCTACGGCGGGTGCGCGACTTCGCGGTGGTCGAGGGCGCGACGATCGTCTCGCGCGGGCTCGCCGATACGGCGCTGAAACTGCTCGACGTCGACCCGATTGGGCTCGACATGATGGACCGCCGGTATCTTGACTGCATCGCCGTCAGTTTCGGCGGCGGCCCGGTCGGCGTCGAGACGATCGCCGCCGCGCTATCGGAGCCGCGCGATGCGATCGAGGAAATCATCGAGCCGTATCTGATCCAGCTCGGCTTCGTGCAGCGCACCCCACGTGGGCGGCTGCTGACGCCGCATGCGTTCAAGCACCTGGGGCTGGCGGCGCCCGCGCGTCCCGTCGAGCCGCCGGGGTTGTTCGACGAAGAGTAGGCCTCAGTCTTTCACCTCAGTTTCCGGGCGATCGCCGCCGCGCGTATGCTCCTCATGCCATTTGCCGTCGGGCGTCTCGTACTGGATTTCCGTGGTCTCGCCCGGCGCCCGCTGCTCCGCCGCCGCCGCGGCGGCGGCCTTATGCGCGGCCTCGCGGGTGAGGTAGGTCATCGAGATCGTGTCGCCGACGCGGTAGGCCCAGCCGCTGTCGTGTTGAACGATCACGTAAGTGACATGAGACAAGGCCAATCTCCCGGGCTAAGGATCGGCGACGGAACCTCCTCCGTCGCCTCGCGGTTCTCCGACACTACGTTGCGCCCCGAGTGCGCGGAAGCCCCCTGCCCGAACGAGGCCGATGAAAACGGAAACCGCCAACGCGCCCGCGCACGACGTGAAGGAGACCGAGGAGGCCAAGCGCCTCGCCGGAATCGCCGCCGGCCAGGATTGGCGGCGCTGGGGGCCCTATGTCGCCGAGCGCCAGTGGGGCACGGTGCGCGAGGACTACTCCGCTGACGGAAGCGCCTGGGAGTATTTTCCGTTCGAACACGCGCTGAGCCGCGCCTATCGCTGGGGCGAGGACGGGATCGGCGGCTTCAGCGACGACCGGCAGCGGATTTGCCTCGCGCTGGCGCTGTGGAATGGCGTCGACCCGATCCTGAAGGAGCGGCTTTACGGCCTAACCAATGCCCAGGGCAATCACGGCGAGGACGTGAAGGAGATTTACTACTACTTGGACGGCGCGCCGAGCCACGCCTACATGAAGATGCTCTACAAATATCCGCAAGGCCGCTTTCCCTACGAGCCGTTGCGCGAGGAAAACGCGCGGCGCAGTCTGAAGGAGCGCGAGTACGAGATCATCGACACCGGCGCGTTTGACAACGATCGCTATTTCGACGTCGAGATCGAATACGCCAAGGCCGACGTCGAGGATGTGCTGCTGCGGATCAGCGCCACGAATCACGGCCCCGATCCGGCGCGGCTGTCGTTGTTGCCGCACATCTGGTTCCGCAACCGCTGGTCCTGGTCGCCGCTCGACAACCGGCCGGAGCTCCGGCTCGAAGGCGCACGCATCGGCGTCTATCAGAGCGACGACATCGAACGCGAGTTCGCCTGGGACTATGAAGGTCAGGCGCTGTTCTGCGAGAACGACACCAACTATCGCAAGCTCTACGGCCAGCCGCCGGCGGGTTTCGCCAAGGACGGCGTCAACGATTTCGTGGTGCACGGCGATTGGACCGCGATCAACCCCGCCGGCCGCGGCACGAAAGCCGCGATCCTGCACACGCTGACGCTTGCCCCCGGCGCTACGGCGACGATCCGCCTGCGCCTGCGGCCGCGCAGCGCGGGCGATCCGTTCGCCGATTTCAACGACGTGATGCTGCTGCGGATCGCCGAGACCGACGAATTTTACGCCGCGTTGCAAGCCGATCTCGCCGACGCCGATGCGCTGCTCGTGCAGCGGCAAGCCTATGCGGGCATGCTGTGGTGCAAACAGTTCTTCGGCTACGACATCCGCCGCTGGCTCGCCGGCGACCCGCTGCAGCCGCCGCCGCCGGATTCGCGGCAACAGGGCCGCAACAGCAATTGGCGCCATTTCGCCAGCGGCGACGTCGACGCCGGGCAATCCGGCGACATCCTGTCGATGCCGGACGCTTGGGAGTATCCGTGGTTCGCCGCGTGGGACTTGGCGTTCCACTGCGTCGTGCTGGCAAGGATTGATCCCGGCTTCTCCAAATCGCAACTGACGCTGCTGACCCAGTCACGCTACATGCACCCGAATGGCGAATTGCCCGCCTACGAGTGGAATTTTGACGACGTCAATCCTCCCGTTCACGCCTGGGCGGCGCTGCGTCTCTACGACCTCAACGCCGAGGCGACCGGCGCCGGCGACCGCATGTTTCTCGAGCGCATCTTCCATAAGCTTTTGTTGAACTTCACCTGGTGGGTCAACCGCGAGGACGCCGGCGGCCGCAACGTGTTCCAGGGCGGTTTCCTCGGGCTCGACAACATCGGCCTGTTCGACCTGCGCATGCCGCTGCCATTCGGCGGCCGGCTCGACCAGTCCGACGGCACGGCGTGGGTCGCCGCCTACGCCCTGGCGATGATGCGGATCGCGCTGGAGCTCGCCATCGAGAATCCGATCTACGAGGATCTCGCCACCAAGTTCTTCGAGCATTTTCTCGACATCGCTCAGGCGATGCACGGCGCCGGCGAGCCGGGCGACAACGGCCTGTGGGACGAGCAGGAATCGTTCTATTTCGACATCCTCTGCGCGCCGGGTCAACAGCCGACGCTGTTGCGCATTCGCTCGATCGTTGGCCTGCTGCCGATCGTGGCGGCGGAGATTGTGCGCAACGATGTGTTCGAGCGCTTCCCGCAATTTCGCGCCCGCACCGAATGGTTCCTCCAGCATCGGCCAGAACTCGCGCGTCTCGTCTCCAACTGGCGCGCCCCGAACGCCCAAGGCGATCGCCTGCTCGCGCTGCTGCGACGCCGCCGGTTGAAAGCGGTGCTCACACGGATGCTCGACGAGACCGAGTTTCTCTCAGACTACGGCCTGCGTTCGGTTTCGCGCCATCATCTCGACCACCCCTACGAGATTGATCTCGGCGGCCAACGATTCACGCTGCAATACGAACCCGGCGAGGGCGAGACGCGCATCTACGGCGGCAACTCCAACTGGCGCGGACCGATCTGGGCGCCGGTCAACTTCCTGCTGATCGAGAGCCTGCGCAAATTGCACCGCTATTTCGGCGACGAGTTCCGCGTCGAGTGCCCGACCGGGTCGCAGAACTACCTTAACCTCGACCAGGTCGCTGACGAGATTTCGCGGCGCTTCCAATCGCTGTTTCTCAAGGACGCCTCCGGTCGGCGCGCCTATCAGGCGCAGACGCCGCGTTTCGACGACGATCCGCATTTTCGGGACCGGCTGCAGTTCTTCGAGTATTTTCACGGCGACACCGGCCGCGGTTGCGGCGCCTCGCATCAGACAGGTTGGACAGGCGTCGTCGCCGTTCTGCTCGCCGAATCCGCCAAGCGCGCCGCAGGAACTGCGGCCGTCAATACCCAATGAAATCCTGAGCCCTGGAGAGCGATATGAGCGACGCCGCCGCCAACCAATCCGGACCGCAGAACAAGGCGCCGCCGCTGCCGCAATTGCCGAAACTGCTGGTCGGACAGAAGGCGCTCGTCACCGGCGCCAATTCCGGCATCGGCAAGGCGGTGGCGCTGGCGCTGGCCGAAGCCGGCGCCGACGTCGGGATCAACTATGTCGTCAAACCCGATGAAGCCGAGGCGGTCGCCGACGAGGCGCGGAAATTTGGAGTCGCCGCGCACACCTACAAGGCCGACGTGTCCAGCGAGGCGGAGGTGCAGGCGATGTTTGCGGGCTTCGTCGCCGACCACGGCGCGCTCGACATCCTCGTGTCCAACGCGGGGTTGCAACGGGACGCGAGCATCGCCAAAATGACGCTGGAGGAATGGAACAAGGTGATCGGGGTCAACCTGACCGGCGAGTTCCTCTGCGCCCGCGCGGCGATCGCGCAGTTCCGCGCGCAGGGCGACAGCCGCAACGTCTCGCGCTCGCGCGGCAAGGTCATCTGCATGAGCTCCGTGCATCAGATGATCCCGTGGGCGGGGCACGTCAACTATGCGAGCTCCAAGGGCGGCATCATGCTGATGATGATGAGCCTCGCGCAGGAGTGCGCGCCCGACCGCATCCGCATCAACTCGATCGCGCCGGGCGCGATCCGCACGCCGATCAACCATGACGCCTGGGCGACGCAGGCGGCTTACGACAGCCTGATGACGCTGATCCCCTACGGTCGCATCGGCGAACCCGAGGACATCGGCAAGGTCGCGGCGTGGCTCGTCTCCGACTATTGCGACTATATCATCGGCGCGACGATTTTCGTCGACGGCGGCATGACTTTGTTTCCCGGTTTCGCGACCAATGGCTGACGACCGCTTCGACATCATCATCGTCGGCTCCGGCCCCGGCGGCGCCACCGCGGCGTGGCGGCTCGCACAGACCGGCAAGCGCATCCTGCTGATCGAGCGCGGGACCTATCTCCCGCGCGAGCGCGAGAACTGGGACACGAACGAGGTGTTCGGCCGCGCCCGCTATCAGGCCGACGAGACTTGGCGCTCGGCGGACGGCAAGAGCTTTAAACCCGGGCTCCACTACTGGGTCGGCGGCAACTCGAAGATGTACGGCGCGGCATTGTTCCGGTTGCGCGAGACCGATTTCCACGGCGTGCGCCATGTCGACGGCGTGGCCCCGGAATGGCCGCTCAAATATGACGTATTCGAGCCTTACTATCAAAAGGCCGAGGAGCTTTATCGCGTTCATGGCGCGCGCGGCGAAGACTCAACCGAGCCGCCAGCAAGCGGCCCCTACCCCAAGCCGCCGATCCGCCACGAACCGCGCATCGCCGAGCTCGCCGACGGGCTCGCGCGCGAGGGCCTACATCCGTTTCATCTGCCGATCGGCGCGTGGATCGAGGAAGACGCCAACGGGCGAACGCTGCCGGATTCGCCGTGCCTGCGCTGCGACCCGTTCGACGGCTACCCCAGCCTCACCAACGGCAAAGCCGACGCGCAGATCGTCTGCGTCGATCCGGCGTTGAAGGCGCATCCCAACCTGACGCTGCTGACCGGCGCCTATGTCGAGCGTTTGCTGACCGACGCTGCGGGGCGAACCATCGTCGGGGTCGAGACCTTGGTTGACGGCGAGCGGCGTACGCTGTCGGCGGACCTTGTGCTGGTCGCCTGCGGCGCGCTGTCGTCGGCGCTGTTGTTGCTGCGCTCCGCCAACGACAAGCATCCGAACGGCTTGGCCAACGGCTCGGATCAGGTCGGCCGCAACTACATGCGCCACACCAACGCAACGGTGCTGGCGATCTCGCGCACGCCCAACCCCACGCAGTTCCAGAAAACGCTCGGCCTCAACGATTTCTACCACGGGTCGGCGCTGAGCCCGGCCAACGAATGGGAGTTCCCGCTGGGCCATATCCAGATGGTCGGCAAATCCGACGGCGCGCAGGTCGAACTCGAAGGGATGCCCTCGCTGCTGCACTGGCTGCCTCAGCAGCCGTTCGATTGGATCGCGCGGCACTCGATCGACTTCTGGCTGACGACGGAGGACCTGCCGCGTTCGGAGAACCGCATCTACTATCGTGACGGCGTTCCGCATCTCGACGTCGCCGACACCAACCAGGAGAGCGCCGCGCGACTGCGCGCAAAGCTCAAGGCGATCTGCGACAAGGTGGACATTCACCCGCATCTGATGGATCGCCGGCTTTATTTCGGCAAGGATGTCCCGATCGGCGGCACGGCGCATCAGGCGGGGACGATGCGGTTTGGCGAGGACCCGAAAACCTCGGTGCTTGATCTCGACTGTCGCACGCATGAGATCGACAATCTCTATGTCGTTGACGCCAGCTTCTTTCCCTCGATCGGCGCGGTCAACCCGACGCTGACGCTGATCGCCAATGCGTTGCGGGTCGCCGATATCGTCGCGCGGCGGATGGGATGATCGCTTCAAAGTCTTCGGGGTGTTCCCTTGGGAACACCGGATCGCTTGCCCCCATGCCATGTCTCCCGGGCTTCTCGGCGCGATGGTCGCGACGGAAGATTTGGGGAGATGGTTATGAGAGTCACAATCGCCGCCGCGCTGGCTTGCCTGGCTAGTCTGGCCGCTCATCCGGCTCACGCCGGCGTCAACAGGTTCTTCAAGCTCGTCACCGCCCAATCGGGTTGCCTACCCAACGCATCAGGTCGATTGGTGCTCTCCAGCGTCGGCGATCTCCAGCATCTGCATCTGGAGATCTACGGTCTGCCGCCCAACACCGGCTTTGACACGTTCATCATCCAGGTTCCGAAAGCGCCGTTCGGCATGGCTTGGTATCAGGGCGACATCGATACCGACTCCGTCGGCAACGGCGTCGCCGACTTCGTCGGCGTGTTCAGCAAGGAGACGTTCATGCTCGCGCCGGGCGCGGCGCCGGCCCCGGTGGTGTTTCCTGACGACGCCTCGACCAACCCGGCGACGCCGCCGATCCAGATGTATCACGTCGGCGTCTGGTTCAGCTCTGTCCAAGCTGCGGTCGCGGCCGGCTGCGCCAACACCGCGACGAAGTTCAACGGCGAGCACACCGCCGGCGTTCAGGCGATCAACTCCTCGAACTTCGCCGACAACGCCGGCCCGCTGCGCTTCTTCCTTCCTTGAACAAGGAAGCCAAGGCGGCGCGAAGCTTCGGCTTCGCGCGGTCGGTCGTTTGATAAGCCGTCAAAAGCGGCGCATTCCGCCGACTCGCCTGCGCACGTTGACAATCTCGACCGAAGCCATTTTCCTCCCGGTCGCGCCGCTTCGGGGGTCCGCAACATCGGGGGTTCGTCCATGAGTTCACGCACGCCGCGTATCGCCGTCGTCGGCAGCAACATGGTCGACCTCGTCACGTACGTGGACCGGATGCCGGTCAAGGGCGAGACCATCGAGGCGCCGCGCTTTGAAATGGGACACGGCGGCAAGGGCGCCAATCAGGCGGTCGCCGCCGCCAAGCTCGGCGCATCGGTGGTCCTGGTGAGCGCCATCGGCGACGACATCTTCGGCGACAACACCATCCGCAATCTCGGCGCGCTCGGCATCGACACGCGCTACGTGCGGCGCGTGGCGGGCCGGCCCAGCGGCGTCGCGACCATCATGGTGGAGCCGAACGGCGAGAACTCAATCCTCATCGTCAAGGGCGCGAACGCCGATCTCTCGCCCGACGACGTCGAGCGCGCCGGCGAGGCGCTCAAACAATGCGACCTCATCCTGTTGCAGCTCGAAATCTCGCTGGAGACCGTCTACGCCGCGATCGCCTTCGGCAAGAAGCATGGCGTGCGAACCGTTCTCAACCCGGCGCCAGCGACCTCCGCGCTCGACATCGCCCACGTCAGCGACGTCAGCTATTTCATCCCCAACGAGACCGAACTGGCGATCCTGACCGGAATGCCGACCGAGAGCGAAGCGAATATAGAGGCCGCGGCGCAAAGCCTGCTCGGACAGGGCATGCAGGCGGCGATCGTGACGCTCGGCGCGCGCGGGGCGCTGCTCGCGACCGCGGGCCGTCTCAAACGCATCCCCTCGCCGCGCGTGGAGGCGGTCGACACCACGGGGGCCGGCGACGCCTTCGTCGGCGCCTTCGCGCGCTATCACGCCGCCGGCGCCAGCCTCGACGACGCGCTCGCCCGCGCAGCCCGCTACGCCGCCGACTCCGTGCGACGTCCCGGCGCGCAAAAATCGTACGCGACGGAGGCGGCTTTCGTGGCGTTCGAGCGCGGCGTCGCCGAACACGGCTGACCGGCGCCGCACGCATGAGCGCGGCGCTCGAACGCAGGCGAAAATGTCCGGTATTACGCGGGGCTGGGTCGTTAATCTGATTTTCCCGAAAATGACTTTAATTCGACTTCAAATGCCGGAGTAGACCGGTTATCGATTTGGCAAACGATCGGGCGCCAGACCACGCGGGACATAATGCTAAGTCGGCAAATGCAGCAGCCGGAGCCAGTCGAGATCGCGGCGGACCTATTGTCGGGCGAAGGCGATGTACGCGCGCTGATGCGCGCCTGCGATTGGTCGGCGACACCCCTCGGGCCGCCTGATACTTGGACGCAAAGCCTGCGCGCCGTCGTCCGCGTCATGTTGACGTCGCGGTTCGCGATGTGGATGGCCTGGGGACCCGAGCTTACCTTTCTCTGCAACGACGCCTACCTGCCGACCGTCGGCATCAAGCGCGAATGGGTGATCGGCACCCGTTCAGATAAAGTCTGGGCCGAGATCTGGCCAGACATCGGCCCGCGCATCGAACATGTGCTGCGGACCGGCGAGGCGACCTGGGACGAGGCGTTGCTGCTCTATCTGGAGCGCAGCGGCTTCTCGGAGGAAACCTACCACACGTTCTCGTATTCGCCGCTCGCCGACGATGTGGGGACGAACCGCGGCATGCTGTGCGTCGTCGCCGAGGTCACCGAGAGGGTCATCGGCGAACGCCAGCTGGCGACGCTGCGCGATCTCGGCGTGCGCCTGGCCGCCGCCTCCACGCGCGCCGAAGTCATGTCCGCGCTGCGTTTTGGCCTGTCCTCGGAGCCCCGCGACCTGCCGTTTGCGCTGGCGTATCTCGCGGATCGGGCGACGCGGACCGCAAAGCTGGCGGCCGTCCACGGACTTGATGACGACGATCCCGCCGCCGCTTCCGTCATTCCGCTCGACGAAGGCGGAGCCCCTTGGCCGTTGGCGCGGGCGAACGTCGAAGCGGTTGAGGTCGAGATTGATCCCGCCACCGCGCGGGGAATGAGGCTGCGCCATTGGCAGAAGCCCGCGAATCGGGCGCTGATCCTGCCGATGAGCAGCACGGAAGGCGAGGCGCCGATCGGCTATTTCGTCGCCGGCCTGAACCCGCATCGCGAGCTCAATGCCGGATACCGCGGCTTTCTCGGGCTTGTCACCGCTCAGTTGGCCGCCGCCATCGCCAGGGCGGACGAATATGAGCGCGAGCGCGAACGCGCCAAGGCGCTGTCCGAAATCGATCGCGCCAAGACGGCGTTTTTCTCCAACGTGAGCCACGAGTTTCGCACGCCGCTGACATTGATGCTCGGCCCGCTCGAGGACGTGCTTGCGGACGGGTCGACGCTGCCGCCCGAGCAGGTTGAGCGGATCGCCGTCGCGCACCGCAACGCGCTGCGCCTGTTGCGGCTGGTCAATGCGCTGCTCGATTTCTCCCGCATCGAGGCGGGGCGGGTCCAGGCGGTTTTCCGCCCGACCGATCTCGCCGCGCTCACGGCCGACCTCGCCTCGTCGTTCCGCTCGGCGACGGATCGCGCCCATCTGCGGCTCATCGTCGATACGCCGCCGCTGTCGCAGCCCGTCTATGTCGATCAGGATATGTGGGAGAAGATTGTTCTCAATCTTCTCTCGAATGCGTTCAAATTTACGTTTGAAGGCGAGATAGCGGTCGAGCTCCGCGAAGCCGACGGCAAAGCCGTGCTGTCGGTGCGCGACAGCGGCATCGGGATTCCGGCCCACGAACTGCCGAGGCTGTTCGATCGGTTTCACCGCGTTGAGGGCGCGCAGGGACGCAGTTTCGAGGGCTCGGGAATCGGGCTTGCGCTGGTGCAGGAGCTCGTCGGCCAGCACGGCGGCGACATCACCGCGCAAAGCGAAGTCGGGCGTGGGACAACCTTCTTCATCTCGATCCCGTTCGGCGCGGCGCATCTGCCGGCCGATCGGGTCGAGAAGGGCGAGAACGTCGGCCACACGACGATCCGTGCGCAGTCCTTCGTCGAAGAGGCCTTGCGTTGGCTTCCCGCCGAACGGGGCGACGATGCGCTGCTCGACGCCGACGGCGCCCCCGACGCGCCGCGCGCCGACAGCGCTTCGAGCGAGAGACGACGCGTGCTGCTCGCCGACGACAACGCCGACCTGCGAGCCTACATCGCCCGGCTGCTCGCCGAACGCGGTTATGAAGTGACCACGGCGGCGGACGGAGAGGCGGCGCTCGCCGCGGCGAGGTCGGCCAAGCCCGACCTGCTCGTCACCGACGTGATGATGCCGGGGCTCGACGGTTTTGAATTGCTGCGCGCGATCCGCGGCGACGCGTCATTGCGCGATCTGCCGATTATCATGTTGTCAGCGCGGGCCGGCGAGGAGGCGAAGGTTGAGGGGCTCGACGCCGGCGCCGACGACTACCTGACCAAGCCGTTCTCGGCCCGCGAGCTCCTGGCGCGGGTGTCCGCGAACATCGCGATGGCGAAGGTTCGTCGCGAGGCGGCCGAGGCGATCCGGGCAAGCGAAGCCGAGGCGCAGGTTCAGGCCGAGCGGGTGCAGCTTGCGCTCGACGCCGGGGCGATCGTCGGAACCTGGATCTGGGATGTAGCGGAAGATCGCGTCATCGGGGATGAGCGTTTCGCCCGCTCGTTCGGCGCCGATCCCGCGCGCGTGCGCGCCGGCGCGCCGCTCGCCGAAGTGATGGAGGCGATTCACGAGCTTGACCGGCCGCACGTCGCGGCGACGATCGCCGATGCGCTACGCACAGGCGGCCGCTTTCGTAGCGAGTACCGGGTGCGTCAACACGACGGCGTTTTCCGCTGGATCGAGGCGAACGGCCGGGTTGACTTGAATGAGGCGGGAGCTCCCACGCGCTTTCCAGGCGTGCTGATCGACATCGACCATCGTCGCCGTATCGAAGAGGAGTTGCGCCGCCTCAACGAAGAGTTGGAGGCTCGGGTGGCGCACGCCATCCAGGAACGCGAGGAAGCCGAAGCGGCGTTGCGGCAGGCGCAGAAAATGGAGGCGGTGGGCCAGCTCACCGGCGGCATCGCGCACGACTTCAACAACCTGCTGACGATCATCTCGGGCAACATTGATCTCGGACGACGCGCGCTGTCATCGGGCGAGACCGTGCGCGTGGGGCGGGCCTTGGGCAACGCGCAGAAGGGCGCCGAGCGCGCCGCCGCGCTCACCCAACGCCTGCTCGCTTTCTCGCGCCGCCAGCCGTTGGCGCCGAAACCGATCGACGTCGACCGGCTTGTGGCCGGCATGTCCGATCTGCTCAATCGCGCGCTCGGCGAAACGATCCAATTGGAAGTCGTCTCGACGCCCGGCCTGTGGCGGGTCGAAGTCGATCCCAACCAACTTGAAAATGCGATCCTCAATCTCGCGGTCAACGCCCGCGACGCGATGCCGAGCGGAGGCAAGCTGTCGATCGAGACGACGAACGCGAGGCTGGACGAGCAATATGCGGCGGCGCACGCCGAGGTCGTGCCCGGCAACTATGTCGTGATCGCCGTCACCGACACCGGAATCGGCATGTCGCGCGAGACGCTGGCGCGGGTGTTCGACCCGTTCTTCACCACCAAGGAGGTCGGCAAGGGCACCGGGCTCGGCCTGTCGATGGTGTACGGTTTCGTCAAGCAATCGGGCGGCCACGTCAAGATCTATTCCGAGCCCGGCGACGGCACGACCGTGAGAATCTACCTCCCGCGCCTGCTGCGCAGCGGCGATTCGCCTGAGGAGCAATCGCACGACGCCGGGGCGCACAACGCGCGCCCATCGCTCACGATATTGGTTGTCGAGGACGATCATGACGTCCGCGCCTACACCGTCGAAATCATTCGGGAGCTCGGCTATCGCGTGCTGGAGGCGCACGATGGACCGGCGGCTCTGCGGTTGCTCCGACGCCGCGAGCATCGCATCGATCTGTTGTTCACGGATGTGGTGATGCCGGGCATGTCCGGCCGCGAACTCGCCGACAAGGCGCGGGAGATCCAATCCGACCTCAAAGTGCTGTATACGAGCGGCTACACGCGCAACTCGATCGTCCATGGCGGTCGCCTCGATACCGGCGTCGAGATGATCGCCAAGCCATTCACCTATCAGAGCCTCGCCGAGAAGATCGCCGACGTCCTCGACGCCGAACGATTCGACCGCGTGCTGGTGGTTGACGATGACCCCTCGGTGCGACGATTTGTGGTTGAGGCGCTGGGAAGCGGCGGAGTCGTCGTCGACGAAGCGGCGACCGCATCCGAAGCGCTCGGACGCGTCCGCGCGGCGAAGGGGCGCTATGATTGGGTGCTGCTCGACGCAGCGCCGTCAACCAAGACCGGAAACGAACTGGCGGCGGAGTTGCGCGCCATGCATGACAATTTGCCGTTGCTGATTTCGAGCCGCGATCACGCAGCGGAGCTGGCGCACCAGTTTTTCAGCGACCGCCTGGTGGCGGTGATCGCCAAACCCTACGGCGCCGATGAATTGCAGGCCGCGCTGACCAAGCTCGGCGTGCGCAGCCGGCGATAGAATGTTAGTCTGGCGCCAGCCGCCGGCCGTTCGGCGGTCGCTGGTCGGCGGCGGAAACCTTCCGGCGAATGGCTGGTTTAAGAGAGCGCCGCTGCGAGCCCTACCCGATGATCGCGATTCTCCTCGCCCTTCTTGCGCGCGTGCTGCTGATCCTGCTGTTCCTGCCGTTCAGCGCGCTCGACAAAGTGTTGAACTTCCCGCTCGCCGTTCGGCAGGCGGAAGCGCAGGCGTCGGGATGGGCGCTGCCACGATTGCTGATCCTCGCCGGCCTCGGCGTTGAGGTGTTCATGAGCCTTGGGGTTTTGACGGGCGTCGCGGATCGGCTCTGCGCGGTTGTGCTCGGCCTCTATTGTATCGTCACTGCGATCCTCTGGAAACAATTCTGGCGACAGCCGGATTTCCGGCTCGTCGGCGCGAGCCAGGGGCGTGAAGTTTTTTGGGACTTCCTGAAGAACCTTGCGCTCGCGGGCGGATTTTTCGTGCTCGGCCTCGGCGCCAGCGCTTCGAGCGTCGAGGAATTTCTCGGCGCGCCGTTCGCCTCGCGCCATCCCTATCGCCTGGAGGTCGCCCTATGACCGCTGCGCAAGACGAACCCTCCGTCGCCTATTGGCGGCTTTACGCCGATGCGGACGGGGTGAGCCGCTGGGCGCGCTGCGCGATGACGCATTTCGAGCTCAAGTCGATGCAGCCGCCCGCCGCGCCGCAATGGCAGGGCGACGCCTCGCGCGGCGACATCTCCGTCATGGTCACGGTGCAGCCGGTCGGCTGGCGCGGCGACTGGCACGAAAATCCGAAGCCGCAGTGGATCGTGCCGCTGTCGGGTCGCTGGTGGGTCGAAGCGATGGAGGGCGGCCGGCGCGAGTTCGGTCCCGGCGAATTCTCGTTCGGCGGCGACCAGAATTGTCAGACCCGCGACGGCCGAAAAGGACACCTGTCCGGCACGCTCGGCGACGAACCGGCGGTGCTGATGGTGATCCAGTACAACGACCCCGCCGCCGCGCCGGCCTGGAAAAACTGAGCCATGCCCGGCGAATTGCTCGTCGACTACGATGCGCTGGAAATCCTCGATCCGCGTTTCGCCCGTCTGACGCTCGACAACGCGCCGCTGGAGAAACTGGCCGAGGGCTTCCGCTGGTTGGAAGGGCTTGTCTGGATGGGCGATTGGGACGCTCTCTTGTTCCAGGATCTGCCCAACGACCGCACGATGATCTGGCGTGACGCGGTCGGCGCGAGCGTGTGGCGGGCGCCCTCGCACTACGCCAACGGACAGGCGCGCGATCGGCAGGGCCGGTTGATCTCCTGCTCCCACCGCCGGCGCGCCTTGCTGCGCACCGAATACGACGGCGCCGTCACCACCTTGGTTGATCGCCACGACGGCAAACGCCTCAACGCGCCCAACGATGTCGTCGTCGCGCACGACGGCGCAATCTGGTTCACCGATCCGCTCTACGGCATCTCCAACGCCTATGAGGGCGGCATCCAGCACAGCGAACAGAAGCCGGCGCTCTATCGCTACGACCCCGCCCGCGATCGGTTGAGCATCGCCGCCCGGGATTTCGACGGACCCAACGGACTCGCCTTCGCGCCGGACGGCAGGCGGCTCTACGTCGCCGAGACCGGCGACCAGACCCGACCCGACCCTGCCCAATATATCCGCGTGTTCGACGTCGGCGAGGAAGGCCGCCTGTCGGGCGGCGCGCTGTTCCACCGCATCAGCCCCGGTTATTGTGACGGCCTCAAAGTCGACAACAAGGGCCATGTCTGGTCTAGCGCCGCCGATGGCGTGCATTGTCTGACGCCGCAAGGCGAGCTGATCGGCAAGATCCGCGTTCCTTATCGCGTCTCCAACCTTTGCTTCGGCGGTCTCTCGGGCAATCGCCTGTTCATCGGCGGCTCGCACACGCTCTACGCCCTCTTTCTCAACACGCGCGGGGCGCTCGACTATTGAGGAGACGCCGATGCGCATCAAACGTCTGCTACTCCGCAGCCCGGCGCCCAAACTCTTGCGCGAGTTCTACCAACGCGTGTTCGACGCGAAGGCGACGGACTTCGGAGTCGTCCTCGGCGAAGAGCGGATCGAAATCGAGCCTTGCGCCAACGCCGGCGTCGACCTGTTCCTCGCCAACGAAACCGGCTTCCAGCATTTCTCTCTCGTCGTCGCCGACATGGACGCGGCGATCGTGCAACTCCGCGGCTTCCGGGACTGGCGCCCGATCTCGCTCGATGGCCCGGAACGCTTGCCGAAAGCCTCCGGCGGCGCGACCGCCTTCAAATTTCGCGATCCCGACGGCCATCCCCTCGAATTGCTTCAATTCTCGCCCGCGGCGATCCCCCCGCTGTGGAGCGCCCGTTTCACCGCTGCGCCGGAGCGATTGTTTCACGGCGTCGATCACAGTGCGCTGACCGTGCGCGACGCCGAGGCGACCACGAAGTTTTTTTCCTCGCTCGGGTTCACCTGCACGCGTCGCCAGATCAACGCCGGGGCGGAGCAGGCGCGTCTCGACGGCTTCGCCGAGTTGGACGACACAGAAGTCGCCATTCTTTCGCTCTCGCCGTCCGACGGCGCGAGACCCGGCGTGGAGTTGCTTGAATATCGCCGCCCGACGACATCAGTGCGGGCCGCCGTCGAGGGCTCCTCGGCGGCCACTCGGCTCATCCTCTCCGAAGTGAACGGTGACCGGCGACCGCAACGCGATTTGGACGGCCATCGGCTCGGCTACGCAGCGTAGCCCTGCAATTCAAGAGATAGGGCGGCGGGCTGTTTGTTTGCCGAGCCGCTTCGAAAGGAATGGGCATGACGGATCGAATTCTTGTCTTCTACGGTTCCTACCGCCGCGACAGGATGGGCGTTCGGCTCGCCAAATATACGGTCTCGGAGCTGAGCGCGCGCGGCAACGACGTGGAGCTGATCGACGCCAAGAGCCTCGAACTGCCGATGCTCGATCGCATGTACAAGGAGTATGAACCGGGCGCTGCGCCCGAAGCGTTGACGACGTTGGCCGCAAAAATTGTCGCGGCGGACGCCTTCGTTTTCGTCGCCGGCGAGTACAATTGGGGTCCGCAACCGGGGCTGAAGAACCTGACCGACCATTTCTTGGAGGAATGGTTCTGGCGGCCGGCGGCGATCCTCAGCTATTCCGCCGGTCCGATCGGCGGGGCGCGCTCCAACCTCGTTTGGCACGGCATCCTTTCCGAGATGGGCATGGTGGTGATCTCCAGCACTATCAACGTCGGTCACATCGCCGCCGCCCTCGATGCGAGCGGACGGCCGCAAGCGGACGCCAGCGCCGGCCTGCAACGCGCATTTCCCCGCTTCGCCGAGGATCTTGCGTGGTGGTCGGAAGCCGCGAAGCTTCAACGCGGCCGCCGCAAGCCGCCCTATTGAGCCGACGCAGGCTGGCGTTCTCCAAGGCGGAATACGCACTGCCTATAGGGCAACCTAAAGACCCGCAGCGCAGGTGTTCAACTGCTTTTGATCGCCAGCGTCGAAAGAATTACAGGCCGCCGGGGGTGTGCAATCTGATCAGGCGGCGCACCAACCCGCTGGAATGGTTCTTGACCGAAAATAGGGATTTTTGCGAGATCGGGCATCATGCCGAAACAACCAACGCCGCACCCGGCGCTCTCGACGGCTCGTCTGCGCTTGCGCCGCTTCCGCGCCGACGATGTAGACGCAATGCACGAATGCTTCGGCAACCCCGAGGCGATGTGCTTTTGGAACCAGCCGGTCCATACGAAGCGCATCGAAACCGAGCGCGCGGTGCGCAACTTTATCGACTGCACGCCCGCCTATTATCGGTTTTGGGCGGTCGCCGACGCTGAGACCGATCGCTGCCTAGGCCTGTGCAACTACCACGATGGTCACATTCGAAGTAAGCGGGTGAGCATTGGCTATATGATCGAGCCTACGCGCCAACGGAGGGGCCTCGCCACCGAAGCGGTCTCGGCGATGCTCGACTTCTGCTTTGGCGACCTCGGCCTGCATCGTACGCAAGCTTTCATCCATCCCCACAACAGCGCGTCGATCGCGCTGGTGGAGAAGCTTGGATTTCGCCGAGAGGGCCTGCTGCGCGACAACCTGCGCGTGGGGGACGTCTGGCGCGATGACCTGCTCTACGCCCTGCTCGCGACGGATTGGCGCGGTCCAATCTGATTTGACGCGTTGACGGCGTCGAGCGTTGAAGACGCCGCGTTTGGACGCGTTACGCCGCAGCCGCCGCCTTCTTCGGGGGCCGACCCCTTGTGGCGGCTTTCTTGGCGGGCAACGTCTCCGAGCTTGGCTTTCGACCCAATCCCAGCGACTTCGCCAAGTCCGAGCGGCGGGCTGCGTAGGCGGGCGCGACGAGGGGATAATCGCTTTTGAGATCAAAAGCGGCTCGATACCCTTCCGGCGTGAGCTGGTGCGCCGTCTGCAAGTGTCGCTTGAGCGACTTAAACCCTTCCCCGCAACACAAGCAGGTGAGTTCTTCCGACGAGATCGACCTTTTTACCGGAACGGCTGGCTGCCACTTCTGCGGTTCGGCGTCTGTGACCGGCGGCGTCGAATCCGCGTCGCCGCTGAAGGCTCGTCTTACGGATTCTATCACGGACGGGAGATCATTTGCCGCCACGGTATTGTTAGAGAGGTAGGAAGAGAGAATTTGAGCGACGAGCGCTTTATCGTCTGAGCCGGACATTGTTTCCTCCGCCGCTTGATTCGGGCAATTCATTTACATTGATATTTTCGGCCAAGAAATAGAAAAATACCGTTTCAAAGTGCTTGCTAAGTCGACAGAAGGGGCATCGCGCAAAAACAAAAAATATGCGGAACGGCGGTTTTTGGCCAAAATTCGCGGAGTTTTGCCAGATGCAGGGCAGAGTGTGCGGGTCGCTGAGCGCTGGGATACGTTTTGGCGCTCAGCGCCTTGCGGCGCCAATTCTTGCGGGGACGGTCAGCGTCAGGGCTGGAAAATCGCTGAGCGGGTGTCGGCGGACAGCGATGGTCACTCAACCGGGAAGAAGCGGAGGACGCCGGCTCGACGCGTCGGTTTGCCGGTGTCGTTCGTATGATTGACGCCGTCCATGACAGGGACCTCCGTGAAGTCGAATGGGCTTACCCCGTCCAGGCAAGCCACGTTCACGGCATACAGGTTCTGGTTGGATCGCCGTTGATGATGTGTGTAAATTCCGCAGCGCGAACAGAAGAAGTGCTGGGCTGATCCGGTATGGAACCGGTAGCTCGTTAGCGCATCCTCGCCCTGTATTAACCGGATCCCGCCCATTTCCGCCATGACGACGACGGCGCCTCGCATCCGGCAGTATGAACAAGTGCAGCGGCGGATCGAATTGAAGCCGTCGCTGAGCGTCACCTCGAAACGCACCACGCCGCAATGGCACTGGCCAGACCGAACGTTTGTGTCGTCCGCCATTTCAGGAGGCCTTCGTCTCACGAAGGAAGGGTCGCAGCGCGACAACCGTCGGAATGATCGCCGCCGCGGTCAGAGCGGCCGCCACAACGCCGACGGTACGACTGGAATGATCGGCGAGCGCGCCATAGGCGATGGGCGCCAATCCGCCCGATCCTATGACACCGGTGTAAAACAGCGCAAAGGCTCGGCTCAGTTCGCCTTTGCGCGCCAACTCCGGGACGGTCCCGTAGAGGATCGAGGACGTGCCATTGAGGACGACCCCGAGCAGCGGAAGCACAACAAGCAGCGGCGCCAGCGGCAGGATCAGCGTCGCCAATATTAGCAGCGCCGTCGCGGCTTCTGTGGCGATGACGCTCCAAATGACGCCAATATGCTGGCCGAGCCATCCGCACGACGCCTTGCCCAAAGCTCCGCCCGCGAACAACAGGGCGAGGCCGACGCCGACTGTGGTTTCGTGGCCGCCCTTCGCATGGAACAGAAACGGCAGGAACAGCAGATAGCCCATCCGGGTCGCGGTATCGAGCGCGCCAATCGCCAGGAGGAGATTGAAGCCGCGCCCGTCCTGGCCCCGGCTCTCCGTCTGCTTCTCAACCGAAATGACGAACGGCTGTCGTGGGACCAGCACCAGCAAGGCGAAGCCTATCAGAAGCCCGACAAGGGCCGTTAGGCCCACGACCGGCCGCCACGCGATGAAGGGCAACAGCAGCGCAACAACGGCCGGAAAGGTCGCCTTTCCCAGATCGCCGGCGAAGTTATAGATGCCGAGCGGCCCTCGCGCGTCCTTCCCGTAGCTGTTCGTGACCAACATAGAGGCGCGCGGATGCTGCACGCTCGATCCGATCCCTGCGAGAACCAATCCCACGCAAAGACCTGTAAACCCAAACGGCAATGCGACGACGAGGTAACCGACGGCGGAGAGGAAGGTCGCCGCCGCCAGAGCCGTGCGCGCGCCAAGTTTGACCGTGACCCTGTCGGCGGGCACCTGCAAGGCGCCCATGGAGCCGCTGTAAAGCGCGCGGACGAGCGCCAGCCCCGCATAGGATAGACCAAACTCAGATTGCCAGACCGGCAACAGCGCATAGAGTTGGTCGGTGTAGCCGTCGTGGAGGAAATGCGCGAGGCAGGCGCCGACGAGGTTACGGCGTTGCGGCCTTAGAGCTGCCCTCTGATCCTCCTTCGTCCACGCTACCGTCGCTGTATTTTGCATCGCGAAGCCAGCTTTCTTCCCGCTGCAAAGCTTTACTGCCGTGAGTTTTTATCGAATAGACTGTCTTTTCTCACAGATATTGTCTGCTTTCCTCACGGTTCGACATGCGCCGGTCCCTCCCCCTCAATGCCTTGCGGGTCTTCGAAGTCGCCGCCCGCACGGGCGCCTACGCCGAAGCCGGAACCGAACTTGGGCTAACCCACGGCGCCGTCAGTCGTCAGATCGCCCTGCTGGAGAACTGGCTTGGGCAGCGCCTGTTCGTTCGGACGGGCCGTCGCATGACGCCGACGCCCGCCGCGCGCGTCTTTGCAGCGGAAGTCAGCCTGTCGTTCGACCGAATATCGGCCGCCGCCGAAGCCTGTGGGCGTCCATCGGCGCGCCACCTGCTGCGGGTTAGCGCGCCGACCACTTTTGCGCTGCGCTGGCTGATCCCGCGTCTCGAGGAGTTTCACGCCGGACGGCCGGACGTCGAGGTTACGGTTACGACGACGACGACCCTGCACGAAGAGCTGCGCGGCGGATTCGATATCGCCATTCGACGAGGATCAACCGAGCGCGGCGCATGGCCGCAGCACCGGCCAACGCCCTTTTTGTCGGAAAACGACACCTTGATCGTAAGTCCTGGATTGTTCGAACGCGCGCCGCTTCGCCATCCGGGCGACATCGCGGAGCACGTCCTTCTCAGCAGCGAGACGCGACCCGGCGATTGGACGGATTGGCTGGAGCGCGCCGGACAACGGCATCGAGCGGAACAGCGTCGGCGCGTCTTCGACCACTTCTTTGTCACGCTGCAAGCCGTGGTCGATGGTCTTGGCCTAGGCATAGGCCCGTTGCCCGTGCTTCAGACAGATGTCGCGGCGGGACGGCTGCTAACGCCGTTTCCGAAGATTCAAGTTCCGCGAACCGGCTATGTGGCGCTCGTTCCCTTCGACGTGAGCAAAACGTCGTTCCTGACCAGCTTCATCGATTGGTTGGTCGAGAGAGGCGCAATGTGAGGGTTGCGGGGGCGAAACTGCCGCATGGCGAGCGAAGCGAAGCCATCCACGTTTCCGCCGAACCAGGTCTAGCCGATTAGCCTGCGATCTCGGGGCGCTGGATTGCTTCGCTGCGCTCGCAATGACGAAGCCGATACTATTTGTTCGGGAACCGCCCTAGCAGACCCTTGGATCGCGCGCCTTGGCGGCCAAGTGACGTTCGAAAAAATTTGCGAGAAAAAGCCATTCTCGGTTCCGAGCGTTGGCGCCGAAGACGTGCCCTTCCCCCTCGAAAAAGTGCGCCTCCGGGGCGCGGCCGGCCCCGCGCGATACGCCATACGGCCAACGCCGCAGTCGAATGGCGAAAGCGGCTTTCGCATGACGGCCAGCGCCGCCTGCGTGCTCTCCAACGGGACTTCGTCGATGTCGGGATGCACCGGCCAGTGATAATCGAGCGTGTAGTTATGGCTAAGGGCCGCGAAGCCGTTGGCGGCGAACAGCGCACAGGCGACATCGTTCCAACCCGCCCAGCCTCCTTCGCTACCGTGCAGGCAGACAACGCCGCCCTTGGGTGCGCCTGAAGGCAAGTATAGGGTCTCGCCCGTCGACGCCACAGATTGTCGGATCGGTGAAAGCATGAGGGCTGAATTACGCCGGTTTCAAACGCCCGGAAACCCGTCCGCCACGTGCGCCGCATCGGCGCGCAAGAATTCGCCGAGAAAAAGAGTGGGCGTCGCCCGTCAAGGCGCTTGACGCGCCCTTGGGATCACTTAGTTTAGATCGATCTAAATGGCACCGGCGAGCGCTCGTCCATGCGCATCGGGCGGGTCGAGGAAACGAACCGAGGCGTGGCGACGATGCGCGCGCGCGTGACATTGAATGACATCGCCAAGTCCGCGGGAGTATCGCGGGCGACGGTGTCGCTCGTGCTGCGCAACAACCCACTGGTGGCGCTTGCGACGCGCCAGCGCGTGCAATCGTCGATAGCGTCGCTCGGATATGTCTACGATCGCGCGGCCGCCAATCTTCGCGCGCGTCATACCCATACGGTGGGGCTTGTCGTCTGTGAGATCACCAATCCGTTCTATGCGGAGTTGACCGCGGGCATCGACGAGGCGCTGGACGATGCCGGTTGGGTCGGCTTTCTCGCCAATACCGCGGAATCGCCGGTTCGTCAGGACCGCTTCATCGAGCGAATGCGAGAGCATCGCGTCGACGGATTGCTGCTTTGCCCCGCCGAAGGAACGAAGGTCGACCTTATCGATCGGCTGCGCGATTACGGATTGCCTATGGTCCAGGTGCTCCGCCGGTTGGGGCGCCGCGACGCCGATCACGTCGGCGCCGATTTCCGACTCGGAATGACGCTGGCGGTCGAGCATTTCATCCAACTCGGGCACCGGCGCATCGCCTTCGTCGGCGGCGGCCGGCACGCGTCGCCGGCGCTCGACCGCGTCCAAGCCTATCGCGAAACCCTGAACCGCTACGGCCTGCCGATCGGGCCCATTGTCAGCTGTCTTCCCACGAGGGACGAAGGCGAGCGCGCGGTCGAAGGTTTGATGCGCGGCCACCGCGACGACCCGACCGCGATCGTCTGCCACAACGATCTTTGCGCGATCGGCGTTCTGGTGGGGCTGAGCGACCGCGGCCTGGTTGGCGGCAACGATTGCGCCGTGATCGGGTTCGACAACATTCCCGAAGCCGCGCATTCGCGCCCCGCGCTGACGACGATCGACATCGGCGCTCGCCAGATTGGCGTCGAGGCGGCGCATTTGCTGCTGCGCAGAATCAAGGCCCCGAAAGGTCCGCCTGAAAGCATCGTCTTGCCGCCGCGGCTGGTGATCCGCTCAAGCTGCGGCGGCCCGCTCGGTCAGGATCCATCAAACATCCCGCCCTGACCAACGTAACGAATCGCGGGATGAATCCAGGAGGAAGACGCCAATGAGAACGCAATTCAGAAACCGAATACTTATCGCGAGCTCAACGCTCGCGACGACCGTGATGATCGCTCTATCGCCCGCGGCGGCCGCAGACGACGCCGTCGCGCAGGCGAAGGCGGACGCCGAGCGATATGCCGGCCCGCAAACCAAATGGGAAGGTCCGACATCGGCGCCGAAACCGGACGCCGCCAAGTCGATCGTCTTTCTGTCCGGTGACGAGCAGAATGATATCTCGCACCTCTACGGCGTCTATATGAAGGAGGCCGCCGAAAAACTCGGTTGGAAAGTGACCATCATCGACGGCAAGGGTAGCCCGACGTCATGGCTGGCGGGAATGAATCAGGCGATCGCGCTGAAGCCGAACGGCATCGCCATGTTCGCCGACGCGGCGAGCCTGAAGGACCCGATCAAAGCCGGCGTCGCCCAGGGGATCAGCTTTGTCGGACTCCACGCCGCCGGATTGCCGGGTCCTCAGCCCGACCTCAACCTGTTCGTCAACATTCAAGAGGATCCGCGCGAAATCGGCAAGGCGGAGGCGCAATGGGCGATCGCCGATTCCGAAGGCAAGGCGCGCGTCGTCATCCTCACTCACAACGAATATGCGATCGCCGAAGTTAAATCGATGGCGACCAAGGCGGCGATCGAAAAATGCCCGGGTTGCAAAGTGCTCGAATACGTCAACTCGCCGGCCTCCGAGGCGGCGCAACGGCAACCGCAGTTGACGACGAGTTGGATTCAGCGCTTCGGGCCGCCGTTCTATGCGACCTCGGTCGGCGACAATGATTGGGATTTCGCCGTGCCGGTGCTGCGCTCCGGCGGCGTCGCGCCCGATCAGGTCAAACTGATCGGCGCCGACGGCAACCGCTCGGCCTATGATCGGATCCGCAAGGGTGGCCAATATCAGGTCGTGACGGTTTCCGAACCGATCGAATTACAGGCGTATCAGGCGATCGATGAACTCAATCGCGCGTTCCACAAGCAGCCGCCGAGCGGTTTTGTGCAACCGCCGTTCCTGGTGACGCCCGCCAACATTCACAGCGAAGGCGGCGATAAGAACACGTTCATCCCAAGCAATGACTACAAGAAACACTATCTCGAAATCTGGGGCGTGGCGAAATAGTCGCCCAACGCCGGCCGGCGCCACGCGTCGGCCGGCGCTCATCGAGGAGCCGCAACAGGCATGGTTGAGCTTTCCGCGCCCGCGAGCGGCGCCGCTTCGCCCGGTCCCCTGCTCGAAGTGGTTGCGCTGAGCAAACATTTCACGGGAACGCTCGCCCTCGACGCGATCGATTTCGATCTGCGTCGCGGCGAGGTCCACGCCCTGCTCGGCCAAAACGGCGCCGGCAAGTCGACGCTGATAAAAATTCTGGCGGGCGTATATGCGGCGGACGCGGGAGAGATCAGGTTCGACGGTCACGCGGTGCGACCTGGCCTCGACGCCCTGCCGATATGCTTCATCCATCAGGACCTCGGCGTCGTCGATTGGATGACGGTGGCCGAGAACGTGGCGCTGCAAACGGGCTATCCCCGGAATCGTTTCGGGCTGATCTCCTGGCGCGCGGTCCGCCGGGCGGCGCGGGATGCGCTGACGGGAATGGGGAGCGAAATCGATCCCGATGTCGTGGTCTCAAAGTTGGCGGCCGCCGAACGTTCGTTGGTCGCCATCGGCCGCGCGCTCGCGGTGAAATCCGATATCCTCGTCCTTGACGAGCCAACCGCCGCGCTTCCGGAAGCGGACGTGAGCCGTCTGCACGACGCGTTGCGCCGGCTGCGAGCGAACGGCATCGGAATCATTTATGTCACGCATCGGCTTGACGAGGTGTTTCGCATCGCCGACCGCGTGACGGTGCTGCGCGACGGGCGGCGCGTCGCCTCGATGCCGGTCGGCGAGACCTCGCCGGCGGATCTCGTCGAGAAAATCGTTGGGCGCTCGATGAGCGATGCGTTCATCAAACCCGCGCCGGCCTCGCGAGCGAATCGTGCTCGAAGTCGACCGCGTCGTCGCCGAGAATGTCGGCCCGGTCTCGTTCAAGATCGCCGCCGGCGAGACGCTCGGATTGGTCGGCCTGCGCGGCGCCGGCCATCACACGATCGGCAGGGCGATCTTCGGCCAAATCCCGCTGCTGACCGGGCCATGTGCGGCTCGACGGCGACCAGGTCGACCCGTCAGACCCAGCGGACGCGATGCGCAAACAGATTGGGTTCGTCTCCAGCCGCCGCGCTGAGGAAAGCATCGCCGCCAACATGTCGGTGCGCGAGAACATCTACATCAATCCGGCCGCGACCGGGCGGCAGGTGCTGCAGCCGATCTTGCGGAGCGACGAACTCGCCGAGAGCCGCGCGGTTCTCGCGCGCTTTTCGATCCAGCCGCCCGACTCCGAACGCGTGGTCGCGACGCTGAGCGGCGGCAACCAGCAGAAGGTGGTGCTCGCGCGCTGGATGGAGGCGAAAGTGCGCGTGCTGGTTCTCGAGGAGCCGACGATCGGCGTCGATGTCGGCTCCAAGGCGGAGATCTATCACCTTCTCCAGCAATCCTTGAAGGAGGGCCTTGCGGTGCTGCTGCTGTCGTCCGATTTCGAGGAAGTGGAGCGCATCTGTCATCGCGCGCTGGTGTTCAGCCGAGGCCAGGTTGTGTCCGAAATTCCTGGGGATGAACTCGACGTCGCGCGCCTGACCGCGGACGCGTCCGGCGGCGCGCATCGCGCGTGCGACGGGAGCTCCCATATGAGCGACGCCCATTCGAGGCGAAATGTCGGCTCGGCGATCACGCGCGCGATCTCGATCTGGGGACTGCTGGTCCTGCTGATCGTATTGCTGATTGTTTTTTCCTTGCTGCGGCCCGAGACCTTTCCGACGCTGTTCAACATCAAGTCGATCCTCAACAATAAGTCGGTGCAGGCGCTGGTCGCGCTCGCCGTTTTCATTCCGATGACCGCCAACCATTTCGATCTGTCCGCGGGCTTCAATCTCGGCATTTCCCAGGTGCTGGCGATCGGGTTGCAAGGCCAGGGACTTCCCTGGTGGGCCGCGGTCATCGCCGTTCTCCTCATGGGCGCGCTGGTCGGTTTGGCGAACGGCATTCTGGTCACGCGGGTGAAAATCGATTCCTTCATCGCGACGCTCGGCACGGGGACGCTGCTGTATGGGCTCAACGCCTGGTACACCGGCGGCCAGCAGGTGCTCGCCGAGCTGCCGCCGCCCTTTCTCGCCATTTCCGCGAGCCTCGGCGTCGTGCCGCTGCCCGCGCTCTACACGCTGGTCGTCAGCCTTACCTTGTGGTTGGTGTTCGAGTATCTCCCGCTCGGCCGCTATCTCTATGTTCTCGGCGCGAGCCCGCGCGCGGCGGAATTGAACGGCATTTCGGCGCGACGCTATGTCACGCTCGGGTTTGTCGCCGCGGGCGTGCTCGCCTCATTCGCCGGGATTGTGCTGCAATCGCAGTTGCAGATTGGGCAGAGCTCCGTCGGTCAGGAGTATTTGTTGCCGGCGTTCACCGCCGCCCTCCTCGGCGCGACTTCGGTTCGACCAGGGCGCGTGAATGTCTGGGGGACCGTGCTCGCGGTCTCGGTGCTCGCGGTCACGGTCGCCGGACTGAATCAGCTCGGCGCGCCATTCTTCGTTGAGCCCTTGTTCAACGGCGCGATGCTGATTCTCGCGGTCGGCCTTGCGGTGCAAGCGTCGCAACGACGGACGCAACGCGGGGTCGAAGCGGATCGCGCCGCGACGGCGGGGACGACCCCTGCGAGCAAGCCGACCCAGGAGATGCGTCGATGAGCCATACTGAGCCCGCCCCCGACGACCCGACCCGCCAACTTGATTGGGGGCCCTCGCCGTGGGGCCCGGACGATCAGCGCGGCGCCGGAAATCTCGTCGGCCCCGCGAAAGTGCTCGAAGCGATCCGTTTAATCAAGACCGGCGAGATCGTCAGCCTTGGGCATCCTTACGAGGCGACGATGCCGCTGGCCCCGGGTCGTTCGTTTGCGTTGCGGATGCCCGGCGGACCCACCGGCGGCCCCTATGGCGACGTCAGCAGAACGATCTGGAACGACGAATATCTCAGCACGGAAATCGGCCAGATCGGCACGCATATGGACGCGCTTGGTCATCTCGGTTGTCAGTGCGGCGTCATCGGCGACCAAAGCAACATGCGATTCTACAACGGCAATCGCCTGAGCGATATGTGGTCGCCATACGGCCTCAAGCGGCTGGGCATAGAAAACGCGCCGCCTTTCTTCACGCGCGGGATATTGTTTGACGTCCAGGGGTTGAAGGGACGCGTGCTCGATGTCGGCGAAGAAATCAAACTCGCCGATCTCCGCGCCTGCCTGGAGCGCCAGAACCTGACGGAGGACACCATCACGCCCGGCGACGCGGTGTTCGTGCGCACCGGTCATGGCTCGCGTTGGATCACCGAGGCTGCGACCTTCTACGACGGGGCGCCCGGGATCGGGATCGAGTGCGCGCGCTGGTTTGCGGACAAACGGGTTTGCGTCGTCGGCGCCGACAATTTCGCCGTCGACGTTGTCCCGCCCGCGGACCCCGACGTGTTCCATCCCTGCCATCAGCACCTCATCATGAAGCACGGCATATATCTCCACGAGGGCATGACCTTTGAAGGGCTCATAGAGCGAGACGCCTACGTGTTTGTCTACGTGTTCGTGCCGTTGCCTATCGTTGGCGCCACCGGATCGCCCGGTCGTCCGATCGCGGTTCTCTGATGGCTCGACCCGAGGGAGAACCGCGTTGCAACAAAGTTTGACAGCCGACATCGGCGTGCGCTTCGCCAGGATTGCGCTCGGTCACGTCACGCGGGAATATCCCAACAAACTCGATCACGTCCTGACCAGCGCCACGGACGCCCGAGCCCCGTCTGACCTGCATCCGATCTTTTACGGCAGCTTCGATTGGCACTCTTGCGTCCACGGCTATTGGCTGCTCGCGAGTTTGCTGCTCCGATTTCCCGGAGCCCCGTTTGCGGCCGAGATCGCGGAATTGTTTGATAAGCAATTGACGGCGCAGAAAGTCGCCGGCGAATGCGACTACCTAGCGACGCCGGCAGCCCGCGGATTCGAACGCCCTTACGGCTGGTGTTGGTTGTTGAAACTTGCCGCAGCGCTCGGAAAGCTGCCGCAGGATCGCTGGTCGCGCGCGCTATCGCCGTTGGCTGAAATATTCGCCGGCCGATTTCGCGCGTTCCTGCCCGTCGCTCGCTATCCCGTTCGTGTCGGGACACATTTCAACACGGCCTTCGCACTTCGCATGGCGGCCGACTACGCAGAAGCGGTCGGCGACGATGCCCTTCTGGGCCTCCTGCGCGCGACCGCCGAACGCTGGTACGGCCAGGACGGAGACTGTCCTGCATGGGGCGAACCGAGCGGCGATGACTTCCTGTCCTCGACGCTCGTCGAGGCGGAAGCCATGCGCCGTCTTTTGTCGCGGGAGGTTTTCTTGCCCTGGTTCGATCGGTTCCTCCCCCGACTGTCCGAACGATCGCCGGCGGCGCTATTTGTCCCCGCAATCGCCAACGACCGCAGCGATGGCAAGATCGCGCATTTGGATGGACTCAATCTCAGTCGGGCCTGGTGCTTTCGCGCCCTATCGCATGAGCTTCCTGAACGCGACGAGCGCCGGGTGGTCATGCAAGAAGCCGCAGAACGACACCTTGCCGCCGGCTTGGCGCACGTCGAAACCGACTACATGGGTGAGCATTGGTTGGCCAGTTTCGCGCTCCTCGCGCTCGATGCGTGATCGGGCGAATGGAGCGCCGCTTGAACCGCCTCGGTTTTCCTGACGAGGGCGGTCGCCGCTTTCGCGCTTGCCGGCCGTCGTCGCCGCCTTGCAAGCGTCGATCCCCTGCCCGGACCCTGATAAGCGTGAATGCGATGACCACCGACGGAATAGAGGTGGGTCTGATTGGCTACCTCGATGTCGCGTTGCAGGCCGAGGAGCTGTCGGCGAAAACCGCTTTGAATATGGGGATGTTGCGCTTTGCAGAGAAGCTCGAAATCGTTTTGCGAAAGCGGGAGACCGCCAGGGAGATCGAAACATGTGAGGCGAGTCTTCCGATGCGAGGCGGCGCGCGCGGGTGATCCTTGGTTGATAGGCTTGGTTGATCGCTGCGCGCCCTGCTTATGCGTTCACATGTGTCAAGAAAAACCGCATCATCTCCCGGCTCGCGTCCGGGCCGCGGGGGTCCGTGTACGAGCCTTCCAGGCTGCCGCCCGACCAAGCGTGGCCCGCGCCATGCAGGATCCATTGCACGACAACCTCCCTGCCAGCGGAGTCCAGTTGCGCCTTGCGGGTAAAGGCCATGCCGGCCGGCGTTTCTCCCTGGGTCACAACCATATCCATCGCCACGTCCGGTTTCGCCTGCGCCACGACATGATCGCCGTTGACAGGGTTGACGGTTCGGTCGGCGTCGCCATGGAAGACGATTGTCGGCGCCATCCGCCCGTCCCCTCTCGTGGGGAATGTGCCGCCGCCGCCCATGGCGGCGAAGGCGGAGGGCATGTCTCTTGCCGCCCCGCAGGCGAGCCCGGAATGAACGCCTGCAGCGGCGAACACATCGGGGTAGGTCGCCGCCATATTCGCCGCCGCCGCGCCGCCGGCGGAGAGACCGGCGACATAGATCCGCGTGCGATCTGCGGCGAATTCCTCGACAACTTGCAAGGCGATTCCCGCGATCAGCGACGGCTCGCCGGCGTCTCGCTGCTGGTCTCCCGGATTGAACCAGTTCCAGCACCTGTTCATATTCGCGGAGGCGGGCTGGCTCGGATAGGCAACCAGGAATGTCTGTTCCTCGGCCAGTTCGTTCATCCGCGTGCCGGCGGCGAAGTCGTCGGGGTCCTGCGTACAACCGTGCAGCATGACGACCAGCGGGAGCGCCTGGCCTCTGTAGCCGCTGGGGACGTAGACCTTGTAAGTTCGACTTCCCGCGTTGTTTGAAAACAGCCGCTCCTCGAACCGAGCGCCGTCGGCGACACGGATCGGCGCCCGCGCGCGCCCGATGCCCTCGCCTAAGCGAGAGAACGAACCCGCACTCGGCAGTCGGTTTCGTAATGCCGAGACCATCTCCGCGAGATGCGGCGGCCCCGCGAGACTTCCGGGTCCGCGGTTGGATTGCGCGGGCGCCGTCCAGACGCCGCCCGGCGACGGAGCTGGCAGTCTGTCCGCCGGCGGAGGATTGCCGCCGCTATACGGTTGGGCGCCGCCGGTCCCGCTGTGGCCCTGGAGTAGCGCCATCGCTTCCGCGAGCTTGCCAACCCGCGTGAGCCGGGTGACCTCGGCCATGTCGATTTTTGAGAACGCATTCATGATTTGATCCTTCATGACCGAGCGCGGGGCGCCGTGCGGCGGGGTCGGCAAGTGTTCAGGCGATGCGATCAGCCAGCGCCGCTTTCACGGCGGGGCTGGCCTGGAAGGCGCCGAGGACGCGTACCGAGGCGATGGCGGCGCGGGCGAGTTCCGGCGTTACGTCGCTGGCGATGCTGACGAGACCGAGAACCTGGATATGAAGCGGCGTCCCGGCCTGCCGAGCCGCCTCAAGATCCTGCCGCGTATAGTGCGATAGCCCCAGTTGGAGGTGCCTGCGCGCCGCGGACTGACGGAGGGTGTCGTTGTGCCGTTCGAGCTGGTTTCGAATGGCTGTGCGGATCAGGTCCGCGCGATTGGCGTAAAAGCCATCGCGCACCAGGAGATCCACCCGTCCGAGATCGATAAAGCCAAGGTTGACGGTTATCTTCTCACTGTCGGGGAGCTTCGGTTTCAGCGGATGAACGTCGCCCATTTCGCAGTCTTTCTCCATCCCATTGGATGGCGTAGAGATGGTGAGCAATTTATGATCCGTCAAGAGGGGTGACGCTGACGGTTAGTCGGTGGTGCCCATGGGTCCACGAGCGCTTCAGCCCGCCGCCAGGCTATCCGCCTCGAACACAACTGTCCGGGCGCCAGATTTTTCGCGAAACTCGAACATCCGGATGAAGAAACATGCGACTTCGAGGGTTCGCGGCGACGGCGGAACAAATCACGGCGCAAGTTTGCGTTCGTAGGAACTTTTAAGTGATGTTCGCTGAAATAATCGTGGCAACGGGCGCGTTCGGGAACACGCGTTCTTCATTCGAAAATAGGAAAGTCGAAAATAAATGTCTGATTCGCCTTGCAGGAAAGCGGCTCGAGGTGCATAGAGAAGCCTCGCTGATTTGACCGAAGCGGTTTTGCGGCGTCAGAGCGCCGCCATTTTCATTCCGGTATGCGATGGAAAATGGTCGCAGCGCTCCGGCGCGGCGACCAGACAGACGCGAGCTGTCGAAACTCTTCAGCGACTTGCGTTATCTCCCTCGCCAGATCGCCAAATCCCTCTCACGTCACCCGCGACGGACCATGACCCAGACCTTAGCCCCCTCGCCAACCCCTTCTCGGCTGCCCGACCCGCAGCGGCTGCCGGCCGTTCTCGCACGCTATCGTGAGCCGGTCGTCGCCTCCAGCGTCGCCGAAATCGCTGTCACGCTCGGGCCTTTCGTCGCGCTTTGGGTGGCGATGTGGGCGTTGATGCATGTCAGCTATTGGCTCAGCCTCGCCTTGGCGGCGCCGGCGGCCGGGTTCATGGTGCGGCTGTTCATGATTCAGCACGACTGCGGGCATGGCGCATTTTTTCGCACCCGCTCCGTCAACGACTGGGTCGGCCGCGGGTTCGGGCTCCTGACGCTGACGCCCTATGACTACTGGAAGCAGACGCATTCGGCGCATCACGCCGGCGCCGGCAATCTGGAGCGCCGCGGGCTCGGCGACATCGAGACGCTCACCGTCAACGAGTATTTGGGCCTGAGCTGGCGCGGGCGGCTCGCCTATCGATTGTATCGTCATCCGCTCGTGATGTTTGGCCTTGGGCCCAGCTATTTGTTCCTGGTGCAATTCCGCATTCCGCTGGGTCTCATGCGCGGCTCCGGATGGCGGCCTTGGGTTTCCGCGATGTCGACCAATGTCGGGGTCGCCTTCATCGTGGCGCTGTTGATGTGGCGGATCGGCCCTGTCGCCTTCCTCATGATCCATGGACCGATCTTCCTGCTCGCGGCGACGATGGGCGTTTGGCTGTTCTACGTTCAGCATCAGTTCGAAGACACGACCTGGGCGCACGAGACGAACTGGCGCCATCCCCAGGCGGCGCTGCACGGCTCCTCGCACTACGACCTGCCGCTGGTCCTGCGCTGGTTCAGCGCCAACATTGGCGTGCATCACGTCCACCATCTGGCGAGCCGCATACCGTTCTACCGCCTGCGCGAAGTTCTGCGCGATTTCCCCGAACTCGCCGGCGTCGGCCGAATCACGCTGCTGCAGAGTTTGCGTTGCATCGGCTATGCGCTTTGGGATGAAGAGACGGAGAAGCTGATCTCGTTTCGGGCCTTGAGAAGGCGTCTGCGCGCCGCCGCTCCTGGCGCCTGAAAACGGGCGTCGGCGTCGACATCGTTTGACGCCGCCCATGTCCGGTTGCGCGCAGGCGTCACATGGAGCTGACCAGCACTTCCACGTTCATGCCTGCAAACGCGTCGCTGTTTCCGACAAAACCTCCGGAAATCGGCACGGCTTGACGGATATGGCGAACGACCGCGACAGGAATCAGGTTCGACCCGCCGACGCTGCGGTTGGTGGGATCGAAACTGATCCAACCGGCGCCCGAGACGAATACTTCGCCCCACGCGTGGGTTGACCCCGCATCGGCGGTGCCGACGAGGCTCTGATCGGGATTGAACAGATAGCCCGAAACCAGTCTCGCGCCGAAGCGCAGACAACGCGCCGCCTCCACGAACAGCACCGCGAAATCCCGACAGGAGCCCCAGCCGCGCTGGAGCGTCTCGATCGGCGTTTGCGTTCCTTCCTCCTCCCGGCTCTGGTAGCGGATCTGGCTCGCGACCCCGGCGCAGAGGTCCTTCAGCAGCGAGAGCGTGTCGGTTCGCCCCCCCCTCACGAAACCGCGCGCCCAGCTATTCAGCCGGCCGGTAGGGTCTGGATATTGAGGAACCGTCAAGATCCCGAGATCGGTCCATTCGTCGTCGGAGTAGCGGAAGGGGTAGACGATCGCGGACGCCGCGATGTCGAAGATCGGCCACGCCGCGCCATGGAGTTGAAGTTCTACGAGGCTGTCGACAACCAGACTGTCCGTCGCCCCTCGGAAGACCGCCGTCGCCACGGAATTGCCGAAGACGTCCTGCGCCCATGTGACCTGCGCAGCGGGCATTATATTCAACTCGCTCGACACCAACTTGAGGTCGCGGCTCTCGCGCGGCCGCAACATCAACCGATGCGGCCCGAGACTGACGGCATTGCGGTAGAGGTAGCTCGTCCGATGGCGAACCCGAAGGGAAATCACCCGATAGCTCCCCCGCGCAAAAGGGCGCGCCGATAAGGCGCGCCGCATCTCGGTCTGCGGGCGGGCGGATCCCGCCCATGCCGCCTTCCGGCTTGGCTGAGCCTCCTTCTGCGGCTTTTCCGAGACCGCGGCCCCCGCCTATGGAAGCCACCTCGTGCGCCGCGCGCTCACTCGGCCGGGCTCGCGGAGATTTCCCCGTGCGCGTGAACGCTTTCCGGCATGGCCGGCGCGACATGCGCGTATCTCTCGAAGCCGAACAGCATCGCCGATACGCCGAGATAGCCGAGCGCCACGACAGGCGACTGGGCGATGCCGATCTCCTCGCCGTGGATGAAGCCGAAGAACGTCAGGACAGCGCCTGCGAGCGCGAACCAAGCCGCCTTTTCAAGCTGTCTCTCGATGATGAAGACTGTGACCGCGCCCAGTATGATGCCAGCCAGCGTTGCGCCGCCGCCAAGCGTCGCGAGGCCATGATAGAGAACGCCGGCATTGCCGAGCTTGTCGAGGCCGACCGCCGCCGCATTGGTGCCCGCCGCTCCGAGCGCGCCGTCGATCATCGTCTTACCCCAGGCGGCGATCTGCGGCATCATCGCCAGGATGATCGCCGGCGCGTGGCGGTGCGGCGATTCCTGGAACGCCTGCGATCCGATCAGCATGCCGATATAGAGCAGGATCGGCAGGATCGCGACAACCGGGATCAGGCTGGAGATCAGCGCCGCGATGCCGAGCCAGGTCAGAGCCAGCACCATCACGCCGGTCGCGGCGGAATAGCCGATGCGCCCGCCCATCGCCTTCCAGCCGGGATGGCCGATGTAGACGGCGTTGATGAACGGATTGCCGAGCAGGCAACCGATCAGGCTGATGACGCCGTCGGCCGTCAGCACCTGCGTCGTCGGGAAGGAGTCGCCGGCCGCGGCGGCGCTTTCGACGTTGTCCATGGCCTCGACGAGATCATAGATGCCGAAGGGTATCGCGGTGATCAGAATTACGCCGAGAAACTTGAACCCGGAGAACACGTGCCCGACCGCGGGCAACGGGATCGAAAACCCGAAATGCGACACCGCGTCGCCGACCGCGCCGAACGTCAGCCCGCCATAGCCGAGGCCGAACAGGTTCGAGCCCCAGGCGATGATCGTGCCGGCGACGATCGCGACCAATCCGCCGGGCACGCCTTGATAGTAGCGCACGCCGCCGAACCAATTGGCGAGGATGATCGCGAAACAGACGAGGCCGATCAGCGGCGTCTCGAACATCAGCAGGCCGGGGCGCATCGAGATGAAGGTGATCGAGATGCCGGCGAGCGAGCCGAGCAAAGCCGCGCGCGGCGTGATCTTGCGGATGACCGGGGCGATGAAGCCGCCGGCCATCAGCACGAAGCTCTGCACGAACACCCAGGTCAGGCCGGCTTCCCACGCCTGCACCGGATCGTTGGTCTTGCCGAGGATCGGCAACATGACGACGAAGGTGACGACGAACATGTGCGGCACGCTGATGCCCGAGGGCAGCGCGCAGACGTCGGTCCGCCCGGTTTTCTTCGCCAGCCGATAGCCGAGCCAGGCGTAGTAGACGGTGCTGAGGAACAGCATCAGTCCGGTGGCCGGCAGGATGCGGCCGAACACCAGCGAATCCGGCATTTTCAGCACGAAACGCAGCAGGCCGGTCAACACCAGCACGTTGACCAGGATATTGGTTCCGAACCCGAAGAACGCGTTCCAATCGCCGGGGACCCAATATCGCTCGCCAGGTTTCGCGGTCATCGCTGCGCTTTGCATCGCTTCGCTCCTTTGCTTGAGATCTCTGGCGCGTGTTCACGCCACCGCGGCCAAGAGGGCTTCCGAATTGGCGACCCATCCGAAGATGCCGCCCTGCGCCTTGATCATCTTCAGGCCCATGTCGTGAAACTCCGGGAAATAAGAGCCGACGCAATCTTCAAGAACGAGGCATTCGTAGCCGCGGTCGTTGGCCTCGCGCACGGTGGTGTTGACGCAGACCTCGGTCGTCACGCCGGTGACGACGAGTTGTTTGATGCCGCGATGCTGCAGGATTGCATGCAGGTCGGTGGCGTAGAACGCGCCCTTGCCGGGTTTGTCGATGACGGGTTCGCCCGGCTGCGGATAGAGCTCCGCGATGATGTCGTGGCCGGGCTCGCCGCGCACCAGGATGCGCCCCATCGGCCCCGCGTCGCCGATGCAGGTGGCGCTGCGCCCTCGGATCTTCTTGGCGAGCGGGAGATCGGTAAGATCCGGCCGGTGGCCTTCCCGCGTGTGGATCGCGAGCAGGCCCGCGGATCGCCAGGCGGCCAAGCAGGCGGCGATTGGGCTCGATGGTTCGGCGAAATTGGGAGACGTCGTTGCCGAGCATCTCTCCGAAGCCGCCGGGCTCCAGGAAATCGCGCTGCATGTCGATGATCAGCAACGCGCATTGCTTAGGGTTCAACGCGAACGCGTAGGGCTCGGCGGCGATTTGGATGATCTCGCCCATGGTCTCACTCCTTTCGCAAGCACGTCGCGCGTCTCGCCTAGGGCGGCCGAGCCTCAGATATGCTCGGCGGCCTGCGCGGCGAGGAAAGCGCCGGTCTCCGCCTGTTCGCGGGTCGTACGATTGAAGAACGCGTTCAGCGAAACGGCCGAGATCGCCGTCAGGATGATGCCGTCGCCGAAAATCGGCTTCAGCTCAGCCGGCAGGATATGAAAGAAGTTCGGCGAGACGATCGGGATGAGGCCGAAGCCGATCGAGATCGCGACGACGAGAACGCTGTGGCGCTCGCGCGCGAAGTCGACCGTCGCCAGGATCTTGATGCCGGTCGCCGCAACCATTCCGAACATGATGAAGCCCGCGCCGCCGAGAACGCATTGCGGCACGGACGCGACGATGAACGCGAGCTTCGGCAGCAATCCGAGGATCAGCATGATGACGCCGCCGGCGACGCAGACCCAGCGGCTGTAGACGCCGGTTACGCCGACGAGGCCGATGTTCTGCGAGTAGGAGACATAGGGAAAGGTATTGAATATCGCGCCGATGATGGTGCCGAGCGCGTCGGCGCGCAGACCGCGTTTGACGTCGTCGGCGCCAACGGCGCGCCCCGTCATCGCGCCGAGGGCGAGAAACATGCCGGTCGCCTCGATGAACACGATGGTCATCACCAGGCACATGGTGAGACAGGGGACAAGATAGAATTGCGGGAGACCGAATTGCAGCGGCAACACGATGCGCAGCAACGGTTCGCTCTGGATGCCGGAAAAGTCGGTCCAACCGAGCGCGATCGTGACCAGGTAGCCCGCGGTGATGCCGATCAGCACCGCCATGTTCTGCAAGAAGCCGGTTGCGAATTTGATGACCGAGATGATGACCGCCAGCACCAGCGCAGCGACCAGAATGATAGCCCGCCGCGCCGAAATCCGCCGCCGCCGCGCCGCCGCCGGCCCAGGCGACGCCGACCCGCATCAGCACGACGCCGATCATCGTGATGATCGTGCCGGTCACCACCGACGGGAAAGAACCGCAGCACGTATTTGATGAACGGCGCGACGCAAAGCCCGAACAGACCGCCGACCAGCACGGCGCCATAGATCCCGGGCAGCCCGACGCCGGGCATCGCGGCGATCGCCAGCATCGGCGAAATCGAGACCGCCGTCACGCCCATGATGATCGGCAGGCGGATGCCGACGGGGCCGATGCCGACTGTCTGGATGAGCGTCGCGATGCCGCAGGCGAACAGGTCCGCATTGATGAGCAACGCGATCTGATCTTTCGGCAGATGCAGGGCGCCGCCGAGAATGAGCGGCACCGCGACGGCGTTGGCGTACATGACCAGCACGTGCTGAAGTCCGAGGGCCGCGAGTTTCGGCAGCGGCAGTATTTCGTCGACAGGGTGGACGGTCGGAGGCATGGCGAGCCCTCGAAAGGCGTATGCACCAACCAAATTATGCATGCAGTCAGGCCGTTTTGCATGCTCATAAGATAGTTTTGCATGCTGATTTTCTATGCTAGACGTGCCCAAGAACCGGGCTTGCAGCGCAACGAGTCGTCCTTGAAGCACGTCGACAATGAAGGGATTACTCAGGCGGATCGGCTCGCCGACGCCATCGCCGACTCCGTGCTTTCCGGCGAATTCGAGCCGGGCCTGCGTCTCGACGAGAGCATGCTGGCCGAGCGCTATGGCGTGTCGCGAACGCCGGTGCGGGAGGCGTTGAGGCAGCTCGCCGCCACGGGTCTCATTGACGTCAAACCGAGGCGCGGCGCGATGGTCGCGAAGGCGACGTCGGCGCAACTGGAAAAGCTGTTCGGCGCGATGGCGGAGATGGAGGCGACTTGCGCTCGGTTGGCGGCGATGAGCATGACGCCGATCGAACGCCGTCGCTTGCAGAACCTTCAGGAAACGATGGCGGCGATCGTGCTGCGCGACGACCGTCACGCCTACGCGACGGCGAATGTCGGCTTCCATACGCAGATCTATCTCGGCGCGCACAACGAGGTTCTGGCTGACATCGCGACCGGCTTGCGGCGACGCGTGGCGCCCTACCGGCGCGCGCAGTTTCGCACCGAGGGGCGGCTTTCGAGATCGCACGCCGAACACGCCGCGGTAGTCGAGGCGATCGTCGCCTGTGATGCGGCGGGCGCCCACGCGGCGATGTTTCATCACATGAGTTTGGTTGAAGACTCCTTTGGACTGCTCGACGCCGCTTTGCGGGCGAGTATCTAGCCCGACTTCGCGGATTCGCCTGTGGATAAGCCCATTTTGCGGGTTTTTGCGAGCTGTAAGTATTTGAGTTGGTTGATGCGGGTTTCGCAAACGGGGCGAAAAACGGCTGTAGTGAAGACCAACTAATCTCGCACAGGATTCCTAGAATCGCACGGTCGTGGCAGAATCGCTTCGCCATGTTCCTGCGAAAGACCGAGCGGCGGAAGAACGGGAAGACACACCTCTATTGGAGCGTCGTCGAGAACCGGCGTGTCGATGGTGGTCGCGTGGCGCAGCGTCACGTGCTCTATCTTGGCGAGATCAATTCCTCTCAGGCCGAGGCGTGGCGCAGGGCCGTCGAGGTGTTCGACGAGGAGGCCGGCCGCGCGCGAACGCTCGCCCTGTTTCCCGAAGATCGTTGCGAAGCTCCAGCCGGCGACGATGTCATCCGGCTGCGTCTGAGCGAAATGCGGCTCTGCCGCCCGCGCCAGTGGGGCGCCTGTTGGCTGGCGGGCCTGCTGTGGCGGGAGTTGCGGCTCGATCGGTTCTGGGCCGAGCGATTGCCGAAAAGCCGCAAGGGCACGCGCTGGGATCATGTGCTGCAAGTGCTGGCGACCTACCGGCTCATCTCGCCCGGTAGCGAGTGGCGGCTGCATCGCCAGTGGTTCCTCGACAGCGCGATGGCCGATCTGCTGGGGTCCGACTTCGGCCTGGCGGAGGCTCATAAACTCTACGCCTGCCACGACCTGCTGCTCGCCCACAAACAGGCGCTGTTCTCGCATCTGACGCAGCGCTGGCGCGATCTGTTCAACGCCTCGTTCGACGTGTTGCTGTATGATCTGACAAGCACGTATTTCGAGGTCAACGCCGCCGATCTGCCCGAAGGCTCCAAGCGTCGCCACGGCTACAGCCGCGACAAGCGGCCGGATTGCCCGCAAGTCGTCATCGCGCTCGTCGTCACGCCCGAGGGGTTGCCGCTGGCCTACGAGGTTCTGCCCGGCAACACCGCCGACAGCAAAACCCTGCGCGCGTTCCTGGCCAAGATCGAAAGCCAATACGGCAAGGCGCGGCGGGTTTGGGTGATGGATCGCGGCGTGCCCACCGAAGCGGTTCTGGCCGAAATGCGCGCCAGCGATCCGCCGGTCAGCTATCTCGTGGGAACGCCAAAAGGTCGCCTCAACCGGCTCGAAAAGCATCTCATCGATAAGCCGTGGCGCAAGGCGCGGGAGGGCGTCGACGTCAAGCTGTTGTCGCAAGACGACGAACTCTACGTCTTCGCGCAAAGCGCCGACCGCGTAGCCAAGGAGCGAGCGATGCGACGCCGGCAGCTGAAATGGCTGTGGGCGAGATTGAAGAAGCTCTCTCTCATGGAGGTGACGCTGCAAGAGCGGCTGATGAAGCTTGGCGCGGCGCGCTCGAAGGCGCCTTCCGCCTGGCGCCTGGTCAGAACGGAAGTCGACAAGAAGACCGGTGCGCTGAGCTTCGCGCTCGATCGCCACAAGCTGCGAGCCGTCAGACGCCGCGAGGGCCGCTATCTGTTGCGCACCAATCTGACCGAGAGCGATCCCGCGCTTCTCTGGCAATACTACGTTCAGCTCGTCGCGGTGGAGGAGGCGTTCAAGACGCTGAAGGGCGATCTGGCCATTCGTCCGATCTTTCATCAGGACGAGAAGCGGATCGAGGCGCACATCTTCATCGCCTTCCTCGCCTATTGTCTTCAGATCACGCTCACCCGCCGCCTGCACGGCCTCGCGCCGGGCCTGACCGCCCGCAGCGCCCTGGCGAAGTTCGCCGGCGTTCAGATGATCGACGTGCATTTGCCAACCACCGACGGGCGCGAAATTGTGCTGACCCGCTATACCGAACCCGAACGCGATCTACGGCTCCTGATCGACCGGATGAACCTCGCCTTGCCGGCTCAACCGCCCCCCAAAATCGCCGCTGCCGCGCTGCCTCGCTGACCTCCCTGTAGTGAAGACCTCTTAGGTCAAGGTATTGATCTCCTTGGCCGAGAAAGTCGAAAACTACCCCAATCCGCGAAGTCGGGCTAGGGGGCGTCGACACTCTCGCTTGTCAGCGGGCGCCGCGGGCGCCAATATTTGCAGGCAAACAATCTCCCAGGGCGAGGATCTCCATGGCGCATGAGGAAAGCTCCGGCGCGGCTGCGTCGACCAAGCTGGTGATCCGCAACGTCGGATTGATGCTCAGCGGCGACCTCGCCGCGCCGCTTCTCGACGCCGATACGGTGGTCGCGGTCGATGGCCGCATCGCGGCGATCGGTCGGCTGAAGGACCTCGACGTCGAGGGGGCAACCACGATCGTCGATGCGCAGGGCGCGGCGCTCGCGCCGGGTCTCATCGACAGCCACGTCCACCCGGTCGCCGGCGATTGGACGCCGCGGCAGAGCCAGCTTGGCTGGATCGATTCCTGCCTGCACGGCGGCGTCACGACGATGATCTCGGCGGGCGAAGTGCATACGCCCGGCCGGCCGCGCGACATCGTCGGGCTCAAGGCGATGGCGATTTCGGCGCAGCGCCAATTCGCCAACTTTCGCGCCTCTGGCGTTAAGGTTCACGCCGGCGCGCCGGTGATCGAGCCGGGCATGGAGGAGCACGATTTCGCGGAACTCGCCGCCGCCGGCGTGCGCTATCTCGGCGAGGTCGGGCTCGGCGGCGTCAAGGACGGACCGACCGCGCGCAAAATGGTCGCCTGGGCGCGCAAACACGGCTTCAACAGCACCATCCATACCGGCGGCCCGTCGATTCCGGGCTCCGGCCTGATCGACGCCGACATCGTGCTGGAGGCCGACACCGACGTGATTGGCCACGTCAACGGCGGCCACACCGCTCTGCCCGACGATCAGATCGCCTGCCTATGCGAGCGTTGCGGGCGTGGGCTGGAACTGGTGCATAACGGCAACGAACGCGCGGCGCTGTTCACGCTGCGCACGGCCAAGGGACTTGGGCAGCTTGAGCGCGTCATCCTAGGGACCGACGCGCCGGCGGGCTCCGGCGTGCAGCCGCTCGGGATTCTCAGGATGATCTCGCTGCTGTCGTCGCTCGGCGACGTGCCCGCCGAAGTCGCCTTCTGCTTCGCCACCGGCAACACCGCGCGCCTGCGCGGGCTCGATTGCGGACTGATCGAAGTCGGCAAGGCGGCCGATTTCGTATTTCTCGATCGCGCGCAGCACTCGGCCGGCAAGACCCTCCTGGAATGCGTGAAGCTCGGCGACTTGCCCGGCGTCGGCATGACGGTCATCGACGGCGTGGTGCGTTCGCATCGCAGCCGCAACACGCCGCCGGCCGACAAGGCGCCGGTGATTGTGAGCACGTGAGGGCTGTCTTGCAGCGTTCCAGGGGCCGCTTTGGATCGTCTTTGCGAGCGAGGCGAAGCAATCCAATCCGCCGTCGATGCAGCGCCGTCCGGGTGGCGGACGATCTCGGATAGCTGGATGGCGTCGCTTCGCTCGCCATGACGGAGTCAATTTGCTGCGGTCACTACATGTTTGTTCAGGTCAGCCGGCGTAGCAATCCCAACAAAGCGCGCCGCTCGTCGTCCTCCAGGGGAGCGAGCGTCTTCGCTGTGATCTCCTGCGCGATCGGCGCGGCGCGAGCGTAAATCTCGGCGCCAAGGGGCGTCAGCTCGATCAACAAACGGCGCGCGTCCTCAGCGTCGGCGGTCGCTCGCGCGAAGCCGCGCGCGTTGAGCCGGTCGATCACGCCCTTGATGGTCGCGGCGTCCATCGCGGTCAGCCGACCCAGCTTATTTTGCGAGCAGGCGCCGACCTCGGCGAGCTTGGCGAGCGCCGCCCATTGCGTCGGCGTCAGCCCCTCGATCATCAACGAGGAAAACAGCGTCGCGTGCCGCTGCTGCGCCTGGCGCAGCACGAAACCAACTTGATCGTCGAGCCGATAGGTCATGGCGTTCACGGCGCGAGATAAGCGTCGCGCACGTCCGGCGCGGCGTCGAACTCGGGCGTCGTTCCCGAAAACCGCACCGCGCCTTTCTCGATGACATAGACGCGCTCGGCAACGAGGCGGGCGAAGGCGAGATTTTGCTCGGCCACCAGCAATCCCAACCCTTCGCGCTTCATCTCGCCGATCGCCGCGATCAACTGTTCGACGATGCGCGGCGCCAAGCCTTCGGACGGCTCATCAAGCAGCAGCAGCGATGGGTTGCCCATCAGCGTGCGGGCGATGGCGAGCATCTGCTGTTCGCCGCCGGACATGCGCGCGCCTGGCCGATGGCGCAACTCGGCGAGATTGGGGAAGAGATCGTAGAGCCTCTCCGGCGTCCAGGCGAAGGCGCCGGCACGCGGCGCCCGGCGGCCGACGCTCATATTCTCCGCGACGGTGAGGTCGGAGAAAATGCGCCGATCCTCCGGCACGTAGCCGAGGCCGAGGCGAACGATGGCGTGGGTCGGCAGGCGGGCGAGGTCATGGCCGGCGAAATGGAGTTCGCCGCTGCGGTTCTTCAACAAGCCGAGGATCGCGCGGAAAGTCGTCGACTTGCCGGCGCCGTTGCGCCCGAGCAGCGCCACCGCCTCGCCGGGGCCGACGTTGAGCGAGACGTCAAACAGCGCGCGCGCGCGGCCGTAGTAAGCGCTGAGACCGCGGACGGAAAGCCCGTCGCTCATCGCGAGCCGCCCTCCAGCGATCCGGCGCCGAGATAGACGCGACGCACGTCTTCGCGCGCGCGCACCTCTTCCGGCTTGCCCTCGGCGATGAGTTCGCCGCGATTGAGCACCAGCACGCGCTCGGCGTGGCCGAACACCACGTCCATGTCATGCTCGGTGAACAGCACGCCCATGCCGCGCTCGCGTGCGAGACGCTCAACCAACGCCATCAGGCCGCGCCGCTCGCTTGGCGCCATGCCCGCGGCGGGCTCGTCCATCAACAGCAGGCGCGGCTCGTGCGCGAGAGCGACGGCGAGGTCGAGCCGCTTGACGTCGCCATAGGCGATCTCGGCGGTGAGCCGATCCGCCTGATCCGCCATGCCGACGAGCGCCAGCAAGGCCCGCGCCTCGTCGCGGCGCCGCCGCGCCGCCCAGCGCAGCGACGGCCACAGTTCGCCGTGGTGGGCCAGCAGCGCCACTTGCACATTTTCGGCGAGCGTCATCGAGCCGAAGGTCGCTGCGACCTGGAACGTGCGGCCGACGCCGAGCCGTCCGATGGCGCGCGGCGAGAGCCCATCGGCGCGCTGGTCGAAGATGGTGATCGTTCCCGAGGTCGGCGCGACCTGACCGTTGATCATGTTGAAGCAGGTAGTCTTGCCGGCGCCGTTGGGGCCGATCAGCGCCAGCAGCTCGCCCGGTTGCAGCGAGAAGCTGACGTCCTTCACCGCGACGAAGCCGCGATAGGATTTGCTGAGCCGTTCGACGCGGAGCGCCGTCATCGCCGCAGCCTCACGCCAAGCAACCCGCGCGGGAACAGCAGCACCAGCGCGATGATGCCCGCGCCGATGAACAGCCGCGAATAGTCGGTGTGGCTGATCGTCCAGATCGACAGGCTGCGGAACACGAGCGCGCCGACGACGCCGCCGGAGATGGAATCGACGCCGCCGACCAGCACCATCACTAGCCCGTCGATCGACAACGGCACGCCGAGGCTGTCGGGGAATACGCTGCCTTTCAGGAAAGCGTAGAGCGCGCCGGCGAGCCCAGCGAAGCCGCCGGCGAGCGCGAACGCCGCCCATTGCATCGGCGCCCTCGCGATCCCGATGGTCTCGGCGCGCGCTTCGCTGTCGCGCAACGCGCGCAGCGCGTAGCCGAACGGCGAAAACAGCACGCCGCGCAGCAACGCGACCGCGACCGCGCAGACGATCAGGCAAAGCCAGTAGAAGCGCGCCGGGCTCGCCGCCCAGGACGCCGGCCATACGCCAATCAGGCCATTGTCGCCGCCGGTCACGTCGGTCCATTGGAATGCGATCGACCAGGCGATCTCGGCGAAGGCGAAGGTCAGCATCGCCGCGTGCACGCCGGTCAGACGCACGCAGAACCAACCGAACACCAACCCGCCGAGCAGCGCCAGAAGCACGCCGCAGCCGAGCGCCGCCGCCATGCCGAGGCCGGCGGTCTTGATCGCCAGCGCCGCGCCATAGGCGCCGAGACCGAAATAGGCGGCGTGGCCGAACGACACCAGCCCCGCCGCGCCGACTAGGAAATGCAAGCTCGCGGCGAATAGCGCGAAGATCGCGAGTTCGCTGGCTACGTTGAGCGCGTAGGGACCGGCGACGAGCGGCAGGGCGGCGGCGAGCGCGATCAGCGCCGCCACGCCGACGCGCCCGCGGGCGCCGAGCGGACGCCAGCGCGTCGGCGCGGCGGCGGTCGGCGGCCGCGAAAGCGCCTCGGGCTTACCGAGCAGGCCCCAGGGTCGAACAACCAGCACGATCGCCATGACGGCGAAGGCGAGGACGATCGAGACGCCGGGCAATACGAGAATGCCGAAGGCGTTGAGTTCGGCGACGAGAATTGCGGCGAGGAAGGCGCCGGGCAAACTGCCGAGGCCACCGATGACGACGACAACCAGCGATTCGGCGATCACCGCGAGGTCCATCTCGTGGCTGGCGGCCTCGCGCGGCAACGCCAGCGCGCCGCCGACGCGCGGCGAGAAAGACGCCGAGCGCGAACACGCTGGTGAACAACCATTTCTGATTGACGCCGAGCGCCGCCGTCATCTCGCGATCCTGCGTCGCCGCGCGCACCAGCACGCCCCAGCGGGTGCGCCGGAACAGCAACCACAGCGCGAGCAGCACCCCCGGCGCCAGCGCGATCAACAACAGATCGTAGGTCGGGAACGGCCGGCCGAGAATGTCGACTGCGCCCTTGAAACCGGGCGCGCGCGGCCCGAGCAGTTCGTCCGGCCCCCAGATGAGCCGCACGAGGTCCTCGACCGCCAGCGTCACCCCGAAGGTCGCGAGCAACTGGAACAATTCCGGCGCGTCATAGATGCGCCGCAGCAGCATCATTTCGACGAGCGCGCCGATGGCGGCGACCGCGAGACAGGCGAGCAGCGCCGCCGGCCAGAAGCCGAGGAGCGGCGCCAAGCCGGTCAATAGCAGGTATAGGCGACATAGGCGCCGAGCATGTAGAACGCGCCATGCGCGAAATTGACGATGCGCGTGACGCCGAAAATGATCGACAGGCCGGAGGCGACGAGAAACAGCGAGCAGGCGCTGGCGAGCCCGGTGATGAACTGGACGAGGTAGAAGCTCACGTGACGCGCCGGTCGCGAACGGCCGAAAGCAGGCGCCTGTCCGTCATGGTGAGCGAAGCGAAGCCATCCAGCCCCTCGGAGATCGTCATGTCGAGGTTGTCCGCCGAACGGCGGCTACGCCGGCGATTGTCCTGCAACCAGCGAGGGTGCGCCCAACGCTGGATGGCTTCGCTTCGCTCGCCATGACGAACGAAGCGGCGCCCGTCCGTTCGCCTCACTCCTTCGGCCGCTGCGCTTTCACCATCGCCTCCGGCGGCATGAAGTCTGCGCCGTCGTGATAGACGACATCAACCATCACGCCCTTGCCGTCCTTCAACGCCGTCTTGCCGACGAACGCGCCGAGCGTCGATTGATGGTCGATGGCGCGGAACGTCACCTCGCCGAACGGCGTCTCGAACTTCAACGCCCTCGGCGGCGGCGATCAACTTGTCGGTGTCGGTCGAATGCGCCTTGGCGAGCATCGCCGCCGCGGCCTTGATCTCCGAATAGCCGACGACCGAGCCGAGCCGCGGATAATCGTTGTATTTCGCCTGATAGGCTTTCAGGAACGCCGCGTGCTCGGGGATCGTCGACGTTCGCCCAGGGGTAGCCGGTGACGATCCAACCTTCGGGCGTCTCATCCTTCAGCGGATCGAGATATTCCGGCTCGCCCGTCAGGAAGCTCACGACGGCGCGGTCCTTGAACAATCCTCGCGTGTTGCCCTCGCGCACCAGTTTCACGAGGTCGGGCCCGAAGCAGACATTGAGGATCGCCTCCGGTTCGGTCTTGGCGATCGCCTCGACGACGGCGCCGGCGTCGATCTTGCCTTGCGGCGGCCATTGCTCGCCGACCCACTGAATGTCCGGCCGCTGCCTTCGACAGCAGCGCCTTGAACACCGCCACCGCCGATTGGCCATATTCGTAGTTGGGCGCGATCGTCGCCCATTTCTTCGCCGGCAGCTTCGCGGCCTCATCCGCCAGCATCGCCGCCTGCTCGTAGTTGGCGGGGCGCAGGCGGAAGGTGTAGCGATTGCCCTTCGACATCGTCACCGCGTCGGTGAGCGGCTCGGCGGCGAGGAACAGGATTTTCTTCTGCTTGGCGAAGTCGGAGACCGCGAGGCCGATGTTGGAGAAGAACGTGCCCGCCAGCATCACGACGCCGTCGCTGGCGACCAGTTCGTTGGCCGCGGTCACCGCGTCGGCCGGCTTGCCGCCGTCATCCTTGGAGATCACTTCGAGTCTTCTTGCCGTCGACGCCGCCGGCCGCGTTGATCTCGTCGACCGCCAGCTTCCAACCCTTGCGATAGGGCTCGGTGAACGAAGGCAGGCCGGAATAGGAATTGATCTCGCCGATCTTGATTGTGTCGTCGGCGCGCGCGGGAGCGCCCGCGAACGAAGCCGCTAGCAAGGCGGCCAGACCCAGAACAAATCCTCCAAACCATGGCGATTCTCCTATCTGAGCCCGTCGACGCCCTTGATCTCATCGGCCTTCAAGCCGCCGACGCGGGGATGCGGGCGGCCGGAATCGGTGATGGCGACCGCGACCATGATTTCGTTGGCGCGCGGCGCATCGTTGATACGCACTTCCATGCCGTCGAAATGGCTGCGCACGAACGCCGCATCCTTGTGGCCGAGCGGAATGTCGAGCGCCACGCCGGGGCCGCCGCGCTTCTTCGACGAAGGGATCAACGCCGCGCCTTTGGTCAAGCGCCTTGCGCACCGGCGCGCCGAGTTTCGGATGCAGGATCGCGGCGGCGTGCTCCAGTTCGCCGTTCTCGCCGACGGCGGCGGCCTTGCCGTAGCTCTCGCGCCCGCTCGCCTGCGATGCCGAGCGCCGCCACCGCCTTTTCAGCCAGCAGCGCGCCGAGCTCCTCGCCGATGTCGATCAGCTCGGAAAGGTCCTCGACGTAGCGGCCGGCGAACGGGTTCTCGATCACCGCGACGGCCGCGGCCCGCCGGGTCGGCGGCTCGACCGCGCGGCCGCCCTCCTCGCGCGTCTCCTCGACGAAGGTGGCGAGCTTGCGGATTTTCGCTTTCATCGCAGACCGTCCCTGGCCTTGATGTCGGCGGCCTTCAGGCCGCCGGCGCGATTGTGGACGCGCGGGCCGCTCGTCATAGCGAGCGCGAGCAGCATCTCGTCGGCGCGGGGCGCGTCAACCAAACCGACCTCGATCGCGTCGAAATGGCTGCGCACGTAGGACGCGTCGATATGAGTGATTGGAACGTCGAGCCGGGCGCCGACGCCGGCGACCTTCTTGGCCGAAGGCACGATGGCGAGCGCGCCGCCGAGCGCCTCGCGCATCGCGTAGCCGCCGGGCGCATGCCACAACGCGCCATGCTCGACTTCGCCGGCCGCGCCGACGATCGCGCCCTTGCCGTAGCCTTCGATGCGTTTCGGATCGCCGCCGAGCGCGTCAATCAACGCCTTCGCCATTTCGAGCCCGAGCGGCTTGAGGTCATCCGAGAAGCCGACGATCTCCTCGACGTAGCGGCCGGCGAACGGGTTTTTGATTACCGCAAGGATCGCCGCGCGGCGATAGGGGATCGCCGCGACGGGGCCGCCCTCGTGGAAGATTTCCTCAATCTGTATCGCGCGCTTGCGCAGCTCAACCGACGGCATGGCGGGGCTCCCAGCGAGAGCGCTCACCGGCATAGAGGCTCGCATGCGCCCCGGCAAGGCGGCATTCGCCCTGAAGGCTGAGCGCCGCGCCGGCGATCAGCCCACGCTCCAACCAAAGCTGCGCTTCCCTAGCGCCCCGGTCCAGCGCAGCTTCAATATCGTCGGCGGCGAGCGCGCTGACGGCGAGCGTCACCAACCTGTCGCCGAGGTCGCTTTGTGGATCGCGCGAGCGGGCGGGCGCGCGCATGATCGCCGGATGTCCCGGCAGATCGACGGCGTTGGCGATCAGCGTCGCCGCCGCATCGGCGAGCGAAGCCGTGCGGGCAATGACGGTCACGGCGTCCGCGATCCCGAGCGAAAAGCTGCGTCCGCGCCAGCCGGACGTGGCTATCCCGCGCGCGGAGTCGCGCGACGAGATACGGGCTTTGCCGAATAGAGACGGGCGGTCGGACAAAGCGACCATGCCGATCTCGAAGGTCGCGACGTCGCGGTCCGCCTCGGAGTGTGCACCGCCCTCCCGGCCCCCTCTCCCCTTGCGGGAGAGGGTTGGGGTGAGGGGGGGCAGGGACAAAATTCCCTCAGGACGAAGCGACCCCTCACCCTGGCCCTCTCCCGCAACGGGAGAGGGGACGGCGGGCCGCCAGGCTAGATGAAAGGCGATGTCGCCGCCATTGTTGACATACGCCCGCTCCAGCGGCGCGGCGTCAACCATCGCCGCGAGAACCTCCTCCGCGACCGCGCCGGCGACGGCCGCCATCGGCGTGATGAAGCGCTCCTCGGCGAAAGGCGCGACCGCCGCGACCATGCGCCGGGCGACGACGCCCTCCGGTGGCGGACCCGAAGCGGCGCGCAGGCGCGGCAACTCCAAACACAACTCGTCGAGGATGGTCGCGAAGCGCGCGGCTGCGGCCTCGTAGGCGGTAACCGCCTTTGCGCCCGACGCCTCCAAGATCAGATCGATCGGCCCGTCATGGAAATGCCGCCGCCCGTCAGGCAAGATCGCAATTTGCGCGCGCGCGTTCATTTGACCGCCGCCGCGCGGGCGATGGCGCCGTCGACGAAAACATTGGTCGCGCGCTCGCCGCGGCGGGCGAGCACCTCGGCGAGCGGCCGCACCTCGTCGACATGGCCGCCAAGCGCGGCGTAATCGTCGAGGCGCATGGTGAATTCGATCGGCGCGACGATCGCCGGCGTCGGCACATAGCCGAAGGCGTTTTTCGGCAACCGCGTCACATCAACCATGAAGGTGATGCCGCCGCCGGGCCAGACATAGACCGGCGCGCCGCCGGCCGTCACGGTGGTCAGCGCGTCGCGCACCGAGCGCGTCAGCCGTACCGGATTTTCCGTGACGCCGGCGCGCAACGAGCCACCGGCGCCGGCCATGAACAGCACGGTGCACAAGGCCGGCTCGCAGTTCTCGGTGACGCGCGCGACCGACTCGCGCAAGGCTTCGGGCAGGTCTTCCTGAACAGGTCTCAGCTGATCGTTGAGACGATAGAACGCGTGCTGCTCGCCGGTCGTCGAGACCATCAGCATCGTCAGGCCGGGCCAGGCGACTTTCGGGTTGAAGCCGGCGACGATCTCCAAGGGATCGGAGATGTTCGCGCCGCCCCAGCCCGTCCCGGGCTCCGCGACATGGAAATAGCGGCCCGGCGTCGAGCGTCGGCCTTTCATGCGGATGCCGGTGTCGCGCGCGCCGAGCAGCTTGCCCGCCTGATGCTCGGACAGCACGCCGGTGATGTGGTCGTCGACAACCACGACCTCGTCGACCTTGCCGTACCATTGGCGCGCGAACATGCCGATGGTCGCCGAGCCGCAACCGACGCGCATGCGCTGCTCGCGCGCGCCGTTGACGATCGGCGGCTTTCCGGCCTCGACGACCACGGTCGCGCCGCCGTCAACGCATGAGCTCCGCAGGCTTGCCGTTGCAGAGGTCGAGCAGCGTCTGGCAGGTGACGCGGCCCTCCTTCTTGCCGCCGTGGGTGAGATGATTGACGCCGCCGAGCGACAGCATCTGCGAGCCATACTCGCCGGTCGTGACATGGCCGACCGGCTCGCCCTTCGGCGCGCACGACTGCGCATTCGGGCCCCAGGTGGCGGTCGGTGTCGATCTTCAGCTTGACGCCGCAATAGCTGTAGATGCCTTCGGTCACGACCGTCACCATGTCGACGCCGTCGAACTTGACTGGAGACGATGAACGGCGCCGGCTTGTAATCGGGATAGGTGGTGCCGGCGCCGATGGCGGTGACGAACGGCGCGCCGAACGATCGTCGCCGCCCCAGTGCTCCGCCGCTTCGGCGAAGGCGGCGACACGGCCGCCTTGCGCCAATGTGCGGTCGAGCAGGACATGTGGATCGACACGCACAAGCAAGCCGTTCTCGTTGGCGTAGCGGTCGCAGGCGCCTGTCATGCCGGGCCGGATGTAGCACATCACCGGACAGGCGTCGCAACGAATCTTGTCGTCGCTTTCGCTCATCGTTGGAGCGCCTCGCGGACGCGGCTCGGGATCGCCGGGGCGCGGGTCAGGCGAACGCCGGTCGCGTGATGGATGGCGTTGAAGATCGCCGGCGCGGTTGGGATCAACGCCTGTTCGCCGATCCCTTTCGCGCCGAACGGCCCTTCCGAGGACGGGTCTTCGATCAGGATGCATTCGACCGGCGGCATGTCGCCGATGGTCGGGATCAGATAATCGTGCAAGTTCTCGCCGCGGTGAGGAATGAACTCCTCCATCAGCGCGAGGCCGAGCCCCTGCGCCGCGCCGCCCTCGATCTGGCCCTCAACCAGCGTCGGGTTGATGGCGCGGCCGACGTCGTGCGCGCAAGTGAGCCGCGTCACGCGCACGCGGCCGAGCTCGATGTCGACTTCGATCTCGGCGAGATGCGCGCCGGAGCCAAACACGGCGTAGGGGTCGCCCTGGCCGTTCTCGTCGAGCGGCGTCGTCGGCGGGTCGTAGGTCTCGGCGCAATCGATGACGAAGCCGGCGGGGTTGACGGCCAGCGAGGCGAGGTCGATGCGCGTCTCGCCGCCGGGGCCGCGCAGGATCAGCGCGCCGGGCTCAAAGCCGAGGCTCGCGTCCTCGCCGGCGTTGGCGAGCCTGAGCAGTTGCCTCCGCATCGCTGCCCCGGCCCTGGCGGCGGCGTTGCCGGTGACGAAGGTCTGGCGCGACGCGGAGGTCTTGCCGCAATCCGCGGTCGTGTCGGTGTCGGCGCCGAGAAGGTCGAGAGCGTCAATCGGGGCGCCGAGCGCATCGGCGAAAATCTGCGCGATGACTGTGTTCGAGCCCTGGCCCAGGTCGACCGCGCCCTGGAACAGCACGACGCGGCCATCCGGTCGCAGGCCGGCGCGGATCGTCGACGGGTTGGACATGGAGGTGTTGCCGCAGCCATACCACATGCCGGCTACGCCAACGCCGCGACGGATCGGCCCGGCGGCGGCGCCATTGAACGCCTCAGCTTCGGCGCGCGCGGCCCGCCAGCGCGGGCGCAACGCCTCAAGGCAACGCTTGAAGCCCAATCCGTCCGGCAGAACTTGGCCGGTCACAGTCGGCTGTCCGGCTTCGAGCGCATTGAGGATGCGAAACTCCAACGGGTCGAGGCCGAGCTTCAGCGCCAACTCGTCGTAGAGCTGCTCCTGCGCAAGCGCGCTTTGCGGCACGCCGAAGCCGCGAAAGGCGCCGGCGGGCACGAGGTGCGTGTGCACGGCGCGCGCGAGCGCCCGATAGTTCGGGACGTAATACGGTCCCGAGGCGTGCACCGGCACGCGATTGGCGACCGTCGGGCCCCATGAGGCGTAGGCGCCGGTGTTGAAATCGGCGTCGAAGTCGATCGCCGTCAGCCGCCCGTCCCGCCCGGCGCCGACCTTCATGCGAATGCGCGACGGGTGGCGCTTGGTCGTGGACTGCATCGACTCGGCGCGCGAATAGACCATCCGCACCGGACGGTTCAGCCGCCACGCCGCGATGGCGATGAACGGTTGCAGCGACAAATCGAGCTTGGACCCAAAACCGCCGCCGACCGCCGTCGGCAGGATGCGCACCGTCTCCGGCGCAATGCCGAGGATCTTGGCGATCTCGTCGCGGTCCATGTAGGGCGCCTGCGTGCAAGCCTGCACCTCGATGCGATCGCCGACCCTCCGGGCGAAACCGGCCTCCGGCTCAATATACGCGTGCTCGACGAAGCCGGTCTCGAACTCGCCTTCGACGACGACATCCGCCGCCGCCATCGCGCCTTCGGCGTCGCCGCGCGCCACCCGACCACTCGTGAGGATATTGCCAGGGCGGTGAGCGTGCAGACGCGGCGCGCCCTGGGCCGCCGCCATTTCCACCGTCGTCAACGCCGGCAGCGGCGTGTAGCTGACGGGAAAGCGCGCGAGGTCGAGCGCCTGGATCGCCCGATCCTCGCCGACGACAACCGCCACCGCCTCGCCGCGAAAACGCACAATGGCCTCCGCGATCACCGGCTGGTCGGCGTAGGGCGCAATGACGCCGAAGCGGTTCTCGCCGGGCACGTCCTTGGCGGTGAAGACGGCGACGACGCCAGGGTTGGCGGCGACATAAGCGCCGAGATCGCCCAACGCGAACTCGGCGTGCGCGTGGGGCGAGCGGACCACACGCGCGAGCAGCGCGTCGGCCGGCCATTCGTCGGCGCCGTAGATCTCCGCGCCGGAAAGTTTTCGCGCGCCGTCGAGGCGCGGCAGCCGACGCCCGACCGCGCCGCTCTCCCTTGTCACCGCCGGCGCAAACGCCCGCGCGACCGCCTCGACGATCGCGCGATAGCCGGTGCAACGGCACAACACGCCGCCGAGCGCGTCCCTGATGTCAGACTCCGAGGGAGACGGATCGCGCCGCAGCAGCGCGACCGCCGCCAGCAGCGCGGCCGGCGTGCAGATGCCGCATTGCGCGGCGCCTTCGGTGTGAAACGAGGCGCGCAGCTGCGCCACCAGCGGATCGGCGTCGCTCAGGCCCTCGATCGTTTCGATCTCGCAACCCTGCGCCTGGCCCGCGGCGACGAGGCAAGCGCAGACCGGCTCGCCGTCGATCAGCACGGTGCAGGCGCCGCAGTCGCCGGCGTTGCAGCCGACCTTGACGCCCCGCAGTCCGCAACGCTCGCGCAGCGCGTAGCTGAGCCGCTCGGAGGCCGGTCCCTGGAGCCGCGCGGGCGCGCCGTTCAGCGTGAGAAGGACGCCCTGCGCGGTATCGAGCATCAGACAGCGCCTCCGCTCCCGCCCGCCAAGCCAAGCTCGACGGCTCGCCGCGTCAGCGTCAGCGCGGCATGGCGGCGGTAGTCGGCGGAGGCGCGGACGTCGTCGAGCGGCGCCAGTTCGCCAAAGTCCTCCGGTCGCAGCCGCGCGCCGAGGCCGGCCCGCGCCGGTTGCCCGGCCAGTCTTTGCTCGGCGGCGGGGAGGCGCACGGCGACGGGCGAACAGGCGCCGACGGCGACCCGCGCAGCGGTCGCGACGCCGTCTTCGATTTCGAGCATCACCGCAACCATGGCGATGGAGATGACGAGATAGCGCCGCGCCCCGAGTTTGAGAAAGACCGAACGCGTCCCCGCCCTGGGCGCCGGACAGATCACAGCCGACAGTATTTCGCCCGACGCCAGCGCCGTCCGTCGCGGTCCGGCGAGGAAGCGGGCGAGCGGCAGGCGCCGGCGCCCGCTTCGCGAGGCCAGCTCGACCTCCGCGTCGAGCGCCAGCAGCGGTGGGACGCCGTCGGCGGCGGGCGAGGCGTTGCAAAGGTTGCCGGCGAGGGTGCCGCGGTTCTGAATCTGGATCGCGCCAATCTCGCGCGCGGCGGCCTTCAGCGCGTCGAAGGCGGGCGGCAGCTCGGCCTTAACGATCTCGCTCCACGTCGTCGCGCCGCCGAAGCGAAATTCCCCGCCGACCCGCGTGACGCCTCTAAGGTCGACGAGCCGCGATACATCGACGAAATCGCCCGCAAGCCCGGCCTCGCCGGCGACGGGCATAAGGTCCGTGCCGCCCGCGAATACACGCGCGCCGGCGTTCAAACGATCGAACGCTTCCTCAAAAGTGGCGGGGCGAGCGAACAAGGCGACCAGACCGGAATTCGTTTGTATGCAAATGATCGCGCCGCGATCCGCCCCTGTCAAGCCGCCGCCGCCTTGGCTATTTTTTCATCAGCTGATGCGGCGCGCCCCGCCGGCATCATGCTCCGGCAATGTAGCGCGAGAACCTACAACCCGCGCCCGACTCACATGCGAGCAACGACGCGGCTACGAACCCGTTTTCTTGACCGACGCCAGCGCCTGCACCGGCGACCCCGGTCCGATCTTCTGCAGATTGCCGACGATCACGCGATCGCCTTCGTTGAGGCCCTTCGTTACGCTGACAAGCAGGCCGTCGCTGGGTCCGAGCTCAAGCGGTCGCAACTCCGCCTTGTCGTCGCGGCCGACGACATAGACAAATTTGCCCATCTGGTTGGAGCCGAGCGCCGCCACCGGCGCCATCAGCGCATCCGGTTCGTCGCGCAGCAGCAGCTTGACTCGGACATATTGGCCCGGCCGAAGCGCGAAATCCCCGTTTCCGATGGTCACGCGGGCGACGATCGTTCCCGTTGCGCGGTCAATGACGTTGTCGAGGAACGACAGTTCGCCCTTCCGCATGACGCTCGGCTCCCCCGTGGTCGAGACTTCCGCCTCCACTTTGCCTGCGGCGCGCGCCTTCTCGATCTCCGCAAGTTCGGTTTCGCTCGGGTTGAACGAGACATAGACCGGATCGAGTTGCACCAGCGTATTCAGCGCGCCGGTCGCGGGGCCGACGAGCGCGCCCTTGGCGGCGAGGTTCCGGCCCAACCGGCCCGCGAACGGCGCGCGGATCTCGGCATAGCCGAGATTGAGCGTCGCCGCGTCGATCGCCGCGGAATCGAGCGCCAGCGCCGCTTCGGCGCCGCGCATCGTGCTGGAGCGCTGGTCGAACGCATCCTTCGTCACGTTGCCGCTCTTCATCAGCTCCTGGCCGCGCGAGAAATTCGCCCGCGCGTATTCGAGTGCGGCGGCGTCGCGCTCGGCTTGCGCGCGCGCCTGGCCGAGAGCCGCCTGGAGATCGCGCGGATCGATCTTATAGAGCAGGTCGCCGGCCTTCACGTCGGCGCCGTCGTCCGCCGGCTGCGATTCGATGTAGCCGGAAATGCGCGCCTGCAACGAAATCCCGCGCACCGCTTCGACGCGGCCGGGATAGCTGAGGAAGATCGGCAGCTTCTGTTTGGTGACGGCGAACACCGGCACCGGCATCGCCATCATGACGGCGCCCGGGGCCGCCTTGGCGGCGATCGGCCGATCGGTCGCCCCCCGCAGGGCGATCGCCGCCAGCGCGAGCCCGGCCAGCGTCGCCGCCGTCCATGTCAACGAGCGCATTCCAAAAACTCCCAGTCGCTATTCGGCGGGTTTTGCGTGAGCGGCGAGATGCGGGTCAGCCGCCCCGGCGCGGCGGCCCTCGCGGGCCCGCTCGATGAGATAGTAAAATACCGGCACGAACACGAGCGTCAACGCCGTCGCCGCCAACATGCCGCCGAACACCGCGGTGCCGAGCGACTGCCGGCTCGCCGCGCCCGCGCCGGTGGCGAACACCAGCGGCAGCACGCCGAGGATGAAGGCGAAGGCCGTCATCAGGATCGGCCGCAGCCGCAGCCGCCCCGCCTCCATCGCCGAGTCGACAATCGACAGGCCCTCTTCACGGCGGCGCTTGGCGAACTCCACGATCAGAATGGCGTTCTTCGCCGCGAGCCCGATCAGCATGACGAAGCCGATCTGCGAATAGACGTCGACCTGCATCCCGCGCACCCAGATCGCGCCGAGCGAGCCGATCAGCGCCAGCGGCGCCGACGACAGCACCATGAACGGCATCGACCAGCTCTCATATTGTGCGGCGAGAATCATGAACACGAAGAAAATCGCCAGACCCAATACGACCGAGGCGATCGAGCCGGCGCTGAGCTCCTGATAGGTGACGCCGGTCCATTCGTAGCCGAAATCGCGCGGCAGCGCTTGCGCCGCCGCGCGCTGCATGGCGGCGACCGCCTGGCTCGAACTGAAGCCGGGCGCCGGCGCGCCGTTGATGAGCGCCGAGGCGTAGTTGTTGTAATGCGGCGCCGTCTCCGGTCCGACGATCGGCTTGAGATTGCCAAGCGCGTTGAGGGGAACCATGCCGCCGGCGCTGTTGCGGACATAGAGCTTGCTGAGATCGGAGGGCGCGGCGCGCGAGCCCTTGTCGGCCTGCAGGGTGACGCGGAACGTATGGCCGAACAGGTTGAAGTCGTTGACATAGAGCGAGCCGAGATTGATTTGCAGCGTGTTGAAGATGTCAGGCAGGCTAAGGCCCATGATCTTCGCCTTGGTGCGATCGAGATCATAGAAGAATTGCGGCGTCGAGGCCGAAAACGACGAGAACAACGATTGCGGGTTGAGCTCCGGCTGCCGCCGCGCCACGGCGAGCAGTCCCTGCGTCGCGTCGTTCAGCGCGACGCTGCCACGCCCCGTCAAATCCTCAACCTGGAACTCGAAGCCGCCGGTGGTCCCGAGGCCATTGACCGAGGGCGGATCGAAGCTCAGCGCGAAGCCGTCGGGAATCGAGAGCAGCTTGGGCCTGACCGCCTGAACCAGCGCCGAGGCGCTTTGCGCCGGCCCGCGCTCGTCCCACGGCTTCAGCACCGCGAACTCGACGGCGGAGTTCGATTGCGCGGCGTTGGTGAGAAAGTTGAGGCCGCTGATGAAGCCGGCGATCTCGACGCCGGGCGTCGCCTGCAAGATGTCGCGCACCTGGCTCGCGACCGCGTCGGTGCGCTCCAGCGACGCGCCGTCCGGCAATTGCACGACGACGAAGAAATAGCCCTGGTCCTCGACCGGCAGGAAGGTCGTCGCCAGGCTGCGGGACAACGCGTAGGCGCCGCCGGCGATGAGGACGAACACGACGACCAGCGCCCAGCCGAAGCGCACCAGCACCCGCACCGAACGGGCATAGCCATGCGCGAGCGCGTCGAAGCCGGCGTTGAACCAGCGAAACAGGAAAAAACTCCCCTTCGGCCCGTGCCTGAGCAGCGCGGCGCTCAAAGCGGGGCTCAGCGTCAGTGAGTTGAAGGCGGAGATGCCGACCGAAATCGCCACCGTCAGGGCGAATTGATTGTAGAGCCGTCCGGCCACGCCCGGAATAAAGGCCACCGGCACGAACACCGCCATCAGCACCGCCGTCGTCGCGATGATCGGCCCCGTCACTTCCGACATCGCCTTCTGCGCCGCTTCGAGCGGCGGCAGCCCGGCCTCAAGCTGACGCTCGACGTTCTCGACCACGACGATGGCGTCGTCGACGACGAGGCCGATCGCCAGCACCATGCCGAGCAGGCTCAACATGTTGAGCGAGAAGCCGAAAACTTGCATGATCGCCATGGTGGCGATCAGCGACACGGGGATCGCGATCGTCGGAATGATCGTCGCGCGCCAGCTTTGCAGGAAGATATAGACGACGAAGATGACGAGCAGCAGCGCCTCGACCAGCGTGATGACGACGTCGCGCATCGCCGCCGAGACGAAGCGCGTCGTGTCGTAGTGCATGGCGAAGGCGACGTCGGGCGGGAAGCGCTGCGAAAGCTCGTCCATCTTGGTCTTGACCTGTTTCTGCAGGTCAAGCGCGTTGGAGCCCGGCGCCTGGAACACCGCCAGCACCACGGTCGGATCTTTGCCGAAATAGGCGGAGGACGAATATTGCAGCGCGCCGAGTTCGACCCGCGCAACGTCGCGCAGCCGCACGACCGCGCCGCTGGCGGGATCGGCGCGCACGACGATGTTGGAGAATTCCTGCGGGTCGGTCAGCCGTCCTGCCGCGTTGACCTGCATCTCGAACGCCGTGCCGCGCGGCGCCGGCGACTGGCCGATCTTGCCCGCCGCGACCTGCACGTTCTGTTCGTTGATCGCGTTTTCGACGTCGATCGCCGTCAGGCCGAGATTGGCGAGCTTGTCCGGGTCGATCCAGACGCGCATGGAATAGCGGCGCTCGCCGAAAATCTGCACGTCGCCGACGCCGGGCAGCCGCTTGAGCTGGTCGACGATCTGCAAATAGGCGTAATTCGATAGCGTGACCGGATCGACGCTTCGGTTCGGCGACGTCAGATTGACGATCAGCACGAAATTCGGGTTCTGCTTCTTGATCGTCACGCCGCCCTGATTGACGATCGCCGGCAGCGACGAGGCGGCCTGATTGACCCGGTTCTGTACGTCGACGGCGGCGATGTTGAGCGGATAGCCGACCTTGAACGTGACGGTGATCGACGACGAGCCGTCATTGGAGCTCGCCGAGGCGATGTAGCTCATGCCCTCGACGCCGTTGATCTGCTCTTCGAGCGGCGTCGTCACCGTGTCGGCGACCACCTCGGCGCTCGCGCCGGGATAGTTCGCTTGGACGACCACTTGCGGCGGCGTGATGTCGGGGAATTGCGCGACCGGCAGCAGGAAGAAGCTGATCGCGCCGACCAGCACCATGATGACCGCGATCGCCGAGGCGAAAATCGGACGGCGAATGAAGAAGCTGACCATCAAGGGCTCGGCGATGGGAGACTAGCAGCAGAGGCGGTTTTCGCCGCCCCTATACGCCTCCGGCGGGCTCAAGCGAAGCAGGCGCGGGGCAGCAGAGGCGGTTTTCGCCGCCCCTATACGCCTCCGGCGGGCTCAAGCGAAGCAGGCGCGGGACGGCCTCGGTCGCAAAGCGCACGCGGATCGGGTCGAACGTCAGCGCCGGCGCGCGAGCGCGGACGTGGGCCGCGACGCCCGACAGCATGCCCTTGAGGGCGCTCGGCTCGACGCGATCGGCGCGCATGAGAATCTGTATGAGAGGGTCGGCCAGCAGATCGTCGACTGTCTGAACATAGCGAGGCGACATGACGATTCCCTTTCGGTTAAGTTCGCCGGAAGATCGTCCTGAGAGCGCCGTTGACGCGCCACGCCGACCATGTTACCGACTGGTAACGCCGATTGATACCGATCGGTAACATCGAAGTCAAGAGTCATGGCGAAAGAAAATTCCGGCCGCGAGTCGAGCGCCGCGGCCGGGGGTTCGTGCGTCCCCCGCCCCCGCGAGCGGATCGTCGCTTCGGCGGAGGACCTGTTTCATCGCCACGGCATTCGCGGCGTCGGCGTCGAGACGATAGCCGACGCGGCGGGCACCAACAAGATGACGCTCTACCGCCATTTTGACTCCAAAGACGAACTGATCCTCGAATACCTCAACTACAAGGGCAAGAAGTCGCAGGAGATCTGGACGGAAATCGAACGCGCCAACCCCGGCGATCCCGGCGCTCAGTTGTACGACTTCGTCGCGCGCGCCGCGAAGTTCATCGTCGAGGACGAGCGCGGCTGCGACCTCGCCAACGCCGCCGTCGAGTTGACCGAACAGGGGCATCCCGGCCTGCGCGTGATCGAGGACTTCAAGATCCAGCAGCGCGATCGACTGACCGCTCTCTGCGCCGCCGCCGACGCCTCGCAGCCAGGGTTGCTCGCCGACACGCTGTTTCTGCTCATCGAGGGCGCACGGGTCAGCCGGCGCAGCGTCGGCGCCAACGGCCCCAGCGCGAACTTGTTGCAGACCAGCCGTGGCGTGCTCGCCTCCTTCGGCGTCGCGGCGCCGCTGACCCAACCGTCAGGGGAGCGTTGAACGCCTCGACGAGGGCACGATCGAGACAGAATGCCCGCGTCGACACGGCGGCGTAGCCGCCGCACATCTCGCCACGACGTTCGCAAAAGCAATCACAGCGTCGGAACCTGGGCACAATAGACGTCGACGACGCCGGCGGTTCGACTGAACAGCGCCGACAATATGATATATTGCCCCGCCAAACGATTTGCGCTGGATCATTGCGCGTCGCGGACAGACGGATACCCTTGGGGAAATTTGCTGGCCGACTCCGGTCCAGCCCCAGGGAGACGCAAATGAGGGAGATCGCGCTCGACATCAGACTGGCTCGAGCCATTGCGCGGATTCTTCGCGCGGGCCGGACCGGCATTCCAAAAACCGACGCGGTCTGCCACGCCTTCAGCGACATCCTGCTGTCGGCTACGGCCGATCGGACGGACGCCGATTTGGCGCTGAAGCGCCATGTCGCCGTCGAACTCAAGGCTGCGCTCTCCGGGGCCAACACGCTCGTCGACGTCGATGTGCACGACGGAATCGTCGAGTTGCGCGGCATAGTGCCCTGCGAGCGCGACCGACGCGAGATTTGTCACATCGCATCGGGCGTCGGCGGGGTTACGGCGCTTCACGACCACCTCATCGACGTCGACATTGCGCCCGGCGCGTTCCTCCTGTCCGCTGACGACTCCGCAGCCGATTTCAATCACCCCGCCGTTCGTCATGAGACGGTTCGCTGAAGGTCCACGCGCGGAGGGAGCCGTTTGCCTCGGGGAAAGCCGGCGCCGCCGCGGCGCGCCGCGCAAGCGGACATCCCTCGGCGATCCTTATTTCTGCTGCTCTTTCAGATATTGCGTCAGTTCGACCACCACGCGGCGCGAATAGGTCGGGCCGCATTGGGCGTAGAGAATCTTCGCCCAGATCGGCATCTGCGAGTTGATGCTATGATCCGGAAGCGCGCCGCCGTATCTGATGATGTCGGCGATCCGCGGCGCGGGAAATTTGCCGTTCGCCTTCCGCGCCAAATTCGTCAGGTTGGGCGCCGAAGTGTTATTTGGCGTCTTGCCGCCGGCCGCGTCCGCGCCGTGGCAGGAGGCGCAATTGTCAGCATAGAGGGTCGCGCCGGAGAGCGGTTGGTTCGGGTTGCACCACTCTGCGGAGCGCCCCGGAGTCGAAATGCAAACGAACGCAAAGACAGCGAACAGAGTGAAGACCGATATTTTCCCGCCAGCCATGATTGGTCCCCCACTAGCGACGGCCCGCATCGCGATCCTGATCCGTTTATCACGATTCCGGCCGCGGTCATCAACGCCAGCAGCCCGCTTGTTCGCCAAGCCGTTCGTGAAGTGATTGAGATAGGCAACGACGTCGACACTCGCGTAACAGAACGACCAGCGGCGCGATCACAAGACAGTGGATCGCCATCGCCTCGATCATCGCCAACCCGAGTGCGCCGTTGCGCGCGGCGAGCTTTGAAGACTTGCTGAATTGGCGCCGCGACAAACCCCGGCCGCGACGGCGCCAATCGTGCTCCGACCGATCGATCGCCAGGACGGCTCAATTGGTTGACAAGGCTCCGACCGCCTGCGCCGTCCGAGCCCTCTATCAACCTTCAACTCAAACCGTCTCAATCCGCGTTCCGGTTCCGCCGTTGAGCAGCCGTTTGAGGTGATATTGCGCAAGCGCGTCGTCCGGCCGCACGCTTATCAGTCCCGCAAAGGCGGCGATGGCCGCGCCATCGCGGGCCTCCAATTTCGCGAACGCGTCGAGATAGGCCGCTGCGTGCGGACTTTCCGCCTCCTCGGGCGGCAGCGGCTCATAGGCGCGCATCGGCTCGCTACGGCCCCGCAACACGAGGTCGCCTACGGGGCGGCCGCGGAAATCGCCCGCGCGCTCGGCGGCGGCCGCGCTGACGCAGATGCGCGTTCCGAGTTGCTTGTTGACGGCCTCCAGCCGCGCCGCGGCGTTGATGGTGTCGCCGTAAGCGGTGTAGTCGAACAGCCTGCCGCCGCCGAAATTGCCGACGATCGCCGGCCCGGCGTGCACCCCGATGCGCGTCACGCCGAGCGGAACCCCTTGCGCGTTCCAATCCGCACGGACTGCGCTGGCCTCGGCGTCGAGCGCAAGCGCGCAATCGATCGCGCGTCGCGCCGCGTCGGGCTGGTCGGCGGGCGCGCCGAATAACGCGTGAATGGCGTCGCCGATGATCTTGGCGACCGTCCCCTCATGCGCGAAAATGACCTCCGTCATCACCTCCAGATAGCCGCTGAGCAGCGATGTGAGCCGAGCGGGATCAAGCGTCTCCACCAGCGGTGTGAAACCCGCGATGTCGGTGAACAGCGTTGCGATCTCGCGCCGTTCGCCGGCCAGCGCCAGCGCGCTGCCGTCGGCGGCGAGGCTGCGCGCGAGATTGGGCGAGAAATAGCGCGACAGCGAAGCATGCGCCCGTTCCGCCTCGGCCTGTCGGGCGCGCGCATCGCGCAACGCGGCGACATGGCTGATGGTCTTGGCGATGGTCGTCTCGAAATCGGCGAAGTCGATCGGCTTCGTCAGGAAGTCGAAGGCGCCCCGGTTCATCGCCGTACGGATATTGGCCATGTCGCCATAGGCCGAGACGATCACGGTCGAGAATTTGATCGCTCCGTCCTGTAACCTGGCGAGCAACGTCAACCCGTCCATGCGCGGCATGTTGATGTCGGAGATCACCATGTCGAAATCGGCATGGGTCTCCAGAAAGGCTAGCGCCTCGACGCCGTCGCGCGCGAAACCGAAGGCGATCAAGCCCTCGCGAATTTGCCGGCGAAACTTCTGCCGGACGAGGTCCTCAAGGTCGGGCTCGTCGTCGACGACCAGGATCTTCGCGGTCATGGGCCGCCCGCCGCCGCGAGCCGGCTCTGGATCTGTTCGCGCAGTTCGGGAAAATCGATCGGCTTCGTCATCAGGCCAGCCGCCCCGCCCTCAATCGCCCTGCGTCGCGTATCGGCGTCGCCATAAGCGGTGATCATGATGACCGGCACGTCCGGCCGCGCCTGGCGCGCCCGCGGCAACAGTTCGAGCCCGCTCATGCCCGGCATGTTGATGTCGGAGAGGATGAGGATGAGTTCGGCGTGTTCGGCGGCGTCGACGCGCGCCAGCGCCTCCGGCGCGCTCTGGGCGAACTCCAACTGAAACCGCGCCGCGCGCAGCTCCTTGCGAAACTGCTGGCGGAACAGCTCGGCGACGTCGGGCTCGTCGTCGACAACCAGGATCAGCGCGCTCATTTGCCACCCCCCGCGCGCGGCAGCCGAATCGTGAACTCTGTATAGGCGCCCGGAGCCGTCGCAACCTCGAGCGCGCCGCCGTGCTGTTTCACCACAATGTCGTGGCTGAGCGAAAGCCCGAGCCCGGTGCCTTCGCCGGCCGGCTTGGTGGTGAAGAACGGATTGAACATCTTGGCCCTCACCTCTTCGGGAATGCCCGTTCCGTTGTCGCGAACGGCGATCTCGACCTCGTCCCCCAAATTGCGCGTCGAAGCCGTGATCGTCGGCTCATAGCCGCCATTCGCCTCGCTGTCGTTGCGCTTCGTGGTCGCGTAGAAGGCGTTAGAAATCAAGTTCAATAATACGCGCGTCATCTCCTGCGCGAAGATCTCGGCCGCGCCGGCGTTCGGATCGAGCGATTTGGCGATGGTCACATGGAAGCCCGGCCGCTCCGCGCGCGCGCCGTGGTAGGCGAGATTGAGCGCCTCCTCGACCATGGCGTTGACGTTGACGCTCGTGCGCTCCCCGGACCCTTCGCGGGAGTGCAGCAGCATGTTCTTGACGATGGAATCGGCGCGCTTGCCGTGGGTCACGACCTTGTCGAGATTGGACGCGACCATGCCGATCAACTCGTCGGCTTCCTCGATCAAACTCTGCTTGGCGAGAAGCTCGCGCAACTCATCCAGCAATTCGCGCGACAGGCTGGAGAAGTTGTTGATGAAATTGAGCGGGTTCTTGATCTCATGGGCGATGCCGGCGGTGAGTTGGCCGAGCGAAGCGAGCTTTTCCGATTGCACCAGCCGGTCCTGCGCCTTGCGCAGATCGTCGAGCGAGGCGGCGAGTTCGCGCGTGCGGGCCTGCACTTGCAGGAACAGGCGCACGTTCTGGATGGCGATCACCGCCTGATCGGCGAAGGTCTGGACGATCTCGATCTGACGGGAGTCGAAGGGCGCAGCGCGCCGCCGGGCCAACGTAAACACGCCCTCAACTTCGCCGCCATGCAACAGCGGCACACCCAGCAAGGTGCGAACGCCCATGCTCGCCACGCTCCGGCCCGGAGGTTCGAAATCGGGGTCGAGATAAACATCGGCTATATGCTCGACCTGCCCTGATCTTGCGACCCGCGGCACCAGGGACTTGTTCGACAAGCTGCGTGGGTTTGCTTTGAACACGCGCACGTATTCTTCGTCATAACCTGCGGTGGCGCGGGCGTGGAAAAGCTCGCCTTCGCGCAGCCAGATCACCCCCTTGTCCGCCTCGCAGAGTTCGCTCGCGGACTCGATCAAAGTCTCCAAGACGACCTGGAGATCAAACGCCGAGCGGCTGATGACCTTGAGCACGTCCGCTGTCGCGGTCTGCTGCTTCAGCGCTTCTGAAAGTTGTCGCGTCCTCTCCTGGACCTCCTCGAACAGCCGCACGTTCTCCAGCGCAATCACCGCCTGATCGGCGAAAGTCTGGACGATCTCGATCTGGCGCTCGGTGAACTCGCCGGGCTCGGCGCGCGTCAATATGATGGCGCCCTCGAGCCCGTCCTTCCGCAGCAAAGGCACGCCAAGCAGTGAACGCACGTTCGACGCCAGCGCGCCCATCGGGACCACATATTCCGAATCGACCAGACAATCGGGAATGCGCTCAACCTTGCCCGAGAGCAACACCCGGCCGGCGATGGTCGCACGGCCAGGCGCGGCGGGATGCTCCTTCAGATATTGCGCGAGTGCGCTCGTATGCTCCGCGCCGACCGTGTCGCGATAACGAAACACGTCGCCGTCGCGCACGCAAAGCGTCCCGGTCAGCGCGCCGCCGAGTTCGACCGCGGAGGTGACCAGCGTGTTGAACACCGCCTGCAAGTCGAAGGCCGAGCGGCTGATGACTTTCAACACTTCCGAGGTCGCGGTCTGCATCCGCAACGCCTCGGCGAGATCTTCGGTCTTCGCCTGCACCTCCCGAAACAGCCGCGCGTTTTCGATGGCGATCACGGCCTGATCGGCGAAACTCTGGATGAGCTCGATCTCCCGTTGCGAAAACGCGACCGGTTCGTCGCGCGGCACGCCGAACACGCCGATGACTTCGCCGTCGCGCATCAGCGGCGTCCACAGCCCGGCGCCGAAGGCGGCTCGCTTCTTGACCTCCCTGTCGCTCTGTTTCTCCGACTGCGAGAGGTCGGGAATGTGGACGATCACGCCCTCGCGCGCCGCCCTCAACATGTGACTGTCGCCGTCGAGCCGCCAGGGCGTTGTCGCCAAATAATGGCGCAGCTGTTCGCCGACATGGCTGTGAAACGCGCGGGCGACCAGATATTCGCCCTGTCTAAGAAAAATCGTCCCGCGACTGCCGCGCGTCAACCGAACGGCGGTGTCAATCAAGGTCTGCAAAACCGCGTCCAGATCAAACGCGGAGCGGCTGATGACCTTCAGCACGTCGGCGGCGGCGGTCTGCTGCTGACGCGCCTCGGCAAGTTCGCGCGTGCGCGACGTCAGCTCCGCGGAAAGCCGGGCGTTCGCCGCCCTCAGCCCGCCAGCGGCCTCCAGCTTCCGCTCGAGTTCGGCGACCCTGAGCCGGAGGCTGGCGGGCTCGTCGATCTCTTGGGCGCTCACGTCGCCAACCTGCGGCCTTCTCGCCCAGGCGAGGGCCAACCCTGCGGGACGAGGGATCGCGCCTTCGCGGCCAACTCGGCGGCATACGCGACAGTCATGACGTTCCCTCGGTCGGCCGCCATCGGCGGCCCGCGTTAGGGAATGGTCTGACGCCGCAAGGCGTCCGTCAAGCCGGCGCGCCTCGGCGGACAACCGCGCAGTTTCACGCCACCGCGCTGATCGCCATCGCGCGCGGCCCCGGCGGCGCCTTGGGGATCGTCACCAGCACCACCGTGCCCTCGCCGAAACGCGAGGAGATATTGAGCGTGCCGCCGTGCAACTCGGCGTAGGAGCGCGCGATCGCCAGCCCGAGGCCCGAACCCTTCATGCCGTTCGCCATCGCTTTGCTCGCCTGTTCGAACGGCCGGCCGAGACGCGCGAGATCGTGCTCCGGAATTCCCGGGCCGTCGTCCTCGACATAGAAATAGATGTGTTCGCGAAAACTCTGCGCCCCGATCGACACCGAGCCGCCGCGCGGCGCGAATTTGATAGCGTTGCGCGTCAGTGTCGTCAGCACGCGCGCCACCGCGGCGGAGTCGGCGTGCAGCGACGCGTCGGGCTCGACCTCGACGCGTACGGCGATGTCTTTGGCCTGCGCGGCCTCGGTGACATCGGCGATCGCCACCTGAACCGCCTCCATCGCCACGAATTTCTGATAGTGCAGTTGAATGCGGCCAGACTCGAAGTTCGACATCGCGAGCACGTCGTCGAAAACCCGCAACAGCGATTGCCCGCTTTCAAAAATGTTGCCCGCGTAATCCAGATATTTCTCGGCGATCGGCCCCAACGTCTGACTGCGCATGATGTCGGAGAAGCCCATGATCGCGTTGAGCGGCGTGCGCAGCTCATGGCCCATGTTGGCGAGGAACTCGGCCTTGGCGCGGTTGGCGGTCTCCGCCTTGGCCTTCTCCTCGTGATAGCCTTTGGCGAGTTCGGCCATCTGCTGCGCCTGCGCCTCGAGCGAGCGGCGCGACTGGTTGAGCTGCGCTACCGTCTGCAACAACAGCCGCTCGGATTTCTGCAACTCTTCTTCGTTTTGTTTGATCGCGGTGATGTCGGTGCCGACCGAGACATAGCCGCCGTCGCGGGTGCGCCGCTCGTTGACCTGCAACCATCGCCCGTCGGCGAGCCGGGCCTGATAGGTGCGCGAACGGCCGCCGAGCGGCGCAGCCTCGTTGGGCGCGACGACGATCTCGTTGGAGACGATCGGCGCCTGGCCGAGGCGCGCCAGCTCCGCGTAGGACGCGCCGACCCGCGCCGTCTCCTGCGGCAGCCTGTGCAGACGCTGATATTTGGAGTTGCACAGCACCAGACGATTGTTCGAGTCCCACAGCACGAACGCCTCTGAGATCGCCTCGATCGCATCGCGCAGACGCTGATCGGCGGTCGCCGAGATTTCCGCTTCGCGCATCCGGTCGCTCACGTCGATCGCGATGCCGATCAGCAGGCGGCGCTTGGTGAGCGGCTCCTCGACGATGTCGGCGCGCTGGTCGAGCCAAATCCACTCGCCGTCGGCGCGGCGCAATCGCCGTTGAAACACCATCGGCCCCAGCGGGGCCGTAAGCGCGGCCGCGGCGATCTCGGCCAGCGGCGGGTCCTCGGGGTGCATATAGCGGCCGAAGTCCTCCAGACTGAGCGCCGCCGATTCCTGCGGCGCGCGCAGGAGATGGAACATCGAGGCGGAGCAGATGATCCGACCTCGCGCCAAGTCCCAGCTCCATAGCCCGCAGCGGCCATGACGCAACGCGAGATCGAGATTGGCGCGTCGCGCGGCGGAGGTTTTGGCGTTCTCCCGGGCGCGCCGCGCGTCGAGCCAGAACGCCATCACGCAGCCTGCGAGAATGAGCGCCGTCGCGGCCAACAGCGCCGCCAGCACGCGCGCGTTCTCGCGCCAGTTCGCCAGCATCGCGCGCTCGCTGACGATGAGCGCCACCTGCCCGTGGTCGGCGGCGAGCGTCCGCACGGCGGCGTAACTGTCGACGCCCCCCGGCGCCTCGATCCGCATCGCGCCGGATTTGTCGCCGAACACCGGCAACAGCGCGTCGCCCCCGAGCGCTTCGCCGAGCGTCGCAGCCGTTGCGGCGCGATGCGGCCAGGCGGCGCGCACCGCGCCTTCGCCGTCAACAAGGAGCGCGACGCCGTCGTTGGCGTCGCCGCCCAGCGTTTGCGCGAGCAGAGCTTGGGGATCGGCGGCCGGCGCGGCCAAAAAGCCGGCGTCGAGCTTGTGGGCGAGTTCGCCGGTACGCAGATCAAGCAACCGCGCCGATAGGTCCAAAGCCGTCTGGCGGGAGCGCTCAAGCCGCCAGGTGACAAGCACGGCGATGACGACCAGGATGAGCGCCGCAGCGATTGGCCCTGCAGACCCCAAAGCCTGCCGCGCACTCCCCCGCATTCTCGACCAACGCCTCCCGCCGCGCCCCAATCTGTAAGTGTGGCGGCGGCCGGCGAACACAAACGTCCGCCCGACAGCCGCGCTCGCGCGCGTCATGCGCAACCCTCATCCATGTTGGTGATTTCGGCGCAATCCGCACGCGTAACCGAATCGGGACTATAAGAATCCTTGTTTGATTCTTTGTCCAGGGGAATTGTTTTAGCGGCGCGAAAAATTGCTTCGGTTGGGCGAGCCGAGCCCGAGGCGCGGCGCCTTCCCTAACGGGAGGGGCCGCCGCTCTGCGTTCTATGGCGCCGACGCTCAGCCGCGATCGAGGCTTCGCGTCACGATGTCGCGCACGTCCGCCGACAGGGATTCGCGAGCGGCGATGCGGGTCAGCGCCGCTTCGGCGCGGGCGCGGCGCTGCGTCTCCAGCGATCGCCAGGAACGCAACGCGGTCAACAACCGCGCGGCGATCTGTGGATTGGAGCCGTTGAGGTGCAACACAATGTCGGCCAGGAATTCATAGCCCGCGCCGTCCGTCCGGTTGAATTGGGTTTGGTTGGCGGCGAAGCCGCCGACGAGCGCGCGGATCCGGTTCGGGTTCGCCAGCGAGAACGCGTGATGGCGCATCAGCGCCTGCACCCGATCCAGCGTTCCGGTCTCGCCGATCTGCGCTTGCAGGGCGAACCATTTGTCGAGGATCAGCGGCTCGGCGGCGTAGACGCGGCCGAAATTCTCGAACGCGTTCTCGCGCGCCGGTCCCGGCAGGATCGACAGCGCGGCGAGCGCGCCGAACTTCTCGGTCATATTCTCCGCGCCGGCGTATTGCGTCGCGGCGAGCCGCGGCCCGTCGATCCCATCGCCGGCGACGATCATGCCGAGCGCGCCGTTGCGCAACGCGCGCCGCCCGGCGCTCGCGGGGTCGGGGCTGAACGGACCCTCATTGACCATGTCGGCGTGCAACGCCTTCAACGCCGCCGCATGCGCCCGGCCGAGCCGGCCCCGCAGCGTCTCGCGCGCGGTGCGGATCGCGTCGGGGTCGACGTCGCGGCCGATCTCGCGCGCGATGTCGGCTTCGCTCGGCAATTGCAGCGCCAGCGCGGCGAAGGCGGCGTCGACCCGGGCCGCCGCGGCGTCGGCGACGACCGACCCGTAGGCCTCGACGAAAGCGGGATCGACGCGCGGCGCAGCGCCGGCGCGGATCGCCTCCACCGAGCGCTTCAGCAGATCGACCGCGAGCGTCTGCAAAGCCTGCCAGCGGTTGAACGGATCGCTGTCGCGCGACAGCAGCGCGAGCCGGTCGGCCTCGGTGAGATCGTCCTCGACGGTCACCGGCGCCGAGAAGCCGCGCAGCGCCGACAAGGCGGGGCGGCGTTTCACGTGGGCGAAGGTCAGCGTGCGGCTCGGCGCTTCCAGGGCGAACACGCCGGCGGCGATCTCCTCTGGGTTGGCCTCGGCGCAATCGAGCGGCAGGTCGCCGACCTGCGGATCGACAAGCCCGAGCCGCACTGGGATCGTCGCCGGCAGTTTCTCAGGCTGGCCGGGCGTTGGCGCGAGCGATTGCGTCAGCTCGACCCGAAAGGTCTGCGCCGTCGCGTCGAAGTGGGTGGCGATGCGCAGCCGCGGCGTGCCGGCCTGCGAATACCAGCGCTTGAATATTGTCAGGTCGCGGCCGGAGACCTCAGCGAAGCAGGCGAGAAACTCTTCGACCGTCGCCGCCGTCCCGTCGCAGCGCTCGAAGTAAAGGTCCATGCCCCGGCGGAAAGCGTCGTCTCCGATCAGCGTTTTCAGCATCCGGATCACTTCGGCGCCCTTCTGGTAGACGGTCGCCGTGTAGAAATTGTTGATCTCGTGATAGACCTCGGGCCGAACGTTGTGCGCCAGCGGGCCGGCGTCCTCGGGGAACTGCGCGGCCTTCAGCGTGCGGACGTCGGCGATGCGCTTGACGGGGGCGGAGCGCTGGTCGGCCGAGAAATCCTGATCGCGGAAGACGGTCAGCCCTTCCTTGAGGCAAAGTTGGAACCAGTCGCGGCAGGTGATGCGATTGCCGGTCCAGTTGTGGAAATATTCGTGGGCGATGACGCCCTCGATGCCGGCGTAATCGTCGTCGGTCGCGGTCTCGGCCGAGGCGAGCACGTATTTGTCGTTGAAGACGTTGAGCCCCTTGTTCTCCATCGCGCCCATGTTGAAGTCGGACACGGCGACGATATTGAACACGTCGAGGTCGTATTCGCGGCCGTAGACCCGCTCGTCCCACGCCATCGAACGTTTCAGGGCGTGCATGGCGTAGGCCGCCCGCGTCTCCTTGCCGGGCTCGGTGTAGACGCCGAGTTCGACGTTCCGGCCCGAGGCGGTGACGAAATGATCGCTGGCGCGCGACAGGTCGCCGGCGACGATGGCGAATAGGTAGCAGGGCTTCTTGAACGGATCGAACCAGATCGCATAGTGGCGATCAGGCCCGGCGTCGCCGCTCTCGACGAGGTTGCCGTTGGCGAGCAGCACCGGCGCCTCGATGCGATCCGCCTCCAGCCGCACACGGAAGACCGAGAGCACGTCCGGCCGGTCGAGAAAATAGGTGATGCGGCGAAAACCCTCCGCCTCGCATTGAGTGCAATAGGCGGAGCCGGAACGATAGAGCCCCATCAGCTTGGTGTTGGCGGCGGGCGCGAGCCGGGTCTCGATCTTCAGGGTGAACGGCGCGCGCGGCGGCGAGGGAATGGTCAGTTCGCTCGGGCTTGCGGCGAACGCGCTTGGGTCAAGCGTCGTCCCGCCGAGCGCGACGGAGACGAGCGACAGTTCGTCGCCGTCGAGCCGCAGCGGCGCGTTCGTCTCGCCGCGCGGATGCGGGCGAAGCGAGAGTTCGGCGACGACGCGGGTCGCGTCGCGCGAGAGCGAAATATCCATCTCGACCTTGTCGATCAGGAAGTCGGGAACGCGGTATTCCGCCAAGCGAACAGGCTGTCCGACCGGACTTCGCATGAGGGGGAGCCTTTCAAGACAAGGCGCGCTGCGGCGCGCCAGCGTTAGGCAAGCGAGCTAACGGTCAGGCCGTCCCTAAGCAAGGTTTTTCGCAACGCCGCCGACGCCGGCGCCTCGCTCGTGAACATCGCCCGCGGCGCCTCCACGCGCATTCGCGACCGCGCCGGCCCGAGCAGCGCGTCGACGCGGCGCGCGATCGCTGGCGCAGGATCGACGAACGCGACCTCCCACGGCGCGGCGGCCGTCGAGCTGCGGCAGCAGCAGCGGAAAATGTGTGCAGGCGAGCACGATCTGGTCGGTGCGCTGATCCCCGCGGGCGACGAAGACCGGCGCGATCTCTTCCGCGATCTCGTCTTGCGACGCCGGCTCGCCGCGCAAGAACCGCTCGGCGATCCCGGCCAGCCGCGCCGCACCGACCAGCGTCACGTCGCAATCGCCGGCGAATTCGCGGATGAGGCCGCGGGTGTAATCGCGCGCGACCGTCCCGGGCGTCGCCAGCACCGAGATCAGCTTCGAGCGCGACGCCTGCGCGGCGGGCTTGATCGCCGGCACCGTGCCGACGAACGGCAAATCGGCGAATTTTTCGCGCAAGGGCGCCAGCACCAGCGTGGAGGCCGTATTGCAGGCGATGACGACGAGATCGGGCCGCCAACGCGCCACGAGTTCGCCCATAAGCCCGACGACGCGATCGACCAGCGCCCGCTCGCTAAGCGCGCCGTAGGGAAAGAAGGCGTCGTCGGCGACGTAGCAAAGCTCGACGTCGGGACGCGCTTCGGCGACCGGCGCGAACACGGTCAGGCCGCCGAGGCCGGAATCGAAGATCAGGACGCGCGGACCGGAATCGAGGCTCATGCGGCGCAGAATACGCCAACGATCGCGCTGCGCCTAAGCCTGGCGATCGCCGCCGCCGGCAGGCTCGCCCCGGCCTCGGCGCTCGCCTCGCCGAGAGCGGCGGCCTTGAGGAACGCACGGGGCGCGGCGAGCACGACGCCGGCCCGGCTCTCGACCCTCCCGGCCGGCGCGACGAAGCCGACCACCCGGCCCTGGCGATCGAACAGCGGCCCGCCGGACGCCCCGAGCGCCGCGAGGACCTTGCCCTGCGCGCCGGGAACCGACGCCGCCGTCGCCGCCTCCAGCGTCGGGTGTGCGCCGCCGCCGGCGAGGCTCAGCGCGACGAGGTCGTCGCTGTCGTCGCCGACGGGGATCGCCGTCGCGCCGGCGCCGAAGTCGCCGCCGAGCCGCAGCAACGGCGCGCCGCTGTCGAGATAGCGCGCCGGCTTGCCCTCGATCGTCGGCGTCTTGCACCCCGCCGGATCGAGCGCCGTGACCGCGACGCCCGGCGCGACGACGAGCGCCGTCGCGACCAGTTTGGGCGGCGGCGGTGGCGCAGGCGTCGGCGCCGGAGCGGGCGCCGCCGTCGCGGGGAACGGGTCGAACGCATTGGCGATGGCGAGCGCCACCGGATCAAGCGCCTTCGCCCGCGCCTTCGGGTAGATGAAGGCGAAGCCGCGCAGCTTGACGTCGCCGCCGCCGCCGGGGGGCGCGGCGTAGCGGCGGTAGAACTTGTTGTCGCCGTCCTCGCCCGCCGTGACGAAAAACGCGTCGGCCTTGAGCACCTTATACGTCACCTTGCGCGCGCCCGTGTCGGCGCTGAACGTCTTGTAGAGCGCGGCGAGGCTGCCCGACGTCTCGCGCAAATAGAGACCGACCTTGCCGTCCTTGCTGGTCAGCGCGGCGCTCGCCTCGCCGTTGTCGCGCTTCTCCAACAGCTTCATCGGCGCGCCGATGCGAACCCCGGTGAAAGGGTCGTCGATCAACCGGAAGCCGACCGCCGCCTTCGCCTTGGCGGCGCCGTCTTTCAACGCGGCGAGCCCCTTTTGCGTCACAATTCCGTCCGAGGGCGCGCCGACGCTTTGCTGATAAGCCGCCAGCGCGTCGGTCGTCCGTTTGCCGAATGCGCCGTCGACGACGCCATTGTAGAACCCCAACCAACCCAACGCCTCTTGCAACGCCTTGCGATCCGAATCGGGAAGCGCCTCGAACGCCCGCGCGGCGGGCGGCGCGTCCACGGCTTGCGCGGGAATCGCAGCCAGCAGCCACGCAAAAACGCACGCCAATCGCATTTTCATCCAGCAAGCCTCCCCGCCGCGCCGGCCCCCATGATAACGTTGCGCCGCCGCGACGAAGGCGACAATAGACCAACCCCAGGCTTCCCGCGACGCCCGGAGAGGAAACATGACGAAAATGCTTCGCCTGGCGTTGGCGCTCGGGCTGCTGCTCTGGCCGTTGTCCGCTGTGGCCGCCGGCGCCTTCGCGCGCGAGGACCTCGCCAGCGACGTCGTGCAGCTTGCGGAGACGTTTCGCAAAGAAACGATCAAGATCGGCGCGAGGATCAAAGGTCGCAGCAACGATCAATTGTTGAAGCAGGCCGCCGCCTCCTCCAACTATAAGGACGCCGCCGAGGAACTCGGCGCCGCGATCGCGGCGGCGCCGAAGGACCCGGCGGCTTGGCTTGCCTATGCGCGGTTGGGACAGGCGGCCGACGACGCCAAGTTGGAAGGCCGCTACGACATCGTCAGCCGCGCCACAACCGCCGCCTACGCCGCTTTTGAATACGCCAAGAGCCCGCCGCAACAGGCGGAGGCGCTCGCCGCGCTCGGCAATCTCGAAGCGCGTAACGAATCCTGGCGCATCGCGCTCGATTCGCTGAAGGCGAGCCTCGATCGCAAGGACGATCCCGACGTGCGCTCGGCCTACGAGGACATGCGCGAGAAGCATGGCTTCCGCATCCTCGACTACAAGGTCGACAACGAGTCCGCCACACCCCGCGTCTGTTTCAACTTCTCCGATCCGCTGGCGCGCAAGACCGACTTTACCCCTTACGTCGCCGTGGCGGGGGCGAGCAACCCCGCGATCTCCAACGAAGATCAACAACTCTGCGTCGAGGGCCTCAAACACGGCGAGCGCTACGCGATCGTGCTGCGCGCCGGCCTGCCCTCCAACGTCGGCGAAGACCTGTTGAAGAACGCCGACTATGAAATCTATGTGCAGGACCGATCGGCGCAGGCGCATTTCGCCGGTCGCGCCTATGTGCTGCCGCGGCTCGGCCAGCTCGGCGCGCCGCTGACCACCGTCAACACCTCGAAGGTCGCGGTCGACGTCTATCGCGTCGGCGATCGCAATCTGATGGCCGAGATCGCGCACGACGATTTCCTGAAACCGATCTCCAGTTCGCGCGCGACCGACATCGAATCTCAGGAAGGCGCGAAAGTCTGGAGCGGCGCGATGGACGTCGCGTCCGAACTCAACAAGGACGTCGTCACCGACTTCCCGCTGGATCAAGCGGTCGGCAAGTTGCAGCCTGGGCTTTATCTCATCACCGCCAAGCCGTGGACGGCGCCGAAGCCCGCAGGCGCGGAGCCTGAGAGCGTCGACCAACTTGCCACACAATGGATGGTGATCTCGGATCTCGGCCTCACCGCGCTCTCCGGCGACGACGGCATCCACGCGATCGTGCGCTCGCTCAGCACCGCCGCGCCGCTCGCCGGCGTCGAGCTGCGACTGATCGCGCGCAACAACGAAGTGCTGGCGACCAAGACGACTGGCGCCGACGGCCGCGCCGATTTCGACCCCGGCCTCATCGCGGGGAACCGGCGGCGCCGCGCCCGGCGTCGTGGTGGCGACGCTCGGCGACGACTACGGCTTCCTGAATCTCACGCAAGCGCCGTTCGATCTCACCGATCGCGGCGTCGCCGGCCGCGATGCGCCGGCGGCGCTCGACGCGTTCCTCTATACCGAGCGCGGCGTCTACCGCTCCGGCGAGACCGTCTATGTCGCCGCGCTGCATGCGCGACGCCAAAGGCGCGGCGAAATCCGGCCTGCCGCTGACGCTGGTCGTCAAGCGCCCCGACGGCGTCGAATACAAGCGCGCAACCGTCGAACGACCAGGGTCTCGGCGGCCGCGCGCTCAGCGTGGCGCTCGCCGCCGAGGCGACGGCGGGAACGTGGTCGATTGACGCCTACGCCGACCCGAAGGCGCCGGCGATCGGCCACGCGCAATTCCTGCTCGAAGACTACGTGCCCGAGCGGCTCGACTATCAGCTGAAGCCCGGCGTCGATATTCGCGACCGCCGGCGAGCCGATCCCGGTATCGCTCGACGCGCGCTTTCTCTATGGCGCGCCGGCCGCCGGCCTCGACGTGACCGGCGCGATCCGGCTGAAAGCCGTCGACGGCGGCGCGCTCCCCGGCCATCCCGGCTTCGTCGCGGGCTTGGTCGATGACGAGTTCAACCCGGTCGAAGTGCAGTTCCCCGACAAGGCGCAGACCGACGACAAGGGCCATGCCGATCTCTCGATCGAGCTGCCAGAGGGCGACGCGGTCCGGCCGCTGGAGGCGCGCATCATCGTCGACGTCGCCGAGTCCGGCGGCCGCACGGTCGAGCGCGTCGTCACGCTGCCGGTGCGCGGCAAGACGGCGATGCTCGGGATCAAGAAGGATTTCGCCGACGATATTTCGAGCGGCGATCTCGCGACCTTTGAGGCGATTGCGGTGGCGCCGGACGGCGGCGCGCTGGCCCGCAAGAGCGTCTCGTGGTCGCTCTATAAAGTCGATAACGACTACCAGTGGTTCAACGTCGACGGGCGCTGGAATTTTGAGCCGGTGAAATCGTCGCGCAAGCTGGCGGACGGCGCGTTCGATATTTCCTCCGACGCCCCCGCCAAATTCGCAGCCCGCGTCGGCTGGGGCAAGCACCGGCTCGACGTGAAATCCGCCGAAGGCGAGACGACGAGCTTCAGCTTCGACGTGGGTTGGTCGGGTTCGGCAAGCGCCGACACGCCGGACAATGTCACGGTGACGCTCGACAAACCCAACTACGCGCCCGGCGAGACGGCGCAGCTCCGCATCGCCTCGCGCTTCGCCGGCAAGGCGACGATCGCGCTGGTCGGCGACAAACTCGAACGATTGATTGACGTTGACCTCAAGCAGGGCGACAACGTTGCGCCGTTCGAAGTCGGCGCCGATTGGGGCGCGGGCGCCTACGCCGTGGCAATCACGCAACGGCCGCTCGACGTTCAGCAAAAGCGCATGCCGGCGCGCGCCATGGGCGTCGCCTGGCTGCATATCGACGAGGCGGCGCACAAGCTTAACGTGACGATCGCGGCGCCGGACAAGACGCGTCCGCGTGAGACCGTCCGCGTTCCGGTTCAACTCGCCGGGCTCGCCGCCGGCGAGGAGGCGCGGGTGACGGTCGCCGCCGTCGACATCGGCATCCTCAACCTCACGCACTATCAGACACCCGATCCCTCCGGCTATTTCTTCGGACAGCGCAAGCTGGCGCTGGAAATCCGCGACCTCTACGGCTTTTTGATTGATGGGATGCAGGGCGTTGTCGGCGCGCTGCATGTCGGCGGCGACGGCGGCGGCAATCTCGAAGGCGATCTGCCGACGCAGGCGCCGCTCGCCTTGTTCTCCGGCGTCGTCAAGGTCGGCGCCGACGGCCGCGCCGAGGTTCCGTTCGATCTGCCGGCGTTTAACGGCGCGGTGCGCATCACCGCCGTCGCCTGGACCCCGACGCGCGTCGGCGCCGCCTCGGTTGACATGGTCGTGCGCGATCCCGTCGTCGTCACCGCGAGCCTGCCGCGCTTCCTCAACATCGGCGACCGCTCGCGGCTGCAATTCGACATCGACAACGTCGATGGCGAAGCCGGTGAGTACAAACTCTCGCTCGACATCCACGGCCCGCTCGCGGCCGCGGCGGATGCGCTGAGCCAGACCCTCAAGCTCGCCGCGCACGCGAAAGCCAAGGTGACGATGCCGATCGAAGCCAACGGCGTCGGGACCGCTGCGCTCGATCTCGACGTCTCCGGCCCCGGCTTCTCCGGCCCGCAGAAATCCGTGCTCAACGTCGAATCCGGCACGCCGGAGGTTTACGCCCGGGACGTCAGCAACCTGCCGCCGGGGCAGAGCCTCGCGCTCGACGACAAGGCGCTTGCCGCCTTCGTGCCCGGCACCGCGTCGTTGTCTCTCGCGGTGTCGCCGTTCGGCGCGATTGATGCGCCGGCGGTGCTGCAGGCGCTCGACCGTTACCCCTATGGTTGCTCGGAGCAGACGGTGAGCCGCGCCATGCCGCTGCTTTATGTCAACAAGCTCGCCAGCGCCGAGCATCTCGCGCTCGACCCTGATCTCGACGGTCGCATCAGAGCGGCGATCGACAAGGAGATGACGCGGCAAGGCGCCAACGGCGCATTCGGCCTGTGGACCGCCGACGCCGAGGGCGACGATCTCTGGCTCGACGCGTTCATCACCGATTTCCTCACCCGCGCGCGCGAGCGAAATTTCGCGGTGCCGCAGATCGGCTTCGACAATGCGCTCGACCACCTGCGCAACACGGTCGTCAACGCCGCCGATCCCAGCGACGGCGCCGGCGAGCCGCTCGCCTATGCGCTCTATGTGCTGGCGCGCAACGGCCGTCCGGTGATTGGCGATCTGCGCTATCTCGCCGACACCAAGCTCGACCTGTTCAAGACGCCGATGGCGCGGGCGCAGGTTGGCGGTGCGCTCGCCATGCTTGGCGACCGCGCGCGCGCCGCGCGGGTGTTCGCCGCCGCGCTGACGACGCTGGAGGCGGAGACGGATAGCAACGTCTCGCGCCCCGACTACGGATCGAAGCTGCGCGACGCGGCGGGCGTGCTCGCCCTGCTCGCCGAAGCCAAGCTCAGCGAGGCGCCGGCCGACGCACTCGCCCGCGCCAGCGCCGTCGTCGACGCCGCGCGCGCCGCGACGGACCTCACCTCGACGCAGGAGAACAACTGGCTCGCCTTGGCGGCCGAGGCGCTCGCCGAGCGGCGTCCGCGCGATGCGCTGACGCTCGACGGCAAGCCGGTCAACGGCGCGCTCTACCGGCGCTGGTCGGCCTATTCCGTCGGCGCCGAACTCGCCTCGCTCGGCAACAACGGCGACACGCCGCTGAAGCTGGTGACGACGACCTCCGGCGCGCCGCTGACGCCGGCGCCCGCCGCCGCGCAAGGGTACGAGATCGCGCGCGAGTTCTACACGCTCGACGGCAAGAAAGCCGACATCAGCAACCTTGTGCAGAACGACCGTATCCTCGTCGTGCTGAAGATCACTGAGGCCGAGGCCAAATACGCCAAGCTGCTGATCGTCGACCGCTTGCCCGCGGGCCTGGAGATCGACAACCCGGCGTTGTTTGATTCCGGTTCGATTGAAGCGTTCGCGTGGTTGAAGCGCGACATCGAGCCGGCGCATGTCGAATATCGCGATGACCGCTTCGTGGCGGCGGTTGATCGCGAAGCGGGGCAATCGGCGTTTTTCTCGCTCGCCTATGTCGCCCGCGCGACGACGCCCGGCCACTATGTCCAACCCGCTGCGACGGCGGAGGACATGTATCGGCCGGACCGATTCGGCCGCACGGCGTTCGGCGAGGTTGAGGTGAAGGCGAGATGAGCCGTGGCGCCAGATAGGAGCGATCCCCGCTCTTGCGAGGAGAGGGGAACGGCGCGGGTCGTCGTATTCGCCGTCGTTTCGCTCGCGGCCGTGCTGCTGTTAGCTCTGCCCGTCGCTGCGAAGTTCTACCTGAACTCCCTCGGCCCGCTCGACTTGATGAGCGCCCGCGCGGGGTCCGCGATCGTGGTTGATCGCGAGGGCCGGCTGTTGCGGCCGTTCACGATGGCGAACGGCCGTTGGCGGTTGCCGATCACGCATACCGAGGTCGATCCGCGCTATCTGGCGATGCTGATCGCCTATGAAGACGCGCGCTTTCGCCAGCATAGCGGCGTCGATTGGTTGGCGTTCGGCCGGGCGACGATGCAGGCGGCGAGTCGCGGCCGCATCGTCTCCGGCGCCTCGACGCTCACCATGCAAGTCGCCCGGCTGATGGAGCCGCGCGAGCGCTCGTTCTCCGCCAAGCTCCGGCAGATGGCCCGAGCCTGGCAGATGGAGCGCACGATCAGCAAGGACGGCGTGCTCGACCGCTATCTGATGCTGGCGCCGTTCGGCGGCAATCTCGAGGGCGTGCGCGCGGCCTCGCTCGCCTATTTCGGCAAGGAGCCGCGGCGGCTGACGATCGCCGAGGCGGCGCTGCTCGTCGCCCTGCCGCAGGCGCCGGAAGCGCGCCGGCCGGACAAGCATCCCGAGGCCGCCCGCGCGGCCCGCGCGCATGTGTTGCAACGCGCGCTCGCCCGCGGCGTCATCGACGCGCGCGAAGTCGAGGCCGCCAATCAGGAGCCGATCCCGCGCGGCCGCCGCGAGTTCCCGCGCCTCGCCCCCCACGCGGCGGAGGAAGCGATCGCCGCCGACAAGCAGGCGCATCAGATAAAGCTGACGATCGATGCGCGTTTGCAGCAGAAACTCGAAGCGCTCGCCAAGGAACACGCCGAGCGGCTGGGGCCGAAACTCTCCGTCGCGATTGTCGCCATCGACAATCGCAGCGGCGAGATCCGCGCTCGCGTCGGCGCCGCCGATTACGACGACGCCACACGCGAGGGCGCGGTCGATATGTTGCGGGCGCCGCGTTCGCCGGGCTCGGCGCTGAAGCCTTTCATCTACGCGCTCGCCTTTGAACAGGGGCTCGCCCACCCCGAGACGATCCTGTTCGACCGGCCGGCGCGCTACGGCGCCTATGCGCCGGAGAACTTCGATCTCGGCTTCCAGGGGCCGGTGACGGCGCGGCGGGCGTTGCAGATGTCGCTCAATCTTCCGGCGATCGAACTGCTCGCCGACGAGGGGCCGGAGCCCTTTCTCGCCCGCCTGCACAGCGCCGGCGCCGAGATCGTGCTGCCGAAGGAGACGCCGATCGGGCTCGCCATCGGTCTCGGCGGCTTGGGGATTTCTCTCGTCGATCTAGCCCGGCTCTACGCCGGTCTCGCGCGCGGCGGCGAGGCGCCGGCGCTGCACGAGCGCGTCGGCGACGCGCTGACGCCGGCGCGGCGCGTCACCGATCCGGTCGCCGCCTATTATATCGAGGACATACTGCGCGGCGCGCCGCCGCCGCCGAATGCGCTGAGCGGCCGGATCGCCTTCAAGACCGGCACCTCCTACGGCTTCCGCGACGCGCTGGCGATCGGCTTCGACGCGGGAACGACGATTGCGGTCTGGGTCGGGCGCCCCGACAATGGGCCGACCCCGGGCCTGATCGGGCGCGAGTCCGCCGCGCCGATCCTGTTCGACGCCTTCGCGCGGCTCGGCCGCGAGATCGAGCGCCCGCGCGCGCCGAAAGGCGTTCTGCGCGTGGCGACATCGGCGGAATTGCCGCCGCCGCTGCGGCATTTGCGGCATGACGCGCCGAAGACGATCACAGCGACGGAGCGCGCAGCGCTGAAAATTTCGTTCCCGCCGGACGGCGCCAGGGTCGATCTCGCCGGCGGCGCGCAGCCCTTGAGCCTGAAGGCGCTGGGCGGCCAGTTGCCGCTCGCCTGGTTCGTCAATGGCGCGCCGGTGGCGGCTGGCGAGTTCCGCCGCCAGAACGCGTGGAGGCCCGACGGGGCCGGCTTCGCCCGAGTAACGGTCATCGACGCCGCCGGCGCAACCGATTCGGCGACCATCCGGATCGAATGAGGGACGGGGCGAGCGGCGCCCTCTTGAAAAATGGCGGATCGCACTAAGTGCTCTGCTACGCCCGCCCGCGCTTCGCCGTGTAGGCGCGGTATGTTAATGTGACGCCGTGGTCGGGGGGAAGGTTCGATGCCGAATGTCGCCAAGCTGGTCGGGCTCGGTTCGAGCGATCCTCTTTTCGCGCGCATCCGCGTCGAGGCTCAGGACGCGCTGAAGCGCGATCCCGCGCTCGCCGGCTTTCTGATGACGGCGATCCTCAACCACGACACCCTGGAGCGCGCGATCGCCCATCGCGTAGCCGAGCGGCTGTCGCATCCCGACCTCCCTGGCGCGCTGATCCGCCAGGAGTACGACGCGCTCATCGCCCGCGATTCGTCGCTCGGCGTCGCTTTTCGGGCCGACCTGATCGCCGTCGCCGACCGCGACCCCGCTTGCCTGCGGATGATGGAGCCGCTGCTTTACTTCAAGGGTTTCCACGCGTTGCAGACGCATCGCTTGGCCCATGCGATGCTGGCGGCGGGGCGGCGCGACTTCGCCTTGATGCTGCAAAGCCGCGCGTCATCGGTATTCGGCGTCGACATCAACCCGGCCGCGAAGATCGGCAAAGGCGTGTTCCTCGACCACGCGACAAGCCTCGTGGTCGGCGAAACCTGCGAAATTGAGGACGACGTGTCGATTCTCCAGGGCGTGACGCTGGGCGGCACCGGCAAGGAGACCGGCGACCGGCATCCGAAAATCCGCCACGGCGTGCTGATCGGCGCGGGCGCGAAAATTCTCGGCAATATCGAAATCGGCCATTGCGCCCGCGTCGCGGCGGGCTCCGTCGTGCTGTCGCCGGTGCCGCACAACAAGACGGTGGCCGGCGTGCCCGCTCGGATCGTCGGCGAGGCCGGTTGCGCAGAGCCGGCGCGCGACATGAACCAGATCCTCGCCGAGAAGGCGCTCGACGCCTGAGGCTTGCCGCGCGAGGCCGATCCGTGGCAAACGCGTCGGCGCAACGGCGGCGGTGCGAGCGATGGACAAGGCGGAATTGACCAAACTGCGGGCGCATCTGCGTCGCTCTTTCGGCTGCGACGAGATTCAGGTGCAGCCGCATTCCCGCAAAAAGGACGCCGCGGAGGTGACGCTCGGCGAGGCGCGGCTCGGCGAGATCATCGTCGACGAGGAGGATGGCGATCGCTCCTTCTTCTTCGAGATGAAAGTCCCGGTCGAGCGCGCCGAATTGCAGAGTTTCCTGCGCAAGCGGTTCGGCAACGACAAATTGACGATCGCCGCCCGGATGAAGAAAACCGATTCGGTCGAGCTCAACAACGGCCCCGATCATATCGGCGTGCTGACGGTCGACGACGCCAAGGCCAAGAGCTTTACCTTGGAGATGGCGATCCTCGATATCGATCTCGACGACGTCTGAAGCGGGGGGATCGCTGTGCCCATCTACGCGCTCGAGGATCGCAAGCCCGTGTTGCCGCCCGAAGGCCGCTACTGGATTGCGCCAACGGCGGTCGTGATCGGCGATGTCGTGCTCGGCGAGGACGTCGGGATCTGGTTCGGCGCCGTGCTGCGCGGCGATAACGAGCGTCTAACCGTGGGGGCGCGCTCGAACGTCCAGGAAGGCGTCACGCTGCATACCGATTCCGGATTGCCGCTGACCGTCGGCGAGGATTGCACGATCGGCCACAACGCCATTCTGCATTCCTGCGTCATCGGCGATTGTTCGCTGATCGGCATGGGCGCGATCGTGCTCAACGGCGCGCGAATTGGCCGCAACTGTCTCGTCGGCGCCGGGGCGCTGGTGACGGAGAACAAGAGCTTTCCGGACGGATCGCTGATCGTCGGCTCGCCAGCCAAAATGGCGCGCGCGCTCGACGAACCGACGATCGCTCGCTTGCAGGCGTCGTCCGACCATTATGTCGCCAACTGGCGCCGCTATGCGGCGGCCCTGAAGCCGATTGGCTAGACGTCGAGCGGCGGGGACGCGTGGCCGCAGGGCTCGGCGACGAGAGACCGCAACTTCGCCCCGGCTGCGAATTTGACGGCAAGCTGGGGCGCGCGGTCGCCCGTCTTGCGCTCGAACGTCGGCGAGACAAACCGGCAGGCGCTGGCCTCACCGAGCCGGGCGGACGGCGATGGGAGGACGCTGGCCGCCTCGCTGGCGCTCACGGGCCCCAAGCCGCCGAACCAGGAGATGAGGCCGAACGCGGCAGGAATAAGCGGCCAGTATTTTGCAGCAATCGACATGCGCGTCCCCGAAAGCGACGCGATTAGGTCTACATTCCGCTGGGTTACAGCGGGCTGGCGATGTTGCCTACAATTTTAGGGGCTCTCCGGCGCCGGCGGTCGTCGTGAACACTTCAATAAGGACGCGCCGGTCGCCCGCGTGCGCCCCTCGGCGAGGTCAAGTACGCTTGACACGCAAAGTCAACGCCGGGCCTGGTGAGCTCTGCGAAGCCGTCTTGGCGAGCAAAGCGAAGCCATCCAGTTCGATGAGATCGTCGATTATCCGGATAAGTCTGCGTCGACGGCGCCGCTGGTTCGCTTCGCTTCGCTCGCGGTGACGCCGGTTCAGTTTGATCGGAATCGGCTCTTAACCGGTCAAGAGCGCATCAACGAAGCCATGACGATCGGGGCACGCGCCTTAGCCATCGCCGCGAATCGCCAAGCCGCGTCACGGCGCTCGCGCCTCACAGCGCAATTTCGTCGCTGAATTCGCTTTCCGGGATGATTCGGGTGAATTCGACCGCCAGTCCGTTCGCAAACAACCGGACGATCCGCCCCTTGGTCGTCCCGACCGTTACCGGCGTGCCGACCGGCGGCGCGACCGGTGTGGCGAGCGCCAGCGCGACGCCCGAACGCGAAACGTCGACGATCGAGGCCATCACCTCGCGGCCGGTCGGCAGGATCAGCGTCGTGCGCATCTTGCGCGGGCGAATGCGCTCGTGCCGGCGATCCTCGGGCATGCCGAGCTCCTGCCGGTTTGCGAGCCAGGTCAGCTGGTCGGCGAGTCGCTCGCGCTTCAGCGCCGGCAATTTCATGGCGATCGCGAAGCCGCCCTGAAACTCGCGCACAACGCGCCCCTCGACGCGCCCGACATGGCTCAAATAGGCGATGATCCGTTCCGCGATGTCGACCCGCTCGTCGGCGGCGAAGGCCACGCCGCCGGTCGACATGTCGATGGTCATGCAAGGGTATTCGCGACGGTTCTCACGCATGAACTGCCCCGGCAAGCGCACCTTGACGCGGGAATGGCGCCGGCGCTCTTCCGTGCGCGGCTCCTGCTCGATCAACATCGCGAGAGCGGTCAAAGCCAAAATCTCCCCACCCGGGCCAGCTTGTGGGAAGGCGACAAGCTGACCCAACGTTGGGTAATTTAGCCCCGGCGTCGTTAACACCACATTGATACGCGCAATGGGGATGAAGTTAATAATCGCAGTTCAGCCCCTGGATGAGTAAACAAACAGGTGACCGCGCCGGCGAAACCCGGGCAGCGAGCTCCGGCGTCCGACAAATCCCGGCGACGGCGTCGCGCTCAACGCGCGCAAAGACGCGATTTTCATCCTCGCCGTCGGCAGCAGCCCCAGCCACGCGGCGTTGACAGCGGGCGCGCAGCCGCCCAGCACGCGCGCGTGCGTCGCTCCGTGGTGCCGCAGCGGAAGAACCAGAATCTCGAAATCGATCGGTTGCAGGCCTTCGGGGGCGCCGCGCGCGCCGAGCAGGAACGGCTGCGCGCCGTCCGCCGCGCTTTCGATCACCCGCGCGACCTCGTCCTCGTCGCAGGATTCCCACAGGCCGAGGAACGGGCCGCCGCGCAATTCGCGGCCGAACAGCGCATTGGTGCGGCTGCCGACGACCCGGAACGGAAATCCGTCGTTGCGCGAGAACTGCAAAATGAACGTGTCGGCGAGCACGCCGCGGATCGCGCCCGGCTCGATGTCGTTGCGCTCAGGCGCGCCGCGGGCGCCGCGCAGCGCGTCCCAATAGGCGAACAGTTCCTGACTTGAGGCGAGTTTCAATGCACATTTCCTAGCGCCGCGAAGCCGACCGTGCCGAAATGGCGCAAACGAAACACCACGCTCGACGATCTCGGATCAGGGTGCAGCGGCCGTGCCAGCCGCTCCCGCCAGCCCCAGCGTTAACACTATTTAGAGCATCGGGTTGCGTGGGGGAAAAGGCGGTGGCAGTATCGCCTTACCAAATCGGAAACGACGATCCGGCCCGCTCCAGCCGCAGATCGTCGCCGATGACGGCGCCAACGGTTTCGCTCCCGTTTCGCGCCGACAGGCGATCCCGGGCCCTGCGCGCTGCTCCCGCGCCGTCCGATCGCCGCCGAGAAACGAGGGGAGAGCCTGCTCCAGCTCTCCCCTCTTTTGGGCGCCCGGCTCGCCTTCCGTCAACGGGACTGCTATCGGCGGGCGAAGCGGCGATTTCTCGCTCACGACGTGAGGCGCTTCGTTCATGCTGGATTTCACCTCGAGCGGCGCCCGCCTGCGCGAGCCGATCTTTTTCATTCCCGGCGCCGTGCTGGCGCTGGTGGCGATTCTGCTGCTGATCCATGCCGCCCTGACGTTTGCGCCGCTGGCGACGCAGGAAGCGATCTATCTTGATTGGGGATTCATCCCCGGGCGCGTCACCGTCTCGATTTGGCCTGACCGCCTGCTGCGGCTGCTGGCGCAGAGCAATGTCGATGCGCGGGCGCTCGACACGGCGCGGATGTGGCGCGCGACGACCTCGTCCCATTCCGGCCTTCGGCCGTGGACCTTCGTCACCTATGCGCTCCTCCACGGCTCGTGGACGCATGTCGGCTTGAATTGCGTGTGGATCGTCGCCTTCGGACCGCCGCTCGCCCGGCGATTCGGGCCGCTGCGATTCTTTCTCTATTTCGCGGCGACGGCGGCTTGCGGCGCGGCGCTCCATTGGCTGGTCGCGATGATGGATTTCACCCCGCTGATCGGCGCGTCGGCGGCCGCCTCCGGCTTCATGGCCGGCGCGGCGCGCTTCATGTTCCAGCCCGGCGCGCCGCTCGGCCCCGCCGCGCGCGGCGCGCCGCGCGGTCCCGAACGCGCCGCGCGGCTCATGGAAGTGCTGACCGACCGGCGGGCGCTCATCTTCATCGGCGTATGGCTGGCGACCAACATCATTTTCGGCGCCGGCGCGCAATCGCTCGGCGCTTCGGATGCGCCGATCGCCTGGATCGCGCATATCGGCGGCTTTGTCGGCGGCCTCGCCCTGTTCCCGCTGTTCGACGGGGCGATGCGCCGAAACTGACACGCCTGACCATGGGATGGGAGAGACGATGAGCGTTGAAAATCCGCAACGCGTTGGCCTCGGCGTGCTGCTGGCGGCGGGCGAAGGCACGCGGATGCGCTCGAGCCTGCCGAAGCCTCTGCACGAGCTCGCCGGCCGTTCGATGCTCGCCCATGCGCTGTCCGCGCTGACAGAGGCGGGATGCGAGCGGCTGGCCGTCGTCGTCGGCCCCGGCGCACCCGGCGAAGCGCTCGCCGCCGCCGCGCGTGCGATCGCGCCCGCCGCCGAGATTTTCGTGCAGGAACAACGGCGCGGCACCGCGCACGCGGTGCTCGCCGCGCGCGCGGCGATGGCGCGCGGCGCCGACGACGTGCTCGTGCACTACGCCGATACCCCGCTGTTGAGCGCGGCGACGCTGCGGCGGCTGCGCGACGGCCTCGGCGGCGGCGCCGCCGTCTGCGCGCTCGGCTTCGAGGCGGCGAGTCCGACCGGATACGGCCGCTTCATCGAGCGTGACGGCGCGCTCGTCGCCATCCGCGAGGAGAAGGACGCGACTCCCGAGGAGCGGGGGATCCGGCGCTGCAACGCCGGCACGGTCGCCATCGCCGGCGCCGAAGCGCTGGCGCTGCTCGACGCGGTGCGCGACGACAACGCCGCGCATGAATTTTACCTCACCGACCTCGTCGGAATCGCCGCCGCGCGCGGCCTCGCCGCGACCGCGCGGCTCGCGAGCGAAGAGGAGGTGATGGGCGTCAACGACCGCGTCCAGCTCGCCGCCGCCGAGGCTGCGATGCAGCGCGTCTTGCGCGAGCGGGCGATGCGCGCCGGCGCAACGATGATTGCGCCCGAGACGGTGTTTCTGTCGTTCGACACCGCGCTCGGCCGCGACGTCGTGATCGAGCCGCATGTCGTGTTCGGCCGCGGCGTCCGGGTCGAGGACGGCGTCGTCATCCACGCCTTTTCGCATCTCGAAGGCGCGCGTGTCGCCACCGGCGCCTCGATCGGCCCCTATGCGCGGCTGCGGCCGGGAGCAGAGATCGCGGGCAAGGCGCGGATCGGCAATTTCGTCGAGATCAAGGCGGCGACCATCGAGGCGGGCGCCAAGGTCAATCACCTTAGCTATATCGGCGACGCGCGGGTCGGCGCGGGCGCCAACATCGGCGCCGGCACGATCACCTGCAACTACGACGGCTTCGGCAAATTCAAGACCGACATCGGCGCCGGCGCGTTCGTCGGCTCCAATTCGGCGCTGGTCGCGCCGGTGAAGATCGGCGACGGCGCCTATGTCGGCTCGGGCTCGGTGGTGACGCGCGACGTCGCGGCCGACGCGCTGGCGATCGGCCGTGGCCAGCAAGTCGAGAAGCCCGGCTGGGCGAAGGCGTTCCGCGCCGCGCGCAAGAAAGCCTGAAGGCGCCGCGACTCGCCCGTTGATTGCTGCGGCGAGTCAAGCCTCGCGCGGCCAACGAAGCGACAAAAAAATTTCGTCGCCGGGAATTGCGGGGATAAGTCGCGCCGGGCTCGCCAACGTTAAAGTTTTATGAAACAAGCGGCGGGCGCAGGCGACCAAGGATCGCCGGCGTCTCCCAATGTAAACGCGTTTTGTAGCGGCGTTGATCCTCAACGAGTCCGAATGGAATTTGATGGCCACGATCGAGGCATTTCCCAACCGTTTGCCAGTGCGCGTCGAGGCGCAGCCGACGCCGCGCATTCCGCCCGCCAACATCGAAGCGGAACAGGCGCTGCTCGGCGCGATCCTCATCAACAACGATGCGTTCGATCGCGTTTCGGATTTTCTGAGAAGCGAGCATTTCGTCGAGGAGATTCACCGGCGGATTTTCGAGATTGCCGGCTCGCTGATTCGCGCCGGCAAGGTCGCCTCGCCGATTACGCTGAAAACCTTTCTCGGCGAGCACGATCTCGGCCACGGGCTTACCGTCCAGCAATATCTGGCGCGGCTTGCAATCGAAGCCACCACGATCATCAACGCCCACGATTACGGTCGCTCGATCCACGATCTCGCGGTCCGGCGCGCGCTCATTGGCGTCGGCGAGGACATCGTCAATGTCGCCTATGACTCGCCTGTCGACTCGGCGCCGCGCGAGCAGATCGAGGAGGCGGAGAAACGCCTCTATGCGCTCGCCGACGGCGGCAAATACGGCGGCGGATTCCAGACCTTCTCCGACGCGCTGAAGACCGCGGTCGATCTGGCGGCGCGCGCCTATGAGCGCGACGGTCATCTCAGCGGCGTGGCCACCGGCATGTACGATCTCGACCACAAGATGGGCGGCCTGCAAGCCTCCGATCTTATCATCATCGCGGGCCGTCCGGGCATGGGCAAGACCGCGTTCGCCACCAACATCGCGTTCAACATCGCCAAGGCGTGGCGCGGCGAGCCGCGGCCGGACGGCTCGATGAAAACGCTCGACGGCGGCCTCGTCGGCTTCTTCTCGCTGGAGATGTCGGCCGAACAACTCGCCACCCGCATCATCGCCGAGCAATCCGGCGTGCCCTCTTACAAGATCCGCCGCGGCGACATCACGGAGGAGGACTTTCATCGCATCAGTCAAGCGATGATGGATATGCAACGCATACCGTTCTACATCGATCAGACCGGCGGCCTCTCCATCGCCCAACTCGTCGCCCGCGCGCGCCGCCTCAAGCGGCAGCGCGGCCTCGATCTCCTGGTGGTTGATTACCTTCAGTTGCTTTCGGGCGCCAAATCGCGCGGCGACAATCGGGTGCAGGAACTGACCGAGATCACCACCGGGTTGAAGGCGCTCGCCAAGGAGCTCAACGTGCCAATCCTCGGTCTGTCGCAGCTCTCGCGTCAAGTCGAGTTGCGTGACGACAAGCGGCCGCAGCTATCGGACTTGCGCGAATCCGGCTCGATCGAGCAGGACGCCGACGTCGTGCTGTTCGTATTCCGCGAGGAATATTATCTGAAGAACAAGGAGCCGCGGCCGGGCACCGAGGAGCACATGACCTGGATGACCGAGATGGAGCGCGCGCACGACCGCGCCGAGGTCATCATCGGCAAGCAGCGCCACGGGCCGACCGGCACGGTCGAACTCGCCTTCGAGGCGGAATTGACCCGCTTCAGCAATCTGGCGCGCACCGACGCGCTGCCGGAGATGCGGTAGCCTGACGGACGCGACTTGGTTGAAGAGATTGCAGCTGCGTCGTTGCGGGCGAAAGCGCTGATCGTGATTTAAACAAGGCGGCCTGGCTCTTCCCTCTCCCCGCGCGAGGCGCAGACGTCCGTGGGAAGCAGAGACCGCGCGGGGAGAGGGTAAGGATGAGCGGCGCGGCAAAACCCGTCCCTCGCCCCAACCCTCTCCCCGCTTTTTCGGTGTAACGGAGACCGCGTCGTCGCTCACGCGGGAAGGGAGTCCCCGCCGCGTCTTGTTTGCGTCGAGACTCCGCCCCTCAAAACTCCGTCCAATCCGAGGCGGCCGCGCCGCCGGCGGCGAGGGCTTTCGGCGCCCGCGCGATTTCGCGCGGCGACGTTTTCGGCTGAGCGCGCGGCGCGGGCGCCGCCGGCTTGGCGAAGGCGTGCGGGGCGACGGCCTTGAGTTCGCGGCGCAGCTTCGTCTCGCCGGGATCGCCGACCCGGAATTGCTCGATCAGCCGTTGCAGTTCGCCGGTCGCCTGCGACAGCGAGTGGCTGGCGGAGGTTGATTCCTCGACCATCGTCGCATTCTGTTGGGTTGATTGGTCCATCACGCCGATAGCGGTGTTGATTTGCTGTAGTCCGGTCGCCTGCTGCTGCGCGCCCGCGGCGATGTCGGCGACAACCTTGTTGATCTCCGAAACCTGCGAAATGATGTTCTCCAGCGCCTTGCCGGTGTCGGCGACGAGCTTGACGCCGGACTCCACCTGCGCGCCCGACATCGAGACCAGCGATTTGATCTCCTTGGCCGCCTCCGCGGAGCGTTGCGCCAGCGCGCGAACTTCCGAAGCGACCACGGCAAAACCCTTGCCGGAATCGCCCGCCCGCGCGGCCTCGACGCCGGCGTTCAACGCCAGCAGATTGGTCTGGAACGCGATTTCGTCGATCACGCCGATGATCTGGCCGATCTTGCTGGAGGATTCGGCGATGGCGTCCATCGCCTCGACCGCTTTGCGGACGATGACCGCGCCGTTCTTGGCGTCCGCATCGGCCGTCGCAACGACCTCCGCCGCGTGCTGCGCGCCTTGGGCGGACTGCTTCAGCGTCGTGGTGATCTCCTCCAGCGCCGCGGCGGTTTCCTCCAGGTTGGCGGCTTGCTGCTCGGTGCGATGCGACAGATTGTCGGACGCGGCCGAGATTTCCCGCGTGCTCGAATGGATGGTTCCCGTCGACACGACGACTGCGCTCAGCGCGCCGCGCAGCTTGCCGGCGGCCGCGTTGAAATCGTCGCGCACCTCGGCGTATTCCGCGGAGAAGCCCTGTTCGAGCTTGACCGTCAGATTGCCGTCGGCGAGCCGCTTCAGGCCGTCGCGCAGCGCGCCCATGGCGGCGCTTTGCGCTTCGGCGCCGGCCTGGCGCAGCGACGTGGCGCGCTCCCGATCAGCGTCCGCGGCCGAGCGGTCGGCGACCGCGCGGGCCTCTACGTTGCGCCGGTCGATCGCGTTGGACTTGAACACCTCGACGGCCTTTGACATTTCGCCGATCTCGTCGCGTCGGTGCGCGCCCTCGATCTCCAGCGAGGTGTCGCCGCCGGCGAGCGTACGCATCTGCTCGGAGAGACGCTTCAGCGGACGCACGATCTTGGCGGCGGTCATCCAGAAGGAGAAGGCGATCGCCAGCACGGCGCTGAGCGCGCCGAAGGCGCTGAGCGCCTCGATGGCGTTTTGCGAAAGCGTCTGCAAACCCTGGGCGGCCTGGGCGTTGGCCGTCACAAGACCATCGTTGTAGGCGGCCATGTCGGCAATCAGCTTGCGCGCGCTGGCGTCGGAGGACGTCGCCAGCTTGGCCGCCTTCGCCAGACCCTCGATCTGCTCCGGCTTCAGATCGCGGCCATGGTCGACGCCGGGCAATTGCAAGCCCAATTCGTAGGCGGGCTTGGCGAGTTCGACGATCGCCTTCAGGCGCTCGCGAAATTTGCCGATCGCGTCGGCCTGGTCGGGAAGCAAGTCCGCCGCCGCCTGCAACAGCGATTGCGCGCTTGCGGCGGAACTCTCGAAGCTCTGCTTGGCGGCGGCGCCCGCCGGGGTATCGTCATCGTTGAGAATGACCCCGTCGACCGCATAGGGAATCTCGACGAGGAGCCGGCCGGCGCGCGCGATTTTCACGGTCGCAACGTCGCGCTGCTCGATGATCTTGCTGGCGGCGTCGCTGACGCTGAACAGGCGGTTCGCGCCGAACGCCACCATCGCGAGCATGGTAACCGCCATCATCCCGATGGGGACGAGGATCTTGGTGCGCAAGCGGAAATCGTCGATGCTCATCCGTCGGGGTCCCTGGAGTTCATGGCGGCGCGGGCGCGCGCATTGGCGAAAATAGGCGACGACGGCGCCGCTCGCGCGCAGGCGTGTCGAGCCTGCCCGCCCGACCGCCGCGTCGCGTGAGCCGCGCGTCGAGAACAACCTAGAGTTGTGAGGTTAAGTCCGAGTTACCCGGTCGCGGTCATAATCCGTCGAGCGCCGTCAACATGCGCTCGACATAGACCAGCAATTGCGCGCGCTCCTGCCCGGTGAATCCGTTGAGCAGGCGCCGTTCGCGCTCCCTGGCCACCACCACCAGCTGATCGTGCAGCGCCACGCCCGCGGCGGTCAGCGCCACGACGCTTCGTCGGCTCCCCGACGTCGGCGCGGTCGCCTCGACTAAACCGGCCGCGCGCAGATCGCGGAGCGACCGGCTGACCGCCGCCTTGTCGAGCCCGGTCGCTTCGGAGATGCGGACGGGGGCGATCCACGATTCGGCGGCGAGCAGCGCCATGACCCGCCAGTCGGTGATGCCGACGCCGAACCGCGGTCGGTACAGCGCCGAGGCGGTGTTGGTGATCCGATGCGCCAGCAGCGTGATCTGCGCCGGCGCGAACGCCTGCAAATCCAGCGCGCGGGTCGAGCGGCGATCCTGCGGCAGGCGGACGCGCCGGGGTCTCGGCGCCGCCGGGGGCGCGACTTTCAGCAAGGCAAGGCCCTATTCTTAAGTGCGAGAGAATTAAAAATTCTTTGGCGCCCCGATGTTGATTTGTCAACAATTTTGTTGACAAATCAACATACGTCTATATGCAGCTTTTCAACCAACCCAAGGAGGAAGCTCGTGAAAAGCGATCGCGCCTATCCCCTGAACGCCTGGTATCCCGCGGCCTGGAGCCACGAAGTCGGCCGCGAGTTGTTCGCGCGCAAGATCTGCGACGAAAACGTCGTGTTGTATCGCCGGCAGGACGGCGCCGCGGTCGCGCTGGAGGACGCTTGCTGGCATCGGCTGCTGCCGCTGTCGCTCGGCCGGTTGCGCGGCGACGAGGTCGTCTGCGGCTATCATGGGCTGGTGTTCAATTCGGACGGCCGTTGCAGTTTCATGCCGGCGCAGAAGACAATCAACCCGTCGGCCTGCGTGCGCGCCTTTCCGGTCGCCGAGCGCCATCGCCTGATCTGGATCTGGCCGGGCGATCCCGCGCTCGCCGACCCCGCCAAGCTACCGGACTTCCATTGGAACGACGGGACCGAATGGGTCGGCGACGGCGGAACTTTCGTCAGCCTAAAATGCGACTGGCGCCTGGTTGTCGACAACCTGATGGATCTCACCCACGAGACCTATGTCCATGCCGGCTCGATCGGCGACGACGCGATCCTCGATGCGCCGTTCGAAGCGACCCATGACGACCGCACCGCGACCTTGACGCGTTGGATGATCGGCATCGAACCGCCGCCGTTCTGGGCCAAACAGCTCGGCAAGCCGGGCCCCGTCGACCGCTGGCAGATCGTGCGGTTCGAGGCGCCGGCGGTGGTCGTCGGCGACGTCGGCGTTGCTCCGACCGGCACGGGCGCGCGGGAAGGCGACCGCAGCCAGGGCGTCAACGGCGCGTTCCTCGCCGCGCTGGCGCCGGAGACGGCGACGAGCTGCCATTATTTCTGGAACTTCGTCCGCACCTTCCACCGCGACGACGCGGCGCTCACCCGGGGGTTGCAAGTCGCCCACGTCAATAACGGCGCCGGCGTCTACGACCAGGACCATCGCGTGCTGGAGGCGCAGCAGCGCGCCATCCTGGAGAACCCGCGCCAACCGTTCTTCAACCTCAACATCGACGCCGGCGCGCTTTGGGCGCGGCGGTTGCTCGACGACCTTGTCGCACGCGAGCGCGGCGCCAGCGTCGCGGCGGAATGAGCCGATGGCCGCCCTCCCCGACTGGCGCCCTGCCCGCGTCGGCGCCGTCCGCGACCTGACGCCGGACATTCGCGAGATCGAGATCGCCCCCGAGGGCGCGCTGACGTCAGCCGTCTCCGGCGCGCATCTAAAAATCGCGGTGCTGCTCGACGGTCGGCCTGACACGCGCAGCTATTCGATCGTCGAGACCACCGCAAACGGCTATCGCATCGCCGTCAAGCGCCTCCCGCAAAGTCGCGGCGGCTCGGCTTACATGCACGCGCTCGAAGTAGGCGCGCGGCTCAGCGTCGCCGGGCCGGACAACCATTTCGCTTTGCAGCCCGGCCGTCCCGAATATCTGCTGGTCGCCGGCGGCATTGGGATCACGCCGATCTTCGCGCACGCCCGCTCGCTCGCCCGGATGGGCGCGAATTTCCGCGTCGCCTACGGCGTACGCGAGCGCGCCGATCTCGCACTCGCCGATGCGCTCGGGCAAGCGATCGGCGACCGGCTCGAAACGTTCGTCGGCGCCGAGGGCCGTCGCATCGACCTCGCCGCGGAATTCGCCAACCTTGCGCCGGACGGGGAAGCCTATGTCTGCGGCCCGATCCCGATGCTGGAGGCGGCCAAGCGCGCCTGGCGCGCCAGCGGCCGGCGCATGGACAGGCTGCGGTTCGAGACCTTCGGCGCCAGCGGCGCCTGGCCGACAGCGGCGTTTCGCATGAAGATCCCCCGGCTCGATCGCGACATTTTCGTACCCGCCGGCAAATCGATGCTGCAAGCGCTGGAGGACGCCGGCGTCGCCATGATCTTTGATTGCCGCAAGGGCGAGTGCGGCCTCTGCGCGCTGCCGATCCTCGCCGTCGACGGCGTCGTCGATCATCGCGACGTGTTCTTCAGCGAGGAGGAGAAGGCGGCGGGCGACCGCATCTGCACCTGCGTCTCGCGGGTCTACGGACAGTCAATCACCATCGATACGGCGGATCGCTGAACGCTCAATTGCGCACCGCGTAATAGCGCCCCGCCAGCGCCAGACGGTCGCTCGTCTTCAACGGCGTGGGCGCGGCGTGCGCGATCACGCGCGCGCCGACGACGCGATCGCGTCGCCAGACCGCGGCGGCGGTCAGCAGTTCGCCGGTCAGGTCGACATGCACGCCGAAATGAGGCGGCAGCCGGCAGTTGCGCGCCAGCATCAAGCGCATGCCGGCGGCGGACACGTCCTGGATCGTCGCCTCGCACACGAATGCGCCGGCGCCGTCGAGGATCTTCGCCGATTGCAGCCGCGTGCGCCGACGCGCGGCGCCGCGCGTCTCCATGCGATAGGCGACACGTCCCCCTCGCAGCAGCCGTCGCCACAAGGCTTCGTCGGCGACCACGTCGAGCGTCGGCGGCGCGGACTTCATGCGAGCTTCGCGGCGGCGATGGCGTGACGCAACCGCTCGGCGGTGCGCGGCCCCGTGTCGTCGCCGTCGTCGCAGAGGACGTCGACGATCTCGATCGCCGCGCGCTGACCCCCAAGGATCAACCGGAAGAAGGCGGTCACGCGGTCGTGGCGAAACTCCATGTCGAGGCTGACGCTCGGCGGCGACCCCCAGCCCAACGCGCAATCGGCGGAAAACCCGTAACGCAACGCGCCCGGCTTGAAGAACAGTTCGCTGGAGGAATTGACCAGATCGGAGATGTTGGCGTCCTGCTCGCCGCGCACCAGCATGATGAACTCGGTCGGATCGGACAGCCGCAGTTCGGTCGCCACGCCGACGATGGCGTCTGCGAGCATTCGTTCGTGGTCAGCCAGGTCCGTTTCCTCCATCAGATCGTACATCAGTTCAATCTCCGTCGATTGAGCGGCCAGGCGGCGCGCTTGGATTGGATGAGATGCACGATCTCGGCGACCGCGCGGTAGAACTCTGCCGGAATGACGGCATCGACCGTGACCGCTTCATAGAGCGAGCGCGCCAACGGCCTGTCCTCGATGATCGGAACTTCGTTTTCGAGCGCGATCTCTCTGATCTTCAACGCGATCAGATCGACGCCCTTGGCGAGCACCATCGGCGCCCCGCCTTCCGAACGCACGTAACGCATCGCCACCGCGTAGTGGGTGGGATTGACGATCACCATCGTCGCCTTGGGAACGTTCTTCATCATGTTGCGGCGCGAGCGGTCGAGCCGCAGCGATCTCAGCCGCGCCTTCAGCATCCGATCGCCTTCCGCCTGTTTGATCTCCTCCTTCAGCTCGTGGCGGCTCATGCGCTGGTCGCGCCGCCAATGGATACGCGTCCAGGTGAAGTCGGCGCTGGCGATGACGAGCAGCGCCAGCGCGACCGCGCTGGTGGCCGCAATGCAAAGCGACAACAGGCGTCTCGGCAACGCCGACACGTCGACGAACATCGCCTCGACCAAGGTCAGCCGCTCGGCGCGCAGCAGAAAGCCGACGACGGCGGCGACGGCGCCGAGTTTCAACGCGCTCTTGCCGAACTCCGTCCAACCGCGCGGCCCAAACAGCCGCGTAAACCCGCTGATTGGCGACAACCGACTGAAATCCGGCGCGATGCGTTGCGGCACGATGCGCGGCGCATTCTGAAAGATCGAACCGCCGACGCCGAACGCCATCAACAACAGCACCGCCGGCCCGAGAAAGCGCGCCATCATCGACGCCAGCGCCTGCCCGAGCGCCATCGCGTCGCCCTGCGTCTCCAACCGCCAGCCCGCGGGGTCGTCGAGAAAGCGCACCAGGCCGGCCACCAGATCGGGGGTCGTCGCCGGCAAGACGTAGATCTCGATCAACAGATAGGCGACGACCGACGTGAGGAACGCGACCTCGCGCGAGACCGGCGTGTTGCCACGCTCGATCGCGTCGGCGATCCGCTTGTCGGTCGCCTCCTCGGTCTTGTCGTCGTCGTTCTCGTCGGCCATGCCGTTCCCTTAAGGCCGGTCAGGCCGCCGCCATGCCGTCATGGACTTCGTTGGACGGCAGCTCCAATTCGCCGCGGCCCGCCATCGCCAGCACGATCTTGACCACTTCCTTGCGCGCCTTGGCGATGTCGGCGGGTTTCGTCGCCGAGGCGGACGCCAGTTCGCCTTCAACCAGACGCCGCGAGCGCGCCGCCATCGCCGACAGCGCCGCCTCGCGGAACTCCGCGTCGGTGCCGCGCAGCGACAGCACGACGAGATCGGTCGGCAGCTTGTCGAACAGCAGCGCGCGGGCGCGCTGCGACAGGCGCGGCAGATCGAGGAACGAGAACAGCATCGCGCGCAGCGCCTTGGCGTCCTGGGGTCGTGCGGCTTCGAGCGCCTTCATCACGTCGTCGGCGTCGACAGGGTCGAGGCCGTTGATGATCTCGGCGATGCGGCCGCGCGCTTCGTCCGCCGAACTCCCCGTGGCGCCGCCCAGCAACACCTGCCGCAGCCCCCGCTCGAGCACTTCGAGCGACGGCGGCGTGATCGCGGGCGGCGAGATCAACCGGCACAGCGCGGCGTTGCGCATCTCGCGCGGCAGCGCCGCGACCAGCCGGGCGGCGAGCTGCGGGTCGAGACGAGACAGGATATAGGTGACAAGCAGCGGATGTTCGTCGGCCAAAAACGTCGTGAGGAACTTCTCCGGCAGCGCCGCGACGCCTTTCCAGACGTCGATCGGGCCTTCCTCGAAGGCCGATTGCAGATAGCTCGTGATCAGATCAGGCGTCACCGCGCCGCCGACGAGCTCGCGCGCCTGCGTTTCGTCGCCGTGCAGGCCCGAGCCCTCGACGAAATCCTGCTGGAAGCGCTCGACGAGCACGTCGAGCGTCGCATGCGGCAGGCTGCCGAGCTTGGCTGCGGCGACCGTAACGGCGCGCAATTCGTCGGGCGAAAAGTGACGCAGCAACGATTGCGCGGCGGCCCGGTCCATCGCCAGCAGCACCGCCGCCGCTTTCTGCGGTCCCATCATGGTCTCCGCCCACATCAGCGCCCCGCCCGACTCCGCTGCTGCTCACGTCTTCGGCGCCCCGACGATCTCGGTCAGCGAAACGCCGTATCGCGCGTTGTCCTCGTCGACGACGACCACTTCGCCGCGCGCCACGACCCGGCCGTTGCACAGCACGCTGACTGGCGCGCCGACCTTCTGATCGAGCGTGATGACGGCGCCGCGGCCGAGCTTCATCAGCTTGGCGACCGGCATCGAAGTTTCGCCGAGCACCACTTGCACGGTGACGGGGATCGAAAGAATGGCTTCGAGGCTGGGGCCGGGGTCCAGGCCGTCGTCGGCTTCAGCGGTCGTTTCCATGGTTCAGGCGATCTCCGGATTCACGGCGACGTCGAAGTCGCGGGATAGGGGCTCTCGACGGGTCGGGCGATGATGTCTTCAACTTCGAGCGCATAGCGCCCGCTGCGCTCGCCGAGGCTGCAAACGAACACGCCGCGTTCGCCGCACTCGATACGCACCCGTCCCTGCCCGACGTCGCTGATCGGCAATATGTGGCCGGGGCGCAGGGCGGAGACGTCGGCCAGGCTCATCTGGAACTCATCGAGGATGGCGGTGAGCGTCAGGTTCGCCTCGGTGACGCGGCGCTCCATGCGGCTCGACCAGGCGGGGTCGAGCTTGGCCGCGCCGGGAGCCGGTCCGCGCGCGAAGGCGCCCATCAGCGGCGTCAGGAACGGATGCGGCAGCAGCAGCGTGACGCCGAACACGCCCGTCGGCGCCTTGACGGTCAGCGGCGCCAGCAGCGCCGGCATGTCCTTGGCGCCGAGCGCCGTGTCGTCTTCGAGCGTCTGGGTGGTCTCTACGCTCAAGTCGAAATCGGCCACCGGAGCGAAGGCGTCGCACAACGCCGCCGCCAGGCTCGCGCCGACTTCGCCGATCATCTGCATCTCCAGCGCGGTCGGCGCCTTGGGCGGCCGCGTCGGCGCGGCGTCGTTGGCCGCCTCAAAGCCGAACATCGCGGCGATCAACAGATCGACCAGGCCGACATCAAACAGTATCGCCATGTGCGCTTCGAACGTCGGGCTGACCAGCGTCACCGCCGCCTGGCCCGCATGCTCGGTGAGGGCCGCGAACGTCCGGCCGTTGCGCGTCGCCTCGGTCGCGGCGCTGAACAGCGCGCCGAAGCTCGCCGACAGCCGCTCGCCGGCGCGCTCGGCGAAACGGTTCATCGAGGCGCGGAACTGCGGCGTCTTCTCGACCGCGTGCGTCCACGCTTTCCTGTTTGCCTTCGCGCAGCCAGCCGCCGCGATCGCCGCTTGTCCGCGTCATGGTCAGGCCGCCTCTTTCGCCGCGCCGCCGCCGAGCGAGGTCTCGTTCTCGACCGTGTCGATCGACGGGCGTTCTTTGTTGGGGATGGTCTTGCGGCCGAACTCGACGGCGACCTGCGGCATCGCGCCGTTCATGTAGGCGATCAGGCTTTGTTTGACGAGCACATAGAGGTGCAGTTGCTTGTCGCGCACGATCTTGATCTTGGAGGCGACCGGCGCGACCACGCCGTAGGAGAGAAAGATGCCGCCGAAGGTGCCGACAAGCGCCGCGCCGATAAGACCGCCGAGCACTTCCGGCGATTGGTCGAGCGCGCCCATAGCGTGAATGACGCCGAGCACCGCGGCGACGATGCCGAGCGCCGGCAGGCCGTCGGCGATCGCCTGGAACGAATGCGACGGCTTCTCCTTCTCGTGGTGCAGCGTCTCGATCTCCTCGTCCATCAGCGCCTCGACCTCGTGGCTGCGGGCGTTGCCGATGATGATGATGCGGCAATAGTCGCAGATGAAGGTCACGAGATCGGCGTTGGCGAGCAGCTTCGGAAAGCCCTTGAAGATCTCGCTTTCCTTTGGATTGTCGAAATGGCCTTCGACCTCGCTGCGCGACTTCGACCGCAGTTCGCGCATAAGCGCGTGCAGCGACGCTCAGCACGTCGAGATAATCGCGCGGCTTCGGCACCTTGTCGGTGACCGCCTCGACGAACGCCTTGCCGCAATCCTTGATGGTCGAGAACGGATTGGCGACGATGAACACGCCGAGCGAGGAGCCGCAGATGATGACGAACTCGAACGGCTGCACGAGCACTTCGAGGTGCCCGCCGAGCGCCGAATAGCCGCCGATCATGCTGGCGAGGGCAATGACTAGACCGATGCCGAAATTCACGCTGCTCGTCTCCGCTGGCTCACCGCTGCTGGAAACTGCGGGCGAAGTCTTGCGCGAGACTGGCGCCGGCAGGTCAGCCCCGGACAAGTACGAAGCAGCGACTGAAGAGGTGAGCGCGCCCGACGCGCGCAAACCCCGGTCGGCGCGGATGCAGAACGATCTCTACGTCTCCCTTTCCGCCCAGATCGCGCTGGAGCGGCGGCTCGAGACGATCGCCGCCAACGTCTCCAACGCGAACACGCCGGGCTATCGCGTCGACGGCGTGACCTTCGCCACCGAGCTCGCCAAGGCCGGCGACAGTTCGGTCGCCTTCGTCAGCGAGGGCGACGGCTTCATCTCGCGCCGCGCCGGCCCGCTGATCGGCACTGGCAATCCGCTCGACGCCGCGATCCAGGGCGACGGATGGTTCGCCGTGCAATCGGCGGGCAAGACAATATACACCCGCGACGGCCGCATGCAGATGAACGAGAGCGGCGGCCTCGTCTCAATGACCGGAGCGTTGGTGCTCGACGCGGCCGGCGCGCCGATCCAGCTCGATCCCTCCGCCGGGCCGCCGTCCATCGCCCGCGACGGGATGATCGCGCAGAACGGGCGCCAGGTCGGCGCCATCGGCCTGTTTTCGATCGACCCCGCCGCCAAGCTGACGCGCGCCGGCGGGTCCGGCTTCACCACCGACAAGCCGGCGCAGCCGATCCTCGACTTCAACGCCAACGGCGTCGTGCAAGGCTCGATCGAAGGCGCCAACGTCGACCCGATCCGCGAAATGACCCGCCTGATCGCCGTCACCCGCAACTTTGACGGCGTCACCAACGGCGTGACGCAAACCGAAAACTCGCTGCAAGACGCGATCAAGACGCTCGGCGGCGCCGCATGAACGACGATCCGCCGCGTCCGACCGCGCTCGACCGGCTCGAAGCGGCGCTCGCGCGCGGCTCCAAACTCGCGCCGCGGGTGGCGGTTGGCGGCGTCGTCACGGAAATCGCGACTTCGCATTTCCGAGTCGCCGGCCTGTCACGCTTCGTGCGGATGGGCGAAATCGTGCGGCTCGGCGCGGGAGCGCGCGCGGCGATCGGCGAGGTCGTGCGCATCGACGACGCCGCGATCACGGTGAAACCGTTCGACACGCGCTGCGACACCGAGATCGGCGCGCGCGCCTATCGCGCCGAGAGCCTGACGCTGTGGCCCGACGAAAGCTGGAAGGGGCGCGTCGTCGATGCGCTCGGCCGGCCGCTCGACGACATCGGCCCGCTCGCCCCCGGCGAGCGCGCGATGCCGCTCGACGCCGAGCCGCCGCCGGCGCTGCGCCGCGCCCGCGTGCGCGAGCCGCTAAAGACCGGCATCCGGGTCATCGACCTGTTCACCCCGCTCTGCGCCGGGCAGCGCATCGGCGTGTTCGCCGGCTCCGGCGTCGGCAAATCCTCGCTGCTCGCCATGTTGGCGCGGGCGCCCGACTTCGAGACGGTGGTCATCGCGCTGGTCGGCGAGCGCGGCCGCGAGGTGCGCGAATTCCTCGACGACGCGCTCGGCGAAAACCTCAAACATTCGGTCGCGATCGTCTCCACCGGCGACGAAAGTCCGATGATGCGGCGGCTCGCGCCGAAGACGGCGATGACAGTGGCCGAATATTTTCGCGATCGCGGCCAGTCGGTGCTGCTGATCGTCGATTTCGGTGACGCGCTTCGCCCACGCCGCGCGCGACGTGGCGCTGGCCGCGGGCGAGCCGGCGGTGGCCCGCGGCTACGCCCCGAGCGTGTTCAGCGACCTGCCGCGTCTGCTGGAGCGCGCCGGCCCCGGCGCGGAAGGCGCCGGCGCGATCACCGGCGTGTTCTCCGTGCTGGTCGACGGCGACGACCACAACGATCCCGTCGCCGACAACATTCGCGGCACCCTCGACGGTCATATCGTGCTCGACCGCGCCATCGCCGATCAGGGCCGCTATCCCGCCGTCAACGTGCTGAGCTCGATCTCGCGCATTCCGCCGCCGAAATGGACGCCCGAGCAGCGGGCGCTGGCGATGAAGCTGCGCGGCATGATCGCCCGCTTCGAGGAGACGCGCGAGCTGAGGCTGATGGGCGGCTACAGCGCCGGCGCTGATCCGACGCTCGACCAGGCGGTCAAGACCGTGCCGCGCATCTACGAAGCGATGACGCAATCGCTGGCCTCGCCGCTCAGCGACGACCCGTTCCTCGAACTCGCCGCTGCGCTGCGCAACCCCAATAAGCCGGAGGACACCGGACATGGTTGACAAGAAAAGGCTGGCGGCGATCGCCGGCGCCGCCTCCGGCGCGGCGGTTTCGCGCGCCGATCTGGCGCTCGTCGCCGGCGGGCTCGCCACCGCCGCCGGCGCGGTCGCCTTCGCCGGCTATATGACAATGTCGGGCGGTCGCGGGCCGATGGTCAACGGCATTGAGTATCTGGCCATCTTCGCGCAGCCTAACCATACCTTGCGCACCCCCGAGATCGACGCCGCCCCGCTCGGCGCGATCGCGGGCCCGGCGAAAGATCGCGTCGGCGGCTATTCCCTCGTCGGGGCGCAGCCGCGTTTCGCGTGGCTGCGCGACGGCAATCGCATATTCGCCGTCCGGCCCGGCGACGAAGTGCCGCGGCTCGGCCGCGTCGCCGTCATCGCCGAGCGCGAGGGTCGTTGGGAGCTCCAGGACGACAAAGGCGCGACTCTAATCGCCAGCGCGTTCGCCGATCCCGCGCCCACGGCGGGCGGACGCTTCGACAAGAAGATGATCTTCGGCGGCAAGTGACGGCGCGCGGCGGCGCTACTCCGCCGCCCTCGGCAACGCCGGCGAGCCGCCAAACTGCGCTAGCAAGGCGGGCACGCAATCGGCCGGGCGCGGCGGACTGAACAGAAAACCCTGCACCGTCTTGCCGCCCATCTTGGCGAGCGCCTGGAACTGCGCCTCGGTCTCGACGCCTTCAATGGTCGTCGACATCTCGAGCGCCGCGCAAAGGTCGAGCATCGCCTTGACGATCGCCGCGCTTTTCGGCGAGCGGTCGACTCCTTGGGCGAAGGCGCGATCAATCTTGACCTTGTCGAACGGATAGCTTTGCAGATAGCCGAGCGAAGAATACCCGGCGCCGAAATCGTCCATGGCGATCCGAACGCCCAGCGTCTTCACCTTGCTCAGCATCGCCAAGGTCGACTCAGAATCGTTGAGGAGCGCGGTCTCGGTGATTTCGAGCTCCAAACGCTCCGCCGCCAGACCGCTCTCCTTGAGCGCCGCGGCGACGACGAGGTCGAGATCGCCTGCCGCCACCTGGATCGCGGATATATTGACCGCCACGCCGATGTCGTCGGGCCAATGCACGGCGTCCGCGCAGGCGCGCCGCAACACCCAGGCCCCGAGCGGCGCGATCAAGCCGTTCTCCTCGCAGAGCGGAATGAACTTGTCTGGCGGCACCAATCCCTTTTCCGGATGGCGCCAGCGCACCAGCGCCTCGAAGTGTTTGGCGCTCAGGGTCGAGACCTCAAGCACCGGCTGATAGAAAAGTTCGAACTCCCCCCGCTCGAGCGCGATGCGCAAATCCTGTTCGAACTCGCGGCGCAATTGCGCCTGCGCATTCATGTGCGGCTCGAAATAGCGCCAACCCCGGGTCGCCTGCGCCTTGGCCTGATAAAGCGCGAGATCGGCGGCGTTCAGCAACTCCTCGCCCTTTACGCCGTCGCGCGGCGCGACCGCGACCCCGACGCTGGCGCCCACCGTGACGCGCTGATCGTCGAGCGTGAACGGTTCGGCGATCCGCTCGACGAGCCGGCGCGCGAGCCGCCCGGAATCTTCAGGATTGCGTACGTCGACTTGAATGACGGCGAATTCGTCGCCTCCGAGCCTCGCCAGCGTGTCGCCGGCGCGCAACTCCGCGCGCAGCCGCGTTGCCACCTCGATCAGCAGGCGGTCGCCCTGGAGATGGCCGAGCGCGTCGTTGACGTCCTTGAAGCGATCGAGGTCGAGACACAGGACCGCGAACCCTTCGCCCGTAAGCGCTCGGGCGGACGCGGCGCTCAAACGTTCAGCGAACAGCGTGCGGTTGGCAAGACCCGTCAGCGCGTCGTGACGGGCGGCGTATGCGAGCCGCTCCTCCGCCTGCTTGCGCTCGGTGACGTCGATCACCACCCCGACCGAACGCAGCGGGCGTCCGTCGGAATCGTAGAAATAACGGCCCCGCAACTCCAGATGCCGAACCCCGGCGTCATCGGGGCGCTGAATCCGGAACTCGAAACCGACATCCTCGATCCGGCCGTCCAACGCGGCGTTCACCGCTTCCAAGAAGCGCAGGCGATCTTCCGGCACGCACGCCGAAAGCCAGGTCTCCGGCGTAATCGGACCGTCACCGAACGGGAGTCCGAACATCGATCGGGTCTCCGCGCCGCAATCGAGCAGGCCAGTCTGGAGATCGCGATTGAAGGCGCCGATCCGGCCGGCCTTCTGGCCAAGCCGAAGCAACTCCTCGCTGTTGCGCAGACCATTCAGCCGCTCGGTGACGTCCTGCATGATGGCGATGCAACGCTGTGGCGCGTCGGCCTCGTCGCGCCGCCAGGCGGAAACGCCGATCCGCACCCACAAGGCGCCGCCGTCCGGCAGAATGTGCCGCACCTCGGCCTCCCAATGGCCCGCGGCTATCATCGCGTTCATCCACTCGGCCTTGACCGCGTCGCGATCCTCGGGATGGATGAGGTCTCCGGGCCCCATCGACAGCAGTTGGGCGGCGTCGCGCTTCATGATCTCGCAAAAGCGGCGATTGACGCGGACGAAGCGGCCGCTCGGCAAATCCACCTCGGAGATCCCGGCGGTTCCGGTTTCGAACAGCGCCGCGAGCGCGGCGTCTTTTTCGTCGACGTCGGTGACGGCGCCCTCGCGCTCGCGAACGGGGGTAACGGAGGGAATACCGCGCATAAAGCTGAACATGTCGCGCCCAGACACATTGCATCCGCGCGTCGCCGTCACGGAAGAGAGGTGGGGCTTCTGACATGAAGCGCTGATAAGGCGCGCCGATCGGCGCCTGAACCTATGTGTCAGCCAAATCATAACGCCGGGTTGCGAAACTGCGTAAACTGCAGGCGAACTTCCGGACCGACGGCGGTCGCTATTCCGCCGCCGCCGACATCGTCGGCGAGCCGCCGAACTGCGCCAGCAACGCGGGCACGCCATGGGCGGGACGCGGCGGGCTGAACAGGAAACCCTGCACCCTGTCGGCCCCCAACTTGGCGAGCGCCTGGAATTGCGCCTCCGTCTCGACGCCCTCGATCGTGGTCGACATTCCCAGCGCCGAGCAAAGGTTCAACATGGCCTTGACGATCGCCGCGGCTCTCGGCGACTGGTCGACGCAGGTGGCGAAGGCGCGATCGATCTTGACCTTATCGAACGGGAAACTCTGCAAATAGCCGAGCGAGGACTGGCCGGCGCCGAAATTGTCCATGGCGATGCGCACGCCGAGCGCCTTGAGCTTATGCAACGCGGCCAGCGTCGACTCGCAATCCTTCAGCAACGCGGTTTCCGTGATTTCGAGCTCCAGACGCTCCGCCGCCAGACCGCTCTCGGCGAGCGCGGCGGCGACGACTTCGTGGAGATCGCCAGCCGCCACCTGCACCGCCGAAATATTGACCGAGACGCCGATCGCGGCGGGCCACGTCGTCGCCTCGTCGCAGGCGCGCCGCAGGACCCAGGCGCCGAGCGGGCAGATCAGCCCGATCTCCTCGCAGAGCGGAATGAATCGATCCGGAGCGACGAGGCCGCGCAGCGGATGGCGCCAACGCGCCAGCGCCTCGAAGCGCCGCACGCGCAGCGTTGAGGCGTCGAGCACGGGCTGATAGAACAATTCGAACTCGCCGCTGTCGAACCCCTTGCGCAAGTTGTGCGCGAGTTCGCGGCGCAGCCGCGCCTCCTCGTTCATCTGCGGCTCGAAGAAGCGCCAGCCGCGCGTCGCCTGCCCCTTGGCCTTGTAGAGCGCAAGGTCGGCGGCGATCAGCAGGTCCTCGCCCACGGCCCCGTTGTGCGGCGCGAGCGCCACGCCGATGCTGGCGCCGATGATGACGCGCTGGCCCTTCAGCGTGAACGGCTCCGCGATCCGCACGACCAGGCGGCGGGCCAACTCGGCCGCCTCTTCGCGATCGCTCAAGCCGGATTGGATGACGGCGAATTCGTCGCCGCCGAGCCGCGCCAGCATGTCGCCGGGGCGCAGCTCCGCGCGCAACCGCGCCGCCGTTTCGATCAGCAGGCTGTCGCCCTGGGGGTGGCCGAGGGTGTCGTTGACGTCCTTGAAGCGGTCGAGATCGAGGCAGAACACCGCGAACGGCGCGCCGTCGCGCACGTTCGCGGTCGCTTCGTTGAGACGTTCGTGAAACAGCGCGCGGTTCGGCAGCCCAGTCAGCGCGTCGTGGCGGGCGGCGTGGACGAACTTCTCCTCCGCCTCCTTGCGCTCGGTGACGTCGATGACGACGCCGACCGAGCGGATCGGCTCGCCGGCCTCGTCGTAGAAATAGCGCGCGCGCATCTCCAGATGCCGCACCACGCCGTCGTTCCGGCGCCGTATCCGGCATTCGATGGCGATTTCGGGGTCGCGGCGCTTGAGCGCCGCGTCGATCGTCTCGGCGAGCCGCGGCCGATCCTGCGCAAGGAAGCCCGCCATCCAGGACCGCGTCGGGATGGCCCCCTCGTGCGGCGCAAGGCCCAACATATGGCGGGTCTCGGCGCTGCACTCGAGCGATCCCGTCCGGAGATCGCGGGTGAAACTGCCGATGCGGCCGACGCGCTGCCCGAGCCGCAGCAGCTCCTCGTTGTTCTTCAGCCGCTCCTTGGCCCGCACGCTGTCGGTGACGTCCTGCAATACGGCGACGCATCGGACCGGCGCGCCGGAGGCATCGCGTCGCGACGCCGAAACGCCGATCCTGACCCAGAATTCGCCGCCGTCCGGCCAGACGTGGCGCACCTCGGCCTCCCACTGCCCGGTCGTCTCCATCGCCGCCCGCCAGGCCGCATCAACCGCCCCGCGATCCTCCGGGTGGACGACGTCGGTCACCCCCAAGCCGAACAACAGATCGCGGTCCCGTTTCATGATTTCGCAGAACCGGCGATTGACCCGCACGAACCCGCCGCTGCGCAAATCGACTTCGGCGATGCCCGCCGCGCCCGATTCGAACAGCGCTGCGAGCGCCTCGTCGGTTTGCCCCGACGTGGCCCGCTGGCGTTGCGTCGCGCGCGCTCTGTCCAGCGGGCGACCGGGGAGTTTTTTCACCATCGCGGACATGCGGACCCTGAACGCGTCGCTCTCAACTGCGGAAAGCGCGGAGAACGCCCGAAAGCGGCGCGAGGGTATCATGCGGCAATCGCGATAAGGTCGAATTTCCCTGACGCATAAAATTTGAACGATCCGATGCTACGGATACATTTGGGAAATTCGGGGGCGGCGCAGGATACTCAGAGGCGGCCGGCTCGAAGTTATAACAGGGATGCACACTATTATAAGTTAGCGAGCTTAGAGAACTCGGCCTTAGAAAAAAGCAACCTCTCGTTTATCCCGCCCTCTTCACACGTCGAGATTGGCGACGTTGAGAGCGTTCTCCTGGATGAACTCGCGCCGCGGCTCCACGACATCGCCCATCAGCTTGACGAAAATGTCGTCGACGTCATCGACCTCGCGGATCTTGACCTGCAACAGCGAGCGCGCCTCACGGTCGAGCGTCGTCTCCCACAGCTGATCCTTGTTCATCTCACCGAGGCCCTTGTAGCGCGAAACCACGATGCCCTTGCGGCCGGCGGCGTTGACCGCTTCCAAAAGTTCCGACGGCCCGGAGACCGCCGTCGCGTCGCCGCGCCGTACGAACACGGCGGGGCCGGCGAAGGCCTCGCGCAGCGGCTTGGCGTGCTCGTCGAGCCGGCGGCTTTCGATCGAGCCGATCAGCCCGGCGTCGAGCACGATCGCCTGCCGGACGCCGCGCACTTCTCGGGTCAGCACATAGCCGCCGTTCTCGGTGCGCCCCGACCATCCCCGCTCGGTCTCCTCGGCGATGGCGTCCAAGCGCTCGGCGAGCGCGGCGGCGCGGATCGGACCTTGTTCGTCGTCGGCGGTGGCGAGCGGCTTCAGCGCGCCGATCAACGCCGCCTGCTCGACCGCGGCGCGGTCGTAGCGTGAGTGCAATTGCTTCAGCAACCGCTGCATGGCGCGGGCTTCGTCGACCAGCGCCGCGAGATCGGCGCCGGCGCGCTGCTCGCCGTTGGCGAGCCGCAGCAGCGCGCCTTCGAGGCCCTGCGCGACCAGATAGTCCTCCAGCGCCCGCTCGTCCTTCAAATATTGCTCGGACTGCCCGCGCTTGACTTTGAACAGCGGCGGTTGGGCGATGTAGAGGTGGCCGTTCTCGATCACTGCGCGCATCTGCCGGTAGAAGAACGTCAGCAATAGCGTCCGGATATGCGATCCGTCGACGTCGGCGTCGGTCATGATGATGATCTTGTGGTAGCGCAGCTTGTCGAGATTGAAGTCGTCGCGGCCGATGCCGGTGCCGAGCGCGGTGATGAGCGTGCCGACCTGCTCGCTTCCCAGCATCTTGTCGAACCGCGCCCGCTCGACGTTGAGGATTTTTCCACGCAACGGCAGCACTGCCTGGAACTCGCGGTTGCGCCCCTGCTTCGCCGTCCCGCCCGCCGAATCGCCCTCGACGATGAAAATCTCCGATTTCGCGGGGTCGCGCTCCTGGCAGTCGGCGAGCTTGCCGGGCAGGCTCGCGATGTCGAGCGCGCCTTTGCGACGCGTCAATTCGCGCGCCTTGCGCGCCGCCTCGCGCGCCTGGGCCGCCTCGAACACTTTTGACGTGACCAGCTTGGCCTCGGACGGATTCTCCTCGAACCACTGGCCGAGCCGGTCGCCGACGAGGCTCTCGACCACGGGGCGAACTTCGGAGGAGACCAGTTTGTCCTTGGTCTGCGAAGAGAACTTCGGGTCCGGCGCCTTCACCGACAGCACGCAGGTAAGCCCCTCACGGCAATCGTCGCCGGTGACGTCGACCTTCTCCTTCTTGGCGAGCCCGGAGCGTTCGATATAGCCGGTCACCTGCCGCGTCAGCGCGCTGCGCAGCCCGATCAGGTGGGTGCCGCCGTCGCGCTGGGGAATGTTGTTGGTGAACGGCAGCACGCTCTCGTGGTAGCTGTCGTTCCACCAGAGCGCGACTTCGACGGCGATGCGGTCCTTCTCGCCGCGGATGAGGATCGGCTTGTTGAGCAGCGGGGTTTTCGCGCGATCGAGATAGCGCACGAACGCCTCCAGGCCGCCCTCGTAATAGAGTTCTTCGCGCTTCGGATCGGCGGGGCGCGCGTCGGTCAGCACGATGCGGACGCCCGAGTTGAGGAAGGCGAGTTCGCGCAGCCGGTGCTCGATCGTCTCGTAATCAAACTCGACCATCGTGAAGGTTTCGGGCGACGGCGTGAATGTGACTTCGGTGCCGCGTTTCGGCTTGCCGTTCTCGATCGGGGCGGGGCCGACGACCTTCAGCGGCGCCACCACGTCGCCGTGGGCGAATTCGACGTAGTGCTCCAGTCCGTCGCGCCAGATCGTGAGCTTCAGCACCGTCGACAGCGCGTTGACCACCGAGACGCCGACGCCGTGCAGGCCGCCCGACACTTTGTAGGAGTTCTGGTCGAATTTCCCGCCGGCGTGCAGCTGGGTCATGATGACCTCGGCCGCCGAAACCCCCTCCTCCTCGTGGATGCCGGTCGGCACGCCGCGGCCGTCGTCGCGCACGGTGCAGGAGCCGTCGCTGTTAAGCGTCACCTCGACTCGCTTGGCGTGGCCGGCGAGCGCCTCGTCGATGGCGTTGTCGACCACCTCGTAGACCATGTGGTGCAGACCCGACCCGTCGTCGGTGTCGCCGATATACATGCCGGGACGCTTGCGCACCGCGTCGAGACCGCGCAGCACTTTGATGGAATCGGCGCCATAGGATTCGGGTTCGGAGGGAAGTTCGTCCGTCAATTTGCGACTTTCGACATAATTTAGAATCGCGCGCGCGCGATTCCTACAGAAGTAAGAGTATAGCGGCTATCGCGGCCGAAAGGGGAAAATTCCCCTCGCCGCCGTTCAAGATTTCGCTTTCCAATCCAACGCCTGCGCGTGAACATCGCATACCGTGATTCGCGGCCGCGCCGGAGCCGAAGTTTGCGTGACGAACTCAATCAGCCGCTCGGGATTCGCCCGACGCCGAAACCGCTGTCGCAGCGGCTGCGGCCGCTGGCGGTCTGGAGCGGCCGGCTCGCCGTGGTTGTGCTGGCGGTAGGCGCCGGCGCGCTCTACTGGCGCGGGATCGCGCCGCCGAAGCCCGAAGTCGCGGTCATCCCGTTCCAGGCCGTCAAGACCGTGATTCCGACCGTCGTCGCCGCTACGGAGCCGACGGTGAAAGTGTTCCCGCCGGCGGCCGACGGCGGCGTCTCGATCGTGCGCAACGGCGCACCGGGCTCGGCGAGCAGCAGTTCGCCGCAAATCATCGACGTCGCGCAGGCGTTGGGCGGCCGGCTGCCGGTCTCGCCCGACCGACGGCTGATGGAGAGCTCGAAATACGGGCCGCTGCCGCGCGTGGCGCCCGACGGCGCACGGCCGGCCGACGTCTACGCCCGGCCCTTCGCCGAGACGCCGATGAACCGGGGCGCGCCGCGCATCGCACTGCTGGTCGGCGGTCTCGGGCTCGACATGCAGACGACGCAAGCGGCGATCTCCCGCCTGCCCGCCAGCGTCTCGCTGGGGATCGCGCCTTACGGCGGCGATCTCGCGCAGGTCGCCGAATCCGCGCGCAGCGCCGGGCACGAGATCTGGCTACAGGCGCCGATGGAGGGCGTCGGCGGCGCCGAAGCCGGGCCGCATACGCTCAAGGTCGGCGCGAGCGAGGCCGAGAACCAGGATTCGCTGCATTGGCTGATGGGGCGCTTCGCTGGGTACGTCGGCGTCGTCAACTATCTCGGGGCGAAATTCACCGCCGATCCCAACGCCGTGTCGCCTGTGCTGGCGGAGCTGGCGAGGCGCGGGCTCGTCTTCCTCGACGACGGCACGTCGGCGCTCAGCAAGACCGTCGAGCTGGCGCCGGGCCTCGACCTGAAGGCCGCCCGCGCCGACGCGGTCGCCGACGGCGGCCCCGAGGCGATCGACGCCGCGCTGGCGCTCGCCGAGGACATTGCGCGCCGGCGCGGCGCGGCGATTGTCGTCGCCAGCGCCCTGCCGCAGACGCTCGATCGCGTCGCGCCCTGGGCGGCGAACCTGGAGAGCAAAGGCTTTGCTCTGGCCCCGGTGTCGGCGCTGACGACCGCCAAGCCGGATCGCGCCGCGCGCGCCAATCCGTGACGCCGCACGTCGGCTACCGTCCCTGCGCCGGCGTGGCGCTCGTCAACGCGGCCGGCGCCGTGTTCATCGGCCGGCGGCGTAGCGAGCGCGCCGCGCCGCTCGCCGGGCACGAGTGGCAGATGCCGCAGGGCGGCATCGACGACAGCGAAGACCCGCTGTCGGCGGCGCGGCGCGAGCTTTACGAGGAGACCAACGTCCGCTCGGCGACGCTGCTCGCCGAAGCCCCGGAATGGCTGGCCTACGACCTGCCTGACGGCGCCCGTGGCCGTTTCGGCGGACGCTATCGCGGGCAGACGCAGAAGTGGTTCCTGTTCCGCTTCGACGGCGACGAATCCGAGATCGACGTCGAGCGGCCGGCCGACGGCGCGCACAAGGCGGAATTCGCGGCCTGGCGCTGGGAGTGCTGGGAGGCGCTGCCGGAACTCGTCGTGCCGTTCAAGCGCGCGGTCTACGTGCAAGTCGTCGCGTGGTTCGCGCCTCTGTCGCGACGCTAGGGCGTTCGGCGTTCGCGCTCCGCGAATCTCCGATTGCCCTACCGCCCCGCGTGCAAATCCCGCAGCGCCTCCTGCGCAAGCTCGTCGAGGCGGCGGCGGATGCGGTGCTCGGACACCTTCGGTTCAACGGCGTCCAACGCCCGCGCGAGTTCGGCGACCAGCGCCTCGTCGTCGGCGGATGCGATCTCGCGCTCGACCAACGCGCTCGCGTAATCCTCCAGCGCCTGTCCGGAGAGGCCGAGCTTTTCGCCCGCCCAGGCGCCGAGCCGGCGGTTGCGGCGGGCGCGCGCTCTGAAACGCAACTCCTCGTCACGCGAGAACGCGCGTTCGAAGCCCTCTTCGCGTCGCTCGAAACTGTCCATCTCGCATCTCCCAAGTCCTGCATAGGCGCACGACTTTGCGCCGCTTTTTCGGCGGCCGGACGGGATTGGAGCGCCCGCTACGGCGTGCTAGAGCGCGGGGATGACCGCCGCGCCCGCCGATATCGCCAAGATGCCATTCGAAGCCGCCCTTGCCGAGCTCGAGGGCATCGTCGAGCGGCTCGAAAAGGGCGCCGTCTCGCTAGAGGAGTCGATCACGCTTTACGAGCGCGGCGAGGCGTTGAAGGCGCGCTGCGACGAGCTCCTCAAGAACGCCGAGATGCGGATCGAGAAAATCGCGCTCGGCGCGGACGGCAAGCCGAAGGGGCTCGCGCCCCTCGATCCCCCGACTTAAGGCCGAGTTCACGCGTCGTCGGCTTCGTCGTCCGGCGCCACGGGCTCGCCGGGGATTGCGTAGGATCCTTTCAGCCAACGGCCGAGGTCGATGTCCGCGCAACGCGGCGAGCAGAACGGAGCGAATTGCGGATCGCGCGGCTTGCCGCAGACCGGGCAAGGTTTCAGCGCCGGGCGCGGCGTCGGCTCGGTCATGTCGGCCGCCAGCCGTGCAAGACCGGATAGCCTTCGCCCGCCAGCAGCGCGGCGGCCTCGGCGAGCGGCAGCCCGACAACATTGGTGTAGGAGCCGATCAACCGCACCACAAAGGCGCCCGCGAGCCCCTGGATCGCATAGGCGCCCGCCTTGCCGCGCCACTCGCCGCTGGCGAGATAGGCGTCGAGCTCGCCGCGCGACAGCCGTTTGAAGCGCACCCGCGTCTCCACCACGCGCGTCCGCTTGGCGCCCGACGCGGTCACGAGGGCCAGCCCCGTGTAGACGCGATGGGCGCGCCCCGACAGCAGCCGCAGGCAGTCCTCGGCCTCGTCGGCGATCTCGGCCTTCGGCAAGACGCGCCGTCCGACGCAGACGACCGTGTCGGCGGCCAGCGTCAGCGCGCCGGCGAGTTCGTCGCGCTGGCGCGCGATCGCGGCCGAGGCTTCCGCCTTATCGCCCGCCAGCCGCTCGGCCAGGGCGCGCGGCGGCTCCGCCCGGCGCGGCGTCTCGTCGAGATCGGAGGGAATGACCGCGTCGGGCTCGACGGCGATCTGACGCAGCAGGGCGACCCTCCGGGGCGATCCGGAGGCGAGCACCAAGCGCGGGCCGGCTTCGCTCAAGAGCTGAGCCGGACTATTTGAAACGATAGGTGATTCGACCCTTGGTGAGGTCGTAGGGCGTCATTTCGACGAGCACCTTGTCGCCCGCGAGCACCCGGATGCGGTTCTTGCGCATCTTGCCCGCCGTATGGGCGATGATCTCGTGGTCGTTTTCGAGCTTGACCCGAAACGTCGCGTTCGGCAACAATTCGACCACGAAACCCGGAAACTCCAGCAATTCTTCTTTCGACATCGTAACCTTTCATGCTTTCGCCGGGCGTCCGGCGTCGCCGACCCCTCGCGCGAGGCGCGCGGGACCCTATAGGATTCCGTTTGCCGCGGAAACGGCTTTATGCAGGCGGCCGCGGGCGTTCTCGACGGTGCTCGACGTCGAGACGTCGGAACCGCCGGATCGCGAACGGGATGCTGCCGAGATAGAAGGCGGCGAGCGCCACCAACGCCTGCAACGGAAAATAGGCGATCGACAGCAGCGCCGCAACAACCCCGATCAGCGCCACGGCCACATATTCGCGCGGCACGCGGCCAATCGACTTGCCGGAGAAATGCGGCACCCGGCTCGCCATCAGGATCGCGATCGCCAGCACATAGACCGCCTCGACGCCGAGCCAGCCGCGCGCCATCGGCTCGCTCGGCGCGGTGTCCATCACCCGGAGATAGACCGGCAGCAGCCCGACCACCGCGCCGGCCGGCGCCGGCATGCCGACGAAAAAGCCTTTGCGCCACGCCGGCAGGTCGGGATCGTCGACCATCACATTGAACCGCGCCAGCCGCAGCGCGCAGGCGATGCAAAACAGCAGGCAGACCAGCCAGCCGAGGCCGTGAAGCTGCGACAGCCCGGAAAAATACAGCACGATGGCGGGGGCGACGCCGAAATCGACGAAATCGGCGAGCGAATCGAGCTCCGCCCCGAAGCGCGAGGTGCCTTTCAGGGCGCGCGCGATGCGGCCGTCGAGACCGTCGAGCACCGCGGCGGCGGCGACCGCCATCACCGCCCATTCGACCGAACCCTCGACGGTGAAGCGGATCGCGGTGACGCCGGCGCTGAGCGCCATCAGCGTCACCACGTTCGGGACCAGCAGGCGCAGCGGCACGTCGACCAGGCGCGCGCCGGGCGACCGTGTTTGCGGGACGACCTCGCGCATCGTCAGCTCCGGCTGAAGAGCCGCTGCGGCTCGTCGGGCCGCGTCAGCGCGATCACCGTCTCGCCGGCGACGCAGCGCCCATTCACCCCGACGATGACGCTGGCCCCGTCCGGCAGATAGACGTCGACCCGGGAGCCGAAGCGGATCAGGCCGAACCGATCGCCGGCGCCGAGCCGGCCGCCCTCCTGCGCGAAACAGACGATGCGACGGGCGACGAGGCCGGCGATCTGCACGACCCCGAACCGCCCCGCGGGGGAATCGATGACGAGCCCGTTGCGTTCGTTGTCCTCGCTCGCCTTGTCGAGGTCGGCGTTGAGGAACAGGCCCGGGCGGTAGGCGATCCGCACGACGCGGCCCTCGACCGGCGAGCGGTTCACGTGGCAATCGAACACGTTCATGAAGATCGAGACCCGCGTCATCGGCGCGGCGCCGAGGCCGAGGTCCGGCGGCGGCACGGCGGCGCCGACGAAGGAGACGCGCCCGTCCGCCGGCGCGACCACGAGGTCGGCGCGGATCGGCGTCACCCGCGGCGGATCGCGGAAGAAATAGGCGCACCACAGCGTCGCGACAAAGGCGATCCAGCCGAGCGGCGCCCACAGCCACCACAGGATCAGGGTCGCCAGCGCGAAACCGCCGACGAACGGATAGCCTTGGGGATGCAACGGCGCGAGCGCGTCGCGAACAGATTTCAATACCGCCATGCGAACCTCGGGGCGCCGGAGCGCGGCCATTTGGCGCCAATGGCTGTTAAAGTCACGGGACGCCCGCGCTTACTCCGCGGCTTCGGCGCCTTCCTCGTATTCGTGCTCGGCGCGATCCGCTTCGCGCAGCTTCTCATGCGCCTCGGCGATCTGGCGCTGACGATTCCACAAGCCGGCGTAAAGGCCGCCCTTGGCGAGCAGCGCCTCGTGCCGGCCGCGCTCGGCGATGACGCCTTTGTCGAGCACCAGAATTTCGTCGGCCCCCACCACCGTCGACAGCCGGTGCGCGATGACCAGCGTCGTGCGTCCGCGCGAAACCTGCTCCAGCGCGTCCTGGATTTCGCGCTCGGTGTGGCTGTCAAGCGCCGACGTCGCCTCGTCGAGCACCAGGATCGGCGGGCCTTTGAGGATCGTCCGCGCAATGGCGACGCGCTGCTTCTCGCCGCCCGAGAGCTTCAACCCGCGCTCGCCGACCTGCGAGTCGTAACCCATCGGCAGCGACAGGACGAAGCCGTCTATGCGCGCGCGCTCGGCCGCTTCTCGCACCTCCGCGTCGGAGGCGCCTTCGCGGCCGTAGCGCACGTTGTAAGCGACGCTGTCGTTGAACAGCACGGTGTCCTGCGGCACCATGCCGACGGCCGCGCGCAGCGAACGCTGCGTCACCTTGCCGATGTCCTGCCCGTCGACCGTGATGCGCCCCTGGCTCGGCTCGTAGAAGCGAAACAGCAGCCGCGAAATCGTCGACTTTCCGGCGCCCGAGGGGCCGACGATGGCGATAGTCGAGCCGGCCGGCGCCTCGAACGAGACGCCTTTCAGAATGGGCCGCTGAGCATCATAGGCGAACACCACATTCTCGAAGCGGACGACGCCCTTCGTCACGACGAGGTCGCGAGCCCCGGGAACGTCCTTGATCTCCGGGTGCTGGCCGAGAATGTCGAACATCGCGCCTATGTCGATGATCGCCTGCTTGATCTCGCGATAGACCATGCCCATGAAGTTGAGCGGCAGATAGAGTTGCAGCATCATCACGTTGAGCAAGGCGAAATCGCCGACCGTGTTGCGCCCGGAGCGCACGCCGCGGACGCACATGAACAGCACGGCGACCATGCCGAGCGTGAAGATGACCGCTTGCCCGGCGTTGAGCACCGCAAGCGAGACATAGGTGCGCACGCTCATACGCTCGTAGCGCGCCATCGACTTGTCGTAGCGCGCCGTCTCGCGCGCCTCGGCGCCGAAATATTTGACGGTTTCGAAGTTGAGCAGCGAGTCGATCGCCTTGGTGTTGGCGTCGGTGTCGCTCTCGTTCATCGACCGTCGGATCGAGATGCGCCAATTGGTCGCAACCGTCGTGTAGCCGAGATAAACCGCCACCGTCGCGACCAGCGCGGCCACGTAGCGCCAGTCGAAGGTGATGAGGAACGCCCCGACGATCAGCACGAATTCGATCGCCGTGGGAATCGCCGTCAGCATCGAGGTGCGGATGATGGTTTCGATCGCGGCGCGGCCGCGTTCGAGCACGCGCGTAAGGCCGCCGGTCTTGCGCTCGAGGTGAAACCGCAGCGACAATTCGTGGAGGTGGACGAACACCTCCAGCGCGAGACGCCGCACCGCGTTCATGGCGACGGCGGCGAACAGCGCGTCGCGACCTTGCTGGGTCAGCGCTGCGAGGATGCGAAGCAGGCCGTAAAGCGCGGTCAGCGCGAACATGCCGCCCAGCGCCGAGGGCAGCGGAATCGGCTTCGCGTTCGGCCCGTGGGCGAGCGCGTCGGTGGCGAACTTGAACGCGTAGGGAATCGCGATCGTCACGAATTTGGAGAGGAACATCAGCGCGATCGCCAGCGCCACGCGCAGCTTGAGGTCGGCGCGATCGGACGGCCAGATATAGGGCGTCAACATTTTGACGGTGCCGAGAAACGTGCCTTGCGTCTCGAACGTGAGATGCGGCGGCGCGTTCGAGCTTTTTTCAGGAGGCATGACGTTCCGGGCGAAAAGGTTCGTGGCGGATATAGTCCGCCTTTCGACGAATATCACCCGCTCCGTCGATCTCGTATGTCGTCAGCCGGGGTCGATTTATTTCGCGGGCCGGCGTCCGCGCGAATTTGCTTTGCCGCACTTTAAAACTGGCCGCTTCTGGAACAACCTCGCGCTGCGGCCAACCCAACGCCTCGACAACTCTTCACGCAAGGAAACGGCGACTAGCAATATTGAATTGCGCCTAAAATAAGCTATACAGGAAGTGTCCACGATGAGAGGTACGATTCTAAAGACACCGATCTACGATTGCGTGGACCAGGAGATTGCCGGAGCGGAAATTGTTAACACTGCTCCCATCTGAAAACAATTATAGGCGGGACTTAAATCGAATGGACAGCGCGGCGTCGAACAATAGCGTGGAAATGGCGGCGGCGATCGTCGCGGCGTACATTTCGAACAATTCTCTTCCGGTGTCCGAACTCGGCAACTTGATAACGATGGTCTATTCGGTATTGGCGAAGCTCCCCGGCCCAACCGTGGAGCCCGCGCCGAGCGAGCCGCCGAAGCCGGCGGTCGCGATCCGGAAGTCGATCACCGAGGAATATCTCGTCTGCCTCGAAGACGGTCGCAAGTTCAAGTCGCTGAAGCGCCATTTGCGCACCCGCTACAATCTGACGCCGGAGCAATACCGCGCGAAGTGGCAGTTGCCGGCGGACTATCCGATGGTGGCGCCGGGCTACGCGCAAACCCGGTCGCGGATGGCCAAGGACATGGGTCTTGGCCAACAGCGGCGGGGCCGCAAGAAATAATCGCCGCTCCGCGATTCCGGGATTTGTGAAGGCGCGCCGGCGGTTTCGCGGCAGGATCGTAGTCGCGCGTCGCCGGCAGGACCGGATCGGCGATTGTACGCAACCGTTCTCGCTCGATCCCCGGGGGTAGCCGTCAATAAAGAACTTCGATAATATATTGTGAAAATTGCCCTTCCGGCTGATTTGATCTCGGTTTTATTTACAATCACGCTCTGACCATCGCAAGAGCCACAAGTGCGACGGCAATCTTACGCCTGAACTTACCCCCAGAACCAGATCAAGTGAGACGGGCGCAACGAAGCCTCAGATATATATTTATATATAACCATACTGACGCTCCGCCACGCTGATTTATCTCGTTTTACCGCTATGATTTACTCTGCATAACGCAAGGTCGCCACCTATACACGAATTTATTTGTAGACTTGCGAATAGATGTATTGATTTTCCTATCATTGCGGATTAACATGGTTAATGACATCTTACTCGACAATGGGAGTTGCGGCGTGGTCGCCTATGCGCGCTACCCAGCTACGGAGCTTCACAAGACGGTAGGGTTGGACGCCGACGGACGCCGCAAGTCCGACGGTCGCGCCGGGCATCTTTGCCACGGCCCCTACATCACTTTGGGGCCCGGCCGCTACACCGCCGGCTTCTTCGTGAAACGCTATCCGGGCGACGAGGAGGGCGACATCGAGATCGACGTCTGCGCGGATCACGGGCGGCGCATGTTCGCCAACCGCACGGCCCCGGTAAAGCAACTCTTCGTCTCCGTCGCCGGCCTTCTGCACGTCGATTTCGAGATCGACGCGGTGGCGCGGGAATGCGAGCTCAGGCTGTTCGTGCCTCCGCGGGCGCATATCGAGGTCAGCGAGGCGGTGCTGTTCCGTCGCGACGTAGCGTCGGGGAACTCGCGTTGATCGCCTCGCAACCCGCCCGACCCCGGCTTGTCGCGCGGAACGGCGCGCGATCGGACGGCGAGGCTTTGCACGAGGAAATCGAACGCCTGCGCGCCTATGTCGAGACGCGCGCCCAGGCGCAAGAAGATCGGATGCGCGCCCTGGCGCTAGAGGGCGCCATGCGCGCCGCCGAGGCGCTCGAAGAGCGCATCCAGCTCGCCTCGCGCGAGGCGATCGCCTTCGCCGAGCAAGGTCTGGAGCAGCATGAAGCGGCGCTGCGCGCGCTGGGCCGCCGCGTCGCCGAGCTGTCGCGCGAGACCCGCCCGTTCCTGGATTTCGGCGAACGCCCCGTCGCGGCCGCGCCGGCCGTCGCGGGCCTCTATCAGATCGGCGCCGGCGCCGGCTCGGCCGAATGCCGGCCGCTCGGCCTGCGCCGGGAAAGCGAGGACGTCTTCTATGCCGATCTCGCCAATCTGCCGATCCTGCCCGGCGGCGCGGCGAAACTGGTGGCGGCGCATGTCGTCGAATTTGTCGCGACCTCGGCGCTGGTCGAAAGAATCCTCCCGCACTGGCGCTCGCGCCTCGCGCCGGGCGGCGAGCTCGTGGTCGTCACGCTCGACGGGCCGGCGTGGCTCGCCAGCCTCGCGCGCGGCGGCGATTTCGGCGCGCTGCGCAAACGCCTCGGCGCCGACGGGGCGAGCCAACCCGTCCGCAATCTGTTCGACGCCTCCGGGCTTTGCGAGGCGCTGAAGGCGGCGGGGTTTGCCGCCGTCGCCGCGACGGCCGCCGAGCCGCTCGAATTGAGGGTGGTGGCGCGGGCCGCCGCGACGTGACGGAGCGGCCCTTCTCAGTCGTCATCTGCACCGACGGCCGCCGGTCGTTCCTCAACGCGACGTTGCGGGGCCTCGCCGCACAGGATTATCAAGCCTTCGAGCTGTGTGTGGTCTGCGGGCCGACGCCGGACGGAACGCACGCCTTCGTCGAAGCGCTCGCGGGCAAGGTCAAAACCGCGCATTGCCCTGTTCGCAATCTCTCGCGGGCGCGAAACATCGGGATCACGCTGGCGGCCGGCGAGATCGTCGCGTTTCTCGACGACGACGCGGTGCCCGAGCCGGAATGGTTGTCCGATCTCAACGCGGCTTATGGCGGCGCCGACGTCGTCGCCGCCGGCGGCGTCGTCTACGACGTCTCGGGCGTCGCGTTCCAGGCGCGGTTCGTCACCGTTGACCGGCTCGGCTACGCCAATCCGCATTGGGTCGGCCCGGCGCCGCGGCTGAACTTCCCGTTCTCCCCGGAGTTTCCCCATTTGCTCGGCGCCAATTGCTCGTTCCGGCGCGAGACCCTCATCGAGCTTGGCGGTTTTGACGAGGAATATGAATTCTTTCTCGACGAAACCGATCTCGCCGCCCGGGTGAACGATTCCGGCGGCCTGATCGCGCAATCGCCCCGCGCCGCCGTGCATCACAAATTCGCGCCGAGCGCGCTGCGCGATGCGGCGCGCGTCGTGCGCCATTGGGCGCCGTTCATCAAGAACCGCGTCTATTACGGCTTTCGCAACGGCATGCGCCACCGCAGCCCGTGGGACATCCTGCGCGCCGCGCTCGACGACGCCGAACAATGGGAGCGCGACATCGAGCGCAGCATCGCCGTCGGCGCGCTAGCGCCGGACGACCTCGATCGGTTCCGCCGCGAAGCGGTCGACGGCGTCGCGGCCGGGCTCGCCGCGGCGCACGAGCCGCGCCGCAGACTAACCCGACTTCGCGGATTCGCCTGTGGATAAGCCCATTTTGCGGGTTTTTGCGAGCTGTAAGTATTTGAGTTGGTTGATGCGGGTTTCGCAAACGGGGCGAAAAACGGCTGTAGTGAAGACCAACTAATCTCGCACAGGATTCCTAGAATCGCACGGTCGTGGCAGAATCGCTTCGCCATGTTCCTGCGAAAGACCGAGCGGCGGAAGAACGGGAAGACACACCTCTATTGGAGCGTCGTCGAGAACCGGCGTGTCGATGGTGGTCGCGTGGCGCAGCGTCACGTGCTCTATCTTGGCGAGATCAATTCCTCTCAGGCCGAGGCGTGGCGCAGGGCCGTCGAGGTGTTCGACGAGGAGGCCGGCCGCGCGCGAACGCTCGCCCTGTTTCCCGAAGATCGTTGCGAAGCTCCAGCCGGCGACGATGTCATCCGGCTGCGTCTGAGCGAAATGCGGCTCTGCCGCCCGCGCCAGTGGGGCGCCTGTTGGCTGGCGGGCCTGCTGTGGCGGGAGTTGCGGCTCGATCGGTTCTGGGCCGAGCGATTGCCGAAAAGCCGCAAGGGCACGCGCTGGGATCATGTGCTGCAAGTGCTGGCGACCTACCGGCTCATCTCGCCCGGTAGCGAGTGGCGGCTGCATCGCCAGTGGTTCCTCAACAGCGCGATGGCCGATCTGCTGGGGTCCGACTTCGGCCTGGCGGAGGCTCATAAACTCTACGCCTGCCACGACCTGCTGCTCGCCCACAAACAGGCGCTGTTCTCGCATCTGACGCAGCGCTGGCGCGATCTGTTCAACGCCTCGTTCGACGTGTTGCTGTATGATCTGACAAGCACGTATTTCGAGGTCAACGCCGCCGATCTGCCCGAAGGCTCCAAGCGTCGCCACGGCTACAGCCGCGACAAGCGGCCGGATTGCCCGCAAGTCGTCATCGCGCTCGTCGTCACGCCCGAGGGGTTGCCGCTGGCCTACGAGGTTCTGCCCGGCAACACCGCCGACAGCAAAACCCTGCGCGCGTTCCTGGCCAAGATCGAAAGCCAATACGGCAAGGCGCGGCGGGTTTGGGTGATGGATCGCGGCGTGCCCACCGAAGCGGTTCTGGCCGAAATGCGCGCCAGCGATCCGCCGGTCAGCTATCTCGTGGGAACGCCAAAAGGTCGCCTCAACCGGCTCGAAAAGCATCTCATCGATAAGCCGTGGCGCAAGGCGCGGGAGGGCGTCGACGTCAAGCTGTTGTCGCAAGACGACGAACTCTACGTCTTCGCGCAAAGCGCCGACCGCGTAGCCAAGGAGCGAGCGATGCGACGCCGGCAGCTGAAATGGCTGTGGGCGAGATTGAAGAAGCTCTCTCTCATGGAGGTGACGCTGCAAGAGCGGCTGATGAAGCTTGGCGCGGCGCGCTCGAAGGCGCCTTCCGCCTGGCGCCTGGTCAGAACGGAAGTCGACAAGAAGACCGGTGCGCTGAGCTTCGCGCTCGATCGCCACAAGCTGCGAGCCGTCAGACGCCGCGAGGGCCGCTATCTGTTGCGCACCAATCTGACCGAGAGCGATCCCGCGCTTCTCTGGCAATACTACGTTCAGCTCGTCGCGGTGGAGGAGGCGTTCAAGACGCTGAAGGGCGATCTGGCCATTCGTCCGATCTTTCATCAGGACGAGAAGCGGATCGAGGCGCACATCTTCATCGCCTTCCTCGCCTATTGTCTTCAGATCACGCTCACCCGCCGCCTGCACGGCCTCGCGCCGGGCCTGACCGCCCGCAGCGCCCTGGCGAAGTTCGCCGGCGTTCAGATGATCGACGTGCATTTGCCAACCACCGACGGGCGCGAAATTGTGCTGACCCGCTATACCGAACCCGAACGCGATCTACGGCTCCTGATCGACCGGATGAACCTCGCCTTGCCGGCTCAACCGCCCCCCAAAATCGCCGCTGCCGCGCTGCCTCGCTGACCTCCCTGTAGTGAAGACCTCTTAGGTCAAGGTATTGATCTCCTTGGCCGAGAAAGTCGAAAACTACCCCAATCCGCGAAGTCGGGCTAATGGATCCCGCTGCGCGCGAGGCTGCCCCGCCGCCGTTCCGCGCCTTCCCGACCCTGCGCCCGCCGGGGCGGCGGCTATGCCTCGCGCTGGTGACGCAGGATTATCCGCCGGGTCAGAACGGCGGAATCGCGCGCAACGTCGCCGAGGTGGCGGGGGCCTGGGCGCGGCTCGGCCACTACGTGCATGTGTTCACCTCCGCGAGGGGCGAGAGCAGCGTCGATTTCGAAGACGGCGTCTGGGTGCATCGTGTCGAGGTCGGCAGCGACGCCCCGCCGCCCGATCTCGTTCCGCCGCATGAAATCCCACGGCCGCTTTGGGACCATTCGCGGTCGATGCGGGCGGAGGTCGAAAAGCTCGACGCGATCCGGCGCGTCGATCTCGTCTACGCGCCGCTGTGGGATTGCGAACCGATGGCGTTCCTGCAGGAGCCGCGCTTCCCCGTGGTCTGCGCGTTGCAGACGACGATGGACTTCTGGCTCGACTCGCAGCCCGAACGACGCCGCGATCCCGCCTGGATGCGCGCCCGCGGCGCGCCGTTGCTGGCGCTCGAACGCTGGGTTCTCGAACGCGCGCCGCTTTTGCACGCCAACAGCCGGGCGATCGTCGAGGACATTTCGCGGCGCTACGACATCGACTTCCCAACCGAGCGCATCCTACTCGCCCCGCACGGCCTGTCGGACTGGGCCGGACCGCCCGCGCTCGAACCCGCCGGCCCCGCCACGCGCGAGGCCGTGCGGTTCCTGTTCGTCGGCCGGCTCGAAAGCCGCAAGGGCATCGACGTTCTGTTGGCCGCGGCCCCCGAGGTGCTGCGCCGATTTCCCGGCGCCCGGCTCGACATCGTCGGCGAAGACACCATTCCGCGCGGCGAGGGCGGAACCTATAAGGCGGCGTTTCTCGCCCGCTCCGACAACGACCGCATCGAATTCCACGGGCGCGTCGACGAGGCGGAGTTGCGCGCATTCTATCGCGATTGCGACATACTGGTCGCGCCATCGCGCTACGAATTGTTCGGCCTCGTTTATTTGGAGGGCATGATCTTCGGCAAGCCGGTGATCGGCGGCCGCGCCGGCGGCGGCCCCGAGGTCATCGCCGAGAACGCGACCGGGCTTCTCGTCGCCCCCGGCGACGTCGACGGCCTCGTCAAGGCGATGACGCGGCTCGCGGGCGATCCCGAGCTTCGCCTCGCCATGGGGCAAGCTGGCCGCCGACGCTACGAAACGCATTTTCAAGCCGAAGTCGCCGCGACGCGCTTGCTCGACGGCGCGGTCGCGCACATCACGCAGAGCGCGCAAACACCTCGTTGAGCACAGCAACTTGCTGCACGCTGTGCGCCGCCTTGCCGTCGAAGCCGTCGTCGCGCGCCGCGACCGCCTCGGCGCGCAAGCCTTGGAGATCGTCAACGTCGGCGAAGGCGGCGTCCAGCGCGAGGACGCCCGCAGCCCGCGCGGCGAACAGCGTCAGGTCGCGCGCGAGGCGGAGCGGGCCGGCCGCGTGAGCGGCCCCCCCGCCGAGCGGCGTCACGCTCCACAGGAGCCCGTCGAGTCGCTCTGAAGCCCCGCGATAGCTGGCGAGCCCGAATAAAGCCTGCGGCGTCTCGGTGGCGAAGGCGAGGATGCGGATGGCGCCGTCCGGCATGCCGAGCGCCGCCTCCTGCACCGCGAGCCGGGCCCCGAGGCGCTGCACGTCGGCGCCGCCGCAGGCCCGCGCCAGCGCGACGCCGTGCGCGCCCTTCGCCAGCGCCGTCTCCAGATCGCTCCACGCCTGCGGATCGTCGAGCGAGGAGAGCCGAACGTAGATCGCAGGCGCCGCCGACTTCGGGGCCAAAGCGGCGTCGGCGGCTTCGATCACGACGGCGTCGGCGCCGCTGGCGAAGCCGTCCGCGATCGCCGCCGCATCGCCGGTGGGAACGATCAGCAGCGAACGCATTACACCGCGATCGTCGCCGGCGGGCGCTTGCGCATGAACGCGGTCCGCCGGCACTCCGCTACCAACGTTCCGTCCTGCTTGAACGCGCGATGCAGGAATTCGAGCAGCCCGGCGTCGGGGCGCGATTTTGATTCGCGGGTGGCGATAACTTCGGTGGACGCGCGCACCGTGTCGCCCTCGAACAGCGGGTTCGGAAAACGCACGTCGGTCATGCCGAGGTTGGCGATCGTCGTGCCGACGGTCAAATCATTGACCGACATGCCGATCATCAGGCCGAGGGTGAACAGCGAGTTCATCAGGGGCCGGCCCCATTCGGTCTCGTTGGCGCAGAAATCGGCGTCGATGTGCAGCGGCTGCGGATTCAGCGTCATGTTGGAGAACAGCATGTTGTCCATCTGCGTGACGGTGCGTCGCAACTTGTGCTGGAAGATCGCCCCGACCACGAAGTCTTCAAAATAATAGCCGCCCCGGGCGTGCGGCGTGCGACTTTCGATCATTTTTAACGTCTCCGAAGCGCGCCTTAATCCGCCGTTTACCGTAACGGAGCGAAAAGGGAGTGCAAGTCCTTGTTATTCGGGAGCTCCTGTGAACGCCCTCGCCGTCGCGGATTCCCCCGTCCTGACCGATGAGTCCGGACTCGTGCGCCGTTTCCTCACCTGGCTGCCGCGCGCCTTCCCGCACGAGCGCGCCGACGCCGTGAATGCGCTGGCGCGCGCCTTTCTCCATTGCGAGCTGCGGCCGGAAACCCGCGCCGATGCGGAAATCGCGCTGACCCGTGCGCTCGACGATCCCGAGCCGCGCGTCCGCCGCGCGCTGGCGGAAGCGTTCGCGAGCGCTTTCGAGGCGCCGCGCCATCTCGTGCTGGGGCTCGCGCACGACGTCTCCGAGGTGTCGCGCGCGGTGCTGGCACTGTCGCCGCTGCTGCGCGAGGCTGATCTCGTCGATTGCGTCGGCGTCGCCGACGCGGTCGCGCAGACGGCGATCGCCCGCCGGGGTCAGCTCGCCCCGCTCGTCGCCGCCGCGCTCGCCGAGGTCGGCGAACGCGCCGCCGCGCTGGCGCTGATCGGCAATCTCGACGCGCCGCTGCGCGGACCCGTGCTGTGGCGGCTGTTCGACCGGTTCGAGAACGACGCCGAGGTGCGCGCCCGGCTCGCCGAGCGGCCCGGCCTGCCGGCGGCCCTGCGCGCGGCGATCGCCGCCGCGACGACCGCCGACGTCTCCGACTTCGCCGCCGGGGCGTGGCTCGACCCGCGCCGGGTCGAGCGAATCGCCCGCGACGGCCGCGAGCAGGCGTTCGTCGCCATCGCCGCCGATTGCGCGGAGGACGAACTCGCCGAGCTCGTGGCGTGGCTGCGCGCCAACGCGCACCTGACGGTTGCGCTGCTCGTGCGTGCGCTCGCCGGCGGCGACGTGAAGCTGTTCGCGCAGAGTCTCGCCGACATGTCCGGCGCCCCGTCGCGCAAGGTCGCCGGCCTGCTGCGCGACCCCCGCGGCCACGGGTTCGCCGCGCTCTATCGCCGCGCGGGACTGCCGGCGCCGTTCCTGCCCGCGTTCCGCATCGCCGCCGAGCTGGCCGTCGGATCGGCGGGCGCGGGGATCGGCCTCAACTATCCCTTGACCCAGAGAATGCTGCGCGAAATCGAGGCGCGCGAGGATTCCGCACTGACGCCGATCGTCGCGATGCTGTGGCGGCTCGCCAGCGAAGGCGCGCGCGAGGACGCCCGCGAATTTACCGCGATCGAACCGGCGGCGACGGTCGAGACGGCGGAGGTCGCAACCGGCGAAGCGCCGCTGCTGGTTCTCGACATCGAGCCCAGCAACGAGAATTTCGCGCCGCCGGTGACGCTCGATCTCGCGCCCGAGCCGATCGAAGTCGCGGCGTAGGCGCTGGCGGAGCGGGGTCGGCGCGCTTATCTCCTTAGGGTTAGACCCCGAGGATCCGCTTATGTCTCCCATTGGCGTCACTTTGATGCCGCCGCTGATGACGAGCGAAGAGCTCGTCGATCTCAGGATTGCGGTGAAACTGCTCGAAGGCGATAACTTCGCCTCGCGGCTGACGCGGCTGCTCGGCGGTCAGGTGCGGGCGATCGGCCGCGCCCTGCCCTCCACGGCGCGCAAGGTGATCGCGACGGCGACCGAGCAGGCGCTGAAAGCGGCGCTGCACGTCGCGGTGCGCTCGCTGAAGGTCGGCCCCCTCGCCAAGGCGAACAATCGCTGGCATCAGGCCGCCGCCGCCGCGACGGGCGCGATCGGCGGCGCCTTCGGCATCGCCGCCACCGCCGTCGAATTGCCGGTCTCGACGACTATCCTGCTCCGTTCGATCGCCGAGATCGCGCGCGAGCACGGCGAGGACCTGACGAAACCGGAAGCCGCGCTCGCCTGCCTCGAGGTTTTTGCGCTCGGTGGCGAGCGGCCGGCGGAGGCGGGGCTCGAAAGCGGCTATTTCGCGGTGCGGGCCGGTCTTGCGCAATCGGTGAGCGAAGGCGCGCGGTTTTTGTTGAAACAGGGGCTCGCCGGCGAGACCGCGCCGGTGTTGGTGCGCTTGGTTTCGCAGATCGCCGCCCGCTTCGGCCTGGTGGTCACCGAAAAGCTCGCCGCGCAGGCCGTCCCGGTGGTCGGCGCGGTCGGCGGCGCCGCGGTGAATGCCGCCTTCGCCCATCACTTCCAGGCGATGGCGCGCGGCCATTTCACCGTGCGCCGGCTGGAGCGCAAATACGGGGCCGACCCGGTGAGGTTCGAATATGAGCGGCTGCGCGGCGAACTCACGCCGCCACCGGCGGCGTGACGCGCGCTGCCGCTGCGGTCGCTAGGGTAAAACCCCGACGCTTGGCGCCTTCCCGAACGTCGCAAATGGGCGGAAAGCTGCCCGTCCGGTTTCGGCGTTGGCATCGCGGAACCGGACATTTGGTTTAGGGCAAGGTTTGGCCGAACGGAGACAGACCGCCATTGAGCGAAGAGCACTCGATTGTGGACATCCTCTCAAGGCCTATCCCGCGGTCCCAGCGTATGACGCCTTCTTTTCGGCTTCCCTCTATCCCGCCTCACCCTTCGCCAGCACAATCGCGGCGATGAGCGCCCTGACCGGCGCCGGCGCGTCGCTCAGGCGGCGTTGCAAGCCGGATTCCACTCGGTCGAGAAAGGCGCGGCGGCGGTCGAGATCGTCGGGGTTGGCGAGCGCTCCGGCGAGGGTCGGGGCAAAGGTGACGCGGAAGAATAGCGCGCGCGCTCGCGCCAACGCTTCGCGATCCCCGTCCTTCTCAAACGCGTCCCAAGCGACGTCCGGCACCAGATACGCTTCTGAATGCTCGACCGTCAGGCCCGCGAATTTGGGGTCGCGCTCAAAAGGCGCCACGAGGTGGCGCAAAGGCCGTGGGAGCCCGCCATGCACCATGCGGGCGCGTTCACCAGCCGTAATCGCGCCTTCTGCGACCATGTCCGCGAGGGTTGCGTTGGCCTGGTCCAAAACATCGTCAAAGCCGATGCTCCCGTCGTCGTTGGCGCCGGCTATGCTCACCACCAGCCGGCCGCCCGGCCGCATCTCCCTCGCGCGCAGCCCGAGGAAGCGCTCCCAGTCCGCCGCAAGTTGCCTCTCAAAGGCGGCGCGAACGGCGTCCGGGCCCCTGAGCGGCAAAAAATGGCCCGGAACCGCCATCGGCACGCAGCTGATCCACATCGCCGCGTAAGAACTCCAGCCGATGTCGACGCTCGATTCCGGCAAGACCTGTTCGTAAAACGAGCGACCGATCACGCAGGGGAACACATTCGACAGATTGGCGACATAGCTGTCGGGATCATTGTGCAGTGTTTCGATGAGCGCATTGAAATCGTTAATCGGCATATCGTCGTGATAGACGAGGATCGCACGCTCAACGCCGACGCGGGCGCGGACGCCCTCGATCGCCTTGCGTATGGGACCAAGCGAATTTTTGCCCTGAGCCGCGCCGTAGTCGACGATCACGATCGGCCGCTCGCCGTCGAACCCCATGGCGGCGATCGCCCGCTCCAGCAAGGGCAGGATGATCGCGCCGCCGCTGGCTTGATGCTTGGCGTGTCGGTTATAGGCGCCTTTTCCCTCCATCGCGCCGGTTGGCGGGGCCAGTGGGTCATTCATGTCGCGCACCTCTTCGGTTTCGCCGCGGTAACTTGGCCGATTGCGGGAGGCCATGGCAAGGGCGCATTGAGTGGGAGAAGCGGTCGCCGAGGCCGCTGAAAATCGAGTAGGTGTTATGCCGCAATCGACGCAGAAGATCGTCGCCGAACCGCAGCTTTCGTGATATTGCCCTGTGCGATAAAATGTCGTTTGTGGGTCGACACCGGCCATTGGATGCGGACCTGCTCGGGCGCCGAACTTAAGACGCTGACACATCGGGGCGACCCTTCGAGTCCCCGCTTTTGCCTTGTCCTCGATCTAGCGAAGCGCCGCCTCAGAGCACGGACGCCTCAATCGCGCGTTCGGCCTCGGCGATCGACTCGGGGCGGCCGACGTGCAGCCACAGCCCCTCCAGCCGCAGCCCGAACAGCCGGCTCCGCGCCGCCGCGCGCCAGAAGAACGGCGCGAGCCGGAATACGTCCTCGGTCACGCCGTCGAACAGCTGCGGTCGCAAAATCCCGACCCCGGTGTAGACGAACGGCGCGACTTTCTGCGGGTCGCGGCGCGCGAGCCGTCCGTCGGCGTCCATGTCGAAATCGCCCGGCCAGTCGACGCCGACCGCCCCCGCGCCCGCCGCCACCAAGAGCATCGCGTCCATCCGCGCGGGATCGAACTTCGCCGCGAGGCGGGCGAGGTTGGAGCGCGGCCCCTCGATCCAGAACGCGTCGGTGTTGCAGACGAAAAACGGCGCCGCGCCGATCAGGCTGCGCGCCCGCTTGATCGCCCCGCCCTGGTCGAGCAACAGCGCGCGCTCGTCGGAGATCACGATGCGCGGCCGCTGCCGCGTCGCCAGGTGCGCCTCGATCTGGTCGGCGAGGTAATGCACGTTGACGATCGCGGTCTCGACGCCGTTTTCGGCGAACCGGTCGAGGTTGTGGTCGATCAGCGCCCGGCCGGCGACCTTGATGAGCGGCTTCGGGGTCGTGTCGGTCAGCGGCCGCATCCGCGTGCCGAGACCGGCGGCGAACACCATCGCGGTTTTCGGCGGCGCGGTCATTCCTCCGCCGGCGCCCCGAGCGCGCGCGGCAATTGCGCCTCGAACCAGCGGCGCAACGGCTCCAGTACGGGGTGGGCGAGATTGCGGGCGAGTGTCTGCTCGACGCGCGGCAGCAGGCGCAGATATTGCGGCTTGCCGTCGCGGCGATCGAGGCGGGTGAACAGTCCGAGGATCTTGGTGGCGCGCTGCGCACCCATGATCGCGTAATTGGCGACGAAATTCTCGGTGTCGAACGTCGGATCGACCTGGGCGCGGCGGCGCGCGTAGAGGGCGACGAGACGCGCCTCCGTGTCGGCGGGCACCGCCTGCCGCGCATCCTGCAACAGCGAGGCGACATCGTAGGCCGGCGGCCCGAGCACTGCGTCCTGGAAATCGATCAGCCCGAGTCTGGCGAGCCCGTTGCGTTCGGCGAGCCAATGCAGGTTCGGCGAGTGATAGTCGCGCAACGTCCAGGTCACGGGCTCGGCGAGCGGCGGCGACAGGATCTCGCGCCAGAGCCCGAGAAACTGCATCCGCGCGCCCGACGACGGCGCGCCGCGCGCGATCGCCGGGGCGTACCAATCGAGCGCCAGCTCGACCTCGATCAGCATCGCGTCGATGTCGTAGATCGGGAACGCGTAGAGTTCGCCGCCAAACAACAGTTCGCGCGGCAGTTCGTGCTGGTGCAGGTCGGCGAGCAGCGCGGCCGCCTCCGCGTAGCGCGAAGGATTGACGCCGTTGGAATCGACGATCGTCTCGGCGCCGAAATCCTCGATCAGCGCCAGCCCTTCGGCGACGCTGTGCGCGTAAACCCGCGGGGTCGAGTAGCCGAGCGATCTAAGACCCTCGCCGACCGCGAGATAGGCGCGGATGTCGGCGGAGAGCTTGGCGATCTCCGCATAGGACTTGCCGAACCGCAGCGGCGGCCCCGGCGGACGCGGCGGCGCGATCATCAGGATGGCGGTGCGCCCGGAGGCGTCGGTCAGCCGCTCGTAGGCGCGCGTCGAGGCGTCGCCGTACATCGGCGCGCGCTTGGCGTCCGACCAGCCGGCCTGCTCCATCAGCGCCTCGACGGCGCGGGCGGATTTGAAGCGCGCCGTCATCGTCGCGCCGCGCGGTCGGAACAACGCCAGCCGATGCTCGGGGCCGCGCGCGGAATCGAAGTCGAGCGCAACGTCGAGCCGTTCGGCCGGCAGCGCGGCGGCGACGCGCTCGCCCCATTCGACCAGCGTCACGGCGCCCTGCGTCATCTCGTCGAAGCCGATCTGGCGAAGCTCCTCCGGCTCGCGCAAGCGATAGAAGTCGGCGTGAACCAGCGGCCCGTCGCGGCCGTCGTAGAGCTGGACCAGCGTGAAGGTCGGGCTTGGCGCTTCGAGATCGGGATCGCCGGCGGCGTGGCGCAGGAAGGCGCGAGCGAACGTGGTCTTGCCGACGCCGAGTTCGCCGGTCAGCACGATGAAATCGCCGGCGCGCGCGAAGCCGGCGAGCCAGCGGGCGAGCGTCGAAGTCGCCGCCTCGTCGTCGAGTTCGACGATCTCGATGGGAAGATCGGAATAGCCGTTCATGTCATCTCGCCGCCAGGGCCGCCGGGTCGGCGGCCTTGGTAGGGAAAAAGCAGGTAACCACCGTGCCCTCCCCGACCACCGAGTCTATCGTGACGTGGCCGCCGTGCAACTCCACCAGCGCCCTGACCATTGACAGGCCGAGACCGGGTCCGCGATGGCGCGTGCCGGCGTTGTTGGATTCGAAGCGGTCGAACACCCGCTCCAGCGCTTCCGCAGGGATGCCGCGCCCGCGATCGGAAACCTTGAACACGACTTCGTCGGCGCGGCGCATCGCCGCCAGCGTCACGGTCTGGCCCGCCTCGGAAAAGCCGATCGCGTTCGACAGCAGGTTGAACAAAACCTGCCGCACCCGCCGACCGTCCGCGCTCAGCTTGCCGACGTCGTCGGTGGTGACGAGGCGCAGGTCGATGTTGGATTCGCGCAACCGATCCTGCACGCCTTCCGCCGCCGCCTTCATCGCCTCGACGACGTCGACGTCTTCGAGCCGCAGCTCCAGCGCGCCCGCGTCGACCGAGGCGAGATCGAGAATGTCGTTGATGATCGCGAGCAAGGCCGACGAGGAGGCGCGGATATAGCCGGCGTATTCGAGTTGTTTGGCGGACAGCGCACCGGCGCCGCCGTCGGCGAGCAACTGCGTGAAGCCGATGATGTTGGTGAGCGGCGTGCGCAGTTCGTAGGACACATGTTTGACGAAGTCGTTGCGCAGCTGTTCGGCGCTGATCAGCGCATCGTTGCGCTCGGTGAGCGCGCGGGCGAACTTGGCGCTGTCGGTCACGTTGAGGAACGTCATCAGCGTTCCGCCGTCCGGCAGCGGCAACGCGGCGCATTCGAGAATCTTGCCGTCGGTGCGTTCGATCCGCTCGTTGACCGGACGGCGTTGCTCGACGAAGCCGAGCGCTGCGCCGCGCAAGCTCTCCCATTTGGCTCGGATCAGGCAACAGCGGCAGGCAGCCGCGCGAAATCTCGTCGAAATGCGGGCGTTCGCTGGGCTGCGGCGCCGGCATCCCCCAGATGTGCGCGAACGCGGGATTGACCAGCCGCAGCCGGCCGTCGGCGCCGAACACCGCGACGCCCTCCTTCAACGCATCGAGCGTCTCGCCTTGCAGCCGGGTCAGCGCGTTGACTTGCGTGGCGAGCGCGAAGCTCTGGGTGTTGTCGTCGTAGAGGTAGGTGACGCCGCCCTCGGCGTTTGGGCTCGCGGCGACCCGCAATGCGCGCCCGTCCGGCAGATGCCAGACGCTCTCGACCGTCTCCATCGCCTGATAGGTCGATAGAATCTGCGCCCTTCCAGGCGCGGAAGTCGGCCTGCTCGGGCAACAGGCGTCGGTCGCGCAGATGATCGAGGATCTCGCCGTCGGTTGGCCGCTGATCGAGAAAGGTCGGATCGAGCGACCAGATCTGCCGATAGGCCGCATTGTAAAAGTCGAGGCGCTTGCCGCGGTCGAAAATCGCCACCGCGGTGGCGAGGCGGTCGAGCAGGCTCTTGTAGGCGCCGTTCTGCCGCTCCTTTTCCGCCCGCAGGTTCTCGCTTTCGGAGAGGTCGATTGCGAAGCCCACGGCGCCGTCGTCGGTGGCCACCTCGAAGGTCTCGAACGGCCGGCGCGCGCCGGCGACGGTGGCGTGAGCGCGCGCGTTCCAGAGCCCGGAGGCGGCGCGCGCCTCCTCGGCCTCGCGCAACGTCGTACGATCAAACAACTCAGCGGAGGCGTCGGGAGTCTTGCGGTCCTTGGATTCGAGCGCGCGCGTGAACGCAGCGCTGCGCCAGGTCAGCTTGCCGTCACGCCCGCGCGTCCAGGCGGGATGCGGCAGCGCGTCGAGCGCCTTGCGAATTCCGGCGAGCGCCGCCTCCGCCTCAGCGAAGCTCTCTTGCAGCCGCACGCGTTCGAGCCGGTCGCCGGAGACGTCGCGGATGCGCAGCACCGCGTTGCCGCTGATGGCGCGTCCGGCGAGTTCGAGATGACGGCCCTTGAGGCTGGCCACGGTCGTCGCGAAGCCCTCGCCGCGCGAAAGCAGTTTGGCGACCGCCTCCTCGACGCGCGCCGCTGTCTCCGGCTCCAGCCAGCCATTGAATGAGAGAATGCGGCGCGGGTTCATCGCCTCCGACACCAGATTGAACTCGCCCTCGACGCGCGGCTCCGCGTCCGCGCGATCCCAGACAACGACGATCTGCGCCTCTGCCGCCAGGAATTGCTTGACGCGTTCAAGCTCGGCGCGCGCCCGCTCGAACTCGACGGCGAGCTCGCGCTCACGCTGCGCGTTATGACGCCGCATGGTCGTCATCAACAGGACGCCGAGCGCGATGGTGAGGATCAGCGCCGCCAACAGAATGGGGACAAGTTGGGCGTCGAACAGATCGAAATCGGCCGCGCGCGCCGGGCTCGGCGCCGCGATCAACACGACGACGGGCCCGAGGCCCTGAATCAGACCGCCGCTGTAGGAACGGCCAATCGCCGCCGTCGCGCTTCGCAAGCCTCGCGCCCCCCGCAAGCCGCGAAACGGGGCCCCCCGCCTGGCGCCCTAATCGTTCCGCTAACCGACGCGCGCCTTCCGCCGAGGACGCGAATCAGACACTCAAAGGTTTACGCAATGCCAAACAGAAAGTCGTTAACCAAACTTCGGCGGAATGGCGCGCGAGCGGTCCGCGCCTCCCATATATTGATGTTGTGAGCCGGAGGGCCTCAACATCTCGCGGCGTCGGGCAAAGCGGCGTTTGCGCAACAGGGACGAAATATTTTGCCCGGCTCAGCGCGCCAGGCCGAGAATATCCTTGACGGAATCCATCACCGGCTTGGCGATCGCGCGCGCGCGTTCGGCGCCCGCGGCGAGCACCGCATCGACGTGGTCAGGCGCGTCGGCGAGCCGCTGCATCTCGGCGCGGATCGGCGATAGCTTGGCGACGATCAGTTCGCTCAACGCCGTCTTGAAGGCCGAGAATTGCGCGCCCCCGTACTGCCTCAGCACGTCCGACTTGGTCTGATCGTTGAGGCCGGCGAAGATGCCGACGAGATTATCGGCCTCGGGCCGCTGGGCGAGGCCGGCGATTTCGCTCGGCAGCGGCTCCGGGTCGGTCTTCGCCTTGCGGATCTTTTGCGCCACCGTGTCGGCGTCGTCCATGAGCGCGATCCACGCGTTTTCCGAGGTATCCGACTTCGACATCTTCTTCGCGCCGTCGCGCAGGCTCATCACCCGCGTCGCCGGCCCCTGGATCAGCGGCTCCGGCAGCGGAAAGAAACCGCCGTGGTGGCCGTTGGCGGCGATGCTGTCGGCGAAATCGTTGTTGAACTTCTGCGCGATGTCGCGCGCGAGTTCGAGGTGCTGCTTCTGGTCGTCGCCGACCGGCACGTGAGTTGCGCGATAGACGAGGATGTCGGCCGCCATCAGCACGGGATAGTTGAACAATCCGACCGAGGCGTTCTCGCGGCTCTTGCCAGCCTTCTCCTTGAACTGCGTCATGCGTTCGAGCCAGCCCATGCGCGCGACGCAATCAAGCGCCCAGGCGAGCTCGGAGTGCTCGGACACCCGGCTCTGATTGAACACGATGTTCTTCTGAGGATCGATGCCGCAGGCGAGGAACGCCGCGGTCACCTCGCGCGTGCTGCGCTTCAGCGCAGCGGGATCGTGCGGCAGCGTCATCGCATGCAGGTCCACCACGCAATAGATGCAAGGATGGGTCGCCTGCATTTCGACGAAGCGTTTCAACGCGCCGAGATAATTGCCGAGATGGAGATTGCCGGTCGGCTGCACGCCGGAGAATACGCGTTCGGTGAACTTCGCCATGTCGGTCCGCTTGAGGTCTGGAGTTGCGGCGTTATGGCCAGGAACGCCGCGCCGCGCAAGGTTTGGCTCACGGCGTCGGCGCGGCGTCCGGCGGCGCGTCGGAGGCAAGCGTCGGCAGGTCGCCGACGTCCCAGCCGCCGCCGAGCGCGACGACGAGTTGCACAACGGCGGAAAGCCGCGACCCCTTGGTCGACAGCAACGCCTCTTCATCGGAGAGCTCGGTGGCTTCGGCGGTCACGACGGTGGTGAAATTCTGCGTGCCGGCGCGATATTCGTTGAGCGCGATCTGCACGGCCTGCTTGGCGATTTTCACCGTCTCGATCTCGACCTTGATCTCGCGATCATAGATGATGATGGCGGCGAGTTGATCCTCGACCTGCTGAAAGGCGCTCAACACCGTCTGCCGATAGGTGGCGACGCTCGATTCGTAGGTCGCCTTCGCCGCCTCCACTTGCGCCGCGGTCAGGCCGCCGTCGAACAAGGTCTGCGCGAGCGAAATACCGTAGCACCAGACCGGATTGGCGGCGGCGAGTTGCTTGACGAACGGGTCGCCGTTGAAGCCGTAGCCGCCGGACAGCGAGATGTCGGGATAATAGCCGGCGATCGCGATGCCGATCGTGGCGTTCTGCTCCTTCATCGTGCGCTCGGCGGCGGCGATGTCGGGCCGGCGCTCGAGCAAACGTCGACGGCAGCGACACCGGCGGATGCGGCACATTCTGCGGCAAATCGCGATGCGAGACCGAGACCTCCAACGGCGGCTTGCCCATCAGCACCGCGATGGCGTGCTCGTTCTGCTGGCGCGCAACGTCGGTGTTGATCTCCTGCGCCTGCGCGGCGAGCACTTGCGCCTGCGCGGTGATGACGTCCGATTTCGCGGTGGTGCCCGCGTTGTACTGGTTTTGCGTGATGTCGAGCGAGCGCTGATACTCCTTGACCGTGTCCACGAGCAGATCGTGCAGTTCGTCGGCCTGCGCGGACTTGGACATAGGCCAGCGCGAGCGAAGATTGCTCTGAGAGCGTGGCGTTGTCGAGGTCGGCCTTGCTGACCTGCGCCGCCGCGCCGTATTGCTCGATCTCACGGCGCACGCGGCCCCAGAGATCGATTGTCCAGGAGCCGGTGACCTCGGCGTCGAGGTTGTTGCCCCCGGGCGGCCCGGAGCGCGTCAACGTCGGATTGGCGTTGATGGTCGGAAACAGTCCGGCGCGCGCCTCGGCGATCATCGCCAGCGCCTGTCGATAGTTGGCCTCGTCCGAGAGCACGGTCTCGTTGGAGACGGCGACGGTCTCCTCGAGCCGATTGAGCTCGGGGTCGCGGAAAATGCGCCACCAATGGCCCTTGGGGACATCGTCGCGCGGCGTCGCGGCCTTCCAGCCCTTGATCTCCTTGTATTGCGTCGGAACGATCGCCGCCGGCTTCAGATAGTCGGGACCGACCGCGACGCAGCCGGCGAGCGCGCACGCGAGCGCCGACGCCGCCGCGATATCGCGCGCCCTGACTCAGGCGCCGATCGCCCGCGGCCCGCGTTCGCCCAGATAATAACGCCGCCACGCTCGCCCCGCCCCCTTGCCCAACCTATCCAAGAACAGGAAGACCACCGGCGTCGTATACAGCGTCAGAAGCTGGCTGACGAGCAAGCCGCCGACGATCGTTATGCCCAGGGGATGGCGCAATTCCGATCCCTCGCCGGTGCCGAAAGCGAGCGGCAGCGCGCCGAACAGCGCCGCCATCGTCGTCATCATGATCGGCCGGAAACGCAACAGACAGGCTTGCGTGATCGCTTCCTTGGTGTCGAGCCCCTCGCGCTCCGCGGCAAGCGCGAAATCGATCATCATGATCGCGTTCTTCTTGACGATGCCGACCAGCAGGATGATGCCGATGAACGCGATGATCGTCACTTCCATGTCGAACATGCGCAACGCCAGCAACGCGCCGACGCCCCGCCGAAGGCAAGGTCGAGATGATCGTGATCGGATGGATGTAGCTCTCATAGAGAATGCCGAGCACGAGATAGACCGTCAGCAGCGCCGCGCCGATCAGCAGCAATTGCCCGGATTGCGCCTGCTGCGAAGCGAGCGCCGTGCCGGCGAAGGCGCCGCGCACGGTCGAGGGCATGCCGATGTCGCGAGTCGTCGCCTCGATCTCCTTCTGCGCATCGCTGAGCGCCTTGCCCTCCGCGACGTTGAACGAGATCGTCGCCGCGGCGAATTGTCCCTGATGATTGACGCCGAGCGACGTGTGCCCGTTCTTGAACGAAGACAGCGCCGCCAGCGGAACCATCGTCTCTTTCGCGGTCGAGACCGCCGCGCCGGCCGAAGCCGAGGAATGCCCGCTCGCGGCCAGCGAATTGGTGGCGAGGTTGCGCGCCGAATCGGCGGCGATCGTCGCCGCCGTGGCTGGTGGTCGACGGCGGCGTCGCGAAGCTTGCGGCGCTGATGTTGGTGGACTGCGTGCCCGAGGGATTGGCGCCGGACGTCGAGACGATAGACGTCGCGCAACGTCTCCGGATTCTGCCAGTAGCGCGGCGCCACCTCCATCACGACGTGATATTGGTTGAGCGCGTTGTAGATCGTCGACACCTGGCGCTGGCCGAAGGCGTCATAGAGCGTGTTGTCGATCGCGCTCAGCGTCAGGCCGAGCCGCTTGCGTCGTTGGGCGGTCGATGTCGATGTCCGCCTCGAGCCCGCCTTGCTGCTGATCGCGAGTTGACGTCCTTCAACACGTCGGACGCCCGACAGCGCTCGCGTCAGCCGCGGCGCCCATTTGTAGAGTTGCGCCGTGTCGTCGGACGAGCAGCGTATATTGATAGGTGGCGTTGCTCTGCCGGCCGCCGGTGCGCAGGTCCGAGACCGCGACCAGGAACAGCCGCGCCCCGGCGACGCTCGCGAGCTTGCCGCGCAGGCGGTTGACGACGCCGTCGGCGGTGATCTTGCGCTTGCGCGTAGGGCTTCAGCGAGATATAGACGAAGCCGGAATTGACCTGCCGCCCGCCGGTGACGCCGACGACGGTCGCCACCGCGGGGTCCTCCTGCACGATCTCCTGCAATTGCGCGAGCTTCTTGCTTCATCGCCTGGAACGAGATGCTCTGGTCGCCCTGGATCGAGCCGATCATCAGGCCGGTGTCCTGCACCGGAAACAGGCTGTAGCGCGCCTCGCGGAACAGATGACGTTGAGCCAGATCGTCGCCGAGAAACACCGACAAGGTGATGACGGGATGGCGCAGCGCGACGCCGAGCGTGCGCGCGATAGAACGCCAGCATCCCGTCGAACACCGCCTCGGTGATATTGTAGAGCCGGCCGTGCGTGGTCTTCGCGTGCGCGCGGCAGAATCAGCGCGCACATCATCGGCGTCGTCGTCAGCGACACCACCATCGAGATCAGCACCGCCATCGACAGCGTGACCGTGAACTCCTTGAACAGCCGCCCGACCAGCCCGCCCATCAGCAACAGCGGCAGGAACACCGCGACCAGCGACAGGCTGATCGAGAGCACGGTGAAGCCGACCTCCTTGGCGCCGGCGATCGCCGCCTGCAGCCGCGTCTTGCCCTGCTCCATGTGGCGCGTGACGTTCTCCAGCACGACGATCGCGTCGTCGACCACGAAGCCGGTCGAGATCGTCAGCGCCATCAGCGACAGATTGTTGAGGCTGAAGCCGAGCAGATACATCGCCGCGAACGAGCCGATGATCGACACCGGCACCGCGACGCTCGGCACCGCCGAGGCGCGCACGTTGCGCAGGAACACGAACACGACGAGGATGACCAGACACGACCGAGGTGATCAGCGTCTTGTCGTGTCGGTGAGCGAGCCGCGAATGGTGATCGAGCGATCGACGACGATGGTGAGATCGACGTCGCCCGGCAGCGACGCGATCAGCCGCGGCAGCTCCGCCTTCACGTTGTCGACGGCCTGGATGATGTTGGCGCCGGGCTCGCGCGACAGCACGAGGCCGATCGCCGGCTTGCCGTTGGCGAGGCCGGCGTTGCGCAAGTCCTCGACCGAATCGACGACTTCGGCGACGTCGCTCAGCTTGACCGCCGCGTTGTTGCGATAGGCGACGACGAGATCGCGATATTGCGCGGCCTTGCTCGCCTGATCGTTGGCGTAGATCTGATAGTTGAAATCGGCGTCCTCGATCTGGCCCTTCGGGCAGTTGGCGTTGGCCGAGGCGAGCGCCGCGCGCACGTCCTCCAGGCCGATGCCGTAGTTGAAGAGCGCCGTCGGGTTGAGCTCGACCCGCACCGCCGGCAGCGCGCTCCCCGTCACGTCGACCTCGCCGATGCCCGGCAATTGCGACAGCCGCTGCTGCAGGATGTTGGAGGCGACGTCGTAGAGCTGGCCGGCCGGGCGCGTCGTCGAGGTCAGCGCCAGCACCATGATCGGCGCATCGGCGGGATTGACCTTGTGATAGGTCGGGTTCTGCCTGAGGCTGGTCGGCAGATCGGCGCGCGCGGCGTTGATCGCCGCCTCCACGTCGCGCGCGGCGCCGTCGATGTCGCGATCGAGCCCGAATTGCAGGGTGATGCGCGTGCTAGCCGAGCGAGCTCTGCGAGCGTCATCTCGGTGACGTCGGCGATCTGGCCGAGATGTCGTTCGAGCGGCGCGGCGACGTTGGTCGCCATATTGTCGGGGCTCGCGCCGGGCATGTTGGCCTGGACCGAAATGGTCGCGAAATCGATCTGCGGCAGCGGCGAGACCGGCAGTTGCCGGAACGCGAGCAGGCCGGCGAGCGCGATGCCGATCGTCAGCAGGGTCGTCGCGACCGGCCGGCGAATGAACAGCGCGGAAAAGCCGCCGTTCACGGCGCCTCCGTCGCGAGCCGCCGCTCGACGACGAGAAGCCGAGCGCCGCGCCGAGCCGCTCGAAGAACAGATAGATCACCGGCGTCGTGTACAGCGTCAGCACCTGGCTGACCGCGAGGCCGCCGACGATCGCGAGGCCGAGCGGATGGCGCAGCTCCGAGCCGACGCCGGTGCCGAGCATCAGCGGCAGCGCGCCGAACATCGCCGCCATCGTCGTCATCAGGATCGGCCGCAGGCGCAGCAGGCAGGCCTGATAGATCGCATCGCGCGCGGTCATGCCCTCGACGCGCTGCGCCTCGAGCGCGAAGTCGATCATCATGATCGCGTTCTTCTTGACGATGCCGATCAGCAGCACGATGCCGATGATGCCGATGATGTCGAGCCCGGCGCCGGCCGCGTTGAGCGCCAGCAGCGCGCCGATGCCGGCCGAGGGCAGCGTCGAGAGAATGGTGATCGGATGGATGAAGCTCTCATAGAGCACGCCGAGCACGATATACATCGTCAGCACCGCGGCGAGCAGCAGGAACACTTCGTTCGACAGCGAGGACTGGAACGCCTGCGCCGCGCCCTGGAAGGCGACCTGGAAGCTCGGCGGCAGCTCGATGTCGGCCAGCGCCGGCGTTGATCGCGTCGACCGCGCCGCCGAGCGAGGCGCCCGGCGCGAGGTTGAACGAGATCGTCGTCACCGGGAACTGCTTCAGATGCGAGATCTGCAGCGGCGATCGCTTGACGGTCGAGCTTGGCGATCGCCGTCGAGCGGCACCTGTCCCGTGGTCGAGGCGGACGACGGCAGATAGATCGAGCCCAGCGACTTCAGCGACGCGCTTCATCGCCGGATCGATGTCGAGGATGACGCGATATTGGTTGGACTGCGTGAAGATGGTCGAGATGATGCGCTGGCCGAAGGCGTCGTAGAGCGCGTTGTCGATCGAGGCCGGCGTGATGCCGAAGCGCGCGGCGGTGGCGCGGTCGATGTCGACGGACACGGAGCGGCCGTTCGGCTGCAGATCGCTGGCGACGTCGACGATGTCGGGAATTTTGCGCGAGCCGCTCCAGCACCTTCGGCGTCCACTCCTGCAGCGTCGCGAGGTCCTGGTTCTGCAAGCGTGAACTGATATTGCGTCGCGCTGACCGCGGTGTCGATCGACAGATCCTGCACCGGCTGCATGAACAGCGAAATGCCGGCGACGTCCTCGGTCTCCTTCTGCAGCCGGCGGATGATCTCGCTCGCGCTCGACTTGCGCTTGTCGTGCGGCTTCAGGTTGATGAGGAAGCGGCCGGAATTGAGCGTCACGTTGGAGCCGTCGACGCCGATGAACGAGGACAGGCTCTCGACGTCGGGGTCGTTCAGGATCGACGTCGGCGAGCTGCCTGCTGCAGCCGCGCCATCTTGTCGAACGAGATCGCCTGCGCGGCCTGCGTGACGCCCTGAATGACGCCGGTGTCCTGGATCGGGAAAGAAGCCCTTGGGGATCGTCGACATAGAGATAGCCGGTCAGCACGAAGGTGCCGAGCGCGACGAGCAGCGTCAGGAAACTGATGGTTCAGCACGACGTCCAGCGCCGAGCGCATAGAACCGCAGCACGCCGCGGAACAAGCGGCCGCCGGTCGCATGATCGCCGTGCTGGCCCGGCGGCGCGGGCTTCAGCAGCTTCGCGCACAGCATCGGCACCAGCGTCAGCGACACGACCGCCGAAATGACGATGGTCGCGGCGAGCGTGATCGCGAATTCGTGGAACAGCCGCCCGACGACGTCGCCCATGAACAGCAGCGGGATCAGCACCGCGATCAGCGAGATCGTCAGCGAGATGATGGTGAAGCCGATCTGCTCGGAGCCCTTCAGCGCCGCCTCCATCGGCGACATCGCCCTCTTCGAGGAAGCGCGCGATGTTCTCGATCACGACGATCGCGTCGTCGACGACGAAGCCGGTCGCGATCGTCAGCGCCATCAGCGAGAGATTGTCGAGGCTGAAGTCGAACTCGTACATGATCGCCAGCGCGCCGACCAGCGACAGCGGCACCGACAGGCTCGGAATGATCGTCGCCGGGATGTTGCGCAGGAACAGGAAGATCACCAGCACGACGAGCCCGACGGCGAGCGACAGCTCGAATTCGACGTCCTCGACCGAGGCGCGGATCGTCGTCGTGCGGTCGGTCAGCGGCGTGATCTCGATCGACGCTCGGCAGCGAGGCCGTCAGTTGCGGCAGCAGCTTCTTGATGCTGTCGACGACCTGGATGACGTTGGCGCCGGGCTGGCGCTGGATGTTGACGATGAGCGCCGGCGTCGCGTTCATCCAGGCGGAGAGCTGGTTGTTCTCGGCGCCGATCTCGACCGTCGCGACGTCGCTCAGCCTGACCGGCGCGCCGTTGCGATAGGCGACGACGGCGTTGAGATAATCGTTGGGGTCGCGGATCTGGTCGTTGGCGTTGACCGCGATAGGATTGCGCCGGCCCGTCGAAACTGCCCTTCGGCGTGTTGACGTTGAGATTGGTGATCGTCGTGCGCAGATCGTCGAGATTGACGCGTAGGCGGCGAGCGCCAGCGGATTGGCGTGGATGCGCACCGACGGGCCGCTGGCCGCCGGAGATCGAGACGAGGCCGACGCCGGGCAATTGCGACAGTTTCGGCACGAGCCGGCCCTCGACGCAGATCCTCGATGTCGGTCAGCTTCAGCGTCTTCGAGGTGACGCCGAGCGTCAGGATCGGCGCGTCGGCGGGATTGACCTTGGCGTAGATCGGCGGCGCCGGCAGGTCGGAGGGCAACAGATTGCCGGCCGCGTTGATCGCCGCCTGCACCTCCTGCTCGGCGACGTCGATGCGGATGTCGAGGCCGAAGCGCAGCGTGATGACCGAGGAGCCGCCGGAACTCTGCGACATCATCTGCGACAGGCTCGGCATCTGCCCGAACTGCCGCTCCAGCGGCGCGGTGACCGACGAGGTCATCACCTCCGGGCTCGCGCCGGGATAGAAGGTCTGCACCTGGATGGTCGGATAATCGACCTCGGGCAGCGCCGACAGCGGCAGGAATTTATAGGCGACGACGCCGACCAGCAGGATCGCGAACATCAGCAGCGTCGTCGCGACCGGCCGCTCGATGAACAGGCGCGACGGGTTCATGGGGCGTCAGACCCTGCCCCGCCGCCCGGCTTCCTCCGCCCCTGATGGCGATGCTGGCCCGTGGCGTCGGCGCGCGCCCTTGGCCGGAGCTGTCGCGCCGCGCCCGCCCTGGCGCTCGACGAGCCGGACCGCCGCGCCGTCGCGCAGGCGATCGACGCCGTCGATCACGACTTTCTCGCCGGCCTCCAGGCCGCTGTCGATGACGGTATGCGCGGAATCCGCGGGCGCCGGTCTTCACCTTGCGCACCTGACCGTCGCCTCGTCCTTGACGACATAGACGAACTGACCGTTCTGCCCGAGCTGGACCGCGGCGTTGGGGACGAGCACGACGTCCTTCAGCGTGTCGACCAGCAGCCGCACGTTGACGAACTGGCTCGGGAACAGCGCGTTGTCGGGTTGGCGAAGGTCGGCGCGCAGCTTGAACGTGCCGGTCGTCGTGTCGATCTCGTTGTCGAAGGTCGTCAGTTCGCCGTCGGCGAGCTGCTTGACGTTGGCGCGATCGAAGGCGGTCGCCTGCAGCTTCGCGCCGGCATTGAGGCGCGCGGTGATGCGCGGCAGATTGTCCTCCGGCGTCGAGAACACGACGCTGATCGGATCGAGCTGGGTGATGACGACGAGGCCGGTCGTGTCGCTCGGCTGCACGTAATTGCCGGCGTCGACCAGGCGCAGGCCGACGCGGCCGGTGATCGGCGAGACGATGTGGGTGTAGCCGATGTTGAGCTTGGCGGCGTCGATCTGCGCCTGATCGGATTGGATCGCCGCCTTGTCCTGCGCGACCAGGAATTGCTGGTCGTCGACCTGCTGCTTGGCGATCGAATCCTGGCGGTTCAGCGTCTGAGTAGCGCGCCAGATCCGCCTGCGCCTGCTGCAGCAGCGCGGTGTCCTTGGCGAGTTGTCCCTGCGCCTGGGCGAGCGTCGCCTCGTAGGGGCGCGGGTCGATCTGGGCGAGGAAATCGCCGCTCTTGACGAGCTGGCCTTCGGTGAAGCCGACGCTCATCAGCCGCCCGGCGATCTGGGTGTGTATCGTCACGGTCGCCAGCGGCGTGACGGTGCCGAGCGCGTCGATGGTGATCGGCATGTCGCCGCGCTCGGCGTTGGCGGCGCGGATCGTCTGCGGCGGCGGTCCTGCTTTCTCCGCCGGCTTCTTGTCGTCGACGGTGCCGGGCGCGAGCTTCTCCCACCGCTCCCAGACGAAAATGGCGAGCGCCGCCAGCGCCAGGGCCGTCAGCAGCTTCAGTCCGGTTCGGCGTTTCTGCGGCGGCGGGGCGATCCCGGGGTGGGGATAGCGGGTCGGCCGGACCTCGCGCATGACGGCGGGGTCCACATTCTCATTCATCTCGTCCGCCTCGCGCGATGGTCACGTTCGGCCGTTCTAGGCGCAATTCCCGGCTTCATTTTGGCTTGCCGGCGTTTACGCTATAGACGGGACGAAGGGGAGTTGCATTTTGTTTCCGGCGGCGCCATAAGCCGCCCGGTCGGCGCTGCCGATGGCTGGCGTCGGCGGCGCCAGCGGGATGCGGGTGTAGCTCAGGGGTAGAGCACAACCTTGCCAAGGTTGGGGTCGAGGGTTCGAATCCCTTCGCCCGCTCCAAAATTCTCTCATAGTTGCAAAACGTTAGAACCGACCTGCAAGGGTCACTTCTGCTTACCTGGCCTGGATTTCTGGCGCGGGTAAGCCAGAGGTGAACATCGCGAAGGCGCTTAAATGTCGGCCTTTGGTGCTGCTCATCGGCTTCCCGGCTCCATGAGGTCCCAGAGCCCATTTTTGCGCGCGCGCGAATTTCGCAGCCGCGCCAGGAATTGCGCGTGGCTCTCGATCGTGCCCGGCGGGGGCAAGCGCGGGGCGAGATCGACGCAGGTTTTGAGATTGCGGGCGGCGTACCAATATTGCTTCGAGGAGGCGCGATCCAGCACGCTCTCGACCAGGCGACGGTAGAGCACGCTCGCGGCCTCGGGGAAACGCGATCAGAGCCCCGGCATGCGCCTCGGCGCCGAGGGCGGCCAAGAAATCGGCCGACATTTCCTTCGCGCGCGCCATCTGACTTCCGTTCGTGATGGCCTGCTGTAACCGTGTCGGGCGGTGGATGTGTAGCGCCGTCCAGCGGACTCCTGCGATGACCAGACTTGCCTCGCTTGTTATCGAGTGGCAGCCGTTGTCGAGCGGCCGATAGATACCTCGCCAAATTGGTTGGCTCGGCGCTGACTTTCGCCGACCTCGCGGTTATTCAGCAATCATACTTACAGCAATCAAGTCCTAGTTGTATCCTCCGTGCGCGGCCGCGCGGCGCTTTGACCGAGTTGTGCGTGACGTCGGCGAGATATTGAATATCCAGGGCGGTCAAGAGCCGATCGCACGGAATGATCTCGGTCGGGAGGTGGTCGCTCGTGTTGGAGCCACGGGTTCTCTCGCCGCCGGATGTTATTCTTGATAAATCTGTTATCAGTAATAGAATCGACAGTTGCCTCTCGGAGACGGCGAAATGGCTTCCCGAAGTCATTGTCACGCGGCTCTTCGGATCAGCCTCTTTGGCTCGCCTCAGGCCGCGGCGTTCCATCATCCTTGAAGTTGGGCTATGACTACCAAAATTGGTAACAGGCGGTAGATGTTATTTCGTTCCCTGCGGTTTCGCCTCTTGGCGCTATGGTTCGTGCTGCTTTTGTCTGCGGGGGCGACGGCGTTCCTGCTTGTCTCATTTTTCAAGGAGACCGCCAGCGCGCAAGTCGATCGAGCCCAGGAGCGCACCGCCCAAGCATGCAGGGCTATAGCGGAACGCTACGCCTTCTTTTCCTCGGGTTGGAATGGTCCCGGCCCGGAAGGCTTCACCCCGGAAATTCGTGCGCAGCTCAACCAGGTTATTCAAGCGGCCTTATATGACGCAACCGGCATCGAGGGGGGCATTTGGCAGACCGCCGCCGGTTCGCTCGCCTATGCTTATCCAACGTACGAAGGCTCGGGTCCAAAAACCGATCTGCCGGCTGCGGAATATAAATCGATTCAGCAGGTCAATGCGACCGCCAGTTCGGACGGCCGCTTTACAACGACAACAAGGCCGAGCAATTCACAGGTCCTGGTGCTGCAAGCCTGCCCGCTACAAGGACCGACTTCCGGCCTGACCGGCTGGACGATGACGCGGGTATACACCGGCTCCAGCGAAGGCTATCGCCGGCTCGTCACTGGCCTCGGCGTGCTGGCCGTGACGGTATTGGGATCGGCTATCTGGTTGGGCTGGGTCTTGCTGGCGTGGTCGCGGCGGATTGCAGAAATCGAAGGCGCTCTCGGCGGCGCAACCGGCGGCTTGCTCCCGACGCTCGCTTTAACCGGCGAGCCGGAGTTCGACCGCCTACTGGAAGCGCTCAACGCCAGCGGAGAGAGGCTCAAAGAGGCGCAGCGGCGCATCACTGCGGCTGAACGGCTGGCGGCCGTGGGGCGGCTGACGGCAGGCATCGCTCACGAAGTCCGGAACCCGATCGCAGCCATGCGGTTGAAGGCCGAAAATGCGCTCGCTTCTGGCGATGAAGGCCGGCGCTCGTTCGCATTGAACTTTGTCCTCGATCAGATTGCCCGACTGGATCAGCTCTTGCGCGATCTGCTCTCGATGTCACAGCGGCGCAAACCGGACCGCGAATCGGTCGATATACCGAGCTTTTTGCAGCAGATCGACGAGGAGCATCGCGAACTCGTCACCGCAAAGAAACTCGATTTGGACACACGTGTCGCCGACGATATCCTCCATTTCTCGGAACGACCTTCCTTCGATCGGAGCCAACTTCGACGAGCGATCAGCAATCTCCTCACCAATGCCATCGAAAATGCCGCCCCCCTCAGTTCGATCACGATCGAAGCAGGCCGCGAAGGAGGTCTACTCACATTGAGCGTTTTGGACACCGGGCCCGGCGTCCCATCAGAAATCATCGACACACTGTTCGAGCCGTTTGTCACCGGCAGGCCGGAGGGGACTGGTTTGGGCCTGGCGATCGTGCGTGAAATCGCGCGCGCCCATGGGGGCGAAGCGAGGCATATCCCGTCGCCGACCGGCGCTCACTTCAGGATCGAATTGCCGTGGCGAGGATGACGGTGCTATTCATCGACGACGACGCTGCGCTGCCCAAAGGCTTAGCGGAAATGTCAACGGAATATAAGTGGGAGGTAAACCTTGGCCTGATTGCTGCAATTTGGCGCGGCGGATGCATCATTCGGGCGGCCTTCCTTGACCGGATTCGCGAGGGATACGAAGCCCATCCAGACGCTCCGAGCTTACTGTTGCAGTCTATTTTCGCGACGCGGTGGTCGAGGCGGAGCAGGGCTGGCGCGACGTGGTGGTTCTGGCGAGTTAGAACGGGGTTGCCTTCACGCCCTCGCCGCGTCGCTTGGCTATTTCGACGGTCAGCGTCACGAGCGTGGTCCCGCCATTTTGCTGCCCAAGTCCGCTGGTCGCAGGATGGAACCAAGGATGACGCGTGACCACCAAATTAAGCGGATGTTGCATGGAATGTTCAGCGCCGTCGCCACTATGGTCGGGCGCGCGCCTGAGGCGCGCAGTTAGAAATGAACGGAGCTTCTCATGAGCAGATCACCAAATCGATTACGACCAACCGATGCGGTGTCCGCCGCTGAAGCCGTGTTCAAACCTGCGCCGCCTCCGATCACTGAGCCCGCCGTCGCGGAGAAACGAGCCCACGTTCCCGTTTCGAAGGAGCAGGTATCGCTGAAGCTCGACAGCGATATCGTTGCGCACTTTCAGGAAGACGGGCCCGGTTGGCAGGAGCGTATCAACAAGGCGCTAAGAACGGCGGCGGGATTGTAAGCGAGCGGGCTTGAACGCGAGTTGTAATGCCCCCCCCAACTCACATCAAGGCGGCCGGCCAGAAGCGTGAGCCAGACTCCGCGCGCGCCGAAGCTTTGGAGCAGAAAGCTCGCGAACGACAGGAGCACGCGATCGAGAAGGCGGAGACTCAGCTTCGAAGGGCGCGGGAAGAGGAAGATCGCTGCCTCAAAGAGAAGTGGGCTCGTGAAGCCGCGCTTCGGCACGCGCGCCCCTGAAATGCAATACTTCGGCTCTTTCGCACGCAGCTCTCGTTCGATTTGAAGTTTCAGATGTCGCAAGTCGAAAAGCTGACCTTTGCACCGCAAGACCGCTCGGTGCACGTCGCGGATCGCCCAGAGCGTGCCCGCATCTAGAGCACTCTCTGTTGGTCAGCTTATTTTGTCGGCATGCGCGAACAAAAGCTCTGATGACCACTCTCTCGCACACCACCCAACTTTCGACAGCGACAACCCGCACGCCTATTGTCGCTGAGAATGCAGCGCCCTGAGTCTGACGAGTCGCACGCCCTGCAATCGATAACGCACGCCTCACAACACAGGCGCTACTTCACGCCGAACGCAGATGTCTATGTCGGCTCGGAACTCCCTCCGAGCCAGTACGTTAAGCCGAATACGCGTCTGGGAATGCCCATTGCCGCGGATTGGCGGGTTACAGAATGTGAAATCAGCGTCCTGGGAGGCCGCCTTGGATAGCTGCGTTTCTTCCGGCCGCTGCGAGGCACGTCATGGTCGACTTCATCACGAAGAGCGTCAACAGCCGAATGATCACAGCTTTCTTTGATACGCGCGAAGCTGCTCAGAGAGCCAGCGACAGTCTCACTGCTCTCGGGGTGCGCCCTCACCAGATTCGAATTACGGCTGGTTCGTCCGATCCAGGCGCCGCCGAAGCGGCGGAGCCATCCGAAATGAGCTTCTGGGAATCACTGAAGAGCATGTTCCTTCCCGCCGAGGATCACCACAGCTATGCGGAAGGCTTGCGGCGCGGCGGATATCTTCTCTCCGCCGACGTAGATCCTGAGCTATACGATCGCACGGTCGAAGTGATGGACTCTGGTGGCGCGGTCAACATGGACGAACGCGAGGCAAGCTGGCGGTCATCTGGTTGGGAAGGATATCAGACACCCGGGACGGCGACCGGAACCGCGGTCGGCCCCACTGAAGGGATGGCGGACGATCCCGCATTGACTACACCCATACCAGCGCAAGCGGACGGAGGTATCGCGGCTTACGATTCATCTAGGCTCGGGGTGCGCGATACAAGCCACGGCAGCCAACGCTTGCGCAGCTACGCCATTCCACTCGATGATCGCTCTTCCCTAGCTCCTAACGTCAACGAGCCCTTGATCGGCGAGCGGCTTTCTGCCGCGAAAGACACTGCCCGGATCTCCGAACATATGGACGTTATAGCTTCTGACGGCATGAAGATCGGAACGGTCGATCATCTTGAAGGCGACCAGATCAAACTTACGAAATCGGCTTCACCTGATGGCATGCATCACTTCATTCCGCTCACCGATATTGACCACGTCGACGCGCACGTCCATCTAAGCACTTCGGCGGCGGAGGTCAGAGCGAACTGGTAGACAGCTACGAATTCGAAAAAGACAGACCGCCCTGGGTCACGCCGGGGCGGGCCGTCTGCCTCGAGAATTGTAAACTTTCTAAGAGACGTGGGTGGCAGTTTCGCCAGTTGACGAATTCTTTGGGAGCCGCTTCTCAAAGCGGACGAGGCCGATAGTGGACGCTGATCCGAAGATCGGCCTCTAGGGCGTCGCGGGTATCGTGCTGCAAACACCAGCTGGCGCCCTTAGCGGCCGAGGAATGCCAGCAAGCGTTCATCGACGACCGCAAAGCCCCGTCCGAAATGTCAAGTATGATTGGCGCCTTCAATAGCTATTTTAAGGGACGGTGGCGCTGCGCCGGGACAGTGAGATCTGCTTGAGCAGACCTCCGAGGCGGGCACGGACCTCCGAAGGCCGCCGGCTGCTCCCACGCGGCGCGGTGGCCTCTCTTCTCTCGCCTGCCGCAGTCGAGCGGCGGGCCGTACTGCAGTTCGGGATAGGCCCGCTCTGCTATTCCTCGGCGCCTAGGCCGGCCGGCGCCGGGCCGCCCTCGGAGAGCGCCTTCGAGACGTCCGCCGGCACGCTGGCGGCCATATTGGTGTGGATCGCGAACTGGCCCGGCGGCTGCTCCAAGGCGATGATCCGACACCGCGTTGCCCCAGTCACCGCCCTGAGCGAGAGGCGACGTTAGGTTTGCTGACGTCGGCTAGTGGCGTGACCTGCGCATCATTGGCGCGCGGTGGCGCAGCCGAGGCGGTTGATTTAATATCCGAACCGGAAGGAAGGCGGGTCCGGAGGGGTCGCATGGCGGCATCGGGCAAGTACGACGAGGCGTTGGGCTTCGGTCCGTTTAAATTGGTCGTTGGCGAAAGGTTGCTGACCAAGAATGGCGTCCCCGTGGACCTTGGTGGACGGGCTATGGACATTCTGATCACGCTAGCGAGTTCGCCCAACGAAGTGATCAGCAAGAAGACCTTGATGACGCGAGTTTGGCCCGACGTCGTTGTCGAAGAGGGCAGCCTGAGATTCCATATGACCGGCCTTCGCAAAGCGCTCGGTGACGGCGAGGATGGCGCACGATATGTGACCACGATCGCCGGACGCGGCTATTGCTTCGTTGCTCCCATAACCAAGGCGGGCGCCAATGCAATCGAGCCCGCAGCGGAGTTTCCGCACGCCAATCTGCCGCCCAGGCTGGCGCGCATGGTTGGTCGCAACGAAGATGTAGCGAAGCTTGCGGCGCATTTGGAGCAGTCGCGCCTCGTCACCATTGTCGGGCCTGGCGGCGTCGGCAAGACGACCGTGGCGATCGCCGTGGCGCATCGATTGGCCGACGGATTTGAAGGCGCGGTTCTTTTCGTCGACTTTGGCATGGTCGGCGAGCCCCGTCTTGCCGCGACAGCGGTGGCCTCGATGGTTGGCCTGGCGGTCCAATCAGAGGACCCCACCTCGAGTCTCGTGCAGTTTCTGCGGCGCAGGCGCGTTCTTCTGATCCTTGACACCTGCGAGCATCTTGTTGAAGCGGTCGCCAATCTGGCGGCGACGATCGCAGAAGGAGCGCCCGAAGCGCATATCCTCGCCACGAGCCGCGAAGCGCTGCGGATCGGCGGTGAACACATCTACCGTCTCGATTCCCTCCTGTGTCCGCCAGAGGATTCCGGAACGACAGCGGCGACCCTCGGGCAATTCCCGGCGACCCAGCTATTCGTGGAAAGAGCGGCGGCCGGCGGGGCAAAGCTGGAGGTCGGCGACTCCGAAGCCGCTATCGTCTGCGATATCTGCCGCAAGCTGGACGGTGTTGCCTTGGCCATCGAACTCGCGGCGCGCCGCGTCGACTCCCACGGCCTCCAGCAGACGGCCGCCCTGCTTGATCAGCGGTTGGCTTTGTTGTGGCAGGGTTCGCGGACGGCGCCGCCACGACAAAAGACGCTGCGCGCAGCGCTCGATTGGAGCTACGAGTTGCTCTCCGATCTGGAGCGCGTCCTGCTTCGCCGTTTGGCGGTTTTTGTGGGCCATTTCACTCTGGATGCCGCGCTAGCCGTGACGGCGAGCGCCGCGCCCAATTTACAAGCGGTCTTCGCGGCGATCGACAGCCTTGTCGAGAAATCGATGCTGGCGGCCCGTCCCACAGGCGCGATAATGCGCTATCGTCTGCTCGACACGACCCGCGCCTATGCGCTTGATCTCACAGTCGACGACGCCGAAAGGACCGAACTCGCCGTAAGACACGCCGACTACTATCGGCGCTGGCTGGAGCAAAGCGGCGACGAATGGTCATCCTTGTCGACAGGACGCGAAAGAGCGCCGCATTTCGCCGCGCTCAACAACGTCCGCGCGGCGTTGGAATGGTGTTTCGATGAAAAGGGCGATGTCTCGATAGGCGTTGCACTCGCCGCCGCCGCAGCGCCGGTTTTTCGCGCGATGGGCCTGTTGCCAGAGTGCCAACGCTGGTCGGAGCGCGCCCTCTCCGCGTTCGCGGAAACAGATCGCGGTGGGACCGCAGAGATGCATCTGCAGGTTTCACTCGGGCTCTGCCTGATGTTCTCTGTCGGTCACAGCGACGCGGCGATCACCGCCCTGAACCGAAGCCTGCAAATAGCGACAGCGCGACGCGACCGGCTCAACGAGGCGCGTCTTCTCGGGCCGCTATATTTCTACTGCCTACGCAGCGGCGAATTTAGGAATTGTCTGCAATACGCCAAGCGATGCTCGGAGATCGCCCGTGATTTCGATGACGGGAGTGTGAAAGCGCTCGCGCACTCTCTCCTCGGAGTTTCGTTCAGCATCCTTGGCAATCTCGCGGAAGCGCGCGCCGAACTCGATTCTGCGATGGACATGGGCGCAACGTCGACGGGGCGGACGGTGTATTTTGGCTTTGACCACTTTAATTGGGCGGGTATCGCCAAGCTAACAACGCTATGGCTGCAAGGACATCTGGAGCGGGCGACCGAGGCCATCCACAAGGCGTTTCGAGACGCAGAGGCGATACAGCATCCGGTCGCCTTCGCGATAGCGCTGAACGCCGTTGCTGCGCTCTTGTGGATCGGCGATTTGGAACTCGCGGAGGACCGCCTGAATTGGTTCATCTCGCGGGTGGAGTCGGCGTCTTTCGCGCCGTACCTTCACATGGGGCGCGCCTTTCAAGCCGAACTCGCTATCCGGAGGGGCGACATTGAAACCGGCGTTCCGGCTTTGCAAGAACAACTCAGGAAGCTTCACGCCGGCCGTTACGAGCTTTTCACGACGCGCTTCCACGTCGTTCTGGCTTCGGGGCTCTCGGCTTCAGGACGGCATGCCGAGGCGATCGCTCTCACGAATGAAACCGTCACGCTCATCGACGCGAAGGGTTACTCGGCATACATGCCCGAGCTTCTGCGGGTGAAAGGAGCGATCTACCGGCAAATGCGTTCGTCAAATGCGGAGGTGGAGGCCTGCCTTCTGCAGTCACTCGAACTCAGTCGCGTACAAGGCGCCCGGTTCTGGCAGGTGAGAGCGGCGACTGATCTCGCCGCACTTTGGGCAAGCCAGGGTCGCGCGGAAGATGCGCGGGCGTTGCTTCGCCCGATAGTTGACAGCTTCGGCGAAGGGCTTGACACCACGGATGCGCGCGCTGCGAAAACCGTGTTGGCGCAGGTGAGCTAAGGTTGCAGAGAAGCGCAATCCGGCGGCTCATCTCTTGCGGCCTGGGATCGCGGACTCTGGCGCCCGCGATCCATTGGCCTGGCTCAAACGAGTGTCGTCGTCACTTCGATGTTGCCGTGCACCGCTTTGGAGTAAGGGCAAATCGTGTGGGCCGTTTCGATCAAGGCCTGCGCCTGCTCGCGCTCCAGACCCGGCACGCTGACATTGAGGCGCGCTCGCAGGAAAAATGCGCCGTCCGCTTGGTTGAGGTCGATTTCCGCGCCGACGCTGAGGCCGGCGGGGAGCTGGACTTTCCGACGCATGGCGGCGAGTTCGATCGCGCCCATGTAGCAGGCCGACCAGGCGGCGCCGAACAGTTGCTCGGCGGCGGGATGCGGCTCCCGCAGTTTGAGGTCCAAGCTGCCATCGCTGCTGCGTGCGCCGCCATTCCGGCCGTTGGTGTTATAGGTCTTGCCGGTGAAAAGAAGTTTCTCGCTCATCGCTGCTTCCTTTGATCGTCAGCGCCTACGGAGATGTAAGTTCGCTGTGCACGTTCGTGCTGAGGAAAGGCTTACGCCGGTCGTTCTGAAAGCGCTCGTTAGGCCTTGTTATGCTCTGTTAGGACGTTGATAAGCGGCTGAAGTTGAACGTAAGCTATTGTCCTCACGCCGCCTTGCCGGCGCGCAAGCCTTCAAGGGCGACGTGACGCAGCCATCCATCAGACGCCCATGTCAAATTGGTGCCCCTGCGACAAGCTGGGGCTTCACCCCAAAAGGCGCGAAAACACGAAATGCCTGCCGCGCAGATCGCTCAGGAGCGGCGCGTCAAGCGGCATTTTGCGCATCTCATTCCGTACCTCGCTTCGGCGCGGCGGGGTTTTGTTCGAGTGACATGGTGCTGCGCTTCGGCGGCGCGTTTGTACCACTTCATCCGAAAATTCTCGCCGGAGCTAACGCCGCCTAACGAACGATAACGAGCAATTTCCTCAGCGCCGCGCAATAAAGCCGCTCGTCACCTCGTCACAGTGACAAACCCAATCTGCCCATGAAACCTGGAGATAGGCCATGCTTGAGCTTTCGCAGTTCACCATCGATCGTTCCCATCCCGGCCTGTGGACGATCACCTTCAGCAATCCCCCGATCAACATGTTTGTCCCCACAACCATCGTCGAGTTGCAAACTCTCATGGACGAGGTCGAGGTGGACCCTGCCCGCGAAGGTGATCGTATTCCAATCGGACAATCCCGATTTTTTCATCGCTCATCTGGATGTGGCCAAGGCGGCCCAACAGCCGGATGTACTGAGCCTTTGGCGTAAATTTGTGCTTCGCCTTTCCTCTGCGCCTGCCGTGAGCATCGCCAAGGTTCGCGGTCGCGCGCGCGGCATCGGCAATGAGTTCGTGCTGGCCTGTGACATGCGCTTCGCCAGCCGGCAGAATGCCCTATTCGGCAATCCTGAGGTCGGCGTGGGACTGATTCCCGGCGGCGGGGCGCTGGAATGGCTTCCCCACGTGGTCGGTCGCTCGCGAGCCCTTGAGATCGTCCTTAGCGCGGACGACTTTGATGCCGACATTGCCGAACGCTATGGCTGGGTGAACCGCTCAGTGGACGACAGCGACCTGGACTTCTTTGTCGACACGCTTACCCGGCGTCTGACATCGTTCGACCGCGAAGTGCTCGCCGCGGCGAAGGCGCAAATCAATCGGTTTGGAACGCCGACGCCCGCCGAGCTTCAATCGAGCAACGACATGATCTGGTCCATGCTGGCGCTGCCAGGCGCGCAATCGCGCCGCGCGAAAATCCGCGATATCGGTTACGGCGTTCCTAGCGATTTCGAATTTAACTTTGGCCGGTATTTGCCTGCATTTGGGCCGGCGACCAACGAACAACCAGCTTCACGGAGCGATTGATTCTCTCGCTTCGGCGAGCGCGCCTGTGTCGGGCGCGCCGCTCGCGCCGGGGGACGGACCCGGACTTGGACCTGCCGCGGGCCGGCCAGTTGGTCCACCGGCTGGAGGCCGCCGACATCGATTTGGCGTCGGTGACCGACGTGGTGCTGACCCATTTGCACATGGACCACATTGGAGGCCTGCTCGTCGACGGAGTGAAAGATCGGCTGCGTCCAGACCTGCGGATTCACTTGGCCGCCGCGGAGGCGGAGTTCTGGACGTCGCCCGATTTCTCCCGCGTCGCCATGCCACCAGGGTTTCCGGATGCGCTCCGGCGGACAGCCACGCAATTCCTGACAGAGTACCGCAGCCGACTACGGCCGTTCGAGAACGCCTACGAGGTGGCGCCGGGAGTGGTCGTCACACGCACCGGGGGCCACACTCCCGGGCACAGCGTGGTCCGCATGGCGTCCGGCGGAGACCGGGTCACATTCGCCGGCGACGCCGTATTCCAGGTTGGGTTCGACCATCCCGATTGGCACAACGGCTTCGAGCACGACCCCGAGGAGGCGGCGCCCGTCCGGGTTCGCCTTCTGCGGGAACTGGCGGAGACCCGTGAGCCACTGGTGGCGACCCACCTTTCGTTCCCGTCTGTGTGCCACGTGGCGCTCGCCGGGGACGCCTTTCGTTGGGTTCCCGCCCACTGGGACTACTGACGGCTGGTTGGATTGCGCCATGCTTGACGCCGCTGAATGGAGAGGTCGCGCTCACTCGGCTAAAGGCGCATTTTATCATCGCGCCGCACTCCAATGGGAACATCGCGCTGATACTGAGCATGGCGAAACATGCGCGCTTGCCTTGGGACGCGATCCTCGGCGCCGAGCTGGCGCAAGCCTACAAACCCGCGCCCGAAGCGTATCTGCGCACGGCCGGGACTCTGGGACTGCGACCGGAAGACATATGCATGGTGGCCGCGCACAACAGCGACCTCGCCGCCGCGCAAAAATGTGGATTGCGGACCGCCTTCGTCCCCCGGCCCACTGAGCGCGGGCCGAACCGGACGACCGACCTCTGCGCCGAAGGCGACTGGGACGCGGTCTTGACTGACTTTGATGACCTCGCTGAAACGGTGGATTTAGATGTTCGCGAGTCCGCCATGGAGACCGCGACTGTCATTCGAGGTGATTGAAAGAACGCGCTAAGCTTTGCGAGCCAGACCACCTAACAACGCATCGACGAAGCGTTCGATGAAGGCGTCGTCAATGGGCTGGCGCGTGATCAGCGTGCGGACGTAGAGAGGTCCGAGCGCCAAGTCCAAGGCGATATCGTCGTCGACGTCGGGGCGCAACTCTCCCCGCTCGCGGGCGCGCTGGATCATGGCGCCCATCGCGGCGAAGCGGATGCGCACGAACTCGGCGCGGTTCGCCAGGAAATCCTTATCGTTGTTTGCGGAGGTGACGAGCATCTGCACGACCGTGGCTCCTACCGGCGTCGCGAAATAGGCGCGAAGGGATCGCGACAGGGCGACGATATCGCCGCGCAACGATCCCGTGTCCGGGATGGCGATGGCGTCGTAGGCATAGTTGACGAGGGCTTCCAAGAGCACGTTTTCGAGCGATCCCCACCGGCGCTGGACGGAGGTCGCGTGCACGCCGGCCCGGCGGCCGATCTCACTGAAGTTCAGGGCGTCGAGCCCGCCATCCATGAGCGTTTCCAGCGTTGCGCGCAGGACGGCGTCCTTGACGCGCGCCGACCGGCCGCCGGTTCGGCGACGAACGGCGCCGTCAATCTTCTCCCGCACCCGTTCAACGACCGCATCCTCCATGTTTTCGCCGCTCCTTCCGCCTCGCGATTAGCCCCGCGCTCGCGTTAACGCAAGTGGTCTGCGATTATTTTAATGCAGACCCCTTGCGTTAAGATGGCGGATCGGTTATCGATGGCCTCGTTAACGCAGAATATCTGCATTAAAGTTTCTCGCAGGGGAACCGCATGGCCTCCGATCCTTCCGTGAACACCAAGACCGCGCCGCGGCCCGAGGCCGACGCCGCCTCCGTCGGTTTCGCGACCGAACGCCTCGCCCGCATGGACCGCGCGATGCAGGCCGAGATCGACGCCGGCCACTATGCCGGGATCAGCGTGATGGTCGCCCGTCACGGCAAGCTGGTGAAGTCCGCCCGCTACGGCTTTCAATCGCTCGAGACCCGCGCGCCGCTGCGCGAGGATGCGATCTTCCGCATCGCCTCGATGACCAAGCCGATGGTCGCGGTCGCCATGCTGACCCTCTACGAGGAGGGCAAGTGGCAGCTCGACGATCCCGTGACGAAATTCCTGCCCGAGTTCGCCGATCTCAAGGTGATGAACGCCGATGGCGGCCTCGTTCCGCTCGACCGGCCGATGCTGATGCGCCACGTCATGTCGACCTCGGCAGGCTTCGCCTTCGGGCCGCTGCTCGGCAGCGTCAATCCGAAGGTCGACGCGCTCTATGCGGCGGCCGACCTCTGGAGCGGCACGAACGACGACCTGATCGCCAAGCTCGCCAAGCTTCCGCTCGAAGCGCAGCCGGGCACGCATTTTCGCTACGGCCTCCAGCAGGAAGTGCAAGGGGCCATCATCAAGCGCCTCACCGGCGAGACCATCGATGTGGCGCTGGAGCAGCGGGTGTTTGCTCCGCTGGGGCTGAAGGACACCGGCTTCGGCGTCGCGCCTGACAATCGCGAGCGCATCGCGCCGCGCTACGAACTCGACGAGAACTCTCAAGCTCGTTCTCGCGCAGGACCAATCTCCGTTCCCCGCCGTGGCGGGAACGCCGCCCGGCGTGACGCCGAAGTACCTGTTGTCCATCGCGGGCCTCTATTCGACTGCGCAGGACTATCTGCGCTTCGCCCAGATGCTGGCCAATGGCGGCGAACTCGACGGCGTGCGGATTCTCTCGCCGAGTTCGGTCAAGCTGATGACGAGCAATCTGCTTGCCGACGGCGTGCCGATGCATTTCCTGCAATCGTTCGACGGCGTCGGCTACGGCATGAACGTCGGCATCGTCCTCGACCCCGCCCGCGCCAGTTTCAACGGCGGCGCGGTGGGCAAGGGCACGTTCTATTGGGGCGGCGTGCACGGCACCTGGTTCTGGGTCGACCCCGTCAACGACATCGTCGTCGTCGGCATGCTCCAGCAGGTCGATGGCGGCAACCCTATGACCGGGCGGCCCTATCCCGTGGCCGACGTCCGCGCGATTTCGCGCTCGATCACTTACGGCGCGTTGGTCGACCCGGCGCTCTGATCGTCTCTCATCTCGCAATCCATTCCTCTCACGATCAAGGAGTCCGCCATGCCCTCGAAGCTCGAACTCGATCCGCGCGTCGATCCGCGCATCAAGAAGGCGTTCGCCCAATTGCCGAGCGCGCCGCAAGCCAAACGTCGCCAGCCGCGAGGAACTGCTGGCGCAGGAGCTTTCGCCCGAGGGCCGCGCCGCCTACGCCAAGCAGGTCGCGGTGTTCGACGCGATGGACCGCGAGGACATCGCTCCGTCGACGGGCCTCACGGTGCGCACGGAGACATTCACGTCCGCTCCCGACGGCAACACGGTCAAGGTCCAGTTCATCCGCCCCGAAGGCGACGCGGTCCTCCCCTGCGTCTACTACATCCACGGCGGACGCATGGCGTTCAGCTCGGTCTACGAGGGCAACTACAAGGCCTGGGGCCGGATGATCGCCGCACGCGGCGTCGCGGTCGCGATGGTCGATTTCCGCAACTCCGTTCACGCGGACTCGTCGCCCGATATCGCGCCGTTCCCTGCCGGCCTCAACGACTGCGTCTCCGGCCTGAAATGGCTGCGCGCCAACGCCGCCCCGCTAGGCGTCGATCCCGCGCGCATCGTGGTTGCAGGCGAGAGCGGCGGCGGCAACCTGTCGCTGGCTGTCGCCATGAAGCTGAAGAAGGACGGCGACCTCGGGCTGATCAAGGGCGTCTACGCGCTCTGCCCCTATATCGCCGGCGAATGGCCGCAGGCGCAATATCCGTCCTCTATCGAGAACGACGGTCTCTTCCTCTCCTTCGCGGACAACCGCAGCACGATGGCCTACGGCATCGAAGCGTTCAACGCCCGCAATCCGCTCGCCTGGCCCGCCTTCGCCACACGGGAGGATGTCGAGGGCCTGCCGCCGGTGATGATCAGCGTCAACGAATGCGATCCGCTGCGCGACGAGGGCATCGCGTTCTATCGCCTGCTGCTCGGCGCTGGCGTCCCCGCGCGCTGCCGGCAGGTGATGGGCGCCGTCCACGCTATCGAGATCCTGCCTGTCGTCTGCCCCGACATCGCCCGCGACACCGCCAACGACCTCGCCCATTTCGCCACCGTTTGATCCCTTTGCACCCAAGGAGCATGACATGACCAACCCGACTTCCTCACAAGGCGAAGCCGCCAACGTCGGCACCGAAGCTTTGCTGTTCAAGGACGATCCGCAATTCTGGTTCGAGATCGAACGCCTGTTTGGCGCGGCCGAATATGGCGGCGCGCTGTTCGGCGAGGTCATCGCCATCGCCAAGCAGATCAAGTCCGGCGACTACGATAGCTGGCATGACGGCATGAAAGCCGCCGCCGACCGGCTCGCGGCGGAGGCGGACGGGCAGTTGCAGCGCGGCCACCGCATCAGCGCGCGCGACAATTACCTGCGCGCCTGCAGCTATTATCGCAGCGCCGATTTCTTCCTGCACGCACACGCCGACGACCCCCGCGTCAAGCACGCGTTCGAGCGCTCGCACGGCCTGCTATCGCGCGAGCGGCGGCCTTGTTCACGCCGGTCATCGAGCCGGTGGAAATCCCGTTCGAGGGCACGACGCTGACCGGCTATTTCCACCACGCCGATGCTTCAGGCGAACCGCGCAAGACGCTTGCTCCTCTGCAATGGCTTCGACGGCTCGCCCGAGGAGATGCACTGGAACGGCGGGCGCGCCGCCGTCGAGCGCGGCTATAACGTGCTGGTGTTCGACGGGCCCGGCCAATATGCGGCCGTGCATCGGCAGGGCCTGCACTTCCGGCCGAACTGGGAGAGCGTCGTCACGCCGGTGCGTCGACTATGCGCTGACGCGCAAGGAGGTGGACCCGAAGCGTATCGCGCTGCATTGCGAGAGCCTCGGCGGCTATCTCTCCGCCGCGCGCGGCGGCCTTCGAGCATCGGCTCGCGGCGTGCATCTCCGACGACGGCGTCTATGATTTCGGCGCCGCGCTGCTGGCGAGCTTCCCGGCGGACAAGCGCGAGGCTATCCGCGCCGCCCTGTTCGCGCCAAGCGCGCCGGAACTCGACGCCGCGCTGGAGCACGCGATGCAAACGAACGGCGTCGCGCGCTGGTCCTACACTCATGGCATGTACGCCTTCGGCGTGAAGAGCCCGCGCGCCTTCATCGCGGCGGCGATGGACTATCATCTGCGCGACGGGATCGCCGAGAAGATCCGTTGCCCGACCCTCGTCTGCGAGGCGGAAAAGGATCTGTTCTTCCAAGGACAGGCGCAGCTTCTCTTCGATCATCTCACCTGTCCGAAGACGATGATCAAATTCACCGACGCCGAGGGCGCGGGCGCGCATTGCGAGATGGGCGCGAGCCGGCTCGCCTATGCGCGCATGTACGATTGGCTCGACGAGACGCTTGCAGCGACCAAATAGCTGAACGGCCGGGGCGGCGCGCTCATGAATTGGACGAACGTTGATTCCGAAAGCCTAACGATCTACACCGCTGGCTCGCGAGACATTCCAGTCAAGGCGTGCCGGTCTCAAGGTAGTCCAGCGTGCGGAACGTCGACCGCCGCGATCTCGATACGCCCTTTGCGAGCGTGGGACGACTCCCGCGAGAAGAAGCTGGTCGCGGTCGGCATGAACAGCGTTTTGCCATCCTCGCCACCCAGCATGCACGCGTAACAATTCCGACTGGTTGTGACGACGTCGAGGACTTCGCCGCCCTCGGCAATGCGAACACATTCCGACGCGGCCGGATTGGCGACCCAGATAGCGCCCGACGCGTCGAGCGCGATCCCGTCGGGCGCGCGCGGCGCCGTCGAGGCCCACACTCGACGGTTGGTCAGCGAGCCGTCGGCCGCGACGTCGAAGGCGGTAAGGCGACCAGCAAGCGACTCGGCGACGATCAACGTCTTGCCGTCCGGCGTGATGACGGTCCCGTTCGGAACATGCAGATCGTCTGCGGCGAGCGCGATGGCGCCGTCGGGCGAAATGACCGCGAGGTTGGCCGTGGGATGATCGGCGAAGACGCTGTCGCGGCCGCGCGATATAAATTCTCGCTCTATATCGAAACCGACGTTGCCAACATACGCTCTTCCCCGCGCATCGACCGCCATATCGTTGCAATGAAAGGAGGCGAGTTCGGCGAGATCGGCATGCACGCTGATTTGACCCGAAGGGGACCGGCGCAGGAGGCGTCGCCGCGTTACCGAAACAACGAGCATGTCGCCGTCAGGCATCCAACCAAGGCCAGAGGGCTGATCGTCGATTTCGAACTCCAAGCGCAGATCGCCGGCGAGCGAAACGGATTTGACGGCCTTGGCGTACAAATCGCTGAACCACAATCGGCCCTCGCGCCAACGCGGCCCTTCTCCGAAATGGATGCCTTCGCAAAGGACTTGCGCGCTTCGCATAGGTGTCATCCTTCATTGAGAGAAATTTCTTCAAGGATACTGCGCGCGCAGGGCCGGAAAAGAATGCGATGTGCTCCGCACGCGACCTATTTCGCTAGGATCTAGCCCCTCGTCAAGGCAGGCCTCCGGCGAGGAGACGCTTTGCAGGATGCCTTCACCACCGCGATCTGAGGCTCCATTGCCTGGCGCGCCACGGCCTCGAGCAGATCGGCGCGGAAATCGGCGATGGTCTTGAAGTCGGGCTTCAGCGTCCGCAGCAGCCAAATGACCTCGATGTTGCGAAGGCATTCGGCTTCGAGCCGACGGCTCGACTGAAGACGGTTGAGATAGCCGTAGATGTGGAGCTTGAGCAGATCGCCCGACGCGTAGCCGGGCCGGCCTGTCACCTTAGGCCGAGCCCGTCCGAAGCCCGCCTCGACCAGATCGAGGCCATCGACGAAGGCGTCAATGAAGCGGACCGAATTGTCAGAGCCGACGTAGTCGTCGACAGCTTCGGGCAGGAGCAGAAGTCGGTCGCATCTCGTGCACAATCAGCGTCATGAACGTCGAGAGCTTCAAGGTCGTTCGAGTTCGATGTCGGGATTGCGACCAAGCTCCCTTACGCTCAGCACGACATATTTGTTCCCCTTCGCTACAAGCAGGAATTTTCCCTTCTTGTCGCTGACGCCAACCGCGAGAAACTGGCATCCGTCATTTGGCCTGTCCGATTTCGCCCTGTCGGCTACCGCTGGAATAGTGGCCTGCCGAATATCGACCGCCTTACCCGTGCGCGCCTTGCCCCCGCTGCGCGCAGAAGCGATCCTCGCCTGCTTGATTGCCGTCTCCTGAACTTCGACGACAGCGCGAGCGATGGCGACAGACCGGCGGAGTCGGCAAATTCCATACGCATTGAAAAAGCGAATCGCCTTCGGGCAACTCTAATCCCGTCTGGCAATCCTCGCAGCCTTGACGGAAAGTGTTCGACGGCGGTCCGAGTGGGGGTCTATCCCAGACGCCGAAAGCGATTGACGTTCACAGCAATTTGCCATGGTCTCATGCACAGCTGGGGGACCAGATAGTCAATTAAATTAATTTATCCTGCAAATTCAAGCACTTACGAGCGATTTTGGTCGGAGTGAGAGGATTCGAACCTCCGACCCCCTGCTCCCGAAGCAGGTGCGCTACCAGACTGCGCTACACTCCGATGGGGCGGGCTTATAGGCCAAGGCCGCGACAACATGCAACCCTCGCGACGTCGCAACCGCCGCCCTGCCCGGCGCTCGACTTTTGTAGGGCTTTGCAGCGCCCGCCCGGCCTGATGTTCTCCCGGCGCCACACCGGGGAGAACGCATGGAGCGCGCGCGCGCAAGCGCGAATTCGGACGACACCTTCGCCAAACTCATGCGCGTCAACGCGTGGGTGCGCGGCGAGCGGCCAGCGTTCCGGCTCAAGCAATTCGGCGTCTGGCGCACCTGGACCTGGGGCCAGGCCTATCAGGAGACCCGCGCGCTGGCGAAAGGACTCGCCGACCTCGGCGTCATCAGGGGCGATCGTGTCGCCGTCGCGGGCGCGAACCGGCCGAAGCTCTATTGGGCGATCACCGCCGCGCAGATGCTCGGCGCGATCCCCGTGCCGCTCTACGCCGACGCGGTCGCCGACGAAATCGCCGGGGTGCTGGAGCTCGCCGGCGCGAGGCTGATCGTGGTCCAAGATCAGGAGCAGGTCGACAAGCTGGTGTCGATCCTGCCGCGTTTGCCGGCCATCGAGCGGGTGCTCTACGAGGAGCCGCGCGGGCTCGGCGACTACGAGGACGCGCGGCTCGGTTCGCTCGACGAGGTCATGGCCGCCGGCCGGGCGCAGCTCGCCGATCCCGCCGTCGCGCAAGCGATGGACGCGCGGATCGAGGCCGGGCGCGGTTCGGACCCCAGCGTCATCCTGTTCACCTCCGGGACCACCGGCCGCTCCAAGGGCGTCGTGCTGACCGGCGAACGCTGCATCGCCGCCGCGCGCGACACCGTCGCGCTCGACAACCTGACCGACCGCGACGAAGTGCTGGCCTATCTGCCGCTCGCCTGGGTCGGCGACCATTATCTCAACTACGCGCAAGGGTTCGTCGCCGGCTTCTGCATGGCCTGTCCGGAGAGCGCCGCCACGGCGTCGGAGGATTTGCGCGAGATCGGCCCGACCTTCCATTTCGCGCCGCCGCGCGTGTTCGAGGCGCTGCTGACGCGAGTGATGATCCGCATGGAGGACGCCAGCCGGCCCAAGCGCTGGCTGTTCCGGCATTTCATGGCGGTGGCGAAGCGCTGGGGCGAGCGGATCGTCAACCGCGAGCGCGTCCCGCTCGCCGCGCGGCTGCACTATGCGCTGGGCCGGCTGCTGATCTACGAGCCGTTGAAGAACACGCTCGGCTTCACCCGCGTCCGCGTCGCCTATACCGCCGGCGAGGCGATCGGCGCCGATCTGTTCGCGTTCTACCGATCGCTCGGCCTGAACCTCAAGCAGCTCTACGGGCAGACTGAGGCGTTCCTCTACGTAACGGCGCAACCTGACGGTCAGGTGCGCTCGGACACGGTGGGACCGCCGGCGCCGCATGTGGAGCTTCGGCTGTCGCCGGAGGGCGAGGTGCAGTTCAAGTCGCCGGGCATGTTCGTCGGCTATTTCCAGGAGCCGGAAAAGACGGCGGAAGCGCTGACGGCGGACGGGTTCATCAAGACCGGCGACGCCGGCGTGTTCGAGCCGGACGGGCAGTTGAAGATCGTCGACCGCGCCAAGGACGTCGGGCGGCTCGCCACCGGCCAGCTGTTCGCGCCCAAATATATCGAGAACAAGCTCAAGTTCTTCGCCGACATTCGCGAGGCGGTGGCGCTCGGGGACGGCCGCGACTTCGTCGCGGTGATGCTCAACATCGAGCTCGCCTCGGTCGGCAATTGGGCCGAGCGCAATGGCGTCGCTTACGCCTCGTACCAGGACCTCGCCGGCCACCGCCAGGTGGCCGAGCTGATCCGCGGCCATGTCGAGGCGGTCAACCGGGCGTTGGCGGGGGAGCCGGCGATGGCGGGCGCGCAGATCAAGCGCTTCCTCATCCTGCCGAAGGAGCTCGACGCCGACGACGGCGAGCTCACGCGCACGCAAAAGGTGCGTCGCCGCTTCATCGCCGAGCGCTACGCGCCGCTGGTTGAGGGTCTCTACGACGGCGCCGAAGAGGCCGCGATTTCGGCCGAGATCACCTTTGAGGACGGGCGCAAAGGGCGGCTCGAAGGGCGGTCGCGCATCTACGAGGCGCCGACGTTTGGGCTCGCGGCGGCGCGCGAGAGGGTCCTGGCGTGACGCCTCTGCTGAGCCTCGACCATGTCTCGCTGTCGTTCGGCGGCGTCCGGGCGATCTCCGACGTGTCGTTCGACATCCGCAAGGGCGAAATCCGCGCCATCATCGGCCCCAACGGCGCCGGCAAAACGTCGATGCTCAACGTCATCAACGGTTTCTATCACCCGCAGGCCGGCACGATCAGCTATGAAGGCCGCGCCCGCAAGCGCATGCGCCCGCACGAGGCGGCGGCGCAGGGCATCGCCCGCACGTTCCAGAATGTCGCGTTATTCAAGGGCATGACGACCCTCGACAACATCATGACCGGACGCGGACTGAAGATGCACGAGGGCCTGTTCTGGCAGGCGCTGCGCCACGGCCCGGCGCTCGCCGAGGAAATCAGGCATCGCGAAGCCTGCGAGGAGATCATCGATTTTCTGGAGATCGAGGCGATCCGCAAGACCCCGGTCGGCAAGCTGCCCTACGGCTTGCAGAAACGGGTGGAGCTCGGCCGGGCGCTGGCGATGGAGCCGCGCCTGCTGCTGCTCGACGAGCCGATGGCCGGCATGAACCGGGAGGAGAAGGAGGACATGAGCCGCTTCATCATCGAGGCCAACCGCCGGCTCGGCGCGACGATCGCGCTGATCGAGCACGACATCGGCGTGGTGATGGACCTCTCCGACCGCGTCGTCGTGCTGGAGTACGGCCGCAAGATCGCCGACGGGCCGCCCGACGAGGTGAAGGCCGACGCCAAAGTGATCGCGGCTTATCTCGGGGTGGCGGCGTGAGACAAGACGCACGCCCATCGTCATGGCCGGGCTTGTCCCGGCCATCCACGCGGTCCAAACAAACAGCGCCACGCGCGTTAGCGCGCCACGCCGTCATCGCGAGCGCAGCGAAGCGATCCAACGCGACGTGCGCTCGACGGCTGGATGGCTTCGCTGCGCTCGCCATGACGAAGCGCGCATCCGCATGTTCATCCCTCGCATGTCTTGATGCGGACGGCCTTGGCGTTTTGAGACAACCATGAACCCGCTCTACGCCGTCTTCATCGATCCCTTCGCGCAGATGATCGCCGCGCCCGACCTGTTTGCGCAGACGATCTGGGAAGGTTTCGTCGGCGGCGTGCTCTACGCGCTGATCGCACTCGGCTTCGTGCTGATCTACAAAGCCTCCGGCGTGTTCAACTTCGCGCAGGGCATCATGATGGTGTTCGCGGCGCTGACGCTGGTCGGCCTGCACGAAAAGGGCCTGCCGGCATGGCTGGCGCTCGTCTTGACCATCGCCGTCATGTACGGCCTCGCCTATGGCGTCGAACGCATCGTGCTGCGACCGCTGGTCAACCAGGCCGACATCATCCTGTTGATGGCGACGTTCGGGCTCACCTATTTCCTCATCGGCTTCGGCCAGTTCGTGTTCGGCGGCAACCCGAAGCAGATGCCGACGAGCGAACTCGGACTGCCGACCGGCGCCATCGACCTGCCTATCTTCGGCGGGACGGTGACGCTGCAAAAACTCGATATCGCCGCGGCGGCGATCGCGATCGCGATGGTCGCGGGCCTCGGCGTGTTCTTCCAGAAGACGCGTATCGGCCGGGCGCTGCGCGCCGTCGCGGACGATCATCAGGCGTCGTTGTCGGTCGGCATATCGCTCGAACAGATTTGGGTCGTCGTCTGGTTCGCCGCCGGGGTGGTCGCGCTGGCGACCGCGATCATGTGGGGCGCGCGCTCCGACGTCTCGTTCGCGCTCCAGGTCGTCGCGCTGAAGGCGTTGCCGGTGCTGATCCTCGGCGGCCTCACCTCGATTCCCGGCGCGATCGTCGGCGGCCTCATCATCGGGATCGGCGAGAAGCTCGGCGAGTTCTATTGGGGGCCGCTGGTCGGCGGCGGCATCGAGCGCTGGCTCGCCTACGCAATCGCGCTGGTGTTCCTGCTGTTCCGGCCGCAAGGGTTGTTCGGCGAAAAGATCATCGAGCGGATTTGACGAAGGCTCGGGCGAGCGCGACGGGCTGAAACCCGAGCCGCGCGTAAAGCCGCTTCGCCGTTTCCCCCGCAAGCGCGCCGAGAAAGACGGCGTCACAGCCGTCGTCCCGCAACGAATCGACGAAAGCGGCGATCATCGCGCTCGCGACGCCGTGGCGGCGGTGCGTCGGCGAGGTGAACAAATCCTCGATGATCCCGACCCGGTTCGGCGCAGCCGCGCAAGCGCCGTAGGCCACGGGCGCCCCGCCCTCAAACGCGAGATGATAGCGGCAGGCGGGACTCTTGGCGCGATAGCTGGCGACGATGTCGGCGCTGATCTCCGGTGGAATATCGAGGCCGCCGGTCTTCTTGCCCTCGACGTGATCGGCGCGGACGAGTGGGGCCAGAGTCGCCCAGTCCACCTCGCTTTGGACGACGCGCAAGTCCAGGGGCCGGCGCCCGATCTCCCCTGCCAGCGCCATTTGGATGATCACCGGCCGCTCCTCGAAATCCTCGAACGCGAGCCGCGCGAGAAACGGCTCCGGCGTGAAGCCATCGGTATGCGCGACGCGCCACGGCGAATGGGCGAGATGGCGCTCCATCGCCTTGAACACGGCGTCGATCTCGTCGGCGCTTTGCGCAGTGACCTCGTCGGCGTGATTGCAATCCCAGACGTCGGGCTTGGTTGGATCAGCGAGGATGCGGCAGAACGGCGTTTCGATCACTTCGGCGCCGAGCCGGCGATGCCAGCGATACGCCTCGGCGATCCGGCGGGTCAGAGGATCGCCGCTCATTCGGGAAACGTCGTTTTGTGCGCCTCGCTGACCGCCTCGTCGAGCCTTCGCCCCTCGCGATAGCCGGCGATGCCCTCCGGCCGCGCGACGCCGCCGACGAGCCGCGCGCAAGGCTCGGGCGCGCCAAGCACCGTGTGGACGGGAATGCGCTCGGCGTAGATCGGCAGCGCGTAATCCTCCTCGTCGTCGCCGATCCCCTTGGCGCGGATCTTCGCCGACGCCTGCTCGATCTCCATGCCGAGGAAGCGCGTCGCCTTGATCTCCTGCGCGCTCGGCGGGCGCAACAGATCGGTGCGGCCGGGATAGAAGCGGTCGACCATCGCACGTATCCCGCGCATCTTCTCGGCTTCGTCCTCGATCATCCGGGCGTGGCCGAACGCCATCACGGCGCGGTAGTCCGCGGAATGGTTGAAGCCGCTGCGCGCCAGCACGAGGCTGTCGAGATGCGTCGCCGTCAGGCAGACCGGGGCCCCCTCCGACTGGCTGCGCAACATGCGGCTGGCGCTGCTGCCGTGCCAGTAAAGCTTGTCGCCCTCGCGCCAGAACAGCGTCGGCGTGCAATAGGGCTGGCCGTCGACGACATAAGCGATGTGACAAAGCATCGAGGCGTCGAGCAACGCATGAATGACGGCGCGATCGTAGGTCCCGCGCTCATGAAGCCGCTTGACCCGGTTGACCGGCGTAACCGGATAAGCGTCATCCATCGCTCGAATCTCCCTCGTCGGCGCGCCTCCCTAGAACATTCCGCAACGCCGTGGAATCGCCATCGCCGCTGCGCGGCGCCGTCAGGCCTGTCGTCGCGACGGTCAGATCACGAAAACGTCAACGGTATCGGAAATCCCCCGTCTCCGGCGCCCGTAACGGCTTTGTCCCGCCAAGAGGGAACAGGGAGTGGGTTTCATGAACAAGTTCAATCTTCGCGCCGCCTTGCTGATCGCCGGCGTCGCATTGGCCGCGCCGCTCGGCGCAAGCTTCGCCTATGCGGAGATGACCAAGATGGTCGGCGGCGCGCCGATGTATCCGAGCAAGAACATCGTACAGAACGCCGTCCACTCGAAGGACCACACCACGCTGGTCGCGGCGGTGAAGGCGGCGGGGCTCGTACCTACGCTCGAAGGCTCCGGCCCGTTCACGGTGCTCGCGCCGACCAACGAGGCGTTCGCCAAGCTCCCGCCGGGAACCGTCAAGACCCTGCTGGAGCCGGCCAACAAGGACAAGCTGACCGCGGTGCTGACTTATCACGTCATCCCCGGCCGCCTGACCGCCGCCGAACTCAGCCAGAAGATTGACTCCATGGGCGGCAGCTACAGCGTGACCACGGTTCAGGGCGGCTCGCTGGCGTTCACCAAGATGAACGGCGGCATCGCCGTGACCGACGCCAAGGGCGACACCGCGATGGTGACGATCCCAGACGTGATGCAATCGAACGGCGTCATCCACGTCATCAACACGGTTCTGCTGCCGGGTTGATCGATAATTCTTGCACGAAGAGCACAGGCCGGGAGAGTCTCCCGGCCTTTTCTTTTCTGCGCGGAACTGTCGCGGACGCCGAACGTTCTTAGCGTTATCGAAAGGGAGCCCAAGATGAGCGCCAAAGATCCGTCCGAGCGAATTTGGGAGCTGATGAAGGACATCGGCATTGCGATGGTCGTTACTCATACGGGCAACGGGGATGAGGTGCGCGCGCGGCCGATGGCGGCCCGTCCCGAAGTTGAGGACAACGCCATCTACTTCCTGACCGACGCCGATACGCCGAAGGACGGGGAGATCGAGCACGATTCCCACGTCTGCATCGCATTCGCCGACACGCGCGGCCAACGCTTCGTATCGGTGACAGGTACGGCGGAGGTTTTCGCGAATTCGGCTATGGCCGAACGCGTCTGGAAGACGGCCGATAAGGCGTTCTGGAAAGACCACTACGATCCGCGCATCCGTGTGATCCGCGTTACGCCGGAGCAGGGCGAATACTGGGAAGGCGCGGGCCTGATCGCCAGCGTCGTTTCGATGATAACGGCCGGCGCGAAGGGCGAGCGGCCGAACTTCGGCGAGTGCGAAAAGGTGGCGATGTAGACCTAAGTCGCGCGCCAGATATTCATCTCGACGCCCTGCGCGGCGTCGAGATCAAAGCGCTCCACCTGATGCAGACCGTGCCGGGTCAAGACCTGCTCGGCAGAACTTCCGTCGTTGCAAGCCGAAAACACATGGCGTCCGCCCGGCAGCTTCACGCCGCGCGCGCGGGCCAGATGAAATACGTCGTAGCCAATCCCCAAGAACATATCGAACACCGCCTGCCCGCCCGGCGCCGCGACTTCGCCGCCGTCCGGGAGAATCTCGCCGATCACGTCAGGCCAGGCGACATCGGCGGGATTCCACCACCAGGCGTCCGCCCGCTTCTCCAAGCCCTTGACGTGCCGTGACACCACAAGCCGGGGATCGCCGCGCGTGTTGGGCTCGTTCTCATGGCTCACCCGCGCGAACACCACGAGATCGCTGTTGGCGAGGGCGTCCTGATATTGCTGCCAGTCCTGGTCGTTGCGGAGGCTTAGCGGGATTTGCCCCAACGCGTCGGCGATCATGTTGTCGTCGGAGACGATGGCGTAGCCGTGGATTTCGATCGGTCGTTTGCTCATGGCGCGGCGCCCCTTTGATCTCACAGCTGATACGAAACCGCGAGCACAACGGTTTCGCAAGCACGGAGAAATCCAGGCGCCAAGGGATCAAAGCGTGCCGAGCAGTTTTTCAATGATGTTCTTCTCGCGCGGCGCCGTGCGCTCGGCCCCGACATTCGCCGGGGGGACAGGCGCCAGCGGCGCGGGCGCCTTGCCGCCGCGCCGCGACGGCGCATCGCTGTCGCCGGGCTTGTTGATCGCCATCGGCGCGCCGGCGGTCGGCGCCGGTTGCGGCGACGCGGGCTCTTCGCCACGGTCGTCGCTGTACGGGAGGTTCGCGACCGGAACGCCCTGGTGAGCGTCGCGCATGAAGCGGCTCCAGATCTCGACCGGCAGATTGCCGCCCGACACCTTGCGCGTCGGCGCGCCGTCGTCGTTGCCGAGCCACACGCCCGCCACCATGTGCGAGGTGTAGCCGATGAACCAGGCGTCGCGGAAATCCTGACTGGTGCCGGTCTTGCCGGCCGCCTGCCAGCCGGGGAAATCGGCTTTGTGCGCGGTGCCCGACCGCAGCGTCTCCTCCATCATGCCGTTCATCATCGCGACATAGCGCGGCTCGATCACCCGCCCGTAATTGTAGGGGTGGCGGCGGTAGATCAGCCGGCCGCTAGCGGTGCGCACGCTCGTGATCGCATAGGTGCGCACGCCAATGCCGCCGTTGGCGAAGGCGGCGTAGGCGGACACCATCTCCAGCGGCGTAACCTCCGAGGTGCCGAGCGCAATCGAGGCGTTGGGCTCCAGATCGGAGAGGATGCCGAGCCGATGCGCGAGCCGCACCACCGCCTTCGGGCCGACCTCCATCCCGAGCCGCACCGCCACCGTGTTGAGCGACATCGCCAGCGCCTTGGTCAGCGTGACGGCGCCATAATATTCGTGCCCGTAATTCTCGGGCGACCAGCCCTTGACGTTGATCGGCGCGTCCTGGCGGATGTCGTCGGGCCGATCCCCCTTTTCGAGCGCGGCGAGATAGACGAACGGCTTGAACGAGGAGCCGGGCTGCCGCTTGGCGGCGATGGCGCGATTGAACTGGCTGTCCGCATAATTCCGTCCGCCGACCAGAGCCTTGACGCCGCCGTCGGGATCGAGCGCCACCAGCGCGCCCTGGCTGACGTTGTACTTGGACCCTTTGGCGTCGAGTTCGCCCGTCAGCGCATGTTCGGCCGAGGCTTGCAGCTTCGGGTCGATCGTCGTCGTCACGACGATGTCCTCGTCGATCGCTCCCACGGTGTCGTCGAGCGCGTCCATCACATAGTCGGCGGCGTAATTGACGGAGCCCGCGCCCCTGTTATTGGCGACCTGTGCGGGCGCATCGAGGGCGACCTTGGCCATTTCCGGCGTGATGTAGCCCTGCTCCTGCATCGCCGCGACCACTTGCGCGGCGCGCTCGTTGGCGCCCTTCAGGTTGCGGTTCGGCGCGAGCTTCGTCGGCGATTTCATCAGGCCGGCGAGCAAGGCGGCCTCCGGCAAGGTCACGTCCTTGGCGTCCTTGGCGAAATATTTGCGCGCCGCCGCTTCGACGCCGTAGGCGCCGGAGCCGAAGTAAACGCGGTTGAGATAGAGTTCGAGGATCTGGTCCTTCGTGAATTTGCGCTCCAGCCACAGCGCGAGGATCGCCTCCTGGAACTTGCGCGAGATCGTTCGCTCCTGCGTCAGGAACAGGTTCTTGGCGAGCTGCTGCGTCAGGGTCGAGCCGCCCTGCACCGCCCCGCCGCCGCTCGCGTCGCGGGCGACCGCGCGAAACACGCCGAGCGGGTCGACCCCGAAATGGTAGTAGAAGCGCCGATCCTCGATCGCGATGAAGGCCTTCGGCAGATACGGCGGCAAGTCCCCCAGGCGCACGGCGGCGCCGCCCGTGTCGCCGCGATCGGCGAGCACTGTGCCGTCGACGCCGAGGATTTGGATGTCCGGCGGCCGTTTGGGAACGGCGAGCTGGTCGATCGGCGGCAATTGGCTGGCGTAATACGCGAGCAAGCCGCCGAGCGCGACGAAACCCCAGACGCCGAGCACGAAGGCCCAATAGACGAGGACGCCGATCAACGAGCGATGGCGGCGGCGGGCGCGCTTCTTTTCGGGTTTACGGCGCGTCGGCGGCCGATCCTCGGGGTCGGCGCGCAAGTCCGAAGCGGCCCCCGCGGAGCCGTCGTCGAAGCGCGGCTCAATGCGCCGGCCCGATCGTTTGCCGCCAGATCCGAACATGCCCTCGTTTCCGCGAAGCCCGGTTTGGCGCGGCCAAGGGAACAATTAGGCCGGCCGGATTAAGACCCCGTAAAGGCTTGGACAGACCGCAGTCGCGCGCCTATAAGAAATGCACATCGCCACCCCCGGCCGCGCGGATTTTTTGCCCGGCGAGCGCTTTGCAAGCCGTTTTTCGCGACGAGCCAAGTTTTCTTGGAGGAGCGGATGACCGTGCTCAACGATCGTTGGACGAACATCGCCGGCGGAAATTTCGACACGGACGACGATTGGAGCGCCGGCACGCCCTCCGGCATCGACGACTATGCGATCCTCGGCCAGATCGACGGCTCGACGCAGCACTACACCGTGACGATCGACGCCTCGGACAACAACCTCGGCCAACTGCCGCAGTTGTCGGTCTCCTCCTACGCGACGCTCTTGTTCGAACCGGGCAGCTACGACACTTGGGATCGCTTCAACGTCGCCAATTCCGGCACGATCGAACTCATGGGCGTCGCCTCGGGCAACTGGCCCAGCATCGAGTGGGGAAGCGGCGTCAACTCCGGGACGTTCACCAACGTCGGCGTCGTCGATCTGGACGGCGGGGCCGTCGAGGACAATTCGAGTCTCGAATTTGCGGGGCCGACGGTCAACAGCGGCTTGTTCGAGATGACGGGCAAAGGCGGCTTCATCTTCTTCGGCAACAGCAAGCTGACCAACTCCGGCCGAATCCTCGCCGAAGGCGTCGGCGACCCCGACAGCGAAACCGGCGGCGTGAATCTATCGATGGAGGCGGTCAACAACCAGGGCGGCATCCTCGGCACGACCTCGACGACCAGCGGCGCGAGTTTCGACATCGGCGCCGGCGTCATCGTGATCGGCGGAACCCTGCAAGGCCTGGTGCAATTCGATGGCAGCCCCGGCGACAGCCTGTTGGACAACGTCACGCTCGCAACCGGCGCCCTCTTGAGGATCGACGACACGTTCGGCGGCGCCTCGGAAGTCGAAGGCGCGATCGTCAACCATGGCCTCATCGACATCAACTGCCCCAACGAATCCGGCGCCGCGCTGACGATTCTCGATCAAGTGACGCTCACGGGCGGCGGCGTGGTCGAACTGGCCTGGGGCTCGTACGCCGGTCCCGGCGTCAACGACATATTCGGCGCCGCTTCGGCGGTAGGCCGCCTCGACAACGTCAACAATCTGATTGAGGGCGAGGGTCAGATCGCAGCCGGTCCGGGCCGGCTCGTTCTTAAAAACGAGGCCGGGGGGACCATCGAAGCGCACTCCAACGCCGTCACGAGCGGAAGCTTGTTCAACGGTCAGCAGTACAATCTTGTCATCGACACCAACGAGATCATCGTCAACGCCGGCAAGATCGAAACCAGCGCCGAGGCCTCGATGCTGATAGACGATGAAATCGACAATGGCGGCAAGATCGACGCCTTGTACCAGCCGCTGGCGATCGACGGCGCCCTGATCGGCGCGGGGGCGGAGTATGTGTTCGACACCACGCTGACGCTCAACAACGCCGTCAATTCCAGCCAGACCGTGAACCTGTTGCCCTCTGCAACGCTCGAACTCGGAGCGCCGAGCGTGTTCCACGGCTGGATCGCCGGCTTCTCGCGTGGCGACGCCATCGAACTCGACGGGTTCAACGGGGCGACGCTGGAGCCTCTGACCTACTCGGGAACCAGCACGCGAGGAACGCTGTCCGTGTTTGACGGGGTGCACAGGGCCGAACTGGATTTCGTCGGCGACTACGCCGCGGCGAGCTTCACGCCGACCGGTACGGCGACCGGCGTGACGCTGACCAAGACGGCCTGACGGCGCGGGGCCGCTCGCCCCCTTGCGCGTCGCCGCAGGTCAAGGCAAATTCCGGCTCCTTTCGAAGCGGCGAAGCGACGGCCGCGCCTCCCCATTCGAACAGGGATAATCGTCCGCGCCGCGTCGCGCGGCGTGGAAAGCGTTAGGGAACTGCTATGAAGGTCACCATCGAGCGCACCGCTCTCTTGAAAGCGCTCAGCCACATTCACCGCATCGTCGAGCGGCGAAATACGATTCCGATCCTCTCCAACGTGCTGATCGAAGCGCGCGACGGCCAGCTCGAACTGAAGGCGACCGACCTCGATCTGGAGGCGACCGAGGTCGCCGCCGCCGACGTCGCGGTCGCCGGCGCCACGACGGTCGCCGCGCATATCCTGCACGACATCGTGCGCAAGCTCGCCGAGGGCGCGCAGGTGAGCCTGGAGATCGCGCCGGACACCGGCCAATTGTTGCTGCGCTCCGGCCGCTCGCGGTTTCACCTGCAATGCCTTCCGGCCGCCGATTTCCCCGATCTCACGACCGGCGAGTTCGGCCACAAGTTCGACCTATCCGCGCTGGAGCTCCGTCGCCTGATCGAAAACGCGCAATTCGCCATCTCCACCGAGGAGACGCGCTACTACCTCAACGGCATCTATTTCCACACGGCCGAGTCCGGCGGGACGACGATGCTGCGCGCGGTCGCCACCGACGGCCACCGGCTCGCCCGCATCGAAACGGCCGCCCCCGAAGGCTCGGTAGGGATGCCCGGCGTGATCGCTCCGCGCAAAGCGGTCGGCGAGATCCTCAAGCTGCTCGAAGACCCCGCGCGCGACGTGACGATCGAGATCAGCCCGGTCAAGGCGCGCTTCCGCTTCGGCGACGTCACGCTGACGACGAAATTGATCGACGGCGCCTTCCCCGACTACAACCGCGTGATTCCGCTGCACAACGACAAGCGGCTCGTCGTCGACAAGGAGCAGTTCCAGCGCGCCGTCGACCGCGTCTCGACGATTTCCTCGGAACGCGGCCGCGCGATCAAACTGTCGATCGCCGACAACCGCATGACGCTTTCCGTCAACAACCCGGATTCCGGCTCGGCGACGGAGGAGATCGAAGTCGACTACGATTCCGCGCCGATGGATATCGGCTTCAACTCGCGCTATCTGCTCGAAATCGCGCAGCAGCTTTCCGGCGACACGGCGCTGATCAAGCTCGCCGACCCCGGCTCGCCGACGATCATCATGGACCGCGACGGCGCCCAGGCGCTCTACGTGCTGATGCCGCTGCGGGTGTGAGCTTTTGAGCAAATTGCCTTCAGGCATAACCGTCGTTGCGAGCCAAGCGAAGCAACCCAGCCCCGAGAGATCGCCAGCTAACCGGAAAGGGCGGCATCGGCGGCGCGATGGATTGCTTCGTCGCTTCGCTCCTCGCAACGACAATTCCGCGCTGTGTCGGAATGCTCTCTAGGCAAACCGAACCACCGCCCCGCCGCCGTCCGCCAGCACCTCGCCCTCCCACATGACGCGCACGCCGTGCACGATCGTTCCCACCGGCCAGCCGGTGACGGTCTTGCCGTCATAGGGCGTCCAGGCGGAGCGCGAGGCTATCCAGGAATCGCGGATCGTCTCGCGGCGCCGCAAATCGACGATCGTCAGATCGGCGTCGTAGCCGACTGCGATACGGCCTTTGCCGGCAATCCCGAACAGCCGCTGCGGGCCGGCGCTGGTCAGATCGACGAACCGCGCCAGCGACAGCCGCCCCGCCGCCACATGGTCCAGCATGATGGGGACAAGCGTCTGGACCCCCGTCATCCCCGAGGGGCTGTCGGGGTAAGGCTTGGCTTTCTCTTCGAGCGTGTGCGGCGCGTGGTCGGAGCCGAGCACGTCGACGATCCCCTGCCCGATCCCCCGCCAGACGCCGTCGCGATGCTCGGGACCGCGCACCGGCGGATTCATTTGCAATTTCGTCCCGAGCCGCGCGTAATCCTCCGCGGATAGCGTCAAGTGATGCGGCGTCGCCTCGCAGCTCGCGACATCCTTGGCGCCGGCGAGAAACGCGATCTCCTCTCGCGTCGAGATATGCAGGACATGCACCTGCGCCCGCGCCTCGCGCGCGAGGCGCACCAAGCGCTGGGTGCACATCAGCGCGGCGATTTCGTCGCGCCAGACTGGATGCGAGGCCGGGTCGCCGGGAACCCGGTGCGATTTGCGCGCGATCAGCCGCGCCTCGTCCTCGCTGTGGAACGCCGCGCGGCGGCGCGTGCGCTTGAGGATTTCCAGCACGCCGGCGTCGTCGGCGACCAGCAGCGAGCCGGTCGAGGAGCCCATGAAAACCTTGATCCCCGCCGCGCCCGGCAGACGCTCCAATTCGGGCAGGTCGGCGATATTCTCGTGCGTGCCGCCGACCCAGAACGCGAAGTCGCACGCCATGCGACCAGTCGCGCGGGCGATCTTGTCTTCGAGCGCGGCGGCGCTGGTCGTCTGCGGGTTGGTGTTCGGCATCTCGAACACCGCCGTCACCCCGCCCAGGACGGCCGCGCAGGCGCCGGTGGCGAGGTCCTCCTTGTGTTCGAGCCCCGGCTCGCGGAAATGCACCTGGCTGTCGATCACGCCGGGCAGGATATGCAGGCCCCGGCAGTTGACGCGCTCGCCGGTGGCGGCCCGGCCGAGCTCGCCGATCTCGGCGATGCGCCCGTCGCGCACGCCGATGTCGCGCGCGCCGACGCCGTCCTGGTTGACGACGACGCCTCCCACGAACACGCGATCGAAACTGTCGCTCATGTCAACTCCTTGCCGCCCGCCGCATTCGGTCTAACTCTAGCCCCAAGGCCACGCCGAGGGGGAGCTTAGAAACGATGGGCGAAGCGGTTTATCTCGGCGACCGGGGCGTGGCGCGCGTCGCCGGTCCCGACGCCGTCGGCTTTCTGCAAGGATTGCTGACCAACGACGTCGAAACCCTGCCCATCGGCCAATCGCGCTACGCCGGCCTGCTGACGCCGCAGGGCAAGATCCTATTCGATTTCCTGGTGTTCCGGACCGCCGACGACGAATTCCTGCTCGACGTCCCGGCCGACAAAACGGCCGAACTCGTCAAGCGCCTCGGTTTCTACAAGCTGCGCGCCAAGGTGGCGATCTCGGAGGCGCCGAACCTTGCGGTGATCGCGGCGGCGGAAGGCGAGCCGCCCGACCCACGCGCGGCCCTCGGTCGCCGCGCCATCGTCGCGCGAGAAGATGCGCCGGCGGCGGACGAAGGGGCGCACGCCATCTATGACGCGCGCCGCGTCGCGCTCGGCGTGCCGCAAGGCGGCGTCGACTTCGCCTATGGCGACGCGTTTCCCCACGACGCCAACATGGACCTGCTCAACGGCGTCGATTTCGCCAAGGGCTGCTACGTCGGCCAGGAGGTCGTGTCGCGCATGAAACATCGCGGCGGCGTTCGCAAGCGCGTCGTGCGTTTGCGTCTCGACGGTCCGGCGCCGCCGCCGGGAACGGCCGTGCTCGACGGCGAATTGCCGGTGGGGGCGCTCGGAAGCTCGGCCGGCGAGGCGGCGCTGGCGCTGCTGCGGCTTGACCGGGTCGAGGCCGCCGAGCAGGCGGGTCGGCCGCTGACTGCGGCGGGCGTTCGCGTCGAGATCGTGCGGTAACCGCTGTTTTTGCACGGGACGCGGCGCGACCGATCGCCCTATAAGCGCGGCGCGGCGAGTCGCCGAGGACCGAAGCGAGGGGAATTGTGATGCGGGCTTTTGTCGCGGCTCTGGCCGTGAGCCTGGGGCTATCGGCCGTCCCCGCCTTGGCGGACGATCCGGCGCCGGCGGCGGAGGGGTCGGTCTACGGCGCGCTGCGACAGGTCCCGCTCACCGAGGAGCAGATCGAGCGCTACATCGCCTCCCTGGAGGAAATGCAGGCGGCGATGGGCGACGCGCCCGCCGACGCAGCGGAGCCCGACGCGCAGACGATGACCAAGCTCGAAGCCATCGCAAAGAAATTCGGCTTCAAGGATTTCAACGACTACAACACCGTCGCGGGCAATATCGCGCTCGTGCTCGACGGCGTCGATCCCGAAACGAAGTCCTACGTCGGCGCCGACAAGCTGATCCAGAAGGCGATCGGCGACGTAGGAGCCGATAAAAATATGCCGGACACCGATAAACAGAGCGCGCTCGCAGATCTCCGGCGGCAGCTCAAGGCTTTGACTGAGGTAAAATACAAAGAGAATATCGCCCTGGTGGTGAAGCGCTACGATAAGTTGAGCGGCGATTGAGTGGGCGCGCCTCTGGCAAAACGCGGAGAACCCAGGTACTTGCATGAGGCGAGCAGCGCCATGCGGCGGGAACCGCGGAGCCGGCGGCTGCGGAACGGCTACGGGGTCCGCTGTGGAGCGGGAATGAGCGTCGCCGACACATCAGCGCCAAGCGACCTTTACATCACGTCCGAGCTACGTCGCCGCGCGCCGAAGGTCACCGATTATCTCAGCGAAAAGCTGGCGCTGCAGGACATCGCCGCGCAAATGGTCGACCACCCGGACGAGGTGCTGCCGAAGCTCGTCGAAATAGCGATGGCGATGACCGGGGCCGCATCGGCCGGGATCAGCGCGCTGGAGCCTTCCTTGGGAAGCGCCGAAGTGTTCCGCTGGCGCGATCTGCGCGGCCAGCTGGCGAATTTCGAAGGCGCGACGACGCCCCTCAACTACAGCCCTTGCGGGGAATGTTTGGATCGCTGCGAGCCGACTCTGACCCGGCGCCCCGAACGCTACTATAGCTGGATCTCCGACGCGGGCGTCATTTGCCCCGAAGTGCTGCTCGTGCCGCTCTATGTCGCGCACAAGCGCGCGCTCGGCACCTTGTGGATCGTCTCCGAGCACGAGGGCGAATTCGACAGCGGCCATGCGCGCATTCTTCAGGAATTGGCGTCTTTCGTCGCCATTGCGCTCGCCCTGCTGCAGGACAAGCAGCGGCTGCTGGAGGCCGTGCAGCAGCAGGAACTGCTCGCGGCGGAAATGAGCCATCGCGTCAAGAACCTGTTCGCGATCGTCGATTCAATGATCCGTTTCAGCAAGCGCTCCGCCGGATCAGTCGACGAGATGGCGACGCTGCTCTCCGGTCGCTTGCATGCGCTGGCGGCCGCGCATGCGCTCGTGCGCCGAAGTTTCAGCGCCGGCCCGAGCCCGTCACTTCCCGAATCGACAACTCTGAGCGCCATTCTTTTCGCCATCCTGAAGCCCTATGAAACCGCCAACGCCGACCACTGCGCCGCAACGGGGCCGGAAATCGTTCTCGGCGCCGCCGCGACGACGGCGCTGGCGATGTTCTTCCACGAGTTTGCGACCAACGCCGCGAAATACGGCGCGCTGGCGCGCGACGAAGGCCGGGTCTCGATAAGCTGGCGACGCCAGGGCGCGACCCTTGTTCTGCAATGGCGGGAGACCGGCGGTCCCCCGATTGCCGCGCCGCCGGCGCAGTTGGGCTTCGGTAGCGAGTTGGCGCGCAATACGATCGTGCGTCAGCTCGACGGAACGCTCTCGGTGGACTGGCGCGAAGACGGGCTTGTGGCCGACGTCACGCTGCCGCTGGCGAAGCTGGCGGACTGAGCCGCGCGCGGGAAAGCGCCGCCAAGCGCGCCCCTGGCGCCCCCGCGGCATAAATGCTTTGCTCGCTCAGCGTTACGGAGGCGTTCGCGGCATGGATGATTCGCATTTTCTGGTCCAGGCGAAAGCGGCGCTGGAGCGCGCGCCGATCTTCGACGGCCACAACGACCTGCCCTGGGTGATCCGTCAGGACGCGCGCGCGAAAGGCGACGTGCTCGCCTACGACCTCAGCCGCGTCCACGAGCGCGGCGACACCGACATACCGCGTCTGCGAGAGGGCTTCGTCGGCGCGCAATTCTGGGCGGCGTTCCAGCCGACCAGCGCCCCCCACCCCGCCCGCACGACGCTCGAACAGATCGACACCATCCTGCGCATCGAAGCCGCGTACCCGGACGTGTTCTATCCTGCCCGCTGCGCCGAGGATTTCGCCCGCGCCCGCGCGGCCGGCAAGATCGCCTCCTACATCGTGGTCGAGGGCGGCGTCGGGCTCGAAAACTCGCTGGGGCCGTTGCGCGTCTGGCGCGTCGCCGGCGCGCGGATGCTGATCCCCTGCCACAACGAGACGCTCGACTGGGTGGATTCCGCCACCGACGCCGTTCGCCACAACGGCTTCAACGCTTTCGGCCGGGCGGTGATCGGCGAGTGCAACCGGCTCGGCATGATCGTCGACGGCGCCCATGTGAGCCACGCCGGCTTGCGCATGCTGCTCGACGTCAGCGAAGCGCCGGTGTTCTTGTCGCACTCCAACGCCTTTACGCTGTGCGACCATCCCCGCAACGCGCCTGACGACGTGCTGAAGCGACTGAAGGACAACGGCGGCGTCGTGATGGCGACGTTCGTGCCGGGGTTCGTCAGCCAGGCGCTGCGAAATTGGCTGAAACGTTCGCGCGACGCCTACGGCAAGGCCCCGCTGGCGAGCGACCCGAAGGCGCAGCTCTCGGAGATCGAGCACCGCCAGGGCGCTGCGCCGAAGGCGACGCTCGAACAGGTCGCGGACCACATCGTCTACCTCGTCGAGACCGCCGGCCTCGACCACGTCGGCATCGGCTCCGATTTCTTCGGCGGCCCGCAGCCGGTCGGCCTCGAACACGTCGGCCGCTTCCCGCATCTAATCGCCGAATTGCTGCGTCGCGGCTTCTCCGAGGCCGACCTCGAAAAGATCGCCAGCGGTAACGCGCTGCGGGCCATGCGAAGGGTCGAGGCGGTCGGCGAAGCATTGCAGCGAACGCGCGCGCCCGCGGTCGGGCGGTTGGAGGATTTTCCCGGGGCGTGAACGGCGCGCCCCCTTGTATCGGGAAGTCGGCCTTCTCGGCGGGTTATTCGAGGGCTGCGAGGAGGCAGATGGCCGTCTGCCCCCTTGCCCCGCCCTGACGGGGATAGGGCCAAGGTGAAGGGTTTTCCGTAAGCTTACGTTCCAAACACCTTCTCGACGAACACCAGATCCAGCCAGCGCCCGAACTTGCGCCCGACTTCGTGGAAATGCGCGGCCCTGGCGAAGCCGAGCTTGTCGTGAAAGTGCAGCGACGCGGCATTGTCGGCGTCCACCGCGCCGACCATCACATGCACGCCGGCCTCGCGCGCGAGATCGAGCAGATGCCCCATCAGCGCCGCCCCGGCGCCCGAACCGCGCGCGGCGGCGGCGATATGCACGGAATGCTCGACGGTATGGCGGTAGCCGGGAAAAGCCCCCCGCCAATCGCCATAAGACGCGAAACCTAGCACCTCGCCGCCGCGGTCAGCGATCAGCACGGGAAAACCGGCCGCCGCCCGCGCACGGAACCAGGCTAGGCGCTCCTCCAGCGTCGTCGACGCATCGCGATAGATTGCCGTCGAGTTGGCGATGATCTCGTTGTAGATCGTCAGCAGCGCCGGCAGGTCGTCCTCCTTCGCCGCGCGCGTTTCCAAGACCGGCGTTTCGTCGCCGAGATTGAGGGTCAGGAACAGGCTGTTCTTATCGGGCTTGTACGGCGCGAACGGCGGGCAATCGCGAAAGCCGTGGCGGCGGTAGAGCCGGCGCGCGGGATGGAAGAAATCCCAGCTGCCCGTCTCCAGACTCAGCCGCTTGAGCCGCTGCGCCCGCGCCTCGCCGACGAGATGGGCGAGCATCGCCGCGCCGGCGCCGGCGCCGCGGCGCTCGGCGCGGGTGTGCATCGACTTCAGCTCCCCGCGCCCGTCGCCGAGCCGCTTCAGCGCGCCGACGCCGACCAGCGCCTCGCCGTCCCAGGCGGCGAAAAAATCAATGTCGGGGGCAGCGAGGCCGGTGACGTCGAGCGCATGGGCGCTGCCCGGCTCGGTCTCGCCTCGGCACTGCGTCAGATGCGTCGCCAGCAGCGCGAGGACGCGGGCGTCGGAGAGGTCGCCGCGAACGATCCGCATCAGGCCCCGCTAGCGGCGGCTTGGCGCGCCTGCGCCAGCACTTGCGCGAACACCTGCTCACTCTGGGCGCCGGAGACCGCGTATTTGGAGGCGAAGATGAAGAACGGCACGCCCTCGACCCCCATCCGCTGCGCCTCGGCGATTTCGCCCTGCACTTCCCGGGCGCCCGCCTCGCTCGCCAGGCGCTCGGCAATGTCACCGAGGCCGCAGTCGCGCGCGACCTGCGCGAGCACGGCGGGGTCGCCGATGTCGCGGCCGCGCTCGAAATAATCCGAGAACAGCCGCTCGACCACGGCGTCGGCCTTGCCGGCTTCGCTCGCGAAACGGATCAGGCGGTGCGCGTCGAGCGTGTTGGGCGAGCGGCGGATCGCCTCGAAATCGAAGGCGATCCCGGCCTCCTCGCCGAGCGCCCTAAGACGCGCGTGGATCTCGGCGATCCGCGCCTCGTCGCGGAATTTGGCGCGCATGTAGGATTGGCGGTCGAGACCTTCGCTCGGGATCGTCGGATCGAGCTGATAGGGACGCCAGCGCACCTCGACCTCGCCTTCGTGCTTCAGCGCCGTTTCGAGGCGGCGCTTGCCGATGAAGCACCAGGGACAAACCACATCGCTGACGACGTCGATGGTGAGCGGCTGCGCCATGGCTGACCTCCTTGCGCGGGCGCGCGATCATAGCAGAGCCTGCGGCCTCGTCATCAGCGCGGCTTCACCCACCACGCGTCGAGATCGACGCCGAACAGCGGCGTGCGCTCAGGGTGACCGAGCCGCGCCGAATAGGCGACCCATTGCGCCTTGGCGTGGAAAAACGGGACCATGTAGAAGCCCGACAGCAGCACTCGGTCGAGCGCGCGCACAGCGGCGACATAGTCCGCCTCGTCGTCCGCCGCGAACATCGCCGCGATCATGGCGTCGAGCGCGGGCGAACGCGCGCCGGCGACATTGTAGGCGCCTTCCATGTCCGCCGCCGCCGCGCTCCACCGCCCGCGCTGCTCCGCCCCCGGCGAGGCGGAGGCGGGAAAGCTCGCCGGGATCATGTCGAAATCGAAGCGCTGGCGACGGCGGTGAAACTCGGTTTCGTCGACCAGCCGCACCCGCGCTGCGACGCCGATCCGCGCCAGCATGCCGGCGTAGGCCAGCGCCAGCCGCTCCTCGGTCCGGGTTTTCACGAGAATCTCGAACGCGAGCGGCGCGCCGGCGCGGTCGGTGAGCATCCCGTCGCGCAGCGCATAGCCGGCCGCCGTCAACTCGGCGAGGGCCTGCCGCGCCGAGGCGCGATCGCGTCCCGTGCCGTCGGAGACGGTGGGGCGCCAGCGACCTTCGAGAACGTCGTCGCGCACCGCGCCGGGGAACCGCCGGAGCAGCGCCCGCTCCGCCGCGTCCGCCGGCCGGCCGGCGCTCGACAGCGGGCTGTCGTCGAAATAGCTCAGCGTGCGCGCGTAGACGCCGCCAAACAGCGTCGCGTTCACCCATTCGAAATCGAACATCGAGGCCAGCGCCTCGCGCACCCGCACGTCAGCGAACATCGGCCGCCGCGTGTTGAAGGCGAGCCCGAACATGCCCTTCGGCAGGCCGACGGGAAACGACTCGACCCGCACATCGCCCCGCCGGCGCGCTGGAAAGTCGTAGTCGTGCGCCCAGCGCCGCGCGTCGTCCTCGATGCGCACGTCGTAGAGCTCGGCGGCGAAGGCCGTGAACATCGAGGTGTCTTCACGGAAATATTCGATCTCGATCGCATCGAAATTGTAGAGCCCGCGATTGATCGGGAGATCGCGGCCCCAGTAATTCGGATCGCGGCGATAGACGACGCGTCGGCCGGGATCGACCTCGGCGACGAGATAGGGTCCGGAGGCGACGGGAATCGCGAGCGTCTGCTCCTCGAAATGCTCGGCGTCGGTGTGGCGGCGCGACAGCACAGGCAACAGCGCCAGGATCAGCGGCAACTCGCGGTCGTCGGCGCCGGCAAGGTCGAAGCGGATCGTCCGCGCGTCGGGCGTCGTCACCGATTTCACCAGCGCATAGGCGGCGCGCTGTTGCGGCCGGCCCTTGGCGCGCAGCAACTCGAAGCTGAAACGCACGTCGTCGGCGGTGATCGGCTCGCCGTCGGAGAAGTGCGCCTTGGGGTTGAGCTGGAGCGTCACGTAATCGCGCGCGCGATCCGTCTCGATCGTCTCGGCGATGAGCCCGTAGAGCGTGAACGGCTCGTCGTGAGAGCGCGCCATCAGCGTTTCGAAAACATGGCCGTCGAGACCCTCGGCGGTGGTCAGCGCCTTCACGTTGAACGGGTTGAGGCTATCGAACGCGCCGAGATAGGCGAGCCGCAGCACGCCGCCCTTTGGCGCCGCCGGATCGACGTAGGGGAGCGCGGCGAAATCGGCGGGCAGCGCCGGGGCGCCGCGCATGGCGATGGCGGGGTCAGCCCGACTCGCGCCGGCGAACGCCAGTGCGGCGACGAATGTCACAGCGGCGACGCTCAGGAAGCGCAAAGCGAAAAAGATGTTGGATTGCGGCGGCGAATATGGAAAGAGGGCGCGCTTTCCGAGCGAGGACGGGCGTCCGAACGGCTCGCGGTCTCGCGACATCGCTCCCGTGCTTGCATCGAAAACGAAAGGACGATGGATGAAAATCCGGCTTACGCGCCTCGGCGCCCTGGCCTTGGCGACCGTGTTCGGAGCGTCGCTGGCGCTCGCCCAAGCGCCAAAACCTTCGCCGTCGGCGGGCGCGGCGGCCGCGCCGCAGCCCATCAAGCTCGACCTCATCCCGTTGCAGGCTCCCTGGACCAAGGTGTGCCAGAAAGACCCCTCCGGCGCCAAGGAGTTCTGCCGCACCATCCGCGCCTTCGGACAGGCGGTCGACCAGCCGCCGACGCTCGCCATGGCGATCGATTCGCTGACCGGCGACGACAAGAAGATCGTGCGCATGCAGTTGCCCGAGGGCCTTCTGCTGCGTCCGGGTTTCCGCCTCCTTCTGGAGAAGAGCGATCCGGTCGACGGCCGCTTTTCGATCTGCGCGGGCGGCTCCTGCTTCGCCGAGGCGGAGATCAACGGGGCGATGCTCAACACGCTGAAGAAAGCCGCGCTGGCCTCGATTGTAGTGCGCAACCAGATCGGCGCGGAGGTGACCTTCAACGTGCCGATGCACGATTTCGCCGCCGCCTACGACGGCCCGCCCGTCGACCCGAAAAAGATCGAGGAGCAGAACAAGGCGTTGCAGGAGCAGCTCGAGAAGAAGGCGAAAGAGCAGCGCGAGCAGATCGAAAAGCAATCCTCCGCGCCAAGCCCGAGCCCGACCGCGAGCCCGACTCCCAAGCCGACGAAGTAGGAGCCGGCGGCGCCAAGCGGGCGGAGATTTGTTGCACGGCGTTAGGCGGCGAAGTGAATTGATCTCGCCGCGGCGCCTGCTTATTCAATAACCTCGTCGGCGAGCGCCAGGATGTTAACCGGCACGGCGAGGCCCAGCGCCCTGGCGGTCTTGAGATTGATGACGAACACCAACTTTGTCGGCATTTGAACAGGAAGCTCCGCCGCTTTGGCTCCGCGGAGAATACGATCCACGTAGCCGGCCGTGCGATGAAATATATCGCGGAAGCTCGCGCCATAGGAGAGCAGGCCGCCGTCCTTGGCTTCGACCGACGTTTGATAAACCGCAGGAATCTTACTGCGCGCCACCAATGATATTATCAGCGCATGATGGATTTCGATGAAGTTGTCCGGCATGGCGAGAACGCAGCTTCCTTGCTCTCGCCCCAAGTTCGCAACGACCGTTTCTATTTCCGCCTCGCTACGGACCGGCGTCACGACGGGTTCGACGCCAAAAGACCGAGCGCTCGTCTCGAAGGAGGGCAGATAAATCGACCTTATGTAGGGGGCCGTGTCGGGGTTGAACATCATGGCCGCCGTCTTGAGGCCGGGCGCGATTTCGGTCAGCAACCCGAGCCATTTGCTGACCAGCGAAGGCTCCGTGTGGGCGAACCCGGTAATGTTCCCGCCCGGGCGCGAGAGACTGGCCACGAAGCCCTGGCCGGCCGGGTCGGAGACGACGGCAAAGACGATCGGGATAGTCTGGGTAGCGTGTTTGAGGGCGGCGGTCACCGGCGACGAATTCGCGACAATGACATCGGGCTGCAGGTCGACCAGTTCCTTCGCGAAGGTTCGCATCAAGCCGACATCGCCCGGCGCCCATCGGACGTCCATTCGCACATTGCGGCCAACGGTCCAGCCGAGTTCCGACAGCGACTGCGTAAACTCCCGAAGCAAGGCGTTAGCCTCGGGGTCGGATTCGGCGTACCCCATGAGCACGCCGAGCCGCCGGGATGGCTCCTCTTGTTGGGCGTGCACCGCGAGCGGCGAAGCCACGGCGGCGCCGAAAAGCGTGAAAAAATCCCGCCGTCGCATTTTGCCCCCCGGACATCTGACTGGCCCAGGCCGCAATGACGAGCGCTCGTCGCCGCGAGGCCCTGCTATTCGCCTAACGGGCGTCCGTCAATTGGCGCTGTTCACCTTGCGCTTGTAATAACCCGGGTCCCCCGGCTCGAACAATTGCTCGACCTGGGGGTGGCGGACGGGCGTCCCGGATTCGTCGGGCAATAGGTTCTGTTCGGAGACATAGGCGACATATTGCGTCTCCGCGTTCTCGGCAAACAGATGGTAGAACGGCTGGTCCTTCGACGGCCGCACTTCCGCGGGGATGGCGCGATACCACTCCTCGGTGTTGTTGAAGGTCGGATCGACGTCGTAGATCACGCCGCGAAACGGATAGATGCGGTGCTTGACGACTTGCCCGATGGTGAATTTTGCGGAGCGGGAGAGCATGGCCTCATGTTTCGCCCGTCTCGTAATGCGGCGGCGCGGCCTGTGTCAATTCGCGTTCAAAATCCATAGGCCGCGGCGAAATCCGTGTCCTTCGACGCCACCTGACGGGCGAGGTCGACGATAACGCGCGCCTGTTTCCAGGTGGCGTCGTCCTGCATCTTGCCGTCGATCATTACCGCGCCTGACCCGTCGGGCATGGCGTCGAGGATCTTCCGGGCAAAGGCGACCTCGCCCGGGTCCGGCGAGAACACGCGCTTGGCGATGGCGATCTGGCTCGGATGCAAGGTCCAGGCGCCGGCGCAGCCGAGCAGGAAGGCGTTGCGGAACTGCGCCTCGCAGGCCTCGGCGTCGGAAAAATCGCCGAACGGCCCGTAGAACGGCTTCAGCCCGTGCGCCGCGCAGGCATCGACCATCCTTGCGATCGTGTAGTGCCAGGGGTCCTGCTGCGCGCTGGCGCGGCCCGCGCCGGCGCCGTCGCTGAGCACGCGATAATCGGGATGGCCGCCGCCGACCCGCGTCGTCTTCATCGCCCGCGAAGCGGCGAGATCGGCCGGCCCCAGGCTCATGCCCTGCATGCGCGGCGAGGCGGCCGCGATGGCGGCGACATTGTTGACCCCCTGCGCCGTCTCCAGGATGGCGTGGACGAGGATCGGCTTGGCGATCTTGTGCCGCGCCTCCAGCAGCGCGAGATACTGGTCGATAAAATGAATGTCCCACGGTCCCTCGACCTTGGGGACCATCACGACGTCGAGCTTGTCGCCGACCTCGCCGACGATCCGCGCGAGGTCGTCGAGCAGCCACGGCGAGTTGAGGGCGTTGACGCGCACCCAGAGCCCTGTCGCGCCGAAATCGACCGCCTTCGCCATCGCAATGAAGCCCTCGCGCGCGGCCTCCTTGGATTCGATCGGAATGGCGTCTTCGAGATTGCCGAGCACAACGTCGACCTGGCCGGCAAGCTCGCCGACCTTGGCGCGCACCTTCTCGTTATGCGGCGGGATGAAATGGATCATGCGCTCGAGCCTGACCGGCAATTCGCGATGCGGGGCGGGGGCGCCGATGGCGAGCGGCTCGAAATACTTGCGCGGTGCTTTCATGGGCTTGGTCCTCGAGATCGGCAGGCGGTCATTCCGCCGGGGAGAGCAAGGGAACGAACGCGGGCCGCGTCCAAGGGCCGTCAAGCGCGAAATCAAGGTGCGCGCCGTCCGGGGTCGGCTGGCCGTCCTCATCGCTCTGCCGCGCCGCGACGCGCGCCCGCCACGCCCGCCCGGCGAGGTCGATCGCCCCGGTAACGCCGAGCGATACGCCGGGGGCCTGCGTCGCCACATCGACGAAACGCGCCTCGCCGTTGCTGATCTCGATGCGGCCGTGCGCCGCGGCGAAACGGGTGGCGCCGGCGTTCATGTCGCGCGCCACGTCGATCAACCGGCGCCGCCCGCGCCGCAACGCCTCCTCGAAATTGAGGCTGCGCAAGGCGCCGTCGGCGATCTCCAGCGATCCCTCGCCGTCCGCCGTCGCGGCGATTTCTGACGGCGAGCGGCCGCGGGCCCGAAGCGAAACTTTCAACCCGCCCTGCCCGGTGAAACTTCGCTCGCCGAAATCGGCGAGCAACGCGCCGAGATCGGCGTTCTCCACCGAAGCGGAGAACGCGCTCTCGCAAACCCCCTGCTTGGTCTCGACCGAAATCTCGCCGCTGAGCGAGCCGTGGGCGACGCTCGCTTCGAGCAGCTTGATGCTGAAGCGGCCATCGCGCTGCGACACCGCCGCCGCGGCGTTGTCGATCGCGTGGCCGCGCCACACCGCGCGCGTCGCCGACACCCGCAGGTCGAGATCGAGCTTGTCGCTCGGCGCCGGCAGCGCCGGCAGGGTCGACCAGCCGCCCGACTCGTCGGTGAGCTCCGGCGGCGGCCCGACCAAAGGTTCGAGATCGAGAGAATCCGCGGCTAGGGTGCCGGAGACCGAGAGCCCGACCGCCGATCGCAGAATGTCGAGCGCGCCCTCGAAGCTCTGGCCGCCGAGCACGATGCTGGCGTCGGCGAGCCGCAAGAGTTTATGGTCGGCGCTGATCCGCGAATTCAATTCGAGCCCGGCCGGCGTGTATCCGGGCGGCAATTCGCGGCCCAGCCATCGCGAAAACCGCGTGATCGAGGGAATCAGCGCCGACATCTGGCCGCGATAAAGCGCCCCGTCGAGCCGGCCGAGCGACGACCAATCCCCGGAAAAGCGCAACTGCCCCAGCGGCGAATCGACGGCGAGCCGGGCGGCGCTGGCGTCTCCGTGCGCCGCCGCGAGCGCCGCGTCGAGCTCCGCGGTCATCTCGACCGGCTGCGATCGCCAGCGCCCCGAGGCCGTCGCGCGCAGCGGCCCCTCTGGCGACGACCATTCGGCGCGGACGACGCCGACCTCGAACCGGCTGCGCCAGCCGCCCTCGGCTGAGGCGATTTCGACGCTTCCGCCCTCCAGCGTGATTTGTGGAAGCGCCGGACGGACCAGCGCCTTGAGCGCCGCCCCGGCGCGTTTGACGTCGATATGAACCGCGGCGTCGCGCAACGTAACGCCGAGCGGCGCGAAGCCCCCCGTCAGCAGACGATCGAAGCGCAAGGTCACGTCGGCGCTGGCCGCCTCCGCGGTCAGCGCTCCGCCCGCCGCATTCCATTTGACGTGCTGAATGCGAAGCGTCGGGCGCGGCAATAGCGTCAAAGTCGCCGCGGCGGGGGCGTCCACGGGACCGAGTGCGGCGACGAGGTCTCGCCGCACATGGCCGGGATCAACCGACCACGCGACCGACCCTAAGGAAAGCCCGAGCGCGGCGCCGAGCGCGATCCCCGCCGCCGTTCCCCAATGACGCATGCAACAACCCTCGCCGCTGGGACGATTCGCGACCCTGCGGCACGGCCTCTATAGCGTGAAACGACGGGCCGCGCTCAATCCTCGGCGCCGCGCCAGCTCAGCAGGCGGATTTTGTCGGCGCCGCCGTTGGAGGCGCGCGCCACGGCGCTCGGCGCCGTCTGGCCGGTCGCCTGCGAGGTCAGCCAATCGCCGAGCGTCGGATGCTGCGGCGCCAGGCTCACGCGCTCCAGGGCCTGCAACGCGCCGCGTTGCGACGACGTCAGGCTGGCCTTGCCGAGCGCGGCGAAATCGCGCGCCGCATGCGCCGCGCCTTCGACGCCCTGGAACACCATGAAGCCGGCCGGGGTCATCACCGCATCGCCGCGTCGCAACGTCGTGTCGCGCAACGGCGCATAGGCGACGCCGTCGCGATGGCAGGAGCAGGTGTTGTCCGAGGTTCCGCGATAGCGCAGCGAAACCGGCAGGGCGGTGTAAAGTTCGCCCTTCGCGGAGACGGCGTCTTCGATCCGATCGGACTTGTTGCGGTAATAGACCTCCGTCGGCGCGTCGGGACACAGGCTGTTGCAGGCCGCCGCCTCCGCCGCGCCGTCATTGGCGGCGACGGGCAGCGGGAAGAAATAGCCGTCGCACAGCCGCACGCAAACCGCCTCGCCCTTGAGCCGCGGGCGGCGCGCCGCCGCCTCCGCGAGGCGCCCGCTTATCAACGTGATGCGGTCACGCCGGCGCTTCGTCCCGCCGTCGTCGGATTCGTCGCGGGCGCTCGCCCGCCCGTCGAGTTTGACCAGGACATAAGTCGGCTGATTGGGAAGGCCCGTTGCGCCGCTGAACGGCGATACGGGGTTGGCGGCGCTGAACGGCCCATGCGCCGCCGCGCGATTGGCGGCGAAGGCGGCCAGGCCGGCCACCGACAGCGCCGCGCCGAGCCCGAAGGCGGCGAGCGTGCGGCGCGACCGCGAAGCCAGCCACGCGGCCCGCTCCGTCGAGACAATACTTCGCGGCGAACCGGGCGCATTGCGCAGGCCCATGGACACATCCCCTGTTTCGTTTGGGGAGCGTCGGCCGCCATCCGCCGTTCCTTAACAAATAATTAATAGCAAATCTCGAAGGGAGGCAATCCTAAATCGGCTGTTTGGTTAGCGCGGATTGTCGCATCGGCGCCGTCAAACGCGGCAAGTCGCGACGACGTCGCGCTTTTCGTCTTTGCTGAGCCTGAATTGTAGTTGCGAGCGCGCCGGCGAGCAACCCCCAAGCGCGTCCGCGGCACGGCTTCGGCGATTTCGCGCCATCCGTCAAGCTTACCATGACAGAAGCGTGGATGGCGTTGGTCAATCGCCGAATCTCCGCCTAGGATGACCGCCTCTCGAATGGAGGTCGCCCATGGCCATCACCCGCCAAGTCATCACCGCCTTGGAGCGTGACGGCTCCGACATGCTCGGCACCAAGAACATCGCCGTCAAGTTGATGGACGAAAGCATCGTCTCCGGCTCGCTGCTGACGGTGGAGAGCAACCATTTCTGCGTTGCTGAAGTCGCGCGGCGCGGTGCTCAACGTCTACGAGACCGGGCAATACGCCCTGACCACGCCTGACAAGCCGCTCGTCGGGTCGATCGTCCAGGGATTCTTCGGCGGCAATTCGCCCTGGGTCTACGAGGTCATCTACATCAACCGCTCCAAGTTGCTCGTCAGCAATCGCGGCATCGCCACCAGCTCGGAGATGGCCGAGGTCTCCTACCAGGTCGACTATTATATTCACGTCGACACGCGCGAGGCAGCGCTCGATCTCATCACCCATCTGCCGTTCAACGGGCAGATCATCGACACCAAGGAAGTCGCCGATTACGCCGGCCCCGCCATCGAGCAGGCGATCAACCAGATCGTGCAGGTCACCAAGCTCGAAAACATCAACGCCCATATCAGCGAGCTGCGCGAGGCGGTGAAGACCCATCTCGCCGATTTCCTGCGCGTCTACGGCATCATGCTGAACGACCTGAAAGTTCTGGTGCTGCCGCGCGACGAGCGCATGCGCGAGCTGATCTCGCTGCAGGCGCTGGGGCTGACGCCGATCGAGTCGGTGCGCTATTATCTCGCCTTCAAGATGGCCGAGAAAGGCCTCGTCTCCGCGCCCAACGCCGCAGTCGGCGCGCCATTCCAGATCGGCGGCCAACCTCCGGTCGGCTTCTACAACGTGACCGATCAGACCGGCCTCGCGAAATGACCAGCGTGTTCGACGACATTGAGAGGTTGGAGAAGATCGCCGTCAACCTGTTCTACGGCTGGGGTTGCAACTTCTATCGGCTGGAGAACCAACTGCGCGCCGACGATCTGACCGTGCGCGCCAAGGTCGGTTGGCTGCTCGGCCGCGCGCGCGAGGCGGCGAGTGGGGCCGAAAGTGCTTGGCGGCGCGAGCGCCTGCCCGCGCCGAGCCGCGAGCGGCCGCTCCCTGATCCCGCCGCGGTCGAGGGCGCCCGCAAGCTTGAGGGAATAGCGCGCGAGATCGGCGCGCTGGAAGGACAGATCCGCGCCCATCCCGCGCCCGAGGCCGATCACATGACCGACCGCTACCGGCGCGAGGCCGAGACGCTGCATCGCCTGCTGCAATGCGACCTCGCGCTCGCCGGCCGCGCCGAAACCCTGCGGGCGATGATCGAGGACGCCGACGCCGAGGCGGTCCTCTCGCGCGCCGCCGAGATCGAGGGCGGGCTGAAAGCGATCGCGCGCACTTTGCGCGAGCGGCAGGCGATCCTGCACGTTTGAGGCGCTTGACGAAGGCGGCGCGGCGCCGCCCTATGGCAAGCGGTCGGCGGCGAGGGGATCATGTTTGAACTGATGCGGGCGCGACGCTTCGCGCCGCTGTTCTGGTGCCAGTTCCTCTCGGCCTTCAACGACAATTTCGTCCGGCAGATGCTGGCGCTGCTGATCCTGTTTCAGTTCGGCGGCGGCGACGAGGGCGCGAAAATTCAGCTCGCGGTTGCGCTTTTCGTGCTGCCCTCAATCCCGCTGTCGCCGATCGGCGGCGAGATCGCCGACGCCAACGACAAGGCCGCAATCGCGAGGATGTTGAAGTTCTCGGAAATCTTCGTGCAGGCGATCGCCGCGCTTGGCTTCCTCCTGTCCTCGCTTGCCTTGCTCTACGTCGCATTGTTCGGTCTCGGCTGCATTGCCGCGCTGTTCGGGCCTATCAAATACGGCATCCTGCCCGACCATCTGCGTAAGAACGAGCTGATCGCCGGCAATGCGCTGATCGAGGGCGCGACCTTCGCCGCCATCATCTGCGGGCTTGTGTTTGGCGGCTATGCGGCGGCGCTTGGGCGCTCGGCCGTTTCCGTCGTCGCCCAGCTCGCATTCGTTGCGATCGCCTGCTACGCGACCTCGCGATGGATTCCGCCGACCGAGATCGGCGCGCCGGGGTTGCGCATCAACTGGAACCCGTTCACCGCCACGCGCGACATCTTGCGCGAGTTGCGCGCCAATGACAAACAATGGGTCGGCTGTCTGGCGGTGAGCTGGTTCTGGATGGTCGGCGCGCTGACGCTGTCGCTCGCGCCCGTCATCATCAAGGCGCGCATCGGCGGCGGCGTCGATGTCGAGACGGCGGTCAATCTGTTCTTCGCCATCGGGGTCGCTGGCGGCTCGCTGCTCGCCGCGCAATTGTCGCACGGTCGCATCCGTCTCGTCTGGGCGCCTTACATGCTGATCGTGATGGGCGTCATCGCCATCGACCTCGGGCTCGCCACGCACGCGATGCCGCTGGCCAGCGCGACGATCGGCCTGACCGAGTTCTTCACGAGTTCCGACGGGCCTGCGCATCGCCGCCGAGATTCTGCTCTATTCCTGCGCCGCCGGCTTGTTTGTAGTGCCGATCTTCGCGGCGGTGCAAGCTTGGTCGCCCATCGATCGGCGCGCGCGCGTGATTGGCGCCAACAATACGCTGAATTCGGTGTTCATGGTGGTCGGCTCGCTCGCCGCCTCGATCCTCTTGAAAGCGACAGGCATCGACGAATCGACGGCGTTGGCCGCGATCGGCGTCCTCAATCTGTTCGCGGCCGCCTATGTCTACTGGCGATTGCCGGGAGCTTGAGGGCGGGTGTCCGGGTCGTTCCTTTTCCGTTGGGTCTCGATCGGGCGGAAGCTGCGGTCGATGGCGAGCGCGCCTTCAGCGACGACCCGGCGCGCGCGCTCGGTCTCGAGTTCGGCGACCAGATGCGTCTCCTTCTCCTGCAGCGTGCGGATCGTCTCGCCGGTCTCCGTCTGATAGGTGAAAAAGCGCCGCTCGAAATCGCCGAGCGTAGCGGAGAGCTTGATGCTTTCGGCGTTCTTCTCGCGCAACGCGCTTATCATCGGCTTGACCCGGCGAAGCAGCGATTGATGCAGCCGCTTCGACGTCGACAGTTCGTTGATGAGCGCATCGCGCGCCGACTCGGCGTTCTCCGTGCGCGTGAGAAGTTGCGCGAGGCTGGTTTGGCTCTCCGCGAGCTGCGTCTCCAGCTCGCTGCGGTTTCGGCGTAAGGCGCCGAGGTCGGTTTGCGCCGCCGCCAACAGCCGCTGATGCGCCTCGTCGCGCCCGCAGGCTTGCGCGAGATCGTCCTTGAGATGGCTGATGGTATCGTTGAACCGCTCCGCCTCTTGGCTCCAGGTGGCGCGGGCGAGCGAGAATTTCTCGGTCAGGTCTCTGAGTTGCGTCTCCAGCGCCGCGATCCGGCTCTGGGCGCTTGCAAGGTTGACGCGCTCCTCGTCGAGCCGCACCAGCGCGGAGGCGGCTTGGCTGCGGCTTTCGTCGAGCGCCCGCGCGGACGCCCGCGCGCCCTGCTCGGCGATCTCGCAGCGCTCGTTGAGCTGCGAGATCTCGGTGATCTTCTGGGAGATGAAGCTGTTGCCCGAAGCGAGCTCGGCGTTCACCGCTTCATGTTCGCGCCGCGCCTTGAGTTCATCGGCGCGCTTGCGCTCGATTTCGGCGCGCGCTTCGTTGAGTTGCTCGGCGAGGGTCGCCGCTTCCTGTTCCTGATGCGCGAGCTTTTCGCTGGTCTGGCGCAGCGAAGATTCCAGGCGCTTGGTCTCCGGCCGCAGCTTCTCCAATTCCGAGACGCTCTGATGGTAGGACGCGGTCATGCTGCCGAGCCGCTGCGCGGCGGTCTCGCGCGCCTCGCGCTCGAATTTCGTCACGACTTCGGCCTTCGCGAGTTGGCTCCGCGCCTCGGCGAGTTGCTCCAGCGCCAGATAAGCCTGATCGAACACGGTGAGCAGGTCCTCCTGCAGCGTGCTCAGCGTCGCGGTCTTGGTGAGGATGGCGTCGTGGTTGCGACGAATATCGGCGCTGTCGCGCGCCACGGCGAGCAGGCCTTGGTCCAGCAAGTTCGGGGCAGTCGGCGGGCTCGATTGCTCCAGCAGCGGTGGCTCGTCGCTCTTCGCCTCCGGCTTGTGGATGACGGACAAAAACGTGTTCTTAAATACTGTGACAGCGTCGTTCGTAAGACTCATTTTAAAATCCCCAGCGAGCGCGGCGAAATTTCCTCTCGCAATCAACATAGTATCGACGTCGCGCCCGCTCTACTCATTCGTTTATTTTTAGTAAATATCGACTGATAATAGTTAATATGTTGCCTTAACACTGTCGAAAGTTTACCCCAAGGCGACCGCGCCGGCCCCGTCTTCCGCTTCTCCGAAGCGCCGCGGCCAAGCCCATCGGACCGTCGCAACTGCGGTTGACATCCTTTAGCCAGTAAATGACCTCCTTCGTAATAGGCCGCGCGAGTCTCCGCCGATTTGTGCGAGCGCCTTTGGCTCAACGGTCCCGCGCAAGAGCTTGACTTGCAGAGAGGCCGTCGCCGATGCGCCCGCGCCCCTCCCTACTCGTGCGTCGCGCGATTTATACAAGGAAGGAGCGAACGGGCGGCGGGCAATAGGTCGCGGACCGTCGGAAACAGACGCGCCCCCCGTTGCGCAGAGGGGCGCGCCGCTTCGTGCCTTTGGTTGGCTTTTCGAGGCGAATGGTCTTAGCTAGTGATCGTCCCGTTCAGACCGTTGGGGAAGAACAGGCCGCTGGTCGTGTTGGCGCCGCCGTAGACAATATTGAGGACTTGGCGCGGGGTGCGGTCATAGGCGATCGCGTTGTTGCCCGGGGGCGGATTGGGATAGCCGCCCAAGAGCGTGCCGTTATACTGGTTGCTGGCGAGAACGATTCGCGGATTATTGTCGTCGCCGACGCCCCCATCGTCGATATTTTTCGTGGCAAAGGTGCCGTCGAGCTTGGCGCGCAATTGCGAGATCGCCGTGGTGGTCGGAACCTGGCCGAGTTGAAACAACAGCATGCGAATGAGGCCGGCGTGGTAAGCCTCGACCGCCAGGATGCCGGCGGCCTTGTCGAGATAGTTCTTGTCGGTGATGAGCGCTGCGGCGCCGTGATAGGCGGTGACGCCGACGTCCTCAAAGATATAGGCGCCGAGAAGGAAACTCAGTTCGTCGGAGAATGGATCGAAATTGTTGCTGAGGCCCGTCAGTTGGCCGAGTTTAACGAAGCTGTTCTTGAGGTCAATCACCGGCTCGTTGACCGCCGAGCTGCCGAGCGCCGCGCGCAGGAATTCCACGTGCTTCAGCTCTTCCGTCGCGATCTCCTGGGCGACAGCCGTGAGGACTGGCCCTTTGAACGGAACTTGCGCTCCGCCGATGACGGTTGAGGTCGAGTTGCCGGTGTTGGTCGAGCTCAAAGGCGTGCCGAAGGCCGCAAAGCTATAGAATTCGGCCTCGAGATATTCGAGATTGAGCGCGAACTGCAGAATCGCCACGTCAATGTCAGCCGCCTGCGCGACCGGAGTTCCCAACGTGGTCGCCGCCGCCGCGCCGGCCGCGGCCACGCAGGCGTTGCGGATAAAGTTGCGCCGCCCGCCGGAAGGCACAGCGTCTGAGACAGACGCCTTTCGTTTGGCCCGACGCGCAATGAGATCTTCCAACATAGACGTTTCCTTATGACAGACGCCGTCTGCGCCATCCGGCGGGCGGATGGCCGAGGAGCCGCGGCGCGGCTCTAGGGCGGTACGAGGCGGGCGCGAGCGAGTTTCAGTCGGTTAACAAATTAATCATCATTTTTCGTAGTTGAGGCGAAGGTCCAAACAACAATATTTACATTTGATCGCTGGCGTTATCTTCGATTCGTCGATCAGTTTGGTTTTCCATGCGTTGACTCGACCGGCGTGACGCCCGCGCCATGACCGTCGTACGCAGCCTGATTGCTTGCGGGGCGGCAACTGGACATGCGGGTCACGGTCGGACGATCCGCCGACGCCGGTCCCCGAGCTCATCACTATTTGCGCCGATCGAGCGAGGCTCACGGAGCGGATAAACTGTCCGCCTGACAGCTTATGCTCGCGCAATCGCGGATTTTCGATCCGTCGCTACCGCGCGAAGCGTCGCGGATTCGCAGCCCCAATTCTCACCCCCGCGCCGCCGCCAGGATCGGCCCGACGCCGCGTCGCTGCACGATGACCGCTCGCGCCAGACCGCCCGAAGGCGGCAACGCCAGACGCTCCGCCCCGCCGTCCCACGCGCCGAGCCGCACCAGCCGCTTGACGACATTGCGATGGGCCAGCGTCCGCCCCGCATTCTCGCCGCGCGCGACCGGCACTTCGAGGGTGCGCGGATCGAAAAGCGCCAGCCATACTTCGGCCCCGCCCGCCGGCGCAGCTCCCGCCGCGATCGTCACCGCCTCGCTTTCGATGCGGAGTTCGGGACCGGACGCGCCGCGATCGGTCTTGCGAGCCAGCGCCTCGACCTCGGAAGCGTCGGCCCCGACGCCCGCCGCCCGGCCGTTGACCACCACCTCCGGCGTATAGACGCCGGAATCGCCGAGCGAGCGGGCATAGGCGTATTGGCGCTCGGTATATTCGGCGCGGCCGAACGTGTCCTTCCAGCCGAGCCGGTCCCAATAGGTGACGGCGTAGGTGAGCGCGAGGATGTCCCCCCGGTCGGCGTAGCTCGCCAGCGCCGCATTGGCCGGCGGACACGACGAGCAGCCCTGGCTCTGGAAAAGCTCGACGACGGTCGGCCGCGACGCGTCTGCGGCAAAGGCCGGCGCGGCGAGCGCGCCGAGGGCGAGAGCGAGCAGGATGCGCATGGGGGATCTCCGGGAGGCGTTGGCTACGTTCGCGCGGGGCCCGCGGCGTGTTACAGGGCGCCGCTGATGGCCCGCACCGATTTCACCACCCCGCGCCTGCGCCTCGACGACGACCTCGGCCCCGGCCGGGTGGCGCCCCTCGCCCCCGAGGCGGCGAACTACCTCATCAACGTGCTGCGTCTCAAAGCGGGGGCGCGCGTGCTGGTGTTCAACGGCCGTGACGGCGAGTTCGCCGCGACCCTCGGCCCGCTCGAAAAGAAGCGCGCCGCGCTGACGCTGGCCGAGCAGACGCGGCCGCAGGAATTCCCGCCGCCTATCGACTATCTCTTCGCCCCGCTGAAGCACGCGCGGCTCGACTACGTCGCGCAAAAGGCGGTCGAGATGGGCGCGCGCTCGCTCCGGCCGGTGCTGACGCGACGCACGATTGCGGCGCGGGTCAATCTGGAACGGCTCGAAGCCAACGCGCGCGAAGCCTGCGAGCAATGCGGGGTGATCTGGCGCCCGGAGGTTTTCGCGCCGCAGCCGTTGGCCGCCGCGCTCGCCGCGTGGCCGGCCGACCGGCTGCTGGCGTTCTGCGACGAGGACGCGCCGACCGCCAACCCGTGGGCGGCGCTCGAAGCCGCGCCGCCGGCCGCGGGCGTCGGTCTGCTGATCGGACCCGAGGGCGGCTTCGACGACGAGGAGCGGGCGATGATCGGCCGCATTCCCAACGTGTTGCGGCTGAGTCTCGGTCCCCGCATCTTACGCGCCGACACCGCTGCGGTGGCCGCGCTGGCGCTCGTGCAGGCGCGGTTCGGCGATTGGCGAGGAAAGACTGGAGAGCGAGATTGATGTATAAGGCGTTTCTGCTGGCGACAGTCGCCGCTGCGCTTGGCGCGAGCGTTCCCGCCTGGGCGCTCGACGAGGCGAAACTGACCGCCGCCGTCCGCGCGGAGGAAGCGGCTTTGCCGGCGCGCGTCGGTGCGGCCATTCTCGACACCAAGACCGGCGCGCTGTGGCGCTAGCGGGGAGACGAGCGCTTCCCGTTGGACAGCACGCACAAAGCCTTCGCCTGCGCGACGCTGCTCGCCAAGGCGGACAAGGGCGAGGTGTCGCTGGAATCTAGGGTTTCGATCGCGCCGGCCGACCTCGTCGCCTATTCGCCGATCACCGAGAAGCGGCTCGCGCCGCAGACGATGTCGCTTGCCGATGTCTGCGAGGCCGCGCTCGCGGTGAGCGACAACACGGCGGCGAACCTGACCCTCGCCGCGATCGGCGGCCCCCCGGCGGTCACGACGTTCCTGCGCGGGCTTGGCGACCAAGTCAGCCGGCTCGACCGGCGCGAGCCGGAGCTTAACGAAGCGACGCCCGACGATCCGCGCGACACGACGACGCCCGCGGCGGCCGTCGCCGACCTCGACAAGATCCTGCTCGGCGACGCGCTGAGCCCGTCGTCGCGCCAGCGGCTGACGGATTGGATGATTGGCGACCGCGTCGCGGGGCCGCTGCTGCGCAGCGCCTTGCCCGCGGACTGGCGGATCGCCGACAAGACCGGCAACGGCGGACACGGTTCGCGCGGCATCGTCGCGGTGATCTGGCCGCCGGGGCGACCGCCGCTCGTCGCCGCCATCTATCTCTCGGAGACGGCGGCTTCGTTCGACGCCCGCAACGCCGCGATTGCGCATATCGGCGCGGCGCTGAAAGCCGCCCTCGAACCCTGAGCGCCGACATGCCGAGAACTTCGCACGGACGATATACTTATAGCGCCCTGCCCTCGCGGCCGTCCTATCAGTGGCCCGGCGGCAAGGGGCTGGCGGTCTATTTCGCGCTGAACCTCGAAACCTTCTCGTTCGGCGAGGGCCTCGGCGCCAAGCTTGCCCCCTCGCTCGGCGAGCCCGACGTGCTGAACTACGCCTGGCGCGACTATGGCAACCGCGTCGGGGCGTGGCGGCTGCGCGACGCCTTCGACGAGTTCGCCCTGCCCGCCTCCGTGCTGGTCAACACCTGGCTTTACGACGAAGCGCCCGAGCTGGTCGCCGCGTTCCGGGGGCGCGGCGACGAGATCGTCGCGCACGGCCGCACCAATTCCGAGCGGCAGGGCGCGATGACGGAGGCGGAGGAGCGGGCGATGATCGCCGAGGTCACGGCGCGGATCGCCGCCGAAGAGGGGCAGGCGCCGCGCGGCTGGCTCGGCCCGTGGATCTCGCAGTCGCCGACGACGCCGGACCTGCTGGCGGAAGCCGGCTACGCCTACACCTTGGATTGGGCGATGGACGAGCAGCCGGTATTCCTCGCGACGCGGGGCGGCGGCCGTCTGCTCGCGACGCCCTACCCGCAAGAACTCAACGACATTCCGATGATCGTCGCGCGTCAGGAGAGCGCGGCGGCGTTCGCCGACTCCCTGCTCGACGCGTTCGCGGAGATGCGCGAGCTTTCGCGTCAGGCGCCGCTGGTGATGGGCGTCGCGCTGCATACTTATGTCGTCGGCCATCCGCATCGCCTGCGTCAGCTCAAGCGCGCGCTGCGTCATATCGCCGAACGCCGCGATGACATTTGGTTGACGACGGCGGGCGCCATCGCCGAGCATTGTCTCGCGCTACCCGAGGCGACTGTGCCCTGAACTTGCAACTATGGCTAATATGACCCGCTGATTAACTATATATCCCTCAAATTACCCCAATATTTATATGATCGTGTAATCGCTTTCTTAAGGTACGGCTTCTATTGTTGCGTTCAATCTTTGGTTTAAAGCCATGCCCCGTATTGCTTACTCCCCCCTGTCGAACGCCGCCAAAGGTTTACTCAAGCGGTTCTGGCGCTGCGATAGCGGCGTCAACGCGATCGAGTTCGCCTTCGTCGTGCCGATCATGATCGCCATCGTGCTCGCGACGGCGCAGATCGCCGTGATCTTCATCGCGCAGTCCTATCTCGAGGCGCTCGCCGAGCAGGCGATGCGCATCGTGCTTACCAATCAAGCCAACAATCTCACCCAGGCCCAGTTCAACTCGGCGATTTGCGCCGATATTACCGCGCTGTTCAGTTGCAACAATCTGATTGTCGAGCTGGAGCAGGCGCCGAATAGCGCGGCGGCCATGTCGTCGTCGTTGCCGCAGTTCGACTCCCACGGCAACCTCGTCAATCCGACGACGTTCCAGATCGTCCCGGCGCCGAACAAAATGCTGCTGGTCGTCATGTATCAATGGCCGGTGATCGCCGGACCGATCGGCTTGGCGTTCGGCGGTCTCGGCAACGGCAATTTCCTGCTGGTCTCCACCCACGTGTTCCAGATCGAACCCAACACTTGAGGGGCGCTCCCGTGATCTCTGCCTCCGCCTTTCTCGGCAAGACCCGAAGCTTCCTCGCCGACATCAGCGGCGTCGCCGCGGTCGAAATGGCCTTCATCGCGCCGATCGCCTTGGCGCTGATGTCGCTCGGTTTCGCCGGCGGTCAAAGCCTGACGGTCTATCACAAGGTCGTGTTGTCGGCGCATACCGTCACCGACCTCGTGTCGCGCACCGTCTACACGCCCGACCCCAACAACTCCAACGCGGAGTTGCTCAACCAGAGTGCGCTCGACACCGACTTGGCGCTGTCGCAGATGCTGCTGTACCCGGAATCGACGGCGAACCTGCAAGTCGTCGTATCGGAGCTGAAGGTCAACGCCGCCAGCAACAACGGCGCGGTGGTCTGGAGCGAAGGATACAACGGCGGAACGAAGTTGACGGTCGGCTCCACCGTTGCGCTCGATCCGGCTTACGTCGCCACCGGCGCCACCTATCTGCTCTATGGTCAGGTGTCGTACTCGTTCCAACCGCTCGGCGGCGTGCTTTCGCTGCCGTCGTTGAGCTTGAACTCCACGGAGACGCTGACGATCCGCAACGCCCAGCAGATCACAGTGCAGTGGGGCTCGTGACGGCGGCTGTCTAGCCGCCGACAAGCTTAACAAATGATTACACACTACGCTCGGTAATACGAGATCAATAAGCGAGAAATTTTACGCGCTATCGCTAGGTTGATGAAACCGCACACCCAGCTACGTCAATGGACGGAGATTCTTAGATGTCCTCTCTCATAAGGGAACGCCTGCACCGTCTGCGCAATTCGTCCAGCGGCAACGTGACGATGATCTTCGCGCTCGGGGCGCCTTTCATTTGTTTTGCCGTGGCGATGGCGGTCGATTTCAACAACGCGACCGTGGTCCGCTCGAAACTGAACGCCGCCGCCGACGCCGCCGCGCTCGCCGCGCTGACCCCGTCGATGCTGGCGCAAACCGATTCGGTGGCGCAGGCCGCCGCCATCGCCATGTTCAACGCGCGCGCCTCCGCCCTCGGCTCGCTGGTCGCCGGCGACACGACGGTCACCGCGACGATCACCCATCCCAACGGCAACGGCAACGTGCGCTCGATCACGATCAACTATTCGGCGCAGAACAATACGATCTTCAACGGCGTGCTCAACAAGTCGTCGATGGGCATCTCCGGCACCTCGACCGCGCAGGCGTCGGTGCCGCCGAACATCAACTTCTACCTGCTGCTCGACAATTCGCCGTCGATGTCGCTCCCCGCCTCTCAGGCCGGCATCACCCAGATGCAGACTCTGACCTCGATGCAATATAGCGGCGCCGGCTGTGCGTTCGCCTGTCATCAGGCGAGCACCAACAACAGCGACACCGCCGGCAATCCCTGCTCTGACGGCAGCTCGCCGACGTTGAGCGGCGGACAATATTGCGCCTCTACCAATCACGGGCAGCCGATCACCCAGATCGACAACTACACGCTGGCGCGCAGGAACAGCATCACCTTGCGTCTCGACGAGCTGTCGAGCGGCGTGACGTCGCTGATGCAGACCGCATACAACTACCAGACCTCGGGCGTGTATACGACGCCTCCGACCTACCAGTTCGCCGCCTATGAGATGGACCTGCCTTGGACGGTCGGCACCTCCAACAACCTCGTGATGTCGCTGACGGGAAACTACGTCAGCGGCTGGAGTTCGTCGTCATCGAACTTCGGCGTCATGGAGATGTACCAGAACAGCGTCGGCTGCGCGAACTCCAGCTGCTCGGCCGGTGTCGCATTCAACGACACCGCCACCAACTACGACGTGGCGATGAGCAGCATCAACAGCACGATGCCTAACCCCGGCAACGGCACAAACCAGCCGGGCGACACGCCGCAGGAGGTCTTGTTCTTCGTCACCGACGGCGTCGAGGACGAGCTCAACATCAACCGGCTGATCCAGCCGATCAACGGCGGCAACGGCACCAACTACTGCACGACGATCAAGAACCGCGGTATCAAGATCGCCGTGCTCTACACCGAATACCTGCCGGTGCCGGCCAATTCCTTCTACGTCGACAACGTCGAGCCGTTCCAGTCCAACATCGGTCCGGCTTTGCAGGCTTGCGCGTCGCCCGGATTGTTCTACGACGCGGCGATCGGCGCCGATCTCGGCGCCGCGCTGTCGACTTTGTTCCAGGCGGTTGTGCAGAGCGCGGCGCTGTCGAACTGATCCTGCCAACCCTTGAGCGAACCTGGCCCTCCGCGAAGCGCTTCGCGGAGGGTTTTTCTTATGCGCGCTTGGCTTGCTATTCGGCGAAAAAGCTCTCGTCGAGCCGCTTCAATTGGTAGACCTCGGTCACCCGCACGCCGACGCAATGGCGCATCATCAACCCCGCCAGCTCGGCCCCGTCGATGAGCACCACGCGCTTGCTGACGCGGGTCACGAACTCGTAGGCGGTCGCGGGAAAGTAGGACGTGGTGACGAACACGCCTTTCGCCGCGTGATGGCCCTCCAGGCCGCCGACGAAATCGCGCACTTCGCGGATCGGCACGCATCTTTCCTGCGCGAACCGCTTGGCCTGCACATAGACCACGTCGAGCCCGAGTTCGTCCTCCTTGATGACGCCGTCGACCCCGCCGTCGCCGGAGCGGCCGAGCGCCTTGCCCATCTCGAGCTTGCCGCCGCCGTAACCCATGCGGCACAGGAGTTCGACGATCAGCCGCTCGAAGAAAGCGGGCGACAAGGCGTGCACGCGCAAGATGAGGTCGCGCGACAACTGCGCCTGCAATTCGTCGAAGCTCGTGGAGATGCGTTGCTCGGGGCGCTCCGGCGCGTCGCATTCCGCGGCGGGGCCGCCGGCGGGGTAGCGGTCCTTCCAGGCGATGAACTCGGGATAGCGGGAGAGCGTTTCGACGTCGATCTCCGGCACGCCTTCTGCGAGCAGTTCGCGCGCGCGCTCGGTGCCGCGCACGTAACCGCGGCGCGTCGATTCAACCAATCCCGCCTTGGTCAGGTAGCAACGCGCCCAGGCGAGGCGATTGGCGAACAGCGGCTGCTGTCCGCTCGGTGCAATGTGGCTGAGATCCTCGGCGGTGATCTTCAGCGTTTTGACGAGGTCCTCCTCGATGCGCGACACATGAACTTCTTCAAGCCTTTGACACACCACCGCGAGGGTCGGGAGCATCAATTGCTGGAAACTCGGCAGCGACATCATCGACCTCACATCCGAAACACCCCGAAACGGGTCGGCTCGATCGGCGCATTGAGCGCGGCCGAGAAGCTTAGCGAAAGCACGCGCCGGGTTTCGCTCGGCGCGATCACCCCGTCGTCCCACAACCGGGCGGTCGCGAAGTAAGGCGAACCCTCGGCCTCATAGGCGGCGCGGATCGGCGCCTTGAAGGCTTCCTCGTCCTCGCCGCTCCAGCCGTCGCCGCGCGCTTCGACGGCGTCGCGCCGCAGCGTCGCCAGTACGCTCGCCGCCTGCTCGCCGCCCATCACGCTGATGCGCGCGTTCGGCCACATGAACAGGAAGCGCGGGCCATAGGCGCGGCCGCACATGCCATAGTTGCCGGCCCCGAAGGAGCCGCCGACGATCAATGTAACTTTCGGCACGCGGGCGCACGCGACGGCCATCACCAGCTTTGCGCCGTCCTTGGCGATGCCGCCGGCTTCATATTTCTGGCCGACCATGAAGCCGGAAATGTTCTGCACGAAAAGCAGCGGAATGCCGCGCTGCGCGCACAGTTCGATGAAATGCGCGCCTTTCAGCGCGCTTTCGGAGAACAGCACGCCGTTGTTGGCGAGCACGCCAATCAGCATCCCGGAGAGCCGCGCGAAGCCCGTCACTAGCGTCGCACCATAGCGCGCCTTGAACTCGTCGAACTCGGAGCCGTCGAGGAGCCGGGCGAGAATCTCGCGCACGTCGTATTGCCGGCGGAGATCAATCGGAACCACGTCCGTAAGCTCGTCGGCGGGATAAAGCGGCTCGCGCGCGGCGACGATGTCGGCGCCTGTTTTGGCCTTGCGGCCGAGATTGGCGACCGCCCGGCGGGCGAGCGCCAGCGCGTGCGCGTCGTCGCGCGCCAGCGCGTCGGCGACGCCGGAGACACGGGTGTGCAGATCGCCGCCGCCGAGGTCCTCGGCGCTCACCGTCTCGCCAGTGGCGGCTTTGACCAGCGGCGGGCCGCCGAGAAAGATCGTGCCCTGGTTTTCGACGATGATCGTCTCGTCGGACATCGCCGGCACATAGGCGCCGCCGGCGGTGCAGGAGCCCATCACGACCGCGATCTGCGCCACGCCTTCCGACGACATGCGCGCCTGATTGTAAAAGATGCGGCCGAAATGCTCGCGGTCGGGAAACACCTCCGCCTGATGCGGCAGATTGGCGCCGCCGGAATCGACGAGATAAACGCACGGCAGCCGGTTCTCGAGCGCGATCTCCTGCGCGCGCAGATGCTTCTTCACCGTCATCGGGTAGTAGGCGCCGCCCTTGATGGTGGGATCGTTGGCGACGATCATCGTCTCGCGTCCCTCGATCCGCCCGATCCCGGTTACGAGCCCGGCGCCGTGGACGTCGCCTTCGTACATGCCGGAGGCGGCGAGGCCGCCGATTTCAAGGAAAGGCGAGCCGGGGTCGATCAGCCGCGCGACCCGCTCGCGCGCCATCAGCTTGCCGCGGGAAAGATGGCGCACCCGCGCCTTGGCCCCGCCGCCCTCCGCCGCGGCGGCGCGGCGCGCGTCGAGTTCAGCGAGCGCCGCGCGCCAGCGGGCGGCGTTGTCCGGGTCGGCTGCACTCTTGAGCCTCGGCGCCAAGCGGATGATGGTCATGCCCCCTCCAGTTGCTTTCATATATCCGATAAAAAGTAATCAAATTGTAGATTACATATCGATGTCATTACGCAATTTTATGTAACCTTTATGCAAGTCGGATCAGGTTTCGCAAGGTTGCGTATCGTGAACCTTGGAGAAATCGACGTGGGAACGACCATCCTCGTCGCGCCGAAACATGTCGACGAACTCATGGTTCCAACGTAAGTCTTTCACCGCGTAAACATGCCGCGCGTGAACGATCTGCGACGAAATCTCGTCGAGGCCCGTAATGCTAACGACAAGATTGACCTCTTCGATGATGGTTTCGTCTTGCCGCTTGCCATGCAGCGGCGACTGCGCGTCGATCGGGTGAAACAGCGTCCAACTCATGGCGAAGGCAGGATTTTCGGCCTTTAGCAAGCGCATCGGGCGGAATCCGACGTAACTTCGGCCCTCCGCGGTCGCCGTGGGGCCGAGCATCCACAATTTCGCCGTCGCCTCGGAGATGAAACTGTCCCGTGCATTGACGACGCGGATCATCAGCGTGCTGACCCCGTCGTGCGGTTGCACGACGGGAGACTTGGCGAAGATCAGGCGCGCGCGAGGCCGGGAAAAACGCGCAAAAATCAGCCCCGTCACCCCGGCCGTCGCCACCAGGCTGACGAAAATCTCCGCCGTCGCCACCGCATGCGCATAAAACGTCTGCGGATGCATATCGCCATAGCCGGTCGTCGAAATCGTTTCGACGCTGAAGAAGAACAGATCGGAGAAACTTCCCGGCCGCGCGTCGGCGATCGGCGCCGTTCCCAATGCGTAAAACGCCGCGAAAATGAAGTTGAGCGCGATGAACATCGCCGCCAGCGCGCCGAGGAACAGCGGCCAGGAGGCGACCATCGCGTTGTGGTAGAGGTCCGCCCAGCGGCTATGCGGCACGCCCTCGGCGATGACCCGACGCTCGCCGTAGATGAACTCGCCGGGTCGCAGGACCCGGCGGCGTATTACACCTGATCGTAGCTTTCGATCCGCCAAGGCTCCCCCTCCGCGCCGGCGATCCAAGCCTTCCAGGCCGGAAGCGCCATGATCGCGTCCATGTAGGCGCGCGTCGCCGGCGACGTCGCGATGTCGTAGATGTGCAGGCGGTTGACGACCGGGGCGAACATCGCATCCGCGGCCGTGAAGGCGCCGAACAGGAATGGCCCGTCGGCGCCGAATCGCACCCGCGTTTGCGTCCAGGCGTCCTCGATGCGGGCGACGTCGCTCTCCACTTCGGCGGGCAGCGCGATCTTGCGCACCGGCCGCAGGAACTGCGTCGGGCAATGCTGACGCAGCGCGGTGAAGCCGGCGTGCATCTCGCTTGACAACGCCCGCGCATGCGCCCGCGCCGAGTGCGCGCGCGGCCAAATCGCCAAATCTGGGAACCGTTCGGCGAGATATTCGATAATAGCAAGCGACTCCCAAACTTCCACGTCGCCGTCCTGCAGCATGGGGCACTTGCCGGTCGGTGAAAATTTCAGGATCTCCGCACGCGTTTCGGGCCGTCCCATGGGAATGACGGTCTCTTCGAAGGGAATGCCAAAATGCGTCATTACCATCCAGGGCCGCAGCGACCACGAAGAATAGGCCTTGTTGACGATCACGAGTTGCAGGGTCATGGCGAAAGGCTCCAAATGACGACGCGACATGCGACAGCCGCCGCAGCGTAGTCAACCCGAAGCCCGGCGAAGGCGCTTCAATTTAAGGCGGACCGCTCCTAAGGCTTCGCCCAGAGGAGCGCGCGAGGGCGGCGGCGTGAAGCAGGGGGAGAAGATCAGGGGCGTCGACCCGGCGGCGTATGCGCACGCGAGTTTGGCGATCGCCAATCTGCGCGGGGTGTTCATCCTGATCCTGGTTTCGTTCCACGCCTGTCTCGCCTATCTCGGCTCGACCGCGGCGGCCGCGACGACCTTCGACCAACCGCCGTTTCTCTGGCTCGCCTTCCCCGTCGTGGACGACCGGCGCTTTTTCGGTTTCGACCTCTACTGCGCCTGGGAGGACGTTCACGTCATGGCGATGATGTTCTTCGTGTCCGGTCTGTTCGCGGCGCCGAGCCTCGCGCGCAAGGGCGCCTTGCGCTTCGCCGCCGACCGGCTGGTGCGACTCGGACCGCCCTTCCTGTTCAACGTGTTGGTGTTGACGCCGATCGCGATCTACCCGGTCTTTCATCGATTGTCGCCGACGGGTTCGCTCGCCGATTACCTCGCCGCCTATCGCAACCTGCCTTTCCTGCCGAACGGTCCGACCTGGTTTCTCTGGATGCTGATCGCCTTCTCGCTGACGCTGGCGCTGCTGCGCCGCCTTGCGCCCGGGTCGCTCGACACCCTTGCCGCCGTAGCGGCGGACGCGCGCCGCCGACCGCAGCGCTTTCTGGCCGCGCTCGCCGCCGCCGCAGCGCTCGCCTACCTGCCGCTGACGCTGATCTATGGCCCGTTCGACTGGTACGAGCGCGGGCTGTTCTCGTTCCAGATTTCGCGGCCGCTGCTTTATGGCGTGTATTTCTTCGCCGGGGTCGCCGTCGGCGTCGCCGGCCTCGGCCACGGGTTGCTCGCGCCGGACGGCGAACTCGGCGCGCGCTGGCGCCGACTCGGCGTCATATCGCCGCTCATGCTGTTCCTCTGGATGGGCCTGACCGGCGTCACCCTCGCGTTCCCCGCGTTCGCCGCGCTGGCGATGCGCGCTCTCTCGGCGCTCGCCTATGTCGGCGCGAGCGTTTTCGGCGTGATGTTCCTGATTGCGGTCTCAACCCGCTTCTGCGGCCGGCGCATCGCCTGGCTGGCGCCGCTGTCGCGCAACTCGCTCGGCATATTCGTGCTGCACTATCCGCCGCTGGTATGGACGCAATACGCCCTGATGACGGCGCCGCTGCCGGCGATCGCCAAGGCCTTCGTCGTCTTCGTCGTGTCGCTGTCGGTTTCGCTGGGACTGGCGATTACGATGCGGCGCACGCCGATCGTCGCCCGGCTGATCGGCGAGGACGCCGTCTCGCTCAAGCCGCGGGCGGCGGCCCTTTTGCCGTAACCTCGAACGCCAGCGCGGCGCCCTCGACCGTCGCTTCGATCGCGCCGGACGGCTTCTCCCGCTCGACGCGGCGCAACAGTCGCAATAGCGCCTGCTCATGCGGCTTCAGCCGGCCCGCCTCCGCCTCAAGCCGCGCGGCGAGCGTCATGTAGCGGTGAAGCTCGCCCGAGTTGTGTGTTTCGAGCACGCCGGGATGCACATAGCTCGAACGGCAGACCGCCGGCGTGTTGCCGAGCGCACGCGCCGCCTCGCGCATCGCCTCGGCGACTTGCCGCTTGAGCTGGCGCTCCGAGGCGGCCGGCGGCGCCTTGGCGAGCGCGACCGCGCAAATCAGCGTGCCCGACCAGGTGCGAAAATCCTTGGCCGAGATGCGCCGGCCGGAGGTCGCCTTGAGATAGGCGTTGACGTCGGCCGAGGTGACGGAATGACGCTTGCCCTCGTGGTCGAGATACTGGAACAGCTTCTGACCGGGCAGATCCTGACAGGCCCGCATGACCGCGGCGGCGCGGCGGTCGCGGATCGTCACGCGCCATTTCTTCGCGCTCTTGCCGGTGAATTCGAAGGTCAGCGACGCGCCCTGAACCGTCACATGTTGCGGCGAGAGCGTCGACAGCCCGTAGCTTTCGTTGGTGCGCGCGTAAGCGTCGTTGCCGATGCGGATCAGCGTCGTTTCGAGCAGATAGACCAGCGTCGCCAGCGCCCGCTCGCGCGGGATGCCGGTCAACGCCATGTCGCGCGCCACCGCCTCGCGCAGCTTCGGCAGCCCTTGCGCGAATTTCATCAGACGCGAGAACTTCGCCGCCTCTTGCGCCTGACGGAAATGCGCATGGTAGCGGTATTGCAGGCGGCCCTTGGCGTCGACGCCGGTCGCCTGAATATGCGCCGTGGCGCTCGGCGCGATCCAGACTTTCGTCCAGGCGGGCGGGATCACCAGTTCGGCGATGCGTTTCAGCGCTCGCGGGTTCGCGATCGGGCGGCCGCGCGGATTGAGGTAGCGGAAGCCGTCGGCCAACGGTTCGCGGGTGATGCCGGGGGCCGTCCTATCGGCGAAGATCAGTCGCATGGGGGCCTGGAAAACCCGCTGGTCGGCCGCGGGATTGCAAGGTCCGCCCCGGCAGGTCGTTTGCCTTGGCCAACGCGCCCGAACCGGGCGCGGTTCCCGGTCAGGCGGGCGCCTGCGCCTCCTGCCACTCCAGCATGATGACCTTGCCGTGCTCGACGGTCAGCGCGAGCTTGCCGTGCTTGAGCTCCAGCGCGCGCGCGCCGAACAATTTGCGTCGCCAGCCCTGCAACGCCGGCACCTGCGCGCGGTCGCTGCGGGCGATCGCCTCGAGATCGTCGGTGGTGGCGATCATCCGCGCGGCGACGCCGCTCTCCTCGCTCGCCTGCCGCAGCAGCACCTTCAAAAGTTCGACGGTCGCCGCGCCGCCGCCGCGGCGGTCGCGGTCGAGCTTCGGCAGGGTCTTCGGGTCGCGCGCCAGCGCCCGCTCGACCGCCGCCAAAATCTCCTCGCCCGCGCGTGAGCGGTCGAGGCCCCTGGGCGCGGCGCGCAAGCCGCCTAGCTCGGCCGGCGTGCGCGGCGCGGCGAGCGCGATTTCGACCAGCGCGTCGTCCTTGAGAACTCTGGCGCGGGGCACGTCGCGGGCCTGCGCTTCCGCCTCGCGCCACGCGCAAAGCTCCATCAGCACGGCGAGGTCGCGCGGTTTTCGCGCCCGTGTCTGGAAGCGCTCCCAGGCTCGCTCCGGGTGCTGCTCGTAGGTCTCCGTCGAAGTCAGCACGCGCATCTCGTCTTCGAGCCAGTCTCGCCGGTCGGCCGCGGCGAGCTGAGCGTCGAGCTTGCGATATACGTCGCGCAGATGGGTCACGTCGCCGATGGCGTAGTCGATCTGCGCCTGGGCGAGCGGACGGCGTTGCCAGTCGGTGAAGCGCGACGATTTGTCGACGTGCTGCTTGGTCAGCGAGCGGACCAGTTCGCTATAGGACACCTGCTCGCCGTAGCCGCACACCATCGCCGCGACCTGGGTGTCGAACATCGGCGTCGGAATGACGCCGGCGAGCTTCCAGAAAATCTCGACGTCCTGCCGCGCGGCGTGAAACACCTTGACGACATTGCGGTTGGCCATCAGCGCAAGCACCGGCGACAAGTCCAGGCCGGGGGCGAGCGCGTCGACCGCGATCGCCTCGTCGTCGGTGGCGAGTTGCACCAGGCACAATATCGGCCAGAACGTCGTCTCGCGGTGGAACTCGGTGTCGACGGTGACGAACGGATGTTCCGCCATCCGCGCGCAAGCGGCGGCCAGCACTTCGTTCGTCGCGACGACGGAGTTCATTCGTGAGGCGTCGAGGCGATGGGCTTGATGCGGTCCTTCTTCGCCGGCGCCGGCGTATGCCGCGGCATGCCGAGGCGCTTGTCGAGATAGCCGCCGACCGCCTCCTGCAAGTCCTCGATGCAATCCTCGAAGAAGTGGTTGGCGTTGGCGATCACCGCATGTTCGATGAGGATGCCCTTCTGCGTCTTCAGCTTCTCGATCAGCCCCTGCACTTCCTTGAGCGGCGCGACGCGGTCCTTGTCGCCGTGCACGAACAGGCCAGACGAGGGACAAGGGGCGAGGAAGCTGAAATCGAAGCGATTGGCCGGCGGGGCGATCGATATGAAGCCCTCGATCTCCGGCCGCCGCATCAGCAGTTGCATGCCGATCCAGGCCCCGAACGAGACGCCGGCGATCCAGCAGGCGCGCGCCTCCGGGTTGATCGACTGCGCCCAATCCAGCGCCGAGGCCGCGTCGGACAATTCGCCCTGACCGTGGTCGAACGCGCCCTGGCTGCGCCCGACGCCTCGGAAGTTGAAGCGCAGCACCGAGAAGCCGCGCTCGGCGAAGCTGTAATAAGTCGAATAGACGATCTGGTTGTTCATCGTCCCGCCGAACTGGGGATGCGGGTGAAGCACGACGGCGATCGGCGCGCCGCGCTGCTTGGCGGGGTGGAACCGGCCTTCCAGACGGCCGGCCGGACCATTGAAGAACACTTCGGGCATCGCGGCTCCATATTGCGCCGGGGCGGCGGCGCCAGGGTGCGCATCCCTCGCAAGTCGCCGGCGTCTTGGCGCCGCAGCCGCTTGCGGCGGACGCCACGCGCGCTTAACCTTGCTTTGGGAAACGCGGGATCGGGGTCGGGCCTCTTAGCCGCCGTTCCCCTGCAAGAGCAAGGAAAAACAGCGTAGCCGTCGAGCCTTCCGACCTTCGCTCGTAAAGATATGCGCGCTTATCTCGATTACAACGCCACTGCGCCGCTGCGCCCGCAGGCGCGCGAGGCGGTTCTCGCCGCCCTCGATCTCATCGGCAATCCGTCCTCGATTCACGCCGAGGGCCGGGCCGCGCGGGCGATCGTCGAGGAGGCGCGGCGCGACGTGGCGGCGCTCGCGGGCGCCGCCGCGCGCGACGTCGTGTTCACCGCGAGCGGCACGGAAGCCGCCAATCTGGCGTTGGCGCCGGGCGCAGCCGCCCCAGGCGTTGCGCCGCTGCGGCGGCTGATTCTCGGCGCGACCGAGCACCCCTGCGTGTTGAGCGGGCATCGCTTCGCGGGGGAATCGGTGGAGATCGCGCCCGTCGATCGGAACGGCCGTGTCGATCTGGCGCGGCTCGCCGCCCTGCTCGACGGGCCGCCGGCGCTGGTCGCGTTGCAGGCCGCCAACAACGAGACCGGCGTTTTGCACCCGGTCGCCGAGGCCGGCGAGCTGACCCACGCCCGCGGCGGTCTGCTCGTTTGCGACGCCGCCCAGGCCGCCGGCCGGCTGCCGCTCGCCGAAGCGGCGCGGGGGGCCGACGCTCTGCTGCTCTCCGCGCACAAGTTCGGCGGCCCCAAGGGCGCGGGCGCGTTCGTCGCATTTCGCGAGGGACTGTCGGTCCCGCCATTGCTGCGTGGCGGCGGCCAGGAGCGCGGCCGGCGCGCCGGAACGGAGAACGTGGCGACGATCGCCGGCTTCGGCGCGGCGGCGCAGGCGGCCCTGGCTGGCCTTTCGACAGAGCCGGTGCGGCTCGCCGCCTTGCGCGACGCGGTCGAGCAAGGGCTTATGGCGCTCGCGCCTGACGCGACGATATTTGGGTCGCGGGCCCCGCGCCTGCCCAACACGCTCGCCTGGGCCATTCCCGGCCTTGCCGCGGCGGCGCTGCTGATGCGGCTCGATCTCGAAGGGATCGCCGTCTCCTCCGGCTCGGCCTGCTCCTCGGGCAAGGTCGGGCCGTCGCACGTTTTGGCGGCGATGGGCGTCGAGCCGGGGTTGGCGAGCGGGGCGATTCGGGTGAGCTTGGGGTGGGCGTCGTCGGCCGCCGACACCGAGGCGTTCGCGGCGGCGATGGCCAAGACGCTGGCGGGGTTGCGGCGTCGAGGACGCTGAATCCGGTCGCTAAGCCGCAAGCCCCGCCTGCGCCAAACGTTGGCTAAGCTGCTCGCGCAGCGCGGCGTCGCGAAATAGCTCGTGGGACATGAATCTGGCCAGGGTCTGACCGGGATTGCCCGCCACCGCCTCGCCGCAGAGTTTGCGCGCCTCGGCCATGCGGCCCAACGCAACGAGCGACGCAGCGCGATAGAGGCGCGACCGGCAGGTCTGGTACACCAGCCGCTCCAGCGCCTCCAGCGCCTGCGCGTAGCGGCCAAGCGCGTAAAGGGCGACGCCGCGCTCCTCCACGCAATAGACCGGCAGCAACGGGTCGAGGCTTTCGGCCTCATCCAGCAGCGCGAGGGCGTGTTCGGGATCGCCGAGATAGGTTGTGACCGCGGCGCCGCGCGCTTTGATGTAGGCGTCCGTCGGGTTCAACTGCGCCGCGCGCTGCAACAGCGCTTTGGCCGCCTCGTCATTGCCGTTCAGGAACTCCAGGAAACCCAGGATGCGGTTTGACTCTGCGTCGCAGGGATCCAATTCGATCGCCTTGCGAACGTCGCGCAGCGCCAGCGTGAAATCAAAGTCCGGCAGCCAGGACGTCGCGCAGACTCGCCAAGCATAGGCCGCGGCGTAGTTGGGATCAGCGTCGATCGCTTGCGTGAACCATTTGACCGCCTCGCGGGCGTTGTCGTCGGTGACGCCGCCCAGCCGGTGATGGTCGATGCCGCGCAACAGGCACTCGAACGCCTCGTAATTCTCCGGCGGCCGTCGGCGGAGCGCGATCATGCTCGCCTCCTCCACGCGACCGACGACCGTCGCGGCGATCTTCGCGGCCGTCTCATCGAGCACGTCCCAAAACTCTTCCGACGTTCGCACGAGCTTGTCGCTCCAGACCACCGCGCCGGCTTCGGTTTCGACGAGCGTCAGCGCTATGCGGAGATTTCTGCCGGTCTTGCGCACCTGCCCGTCGAGCACGTATTTGACGCGCAGCGCCTCGCCCACCTTGACGGGGTCCTGCGTGGTCTCGGCGATCGCGAAGCTGGCGCTGCGCGAGGCGACGCTGAGCCGGCGAAAGCGGCCAAGCTCGACAATCAGCTCTTCCGTCAGGCCTTCGGCTAGAAACCGCTGGTCTTCGTCCGCGCCTGGCGCCCGGAACGGCATCACGGCCACCGAGGAGGGCCGCTTCGCCTTGTCGTTGACGGCGCGGGTCGGGGCGGCTTGCAGCCGGTGGGCGCCGATCTCCCCGCGAACCTGATAGACGCGCACCGGTTCGGACAAGTTCTTGAAGGAGCGCTCGCCGAGGTCGTCGAAGATAAACGGCGAGTTGCGGCGGATCTGGTCGAACAGCGCTCCGCTCACCCAAACCGCGCCCGGCGCGGCGCCCTGCTGCAAACGCGCCGTCAGATTGACGCCGTCGCCCAGGAGATCGCCGCCGCGCACCGCGACGTCCGCGAGATGAACGCCGAACCGCATCCGCAGCGGCGCCTCGTCCTTTCCCTCAGCGCCGGCCAGCTCGACGCCGATCCCGACTGCGCAGCGCAACGCGTTGATCGGACTTGGAAACTCTGCGAGCGTGGCGTCGCCGGCCTTGTTGAAGATGCGGCCGTCGAAGGATGCGACCTGTCGCTCGATGAGCGCCTCGCAGGTGGCAAGCCGCGACAGGGCCGTCTCTTCTGATTTCTCCATCATGGCGGAATAGCCGACGATGTCGCCAACCATAATCGCTGCCATGCGGCGTTGCATTGGATGAGATTCCGAATTCGGACGTGCGCCCGCAGTTTGAGGCTTTGCGCAAGCACCGGCAAGCGCAAAACTCCGGCCTCGCCCGGGGCCGTCGCCTTCTTCGCGACGAACGCCGCCAGCGGGTTGACCCCGGGGAACTCGGGCGCGGCGGCCTCCGCGCGGGCCGGACGGGCCAATGCCGCTTTTAGAGCAGATACCGATCAGACAGAATCGGCCCGTCATTGCGAGCGAAGCGAAGCAATCCAGCGCGCCGAGATCGTAGGCTAGTCGGTGAAGCTTGGCTCGGCGGAGAGGTGGATGGCTTCGCTTCGCTCGCCATGACGGCGGTACAACTTGATCGGTAACCGCTCTTAGCGGCAACCAAAGCGCACTGGGCTCCGCCCGCCGCCAGCCCGTCCGTCCGTCCGCCCGTCCGGTAATGTTCTTTCCGCCTGACGCCTTCTTCATCCTTTCTTATCCGTACCACGAATAAAACTCGGGGGTTCGTGCAGTTTGCAGGTGCTCTCGATGAAGTATCAAGCTTTTGCCCGACTAAGCCTTGCGCTCGCGTTGGGAGGCGGCTTCTCGTCGCCCCCGCAGGCGCAGGCGGCGGATCTGCCGCTTCCCAATCAGGCGGACGTCGAGGCGCCTGCGTCGCCGGACTGGTCCGGTTTCTACGTCGGCGGCTTCGGCGGCGGGTCGTTCGGCGATTCCGGGCAGGGATATTCGGTTTCCTCGACGTATCTGTCGGCCAATCTTCCCTCGCTCCTACCCTACGTCGATGGCCTGGGTTCGCAGGGCCTTGGCTTGCGCGGCGCCGACCTCGGCTTCGATGCCGGCTATGATTGGAAAATTGCGAAGAGTTTCGTTGTCGGCGTGGCCGGCGACGTCGGCTGGAGCGATCTCAATGGCGGCCGGACGACGAGCGGGACCTTGCCGCTCGTCTTGATTCCGTACGCGATCACGCAGCAGCTGCGCGCCGATTGGCTCGGGTCGGTTCGGCTCCGCGCCGGCATGACGCCGCTGGACAATCTGCTTGTCTATGCGACCGGCGGTCCGGCGTTCGGTCATTTCGCCTATTCGGCGTCATTCTGGGATAGCCTGGCCCCGACGTTCTTGCCGGGCAACGAGACCGAAAACGCGTCCTTCAACGCGATTCGCATGGGCTGGACCCTAGGGGCCGGCGCCGAGTGGGCGCTGAACCGGACCTGGTCGATTGGCGGCGAATTCCGGCACTCCGAATATGAAGCCGTGTCGGGCACGGGGGTCTTGCCGCTGCAACAACCCACTTCGACCGCCTATATCGATCATTCCTCCGGCACGATTAAAGTCAACTCCCTCCAAATCGGCGTCGGTTACCATTTCAACTGACCAGCAAGCGGCGGCGACGCGTCCGCCGTGGCCTTCATGGCGACGAACGCGGCAAGCAGGTTCGCTTGCGTCCACAACAGCGGCACATGATCGTTGGGAACGTAGCGGCCGCCCTCGCGATAATAGGCCTCGGGGCAGCGTAGAGCGCCCATCGGGCAATCCGGCCCGGTGAGTTGCCCCAACGCGCGGTTGAAATGCTGGACCTGCTTTTGCAAATCCTCGCTCGCCCGCGTCCGCAAATAGCGTAGCCCCGCGATCACGGAGAGAATCGGATCAAACAGGCACCATTGCGCCTCCTCGCCGGGTTTCGCGAGCCTGTCGCGCTCCGACACGCTCAAGCTGAAATCGCCGCTCCACCGGCTGCTGTCGAGCTTCAGCTTATAGTCCGCGGTCCAGTAGGAATCGCCAAGATAGCGGCGGATTCCATAGTCGCCTTGCAGGTTGGCGACCACGTCGTCGCTTATCGCCCGCGCCATCTCGGGGGCGACCACATCGAGCGGGTAGATCAGGAACAGCAGCGCCGCGTCGTATCGCCGTTTCAGCAATCGGCTCGGCCCTTTGCACTCCCAGGGCAGAATTTCCTCGAGCGCCGCCCTGCCCTGCCCGATCAGCCGCTCCAATCCGGCGTCGGTCAGTCCCCGCCGCCAGGGCGACCCGGCGCCGTGGCGCTCGCGTAAGTCGCGCATCTGCGTCAGCGCGGCGACGATCGCGCCGATGCTGGAGGCCTCAACCTTCTCCCGTTCCTCCCAATGGCCGCTGTCGGCGTCGCCCCAATATTCGATCCGCTCAAAGTAGAGCGCGAACATCTCCAGAAGCGCGAAATCCGCGGCGAAGGCGCCGGCGAGCGCCCGTTTGCAATAGAACCAGACGAAATAGCCGAGCGCGTCATTCTGCGCATGCGGCCATTGCTGCGGGTCTTCGACGAGTTCGGCGCCGTTGAAACGGATATGCGGGCGGTGCATGACAAAATGGTGGCTGCGGCCGCCGCCGATGATAGCGAAGAATTTGGCGCGGTGATCGGCGTAGAATTTCGCCAGCGCCAGAGCCGCGCGGTCCGCCCAATCCTCGCGGCCGACCAGCGCCAGCGCGTGGGCGATGTGGATATTGTCGCGCACCCAGACGTTGCCATAGCCGGTCTGCGCGGCGGCGGCGGGCGACAAGTCGGCGGCGGGAAACAACCCCGTCTTCATAGCGTTGAATTGGAACGCGCCCGCGTCGGTCAGAAAACGTTGCAGCCTATCCAAATCGCCTTTGGTATATTTTTCCCTAATCTTATCGGATATTACGGGGTTATGTACGATCGTCATGCGCTCTGCCGCCATTCTCGCCGTTTACTCTATGGCGCAATGCGCGTCTACTTGCTGGCCGGCAGCAATGCGCGCAACCCCGCCAGCGTATCGGCCTCCGCCACCGGCTTGTCGCGTCGCCAGCGCAACATGCGCGGAAATCGCGTGGCGACGCCGCTTTTGTGGCGTTTCGACAGGGCGATGCCCTCAAATCCGAGTTCAAACACCTGCGTCGGCCTGACGCTGCGCACCGGGCCGAAGGTCTCCACCGTGGTTCGCCGGATAATGCTGTCGACCTCGCGCATCTCCGCGTCCGTCAGGCCGGAATAGGCTTTGGCGAACGGCACCAGCGTCCGCGCGGGATCGTCCTCGGGGCCGCTCCACACGGCGAACGTATAGTCGCTGTAGACGCTGGCGCGCCGCCCGTGGCCGCGCTGCGCATAGACCAGCACGGCGTCGACCGCCATCGGATCAACCTTCCACTTCCACCAGAGGTCGCGCTCGCCCGGCCCGCTGCGCTTGCGCCCGACGCCGTACGGCGCCTCGCGGCCCTTCAGCATCAGCCCCTCGGCACCGAGCGCCCGCGCGGCCGCGCGTTGCTGCAAAAGTCCCGACCAATCCGGCGCCTCGACCTGCGGGCTCAGCCGCAGCGCCGAAGCGCCGGCGGCCTGCGCGGCGCGCACCAGTCGCTCCAGCCGCGCGCGACGCTCCTGCTGCGGCAGCGGCCGGATGTCGACGCGGTCCTCCTCCAGCAGATCGTAGGCGATGAAGGCGACCGGCAAATCGGCGATGTGCTTCGGGGACAGAATCTTGCGGTTAAGCCGTTGTTGCAGCAGGGCGAAAGTCTCGATTCCTTCGATCCCGGCGCCGGCGCGTGCGACGACGATCTCGCCGTCGAGCGCCGTTGCGTCGGGCAACGAGGCGGCGACCGCGGCGAGATCGGGAAACGATTCCGAAATGAGTTCCTCGCCTCGCGACCAGAGGCGCCATCCCACGCCGCGCTTCAGCATTTGCGCGCGAATCCCGTCGAACTTCCACTCGGCGATCCAGTTCGACGGCGGCCCCAGCTTTTCCGCCAGCGACTCGGGCGCCACGTTGAGTTGATGGGCGAGAAAGAACGGATAGGGTCGGCCGTCGGCCGCAGTCGCCGTCTCGCCCGAGCCGACGAGCCGCGCGAAATCCTCGGCGCCAACGGCGCGGCCGGCCTGCGTGTAGCCCATCAGCCGCTGCGCCACCGTCGGCCCGTCAAGCCCCGTCGCCTCGGCGAGCGCCAGCACGACCTGCCCCTTGGCGACGCCGATACGCAACCCGCCCGTGGTCAGTTTGAAGAACGCGAGGCGATCCTCATCCGGCAGCGCGGCGACATAGGCGCTGAGCCGGGCGTAGCGCGCCTCGTCGTCGAGCGTACGCAACGCCGGGAGGCGGTCGTTCATCCAGATTTCGAGCGAGACGTCTTCCACCGCGCCCGGCGGCGGAAGCAGCAGCGCCAGGGTCTCCGCGAGATCACCGACGCTCTGGTAACACTCCTCGACCAGCCATTCCGGCAGGCCGGTCCCCTCCAGCGCGAGCTGGCGCAAGAGGCGGGTCGGGATCATCTGCTTCGGCTTACCGCCGGCCAGGAAATAGACGATCCAGGCCGCTTCCGCCCAGCGCTCCGGCGTGGCCAGCACGGGCTGCAGATAGGCCTTCAGCGCCTCGATCTTGTGGCGCGTCGCGGTGGCGGCGTCGAGCGCCTCGTAGAGGCGGGCGAAAGCCTTCATGCCTCGATCTCTTCGTCGCCGTATTCCGCGTGGACCGGGTCGGCCTGCAACCCGCGCTCGCGCAGATAGCGCACCAGCGTCGCCACCGAGCCGTGCGTAACTAGCACCCGCGACGCGCCGGTCGCCTCGATCGCCGAAAGGAGGCCGGCCCAGTCGGCGTGGTCCGAAAGTACGAAGCCGCGATCGACGCCGCGCCGGCGTCGCTGCCCCCGCACCTGCATCCAGCCGCTCGCGAACGCGTCGGCGTAGTTCGGAAAGCGCCGCAGCCACGGCGACCCTGCCGCCGACGGCGGCGCCAGCGCCATCGCGCCGGCCAGCGCCGCCTTCGCCATCCCCGCCGGCGACGAGGTCTCCGGCAGCGCCACGCCGCGCCCGCGATAAATCGCATTCATCGCCTCGACGGCGCCGTGCGCGACGATCGGCCCGATCGAGGGATCGAGCAGCGCCAGCACGCGCTGCGCCTTGCCGAGCGAGTAAGCGTAGACGACGCTGGCGCGTCCGGCCGCCGCGTTCGCCCGCCACCAGGCGTTGATCTCGTCGGCGACCCCCGACTGCCCGCGCCAACGGTAGATCGGCAGGCCGAACGTGGATTCGCTGATGAACGCGTCGCAGCGCAGCGGCTCGAACGGCGCGCAAGTTCCGTCGGCTTCGATCTTGTAGTCGCCGGAGGCGACCCAGACCTCGCCCCTATGCTCGACCCGGATCTGCGCCGAGCCGAGGATATGCCCGGCCGGATGCAGCGAAACGCGGACGCCATCGCGCTCGATCGTCTCGCCGTAGGCGACGCCTTGCGCGTCGATCTCGCCGAGCCGGTGGCGCAGGATCGGCACGCTGTCGACGTGGCAGAGATAGGCGGCGGAGCCGGCGCGCGCGTGATCGCCGTGGCCGTGAGTGATGACGGCGCGGGCGACGGGTCGCCAGGGGTCGATGTAGAAGTCGCCGGGCGGGCAATAGAGGCCCTCGGGCCGGGAAACGATGAGGCTCATGCGCGCCATTAACGTTAAGCATCCGCCGCAGGCTTGGAAAGGCTGCCGCCCTCAAGGAATATTTACCCGCGCGGTTGAGGATGGCGCCCCGGAGGGCGTCATGTCGTCAGCGTTTCAACATCCGATCTTCGACGAACCCGGCGGCGCCGAAGCGGGGCAGAAGCCGAAGCGGTTCAAGGTCGCCCCGACCTTCGTCATCGACTTCACCTTCTCCGCGCTTTGCCTGATCGGGATCGTGCCGGTCTGGAAGCAGGCGATGGCGCACGGGGCCGTCGTCGTCGGCCCGACCTTGGCGATGCTCGTCCTCATCATGGGCTGCTATTTCAGCAAGACGCTGACGATCGGGCATCTCGACGGAAGGGGCGGCGATGCGCGCGCCTATGTGAAGTCCGGCGCGCTGGTGACGACGGGACCCTACGGCTGGTCGCGCCATCCGACCTACGCGCTGGCGATGCTGCAATTCCTGCTGTGGGCGGCGCTCGGACTTTACGTGCAGGCGTTCGCGCCGTTCAGCCTGCTGCTGTGGGTTGCGGTGATCGGCGCGCCGCTCGGCTTCTACCTCATCAACGATCTCGTGGTGATGCCGACCGAGGAGGCGATGCTGCGCCGGCTGCATCCGACGGAGTTCGACGCCTACGCGGCGCGGGTGAACCGGTGGGTCGGCCGGCGGGGGTAATGACGGGCGCCGGTCGCCCGTGGTAAGGTCGGGCGTATGTCCGCGCTCGCCCCTTCCGTGATGTCGGTCGACGAGTTCCTCGCCACCGCCGAAGAACGCGAGGGACGCTGGGAGATTGAAAACGGCGTCGCCTATGCGATGGCGCCGGAGCGTTTGGCGCACGCGCGCGTAAAGGCCGAAACATACATCGCGCTGCGCGACGCGATCCGCCGCGCTGGCCTTGCTTGCGAAGCGATTCCTGATTCCGTCGCCGTTCGCATTACCGCCCGTACCGCCTACCAACCGGACGGTCTCGTCTATTGCGGCCCTCGCCTGCCGCCGGACACCAGGGAGATTTCCAACCCGGTCATCGTCGTCGAAGTGACGTCGCCGTCAACGCGCTCGCGCGATGAAAGCAAGAAGCTGACCGGCTACTTCTCCTTGCCGTGCGTCGGGCATTATCTGATCCTCGACCCGGAGGAGCGCGTGCTTGTCCACCACAAGCGCGCCGAGGGCGGCCTGATCGAGACGCGAATCTTGTACGATGGCCTGCTGCGCCTCGATCCGCCGGGACTCGAACTCACGATTCAAGAGCTTTTTCCCGTCGACTAGTTTCAAGTCGATCCCCTCGCGCGGCGGTCACTCCGCGCATACGCGCTCGACAGCGACGCCCGCAAAAGCCTGTGCTAGGCTTATGTCCCGTTTCGCGGAACGCCGCCGCCGATCCCAAGGTTGGCGCTGAGCCCCGGCGGGGGAACGTCCCGAGAAGATTTCGCGAGTTGATTGCGTGGCTGAACTTGGGGCCGTAGAGGACGAAAAATCTAGGAGATTTTTGCGATGATCCGATGGTCGATCGCGACGGTCTGCCTCGGCGGCGGGCTCGAAGGCAAATTGGCGGCGGTCGCGAAGGCGGGGTTTCGCGCCGTCGAACTGTTCGAGAACGACCTCACCTTCTTCCCCGGCAAGGCGCGCGACGCGCGACGCATCGCCAGCGATCTCGGTCTTGAAATCGTCGCGCTGCAGCCGCTGCGCGATTTCGAGGGCGCGCCGGCCGCGCGGCGAAAGCGGCAATTCGATCGCGCCGAGCGTAAGCTGGAGCTGGCGCGCGAACTCGGCGCGCCGTTGCTGTGTCTCTGCTCCAGCGTCGCGGAGGACGCCAGCGGCGACATCGATCAGATCGCCGGCGACCTTGCCGAGCTCGCCGATCTCGCGCGGCAGTACGGACTGAAGCTCGGCTATGAAGCCCTGGCCTGGGGACGTCACATCAAGGATTGGACGGTCGCCTGGGAGATCGTCAAAACGGCGAACCGGCCCAATCTCGGCATCGTGCTCGACAGCTTCCACATCTGCGTGCGCGGCCTGCCGATCGCGCCGATCGCCGACTTGCCCGGCGACAGAATAGCGTTGGTGCAGGTCGCCGACTCGCCGGCGCTGCAAATGGACCCGATGTCGCTGAGCCGACATTATCGCTGCTATCCCGGTCAGGGCGACTATCCAATCGTCGACTATCTCGACGCGGTCGCGCGCGCCGGCTACCGCGGCCCGGTTTCGCTGGAAATTTTCAACGAGCAGTTTCGCGGCGCCTCGGCCGCCGCGATCGCCGTCGACGGCATGCGTTCGCTGCTCGCGACCGGCGAGGCGCTGGCGCGCCGCCGCGCGCAAAGCTCGGAGCCGCCGGTCGCCGGGCTCGGCGAGCTGCCTCCGACGCCCGCCGTGCAGGCGCCGGCGTTCCTCGAATTCGCGGCTTCGGACAAGGACGCGCAGGATCTCGGCGCTTTGTTTGAAGGCCTGGGCTTCGCGGTGGCGGGGCGGCATCGCTCGAAGGCGGTCGAGCTTTATTCGCAGGGCGAGGTCAATCTGGTGCTCAACCAGGAGCGGCGCTCGTTCGCGCAATCGTTCCAGTTGCTGCACGGGCCTTCCGTCTGCGCGATCACCTTGGAGGTCGACAGCGTCGAACGGGCGATGGAGCGCGCGCGGGCGATGGAGTGCCCACCGCATGTCGGCCGCATCGGTCCCGGCGAGGCGCTGATCCCCGCGGTCGGCGGCATCGAGGGCAGCCTGATCTATTTCGTCGACCAGCACGGCCCGAATTGGCGCGACGACTTCGCCCCGACCGCGACCCCGGCGCCGCCGGGACCGCTGAAGCGGATCGATCACCTCTCCAATGTGGTGCGGCGCAGCGAATTCCTGACGTGGTCGCTGTTCTACAAGACCGTGCTCGGGCTCGCCGCCGAGCCGCAGGTCGAGATCGCCGACCCGCACGGCGCGTTCTACAGCCGCTCGCTGCGCAGCGCCAACAACGCGCTGCGCATCGCGCTGAATATCGGCGACGGCGGCGCGACGGGCGTCTCGCGATTTCTCGACACGTTTGGCGGCGCCGGCTATCAGCAGATCGCGCTATCGACCGACGACATTTTCTCGACCGTCGAAGCGGCGCGCGCGCGCGGCGTCGAGTTCCTGCCGATCCCCGACAACTATTACGACGATCTCGCTACCCGGTTCGAGATCGCGCCGGCGAAGCTCGAGCGCATTCGCGCGCTCGGCGTGCTCTACGATCGCGTCAAGGACGGCGAGTTCCTGCACATCTACACGCGCAATTTTCGCAATCGGTTCTTCTTCGAAATCGTGCAACGCGCCAACTACGACCTGTTCGGCGCGGCCAACACGTCCGTCCGGCTGGCTGCGCAGGACAACCTCGACGAGGCCGAGGCGCGCCTCTCGGCCGACGTCGGTATGTGACGGCTTCGTCGGTTCTCTCGCGCTACGCCAACCCGCGGCGCTTGCGCTCCAAGTCGTCCCACGCGGTCAAGGGTTGGAACTCGGGCACAAAGCCGAGACCTTTGGTGGCGTCGGACGAGACGACCGTTTGCGAAGTGACGACGTCAACCAGCGCCGGCGCATTGGCGAGCGCGCGCTCGATCGCGCCGGCGAGCTGCTCCGGCTTCTCGACCCGCTCGCCATGCGCGCCCAGGGCGCGCGCCATCGCGGCATAGTCGGAATGCGCCAGCAGCGTGCCGACCACCCGGCCGCCATAGTTGGATTCCTGGTCGTGGCGCTCGATGTTCCAAGCCGCGTTGTTTGACACGATCACCACGATCTTGGCGCGATGGCGCACGGCGGTGTCGATCTCCATCGCGTTGAGCCCGAACGCGCCGTCGCCTGTGACGCAGACCACTTGATTATCCGGGCGCGCCAACGCGGCGGCGACGGCATAGGGCACGCCGACGCCCAGGCAACCGAACGCGCCGGCGTCCATGTAGGTGCGGGCTTCGAGGCCGACGCGCGCGAAGCTGAGCAGGTCGCCGCCGTCGGCGATGGCGATGTAATCGGGCTTCGCCTTGTCGCGCAAAGCCTGAAAGATCGCGCGCGGGTCGACGCCGCCGTCGGACCCGGTCGCGTAGCGCGGTCCGACCTTGGCGCTGCGGTCGCGATGCCGCTTCTGCAGGCCCTCCGTCCACGCCTTGTCGACGGCGGGCTGGCGGTTGCCCGCCGCGGCGAGGATGGCGTCGAGCGCCAGCGCCGGCGTGGCCAGAATTTCCGGCTCGCCGCGCCGGTTATCGATCAGTTCGCCGGCCGAGTCGGCGAGGCGGATGAATTTGGCTTTCGGGAACACCGCGGGCGAGCCATAGCCCAGTTGGTAGTCGAGCTTACGTCCGATGACGAAGACCGTGTCGGCCTCGGTCATCGCGGCGGCGCGCATGGCGCCGACCACGGCCGGGTGGTCGCTCGACACCAGGCCGCGACTCTCCTGCGTGTCGAGATAGACCGCGCCGAGCGCGTCGAGCAAGCGCACGATCTCCGGCCCCGCCTGACGAGCGCCGCGCCCGGTCACCACCAGTGGACGCTTGGCCGACCACAGCGCCTCAACGGTTCGCGCGATGGTCGCGGGATCGGGCGGGATGACGCGGGTCGTCCTCGGCTGCATCCACTCGTCGAGGATGAGACCCGGCGCCACATGGGCGCGCAGCACGTCCGTTGGAATCTCCAGATAGACCGGACCCGGCTCGCCGAGGTCGCCGAACGCCCGGCTCACGCCTTCGTCGAACTCGCGGATGACTTGGTCGGCGACCCGAAGCGTGCGCGACTGCCGCGTCACCGGACGCAGGATGTCGACATGCGGGATGTCCTGCAAGGGGCCGAGATTGGCCTGCGCCCGCGATGTGCAGCCGCCGATCACCAGCACCGGCATGCGCGCGAGCGACACATTGGCGATTCCCGTCGTCGTGTTGGTCACCCCCGGCCCCGCCGTCACCATGGCGACGCCGAGCTGGCCGGTGAGTTCGGCGTGCGCGTGCGCCATATGCACCGCCGCGACCTCGTGGCGCACGTCGATGATGCGGATGCCAAGTTGCGCCGCGTGATCCCAGATCGGCTGGATATGGCCGCCCTGGAGCCCGAATATGCGGTCGACGCCGCGCGCCTTCAGGAAACGCGCGATCCAGGCCGCGCAGGATTCGTAATCGGCGTTCAGATCCTGGGCGCTTGTCGCCATATCGTCCTCCCTGGAGTGTGTTCTCGGTTCGCGTCTCGGCCGCCCGCGGAGCCTTCAGCCGAGCAACATCGCCTTCAGCTTGCGATGCAAGTTCTTGCCCGTCGCGGTGCGCGGCATGTCCTCGTCGCGCATATAGGAGAACGCGCGCGGGCGTTTGTAGCCGGCCATGCGCGTCTTGCACCACTCATGCAGGCTGCTCTCGTCCGGGGCGGCCCCTTCTTTCAAGACGATGACGGCGTGAACGCGCTCGCCCCATTTGTCGTCCGGCAGTCCGACGACGGCCACATCGTGCACCGAAGGATGACCGCTGATAATCGCCTCGACGTCCGAGGGATAGACGTTCTCGCCGCCGGTGATGATCATATTGCTCTTGCGATCGACGAGGTGGATGAACCCGTCTTCGTCGCGCCGCGCCATGTCGCCGACGGTGCAATACTCGCCGCGGAAGGCTTCGCGCGTCTTCTCGGGCAGCTTCCAATAACCGTCGAAGATGTAGGGATTGCTAGCGTAAAGCTCGCCGACCTCGCCGTCCGCGACCTCTTCGCCGTCTGCGCCGAGCATTTTGATCGGCGCCGAGCCGACGCACTCGCGCCCGACCGAGCCGAGCTTGTCGAACTGCTCATGCGGATGAAGCATCGTCGTCCATCCGGTCTCGGTCGATCCGTACAGCTCGAACAGCCCGGCTTTCGGGAACATCTCCATGATCGCCCGTTTGGTGTCGGGGCGCGCCGGCGCGGACGAGATCATCAGCTTGGCGACGCGATCAAAGTTGAGCCCGGCGCGCTTGGCCGCCGGCAGCGCGAGCATCATCGCATAGTGGGTCGGCACCATCGAAGTGAACGAGGCGACGCCGTCGCCGAGCACGCGGGCGCAATGCTCGGGGTCGAAGCTTTTGCGATTGTAAACCGTCGTCGTCGCCCCGCAGTAGGCGAAGGCGCCAAAGAAATAGAGCGAATTGGCGTGACACATCGGCATCACCAGCAGCGCGCCGTCGTGGCGATGCATGCCGAGCTCGATCTCGGTGATGAGCGAGAGCATGGCGGCGCCGCGATGATTGCGGATCGCGCCTTTCGGGTTGCCGGTGGTGCCGGACGTGTACATCAGCATCCACGGGTCTTCCGGCGCGATGGCGACGTCCGGCTCGCTTTCGCCGGCGCGGGCGATCAGGTCCTCATAGGCGTGATAGCCTGCGGGGCACTGACCCGCCCCGAACCAAATCCGCCGTGACTCCGGCACGGAAAGCTCCGATCCGACCTCCTCCACCGCCCCGACGAGTTGATCCTGCACAATGAGCGCGGCGGCCTCGGAGTCGTCGACAATGTAGCGAATCTCCTTGCCGACCAACCTGAAGTTGAGCGGCACCGCGACCAGCCCGGCCTTCGCCGCCGCGACGTAGATCTCCACCCACTCGACGGCGTTGTAGGCCAGGACCGCCACGCGATCGCCCTTGGCGAGCCCCAGTCCGAGCAGCGCGTTGGCGAGCCGGCGCGCGCGCCCGTTCCACTCTGAGAACGTCATGCTGCGTTCGAGATCGCGGGCGCCCATCCGATGGGGGTGAAGCCGCGCATGAACCGAGAGAATTTGACCGAGGGTGAGAACGTTTTTCATGGCCGTTAAACCTGTCGAGTTCGCCAAGCTCTGCGCCGTCGGCGCCCCTCAGCTGGAGCGAGGACGGCCGTAATTTCTCTCTATTATCCGTCGATCGGGCGCATCCTGGCGCGCAATTGTCTTCCTCCCGGGCGGCGGCGCTTGTCGACGCGCGTCCGCATTCAGTATATGAATTCAGAGGCGTTTATTGCACATCGGCCTAATTCGGGCAACAGGATTGCAAGGTCACGCCGCCGCTGAGCGAACCCATTGTAACGTTATGCGCCCCGCCCTGGAGCCGTCGGAAAAATCGGACCGCCACACGCTCGTAAAGCTCGTCTACAAAGCCATCCTGATGGAGGTGACGGAGGGGCGGCTTGCCGCCGAGGCGCGCCTGATTCAGGACGAACTCGCGCAAGCCTACGGCGTATCGCGGCAGCCGGTCCAGCAGGCGCTGCTGCTGCTGCGCGACCACGGCATCGTCCTGGAGGCTCCCCGTCGGGGATTCGTGGTCGCCCCGTTGAGCGTCGAGCGCGTCCGCCATCAGTATCAGGTCCGCACCGCATTGGACGGCATGGCGAGCCGGCTGGCGGCCGAGAACGGTCGCGACCAAGCGGCGGACGAGGGACCCGCCGTGCTTGAGCTCGGACGGCTGGCGCTCGAAAGCGGCTCGATACGTCGGATGATCGACGCCGACACCCTGTTCCACACGTTCGTGACCGAAATCTCCGGCAATCCGCTCATCATCGAGATGATGGTTCCCCACTACTCCAACATGGAGCGGGTGATGGCCGCGGTGCTGCGCGAGGACACCGGCATGCCGGAAGTCATCCGCAGTCAGCACGCCGGCATCCTGCACGCGATTGTCGCCGGCGACGGCGATGGCGCCGAACGACTCGCGCGCGAACATGTCGAACAGGCCGCCGCGAAGGTTCTCGACAGCCTGCAGAAGCAGCGCACCGAGGACGCGTCCAAGGCGTTGGAGCGCCGCGTCCGACCGGGCTGATCGCGCGGCGCAGGCGCTTATTTGTTGACCACCGAGGCCGGCAGCATCAGGGTCAGCACCGCACCGAGCAGCACAAATCCGCCGAACAGATAGAGGCTTGCGGAATTGCTATGCGTCAGGTCGGCCAGCCAACCGACGAGATAGGTGCTGGCGAAGCCCGCGACATTGCCCAGCGAATTCACCAGCGCGATTCCCGCCGCCGCCGCCGCGCCGCCGAGAAAGGCGGAGGGCAGCGTCCAGAACGACGCCTGCGCGGTCGACGCGCCGGCCGCCGCGAGCGTCAGGCCGAGCAACGCGAGCAAGGTGTTGCCGAGCGCCGCCGCGGTCAACACGAGCCCGACTGCGCAGGCGATCGCCGGCAGGGCCGTGTGCCACCGGCGCTCCTTCGTGCGGTCCGCGTGGGCGCAGACCGCAATCATCGCGATGACCGCGACGATATAAGGAATGGCGGTCAACAGGCCAATCGTCAGCGGGCTCGCCACGCCCGTCTGTTTGATGATCGTCGGCAACCAGAAGCTCACGATATAGATGCCGCACACGATGCAGAAATAAGCCGCGCCGAGCAGCCAGACGCGGGGCGTGACGAAGGCGTGGCGCAGTTCGGACATGCTCTCTTTTCCATGCTCGTCATGCGCCATGATCGCCGACAAGGTCCGTTTCTCTTCGGCGTCGAGCCATTTGGCGGTCTCGATCCGATCGTCAAGATACAACAGGATGGCGACGCCGAGGATCAGCGACGGTATCGACTCGAGCATAAACAGCCACTGCCAGCCGCTGAGCCCCTGCGCGCCGGACACGACGCTCAGAATCGAGCCCGACAGAGGCCCGCCCAGGATGCTGGCCATCGGGATCGCCGTGAGGAACAACGCCATGATCCGCCCGCGACGGGCCGAGGGAAACCACAGCGTCAGATAGAGCAGCACGCCGGGAATGAAGCCGGCTTCCGCCATGCCGAGCAGGAATCGCATGAAATAGAACGCCGTCGGCGTTTTTACGAATGCGGTCGCGGCGGAGATGATGGCCCAGGTGAGCATCACCCGCGCGAGCCACAACCGCGCCCCGACCTTATGCAGGATAATGTTGCTCGGCACTTCAAACAGAACATAACCGAGGAAGAATATGCCGGCGCCAAGGCCATAGACGGTCTCGCTGAACCCGAGCTCTTTCTGCATCTGGAGCTTGGCGAACCCGACATTGACCCGGTCGAGATAGGCGCCGAGGTAGCAAAGGAAAAGGAAGGGCACCAGACGAAGCGTGACCTTGTGAAAAAGACCGTCTTGCGTGCTGGCGTCCGATATGACCCCAAGGGGGGGCGTCGCAATCTGCGTCATAGGCGGTACCTCCCAAAATCGCATTCGTGGTCGATGCGGCGCGCTCAATATGCGCCGATAAACGCCTCAGCGTCCACCGGGAGCTGACGTCCGCTAATGCGCTTTCACGAGGCGAAGGGCTCTGACCTAGCCGCGTCCGGACCATCGCCGTGCAACCGGCGATTCGAAGTCAGGCGACAGCGCGCCGTGCGGCGCGGGCTATCGCATCATATATAACGCACGTCGACGCCGCCGTGACCGTCGCCGGTCAACTGGAAGTTCGCCCCCGTGTAATCGCCGGTGAAGGCCAGCGTTCCCAGCGTTCCGCCCGACCCGGTCAGCGTCAGCGTTCCCGCCGTCGCGCTGCCCGCGTAGTGGAAACTCGTCGCCGCCCCGTTGATGAGGTCGATGACGTCGTTGCCGGCGAACTTCGAGATGCTGCCCGCGAAACTCACGAGGTCGTCGAGCGCCAGATCGCCGGTCGCGCCGGTGAACGCCACCGAGTGGCTGCTGTCGACGCCGGACCCGAATTCCAGCGTCCCGTCGGCGCCGATGTTCATCGCCGATATGCCGTCGCCGGCCCCAATCGCCGAGTAGAATTCGACGAGACCGCCGTTGGCGTTGATCGTGCTCGCAGCAAGCGTTCCATACACGGTTGTCAAGCCGGCCGATTGCGTGAAGGCGTTGGCGCCGGTGACGTCCAGCTCGGAATCGACATTGATGTCGAGATTGCCGGTGTTCGATGCGGCGCCATGGATGACAAGTTGCGATTCGGCGCCGTTGCTGCCGAACAGCGACAGACCGTTGGCGTTGACGAGAGCCGCCGCCGTCACGGTGGTCAAGCCGCTCAGCGCGGTGTTGCCGATCATCATTGATCCATAATTGGTCAGCGCGCCGCCAAACGTCGCCTGGCTGCCGCCGTAGCCGCCGCCGAAATCGACCAACACCGTTCCGTAATTCGCAAACGCCGCGGTCGTCGTCACCGTTGCGCCGCCGGCGCCTTCGTAGCTGTTGCCGACCAACACGAGCGAACCGTCATTGGTCGTCAGCGTGGCGAGCGCCGAAACCGTGGTCCCGCCGGTCGTGATCCTCGCGTTGGCGCCGTCCAACTCCAGATAGCCCGCGTTCGAGATCGTCGTCAGGCCGCCGCTGCCGAATTCCAGCAGCGCGTCGCCTCCGACGCGGATCGGGCCGTTCGTGACCGTTCCCGCCGCGCCAGCGTCGTCCAGGATGGCCTGATCGGTCCCGCCGCCGGACACATTGCCTTGAAGGGTCAGCGAGCCGTTGTTTACAAGCCCTTTGACGTCCACGGTCGTCGTGGCGCTGAGGTCGCCCTGGCCGATGGTGACGGCGGCGTCGTTGGTCAGAGTTCCGCCGAAGGTCGCGGTGCTTCCGCCGTCGCCCGCGCCGTTGTCGATCAACAATTGCCCGCCGTTGGTGAACCCCGTCGAAGTCGTCAGGACGGCGCCGCCGCCGCCGAAGGAGCTGTTCCCTTGCAGCGCCAGGACGCCATAGTTCGTCGCGAGCGTCGTCAGCGCGGAGCTCGTAGCGTTGCCCCGCGTGATGCGCGCGCCCGCGCCGTCGAGTTCGAGATCGCCGCCGCCCGTGATTGTCGTGATCAAGCCGCTGCCGAACTCCAGCACCGCGTCGCCGCTGATCCGCATTGTGCCCTGCGCGACCGTCGGCGCCGCGCCCGCGATGACGAGGGTCGCGAGATCGGGCGAGCCGTCGCTGATGTTTCCCTGCAGCACGAGCGCGCCGTTGTTGGTCAGCCCCGCCGCCTTCACCGTCGTTACGGCGCTGAGATTGACGTTGCCAATATTGAGCGTCATATCGTTGGTCAGCACGCCGGCGATCGTCGCCGAGCTAGCGCCGTCGCTACCGCCGACATCGACGGAGAAGGTTCCGTCATTGACGAACCCCGTCGTCGTCGCCCAGATGGCGCCGCCGGCGCCATTGCTGCTGTTGCCCTGCAACTGAAACGAGCCTTCGTTTTCCGATAACGTCGTCAACGCCGAGGCTGTGGCGCTGCCGCTGGTGATGCGCGCCTCCGCGCCGTCGAGTTCGAGAGAGCTCCCGCCCGCGATGCTCGTGACGGCCCCGCTGCCGAACTCCAGCAGCGCGTCGCCGCCGATCCGTGTCGGGCCTTGCACGGCCGCCGCGGCCGCGCCGGCGATCTTCATGGTCGCCTGATCGGTCGAGCCGTAGGAAACATTGCCCTGGATCGTCAGCGAGCCATTGTTGACGAGACCGGTCGCCAGGACGGTCGTCGACGACGACAGGCTGGTGTTGCCGATGTCGATGGTTTCGTTGTTGGTCAGCAGGCCGCCGAACGTGGCCGCGCTGGCGCCGTCGTTGGTCTCCGCGTCGACCGAAAGCGTTCCATTGTTGACGAACGCCACCGTCGTCGTCAGCGCCGCGCCGCCCAGGCCGTAGGCGCTGTTCCCGCGCAGCGTCAAGGAGTCGTCGTTCACGGCGAGATGCGAAAGCGCCGAGGCGGTGGCGCCCCCGGTCGTGATGCGCGCCTCGGCGCCGTCAAGCTCCAACGAACTGGAGCCCGAGATTGAAGTGATGAGCCCGCTGGCGAACTCCAACAGGGCGTCGCCGCTGACCCGCATCGTCCCGGTGATCGCCGAAGGCGCGGCGCCGTAGGCGATGATCGAGGCCTGGATGGTCGAACCGATCGAGGAATTGCCCTGCAGCGTCAGCGCGCCGTTGTTGACGATGTTGGTGCATTTTATCGTGGTGGACGTCGCCAGGTACGACTGGCCGATGACGACGACGCCATTGTTCGTCCAAATCCCGTTGAACGTCACCGCGCTGCCGCCGTCATTGTTGGCGGCGTCGATCGAAAGCGATCCATCGTTGGTGAAGCCCTGCATCGCGAGCTTCGCGCCGCCGGCGCCGTTACCGGTGTCGCCCTGCAACACGAACGCGCCATAGTTGACGGTGAGCTTCGCGAGCGCAGAGGATGCGCCATTGCCGGTCAGAATGCGCGCGCCGGCGCCGTCGAGCTCCAACGCCGATCCGGCTGCGATCGAGGTGATCTCGCCGCTGCCGAATTCAATCAGACCGTCGCCGCCGACGCGTACATTGCCTGTCAGCGCCGCCGCCGCCGCGCCGGTGATGTCAAGCGTCGCCTGTTGCGTCGCGGCGCTCGCGTAGTTGCCTTGCACCGTCAAAGCGGCGTTGTTGACCAGGGTCGTCGCCGTGACGGTCGTGTTGGCCGACAGGTTGGTCTCGCCGATGTCGATGCTGTTGTTGTTGACCAGGGCGCCGCCAAAGCTCGCGCCGCTGCCGCTGTCGTAGTTGTACGGGTCGATCCAGAACTCGCCGTTATTGGTGAAACTGCCCGTCGTCGAGAACGCGGCGCCGCCGGCTCCATTGCCGCCGGCGCCTTGCAGCAGCAATTCGCCGTTGTTGGATGCGAGATGCGCCAGAGCGGACGCGGTCCCGCCGCTGGTTTCAATCCTCGCGCCGGCCCCGTCGAGCTCCAGCGAGGAGCCGCTCAGGATAGCGGTGATTTCGCCCGAAGCGAATTCGAGCACTGCGTCGCCGCTGACACGAACCTGCCCGGTGAGCGCGGCCGCTGTGGCGCCGGTGACGTCAAGCAGCGCTTGCTGCGTCGCGCCGTTCGCGGTGGCGCCTTGCAGGACCAACGCGCCGCTGTTGTTGAGCCCGGTCGCGGTCACCGTCGTCGAGGCGGCGAGCGCGACATTGCCGATCGTCGTGGTCCCGTGGTTGGCGAACACGCCGCCGAACTTCACCACGCTGGCCCCGTCGAGATTGGCGCTGTCAACCGAGAACACGCCGTTGTTGGTGAAATTTGTGGTCGTCCTCAGGAGGGCGCCGCCGGCCCCGTAGCCGCTGTCGCCCTGCAGCGTCAGGGCGCCGTTGTTGGCGACAAGACCGGTCAGCGCCGAGTTCGCGCCGCTGGCGACGGAGGCCTTCGCGCCGTCGAGCTCCAGCGAGGAGCCGATCAGAATGGTCGTGACGCCGCCGCTCGCGTAAAGAATTTCGGCGTCGCCGCTGACGCGGACGGTTCCCGTCAAGGTCGAACTCGCCGCCCCGGTGATGTCGAGCAGCGCCCGTTGCGTGGCGTTGCTCGCGATGGCGCCTTGCAGGGTCAACCCGCCGGTGTTGTTGAGGCCGGTGGCGACGACCGTCGTCGAGGCCGACAAGGAGCTGTTGCCGATGTTGACGGTCGCGTAGTTGGCGAACAGCCCGCCGAACGACGCCTTGCTGCCGCCCTGCTGATTGCCGGCGTCCATCGAAAACACGCCGTTGTTGATGAAGCCCGTCGTGGTCGCCAGCTGGGCGCCGCCAGCGCCGTAGCCGCTGGCGCCAAGCAGTTGCAACTGCCCGTTATTGGTCGCCAGTTGCGCGAGCGCCGACGACGCCCCTGAATTGGTTGTGATCGCCGCCTTGGCGCCGTCGAGCTCCAGCGACGAACCGTTCTGGATCGCGGTGATCTCGCCGCTCGCGTAGGCGATCACGGCGTCGCCGCTGACCCGCACGGCGCCCGTCAGCGTCGACGCGGCCGCCCCCGTGATGCTTAATAGCGCCTCGAGGCTCGAGCCGGCGGAGGCGTTGCCTTGCACGACCAAGGAGCCGCTGTTTACCAGGCCGGTCGCATGCACGGTCGTGGCCGCCGAGAGGTCGATGGCGCCGATGTCGGCGCTTCCGTGGTTGGTCAACGCCCCGCCGAGCGTCACGACGCTGCCGCCGTCGCCCGAACTGCTGTCGACCGAGAAGGCGCCATTGTTGACGAAGCCGGTTGATGTCTTGAACGTCACCCCGCCGGCCCCGTAGCCGCTGCCGCCTTGCAGAATCAGCGCGCCGCTGTTGCTGGCGAGATTGGCGAGCGCGGAGGTCGTGGCGCCGCCGGTCGTGATCTTCGCCGCGGCGCCATCGAGCTCCATCGTGGCGCCGACGCTGATGCTGGCGATGCTGCCGCTGCCGAACTGCATCAGGCCGTCGCCGCTCACCCTGACCGAGCCGGTCAGGGTAGCGGTCGCGGCGCCGGCGATCTTCAGGCTCGCTTGCGTCGCGCCCGTGGCGACGCCCTGCACGACGATCGAACCGCTGTTTTGCAGCGCCGCCGCCGTCACGGCCGTCGTCGCGGTGAGGTTGGCGGCCCCGATGGTGATCGCGCCTGTATTGGTGAGACGTCCGGCGACCGCGACATGATCGCCGTTGCCGGTCACGTTGACGGCGCCGGCGTTCTGTAAGAAACTGGTCACGCTGAGCGTCGCCGAATCCGCGAAACTGACCGCCGCTCCGTTGTCAACGAGCAGCCAATAGGCGGCGCCCGAAGTGGAGAGACTGACGCCGCCGGATTGGATCTCCGCGTCCGTGCTCGAATTCGGCGGGCCCGACTGACTCCAGTCCGTCGGGTTCAGGCTCCAATCGCCGTTGCCATTCCATTGATCGACCGCCATGAAACCTCCCGAGCGAGACGAAATCTGGTCCCGCGGCGCCCACGCCTCATCGTTGCTTTCGCAGGCCGCAAATGATCCGAGCGCGCGCCCCGCGATAGCTCCTGCCTTCAGTTACGTTGCGTAAATTGGAAAGATTACGAATCCATTCCCGCGCTTCGCATTGTGGAGGCCGTTGCAAGACAGCCGGCAGGCGCCCTCGATCGACTTTGCGCTGGAAAACCCGCGAGAACGCGTACAGAAATGGACAATTTGAGAGAAGCGAGTCGCCGACAGTTAAGGTCGTTTCCCGAAGCGCCCGACTTTGGTTCAACCGAGCGTCGGCACGTCAAGACGCTGCGCGCGCCGCGAAGGCGCAAATCCTCTCCACGCCGGGTGAAATGTTCGAAAGCTATGTTTTGTCGGCGGGCGACCGGCGCGGCGAGCAGCGCCCGGTTGCGGGTCAGACCAGCGGGAAGCCCCGGGTCCAGGTCACATGTCCCGCCTTGTCGACGAACAACGCTTCGGCGTCGAACCGATCCAGCAAGGCCGGCGCGGCATCGGGGCCGATCAGGAACGCGGCGGTCGAAAGCGCATCGGCGATCAGCCCCGAGCGGGCGAAAACGGTGACGCTCGCAAAATCCGCGGGCGAGGCGGCGCGACGCGGATCGACGATATGATGGCGCGTATAGTCCGACGACCAGGCGTAGGCGTAGTCCCCCGAAGTCGCCAGGCACCCTGAAACCCTGGCGCAGCCGGCGCTCCGCCGCTCGTCGCGAGGATGTCGGATTCGCGCGATCCAAGGCGCCCCGTCGGGCTTGGCTCCGCGAGCGCCGAGCACGTCGGTGTCAAAGAACGCGTGCTCCACGCCGAGCCGCGCCAGCGCCGCCCCGACCCGGTCGGCGGCCAAGCCGCGCGCCAGCGAGTTGAGCGTCAACGCCATTCCAGGCCGGTCGAACCCGACGCGCTTGTCGTCGAAACGCAGCGCCGTTTGGTTGACCCGCGCGCGCAGCGCGCGGGCCTCGGAATCGGTGAGCCAGCCGCCGCGCTTCGCCGCGGCGTCCATTGCGAGCCACATCGGCTGGATCGTCACGTCGAAGGCGCCCTGCGTCGCCGCGTGCATCGCCTCGGCGGTTCGCAGCATTTCGAGCAAGGCTGCGCTTGGTTGGTCGAGGACGCCGTCGCGATTGAGTCGGTAGACCTCGCTGTCTGGCGTCGTCAGGCTCGCCAGCCTGTCGATGGCGCGGATCTCGGCGAAGCCGGCTTCGAGCGCGGCCTCGGCCTCGGCGTCGCTCGCGGCGTGGACACTGATCGAAACCTGCGTTCCAAAGGCGATTCCCAGTCGCCGGAATTTTCGGAGCGGCGCGCGAGACCTTTCGTCCCCGACAATCCACGCGGAAAGTCCCGCAACGCCGAACGCCAGCGCGCCGCGGCGCGTCGGGGCGCCAATCATGGTCGCACGCCCCTGCGCGTCACAAGCGTACGCGCCTTGCGCTGCTGAAGCACAAGCGGCACGCATCGGCGCGCGTCGTCGTGAATAACGACACAATCCAAGCATTGAAAGCACTCGTGATAGATGATGGCGCCCGAAGGTTTGATCGCATTGTAGCGGCATTTCGCCTTGCACAATTGACAGGGATCGCCGCATTCGACGCGTCGCGCGATCCAGTCCCGACGCCGCGCCAGTCCGATCAGCGCGAAAGCCGCGCCGAGCGGACAGAGGTAGCGGCAGAAGAACTTGAACGAAACCACGCCGCCGAGCAGCAGCCCTCCCGCATAGAGCACGTAGGGCAGATCGCGCACGAACCCGAGCGTGATCGCGGTCTTGAACGGCTCGATCTCGGCGAGTCGTTCGGCGAGCGAGGAGGACAGCAAAGCGGCGGCGAGGATCGAGGCGAGCGCGACATATTTGAGGTTGCGCAGGCTCGCGTCGACCTTCGCCGAGGGCCGCCATTGCGGCAGGCGCAGCGCCCGGCCGAGATCGCCTGCGAATTCCTGCAAGGCGCCGAAGGGGCAGAGCCAGCCACAAAATGTCCCCCGCCCCCAGACAACCAGCGTCAGCAGGGTGAACGCCCAGAGTACCAGGCTCGGCGGATCGTAAAGCAAGAACGAGAGTGAAGCCTCGCCCCTCAAGGCGCGGACGAATCCGATCATCGTGACGATCGACAATTGCGCCTGCGCCCACCAACCAATGAACAGTAGCGTGAAGGCGAGGAAGAGAAACCGCAGCCACCGGAAGCGAACGGCCGAAGCCGTCAGCCGTCGCGGCAGCGCAAGGCTCCCGGCCAGCACGACGAGCGCGACTGCGAGCACGCCAAGATCCCCGGCGCGATCGCGCCAGACGCCGAGAAAACCTTTCGACTGCTCAGACGGCGCCGGCAGCAGCAAGGCGGCGGGGACCTCGTAGTCAAACCCGAAATCGTGGCCGATCCGCTCCGGCAGCATCTGCCCCTTTTCGCGCGTCGCGTGTAGCGCGAGTGTGGCCGGCGAGCCGGGGTCCCAACCCGTTTGCGGTTTGATGACGAAGACCGCGAGATCGCCGGAGGGAACGTCGGGCGCCGCGAAAGCCCTCCGCCAAGCGAAATCCCTTATCTCCACCGGCGCCCCGGATTGCGCGAGCGTCAGCCGGGTCGGCACGGCGCCGAAGACATAATCGTCGTCCATGAAGCTGAGGCGCCCCGTCGAAAGCGCGAACAGCGCGTGTCGACCATCGAGATCGGACAGCAACCGATCAAAGCCGACGTCGCCCAGCAAATTGCGGCCAATCATCGGGGCGTCGAGTTCGCCGACGTAGAGATCAATCAGAGCGGCGTCGGGATGGGCGCGAACTTCGGGGTCGAGGCCCTCCGCGTCGGTGCCGGCGAAGGCGGCTTCGGCGTCGCGATTGCTGACGCGGTAGTGTTTGACGAAGCCGGCGTCGATCAATGCCGCCCAATCATGCTTCGCAAATACATCGGGCCGTATTCTCGCCGCGCGGCTCGGGTCGCGCCCCTCGGCGAAGCCGAGCTTGGCTCGCGCGACCTTCAGCCCGGCGGTCAGCAGCGATTCATTGAGGATGCGCAGGGAAGCGGTAGCCTTGGCGACGCCGTCGACGACAGCCACCGCCTCGTCGCCGCCTCCGCCGCCGTTGGGCGGACCGACTTTGATCGATTGCTTGAGCGATTTACCTTTGTATTGTTTGACGAAGTCGAACAATGGCTCCGGTCCGAGCCCGTCGACAAAGACCGGCTCATGAAACGAAATCACCTTCACATCCAGGAATTCGCCCTCCGGCGTAAGCGCGACGAGCAGGTCGATCGGCGTGCCGGAAAACCCGGGAAGCGGCGCGAGATCCTTGGACTCGAAGACATAGGCGACGAGTTCGTCCCGGGTCGCGTTCTGCTTGAAGATCGGCCAGATCGGCAAAACATCGTCTTTTTCGCCGAGGATGAAGGGCGCGGGAAAGTCGCGTTCGAGGTCGGCTCGCGTCAGATCGCCGGCTCGCGCATAGGCGGCGCCGAGCAGACAAATCCCCATTAGCGCCCATAGCGCCCCGGCCCACCGCATCCCTGCCCTCCCGATCTCCGACGCTAGCAGCCGCGAAACCGCAAGCCATAGCACTAAAGGAGGGGGCGCCAGTCGGCCGTTGCCTCAGTCGCCGCCGGAGCGTACACTCTGACGAATAAAAGAAAGGGCGCCCGTCGGGCCCGGGAGGAGCGAAGGGTTGGGCCAATCGGCGCAACAGATATGCGATGAAGATCCGGTCCTGGTGGCGACGGTGCGCGACGCCGGACCGCAGGAGACCGCGCGACGATTGCGCCGCCAACTGCCCGGCGAGACCTACGCCGCCGTCCTTGTATTCTTTTCGCCCGACATTCCCCCGCAGCTTTTCGCCGAAGCTCTTGCGGAACACTTTCCCGGAATTCCGGTGTTTGGCTGCACCACGGCGGGCGAACTCGGACCCGACGGCATCTCTGACGGCGGCGCGGTTGCGCTCGCATTCCGCGCCCGCGATTTCTCGATCGTCGCCAAGCCGATCATCGACATCGACGCCGCGGCGCTCGAAGCGGTTCGCGGCGACATCAGCGAGATGCGCGGCCGTCTCGACGCGACGGAGAGCGACGCAAAGCCACGCAATCGCTTCGCCCTGCTGTTGGTCGACGGGCTCTGCCTGCATGAGGAGGCGCTCGTCTCCACCATCGGCGCCTGTCTCGACGACATCCAAATCGTCGGCGGCTCCGCCGGCGACGGGATGAATTTCGGCTCGACCTGGGTGACGTTCGACGGCAAGGCGAGGGACAATTGCGCGGTGCTGCTGATCGTCAGCACCGACCTGCCCTGCCGACCCTTCAAATGCAACAGCTTCGAACCGACCTCGACCAAATTGGTGGTGACGGAAGCCGACATCGAGCGTCGGATTGTTTACGAACTCAACGCCGAGCCGGCGGCGCGGGAATACGCGCGCATCATCGGCGTCAGCGAAGGCGAACTCAACGCCTATGTGTTCGCGGCGCATCCGGTGATCGTGCGCGTCGGCGGCGATTTCTATGCGCGCTCGATCCAACGCGCGAATCCAGACGGCTCCCTTACCTTTTTCTGCGCGATCGACGAGGGGCTCGTGCTCACCGCCGCCGGCCGGTTGGACACCCTGGGCGTGGTTGAGGAAATGTTCAAGGACACCGAGAAGGAGATCGGCGAAGTCTCCGTCTATATCGGGTTTGACTGCCTGCACCGCCGGCTTGACGCCGAGCAGCGACAGATCGTGCGCGATCTCGAGGACCTCTATCGCCGCAATCATGTCGTCGGCTTCAATACTTACGGCGAGCAATTCGACGCCATGCACCTCAACCAGACCTTTTCCGGGGTCGCAATCGGCCGGCGGGCGGCGCCGCGATGATCGTCGACACCGATGAACTCGCCCTACTGCGGCGGGAGAACGCGAAACTGCGCAAGATCAACGCCGCGCTGATGTCGCGCGTCGAGCGCGCGATGGACCAACCCAACAACGCGTTCGGATTGTTCGAGGTCGCGATTTCGCTCGACAAGACGGTTCGCCGGCGCACCGCCGAGTTGCAAGCGGCGCTGCGGTCGGTCGAACGCACCAACGAAGCCCTGGCCAAAGCGAAGGGGCAGGCCGAACAGGCGAATGCGTTCAAATCGACCTTCCTCGCCTTCGTCAGCCACGATCTGTTGCAACCGCTCAACGCGGCGCGACTCAATATTTCGACCTTGGTCGACATGAAGCCGGACCCGACGATTGCGCGCTTCGTGCATCAGATTGATCTCGCGTTGACCAATCTCGAAGAGCTGATCCGCACCCTGCTCGACATCTCCAAACTCGACGCCGGCGTCATGCGGCCGGAGATCGGCGTCGTCGAACTTGAACGCGTGCTTTCGCCGCTGCGCGAGGAGTTCGCGCCGCTCGCTGCGTCGAAGGGTCTGAAGCTGACCGTTCGGCCCTCGCGCGCCTTTGTACGGTCCGACCCGCTCATGTTGCGGCGCATCCTGCAAAATCTGCTGACCAATGCGCTGCGCTATACCCGTCGCGGCGGCGTGCTGCTTGGCTGCCGCCCGCAGGGCGATCGCCTGCGCATCCTCGTCGCCGACACCGGCCCCGGCATCGCGCGCGAGCGGCGCGAGGCGATCTTCGAGGAGTTCCAGCGCGAGACGGTGGCCGGCGATCAGGTGGGTTTCGGCCTCGGCCTCTCCATCGTGCGCCGGTTGGCGATCGCCATCGAGGCGCCGGTCGAACTCGCCTCGCGTCTCGGCCACGGCTCGACCTTCTCGATTTCCTTGCCCCTGGAGCTTTCCGCCGCGCCGACGCCGCTCGCGAGCCGCGAGGGAGCCGCGCCGGCGGCCTACGGCGTCGGCGGCGCGGAAATTCTGCTCGTCGAAAATGAATACGCCGTCGCCGAAGCGATGCGGGCGTTGTTGGAGCGCTGGAGCTGCCGCGTGCTCGTCGCCTCGTCGTTGCAAGAGGCCCGCGAAACGCTGCGCGGGCGCGAGCGCGGCCCCGACCTCATCATCGCCGACGTGCATCTCGACAACGGCGCGTGCGGCTTCGAGGTGATCGACAAATCCAAGAGGAAGTTGAAACGCCGATCCCCGCCTGTATCGTGACCGCCGATCATTCGGAATCCGTTTCCGCCGCCGCCGCCGCCCGCGGGCTCGAAATCCTGCGCAAGCCCGTTCGACCGGCCGAACTCCGTTCGCTGATGGCTTATCTGCTGTCGTGAGCGTCGCGTGAGTTTGTGAGATTGACGCGCGTCAAGGCGCAAGCGCCGCGCTCCTGACTGAGGCTCGCCTCTTGACGCACGGCGCCCTCGCGTTGCGATCCTTCGACATATACTAACGTAGTAAACGAGGCACGGCGCCAAAGTACAATGGATTGGTTTGGGTCCGCTGTTAAGGTCTCCCCATCAAGCAATCGGGTTGAGGGCGGGGAGCGGCATGAGGGCCAAACGTTTCATGATGACGGCGGCGCTTTTGGGTCTGGCGATCGCCGGCCGCGCGCTTGCTCATGGCGACGTGACGCCGCAACCGGTCGACACCACCGGCCTCGATTCGTTGGGCGCTGATTGGCGCGAGCAAAATCCCTATCGCGGCAATCCGGTGGCGCTCAAGATCGGATCGTCCGGCTTCAATCAGAACTGCGCGCGATGTCACGGCCTGCAGGCGGTCTCGGGCGGCCTTGCGCCCGATCTTCGCTATCTCGACAAGGCGGACGCGGGCGACCAGTGGTTCATCAACCGGATACGTCATGGCTACACTCAAAACGGCATGACGAAGATGCCGGCGTTCGAAGGCATCTTGAGCCAGGAGGCAATGTGGGCGATCCGAACCTATCTCGACTCTCGCTACGACGGCGATTGATGACGCTCGTCGCGGCGGGGTTATTCGCCGCGACGGCCCCGCTTCACGCGCGGCCGCTCGACAAGGTGCGCGAAACCGGCGTGCTGCGCGTTGCGGTCTATCAGGACTACAAACCCTATTCCTGGCGTGAGAACGGCCGCGTTGTCGGCATCGACGTCGACATCGCCGAGGCGCTGGCGAAATCGCTCAACGCGCGACTCGATCTGTTCGAGCTGCGGGCGGACGACGACATCAACGACGACCTGCGCAACGGCGTATGGAGAGGCAGCGTGGTTGGCGCGGCGCCCGGCGACGTGATGCTGCATGTGCCCTACGATCACCGGATCGAACAGAAAAACGACCGCGTGGCGCTATTCAGTCCCTACCATGTCGACGGCATGGCGATGGTTGTTGACCCCGGGAAGGCAAGCGCGGCGCTCGATCTTTCGTTGTTCCTGACCGACAAGGCGGCGGTCGGCGTAGGGACGATGGGCGACTTCATCCTCATCTCGATTCGTGATCACGCCCTGCAGCCCAACATCGTTCACGAGCGCAGCCTCGAAGGCGCCGCCGCCGATTTCGAGCGCGGCGAGGTCGCCGCATTCTACGGCGAGGCTTCCGCAGCGGAAGCCTTCGCGCGGGCGGGACAGCGGCCGTTTGCGATCGTCTATCCGAAGACCGGGATGGCGGCGGATTGGCCGGTCGGCCTGGCGGTGAAGAGCGATTCGCGCGACCTCGGCGTTTATTTGGAGGCGACGATGCGCGGGCTGCGGGAGAGCGGCGCGGTGGCGAAGATTTTCGCCAAATACAATGTCGATTGGCGCGCGCCCGAGGCGGCGCCTTCGGGAGATGCGGATATTGGCGGGCCGGCACGGTCGGGTCAATGAGAGGCCTGGCCGCCGAATGCGGGTCGGGAACGGGATTCGCTCGAAGAGAGACGAGCGAAATTGGGAGGAGCACATGACTTCGGTTTGGAAATTGGGCTTGGTTTCGCTGATCGCCGTGGCGGCGGCGAGCGTCCCGGCGCGCGCCGGCGGCGTCACGGATGACATGATTCTTCAGGACGCCACGACGCCGACCTCCGTGCTCAGCAACGGCATCGGCACGCAGGCGCAGCGCTTCAGCCCCCTGAAGCAGGTCGACAAGACCAACGTGAAGAGCCTGGTTCCGGCCTGGTCGTTCTCGTTCGGCGGCGAAAAGCAGCGCGGCCAGGAATCGCAGGCGCTGGTCCACGACGGCGTCATCTACATCACCGGCTCCTACAGCCGCATCTATGCGATCAACGCCAAGACCGGCGAAAAGATCTGGGAATATGACGCGCGGCTGCCCGAAGGCATTCTTCCTTGCTGCGACGTCGTCAATCGCGGCGCGGCGCTCTATGGCGACAAGGTCTATTTCGGCACGCTCGACGCCCAGTTGATCGCGCTCAACATCAAGAACGGCAAGGTCGCCTGGAAGAAGGAGATCGAGGATTTCAAAGGCGGTTACTCGATGACCGCGGCGCCGCTGATCGTGCCGACCAAGGCGAACGGCGCCTTGATCCTGACGGGTGTTTCCGGCGGCGAATTCGGCGTCGTCGGCCGCGTCGAAGCGCGCAGCGTCGACACGGGCGAGCTGGTTTGGTCCCGCCCCGTGCTCGAGGGCCTCACCGGCTCCTACAAGGGCAAGGACACCACGATGACCGGCAAGGCCAACGAGAGCTGGCCCGGCGACATGTACAAGTTCGGCGGCGGCGCGCCGTGGCTCGGCGGCACCTACGATCCCGAAACCAAGCTCGCCTTCTTCGGCACCGGCAATCCGGCGCCGTGGAATTCCTGGACGCGCCATGGCGACAACAAGTGGACGTCGTCGCGGCTGGCGATCGACCCGGAAAACGGCGAGATCAAATGGGGCTTTCAGACCACGCCGCACGACGGATGGGACTTCGACGGCGTCAACGAGTTCGTCTCGTTTGATCTGCAGAAGGACGGCAAGACGATCAAGGCGGGCGCGACCGCCGACCGCAACGGCTTCTTCTACGTGCTCGACCGCACGGACGGGAAGTTCATCTCGGCGACGCCGTTCGTCTCCAAGATCACCTGGGCCAAGGGCATCGACGCCAACGGTCGGCCGATCTACAACGACGACGACCGCCCCGGCGATCCGACCAAGTCGGCGGAGGGCAAGGAAGGCAAGGAGGTTTTCGTCGTTCCCTCCTTCCTCGGCGGCAAGAATCAGATGCCGATGGCCTATTCGCAGAACACCGGCCTGTTCTACGTCCCCTCGAACGAGTGGGGCATGGACATCCACAACGAGCCGGTGGCCTACAAGAAGGGCGCGGCTTACCTTGGGGCGGGCTTCACCATCCATACGGTGTTCGACGACCATATCGGCTCGCTGAAGGCGATTGACCCCGCCAACGGGAAGACCGTGTGGGAGTACAAAAACCGGGCGCCGCTGTGGGGCGGGGTCCTGACGACGGCCGGCGGTCTCGTCATCACGGGAACGCCCGAGGGCTACCTGAAGGTGTTCGACGACAAGACCGGCGATCTGCTGTGGCAGTTCAATGTCGGGACCGGCATCGTCGCCCCGCCGATCGCCTGGGAGCAGGACGGCCAGGAGATGATTGGCGTCGCAGCCGGCTGGGGCGGAGCGGTTCCGCTGTGGGGCGGCGACGTCGCCAAACAGGTGAAGGACATCAACCAGGGCGGCTCGTATTGGGTGTTCCGCCTGCCGCAAAAGACGGCCGCGAACTGACCGACCGATCTCGGAGCGCCGGCGCTTCGCCGGCGCTCTTTTCGCGTGTATATTGGCGGCTCGCTATGACCCGTTTCCTCATTGTCGACGACCACCCGCTGTTCCGCGAAGCCTTGCGCAACGCGGTGCGGATGGTTCACGCCGACGCGGAAGTGTTCGAGGCGACTTCGATCGAAGGGGCGCTCGATGTCGCGGCGGCGCACAAGGACCTCGACCTTGCGCTGCTCGATCTCTCCCTGCCGGGAACCACCGGGTTCGGCGGCGTGGTGCGCTTTCGCTCCGCCTTTCCCAAGCTGCCCGTTGTGATCGTTTCGGGCCACGAGGAGCCGCGGTTGGTGAGCGAGGCGATGTCGCTCGGAATCGCCGGCTACATCCCCAAGTCAACCTCGCGCAACGAGCTTTCCTTCGCCATCGGCGAGGTGATGAAGGGCTCGATCTACATCCCGCGACAGTTTCTGCCCCTGATCGGCGCCAACAAGGGCGACGACGAACAGCAGCAGATTCTCAAGCGGCTGCGCGCGTTGACGCCCCAACAGTTGCTCGTGCTCGAAATGATTCGCTCCGGCCTGCAAAATAAGCAGATCGCCTTTGAGCTGAAAATCGCGGAGACGACAGTCAAAGCCCACGTCTCGGAGATTTTGCGCAAGCTCAACGTGTTCACGCGCACCAACGCCGTGATCGAGGTAGCCAAGGTCGACTTCACGGCATTGCGCGGGAGTTGAAGGCTCGCGGCTCGTGCGCCCGGCTTCCCGCCAAGAGGCGCCATCCGCGCGGAGCGGCGGCGACGTCATCCGCTCTTCAACCGCCAAAGAAAAAACCCCGGGCGGATGCGCCCGGGGTTTTCTTGGCGTCTTCCGCGGGAGGCGGATCAGAAGCTGACCCGTACGCCGCCCGTGAATGTCAGGTTGTCGTTGACGAAAAACCCGGTGGCCAAGCCGCCGTTCACCTTTGAGTACATCGAGCCCGCGTAGATATCGACGCGCTTGAACGGACGCCAGTCGATAACGCCGGAGATCGCGTCTTCGTGGCCCGCGCACAGGGCGCTTGCGGTGCCTTGCGGCGTGTAAGGCGTGCCGGACGGGGTGCCGCTGGGCAACTTGGCGTTGGGGGCGCAACTCGTCGAAGTCGCGGTCGAACCGAGATAGTCGTTCTGCCACACGTGGTAGTAGCCGCCGATCACGTCCACGGTCGGCAGGACCGCGACCTTGCCGCCGAGCCAGAACAGTTGGACAACCTTGGGAACCGGGAACGCCGGGACGCCCGTCGAACTCACCTGCACGCCCGTGCCATAAGCCGCGTCGTAGCCGCCGTTGAGGTTTCGGATGACCGTGCCGGCGGGAAGGTCGCTCGGGTTGGTCAGGCGCTGGTTCTCGTAACCGGCGTAGGCCGTGAAGCGGTCCCACTTGTATTTGCCGGCCACCTGGAAGGAACTTTCGTTTTCGATCGTCGCCTTGAGCACGTCCGGCCCGAACGGCGCCGGGTTGGCGCCGTAGGCGCTGAGCGCCACCGCGTCCTTGGCGTTTTCGTAGACGCCGTCGAACGAGAAGCCGTACCAATCGAAGCCAAGGTCGAATTCGTAAGCGAACTGCGCGTTGTTGCCGGCGTCCCAGCCGCCGACCTGCGACATGCCGCCGACCCGGATGTTGTGATCGGAGTAGAGGTACTTGATCGAGTTCGTGTAGCGCCCGAGTTCGGTGTCGCCGAGGCCGCCGCCGAGCGTCGTGGAGTTGCCGATCAGCGAGAAGGCGTAGGCGCCGCCGAACGGGTCGTACAGGCTGTTGGCGATGTCGTTGGAGAAGGCGTATTGGCGGCCATAGGTCAACGTGCCGAACGTCTGGTTCTGGACACCGGCGTAAGCTCGCGCGTTGATCGGCCCGTAAGCGCGGCTGGAGTCGCCGTTCGACGATTGGAAATACTGCGGCGTCGTGTTGTTCTCTGCGAGCGAACGCGGGCCGTTGGCGAATTGCAGAGAGTAAGGATCGTAGCCGAAGTTAACGTCGCCGATGAAATACCACTGCGGAACGATCTGCTCTTTCCACTTCAAGCCGATGTTCGACTGGCTGAGCCCGTTCGGAACGAACTGCCAAGCCGCGCCGTGGCTTTGCTTGCTGATGAGTTCCTGCACGCCATTGGGAAAGGCGTTGTTTAGCGTGGCGTGATTGGACTCCCAGCCGCCGCCGACGTCGACCTGGCCGTAGAAGGTGACGCCCCAATAGCTCAGCGGGCAATCGGACGGCGTCGAATCGAGCCACGTCCAGAACGTCGCATAGCAGTTAGGCGGCACGGGCGCGGGGGCCGCGCCCTTCTTCGTGGGCAGATCGGCCGCCTGGGCGACCGTCGCCACAGCGAGAAGCGCGCCGCTCGCCAGCAAGATAGACTTCAACATGTTCATTCTCTGCCCCGTCCATGCCCCCAGCGCCACCGACGCCGTCCCTGGGCTCATCCGGCCATGGCGATCCGATCGCCCGCGACCCAACTCATCCCCGCACGCCATGTTGTAGGCGCCCCGTTTGACACATCGGTGACACACTTACCACGAAGCGGCCCAGTTTCGGCCGTTTAGGGGGTTTGTGACTGATGAAAGAACGTGACGTTGCCAATTTGCCACAGTATTTGATGGAGGGCCTGAGGGTTACGTCGCGTAGCTTTGCTTCCCCGCAAATCCGCTGGTCTTCGAGCGGAGTTCACCGACGCCGAGCCGGCCACGCCGCGCGGACGGGCGCCATGTTACACGCGCGCTGTGCGGATAATTCCGTCGACCGCGACCTGCCGCTTGTCAGCGGCGCGCGCATTGGTCAAACCTGCGGGGCGACTGAAGTTTACGCGCGAGCCGCGCGACGGGATTGCGACGCGTGACACTTGTCAAGAAAGCGAGACTGACGGGACGGCGCGCCGTTCCTACCCGGGACTCGGCTCCGCCAGCGGAGACGAAAAGGCCGCCCAAACCCAAGCGCGCCGACGACCGGCCGCAGGCCGCTGGCGAACGCATCGCCTCGGCCGGGCAGGAACTTACCATCGGCCTCGCCGAATTGGCCGGCGCCGCCGAGGAATTGCGCCGGGCGTTGGAGCAGATCGCCGCCGCGGTGGAAGAGGCCGCGGGCGCCTCCCACGAATCGCTCGGGGCGATCACCAGCCTGTCGGCCACGTTTTCGCAGGCCCGCGCCCGGGCTGAGGATTCGCGGCGTCGCAGCAACGCGGCCGAGACGCTGATGGCCGAGATTTCCGCGCAAATCCAGAGCTCGATCGAGAGCGTTCAAGCCAATGCCGAGCGCCAGCTCAACGCGGTGCGGGTTGTCGGCGGGCTGGAGGCGAGCGCGGTCAGCATCGGTCAGATCACCGCCGCCATGGCCGAGCTTGCCGAGCAAACCAACCTGCTGGCGCTCAACGCCGCCATCGAAGCGTCGCGGGCCGGCGACAACGGCCGCGGTTTCACCATCGTCGCCGACGAGGTGCGGGCGCTGGCCGAAACGGCGGAGGCCCGCGCCCAGGAAGTCAGGGCCGCCGCCGAAACCGCAGCGGCGGAGGTGCGCGAGCTTGTCGCGCGCATAGGCGAGTCGGCGGCGCTGGCGAACGCCGAAGCCGCGTCCGGTCACGCGGCCTCCGAGCAGCTCCAGCGGCTTCGCGCCGAGGCCGAGGCGGTCGCGAGCGGCGCGCAGGCGATCCTGATCGCGTCGGTCGAAGCCGAAGGCGCGGCGCGCGAGGCGCAGAAGGGCGCGGAGAGCATTGCAGCGGCCGCGGAGGAGCAATCCGCAGCGACGGCCGAGGCGCAGCGGGCGGTCCAGCAGCAAGCCTCGGCGCTCGAGGAGAGCCATCGAACCTCCGAGAGCCTGGCCAAGCGGACACTGGGCCTCGGCGTCGCCAGCGACCGCGCGCGGATCGCCCAGGAGATCGCCGCTGCGGCGGAGGAATTGTCCGCAACGGTTCAGCAGCTCTCGGAGGCGGCGGCTCAGATCATGCTGGCCGTCAGCGAGATCGGACGCGGCGCCGAGATCCAGTCGGCGGCGACCCAGCAGTCGAACGCCGCGGTGTCGCAGATCGAGCGCTCCGCCGATCTCGCGCGCCGCAACGCCGCCGACGCGCATTCCCGCGCCCGCGCCGCACGCAGCACGCTCGGCGAGGCGCGCAAGCGCATCGCCGCCCTGTCCAGGGGGCTGGACAAGGCGCTCGCCCAAACGCGCGCCGCCGTGGCGATCTTGGACGGCCTCGACGCATCCGCCCGCGCCATGGAGAAGTTGGTCGACGGATTGGCGATTCTGACGGTTCAGACGACGATGCTGTCGGTCAGCGGCGCCATGGAGGCGGTCCGGGTCGGCGAGGCGGGGCGCGGCTTCGCCGTGGTGTCCGGCGACATCCGGGATCTTGCGCGTCAGTCGGCCAGCAGCGCCGATCGCGTCAAGGACATTGTGCGCGACGTGCAGCGCCAGGTCGCGGCGGCGCGCGCCGATTTCCTTCAGATCATTGTCGCAGCCGAGGCTGAAACGAAGCGGAGCCAAGTCATCGACGAGCGGCTCGCGGGGGTCGAACGCGAGATGGCGGAGGTGGTTGCGGGGGCGGAAGGCATCAGCAGCGGCGCGGACGCGATTCTCGCCGCCGCGCGCGAGGTCGCCAGCGGCGTCCATGAGATCGCGGCGGCGGCCGACGAGTCTGCGCGATCCGCGCAGCAATGCGCCACCGCGGCGCGGCAGCAGGCGCAGGCCGCCGAGGCGCTGGCGAGCGTCATCGAGGAAATCGCGCTGCTCGCCGAGGAGTTGCAGACCGGGGCGTCGGAATGACCGGCTTGGCCCTGGTGTTCAGGGTTGGCGCGAGATTTCTGGCGGTGGACGCGGATGAGGTCGCAGCGGTCGCACGGCGGCCGCCGTTGACCCGCGTTCCGCGCGCGCCGCCGACATTGGCCGGCGTCGGCGCGCTGAGGGGGCGCACGACGCCGGTCATCGAGCTTGCGCGGGCGCTGGACGCGGGCGAGGGCGGCGGCGCCCAGCTCATCGTGCTGCGCGGCGACGATCCTGTGGCGTTCGCCGTCGATCGCGTGGAGGGCCTCCGCACCGCCGAAGCCGACCCGGTCGAGCGGCTCGACTTGCGCCGGGTGATCGCGGAAGCCTTCCGCCCGACCGCGGAGGGCGGCGGTCGCGCCGACCGCGCCGCCCCCGTCGCGCCGGCTCGAACGGACCGCGCGCGCGACCTCAGTTACCTGGCGTTTTCCCTGGCTGGACAGCGGTTCGCCTTCGCGCTGGCGGAGGTGCGGGCCGTGATTTCCGCGCCGGACGAGTTGGCGTCGGTCCCGGACGCGGACCCCGTCGTGCGCGGCCTGGCGCCCTACGGGGCAGGCGTGCTGCCGGTCGTGGAGCTTGCCGACCTCCTGGGGCTGCCACGGACGAGCCGACTGTCGCGGCTGATCGTCGTGGAGATCGGCGGAGCGGCGGTCGGCCTTGGCGTCGAGCGCGTCCTTGGCGCGCTCCGGCTCGCAAGCGACGCGGTGAGTTCCGCCCCGGCGGTGTTGAATCGCGGCGCCGGCGAAGCGCGTTTGGCGGCGATCGCGCGGACCTCGACCGGACTCACCGCCATTCTCGCGGCCGATCGGTTGTTTGATGAAGCGACCACGCGGCGTCTGCAAACCCTGGCCGAAACCACCGCGCCCCCCACGCAGCCGGCCGCGGCCGGCGTCGAGGAGTCGATTGTCGTGTTTCGGCTCGGCGAGGAGCGCTACGGCCTGCCCGCCGCCACCGTCGAGGCGGTGGCGAAGCCGCCGGCGGCGCTCTCGGCGCCGCCCAACGCCCCGCCCTTTTTGAAGGGCGTGATGGCGCATCGCGGGGAAATGTTTCCGCTGGTCGATCTGCGAACGCGCTTCGACGCGCCCGGCGCCGGCGCCGGGGCCGTGATCTTCGTGCGCAGCGGCGAGATCGCGGCGGCCCTGCTGGTGACCGCCGTGGAGAAGCTCGCCCGCATTCCCAGCCGCGACATCGAACGCGCGCCGCCGCTGCTCGGCGACGCCGGCGCATTGTTCGCGCGAACCTGCGCCGTCGAGCTTGATGGGAGGCCGCTGCTCGTCGCCGACCCGGGCACGCTGCTCGGTCAGGCGCGGCGCGATCTCGTCGCCTGGAGTGCGCGGCGACCATGATCCGGCTGCTGATCGCCGACGACTCCTCGCTCATGCGCAAGTTGTTCGCGGAACAGTTTGCCGTCGAAGGCGATTTTGAGATCGAAGTGGCGCGCGACGGACTGGAGGCGCTCGCCAAGCTCTCCGCGTTCGCGCCTGACGTCATCACGCTCGATGTGAATATGCCGAAATTGGACGGTATCGCCTGTCTCGACCGCATCATGCTGGAACGGCCGACGCCGGTGGTGATCGTGTCGTCGGTGACGCGGGCGAGCGCCGAGGAATCGGTTCGCGCGCTCGCGCTCGGCGCAATCGAGATCGTGGCCAAACCGGGCGGCGCGCTTTCGCTGAAGATGGACCGCTTCGGCCCGCAATTGGTGGCGGCGGTGCGCGCCGCCGCGCAGGCCCGCATCCCGAAAGCGCGGCGCCTCGCGGAGCGCGTGCGCCACCGCATCGCACCGATCGCCCCGGCGCCGGTGCGCCGGACAGCGAAACTTCCGGCGAGCGACGGTCTGGTGGTGATCGGCTGCTCCACGGGCGGCCCGGCGGCGCTCGACGCGGTGCTGTCGGCGCTTCCCGCGGGGTTCCCGTGGCCGGTGGTGGTGGCCCAGCACATGCCCGCGACGTTCACCGGCGCGCTCGCGCGGCGGCTCGACCAACTCACCCCGCTGACCGTCAAGGAGGTGACCGACGCCGTCCTGCTGCGGCCGGGTGAGGTCTATATCGGCCGCGGCGACGCGGACCTCTTGGTGACCGAGAGGCCCGGCGGCATGGCCGCGGTCGCCGCGCCGCAGAGCGCGGATTACACTTGGCATCCGAGCGTCGACCGGCTGACCGACAGCGCCTTGGCGCATGTCGCGCCGCTGCGGATCGTCGGCGTGCTGATGACCGGCATGGGCGACGACGGCGCGGCGGCGATGACCCGGCTGCGGGCCGCCGGCGGCCACACCATCGCCGAGGCGGAATCGACGGCGGTGGTCTGGGGCATGCCGGGCGAATTGGTCCGCGCCGGCGGCGCCGAATGGGTCGTCCCGCTCGATCGCATCGGGCGGCGTCTCGCCGAACTGGCGTCGGGCGCATGAGCGACGCGGAGGCCGGCGAACCGATTTTGACGGCGCAGGAGCTCGAGCGCTTTTGCGACTATCTCTGCCGGCGCACCGGCATGAATTTCGGGGAAAGCAAGCGTTACTACATCGATCGCCGCATCGCCCAGCGCATGAAGTCGACGGGCGCCGCCGATTTCCGCGCCTATTTCGACCGACTGCGCAGCGAGGCCGGCGAACTCGAACATCTCATCAACGCCTTCACGGTCAACGAAACCTATTTCTACCGCGAGGAGCACCAGTTCGCCTGCATGAGCCGCGATCTGCTGCCGCAAATCGTGCGCCAGAGAGAGGCCGGCAGCCGGGTGAGGATTCTGTCCGCGCCTTGCGCTACGGGCGAGGAGCCGTACTCCATCGCCATCTGGTTGTTGGAGCACTGGCCGCTGGTCGACGCCTACAACATCGAGATCGTCGGCGCCGACATCGACACCGCGGCCCTGGCGCAGGCGCGAGAGGGCTACTTCAGTCCGCGTTCGCTTTCGCGACCGCCGCCCGAACTTGTCGACGCCTATTTCGAGCCGGCCGAGGGCGAGCGGCGGCGCATCATCAGCGACTTGCGCGAATCGGTCACTTTCACCGCCGCCAATCTGGTCGAGGCGGCGAGCCTGCGCGCGCTTGGCCGTTTCGAGCTGGTGTTCTGCCGTAATGTGCTGATCTATTTCGACGACGCGGCGCGGCGCACGGTCGCCGAACATTTGCACGATCTGCTGATCCCCGGCGGTTTCCTGTTGCTCGGCCACGCCGAGTCGATGGACCGGATCGACGACCGCTTCGTCTCGCGCCGGTTCGAGGACGCCGTTGCCTATCAACGCCCGGGCGCGCTGTGAGCGAGGACCTGCTGCCCTATTTCCTCGCGGAGGGCCGCGAACTCGTCGAGCGCGCGGGCGAGGCGCTCGCCGAACTCGAACAGGGGATCAACGCCAAAGAAGCGATCGAGCAAGCCTTTCGGGCGATCCATACGCTCAAGGGCTCCACCGCGCTATTCGATCTGAACGAACTCGGCGCGCTGCTGCACGCGGCGGAAAATGAACTGGACATCGTGCGGCGCCGGGGCGGCGTTCTGACGCGGCCGCAATCGGCGGCTTTGGCCGCGTGCGCCAGCGAAGCCGAGCGTTGGATCGATGCGCTCGAAGCGGAGGGCGCCGTCCCGCCGGAGCGGCGCCACGCAGCGGCCGCGCTCGAAACGAAGCTGCGAACGCCCTCCCCCGTTGCGCCGGCGGCGACAGCGGGGCCGCCGCCCCAGTGGACGCACGATCTGGTCCGCGCCGCGGGCCTGGCGACCGCGCGGTCCGCCATTCGGTTCACGCCGGATGCGGAGGCCTATTTCCGCGGCGAGGACCCGTTGGCGCTGATTCGCGCCGTCCCGGACCTGCTTTGGCTCGAACTCGATTCCGTCGGCGCCGACGTTGATTCCCCCTTCGTCTGCGCCTTGGCGTTGCGCGCCTTGAGCGGCGCGCCGCGCGATACGGTCGCCGCCGCCTTGCGGCTCGTCGGCGACCAGGCGGAGGTTGTCGCGCTGGAGGCGACCGCGCCGGCGTCGGTCGCGATCCGCACCGTGCGCGTCGAGGCGGCGAGCCTCGACGCCGCCTCGGACCTGCTCGACCAGCTCATCATCGCCAAGAACGCCCTGGCCGACGAATCCGCGAAGGCGATCAGCGCCCGGCGCGCCGAAGCCGCCGGCGTCGCCAAGGCCCAATTTGCGCTCGATCGCGCGACGGCCGCGCTCCATGACGCGTTGGGGCGTATGCGGCTCGCCCCGCTTCGTCGTCTGTTCGCGCCATTGCCGCGGCAGGTGCGGGAGATGGCCGAGGCGCTCGGCAAGTCGGTGGAATTGTCGATCGCGGGCGAGGAGGTGGCCGTCGACAAAGCCATCATGGACGGGCTCTATGAGCCGCTGATCCATCTCCTGCGCAACGCCGTCGACCACGGGATCGAAACGCCGGAGGCGCGGCTGGCGGCCGGCAAACCAGCGCTCGGGCGCATCGAGATCGCTTCCGCCCCGCGTGGCGAGGTCGCTGAGATCGCGGTAACGGACGACGGCGCCGGTCTCGATCTCGCGCGCATCCGCGCGGTCGCGGTCGACCGCGGCCTGATATCCGCCGAGGCGGCGCGGACGATGAGCGACGAAGACGCCGCGGATTTGATTTTCGCATCCGGCTTCTCCACAGCGCGAAAGGTGACCGAGATCTCGGGGCGCGGCGTCGGGCTCGACGCCGTGCGCGCCGCGCTGGCGCGGATCGGCGGTCGCGTGCGGATCGAGAGCCGTCCGGGCCGCGGCGCGGTCGTGCGGTTGATCGCGCCGTTGCGGACGGTGCTGACGCGGGTCGCCGTGCTCTGCGTGGGCGCGACCCGATTCGGCGCGCCGCTGCATCATATCCGCGAGATCGTGCGAGTTCGGCGCGCGAATATCACGGCGGTCCGCGCCGGCGAGGCCATCGTCGTCCGCGACGAAGTGGTTCCTCTGATGCGGCTCGGCGATCTTGTCGGCGAAGCCCCCGCCGACATCGATCCGCTGACCGTCCTCGTCATCGAGACCGCGGGCGGCCGCATCGGCGTCGCGGTGGACCGGGTCGAGGCGGTCGTGGAGGCGCCTATCCAGGCCGCGTCGCCGCTTCTCTCCGGACTGCGTGGCGTCACGGGCGCCATCCTCCAGGGCGACGGGCGCATTCTCCTCCTGCTCGACCTATCGGACTTGACCTCATGACCATTCGCATCGAAGACGGAGTGGCTTGGCTCGAAGGCGCGTGCGGCGTCGCGGAGGCGGAGCCGCTCTTTGTCGCTCTCGCCGCCGGCCGGGTGCGATCGGCGGATCTGTCCGCTTGTCGGGAAGTGCATGGAGCGGTCGCTCAGGCTTTGCTAAGGTTCGACGTTGCGATCACCGGTCCGTCGCCAGATCCTTTTCTGCGGGATTTCGTGGCGCCGGCGCTCAAAAGACATCGCGCGCGAAGCCAACCTCGTGCACAGGACGCCTCACCGGCGCCGCTTATGGGGTTGGAATGATGCGCACAGACGGAGGCAACGGGGTGGCGACGTCCATCTTGATCGTAGACGACAGCAAGCTCGCGCGGATCGTGGTCGGAAAGGCCGTAACGGCGATCCGCCCGGATTGGGAGCGCATCGAAGCCAGCAGCGCCGCCGAAGCGCTCGAACTCGTTGCGCGGCGCGACGTGGACGTGGTCATCCTCGACTACAACATGCCGGGGCAAAACGGCCTCGAACTCGCCGAAGAACTGCGCCGGCGCCGGCCCGACATGCCGATCGCCGTCGCAACCGCCAACGTGCAGGACGAGATCGTCGCCCGCGCTCGGGCGGCGAACGCGGCCTTTGTGCCCAAGCCGATCACGGAGGAGACCCTGCGGCCGTTCCTGACGGGCGCCGCGCTCAAACTGAGCAACTCTTCGTGAACCCGCCGCCCCTCGCCTTGGACGAACTGGAGCTCGACGCGCTGACCGAGCTGGTCAACATCGGCGTCAGCCGCGCCGCCGCGAGCTTGCGCACCATGGTCGGCGAGCAGGTGTTGCTGTCCGTCCCATCGCTGGAGATCGTCAGCCGCGCGAAGGCCGCCGTGCTCATCTGCGAGCGCGAGACGGACAACTTGGTCGCGGTCCGCCAGGATTTTCGTGGCGCGTTCTCCGGTCAGGCGCTGCTGATTTTTCCCGAGGCGAACAGCTTGGAGCTGGTGCGCGCCGTGACCGGTGAGATCGCCGCCGTCGAAGAGGCGGACGGGCTGGAGGAGGAGGCGCTGGCGGAGACGGCCAACGTCGTTCTCAATCAATGCCTGGCCACCTTGGCCAACATGCTCGGCCGGCCGCTCGAAATGTCCCTGCCGCAGGTCATTCGTGGCGAGAGCGCCCGGCTTTTCGAGCTTGGGCCGGCCTACGGCGCCGAAGCGGTCGTCCTGTTCCTCTATATCAATTTCGCCATCAAAAATCGCGACATTCGCGGTTACATCGCCATGCTGATGGATCTCCCGTCGTTGGCGACGTTACAATTGCTGATCCGCGATTTCATCGCGCGGGTCGTTGGAGAAGAGACGGCTACTCCATGAACCCGGCCGACACCGGGCCGCCGACCCTGGCGCAGTCTGCGAGCGGCGTCTGGGTTTGGGACGTCGCCACGAGCGTGTTGCGCGCCGACGCCCGCTTCGCCGGCCTGACCGGCCTCGATCCCGCGCTCATCGCCGCCGGCGCGCCGGCGGAGCGCTTCTTCCATGGGATCGTCCCCGAGGACTTGATCCGGGTGAAGATCGCCGTCGCCGCGGTCATGCACGGGGCCGAGTCGTTCGCCAAGACCTACCGCGTCCGCGACGCCGCCGGCGTAACTCGCTGGGTGAACGCGCGCGGCCGCGGCGAGAGCGACGCCGCGGGCAAGGTCGTGCGGTTCAGCGGCGAACTCACCGACGTCACCGAACTCAAGCGCGTCGAACAGCAACTGCGCGTCGCCCAGACGGCGGGCGGCATCGGCACCTTCGAACATATCGACGGATTCGGCACGGCGAGCGTCTCGGATCAATTCTGTCGTTTGCTCGGGCTGCACCCGACCGACGCGTTGCCGTTGCGCACTATCAACTCGGTCGTCTATCCCGGCGATCCCTCGATCATACGAACGGCGGACGGGCCGGGCCAGCGCTCCGAACTGCGCATCCAGCGCGCCGATACTGGCGAGGAGCGCTGGATCGCCCGTCGCGGCGAGCGCCGCTCCGACAGCATCGGCGGCGGCCCGGCGTTCATCGGCGTGATCTACGACATCACCGACATGAAACGCACGGAGCAAAAACTCCAGGAGCTGACCCGAACGCTCGAAGCCAAGGTGCTGGAGCGCACCCGCGAACGCGACCGGATTTGGAGCCGTTCGCTGGATTTGATCGCGGTGCTCGGGCGCGACGGCGGGCTGCGTTCCGTCAATCCCGCCTGGACGAACCTGTTGGGATACGCGGAAGACGAACTCCTCGGCCGCCCGTTTGCGCAGTTCGTCCATGCGGAGGATCAGGCGGCGATCGCGCCCGCGCTTGGCGCCGAGGCCGCGGCTGAGCACGTCGATCTGCGCCTGCGCGACGCGAAAGGCGCCTGGCGTCGGCTGGACTGGACCTTCGTGCCCGAAGACGACGCCCTCTACGCGACGGGGAGAGACGTCACTGAGCGCCGCCTGCTGGAAGAGCAGCTCCGCCAGAGCCAGAAGATGGAGGCCGTGGGTCAGCTCACCGGCGGCATCGCGCACGACTTCAACAACATGCTGACCGGCATCATTGGCGGATTGGAGCTCGCGCGGCGGCGGCTCGATGCGGGGCGCACGACCGAAGCCTACGGCTTCATGGACACCGTGGTCGTCTCCGCACAGCGCGCGGCGGCCCTCACCCATCGGCTGCTCGCGTTCTCGCGCCGTCAAACGCTCAATCCGCAATCGGTCGAGGTCGGCGATCTGGTGCGCTCGATGGAGGATCTGCTGCGGCGCACGCTCGCCGAGAACGTCGACCTCGCGGTGCTCCCCACTTCGGGTTTGTGGGCGGCCCGCTGCGACGCCAATCAGCTTGAGAGCGCGTTGCTGAACCTTGCGCTCAATGCGCGCGACGCCATGCCGAACGGCGGCAAACTCACCATCGAATGCGCTAACCTGTCGCTTGATCGCCCGCAGGAAAGCGAACCCGAGCCGATCCAGCCCGGCGAATATGTGGTCGTCAGCGTCGTCGATACCGGCGTCGGCATGTCAGAAAGCGTGAAGGCGAAGGTGTTCGATCCTTTCTTCACCACCAAGCCGATCGGCAAGGGCACCGGGCTCGGCTTGTCGATGGTTTACGGTTTCGTGCGGCAGTCGGGCGGCCACGTCGGCTTTTGCAGCCAACTCGGTCTGGGGACGACCGTGAAGCTCTATCTGCCGCGCGTTCGCGAGCCGGCGGAAACCGTCCTGAAGCCCAGCAACGCGGGCCACCCGCTGCCATCAAGCGGCGAGAGCGTGCTCGTCGTCGAGGACGACGCCCAGGTCAAAACGATGATTGGGGCGGTGCTGGCGGACATCGGCTATCGCGTCCGCGAAGCCGTGGACGCGGACACCGCGCTGCTCGCGTTGCGGACCGACGAGAGCTTCGATCTGTTGATTACCGATGTCGGGCTGCCAGGGATGAACGGCCGCCAGCTCGCCGAGATCGCGCGCGAGTTGCGCCCTTCGCTGCCCGTCCTGTTCGTCACTGGCTACGCCGCCAATGCGGCGGTTCGCTCGGAGTTCCTGGACACCGGCATGCACATGATCTCCAAGCCGTTCAGCGTTCAGGCGCTGGCGACCGCCGTGCGCGAGGCGATCGAGGCGCAGTGAATTGCCGACGGCGGGTGAGCGCTGCGAAAACAGCTCGCTGGCGCCTGATCGTCAACCAGACCGCTCCACGTTTGATTGAGCTGTCATGGCGAGCGAAACGACGCCATCCGACCCCACGAGATTGTTCGTCAGCCGGATAGGACTGCATCGGGGCGTCGTGGATCGCGTTCCTGCGCTCGCGATGACGATTTCGCCAGATCGGACACGGGGTTCGCGGTTGATTGACGCGTCCAGCCGCCGCGCACGACAATTCGGCGATGCTTCCGCTCATTCGTTATGACTCATCATATATCACGCCTCCGTACGAGGCCAAGCGCCGCACGACAGCCATTGGCGAGTTCGCAAGCGCGGCAAGCCCGTTCGGCGGCGCACACGTGGCGACACGAGAATTTGCAGCACGGCGTCAGACATTTTTTTGTTTGCATGCGCGCCGTAGTTGATGCACCATCCCTGCGGCGCCTCCTCTACCGGAGTCACCAAAAGCGTTCGCTCAAGTAGAACGCGAGATGTTGGGAGGATAGAGTGACGCCCGCGTCATCGAAGCGCCCGGCGCGGCGGACGGTCGGCTGGCGAACGGCGGCGGCCGCGAGCCTTGTCCTTACCGCGACGGCGGATCCGGCGTGCGCCGGCGCCCTGAGCGTCGAGAACGCATGGGTAGCGCCGAACGACGAGGTCGGCGCCGATGTCGGCCTGTTCATGACGATCAAGAACGACAGCGACGAAGCGGACGCTCTGATTCGCGCTGCGTGTCCGGTCGCCAATTTCTCCGAAAAACGCACGGTCGACGTCGGCGAAGGGGGCACGGCCAACCGCGCCGTCCCTAATATTCCGATCGCAGCGCATACGACGCTGACGATGACGTCGAAAAGTTATCACGTCGGCCTGTTGCAAACACGCGACAAGCTGACGGCCGGCAATTCCTTCACCTGCAATCTGTCATTCCGCAAAGCCGGCGCGATGGAGGTGAAGGTCGTCGTTTCGCAATCGGCCCCTTAGCTGCGATTGCGACAGCTCCGATCCAGGGAGAGGATTGGAGCGAGCGGGGCAAAAAGAGTGGTTGGGAGCACGCCAAGGGAGAGCCATGATGAAAGCCAAGAATCTCAGTTCACGATTGCTGACCGGCGCCGCACTGGCGTGCTTGATTTCCGCCGCCGCATACGCGGAGGGAGGCCCCGTCGCCGATAAGCCCGCTAACGTCAAGAGTCCTGACGTGACGATGGACCGCCTGCTCAACGCCAACAAGGAGCTTGCCGAGGGCAATTGGATCACCCATCACGGCAACCTGTCGGGCCAGCGCTATTCGCCGCTCGATCAGATCAACAAGGACACCGTCAAGAACCTGCACGTCGCCTGGACGATGCAGCTTGGCGGCGTCGAGGGCGGCGGCATCTGGTCGCATGGCGGCCTCGAAGGCACACCGCTCGCCGAGAACGGCTACCTCTACGTGACCGACGGCTGGGGCTCCGTCTACAAGATCGACACGCGCGGCGGCAAGGGCGTGCTGATCTGGAAGATGGACCCCAAGACCGACCACGATTGGGCCGGCGCGGTCGCCTGCTGCGGCGTCGATAACCGCGGCGCGGCGCTCTACAAGAACCTCGTCATCTCCCACACGCTCGACGGCCGCCTCGTCGCCACCGACAAGGAGACGGGTCAGGTCAAATGGCAGCGCCAGGTCGCCAACCCCGACAAGGGCGAGGTCGTCACCGGCGCGCCGCTCGTGGTCAAGAACATGGCGATCACCGGCGTCGCCGGCGCCGAATACGGCATCCGCGGCTGGATCGCGGCGACCGACCTCGACACGCAAAAGGAGGTCTGGCGCACCTACACGATCCCGGGCAAGGGCGATCCGGGCATCGAGACCTGGAAGGGCGACAAGAGCGCGGAAGTCGCAGGCGGCGGCTCGACCTGGGTGACCGGCTCCTACGATCCCGACGACAACACGATCATCTGGGGCGTCGGCAACCCGGGCCCGGATTGGGACAACGCGTTCCGCCCCGGCGACAACCTCTTTACCGACTCTTCGCTCGGCCTCGACGCCGACACCGGCAAGATCAAGTGGCACTTCCAGCACACGCCGAACGACCCCTACGATTATGATTCGGTCGGCGAAAACGTGCTGGTCGATGTCGATGGCAAGAAGCTCGACCTGCACGCCAACCGCAACGGCTTTGGCTATGCGGTCGACCGCGCCGACGGCAAGTTCGAGTGGGCGACGCCATTCGTGAAGAAGGTCACGTGGACCAAGGGCATCAACTCCAAGACCGGCAAACCCGTTGAATACGACCCGAGCAAGGACGTGCAGGGTTACGCGGTCGCGCCGCATCGCGGCGAGCCCTACACCGACTTCTGTCCCGGCAACATGGGCGGCAAGAACTGGCCGCCGACCTCGTACAATCCCGAACTGAAGCTTTGGTACATTCCGGTCATTGAGAGCTGCAACCGCGTGACGATCGCGCCCGAGAAGGCAATTCCCGCCAAATCGCGCGAGTTCTTCACCGGCGGCGGTCCGTCGCAGCCGGTCCGCATCACCGGCTCCGTCACTGCGATCGACGTGACCACCGGCAAGGTCGCGGGCAAGTATGAGACCAAGTTCCCCAACCTCGGCGGCACGCTGGCGACAAAGGATCTGGTGTTCTCGGGCGAGCCGAGCGGCGAGGTCTATGCGCTCGACGGCAAGACCCTGCAAAAGCTGTGGGGCTTCAACACCGGCGGCGGCGTCAGCGCGCCCCCGATGACCTTCGAGGTCGACGGCAAGCAATATGTCGCGATCCTCGTCGGCGCCGGCGGCGCCTGGGACAAATGGTTCATCGACTCGACGCCCGAGTTGAAGACCATGCAGCCTGGCTCGACGCTGTACGTCTTCGGGCTCTGATCCGAACTTGAGCGCGAGGCCCCCACGGGGGCCTCGTTTCCTAGGCGCAATGTTAGGGAAGTCAGTCGGCGATGAAAAACATCATCATAACGGGCGCCGCAACGGCCGTTGCGATTGTTGTACATTCTCTTCCTTCCGCGGGGCCTGCGCGCGCCGCGGAAAACGAGGCGGCGCTCGGACGCGCCACCTACGCCAAGGCCAATTGCGTCGGCTGCCACAAATGGCACGGCAATGGCGGCGGCGGCTACGGCGGCGCGGCGCTGTCGCTGCGCAAGACCGAACTCGACCGCGATCAGATCATCATGACCGTGACCTGCGGCCGTCCCGGCACCGGCATGCCCTATTTCAAGCGCGACGTTTACGACGACGACGCCGCGGATCACCCATGCTACGGCTTCAGCCGCAAGGACGTCACCGGCGACAACCATGTAGCGGAGGCGGGCACGTTCCTGCGCCCCAACGAGATCGAAGCGGTCGCGGACTACGTGATCGCCAACATCAAGGGCAAGGGCGAGCCGAATCTCGCGGAATGCGTCGCCTTCTTCGGCGATGCGTCGCGCGTTTGCGAGATCTACAAGCCACAGACCGCACATCCCTTGCCGACGCCCTCGACCGTCAACTGAGGCCCAAGACCATGCGCGCAATTCTCTGGGTCTTGGCGTTGGCGTTCGCGCCTGCGGCGATGGCGGCGGCGTCGGACGGCCGCGGCGATCTGCGCGGCGGCGTCAGCGTCGGCATGGCGGTCGCAGACTTGCCGAGCAACGGCTACAAAGGGTTCGCCTGCGTGACGCCGAGGGACAAAGCGGTCTCGGGCTTCGCCGATTATAAGGTCTGCGACGTTGGCGAGGATGGCCTGCGCGCCATGCGGGTCGCCATCGACGAAGCGGGCGAGGATGAAAGCCTCGTCGCCGGTCATCCTGTCGACCTCACCGTGGCTTTCGACAACGGGGGCCGGCTGGCGCGGATCGACATCGTCACCAAGTCCAAAGGTCCGATGTTCCTGCGCAAAAAGGCGTTTCTGTTGGGGATGCAAGCCCGAGCCCGCTACGGCGAAGACGGCTGGAATTGCCAAGAGCTGCCGCTCACCGCCGACGAGGAGCCGCTGGGCCCGACATCGGTCAAGGAGCATTGCGAGAAGACGGCGGGCGATCGCAAGGTCATCGTCGACCGTAGGCTTTTCCGCAAGGTCGGCTCGGACGCCAAGAGTTTCACCAGCGAATCGCACGTCGTCATCGATTGGGCGTCGAAATAGCGTTGCGCGGTCACGGCGGCGGCGGAATATGGCGCAGACGCCGGGCGGTTGGAACATGACGGCGCAGAGGAGATCGTCGTCGTCATGAGTTTGGCCGTCGAGGACGTGGCCCTGGAGCGGGGCGAGGACGCCTACGCTCCCGTCCTGCGATGGCTGATTTTCGCCGGCGTCAGCGTATTCGTCGCCGTCGCGCTCTGGCGATACGGCCTAATCCGCACGATGATCGCCGCGGACCGCACCTATATTTCGTCTGTCATCGTCGCGCTCTACGTTGCCGCCAGCCTACATTGCCTGGGGGGCGCCGCGGCGATCTCGCGCGAAGCCGAAACGACCGTGCGACTCGGCGCGCGTTGGGCGCGATTTCCACCCCTGTCCGGCGAAACGATCGCCGGCCGAGGCGTCGTCGCCGCCCACGTCCGCGACCTTTTCGCCAAGGCGCAGGCCAGGGGCGGCGGAAAGCTCGACCAGGACCTGCTCCTGCGCGCGCTCGCGCTGCGGTTGCGCGAGGGCGCCGCATTCGGGCAACTCGCCTCCGACTGTCTGCTGAAGCTTGGCTTGCTCGGCACTATCATCGGCTTCATCCTGATGCTCGGCCCCGTCGCTGGCCTAGATCCCGACAACGAGGCGGCGGTCAAGGCCTCGATGGGCGTTATGAGCGGCGGCATGGCGGTGGCGATGTACACAACGCTCGCCGGTCTCATCGGGTCGATCCTGCTGAAGGCGCAATATTTCATGCTCGAGGCCGCCACCGCCAAGGCGTTCTGGGACGTTGTCCGGTTGACCGAGACGCGCCTCATCCCGGCGCTCGAGCGTGGCGATGTTTGACGATTTCGGCCTGCGCGGGCGCGATGAGGGTTTCGATCCGTTCAGCGTCATGTTGTTCAAGGCGTTACAGGTGGTGGCGTTCCTGTTCTTCCTCGCCGTGCTGGCGATGGCGCCCAAGGCGAGCGAGGGCAAGATCGATTCCAAGGCCGAGTTCATCATCACCATGGATTGGCCGGACAACCACCCCGACGATCTCGACCTCATGGTGCAGGACCCGGCCGAGAATATCGCGTGGTATCGCCGCAAGGAGGCTGGATTCCTGACGCTCGACCGCGACGATCGCGGCGGCGTGCACGACACGATCGTCATCAACGGCAAGCGCGTTTCGACGCCGATCCGCGAGGAGATCGTCACCATCCGAGGCATCGCCGCCGGCGAATATGTCGTAAATGTCTCGCACTATGTCGCGACGACCAACAAGCCGGTGCCCGCCAACGTGCGGGTGCAGAAGCTCAATCCTCTGGCGCGCGTGGTTTGGGAGGGTCAGGTGACGGTCGACCATCGCGGCGACGAGAAAACCGCGGTGCGGTTTCGTCTCGACGACAAGGGCGACGTCGTCGACATCAACCATCGCCAGAAATCGTTGCTCAACATCGTCGGATCGACGCGACCCACCGAGGCCGACAAATGATGGAGGGGCCGCTCGCCTGGATTCTGACGCTGGCGATCGCCTATGTCGCGCTCGGCGCGCTGACGCTGTGGTTGATGCTCGCCACGCGGCTGCCGGTCGTGGTGAAAGGGTTGGTCATCGTCGCCGTCTCGGCGTTCTATCTTGCGGCGTTCTTCGGTCTGCGCGCCCTGCCCGGCTACGCCAGCGACGAGCGACTGCCGCCGCGCTTCAAGCTGCTCAGCGCGCGCGTCGTCGAACCGAAGACGATTCCTGGCGATCCCGGCTCGATCTATCTCTGGGTCGAGCCGATGGATGAGAACAATGTGCTGAGCGGTCGGCCGCGCGCCTTCCGCCTGCCCTATGGCGAAACGCAGGCCGACAACGTCGTCAACGCGATCAAGCGCAGCAACGAGGGCCACCCGCAGGAAGGCCGTTCCGGTCATGCCCGGGACGAAGACGACTGGCTCGGGCCCAACGCCGGGCTGACGATCGAGAACGGCATGTCGCTCAACGGCAAGGAGCCGATGACGGAAGCCGAGCGCGACGAAGGCCTCGAGTTCACGCCGATGCTGGCGCCGCAATTGCCGGCCAAGGACGATCAACTGACGCCGTGAACCCTGGCGCGCGTGGCGCGCCCTGTGGGATAACAGCGTTCGTCGGAAGTCACGCCAAGAGGCCCCGTTCATGGAGCGTATTCGATGTGTCTCGCCGGTCGACGGCCGGCTCTACGCCGAGCGGGTCGCGGCGAGCGAGGCGCAAATCGAGGCGGCGTTACGCGCCGCACGGGTCGCGCAGGCGGAGTGGCGGCGCACGTCCGTCGCTGAGCGCGCGCGATACGGTCACGCGGCGGTCGAGGCGATGCTGGCGATGGGCGACGAAATCCCGGCCGAGCTCGCCTGGCAAATGGGTCGTCCGATCCGCTACGGCGCCGGCGAACTGCGCGGCTTCGCCGAGCGGGCGCGCCATATGATCGGCATCGCCGCCGAGGCGCTGGCGCCGATTGATCCCGGTCCCAAGGACGGCTTCCGGCGCTGGATTTCGCGCGAGCCGCTCGGCCTCGTGCTGACGATTGCGCCGTGGAATTATCCGTATTTGACGGCGGTGAATTCCGTCATCCCCGCGCTGATGGCGGGCAACGCCGTGATCCTGAAACATTCGGCGCAGACGCTGCTGGTCGGCGAGCGCTTCCAGCGCGCGTTCGACGCGGCCGGGCTGCCCGCCGGCCTGTTCCAGAATCTGGTCCTGAGTCATGCGCAAGCCGCCGCGCTGATTTCTTCGCACGGGGTCGATCAGGTCAATTTCACCGGCTCGGTCGCGGGCGGGCGGGCGATCGAAGCGGCGGCGGCGGGGCGATTCCTCGGCGTCGGGCTCGAACTCGGCGGCAAGGACCCGGCCTACGTGCGCGCCGACGCCGATCTGGCCCACGCCATCGAGACCTTGGTGGACGGCGCTTTCTTCAACTCCGGGCAGTCCTGCTGCGGGATCGAGCGCATCTATGTCGACGCGCGGGTTTACGACGAATTTGTCGCCGGCGCGGTCGAGCTGACGCGGCAATATGTGTTGGGGGATCCGCTCGACGCGGCGACGACGCTGGGGCCGCTGGTGCGCGCCGAAGCGGCGGCGTTCGTGCGCGGCCAGATTGCTGACGCCGTGCGCGCGGGCGCCAAGATCGCGATCGACCCGAGAACGTTTCCCCGCGACGCGGAGGGCGCCGCGTACATGGCGCCGCAGATCGTCGTCGACGTCACGCACGAAATGTCGCTGATGCGCGACGAAAGCTTTGGGCCCGTCGTCGGGATCATGAAGGTCGCGAGCGACGCCGAGGCGATCCGGCTGATGAACGACAGTCCCTACGGGCTGACCGCCGCCTTGTTCACCCGCGATGTCGAGGCGGCCGAAGCGATCGGCGGCGAGATCGAGACCGGCACCGTGTTTCTCAACCGCTGCGACTACCTCGATCCGGCGCTCGCCTGGACCGGCGTTAAGGACACCGGGCGCGGCGTGACGCTGTCACGCGTCGGTTACGAGACACTGACGCGGCCGAAGTCGTTCCACTTCAAGCCGCTGGCTTGAGCCTCAATGCGCCGCCGGTTCGGCGGCGTCGTCGTGCTTGCGCGGCTCCTCGGGCAGCGAGGCGAGGCGCACCTGCGCGTTGAGCGAGGCGGCGCGGCGCGGCGGTAGCGGCGCGTCGGACGGGATCGGAGTCTCCGGCTCGTACACCTGCACCGCCGGCGGCGTCTCGGCCGCGGTCTTAAAGAGGTTGTTCATCAACGCCTTGCTGCTCTCCAGCAGCGCTCCGGCCCCGGCGTTCGGCGCAGGCGAGGAGGGCGCATAAGCGGCGACGGCGGTCGGCGCGGCAGCCGGCGCATGTTTGGCGGCCGACTTGCCGCCCTTGACCGCGGCGCTGGCGCGCGCGTCCGCGGCCGCCACTTCCACCGCCGTCGGCACGGGCTTGCCCTTGCTGTCGAGCACGATCTCGTGCGGGCCTTCCGCCAGCCCGTCGGGGCGGCTGGTGTCGAACTTGCCCGCGAACACCGGATTCTGACCGCCGTCGTCGTAAACGAGGCGGATGGGCTTCACGCCCTTGGCGACGAGTTCGGCGACCTGCGTCTCGTCCTTGCTTGCCTTTTCGGCGACCGCGGCCTCGGTGTCAGGGTCGCGCGTCAGCTTCGGGCAGGCGCCGCGGGCCGAATATTCGCCGTCCGCCTTGGCGCCGAACACGTAGTGCCGGTCGCAGACCAGCACCGGCACTTCCGCCTTGGTCACCTCGAAATGGTCGGCGCCGTCCTTCAGCTCCTTCCAGAACGCGATGTTGGGGTCGAGCCGGTGCTTGGCGAGGTTCTCCGTCGTCATCCGGAACGGATAGGACTGGAACTGGATCTCGCGCTGGCCGCCATTGAACGCCTCGCGCGCCAGCGCGTAAATCTCGGCGATCTGCGGATCGGTCATCGAGAAGCAGCCGGCGGACGAGCAGATGCCGTGCACCATGATGCTCCCGCCGTCGCGATCCCAGGCGCGATCGTAGGCGTTGGGATAGCCGACGTTGAACGACAGATAATAATTGGAGTTCGGGTTCATCTGCCCGGGCGTGATGGTGTAGAACCCCTCCGGCACCTGCCGGTCGCCTTCGCGCTTTTTCGGCCCGAGCTGCCCGGACCAGCGGCACATCGGATAGCTCTTCAACAGCGCGTACTGGCCGTCGGATTTCTGCTTCCAGATCTCGAACTCGGCCTCTTTCTTGTAGGCGCGGAAAATGATCGGGGCGGAGGCCGACGTGCCCATCTGCTCCATCAACGCGACCGTCTTCGGCGGGATCGGCTCCAGGGAGCGGCCGTTGCCGGCCTCGTATTGGTCGTCGCAGCCTGCGAGTCCCAGGCCCGCGGCCAGGATTCCCACCGCGAAAAGCCGCACGCGCCAAGTCGAAAGGTTCATATTCGCTTTCCCCTAAGGTTGGCTTTTTAAGCCAAGCTCGACGCGCTGTCCATCGGCGGCGGGACGCTCGACCGGCTAACGTCTGATTTCATTTAGAAAGGCGTGGTTTCGGTTTCGTGAACGCAGGGCAGCTTCGCCGGCCGTTTCGGACGCCGGGCTCGCCATGCGCTAGGCTCGCGGACGGCGAATTGCGGGGAGGCGAGCCATGCGAAGATCGATGTCGGCCTTGGGAATCTGGCTGTTTGCCGCAAACGTCGCCGGCGCCGACGAGCGCTTCGAGTTCCTTCCCGCGCCCCAGATAAATCTTTCGCTAATGTACCGCCTGGACAAGCTGACCGGCGAAGTGATCGCCTGTCAGTTCGCCCACAACCCCGGCAAGACGGAGGTCGGCCCTGGGGCCTACGGCGTTACCGCCTGTTACCGCGGCGGCGAGGGAGCGATTAACCAGCCGGCCGGCGACTACGCTCTGGCGACGAGCCGGAACGAACAGGAGGGCGGCGTATTCCGCGTCGACCGCCGCAGCGGCGCGATTAGCGTCTGCTACCTGTATTTCGTGCGGGAAAAGCAGGGCGATCGCGAGACGGTAGCGGATCAGTACGTGGTCTGCACGACCCCGTTCAAGTGACCCTCGCAACTTAGCGCTTCGCGAATCGGACTTCCTGCGCTAGAGGGAAAGCCCCATGGCGCGGTATATCTTCATCACCGGCGGCGTGGTTTCCTCGCTCGGCAAGGGTCTGGCTTCGGCGGCGCTCGGCGCGCTCCTGCAAGCGCGTGGCTATACCGTGCGGCTGAGGAAACTCGACCCCTATCTCAACGTCGATCCCGGGACGATGAGCCCGACGCAGCACGGCGAGGTGTTCGTCACCGACGACGGCGCCGAAACCGACCTCGACCTCGGCCATTACGAGCGCTTCACCGGACGCTCCGCCAATCGCCAGGACAACATCACCACCGGACGGATTTACCAGGAGCTGATCGCCCGCGAGCGGCGCGGCGACTTCCTCGGCGCCACCGTCCAGGTGATTCCGCACGTCACCAACGCGATCAAGGAGTTCGTGCGCGAAGGCAATGAGGGGATCGACTTCGTGTTGGTGGAGATCGGCGGCACCGTCGGCGACATCGAGGGCCTGCCGTTCTTCGAGGCGATCCGCCAACTTGGCAACGATCTGCCGCGCGGGCATGTGGTCTATATCCACGCGACGCTGCTGCCCTATATCCCGACGGCCGGCGAACTGAAGACCAAGCCGACGCAGCATTCGGTGAAGGAGACTGCGCTCGATCGGCATTCAGCCGCATATCCTGCTGTGTCGCTGCGACCGCGAGATTCCGCGCGAGGAGCGGCGCAAGCTCGGGCTATTCTGCAACGTCCGCGAGAGCGCCGTCGTCGAGGCGCGCGACGTGCCGGGCTCTATCTACGACGTCCCGGCCGCCTACCACGCCGCCGGGCTCGATCGCGAGGTGCTCGCCGCCTTCGGCATCGAGCCTGCGCCGAAGCCCAACATGCGGCGCTGGGAGAGCGTGTCGAAGTCCTACCACACCCCCGAGGGCGAGGTGACGATCGCCATCGTCGGCAAATATACGGGTCTGAAGGACGCCTACAAGTCCCTGATCGAGGCGCTGACCCACGGCGGCATGGCCAACCGCGTGCGGGTCAATCTCGAATGGATCGAGAGCGAGATTTTTGAGAGCGGCGATCCCGCGCCGAAACTTGAGAATGTCCACGGCATCCTGGTGCCCGGCGGATTCGGCGCCCGCGGCGCGGAGGGAAAGATTCTGGCGGCGAAATTCGCCCGCGAACGCAAGGCGCCCTATTTCGGCATTTGTTTCGGCATGCAGATGGCCGTCATCGAGGCCGCCCGCTCGCTTGCAGGGGTTGGCGAGGCCAACTCCAGCGAATTCGGCGCGACGGCTGAGCCGGTGGTCGGACTGATGACGGAATGGTTGCGCGGCAACGAACTGGAGTTACGCCGCGCCGAGGGCGACCTCGGCGGCACCATGCGGCTTGGGGCTTATCGCGCGCACCTCGCCGAGGGGTCGAAGATCGCGCAGATTTACGGCGCAACCGAAATTTCCGAGCGGCACCGACACCGTTACGAGGTCAATACGGCTTATCGTGCTCGGCTGGAGGCTAACGGGATGCGGTTCGCCGGCATGTCGCCGGACGGCCTGTTGCCAGAGACGATCGAACTCGTCGACCATCCCTGGTTCATTGGGGTGCAATACCACCCGGAATTGAAATCCCGGCCGTTTGAACCGCATCCCCTGTTTTCCAGCTTCATCGCGGCGGCGAAGACGCAAAGCCGCCTGGTCTGACCGTGCCGCGCCTCGTCGGGGGTTTCAGCTAGCCAGCGTGATCTCGTTTGTAACCTCGGTGACGCCCGGCGCCGTGGTCGCCGCCTGCTCAGCGAGATTGCGTTGGAACTCCTCGTCGACCTTCCCGCTCAGCACGACATGACCGTGACGAACCTCGACGCGCAACTGATCCTGCGGTACGCCGGAATTATGATGCAGCGCGTTGAGCACCGCAGCCAAAACCTCTTCGTCGGTGGAGACGCGCCCATAGGGATACGCCAACTTCCCCGATGTTTTTTCTGCGACGTCGGTCATTGACCCTTCCTCCGTTGCGTTATTGACCGGCGATGCGCCGGAACCTTATCAGCGAAACGCCCACTCCGCGTCGAAGTTCCGCAGGAAATCGCCTGCGCGCCGAGTCTCGCCACATTTTGGCCATTGCGACGGCCCGGAACTTTACGCGCTGCCTTTGCGTTTTGCCCCTGGGCGACGGAAAGAGCACGCGCTGATTTTTCGGACTGGGGGTCGCATGTTTCAGGGCAAAACTTCGCGGATCATCGAAGCCGGCGATCCTACGCGGCTTGGCGCATCCTTCGACGGACAGGGGACGAACTTCTCGCTGTTTTCCGCCTACGCTGAGCGCGTCGAGCTTTGCCTGTTCGACTCCACCGGCAATGAAATCGAACGCATCACGCTGCCCGAATACACCCATGAAATCTGGCACGGCTATGTCCCGGGAATCGGCCCCGGCCAGTTGTATGGTTACCGCGTGCATGGGCCGCACAACCCGGAGGCCGGGCACCGTTTCAACCCCAACAAGCTGCTGATTGATCCCTACGCCAAACTGATTTCCGGCGAAATTCAATGGGGCCAACCAACTTACGGCTACAAGTTCGAGGACGAAGCGGCCGACCTTTCCTTCGACGAGACCGACAGCGCGGCGTCAATGCCGAAATGCGTGGTGATAGAGACGGAGCGATCCCGGCTGCCCAACCGTCCGCGGGTTCCCTGGCGGCGCGCGGTCATCTACGAAACCCATGTGCGCGGCTTCACCAAGCTGCATCCCGCCGTCCCCGAAGCGCTCCGCGGCACCTTCGAGGGTTTGGCGCAGAAGGACGTGATCGGCTACCTCAAGAGCCTCGGCGTGACCTCGGTCGAACTGATGCCGATCCACTGGTTCGCCGACGACGACCATCTGTTGCAGAAGGGCCTGCGCAACTATTGGGGCTACAACTCCCTGGGTTTCTTCGCGCCGATGACGCGCTACCTCGGCCCCAAGGGGCTGGCCGGCTTCCGCGACATGGTGCGGGCGTTTCACGACGCCGGGCTCGAAGTCATCATGGACGTCGTCTACAACCACACCGCCGAGGGCAACGAAAAAGGCCCGACGCTGGCGTTCAAGGGCATCGACAACTTCTCTTATTACCGCACGATGCCGAACGAGGCGCGCTACTACATCAACGACACCGGGACCGGCAACACCATCAACACCTCGCATCCGCGCGTGTTGCAGATGGTGCTCGATTCGCTGCGCTACTGGGCGCGCGAGATGGAGGTCGACGGCTTCCGCTTCGACCTCGGCACCATTCTCGGCCGCGAGCCGAACGGCTTCGATCAACGCAGCGGCTTCTTCGACGCGGTCGGGCAGGACCCGACGCTGTCGCGGGTCAAGCTGATCGGCGAGCCCTGGGACATCGGCCCCGGCGGCTATCAGGTCGGCGGTTTCCCGCCGGGTTGGTCGGAGTGGAACGACAAGTTCCGCGACAGCATTCGCGACTACTGGCGCGGCGAGCACGGAACGACGCGCGATCTCGCGGCGCGGGTCACCGGTTCCGGCGACGTCTACGATTTGCGCGGCCGGCGGCCGTGGGCGAGCGTCAATTTCGTCACCGCGCACGACGGCTTCACCCTCAACGACCTCGTCTCTTATAACGAGCGCCACAACGAGGCCAACGGCGAGGACAACAAGGACGGCCATTCCGACAACCGCAGCTATAATCTCGGGGCCGAAGGGCCGACCGACGACGCCGGCATCCGCGCCGCGCGCGAACGGCAGAAGCGCAACTTCCTCGCCACCCTGCTGTTCTCGCATGGCGCGCCGATGATCCTGGCTGGCGACGAGTTCGGACGCACCCAGAACGGCAACAACAACGCCTATGCGCAGGACAACGAGATTTCCTGGTTGCATTGGGACAAGATCGACGACGCGGGTCGAAAATTGACCGATTTCACCCGCGAGCTAATCCGGCATCGCAAGGCCCAACCGCTACTGAGACGCGACAATTTCCGCGACGGCATGACCGTGGAGTGGCTCAATCCCGCGGGCGGGTTCCAGACAGACGAGGCGTGGAACGACGCGGGCGCCACCACCATTGGGCTGCGGCTCGCGCGCAATACCGGCGGCGCGGCGTGGAAGGAGGCGCTGATTTTATACAACGCCGTCGACGCCACGACCTCATTCACGTTGCCGGAACGCAAGGGGAGAGGCTGGAGGATCGTGATTGACACGGCGTCGGGCGACCGTACCGAGGGCCAAGCTCTGACTCGCAAAGCGGGCAAACTGCAAGCGCACCTGTTCCCGCGCTCGCTGATGTTGCTCGCTTGAATTTTCAGGCGCGCGATTCGTCGATGAGGCGGCGCACCGCGCGCGCCAGCATGTCCTGCGTGTAAGGTTTGCCGAGCAAGCGCACATCGGCGTCGAGCCGGCCGCCGTGGACAATGGCGTTGCGCGTGTACCCGGTCGTGTACAGAACCGGCGCGGCGGGCCGCAGCCCGCGCGCCTGCTCCGCGAGTTGCCGGCCGTTGACGCCGCCCGGCAACACGACGTCGGTAAAGATGAGATCGATGCGCTCCGCGCCGCGCAACAAATCCAACGCGCCGGCGGCCTCGCGGGCCGGCAGCACGCGGTAGCCAAGCCCTTCGAGCGCCGCGACCGCGAATTCGCGTACGCCGTCATCGTCCTCCACCAACAGCACCGCCTCGCCGGTTTGCGCCCTCGGTGTTTCGCCCTCGTCCGCTCCGACAAGCGGCGCGGCGGCCGGCTCGAGCGCCGCGGTCATGCGGGGAAGGTAAATTTTCACCGACGTGCCCTGCCCTAACTCGCTGTAGATGCGGATATGGCCCCTGGATTGCTTTACAAAGCCGTGGATCATCGCGAGCCCGAGCCCAGTGCCCTTTCCCGGCGCCTTGGTCGTGAAGAAAGGGTCGAAAACTTTCGGCAGAATGGCGCTGGCGATACCGACGCCGGTATCGGTGACCGACATCATCACATATTGGCCCGCTGCGACGTCGCCGAACTGGGCGGCATAGGCTTCGTCGAGATGCGCGTTCGCGGTCTCAAGCGTGATCCGGCCGCCGTCCGGCATCGCGTCGCGAGCGTTGACGACGAGGTTGACGATCGCGTTCTCGACTTGATGACCGTCGGCGAACGCCGGCCACAGGCCCGCGGCGAGCACGGTTTCGAGCTTGACCGTCTCCCCCACGCTGCGTTCAAGCACCTCGGAGATCGCGGCGACGGTCTTGTTGAGATCGAGTTGCCGCGGCGCGAGCGCCTGCTGGCGCGAAAAGGCCAGCAATCGCTGGGTGAGCGTCGCCGCGCGGCGCGCGCCCTGAGCCGCCGTCTCGATGGCGCCGGCGACACGCTCGGCCGCCGCTCCCGATTGCAGCCGCAGCCGCGCGGTATCGAGATTGCCGAGCACGATCGTCAGCAAATTATTGAAATCGTGCGCGATCCCGGCAGTAAGCTGACCGACCGTCTCAAGCTTCTGCACCTGCAACAACAGCCCTTCCGCCTTGCGGCGGCTTTCGCTTTCGGCTTTCAGCGCATCGGCCTGCGCGCGAAGGTCGGTGAGATAAGACCAGTTGGTGCGCGTCACCGCGACCGAGACAGTGGCGGCGCTGAACAGACAGAACACGATTGCGGCGAGCAGTCCCTTCTCCAGTTGGATCGCTGTGCGTTGCCGCTCGACCAGCAGCCGGCGCTCGGCGCCGTCGAAGTCGTCGATCAAGGCGCGGATAGAGGCGAGACCGCCGCTCGCGCCGACATCGAACGGCGCCGGATCGGTCAGCGCGACCTGTTGAAAGAGCGGGTCAAGAGCGCGAAACCGCGCTTGCGTCAGCGCCCGCAACTGGTCGAGACGGTCGATCTGCGTCGGATTGTCGGCGACCAATTCGCGCAGCGCCTTGACGTCGGCGTCGATCGCGGCGCGGTCGGCGGCGTAGGCGCTCTGCGAGTCCCCGGCTTTCGTCAGCACGCGATCGCGGGCAGCGATCTCAACGCCGTCAAGCGCGCTTTCGAGCCGCGCGACGTCGCCACGCACCAAGTAAGTATGCTCAACCCAATCGGTCGCGTCGGCGACCCGAAAGATCAGCACGCTCGCCAGCGCCGCCGCGACGATCAACAGCGCGACCCCGCCGCTAGTCAGCGCCAGCCCCGTGCGCCGCTGGCGGTCGGCCAACATGACGTTTACGGCGTCGAACGCGCGCGATAACAGAGACAATTCAAATCGGCGCCCGAACGCCGACGCGGTCTCTTCTCAAAGGGTATGGCGAATGTCACGCATTCTGATCGTCGATGACGAGCCGCTGATCGCCATGCTGGCGCAGGACTGGCTGGACGACCTCGGCCACCAGACGATCGGACCCGCCTACGATCTGAGCACCGCGCTCAATCTGGCCAACGAATCGCTCGACGCCGCGATTCTCGATCTGAGCCTCGGGCGCGACAAGAGCTACGATGTGGCGCGGCGGCTGCGCGGGCGGGGAATCCCGTTCGCCTTCGCGACCGGTCACGCCCCCGAAGCCCCGGGCAGCGAGTTCGAGGACGCCCTCACGCTGCCGAAACCGTTCAGTTTTGAGACATTCCGCAGCGTCGTCGCGGAATTGGTGCGACGCGCGGCGGCCGTCTAAATCGGGCGATCTAGGATTTGCGACCGGCCTTGCGATCGAAAAACAGCGCCTGGCTGATGGTCGCCTTCACGGTCTCCGGCCGGAACGGCTTGGTCACCAGAAACGCGGGTTCAGGCTTCTCGCCCGTCAGCAGGCGCTCCGGAAACGCGGTGATGAAAATGACTGGCGCGTCCAGCGTGGTCAAGATCTCGTTAACGGCGTCGAGGCCGGAGCTTCCGTCCGCAAGCTGGATGTCGGCGAGGACGAGACCCGGCGGCCGCGCCTTGACCATATCGACCGCTTCGCGATGCGTGCGCGCAACGCCGGTGACCTCGTGGCCGAGTTCCCGCACCATGCTTTCAATGTCGAGCGCGATGATCGGTTCATCCTCGATGATGAGCACGCTGGTCGCCACCTGCTCGGCGATCTCGCGCCCGGCTGTATCCAGCAGCTTGGCGACGGCGTCGGTGCTGATCTCGAGGACGGAGGCGACCTCCTCCAGCGAAAACCCTTCCATCGTTCGCAGCAAGAACGCCTGCCGCGGCAAGGCCGGCAAGGCTTCGAGGTTGCGTTGCAGCGCGTCGGTCAGCGCGCTGGCGCGCTGAGGCCGCTCGCCGCGATGGGTCGAAGACCACAATTTAACGAAAACTCGATAGAGTCCGACCTTGGGCGCCACATCGGTCGGAAACGACGTGGGATCGGCGATGAGAACTTCCAACGTCTCGGCGACGAAGGCGTCGCCTCCCGTCTGGGCGCCTTCCAATGCGCGAGCGAAACGGCGCAAGTAAGGGAGATGCGGGGCGATGCTGCGGGCTATGGACATTCATTCTCCTGGTGCGGCGCGCGGGCTCCTCTCCGAGCGAGAGAGAAAAAGCGCTCGGCGAAACTTAACTTGGAACCCCTTGCCGGGTTCCGTGTTATCGACGTAGTGAGGCGGGATTTCAAGTTCGTGGCCGCGGGGGCGCGGGGCCGCGCGTTGGTGTTTGGGCGCGCGTTGACATGGGAATGCGAAATTGATGAGCGGCGGATTTAAAGGTTCGGGGGGATCGCAATCGCAGAGCGAAGGCGAGGAGGACGACAACGGCGTTGAAGTCAGTCCCCTCGTAATCGAAGCGGTCGGCAAGGCGCTGCAGTCGCATTTTCAGGCGATCGCGGAAATGCCGTTGCCGGATCGTTTCCTCGTGCTGTTGGCTGAACTCGAAGCCCGCGAGCGCGCGCAATGACCGACGCCGTTGCGACGGAGGAGCGGTCGAAAGAGTTTCGCGAAGGGCTCATCCGCGAAATGCGGGACCTGCGCGCGTTTGCGGTTTCATTGTGCGGCTCATTCCACCAAGCCGACGACCTGCTCCAGGAAACCCTGTTGAAAGCGTGGAGCAACTCCGGCAGCTTCATGCCGGGCACGAACATGCGCGCCTGGCTGGTAACCATCCTGCGCAACACCTATTATTCGCAGTACCGCAAGCGCGGTCGCGAGGTCTCCGACGTCGACGGGGTCTATTCCGCTCGGCTCGCCACGCCGCCCAATCAGGAGGCGTCCGTGGACATGGCGGATTTCCAGATCGCCTTGTCGAAACTGGCGCCCGAACATCGCGACGTTCTGTTGATGGTGGGCGCATCCGGGCTTTCCTACGAGGAGACCGCCGAAATCTGCGGCGTCGCGGTCGGCACGATCAAGAGCCGGCTCAACCGCGCGCGGGCGCGGCTTGCCGATCTCCTCGGAATCAAAGACGCGTCCGACTTGGGTATGGGATCGGTATCCGAAGCGGTTGTTCGAGCGCAATCTAGCGGATAACGCCTTGCTCCGCCCGCGCTTCCGGCTCAACTCGGTATGGTCGAGGGTGCTCGGGACCCTGGCGCTGGTCGTGGCGCCCGCGGCCGTGCTCGTTGTTCTCCTGGCCTATTCGTTGTTCGGCGCGGCGCAGTCGGCGTTGGAAGCAACGCAGTCGGCTGCGGTGTCTGGCCGGGCCGCGATGCTTCGCTCGTGGCTCGACTCCGCCGGCCGTTCGCTCGCCAACGAGGGCTTCGCCGCGAGCTATGTCAACGCGGGTCGCTGCGCTTCGCTCGCCGACGCGTTTTTGCGCCGCAACGCCGGTTTCGCGGCGATCCGGTTCCTCGACGAAACCGCGAACCCCTGCGGCGCCGGCGCCGCGATCGACACGACGTCGCTGCCGCCGGACCCTCCGGAGGCGGCCGACGGCGAGGCGAGCTACCGGCTGCTGGTCGTCGGCGGCAAGTTATGGGTCGTCGCCAGCTACGCCCGTGAGGGATCGAGGGCGACTTGCATTCTCGTCGTCGACGACGCCGGGCTGCGCGAGCGGCTGCCGATCGTCGGCGCTGTTGGCGAGACTCAAGTCGCCTTGGTCGGGGAGAAAGGCGACGTCGTCGGCGCTCCGCTGTCCCCCATGGCCGCGCTCTGGCTACCGGCGACATTCTCGCCGCCCAATAACTCGCAATGGCGCGCGCTCGACCGCGCCGGAATCGCCGCGGCCTACGCGCTGGCGCCGATCGAAGGCTCCCATCTCGCCGTGCTGATGCGGTTCGACGACCTTCGCTTCAACGCCGCGAGGCGCCAACTCGTCATTCTGTGCGCGGCGCAATTGGCGATGCTTGGGCTTCTGGCGCTCGCCTACGCGACCACCATCAAGCGTGATGTGGTTCGATGGATCCAGGGGATCGACGTCGCGGCGCAGGCGCGCGCGCGCGATCCCGAGAGCCGGGCCAAGGCGCCGGTCAAATCGAGCATGCCGCGCGAACTGCGCAGCGTCGCCGAGTCGTTCAACGCCATGGCCGATCACGCCGTGGAGCGCCAGCAGGCGCTGCGTTCGTCGCTGGCGGAAAATCGGGCGCTGATGCTGGAAATGCATCACCGCATCAAAAATAGCCTCCAGGTCATCCAAAGCTATCTGGCGCTGATTCGTCGCGCCTCGCCACGCTCCGAAACCGCGCTGCTTTCGCGGATCGAGGCCCGCGTCGGCGTGATCGCGGTGGCCTATCGCCTCGCGCTGACCCCGAACGGCATGCGGCCGATCTCGGTCAAGCCGTTCCTCGAAGAGATCTGCGCGGCGGCGGTCGGGGGACTTCGACGACCCCGGCAACGCGTCGCCTACGCGATCGAATGGGACGGCGAGCTCGTCGTCGATCGCGCCATCCCGCTCGGCCTCGGGCTGGTCGAAGCGCTCATCGCCGCGTTCAGCGCCGCCGACGCGGGCTATATCGGCGTCGAACTCTCGCCCGACGACGACGGCTACATTCGGCTTCGCGTGGAGTCGGACGCCGCGCCCACCGAGACCGGGCTTCCCGAGAAAGTGATGCGCGGACTGTCCAATCAACTCGGCGCCGCGGTGCTCGCCGGAGAGGCCGGCGAAATCATCGTCTGGCGCTTCCAAGCCTGACGTGTCCGAAACCGAGGTTGCCAACGGCCTAAAACTTGCTTTACATACCAGTGTATAGGCGGTGTTGCCGGAACCGACGTTGCGTTTGTGCGTTTCGACCGAAACGGACGTCAGGGGACGACATGAAGGAGCCGGGTCTACAGGGGGCGACCGGGAGTCGCGTTTGGGCGCCGCGCATCAGGGTATTATTCGTCACCTCAGAGCTTTCCGGGTATCTTAAGGCGGGCGGTCTGGGGGAAGTGTCCGCGGCGCTGCCGCGCGCGCTCAATGGCCTTTGCGACATCCGCGTGCTGATGCCGGGCTACCCCGCTGTGCGGCGGCTGCATGACGATCTGCAAATCCTCAAGGAGATGCCGGCGGTGGCCGGCTTGCCCGCGTGGTCGCTGGGGCGCGCGGAGACGCCCGACGGACTCGCCCTCTATTTCGTGATCTGCGACGCGCTGTACGACCGCGACGGTTCACCCTATGGCAGCGCTGGCGGGGATTTCGGCGACAACGACACCCGCTTCGCCAGACTCTCGCTCGCCGCCGCGGAAATCGCCGCCGGCGAGGCGGACCCGGAATGGCGGCCGCATATCGTCCACGCCAACGACTGGCCGACCGCGCTCACCCCCGCCTACATCAAGTGGAAAGGGCTCGACGTCGGCTCGATCCTGACAATCCACAATCTCGCCTTTCAGGGCCTGTTCGACCGCAACCGGCTCGGCGCGCTCGCCATCCCCGACCATGCGATGCACATCGACGGCGTTGAGTTCCACGGCCGCGTGTCTTTCCTGAAAGCGGGGATCGCCTACGCCTCGCAAGTGACCACGGTCAGCGAAACTTACGCGCGCGAAATCACCATGTGGGAGCATGGCTGCGGTCTCGACGGCTTGTTGCGGTTGCGCAGCGAACGCGGCGAGCTCACCGGCATTCTCAACGGAATCGATCCGAGCTGGGAGGCGTTCGCCCGCGAAGCCGAGGGGCCCGAGTTCGTGCGCGGTTGGAAATCGCGGAAAGCGAGCGAGCTGCGGCAATTGTTTCGGCTCGACGAGGCGGAGGGGCCGCTGTTTTCGATCGTCTCGCGGTTGGTGCACCAGAAGGGCATCGACCTGTCAATCGAGGCGGCTGAGCTCATCGTCGCCAACGGCGGCCAGCTCGTCGTCACCGGCGAGGGCGACCCTGAGTTCGAGCGCGCCGTCGAGCGGCTCGCCGACCGCCATCCGGGCGCGGTCGCCGCCCGCATCGGCTTCGACGACGCGGAAGCGCGCGTCATGTTTGAGGGCAGTGATTTTCTGTTGATGCCGTCGCGCTTCGAGCCGTGCGGCTTGAGCCAGATGTACGCCCAATCGCAAGCCTCGCTGCCCATCGCCTCCCGGACAGGAGGGCTCGCCGATACGATCGACGACGGCGACACCGGTTTCTTGTTCTCCACCGCCAGCGAGTTCGCGCTGAAACGCGCAGTCGGGCGCGCGTTCCGCACCTATTGGTCGGGTTCGCGCATCGACGCCATGCGGCAAAATGCGCTCTCGAAGCGTTTCGACTGGGTCGATTCCGCAGAGCGTTATCGCACGCTCTACCGGGCCGCGTGAGAAAGCGCGGAACAATCAGATAGCCCGCGCGTTACTGGACTGCCCCCGACTGACCGCTCGGCGTTTGGCGCTTGCGTGGCGGCTTCCCCTATCCGCCCAGTGCGCCAAAGCCGAGCGGTTATTTTTGTGCGCGCCGCGGGGCTGGCGGAGGAGTCAATCATGCAATTGTTTGAGTGCCAGGGCTGCGGCTCAGCCCTCCACTTCGGAAACAGCCAATGTCTGTCCTGCGGCCGCGCCGTGGGATTCTTGCCAGACCGCTTCGCGATGAGCGCGCTCGAGGGCGGGCCTCAGGTTTACAAGGCGCTTGGCGCCAACGAAGAACCTTATCGCTATTGCGACAACGCCCATCACGGCGTCTGCAATTGGCTCGTCCCGGAATCGTCGACGGAACGGCTTTGCGAAGCATGCCGCAACAACCGTACGATCCCCGATCTCTCGATTCCCGACAATGTCGAGCGCTGGCAGAAAATCGAGCTCGCCAAGCGTTATGTGTTTCGCTCCCTGCTGCGGTGGCGCTTGCCGCATCCTAACAAGATCGACGATCCGGAGCGCGGACTCGCCTTCGACTTCCTGGGCGACATCGCGACCGGCGGCGGCGCCGCGGAGCAGGTGCTGACGGGGCACGACAATGGCCTCATCACCCTGAACGTCGCCGAAGGCGATGACGCAGAACGCGAGAAGCGGCGGGCCTCGCTCGGCGAACCGTACCGCACATTGGTTGGCCATTTCCGCCACGAAATTGGCCATTATTACTGGGACCGGCTGGTCCGCGACGCGGGCCGGCTCGATGCGTTCCGCGCGGTGTTCGGCGACGAGCGCGCGGACTACGGCGAAGCTTTGCAGCGTCACTATAAGGAAGGTCCGCCGGCGGATTGGCCCGTCCATTTCATCAGCTCTTACGCAACGTCGCACCCCTGGGAGGATTTCGCGGAGACCTGGGCGCATTATCTTCACATCGTCGATGCGCTGGAGACGGCGCGCAGCTACGGCATCAACGTGCGCGCGCGTTTCATGCCCAACGCCACTGCGGCGAAGATCGACTTCAACCCCTATGCGGCGCCGAGCGCCGAGCGGCTGGTTGACGCCTGGGTGCCGTTGACCGTGGCGCTCAACGGCGTCAATCGCAGCATGGGGCAGCCGGACCTCTATCCGTTCGTGCTCAACGCGTCGGTCATGCAGAAGCTCGAATACGTGCATGAGTTGATCGCGCAGTCGAAGGGAATGGTGTTCGCGCCGGTTTCGGAGTCCGCAGAGGCGGCCTAACGGCTTGACAAGGCCGGCGGCTGGCGATCCCTTGCCGGGATCGCGAGCCGTCGCTTGGCGGCCGCCGAGGGAGGGCGCCATGTTACGCAGTCTCGTTTCCGTCGCCGCGCTTTGCCTGATTGTCAGCCCCTTGGCGGCGCAGACGTTGCCGACGCATCGAATACCCGCCGCCCTCGCGATGGAGGCGGCCGCCGAGGTTGCCGCGGCGTGTGCGCGGCAAAATTATCACGAAACGGCCGATGTCGTGGACGCCGACGGCGTCAGCATCGCGGTTCTGCGCGCCGATGGAGCCGGGGCGCATTCGCTCGATAGCGCGCACGCCAAAGCCTACACCGCGGCGTCGTTCAAGTCAGACACCTTGGCGCTCGCCGAGCGGGCGAAGGGCGATGACGGCATCGCGCCGCTCGCCAAGCTTCCGCATGTGATGTTCTTCGGCGGCGGCGTGCCGATCAAACTCGGCGACGAAACCATCGGCGCGATCGGCGCCGCCGGCGCCCCAGGCGCAAAACTCGACGACGGCTGCGCGCGGGCCGGCCTCGACAAGATTCGCGATCGGTTGAAGTAGCGGCGATCAAGCGCAGATGTCGACGACAACCCGGCCGCGAACCTCGCCTTTCAGGATCGCTGCGCCGACCTCGAACACACGATCGAAGGCGATCGTTTGGGTGAGACTGGCCAGCAGTTGCCGGTCGAGATCGCGGGCGAGCCGCGACCAGGCGGCAAGGCGTTGCGGCATCGGGCATTGAACGCTGTCGATCCCGATGAGCCGCACGCCGCGCAGAATGAAAGGCGCGACCGAGCCCGGCAGGTCCATGCCGCCGGCGAGCCCGCAGGCGGCGATGGCGCCGCGATAGCGGGTCTGCGCCAACAGATTGACCAGCGTATGCGAGCCGACGCTGTCGATTCCGGCGATCCAGCGCTCCTTCGCCAGCGGCTTGCCGGGCCCCGACATGGTGGCGCGGTTGAGGATCTCCGCGGCGCCGAGGCGCTTCAGATAATCCGCCTCGGCGGCTCGCCCGGTCGAGGCGATGACGCTCCATCCCGCCGACTTCAGCAACGCGATCGCGACCGAGCCGACGCCGCCCGCCGCGCCGGTGACGACCGCGGGGCCCATGTCGGGCGTGACGCCGCTCGCCTCCAGCGCGTCGACGGCGAGCGCGGCGGTGTAGCCTGCGGTTCCGATCGCCATCGCCTCGGCGCGGCTGAACGGGGGCGGCAGTTTGACGAGCCAGTCGCCTTTCACCCGCGCCTTTTGCGCATAGCCGCCTGAATGGGTCTCGCCGAGCCCAAAGCCGTTGGCCACCACCTCGTCCCCAGGCCCGAAGCCGGCGTGGTTGGAGCTCTCGACGACGCCCGCGAAATCAATGCCGAGCAGCAGCGGGAATTTGCGCGGAATCGCGGATTTGCCCGAGAGTGCGAGTCCGTCCTTGTAATTGACGGTGGAGTGCGTCACCCGCACCGTCACGTCGCCGTCCATCAGTTCGGCGTCCTCCACCTCGGCGAAGCCGACCGTTTGTCCGGCCTCGGTCTTGTCCGCCCGCACTGCCTTGAACGTCATGGCTCCGACTCCCTCGCTGAGGGCCGTCTTTTAAGGCGCCGCGCCGGCGCGCGCTATTGCCGAACTCGCAGCGAGAACTCGCCGGCGCGCACGCGCTCGGGCCAGCTTTGTACGAGCTCCGCCACTCGGTCCTCTCCATGCGCGGCGACCAGCTCGCGCAACGCCGTCGCGATGGCCGCCTCGGCGAACGCCTCGACCTCGACTTCGTCGAGCACCGCCTCGGCGAACGCCTCGCTCACGTAATCGAGCGCGGCCAGTCGAGCTTGGGCGGCGTCCAGCATGTGCAGGCGGATAGCAGTGGCAAGCGACATAGAACAACCTATATCGCATTACGTTGCGCCCGCGACCGGCGGCTTTAAGAATAGTTAATGGCGGAGGGACAAATGTGCGGGCGGTTCGCCCTGACATCGCCAGCGCCGGTCTTACGCGAATATTTCGGTTACAACGAAACGCCGGAGTTTCCGCCGCGCTTCAATATTGCGCCGACGCAGCCGATCGCCGTCATCGCGGCGCGCGACTTCACGCACGGGCGGGAGCGAAGTTTTCGCCTCGTCCGTTGGGGGTTTCTGCCGAGCTTCGCCAAGGACGTCAGCCGCTTCCCGCTGCTCATCAACGCGCGCGCCGAGACCCTGATGGAGAAGCCCAGCTTTTCGGCGGCCTTGAAGCGCCGTCGATGCCTCGTGCCCGCCGACGGCTTTTACGTCTGGCGCGACGGCGGACGAGGTCAGGCGAAGCAACCGTTTCTAATTCGGGCCGTCGATCGAGGGCCGCTGGGATTCGCCGGACTTTTCGAGACCTACCTCGATCCCAACGGCAGCGAGATCGACACCGCCTGCATCGTCACGACGGGCGCCAACCGTCTGGTGTCCGGCCTCAGCGACCGCATGCCGGCGATCCTGCCGCGCGAAGCGTTCGGAAGCTGGCTCGATCACGACAACCGCGCCGCCGACGCGCTCGCGCTGCTGCGCCCGGCGCCCGAGACCTTGCTCGACCTGACGCCGATCTCCGCCGCGATCGGCGACGCCCGGCGCGATTTCTCCGAATTGCAAGCGCCGCTCGGCCCCGGCGACACCTTTCGTTAGGCCTGTTTCTTGACCAGGACGCAACGATAAACACGTAAAGCATCGATCTATATTTGCAGGGGACGCTGGAGATGAAACCTAGGATCGTCGCTTTGTTCGCCGTGGCGCTGGCCGCCGCCTCGACCCCCGCAGCCGCCTGCGGTGATTTCTGCTTGGAGCGGGCGGTCTCTGACGACGCCTATCCGCCGAGTGTGGAGGGGCTGTCGCCCACCCTCCACGCGCTCGTGCGCGCGCGCGACGATCGCGGCCTGAGCTCGGCCGGTTTCTACAACGATCCCTCGCTCGCCCTCGCATTCGCGCAATACGCGCCACCGGCGTACGACGCCGGCCCGAATTATTACGCGCCGCATCGCCGCTGGCGCCACGTCGTGAGGAGCCGTTACTGAGGCGGACGGGAGTCTCCTTGACGCGAGTAGCGGGCGCGGTTTCGTCGCCGGCCCCTCTGGACAAGGCCGCTAGCAGAGCGCAAATGCCGGTGCGTCTCCGGAGGCTCCCCGATGACTGACAGGCCGAACTCGCTCGCCGCCCGCGACATCGCCTATTACTTCCATCCCGCCACCAACGCCCGCCGCCACGAGCAGGTCGGCCCGATGATGATCGAGCGCGGCGAAGGCGTGCGCGTTTACGACGATCAGGGCAAGGAATATATCGAGGGCCTGGCGGGGCTGTGGAGCGTCGCGGTCGGCTTCGGCGAACAGCGGCTGGTGAAGGCCGCCGCCGAGCAGATGGCGAAGCTGCCCTTCTACCACTCGTTCAGCCACAAATCGCACCCCTCCGCGACCAAGCTCGCCGAGCGCCTTGTCGCGCTCGCGCCGGGCATGGCGAAGGCGCATTTCACCTCGTCGGGATCGGAGGCCAACGATCTCGTCGTCAAGATGATCTGGTACTACAACAATGCGCTTGGCCGGCCGCAGAAGAAGAAGTTTCTGTCGCGCCAGAAGGCGTATCACGGCGTGACGATCGTCGCCGGCAGCCTGACCGGGATGCCGAACTTCTATCGCGACTTCGATCTGCCGCTGCCGTTCGTCAAGCACCTGACCTGTCCGAACCTTTGGCGCTTCGGCCAGCCGGGCGAGAGCGAGGAGGCGTTCGCCACGCGGCTCGCCGAGGAGCTTGACGCCACGATCGTCGCGGAGGGGCCGGAGACGGTCGCCGCCTTCATCGGCGAGCCGGTGATGGGCGCCGGCGGCGTCATGCCGCCTCCCGCCACTTATTGGGAGAAGATGCAGGCCGTCTGCCGCAAGCATGACGTGCTGGTGGTCGCCGACGAGGTCATCACCGGCTTCGGCCGCACCGGCAACATGTTCGGCTCGCAGACCTACAACATTGAGCCCGATTTCATGGTGGTGTCCAAGGCGATCACCTCCAGCTACTTTCCGCTCTCGGCGATCCTGTTCACCGACAAGGTCTATCAGACGCTCGCCGACAACTCGGCGAAGATCGGCGTGTTCGCGCACGGCTTCACCGCGAGCGGGCATCCCGTGGGGACGGCGATCGCATTGGAGAACCTCGACATCATCGAGGAGAAGGACCTGGTCGGCGCGGCGCGACGGCTTGGCCCCCAGTTCCAGGAGCGGTTGCGCACGTTCGCCTCGCATCCCAAGGTCGGCGAGGCGCGCGGCGTCGGGCTGATCGGCGCGCTGGAGTTCGTCGCCGACAAGGCGAGCAAGGCGCCGTTCGATCCGCCGGGGTCGTGCGGCGCGAGGCTCGCCGAACTCTGCCACGAGGAAGGGCTCATCATCCGCGCCATCGGCGACGTGATCGCGTTCTGCCCCCCGCTGGTGATTTCGTCGCAGGACATTGACGAGATGTTCGATCGCTTCGGCCGAGCGCTGAAACGGTTTTAGCGGATGGCGCAGGAGAGCCCTCGGCCGCAAACGCCGGGATTGTCGGGCGCGACGGTCATCCACTCGACGGTCTCCACCCCTGAGCCTTTGCGGCCGCGGAGCGAGACGTTGGAGGGTGTATCGGCGTGGGTGCGCGGCTCCGCGCGCCGCGAGCTTTCCTTCACCAAAGTCATTGACGAATATGGCTGGCGGCTGACGGCGGCGGGCATCGGGTTGTTGCGGGTCGGGGTCAACACGTCGACCCTGCACCCGCAGTTCCTCGGCGCGACCTATCACTGGTGGAAGGACATCGCCGAAACGCGCAAAATCATGGTCATGCACGAAGTGCTCGACATCATACCCTACGCCGACAACCCGATGCTGCAGGCGCGAACCGAGAAAAAGATCATCCGCCGGCGTCTCGACGACGACTCGACGTTCGACTTCTCCATCCTGGCGGACCTGAAGGCGCGGGGCGCGACGGATTATCTGACGATTCCCGTCGACAGCCCGTTCGGCTTCGAGACGCATGTGATGACCTATGTCTCGGATGCGGTGGGCGGCTTTCGGCAGGCGGAAATCGACCTGCTGACCGGCTTCAGCGGCGACATTGCGTTGATCGCCGACATGCGCAACCAGCGCCAGATCGCCGAGAATGTGCTCGCCGCCTATCTCGGGGCGCAGACCGGCCCGCGCGTGCTGGACGGGAAAATCCGGCGCGGCAGCGGCGAGCAGATCTCGGCGGCGATCTGGTCGTCGGATTTGCGCGGCTTCACCGCGCTTTCCGACCACGCGCCGAGCGCGCGGGTGATCGCGGTGCTCAACGACCTGTTTGATCTCCAGTCGCGGGCGATCGCCGCCCACGGCGGCGAGATCCTGAAATTCATCGGCGACGGGTTGCTGGCGATTTTCCCCGCCGCGACCGCGGAGGAGGCGCGCGGCGCCGCGGGCAACGCGCTCGCGGCGGCACGCGAGACGTTCGCCGCGATGGCGTTGCGGCCTGTCGCCGAGTCCGAGGCGCCGCTGCGGCTGGTCATCGCGCTGCATTACGGCGAGGTGACTTACGGCAATATCGGCTCCGTGGACCGCGTCGATTTCACGGTGATCGGCCCCGCCGTCAATCTGGTGAGCCGCATCGAGGCCGTAGCAAAAGCGAGGGATCTGCCGCTGATCGTCAGCGACGATTTCGCCCGCGTTTACGGCTATTGTAGCGCGTTGCCGAGCCTCGGCGCGTTCGAGCTGCGCGGACTCGGGCAGCCGCACGAATTGTTCGCGCCGGCGGTGTGACCGCCCTACTTCGGCGCGCGGTAGAACAGATAATTGGCCTCGTACGGCGATCTCGCGACCTGGCCGGCGCGATCGGCCGCGCATCCGTCTTTCGGCGCGCCCCCGCCCTTGGTGTCGACGCGCTGGACATAGGTGACTTCGTCCATGCGTCCCTCGCCTTCGTGCGACGCGGCGGCAAGCAGAAGCCACGGCACGCTGACTCCATCGGGCGCCGCCTTGGACGCGACGACGCGTCCGCGCACCTTGCTGCCATCGCCGGCTTCCCAGGTCGGGCCGGCATAGTGCTTGCCAGCCTTCGCGCCGTCGGCGTCGAACAACTCGGCCTCAGGCCCCGTAAACCGCCACTCGTAGACGTTGCCGTTCAAGGTGCAGGTGTAAATCTGATCGCCGCGCGCGGCGAATTTAGCGAGAAGCGCCGTGCCGGGCGGCGGCGCCAGGGGGTCGGCGGCAAAAGCCGGCGAGGTCGCGGACAAAAAGACCAACAGAGCGAATTTGGCGCGCATGGGGCACTCGTCTGATTATAGGAATTGTCATGGCGAGCGAAGCGACGCCATCCAGCGCGCCGCCAGCGTGACGCTATCAGGTTGACAGACGATCTCTCATCGGCTGGATGGCTTCGCTTCGCTCGCCATGACGGCAATATCGGCAATCAATCGAACAGGCTCGATACGCTCTCTTCTTTATATATTCGCGCGATCGCCTCGCCGATCAGCGGCGCGATGGTGATGACGCGGATGTTCCGAGCGAGCCTGACCGGCTCGGTCGGGGCGATCGTGTCGGTCAGCACCAGCTCCTTCAGGCTTGAAGAGGCCACGCGCGCGACGGCGCCACCGGACAATACCCCATGGGTGATGTAGGCCGAAACGCTCTCGGCGCCGGCTTCGAGCAGCGCGTCGGCGGCGTTGCACAACGTGCCGCCGGAATCGACGATGTCGTCGAGCAGCACGCAATTGCGGCCCTTCACGTCGCCAATGATGTTCATCACTTCCGACTCGCCCGCCCGCTCGCGGCGCTTGTCGACGATGGCGAGCGGCGCGTCGAGCCGCTTGGCGAGCGCGCGGGCGCGCACCACGCCGCCGACGTCGGGCGACACCACCATCGCGTTGCGCACGAGCCCGCGCTCCTTGATGTCGCGCACCATCGTCGGCGCGGAGAACAGGTTGTCGGTCGGAATGTCGAAGAAGCCCTGGATCTGCCCGGCGTGCAGATCGACGGTCAGCACGCGGTCGGCGCCGGCGCGGGTGATGAGGTTGGCGACAAGCTTCGCCGAGATCGGCGAGCGCGGGCCGGGCTTACGGTCCTGGCGGGCATAGCCGAAATAGGGAAGCACCGCGGTGATGCGCTGCGCCGACGCGCGCCGCAGCGCGTCGATCATGATCAGCAGCTCCATCAGGTTGTCGTTGGTCGGATACGACGTCGACTGCACGATGAAAGTGTCGCGGCCGCGCACGTTTTCGAGGATTTCGACGAAGATTTCGAGATCGGCGAAGCGGCGGACGTGGCAGCGGGTGAGCGGCTCGCCGAGGTAGGCGGCGATGGCTTCGGCGATCTGCGGGTTGGAGTTGCCCGCCAGGATCTTCATCTTACCCTGCATACTGCAACCCCGCCCGACCCGCAGCCTCAAAGGGCGCGGCGGTCCATATCAGCGCCGACAATCGCAAACAATGATACATTTCCGTGACGCTGCGGGCGCGCTCAAGGCTTGGGCGGGCTGGTTAAGATTTGTTCGTTCCCTCGGCCCGCGCGCAAGGCGTTGAGGATGACGAGCGCCGACGAGCCCGACATTGCCACCGCCGCGACGAGCGGTGTCACCAGCCCGGCGAGCGCCAGCGGCACGGCGACGGCGTTGTAGATCGCCGACAGCCAGAGGTTTTCGATCATCAATCGCTTGGCCCTCGCGGCGAGCGCGACCGCCTCCGCGACCGGCGCGAGCCGGGTGCCGAGGAAAACCGCATCCGCCTGGGTCTGCGCCAGGTGGGTCGCCGAGACTGGGGCGATCGAAGCGTCGGCGGCGGCGAGCGCCGGGGCGTCGTTGAGCCCGTCGCCAACCATCAGCACGCGCCGCCCCTGCGCCTTCAGCGCCTTGAGGCGCGCGACCTTGTCGGCCGGCTTGAGACGGGCCGACCAGTCGGCGACCTTCACCTCGGCCGCCAGAGCTTTGACCGCAGCCTCGCTATCGCCGGAGAGAATCTCGATGGAGTAGCCTGACGCGAGCCGCGCGATGGTCGCGGCGGCGTCGGGCCGGGTCGCCTGCCGCAAGGCGAAGACGACGGCGCGCTCCGGCCCGCGGAACGCGATCAGCGAGGCGTCGGGCCACGCCGCGGCGACAGCCGCCGCTTCCGCGTCGGCTTTGCAATAGGCGATCGACCCGAGCTTCAGCCGCTTGCCGTCGACCAGCGCGGTGACGCCCTGGCCGGGAAACTCGTGCGCCGTCAGCGGCGATTGCGCGCCCGACGCCTTGGCCAGCGCCTCCGCCAGGGGATGCCGGCTCGCTAGCGCCAGCGCGCCGGCGAGCGCGAGTTCCGATGGGGTCGCCGCGTCGGGGTTGGCCAGGGTCGGCGCCGGCAAGGTCAGCGTGCCGGTCTTGTCGAACACGATCGTGTCGACGTCGGCGAGCCGCTCCAACGCTTCGCCGCTGTTGAGCAGCACGCCGCGACGGAACAGCGCGCCCGCCGCAACCACCTGCACGGCGGGCACGGCGAGGCCGAGCGCGCAGGGACAGGTGATAATCAGGACCGCGATTGCGATTTCCAGCGCGGCGGCGAGCGTCGCGCCGGCCAGCAGCCAGCCGACGAATGCGCCGAGCGAGGCGACCGTCACCAGGGGCACGTAATAGCGCGCCGCGCGATCGGCGAGGCGGACATAGGCCGAGCGTTGCTCGACCGCCTTTTCGATCAGCGCGTTAACCTCGTCGAGCAGCGTGCCGGTCGCCGCCTTGCGCACCCGCACCCGCAACGCGCCGCCGAGATTGAGCGCGCCGGCATAAACCTCGGCGCCGTCGGCAACCGCTACGGGACGGGACTCGCCGGTGACGAGGCTGAGGTCAACCTCGGATCGGCCTTCCTCAACGATCCCGTCGACGGGAATGCGCTCGCCGGCGCGCACCAGCACGAGATCGCCTGGCGCGACGGCGGCGATGGCGACTTCGCGCGCCTCGCCGCGCGGATCGAGCGTGACCGCCCGCTCCGGCTTCAGGCCGGCAAGACCCGCGGCGAACTCGCGCGTCTTGCGGCGCATGCGCTGATCGAACAGCCGGCCGGCGAGCAAGAAGGCGAGCAGCATCGGCGCGCTGTCGAAATAGGCGCGCACGTGCAGCGGGCCGGCGAACAGCGAGGTCAGCATTGTCAGGGCGACGCCGACGGCGATCGGAACGTCCATGTTGACCGAACGCTGGCTGAGACTGCGACCCGCGCTGCGAAAGAACGGCCAGCCGGCATAGGCGACAGTCGGAAGCGCGACGAACGCCATGAGAACGTGAGAGTCGAGCGCCATCAGCAGCGCCGTCCCCGCCGCCGCGACGATGAGGCGGCGGCTCAGATCGCGCTCGGCGTCCGCTTCGACGCTGTCGCGGCGCTCCGCCGCGAACGGAAAGGCGGGATAGCCGAGCCCCTCGAGCCGGGAGACGATCGCCTGCGGGGTGACGGCGCCGTCGTCCCATTCGACGGTCACGCGCTTGCTGGCGAGGTTGACCCGCGCGCCTCGCACGCCTTTCTGATCGCGAAACCCCTTCTCGATCGTCGCCACGCAGGCGCCGCAATGCACGCCCTCGACGACAAGGTCGATCGCCGAGACGCCCGCTTCAGGGCGCCGCACAAAGGGATCGAGATCGTCCGCCTGGCTCATCGTGGCTCCTCGCCTAAACGTAAGCGCTGACGGCAAAGCGACAAGGACGGATCGCAGTCGCGGTTTAGGCGAAGCGGTCCGCGGCGGCGACGCGAGGAGCCGGGCGCGCGGAGGTCGCGACACCCATTAGACGACGGCGCATGGGAATTTCGACGGCGTGGTGAAACAGGAACGCGAGTCCGAGCGACAGCGCCAGCGCCGACAGCGTGCCCGGCCCCTGCCCGAAATGGAAGCGCAGCGCGCGCATCACAATCATGTGGACCATGTAGAACGCGAAGCTCGCCTCGCCCAGGGCGACCAACGGACGCCAGGCGAGCCCGCGGCTGACTCTCCCCTGGCCGCCCGCCAGCGCCGCGATCAGCAGCGCGAACACCCAGCACGAGCCGGACGCCCGCAGCCAGACGAAGGCCGGCCCCTCGGCCAGACCCATCAGCGCGGGAACGCAAGCCAGTAGCCAGACCGCCGCGCCCGCCAGCGCGGCCGCCTCGATCCCCGTCCAGGCGCGGGCCGACAGCGACGCCGGTTGCAACCAGCGCCGCCACGCAAGGCAGGTCGCGACGCCGAGCACAAACTCGAAGCCGCGCGCCAGCGGAAAGCACGAGCCGATATTGAACAGCGTCAGCGCGTCGCGGTCGAGCGCGAACACCGGAAGTCCGGCCGCGACGCCGACGTCGAGGACGCTGAACGAAACGGCCCCAGCGGCGGCAAGGGTAAGCGCGGGCCGGCGCAACATAGCCGAAAGAAGCAATGGAAAAACGGCGTAGAACGCCATTTCCACTGAGATCGACCAGGAGACGTTATTCCAGGATTGCAGAATGGCGCGGGTCGGCGCCCAAGCGTCGAGCATCGACGCCTTCAGGACGAACGACAGCGTCGCCGCGCCGACGCCGAGCCTCTGGCCGACCGCCAGCGGCAAAGGCAGCGCCGCCAGCAGCAGCGCGAGGCTCGCGAGGTGCATCGGAACAATGCGGGCGATGCGGGCGCGGTAGAATCGCGTCCACGAAACCTCGCGCCCGACGTAGGCGTGGGTCAGCACGAAGCCCGACAGCACGAAGAAGAACGAGACGCCGTGGTACATCGCCGGGGCGATCCGATAGAGCCAGTCGGCTGGGGCGAACTCCCGCAGGTGAAAGACGAAAATCATCGCCGCCGCGAAAAAGCGCAGACTTGTCAGCGCCGGCAGATCGACACGGGATGGCGGATGAGGGCGCAAGTCGAACTCGCTTTGGCGCACGAGTTAGCGCCGCGCCGCTTTCGGCGCCGTAAAGGAGCATGCTGAATGCGGCGGAAAAATGCAGGCGCCCTCTTGCCGTCCGCTTGGCAAGACGCTAAGGGCGTGCGCTGGGGCTTAGCGGCGCATGGGGCCCCGATGATCATTCATGGCTTCCGCCCTTGCATTCGAGCGGCCGATTGCGGCGAACGGACGTAGGGAGCGGTGGATAGGCCGGAGGACCCGGGGGCAACCTCGTGTCTATTCCGGCCATGTCCTGTCCGAGACTGCCGGCGTCGCCCGAGGGCTTAGGCCCGCGAGCGACTTAATTCCCGAATCGATCCTAACCGGATCGTGGGGGCCTGCATAGACGGGGAAAACCGGATTTCGCTCTCAGCGCAGCCGCGCCTGGGACGCAATGAGGTTCGAACCATCTGTCCGGCGTTGAACGCTCGCGTTCGCTCCGGGGACAGGCGCAAAGCGTCGCGCGAAACGCCTTCGGGCGCGAGCGCGGCATTACGCAGGAGGCGGGTTCGCCCGCCAACCGGAGACAGCAACGTGGATAGAGCGGAAAAGAAGGAGGCCGTCGTCGCCCTCCACGACGTCTTTGCGAAGACGTCGGTGGTGGTGGTGGCGCAGTACTCCGGCTTGACGGTCGCCCAGATGCAGCGCCTGCGCAAGCAGATGAAGCAGGCCGGCGCGTCCGTTCAGGTCGCCAAGAACCGCCTCGCCCAGATTGCTCTTAAAGGAACGGACGTCGCCTCGATCGGCCCCTTGCTCAAGGGACCGACCCTGATCGCTCATTCGAGCGACCCGGTGGCGGCGGCCAAGGCCGCCGTGGCGTTCGCTAGGGATCACGAGAAGTTCGTGGTCCTCGGCGGCGCCATGGGCAAGACGGCGCTCAACCCCGATGGGGTGAAGGCGCTGGCGACCATGCCGTCGCTCGACGAACTGCGCGCCAAGCTCATCGGGCTCATCACGGCCCCGGCGACGAAGCTCGCACAGCTCGCCAATGCGCCGGCCGCCAAGGTCGCGCGCGTCATCTCGGCCTACGCCTCAAAAGACGCAGCCTGACGCAAGGCTCTTCCCAAACGCAAAGTTCGAACCATATAGGACAAGCACAGACATGGCTAATCTGGAAAAAATCGTCGACGAGCTCTCGGGCCTGACGATCCTCGAAGCGGCTGAACTCGCCAAGCTCCTCGAAGAGAAGTGGGGCGTCTCCGCCGCGGCGGCGGTCGCGGTTGCGGCGGCCCCCGCGGGCGGCGCGGCGGCTGCGGCGCCGGTCGAGGAGAAGACCGAGTTCACGGTGATGCTGACGGCCGCCGGCGACAAGAAGATCGAAGTGATTAAGGAAGTCCGGGCAATCACCGCGCTCGGCCTCAAGGAAGCCAAGGATCTCGTCGAAGGCGCCCCGAAGGCCGTCAAGGAAGGCGTCACCAAGGACGAGGCCGAGAAGATCAAGGCCCAGCTCGAGAAGGCCGGCGCCAAGGTTGAGCTCAAGTAAGCGCGTGCGGCTCTCTCGGGGGCCTTTATCGCAAAGAACGGCCCGGGCGCCCGCCCAGGGCCGTTCGGTCGTTTTTGCGTAACGGCGTGAAACGCGACGCCGTTCGCTGCGTAACGAGAATCGGGGAAATCCCCACGGCCCGGCGCCGCCCGCAAAGGCGCCAAGCCTCGGCGGGGGTCTGATCGCCAGGGCGGCGCGCGTCAAACGGATGCGCGGACCGCCTGGCGAAGACGATTGAGGAGCGACATGGCGCAAACATTCATCGGCCGCAAGCGTGTTCGCAAGGTCTTTGGTCACGTCAAGGAGGTCGGCGAGATGCCGAACCTCATCGAGGTGCAGAAGGCCTCTTACGACCAGTTCCTCCTGATGGAGGCGCCGAAGGGCGGCCGGGCGAACGAGGGCTTGCAGTCCGTCTTCAAGTCCGTGTTCCCGATTTCGGATTTTGCGCAAACGGCTCAGCTCGAATTCGTAAAATACGAATACGAGGCGCCGAAATACGACGTCGACGAGTGCCGTCAGCGCGGCATGACGTTCGCAGCGCCGCTTAAGGTGACGCTGCGCCTTATCGTGTTCGATGTCGATCCCGAGACCCAGGCGCGCTCCGTCAAGGACATCAAGGAGCAGGACGTCTATATGGGCGACATGCCGCTCATGACGGCGAACGGCACCTTCATCGTCAACGGCACCGAGCGCGTCATCGTCAGCCAGATGCACCGCTCGCCCGGCGTGTTCTTCGACCACGACAAGGGCAAGAGCCATTCGTCGGGCAAACTGCTGTTCGCCGCCCGCATCATCCCCTATCGCGGCTCCTGGCTCGACATCGAGTTCGACGCCAAGGACATCGTCCACGCGCGCATCGATCGCCGCCGCAAGATCCCGGTGACATCGCTGTTGTTCGCGCTCGGGCTAGATGGCGAGGAAATCCTGTCGATCTTCTACAAGAAGTCGATCTATACGCGCGACAAGCACGGCTGGCGCGTGCCTTACGATCCCGAGCGGATGAAGGGCGTCAAGATCGTCAACGAGCTGATTGACGCCGACACCGGCGAAGTGGCGATCGAGGCGGGGCGCAAGCTCACCGCGCGCTCGGCCAAGCAACTCGCCGAGAAGGGTCTGAAGGCGTTCCGCGCCTCGGACGCCGATCTCAATGGCCAGTATCTCGCTCAGGACCTGTACAACGCGCAGACGGGCGAAATCTATTCCGAGGCCGGCGACGAGATCACCGAGAAGCTGCTCGCCGTGCTCATCGAGAAGGGCCTCGAGGAGCTGCCGATCCTGGACATCGACCACATCAATGTCGGGCCTTATATCCGCAACACGCTCAAGGTCGACAAGAACACCTCGCGCGAGGATGCGCTGTTCGACATCTACCGCGTCATGCGGCCCGGCGAGCCGCCGACCATCGAGTCGGCCGAGGCGATGTTCCAATCGCTGTTCTTCGATTCCGAGCGCTACGACCTCTCGGCGGTCGGCCGCGTCAAGATGAACATGCGCCTCGACCTCGACGCGCCCGACACCCAGCGCACGCTGCGCCGCGAGGACATCCTCGCGGTCGTGAAGGCGTTGGTCGATTTGCGCGACGGCCGCGGCGAGATTGACGACATCGACCATCTCGGCAACCGTCGTGTTCGGTCGGTCGGCGAACTGATGGAGAACCAGTACCGCGTCGGCCTGCTACGGATGGAGCGGGCGATCAAGGAGCGCATGAGCTCGGTCGAGATCGACACGATCATGCCGCAGGACCTCATCAACGCGAAGCCCGCGGCGGCGGCGGTGCGCGAGTTCTTCGGCTCGTCGCAGCTCTCGCAGTTCATGGACCAGACCAACCCGCTCTCCGAGATCACCCACAAACGCCGTCTCTCGGCGCTTGGCCCGGGCGGTCTGACGCGTGAGCGCGCCGGCTTCGAGGTGCGCGACGTGCACCCGACGCATTACGGCCGCATCTGCCCGATCGAGACTCCGGAAGGGCCGAACATCGGTCTCATCAACTCGCTGGCCACCTTTGCTCGCGTGAACAAATACGGCTTCATCGAGTCGCCTTATCGCAAGGTGAAGGACGGCCATGTGACGATGGACGTGCAATATCTCTCCGCCATGGAGGAGCAGAAATACGCCGTCGCCCAGGCCGACACGCCGCTGGACGCGAACGGCCACATCACCGGCGATCTCATCGTCTGCCGTCAGGCGGGCGACGTCGTGTTCCTGCCGGCCGATCGCGTCGAGTACATGGACGTGTCGCCGAAGCAACTCGTCTCGGTCGCCGCGGCGCTGATCCCGTTCCTGGAGAACGACGACGCCAACCGCGCGCTGATGGGCTCCAACATGCAGCGTCAGGCCGTGCCGCTGGTGCGCTCCGACGCGCCGCTGGTCGGCACCGGCATGGAGGCGGTGGTCGCGCGCGATTCCGGCGCGGCGATCTCGGCGCGACGCGGCGGCGTGATCGACCAGGTCGACGCGACCCGTATCGTCATCCGCGCAACGGATGAGACCGATCCGACCAAGCCCGCGGTCGACATCTATCGGCTGATGAAGTTTCAGCGCAGCAACCAGTCGACCTGCATCAACCAGAAGCCGTTGGTGCGCGTCGGCGACCGCGTGGAGAAGGGCGACATTATCGCCGACGGTCCCTCGACCGATCTCGGCGATCTCGCGCTCGGCCGCAATGTGCTCGTCGCGTTCATGCCTTGGAACGGCTACAACTTCGAAGACTCGATCCTGCTCAACGAGAAGATCGTCAAGGACGACGTGTTCACCTCGATCCACATCGAGGAGTTCGAGGCGATGGCGCGAGACACCAAGCTCGGGCCGGAGGAGATTACGCGCGACATTCCCAACGTCTCGGAAGAGGCGCTGAAGAATCTCGACGAAGCCGGCATCGTCTACATCGGCGCCGAAGTGGTGGCGGGCGACATTCTCGTCGGCAAGATCACGCCGAAGGGCGAAAGCCCGATGACGCCGGAAGAAAAGCTGCTCCGCGCGATCTTCGGCGAGAAGGCGTCGGACGTGCGCGACACCAGCTTGCGCGTGCCGCCCGGCGTGCAAGGCACGGTCGTCGAGGTGCGCGTGTTCAACCGCCACGGCGTCGAGAAGGACGAGCGCGCTCAGGCGATCGAGCGCGAGGAGATCGAGCGTCTGGCGAAGGACCGCGACGACGAGCAGGCGATCCTGGATCGCAACGTCTATGCGCGTCTCAACGACATCCTGATGGGCAAGCGGGCGCTCTCCGGGCCGAAAGGCTTCAAGAAGGACCAACTGCTCACCAAGGAGCTGGTCGACGAGTTCCCGCGCTCGCAATGGTGGACGTTCGCGCTCGAGAGCGACGCGACGATGACCGAAATCGAGGCGATGCGGAAACAGTACGACGAGTCGAAGAAGAGCCTGGAAAGCCGCTTCCTCGACAAGGTCGAGAAGCTGCAGCGCGGCGACGAACTGCCGCCCGGCGTGATGAAGATGGTCAAGGTGTTCGTGGCGGTGAAGCGAAAGATCCAGCCCGGCGACAAGATGGCGGGCCGCCATGGCAACAAGGGCGTCGTCTCGCGCATCACGCCGCAGGAGGACATGCCGTTCCTCGCCGACGGGACGCCGGTCGACATCGTGTTGAACCCGCTCGGCGTGCCGAGCCGCATGAACGTCGGGCAGATCCTCGAAACGCACCTGGGTTGGGCCTGCGCGGGCCTCGGCCGCCAGGTCGGCGAGGCGGTTGACGCCTACATGCGCGCCCATGAGATCGGGCCGCTGAGGGCGAAGCTCGATCAGATTTATGGCGACAACGACACGATCAAGGCGCTCGACAACGAGGGTCTGGTGGAGTTGGGCCAGAATCTGCGGCGCGGCGTGCCGATCGCGACGCCGGTGTTCGACGGCGCACGCGAAAAGGACATCGTCGAAATGCTCGACATGGCCGGCTTCGACTCGTCGGGTCAGGTGACGTTGTTCGATGGCCGCACGGGCGATCCGTTCGACCGCAAGGTGACGGTCGGCTATATCTACATGCTGAAGCTGCATCATCTGGTCGACGACAAGATCCACGCGCGTTCGATCGGCCCCTACTCGCTCGTCACGCAGCAGCCATTGGGCGGCAAGGCCCAGTTCGGCGGTCAGCGTTTCGGCGAAATGGAGGTCTGGGCGCTCGAGGCTTACGGCGCGGCCTACACCTTGCAAGAAATGCTGACGGTGAAGTCGGACGACGTCGCCGGCCGCACCAAGGTCTACGAGGCGATCGTGCGCGGCGACGACACGTTCGAATCCGGCATCCCCGAGAGCTTCAACGTGCTGGTGAAAGAGATGCGTTCGTTGGGCCTCAACGTCGAGCTCGCCTCGATCAAGAAGGCGGTCACCGACGACGCCACACAGTTGCCGCCCGCCGAAGCGGCGGAGTGAGACATTAGCGTGAGTGCGAGGGCGCGCGGCGCCCTCGCTTAGTCCTCAATGCGGGCGAAGCTTGGCGTTTGGCCGCTTCGCGCGGGAGAGCAAAGCATGAATCAGGAAGTCATCAATCCGTTCGCGCCGGCCGCGGCGCCATTGGCTTTCGACCAGATCCAGATCGCGATCGCGAGCCCTGAAAAAATCCTGTCGTGGTCGTTCGGCGAAATCAAGAAGCCCGAGACGATCAACTATCGCACGTTCAAGCCTGAGCGCGACGGCCTGTTCTGCGCGCGCATCTTCGGACCTATCAAGGATTACGAGTGCTTGTGCGGCAAGTACAAGCGCATGAAGTACAAGGGCGTGATCTGCGAGAAGTGCGGCGTCGAGGTGACGCTGAGCCGCGTGCGCCGCGAGCGCATGGGCCATATCTCGCTGGCCGCGCCGGTCGCGCATATCTGGTTCCTGAAGTCGCTGCCGAGCCGCATCGGCCTGCTGCTCGACATGACGCTGAAGGACCTGGAGCGCGTCCTCTATTTCGAATCCTACATCGTGCTCGATCCCGGCCTGACGCCGCTCAAGGAGCGTCAGTTGCTGTCCGAGGACGACTACCTGCGCGCGCAGGACGAATACGGCCAGGACAATTTCACTGCGATGATCGGCGCCGAGGCGATCCGCGAGATGCTGAAGGGCATGAACCTTCAGAAGATCGCCGACGACCTCAAGGTGGAGATCTCAGAGTCGAAATCGGAGCTGAAGCCGAAGCGGCTCGCCAAGCGGCTGAAGATCATCGAGGCGTTCATGCACTCCGGCAACAAGCCGGAGTGGATGATCCTGACCGAAGTGCCGGTGATCCCGCCGGATCTGCGTCCGCTGGTGCCGCTCGACGGCGGCCGCTTCGCGACCTCCGACCTCAACGATCTCTATCGCCGGGTCATCAACCGCAACAATCGGTTGAAGCGGCTGATGGAGCTGCGCGCGCCCGACATCATCGTGCGCAATGAGAAGCGCATGTTGCAGGAGTCGGTTGACGCGCTGTTTGACAACGGCCGCCGCGGCCGCGTCATCACCGGCGCCAACAAGCGTCCGTTGAAGTCGCTCGCGGATATGCTGAAGGGCAAGCAGGGCCGCTTCCGTCAGAACCTGCTCGGCAAGCGCGTCGACTACTCGGGCCGCTCGGTCATCGTGGTCGGCCCCGAGCTGAAGCTGCATCAATGCGGCCTGCCGAAGAAGATGGCGCTCGAACTGTTCAAGCCGTTCATCTATTCGCGTCTCGACGCGAAGGGCCTCAGCGCGACCGTCAAACAGGCGAAGAAGCTGGTCGAGAAAGAGAAGCCGGAGGTTTGGGACATCCTCGACGAGGTGATCCGCGAGCATCCGATCCTGCTCAACCGCGCGCCCACCCTGCACCGCCTCGGCATCCAGGCGTTTGAGCCGGTGCTGATCGAGGGCAAGGCGATCCAGCTGCATCCGCTTGTCTGCTCGGCGTTCAACGCCGATTTCGACGGCGACCAGATGGCCGTCCATGTCCCGCTGTCGCTCGAAGCGCAGTTGGAAGCGCGCGTGCTGATGATGTCGACCAACAACATCCTGCACCCCGCCAACGGCCAGCCGATCATTGTGCCGAGCCAGGACATCGTGCTGGGCCTGTACTACCTGACGCTGATGCGCGACGGCGAGCCGGGCCAAGGCATGATGTTCGCCGAAATGGGCGAGATCGAGCACGCAATCGCCTCCAAGGCGATTACGCTGCACAGCAAGATCAAGGGCCGCGCTTGGACCTATGATGCGAACGGCAAGCGGGTATCGAAAGTGTTCGACACCACGGCCGGCCGCATGATCCTCGGCCGGCTGTTGCCCGACCACGTCAAGATCCCGTTCGACGTCGCCAACAACCTGATGACGAAGAAACAGATCTCGGCGATGATCGACACCGTCTACCGCAACTGCGGTCAGAAGGAGTCGGTGATCTTCTGCGACCGCATCATGTCGCTCGGCTTCAGCGAGGCGTTCAAGGCCGGCATTTCGTTCGGCAAGGACGACATGGTGGTGCCCGACACCAAGCCGAAGCGCATCGCCGACACCACCGCGCTCGCCAAGGAATATGAGCAGCAGTACAACGACGGCCTCATCACCCAGGGCGAGAAGTACAACAAGGTGGTCGACGCCTGGGCGAAGTGCTCCGACAAGCTCGCCGAGGAGATGATGGCGGGCATCTCGGCGGTGCGCAAGGACGAGCACGGCCGCGACCGGCCGATCAACTCGATCTACATGATGTCGCACTCCGGGGCGCGCGGCTCGCCGACGCAGATGCGCCAGCTCGCCGCCATGCGCGGCCTGATGGCCAAGCCCTCGGGCGAAATCATCGAGAGCCCGATCATCGCCAACTTCAAGGAAGGCCTGTCGGTGCTGGAGTACTTCAACTCCACGCACGGCGCCCGCAAGGGCCTCGCCGACACCGCGCTGAAGACGGCGAACTCGGGCTATCTGACGCGCCGTCTCGTCGACGTCGCGCAGGACTCGATCATCACCATGCAGGACTGCGGCTCGACCGGCGGCATCAAGATGCGCGCGATCGTCGACGCCGGCACGGTCGTCGCCTCGCTCGCCTCGCGCATCCTCGGCCGCACCGCCGCGGAAGCCGATCACCGATCTCGACGGCAAGGTGATCGTGCCGGCCGGCAAGATGATCCTGGAAGAGCACATGGCGGCGATCAACGCCGCCGGCATCCAGGAGGTGAAGATCCGCTCGGTGCTGACCTGCGAGGCCAAGAACGGCGTCTGCGGGGCCTGCTACGGGCGCGACCTCGCGCGCGGCACGCCGGTCAACATGGGCGAGGCGGTCGGCGTCATCGCGGCGCAGTCGATCGGCGAGCCAGGCACCCAGCTCACCATGCGCACGTTCCACATCGGCGGCGCGGCGCAGCTGGCCGACCAGTCGTTCATCGAGTCCAACTTCGACGGCGTGGTGAAGATCCGCAACCGCAATCTCGCGCGCAACTCGAACGGCGATCTGATGGCGATGGCGCGCAACGTCGCGATCGTCATCCACGATCGCTCGGGCGCGGAGCGCGCGGTGCATCGCGTGCAATATGGCGCGCGGCTGAAGGTCGACGAGGGCGATCAGATCAAGCGCGGCCAGCGTCTGGCCGAGTGGGATCCGTTCACCCGGCCGATCCTCACCGAGGTCGACGGCGTGATCGGCTTCGAGGACCTGATCGAAGGCGCCTCGATGTCCGAGCAGGTCGACGAGGCGACCGGCATCGCCAAGCGCATCGTGATCGACTGGCGCTCCTCGCCGCGCACCTCCGGCCTCAAGCCGGCGCTGGTGGTGAAGGGCCCCGACGGCAAGATCGCCAAGCTGCCGCGCGGCGGCGACGCGCGCTACATGCTGCCGGTGGAGTCGATCATCTCGTTCGAGCCGGGCGCGCAAGTGAGGGCGGGCGACGTCATCACCCGCATCTCGATCAACTCGGCCAAGACCCGCGACATCACCGGCGGTCTGCCGCGCGTGGCGGAATTGTTCGAGGCGCGCCGCCCGAAGGACCACGCGATCATCGCGGAAATCTCCGGCACGGTCCGGTTCGGCAAGGACTTCAAGAACAAGCAGCGCGTCATCATCGAGCCGGCGGAGGAAGGCGGCGAGCCGTCCGAGTATCTGATCCCGAAGTCGAAGCACATCCATCTGCAGGACGGCGACGTCATCGAGAAGGGCGAGTATCTGGTCGACGGCAATCCCGCGCCGCACGACATTCTCGCCATCAAGGGCGTCGAGGAGCTGGCCGCCTATCTCGTCAACGAGATCCAGGAGGTCTATCGGCTGCAGGGCGTGCTCATCAACGACAAGCACATCGAGGTAATTGTCCGTCAGATGCTGCAGAAGGTTGACATCACCGATCCCGGCGGCACCGACTTCCTCAAGGACGAGCAGGTTGATCTCAGCGACCTCGATCAGGCCAACGAGATCATGCGCTCGGAGGGCAAGAAAGAGGCGACCGGCGTGCCGGTGCTGCTCGGCATCACCAAGGCGAGCTTGCAGACGCGTTCGTTCATCTCGGCGGCGTCGTTCCAGGAGACCACGCGCGTCCTCACCGAGGCGTCAGTCAACGGCAAGGTCGATACGCTCGAGGGCCTGAAGGAGAACGTGATCGTCGGCCGGCTGATCCCGGCGGGCACCGGCGCGGCGATGACCAAGCTGCGCTCGATCGCCACGACGCGCGACAACCTCATCCTGGCGCAGAGAGCCGAGGAGTCGGCCTCGGCGCCGGCGGCGTTGCCGATCGCCGCGCCGACGATGGATCAGGTCGCGCGGCCGCGCTCGCGCGCCCCGGCCGCGGAGTGACCCTGAGAGCCGCCTTCGGGCGGCTCTTTTTTTCGGCGAGCGGGGGCCGCCTGCGGGCCGGGATTTTCCTATTGACAGAGGCGCCGGCGGCGAAACATAACGCCGGCGCGCCTCGGGGCTGACCCGAGGCGTTCTTCGTCCGGGGCGACTGGACGACAGGGGGAGTGTCCCGAGCGGCAAAGGGGGCGGACTGTAAATCCGCTGGCTTAGCCTTCGTAGGTTCGAGTCCTACCTCCCCCACCACGTTGATTTTCCACAGTTTTTCTAGATGATCGGTCGCAGAAAACGGCGATTTTCGTGTTGCAACGCGTGCTTGAAATTACGCAACAATTTCAAGGGATGCCCGACGATCCCCGCTGTTCCACGCGACACGGAATGCAACATGACGCATTGCCCTGACCCGCGGAGCGAGCGAGGCTAATACTAGAATTGACATATGTTCCATTTGGGTGCATATGAGTCGCATGGCGTACCGCTATGGCGAAGTAGAGCAAGCTCTTGTCGAGCAATTCCGGGTAGCGCCGGATCGCCTGGGCGCGTTCCGTGCGCGGATTCGCCATTTCAGGACATTGGGCGTTCCTTCGGTCGAAAAGGTCGGGAGCGGATCGAAGGGCGAATATTCACGTCTTCACGTGGTGCAACTCTCGCTCGCCCTGCGGCTAGGGGAGATGGGTGTTGCACCACGGATGGCGGCAGCGATCGCACTGCTAAGGTGGGTTCGCGAGGCGCTAGACGCAATCGATCAATTTGGGTCGACCATTTTCGTCGTGCATGTGGTGTCGAACCCGTTCACTTCCGATTCAACTGACGACGATGATGGTTATACGCAGTTCGCCTACGGCTCGGCAGCATTGCTCAGGAAGATCGAAGAAATCGGCGACGCAATTGTCGTTGACCTGTCGCGTTTAGTCAAAAGGCTGTCGGCCGCGCTGCGGAACTGAAATTCAACGCCGACCGGCAAAATGTCAATTCTAACACTAACATGGAGCATTGAATGAACGAGGCAACCGAGAGCACGGGCCCGGCCGTAACGCTAGCCGGTGATTTAATTTGGGAAGTGGCGGGGATCGCGAAAGAAATCGGCAGATCTCGGCGCCAAACATTCCATTTGCTTGAAACAGGGCAACTACCAGCCGAGAAAATCGGCGGCCGTTGGTGTTCAAGCCGGGCGGCGTTGCGGCGGCGGTTCGCAATGCTTTCGGGCGGGGTCGCTTGATCCATGGCCCGGAAACGAGCAAGGGCCGCGCCCGCCGAGGCGGGTCGCGACCCTTATTTTGACGACCTTGCCCGGCGCGTCAAATTCAAACCTATCGAAACCTCGAACTTGCCGCAAGGCGATTGGCTTTTCGACGACCTCGTTCTGTCATCCTCGATTGCGGGAGTGATCGCCCTGTCTCTGGCCGACGCGCCAGTGACGACGATCGAGGAATGCCGCGCCTACCTTGCCGAATTGCACGCGATACACGATGGCTTGGTCGGCGCGCTCCACGACGTCGCTGCAAGACACAAACTTGAGTTCAGCCGGTCTCGGCTCGACGCCTATGTAACGGACATTTTCGAGCGTGCGGGCTCGATGTTGGAAAGCTTCCCCAGCAGCGGTGGCAGTGCGTGAGCGGCTACCCTGACGGTTTCAACGATTGGCCGCTCGAGCGTCGGAATGGCTATTTCGCAGCGGAAGCGCACAATCACCGCGAGGGCAAATCCAGCGAAGCGCCCGCGGGCGCGGGCGCGGCAAACCCGCAGATGCTTGCTTTCGTCTCTGCCGCATCGCTGGCCAAGCGCACGCCGCCGGCTAGGCATTTCCTCGCGCCGGGGCTCATACCCGGCCGGAACGTGACGCTGCTTTCCGGCAACGGCGGCGACGGCAAGTCGCTGCTGGCGTTGATGCTGCTGGTTTCGGTCGCGGCCGGCGCGTCGTGGCTCGGAATGGAGATCGAGCACGGCGGCGCGGTCTATCTCGGCGCCGAGGACGAGCTCGACGAGGTTCATCGGCGCCTTTCCGCCATTTGCAAGGCGGGCGAGCTCGAACTCGCTGAACTCGACCGTCTCCAAATTCTCCCACTCGCCGGTCAGCCGGCGCTGCTGGCCATCGAAAGCAGCGGCGGCGCCCTCCAGCCGACGCCGCTGTGGACGGCGTTCGCGGCAAATGTCGAGCAAAGCCGACCAGCGCTTGTCGTGATCGACAACGCCGCGGACGTCTTCGGCGCGAATGAGATTTCCAGGACGCACGTTCGACAGTTCGTGAGCATGTTGCGCGGTCTGGCGTTCAGGGCAGATTGCGCGATAGTGCTCTTGTCGCATCCGAGCGTCGCCGGAATGTCGACCGGAACAGGCTTGAGCGGCAGCACCGCCTGGCACAACAGCGTGCGCTCCCGCCTCTATCTGACCCGGCCGGTCGCCACCGAAGGCGGGATTGTCGACCCTGACGCGCGTGTCCTTCAGGCGATGAAAAGCAACTATGGCCCGATGGCGGCCGAAATCCGCCTACGCTGGTCGGACGGCCGTTTCGTAAACGAAACCGCCGAGCCCGTGTTCAAGCTCGACATGGCCGCGCTGGAAGCCAAGGCCGAGTCCGTGTTCGTCGACCTGTTGCAGCGGTTCACGGCGGAAGGCCGCGACGTCTCCGCCAAGCCGAGCCGCAGCTACGCGCCGACGCAATTCGCAGCGCATCCCGACGCGCGCGGATCGTCGAAACGCTCCCTGGAGGGAGCGATGAACCGACTCTTGAAGTCCGACCGCGTCCGAGTCGAGACGACCGGCTCGCCCTCCCGCCAGCGCTCGCGGTTGGTCATGATGACGGTCAACGAGGACGCTTGAGCATGTTTCCAACGCCCTTCCAATTCTCAGAGTTAATCCTTCCAACGCCATTCCAAGGCCTTCCAACGCGTGTGTGTTTCCAACCCCCCATACCCCCGGGGCGTTGGAACGCGCCCCCGGGTTGGAACCGGGGGCTTCAACGCCACCGCAGGGGAGCCGCGGTCAGCGTGAGAAGCGCCATCGCGATCGGCGCGCATAGGGCTCTTTTTGCGCCGAGCGACGGAAGCGCAGGCGACCAGCGGACTAATTGTCCGACTGATGCGAATTACTCTCAGCAATTACAATGAATTACAAACTTATGTCGCTTCCATGTTGCGTCGAGCCGTGAGAGAATGACGCGATGACCGCTACTCGCACCGAGATCGCTTCCCGACCGCCGACAACTCGTAGCGCGGTGACCAACGACCCGCTTTCGATCCGCGGTGTCGACGGCCGAACTGACGAAGCGCGCAGGTTTCGCGACCTTGTTATCGCGTTCGTCGACGATCTCGGCGGCGTCGCTAAGGCCAGCGAAGCTGACATCGCCCTCGCGCGGCAAGCGGCGAGTTCGGTTGTCGCGAGTGAAAAAGTGCAAGCGCGGATCATCGCTGGTGATGACGTCGACCTGGAGCAAGCAACCCGGCTCGGCAACGCGGCGGCTCGCAATCTCAGCGCGCTTCGGAAGCGCCACAAGCCCGCCAGGTCGCCGACGTTGGCCGACTACGCCGCGCAGAAGGCCGCGCAGCGTTCGAGCGCCGCCGAATGATTGACCTCATTGAAGCGCTTGACGATCCGAACCTCCTGCAGCCCTGGTTCGCCGGCGAATCGTGGCGACCGTGGCGTGCGGTTTTGAAAGCCGCCTGCGGTCATCGGCTCGACCATGACGAGGCGCGCATCTTCCGGCAGGTTGCGCAGCGCGACCCGCCGCGGCGACGCGTACGTGAGCTTTGGGTGGGCGCCGGCCGTCGGGCGGGCAAAGACAGCATCGCGAGCGCGCTTGCCGCCCACGCGGCCGGTTTTGTGGATTACGGGCCCTATTTGCGGCCGGGCGAGGTCGCGAGCGTGATGTGCTTGGCCGTCGACAAGCCGCAGGCGCGGATCGTGCTTCGATACTCCAAGGCCTATTTTGACGAAGTTGATATGCTGCGGCCTCTCGTCATGCGCGAGACGGCGGAAGGGCTTGAGCTGACGACGCGGGCCGAGTTCTCTGTCCTGTCGAGCAATTATCGAACCGTTCGCGGCCGATCGATAGCGCTGGCGATTTTGGACGAATGCGCGTTTTGGCGCGACGAAGGGAGCGCGAGTCCCGACGTCGAGACTTATGTCGCGATCGTTCCGGGCATGGCGACGCTGCCGAACGCGCTGCTGGTCGGCATGTCGAGTCCGTACCGGAAGGGCGGCTTGCTCTACCAAAAATGGCGCGACCACTTCGGGAAGCCTGACGACGACGTCCTGTTCATCCAAGCCGCAAGCCGCGCTCTCAATCCGAACCTGCCGCAACGCGTGGTCGACGAAGCGATGGAGCGCGACCCCGCGGCGGCGCGCGCAGAATGGCTTGGCTCATTCAGAGATGACGTCGACGCCTTCCTCCCGCGTGAGGTCGTGGAGCGCGCCGTCGACCGCAACGTGACGGTTCGGCCTCCCGTTTCAAATGTTCGCTATGTCGGCTTCGCCGACGCGTCGAGCGGGACAGGGAGCGACTCATTCGGGGCCGTGGTTGCTCACCGGCAGGGCGATTACGTCATCGTGGACCTCGTCCATGAAATTCGACCGCCGTTCAACCCGCAGAGTGCTGTTTCCGAAGTTTCTTCGATATTCTCCTCCTATGGGATCAAGCAAATCATCGGTGACCGCTGGGCTCCCGGCTTCGTGAGCGACGCATTCCAGGCCAACGGCATCACGTACAAATACAGCGAACGGGACCGATCGCAGATTTACCTTGAAGCGCTGCCGGTGCTGGTCTCAGGGCGTGTTCGCTTGTTGGACAACGCCCGGCTAATCAATCAACTAGCCACGCTGGAGCGCCGCACTTCGCCGAGTGGCCGCGATCGTGTGGATCACCCCGGCGGCTCGACCAGCCACGACGACGTTGCGAACGCGGCGTGCGGAGCGATTGTCGCTTGCGGGGGAACGTCGGAGCCGGGCTTCATCGGGTATATGCGCTGGCGAAGCGAGGGCGAGCCTCGGGCCCCTGCTGCGATTGCGGCGCCCTTGGAACCTCCGGCAAACTTGCCGGAAGTTGCGGCGCCTGCTGCTGTCGCTGGCGGCATTGGCGGCGAAACGCGCGAGGCGGTTGTTGGCGCGCCGGATGGGTTCATCACCGATTTTCGCGCACGAGTATCTCCGGCAACTCGTAGATAGTGAAAGGGACGACCCTACGGCCGCATCGATTGCGGCCGACATCGCACGCGCGGCCCTTGCGCTGGGCGCGGCCTCCATGGCGTTCGACCTGGCGGCGCGAGGAGTCGCGCGGCATCCAGCGTCAGTCGAAGCCCTGACGGCTGCTGAAGAATGCGCCATCGAGACCCGCGAGCTCGCGACCCTGTCGGGGCTCTACGATTTGATCGCCCAACGCGCCCTCGGCCGATTCGGGCGCCGGGCGGCGCACTATCGAGGCGCGCGTTTTTTCGAGCGTATTGGCGACGGGTCGTTGACTCTCAAGCATGCCGTTCAGGCTTTTGCGGCCCTGCCGTGCGAGGGGTCGAGTCTGCAGCTGCTCTCGCGGGCCGCCGAGAGGGCCGGCGACCGAACCCAAGCCATGCGAATTTTGGAGCAAGTCGCTGCGGTCGCTAGCCGGTCGGACCTCCGGGAGCGCGTGGCTGATCCGAGCGGCGGGGGTCGCGGGCGATACTTCGGAAGGAGCTCGTCGAAGGGTCGATGTGCTGCTTCAGGCATTCGCGCGTCCAGCAGTCCCTACCGTGGCCTTGCTGCGTGAGGCGGTCGATAAGTTGCTCAAGCGCGAGCCGGACGAGCGCGATGCGATCGAGATGCGCTTTCGTCGCGCCGCGCTCGCCGTCACGGAGGGGCCCGATGGGCCCGAGGGAGCGCGGATCGCAATCGCGTGCGCGCGCTGCATGGCCGAGGTCTTCGGCGACGCCGATACCGCTCTAGCTCTCCTCGAGCGCGCGATCAGCTGCGACGCGGAAGTCGAGACCTTCGCGACGCTCACGACGATCAGCGTCGAAGTCATGGCGCGGGCGCCCAATGCGAAGAGCCGGCTCGAAGTCGTCTTGTCGTCGATCGAAGCTGGGAAAACGCCGGCATGCGCAGGTCTCATGACCGTCTTGGGAGAGATGGCCACGCAGCTTCGAGACGAGCTCTTGCGCGCTCGAGCCGTGCTGGGTGCCGCGGTACGCGATCCCGACGATGATGCGCTTGTCGTCGCTGCAGATGGTGCTCTGCGAGCACACCCGGAGCTTGTCACTCGGCCCGGAATGGCCCTCACGCCGCATCGGCGGGCGGAGGCTCTCGTATCGCTGGCGAGAGGGCAATCGACTATCGGAGCCCACGAGCGCGCGGTCGAGCTGCTCGGGAAAGCGCTCGACTTGGTAGACGGCGCCGCGCGAGCGACCCTCGAGTGGGAGCTTCGGGCCGCACTCAACGCAATGGGCGCGAGCGCGGAAGAACCGCGCGTCAGCGACGATGCCCTCGTCGAGGGGCCGGATGTGCGAGCTGAGCGCTGGATAGAGGTGGCCGAGCGCCGCGAGGCTCGCGGGGACATCGCCGGGGCCGTCGGCGCCTTGCTGGAAGCCTGCAAGCTCGATCCACTGCTGGGTCATTGGAGCGCGCTAGAGCGCGTCGCGGAGACAGCGAAAGACGACTCTGCACGCATTTTGGCACTCGGGGAGATTGCCAAACGGGTCAATCCCGAGGGTCGCGTCGCGGTGTTCAAGCGTCTCGCGCGAGCCCATGCGGATCGCAACGATCGCGACGCCGCGGAGCGTGCGTGGCGTGAGGTTCTCGCCCTCGACCCGGCCGATGAGGAGGCCGACCGAGCCATCGAATCGGCGATCGTGGCCGAGAATCGTTACGGGGATCTCGCGGCGCACCTTGCAGCGCGCGCTGAAAGGCTCAGCGCCGACGCCGGCCAACTCGAGGCGCTTCGTGCTGTCCGGCTTCGTCGAGCCGCCATTCTCGAACAGCGTCTCGGCAGGATCCGGGACGCGTGCGACGAGCTCGGTTTGCTCTTGGCCGTGGCGCCGGATAACTCAGGGGCCCTTCGATACCTCGCGGATCTGCAGGAGCGTCGAGGCGAGCACGGACAGGCAGCCTCGTTGTGGGCGCGCGCCGCAGTCGTCGAGCCCGATTCGCGCGAGCGAGACATGCTCGAGCTTCGGGCGGGCCGCGCCGCAGCCGCAGGAAGCGATTTTGCGGGTGCGCTCGAGCGTGCACGCGGGGTGCTGAGCCGACGTCCGCACGATCAAGCAGCCCTCGAGCTGCGTTGCGAGGCGGCGCGAGCGCTGGGGCAAGACCAGGACCTCGGTGAGGCATTGGAGCAGCTAGCGGCCGAGTGTCCGCCGAGTGGCAGGGGCAGACTTCTCGTCGATGCCGCGCTCGCATCCGCGCGCGCCGGCGATCTCGATGCCGCATTGACTCGCGCACGCCTCGCGGCCGACGCCGCGCCGGACCAAGCAACGCCGCAGCTGCTGGCGCGTGGCTTGGAGTATAGGCATCGGGGCGCCGGCGATATCGACCAGGCTCGACAAACGCTCGTCCAATTGTCGCGGATCGAGGGCCCCATGGGGAGCGACGATGCCGCGCTCCGGGCGTTTTTGCTCGCCGAGGCGCTAGATGTCGTCCAGGGCCCAGGGCAGGCATCGAGGAGCTCGAAGCCGCGCGTGAGCTCGTCGGCTCGCATCCTCTCGTTGGCTTGGGGCTGGCCGAGCGGTCCGCCGCACGGGGCCAAACCGACGCGGCTATCGAGGCCTTTCGCATCGCGCTGAGCGGCCCACTTCTAGGGCTCCGTTCTTCCGGAAACGTTGCAGTTGCGGCCGCGGACTTTGCGATGCGCGCCATCGCCCGCGTGACGCGGCACATTTTCTGGACATTGCCGAACGTTACGAAGAGGTGGTCGGTGCGGCGCGTAGTCGACGTGAGGATCTGCAGCGCGGGGGCGACAACCAAGAACACGTGTCAACCGTGTCGGCATCCCCGCGGGTCGAGCTTCCGACCGAGGACTTGCGCTCGCGATTCAGGATGCGAGGGCCCCTCGAGAGCGTGCTGAGGCGC
>CAWEDI010000023.1:0-9623 GCA_963807735.1 uncultured Pseudomonadota bacterium | reverse complement strand
CACCGGCGGCGCGACGCTCGTCGACCTCGCCGGGGCCACGATCACGCAGAACGGAGACGCCGGCATCGGCAATTCGACGACTGCGTCGGCCTCGCTTCGTATCGGCGTCGGCGCGACCTACCGTGTCGTCGCCATCGCAACGCTCGGCGCATCGAGCGCGGCAAGCGCAAGCGTCCTCTGACCAGCAATGGGACGATGACGCTAGAGACGAACACGAGTTACGGCGGCGCGCTCGTGTTCAGCTCGTTGCAGGGAAGCCTCGACCTTAACGGCAATACGCTGACGCTGAGCGGCGACGACAATGTCTTGACCTGCGGCGCTCGCAACGGTGCGATCGACGTGACAGGCAAGGTCCAATTCGGCGGATATTTCGGCGACGACACCCATGACGTCAGCATCGACAACAATGGAGTCATCAACCAGACTGGCGATGGCGGCATTGACGGCGCCATGACCATATCCGCCGACAGCTCTTACGTAATTACGAGCGACATCATCGTAAACAACCAGTACGCCGGAGGCGATGATGCGGTTGTCGTCAATCTGGGAACATTCTCTTTCGCGCCGCCGGATGTCGCCTACGCTTATTTCGCCGCGTCGAAATTCACTTCGTCCGGGACCATCAGCGTCGCAGCGCAGTGTTCGCTCGAAATTGATGGTGACGTATCTCTGGCCGGAACGATTGGGGGTCCGGGGCAGTTGGCTCTCTCCGGGGCTCGGGCCACGATCGACACGTCCGATATCACCGCCGCCCTGTACTTTGCCGAGGATGTAGCGACCTTTGAGCTAAGCGTAGCGCTGAGCGGGTCATTCATGGCCTTCCACAGTACGCTCAATGTTGACCCGGGAACGACGTTGACCTTGAACAATTCCGGCATCGTCCTCGGCGGTGTTGACATCGACGGCGGCGGCGTGGTGCACTTGAATGGCGCGGCGACATTATATGGGTCGATCGGAGCCAATAGGCGGACAAATGTTGTCGATGCAGGCGCGATCATGCAGGACGGCGCCGTCTCCCTAAATGGGACATTGGTCATTTTCAGCGGACATTCCTATTCCATCCTGAATCTCGACTATTCCCACTCGTCCGGCGGCGCCTCGGCGGCTCGGGCGCGACTATCGTGAATCAGGGCTTCTTCATTCACAGCGTTGGCGGCTCCACTTCCAGCACAATCTCCGGCAGCTTTGTCAACTTGGGCTCGATCGTCGCCGAAGTCGGGTCCCTGATTTTCGACACGGCGATTTCGGGGGCTGGCCGTGAGGTTATTGAAGCCAGAGGTTACCTGGAGCTTAGCGATCAATCGATCGCTTCGCAGAAGCTGGTCTTTGCCGGGAACGACGCAGAGCTTGGATTGGCCGACGCGGCCCAGTTCCAATCAAGCATCTACGATTTCGGGACGGCCGCAGGCGAAGCCATAAACCTGATCGGCTTCGACGCCAGTTCGATCAAATCTTTCGCGAGCGCATCAGGCGGCCTCATCGTCAACATCGCCGACGGCGGCCTTGGCGATCGGCGCCAAGCGCGCCACCGCCTGGGCGTCCTGGCGATAGAGGAGGCCGGCGCGGCGAAGCGAGGGAACGATTTGCTTGAGCATCTCGAACCGCTTCGGCACGGCCTCGAGAGGCAGGGCGATCGTGCCCGTGATGTTGCCGCCCGGACGGGCGAGGCTCTGGGCGAAGCCTTGGGCGACAACGTCGCCCGAGCCCGCCATGACGATCGGGACGCTCGCCGTCACGCGGCGCGCCGCATACACGACGTTGCCGGCCGTCACGATCGCATCGACATTGAGACCGATCAACTCGGCGACGATGGCCGGCGCGGCGTCGGGATCGCCGCCAGTGAAGCGGTAGTCGATCCGGATCGTCTTGTCTTCGATATAGCCGAGGTTGCTGAGCCCCTGCCGGAAGGCTTCGACCACGAACCGGCCGGTCGCCGCCGTGCCGATCCCGATGACGCCAACGCGCGGGATCTTTTCGGTCGCAGCGTGCGCTGCGAACGGACCGGCGGCGGCCGCGACCCCGGCGAGGAAAGTTCTTCGTCTCATTCGATCACCTCGTCGGCGCCGGCCAGCAGCGTCGGCGGAATTTCCAAGCCGAGCGCGGCGGCGGTCCTCAGGTTGGCGATTGTTCTGAACTTTGTGACCTGTTCGATCGGAATGTCGCCTGGCTTCGCGCCTCGCAGTATCTTGTCGACGAACACGCCGGCATGACCAATCATCGCTCGGAAGTCGGCTCCATAGCTCAGAAGCGCGCCCGCGGCTTCGTCCACGCCGCCGATCCACGGTAGGCCGCGCTTCAGCGCGATCCCGGCCAGCGCGGCGGCGTTGAACGCGAACAGCGGATGGTCGCTCGTCACGAAGCCGCCGATATCGGCGGCGGCCAACGCGCTCTCGAATTCGGCGGCCTGGCCAAGCTCGATCGGCCGCAGCTCGACGCGCAGCGTCTCGGCGGCGATCGCGGCGGCTCGCATCATTTCGGCGTTGACGGCGTTGCCGCGATACAGCAGCACGCCCGCCCGCGTCAGCGCAGGCGCGACGCCCTTCAGAAACTCCAGGCGCTTGGCCACATACTGCGCGATGAACAGAATCTCGCCGGTGACGTTGCCGCCGGGATGCGCGAGGCTCGCGGCCAACCCAAAGGCGACGAGGTCGCCCGCCGCCGCCGCGACGATGGGAAGGGTGAACGTGGCGCGGCGCACGGCGATGACGGCGGGACCGATGGTCGCGATGACGTCGGGATTGAGCGCCACAAGCTCGTCGGCGAGCGCCGGCAAGCGGCTCTCGTCATTTTCGCCAAAACGCTGTTCGACGTGAAGGTTCTCCCCTTCAACCCAGCCGAGGTCGCGTAGTTTGAGCGCAAATGCGTTGAGGATGGGAACGCGCGGCGTCGGCGTGAGAAAGCCTACGCGCGCGGTGCGCCCCTGCGTCGCGGCGGCGCGTGCGGGCGACCCCAAGGCGGCGAGGCCGAGCGTAGCGAGAAACAATCGCCTGTTCATTCGATCACCTCGTCGGCCGCGGCCAGCACGGCGGGCGGAATCTCGATCTCGAGCGCGGCGGCGGTCTTCAGGTTGACTTTCGTGAGGAAGCGCGGCGGGCGCTCGAAAGGAATATCGCCGGGCTTGACGCCTTCGAGGATGCGGGCGACGAAATAAGCGGCGCGGCGGAACTGCCAGTGCACGTCCGAGCCATAGCCGAGCATCATTCCGGCGGGCGGAAAGGCCGAACCGGACACCGACGGTAGGCGATGCTGGAGCGCGAGCGCGCAGATGGTCGCCGCCTCCGAGGTGAACTTGCCGCCGTCCCCGACCGCCAGACCGCCGCCCCAGGCGGCGATCTCCGCCATCGCGGATTCGTAATCCGCCGTCTCGTCGATGGTGTAGATGCGCAATTCCAGCCCGAGCGCGCGGGCGGCCGCTTCGGCGGGCGAGGAAATCGGCGCAATGTCCTTGCGCATCAGCAACAGCCCGAGCCGGCGCAGATTGGGAACGGTCCGCTTCAGGAGCTCAAAGCGCTTCGAGGTATATTCGGATGCGAATTCGCCGATGCCCGTGAAGCGGCCGCCCGGATGCGCGAGGCTCTCAGCGACGCCCATCGCAATCGGATCGTAGGTCCCGGCCGAGACGACGGGCGTCGTCGCCGACGCGCGGCGCATGGCGTCGAAGGACTCCGCCGCCCCGACCAGAACATCGACGGGGAGATTTGCGAGTTCCGCCGCCAGGGCCGGCAGGCGTTCGGGGTGGAATTCGCCGTAGCGAATTTCGACGCTGGCCGTCTCCCCGTCGATGAGCCCTTGCTCGCGCAGTCCCGCGCGGAAGTCGTCGGCATAACCGATCCGTTGAGTCGTCTCCGGCGTGCCGGTGAACATGAGGCCAATCCTTGGCGCGCGTTTGCCCGTCTGGCCGCGCGTGACCGCTGGCCAGATCAGGACCGCGCCCGCTGCAAGAAACTCACGCCGTCTCATTCTATCCACCTCGTCCGCCGCGGTTGACTACGCGATTCCGAACGTCGCGATCTCTCTCCAGTCTAACTCAAAACACATTGCCGCTAACGCGGCTCTCGAACTCTAACGTTGCAGACGTTCAGTGTCCCCACTTGAATGGCGAAGACGCGCGGCGTGGCCATGCCAGCTCACTCTCGACAGTAAACGTCCTCATGACGCCAGCGCGTCGATCAGAGACTTGGCCTCCTTCAGGTCGAGCGTGTCAAAGCCTTCGGTGAACCAGGCGTAGACGGCCGCGAGCAAATCGCGGGCGGCATCGCGCTTGCCTTGATCGCGCCAGAGCCGCGCCATGCTCATCGCGGCGCGCAATTCCCAGGACTTCGCTCGCTGCGCTCGGGCGACAGCGATCGAACGTTCAAAATAGCCTTCCGCTTTCGCCACGTCGGGTTTCGGCGACTTGAGCGCGATTTCCCCAGCCATGCGATTGATCTCAGCTTCCCACCATCTTTCCTTGGTTGTTTCCAGAGCCGTCATCGCTTCGCCGATGCAGCGCCAAGCATCCTCGTATTGGCCGAGTTCCGCATGCGCGCTCGCCAAATATGAGAAATACAACGGCAGCCACATTGTTGATCCTGTTGATCGATGCGCGGAGATTCCGGCCTTGATCATGTTGACTGCGTCAGTGAATTGTCCCGTGACGGAAAAAAGCCATCCACGATGCAACATCGCGAACGCCTTCCAGAACATGGTGCCTTTATCGTCCGCCACTGCAGCGAGTTCGTCGACAATCGCATTTGCTTTTGCGTAATTTCCGGTTGGAATATGGGTCAACAGCGAACATGCCATCGCAAACATCAGCGTGCCGGCGTGACCAATATCGCCCGCTTCGCCAAGCGCCCGTTCAACGTCCGTGAGCGCCGCTTTTGGATAGCCAAGCAGCCAGAAAGCCATCGACCGATAGGATAAAATCGCCACCGCGATGTCTTGGCCAAAGCGCGCCGCCAAGGTACGATGTTCCGAAGGATCGTATAGCTCCATTGCACGATTGTTGTGCGTCTGAGCTTCCTCGATGTCTCCCGTGCAAAGCAGAGAAATGCCCATGAGGCGATGCCCGATCATCAGCGGGACTATCGTGCCTTGCTTCTCGGCCAGCGACAGGAACTGCGCCGCAAGTGCGCACATAGCGTCCCCATCGAACGCTGCATAGTTGGAGACCCAAAAGCTGTAGAGGACCGAGAACAGCAGCAGGGGATCGTCCGGAGGCTCTCCTGACGCTTCAGCCTGTTGGATCAGAAGACGCGCCTGCTCCGTCGCCGTCCTGGTTTCCGGCGCGGCATAGCCTTTGACATGGATGAGTGGGGTTATCAGTGCGACTTGAAGCGTGATTTGTTGGCGACGCAGCGCGGGCGTCGTGGGCAAGGCCGCGATCTGGGCAAGCGCGCGCATCAGCTGCTCTGCGGCTTCTGAGAATGCCGAACGCGCCAACGAGCGCTGTCCGGCCTTGCCCCAAAGCAGCGCGGCTTTTTCGAGATGACCGGCCTCAGCCGAGTGCCGCGCCAAAAGCTCCGGCCGGCTCTCCGCGATCTCCGCGAATTGGCTCTCCAGCATTTCGGCGATCCGGGCATGAAATGTGCGCCTTGGTTCGCGCAGCAGCGAGCCGTATGCGGCGTCCTGAACGAGCGCGTGTTTAAACAGATAGGTGGCATGCGGCGGCGCGCCCTGCCGGAATAGCAAACCCGTGGCGATGAGGCGGTCGAGCGCCGACGCCAGCTCGACTTCCGGTTTGCGGGCGACCGACGCCAGAAGGGCATGCGAAAATTCCCGGCCGATCGCCGCCCCCATCTGCGCCACTTCCTTGGCGGAGCCGAGCCGGTCGAGCCGCGCCATCAAAGAGGCGTGCAGGCTTGCAGGAACCGAGTGGGCCGGCGACGGAGCCGCTGCGACGGTCCGCCGTGCTGCGCTCTCACCCTCCGCCTCCAGCACCGCCTTGGTCATCTCTTCCACGAACAATGGGATGCCGTCGGTGCGTTCGATGATGTCCTGCCGGATGTTTGCCGGGAGTCGTTTGTTGCCGACGACGCGATCAATCATCGCGTCGATTTCGCGCTGGGCCAACCGATTGAGGGTGAGGGCCGTCACATGCGACCGTCCAATCCAGGGCGCATCGAACTCCGGCCTGAACGTAACGATCAGAAGTGCACGTAGCGCCGCGATCCGCTCCACCGTCCGGCCGAACGCATCCAGGCTGGTGGGGTCGGCCCAGTGCGCGTCCTCGAAGATCATCAGCACCGGCGTTTGGCGCGTCAGCGCTTCCAGCTGACAAACGAGCGCTTCAAACGTTCTCTGCCGGCGCTGCGATGCGGGAAGATCGAGTGCGGGGTAGCGGCCATCACTTGGCAGTGAAAGCATTTCCGCAAACAGCGCAGCGTCCTCAATCGAAGTCGAGCTTTGGGCGAGCAGCGCATCGAGCTTGTCGAGCTTCGCCTGCGGGGCGTCGTCGCGGGTCAATCCGGCCGCGCGCTCCATTTGGCTGATGATCGGATGAAGCGCGCTGTCGGTGTGCTGCGGCGAACAAAAATAGCGCAATCGTATGTGTGACTCCGCCGCTAGGCGTTCGAGCAACGCCGCCGCGAGCCGCGATTTGCCGATGCCAGCCTCGCCGGACAGCAGCGCCACTTGGCCCTCGCCGGTCTTGGCCCGCGACCAGCGCCGGAGCAGCAACTCGAATTCCTCTTGTCGCCCGACAAGGTCGGTGAGATCGGTCGCGTGCAGCGCCTCGAAGCGACTTTCCACGGAACTCGACCGCAGCGCCGCCCAGGCCCGCGTCGGCCCGGCGATGCCTTTAAGCTCAAGGGCTCCGAGGTCTCGCAGTTCAAAGAGGTCGCCGAGAAGCCTGCGGGTGCCCGCGTCGATGACAACAGTGTCCGGTTCGGCGATCGCCTGAAGGCGCGCCGCGAGGTTCGGCGTCTCGCCGACGACGCCGCGCTCTTGCGCCTCCCCTGATCCGATCATGTCACCCACCACGACCAGTCCGGTCGCGATCCCGACCCGTAAGTGTAGCGACGAACCCGCTGCGGTGACGAGTTTTGGCGCTGCCTCGACGATCGCGATCCCGGCCTGCACGGCGCGCTCGGCGTCATGTTCATGGGCCTGGGGATAGCCGAAATAGGCGAGCACGCCGTCGCCCATGTATTTCGCGACGAAGCCGCCGCAGCGCTCAATCTGGTCGGCGCAACAGCGATGATAGACGCTGATGATCCCGCGCATATCCTCGGGATCGAGCCTCGCCGACATCGCCGTCGAGCCCACGAGATCGCAGAACATCACAGTGAGCTGGCGACGCTCGGCTTGTGTCGGAGCGAGCGGCTCGGCCGACTGTGGCGCTGCGATCGGGGCCGGTGCGCTCGCTGGCTTGTGCAGGTCCGCGATCGCGGTCAAAATCTTGCGCCGGTGACCGAGTGCGTCGACGCCGAGTTCCTTCAGATCCTCGCTCGTCAGCATAAGCAGAACGTCGCGGTCGATTTCGTTGTCGCGAAACGCCGCCTCGTATTTTCCAAGCCCCAGATCGCGGAGCCACCCACCGATGTCCATCGCCGTCCCCGAGCGGGATCGGCGAATAGTGGTCGAACTGCGCGAGGGTGTCCAGGACGCAGCTTGTGGTGGTCCGCTTTGCGTCGATTTCTGCTCTGAAGGGCGGATAGCGGGCTGCCAGAGCGCGATAGTTCGAGCGGTCCCGTCTCATTCGATCACCTCATCCGCCGCCGCGAGCAGCGTAGGGGGTATGTCGAGGCCGAGCGTCCGCGCTGTGTTTAGATTGACGGCGAACTTGATCTGCGTCGCCTGTTCGATGGGGAGATCGGCCGGCGAGGCGCCCTTGAGAATGCGGTCGATATATCCGGCGACGCGGCGCCAGAGCGCAGAATAATCGGCGGAGTAGGACATGAGACCACCCAGGCGGGCAGCGGTGCTGGATTCATAGATCGCCGGGATCCGGTTTTGCGCCGCAACCTCGATGACGCGCGGGAGGTAGAACTCCGAGACCCCGCCGGCGATCAAGCCGTCGAATCCGGCGATCGCCGCCAGGCTCGGCTCCAGATTCCCGGGGTAGGCGTCCAATTGCGTCAGCGTCACTCCGAACCGCGGCGCGACTTCGTCCAGCCTCTGTTTCTCCTCGGCGCTGAGGCCGGAGTAGTCGGCGAGGAACGCGACGCGTCGCAGCGTCGGGACGACGGCCTTGAGCGACTCCAGCCATTTCGGGCTGAACTGCGCCGATAACAGCGACAGCCCCGTCACGTTGCCGCCCGGCCGCGCCAGAGCTTTCGCGAGGCCGACGCCAACGAACTCCGCCGCCACGCCGACGATGGGCACGCGAGACGTCAGCGTGTGCGCGAGGATCAGCGCGTAGTTTTCCGTTACGAGCACATCGACGCCGAGCGCCAACAACTCCGCGAGCAGCGCGCGCGCCTGGCTGGGATCGTCGTGCGCGAAGCGCTCCTCCAGCATCAAGTTGCCGCCGAGGACGTAGCCACGCTCGCTCAGGCCCGCGCGCAAACCCTCGCGACCGGCGTTAGGTTCAGGCGACCCGTGCCAGAAGCAACCGACGCGGGGAATGCTCGCCAGCGCAGGCGCGGGCCACGCGGCCGCGGCGGCGCAGAGCGCCATGAACTCTCGCCGCCTCATTCGATCACCTCGTCGGCGGCGGCGAGCAGCGCGGGCGGCGGGTCGAGGCCGAGCGCGCGCGCCGCCTTGAGGTTGATCGTCAGGAGGAAGCGCGAGGGCCGCTCGACCGGGGTGTCGCCGGGATTCGCGCCGCCGAGGATCGCGGCGATCTGGGCCCCCGCTCGCCGGAGGATCTCGAGGAGGTCTACCGAATAGGCCATGAGGCCGCCGGCCTGGACGTTGTCGCGGAACGGATAGATCGCGGGCAGCCGCGCCGCGGCGGCGAATTGGGCGAGCTCGGACGCGAACACGATGATCTGGGGAGCTTGCGCGAACATCACGGAGTCGGCGCCTCCCCGCGAGGCGGCCTCGATCGCCGCCCGGTAGTCCGCTTCGGTCGGCGGGTATTTGATGGGAAAGACGACGAGGGGGACTCCGGCGGCTTCGGCGGCCTCCCGGATCGCGATTTCCTGAACGTTGCTCAACGAGGTGGATGTGAGGCTGATCAGGGCGAGCTTCGCCAACGCCGGAACCATTTCGCGCAAGAGGGCGATGCGCTTTCCCCAGATCGCAGGACCGATGTCCGTCGTGACGCCGGTGATGTTGCCGCCGGGATGGGAAAGACTCTGGACCAGACCCTGGAAGACGAGGTCGGACGCAAGCACGACGACCGGAATCGTGGTCGTCAGGCGCTTGAATATGTCCGAGCCGACGCTGTCCACGAAGATGACGTCCGGCTTGCTCGCGACCACCTTGGCCGCCAGCGCGTCGAGGCCCGCGGTGTTGTCCTCCTTGCCGTAGATCTCGAGCTTGAGGTTCTTGCCGTCGACATAGTTCAGGCGCCTCAACGCTTCGAACATCGCCTTGGGGACAGGGTCGCTCCGCCAAGCCTCGACGGGATGCCCGGGACCGAAAATGGCGAGCCGGCGGGGCGCGGCCGGCGTCTCGGCGGAGGCCCGCGCCGCAAGCGCCGTAGCCGCCGTCCCCGCCAGGAAGTCGCGTCGTCTCATTCGATCACCTCATCG
>CAWEDI010000022.1:0-8021 GCA_963807735.1 uncultured Pseudomonadota bacterium | reverse complement strand
CAACGAGATGGACAACCGCACCACAGGGTGTCAGGGTGATCTTTTTTCCGACCGCATTCGAGCGCGACTATGCGCGCCGATCAGTTGGGGCTCGGTCGTGTCCATGGCTCATGTGCCAAAGCTGCGCGCGTCCCGCCTCAGGGAGATTTCGATCGGGTACCTGCCGCTCTTTCACGCCCATACGCTGGTGAACGGCAACGGCCCGCCGATGCGGACATGCAGTGGCTCCTTCGCAACACGCCGCCTCACCGGATGGCGACACGCTCGAACAGGCAGGACTGATCTCACTCCAACTAGCCGTCGCGGAAGCAGCCTCGCTCCGGTCGATCGTAGCGCTATCCGAAAAGTAAATTCAGCCGACGATCAACCTGTCATAGTCAATGTGCAGTGTACAGAGGTACTATGCGCCCCATGAGATTACTTCAAAGGGCTGTTCTGCTAGTCCCAGCGATCCGCCGACTCCGAGACTCCCGCGATATCTTGGTGGCCGAGCGAGATGCACTTCTGGGGCGAATTGCAACTGCAGACGTCGAAGCTTCCAAATTAGCCGCGGCAGGCAGAGAACAGCGGCTCATCGTTACAGAATATCCATACTATCCACGTAGCCGCGCAATAGAGAACTCCGCAAGTGGAGAGCGCCTCGCGTCCCTATTCCAGGCGAACGCAGATCGCTACGCAAAATTACTGCATGGGATGGCCCGCCACATTGATGCATTACTCCAAATCCCTCGAGAAGAGAGCGGTCAGAATAACCCGTATTGGGAAAACGATTTGCTCCCACCATTTGACGCTATTTCACTCTATGGTTTAATCGCGGAAACTTCACCAAAACGATACATTGAAGTCGGCGCAGGCATGTCAACGCGCTTTGCTCGCAGGGCGATCGCTGACCTATGCCTACCGACGCGCATCGTTTCGATCGACCCATATCCTCCCACTGCGATCCACACGATCTGCGACCAGATGTTGCGCTTGCGTATGGAGGACGTCCCGCGAGAATTTTGGGAAGAAATCGGACCGGAGGATTTACTGTTTGTTGACAACAGCCATCGCAGTTTCCCCAACTCGGACGTCACGGTCTTCTTTTCGGAAGGTACTACCTGTGCTGAAAACGGGGACAATCTGGGGTCTTCACGATATTTTTCTCCCGTGGGATTACCCAGAGGAGTGGAGCGATCGTTTTTATAACGAACAATACTTGTTGCTGACTTATCTGCTGGGCGGCGCCCGAGGGGACAATATCCTCCTTCCCGTAAGGTGGGCAACCTCGCAACCAAGCTTGCATACGATTTTGCAACCGCTTTGGGCTCAAAAGCATTTATTTCAGGACATCGGAACGAGCGGCGGGTGCTTCTGGGCGCAACGCGTCGGGTGAAGCCTCCGTTGATGCCGGACTGTCTTATCAGCAGAGGCGGGGTCGGTAGCATCGTAGCATCGAAAAGGGATCATGTTGAAGTTCCTCGCGTGCAGGCCGCGGCGAGGCCGTCGGCACTACGTGGGAAGTCCACTGGCTTCGTCGCAATCAGCCGAGGTCGCGCAGGAGGTTTTTCCATTCTGGCGCCGCCGCGCTCTCCTCGCGCAGGAGATCGTCGAGATGCTTCTGCATTGTCAGCACCAGAAAGGAGCAGAAGACATGACCGCGAATGGCGGCGTCGGATGAATGGAAGATCGGCGCGTGCGCATCACCGCCTTAGTCCGAAGAACGTATCCGTCCGGAACTCGCCGCCTTGCGATGGAAGGGATGCGGCGTAGGACAGTGTGGCTAACACCAGGGATAGCCACAGCGCCATGAATTGGATCGAGGTCATCACATCTGTCGAAAGACGCCGCCAATGGTCACGCGTGGAAAAGGAAGCATGGGTGGCGGCTTTGATGGAGCCGGGCGCCAATGCGACGGAGATGGCCAAGCGGGCCGGCATTGATCGAAGCCTCCTGTATCGCTGGCGACAGCAGTTGGCGGGTAAGCCGTATCCGTCCGGCGGCGACCGCCTTTTTTGTTGATCGGGAGAACGTGATGCTGCGCAGCTAAATCGGCTTTATGAGCGAGGTTAGCTGGACAGCATGGGTCGGATGACGTTGATCACGGGGGGCGAACGGCGCCGGCGTTGGAGCAAGGAAGACCGAGCAAGGATTCTGGCGGAGATTGCGGAGCCGGGAGCGGTGGTGGCCGAAGTCGCGCGCCGAGCGGATGTCTGCACCAGCCTCGTCTACAAATGGCGACGGGAGGCGCGGCGGCAGGAGAGGGCGGCGATCTCGGGATTTTCGCCAGTGGTGATTGAAGCGGCGCCGGCGCTATCGTCCTCGCTGACGGCAGCGAAAACCGAAGAGGCCGCGCCGATCGTCGTGGAGGTGTGCGAGGCGCGCGTTCGGATCGGCGCCGGAGCGTCGTCGGCGCTGATCGCGGCGACGTTGAAGGCGCTGCGGGCGTGATCCCGATTCCGAGCAACGTCCGGGTGTGGATCGCGACGGGACACACCGACATGCGGCGCGGCATGCAGGGACTGGCGCTCCAAGTGCAGGAGCAGTTGAAACGCGACCCGCACGCCGGCGATCTCTACATTTTCAGGGGCCGCAGAGGCGACCTGGCGAAGGTGCTCTGGCACGACGGAATCGGGCTGTCGTTGTATGCGAAGCGGCTCGACCGCGGAAAGTTCGTCTGGCCGGCGGCGAAGGAGGGCGTGGTTTCGATCTCGGCGGCGCAGATGGCGTATATGCTGGAGGGGATCGACTGGCGCAATCCGCAACTCACCTGGAGGCCAGAAAGCGCGGGGTGAGCGCTCGCAGGAAGCCCGCAAAAAGCATGGGGATGCAACCATTTTAGGGCGCCACAAATCGCTTGGAATGTGATTCTGTCCTGCCCATGGCTCCCGCTTTTGAGGCTCTTCCCGACGACGTCGCCGCCCTGAAGGCGGCGCTTGCCGCCGAGCGCGAGACAAGCCTGAGGACGACCGCGGAACTAGCGGTGGCGCAGGCGAAGGCGGCTGAGGACAAGGCGCTGATCGCGGCGCAGAAGCTGCGGATCGCCAAATTGGAGCGTCAGGTTTACGGGCAGCGCTCGGAACGATCGGCGCGGCTCATCGAGCAATTGTCGCTGGAGTTCGAGGAGTTGGCGGCGAGCGCCACCGAAGAGGAACTGGCGGCGGAGAAGGCGGTCGCGAAGACGTCGAACGTGCGCCCGTTCACCCGCCGCGCCGCCGAGCGCCAGACGTTCCCTGAGCATCTGCCGCGCGAGCGCGTCGTGCTTGATCCGCCGTCGGCCTGCGAATGCTGCGGAGGCAAAAGGCTGCGCAAGCTCGGCGAGGATGTGACGCGCAGCTCACGATGAAGCCGCGCGAGTGGAAGGTCATTGAGACCGTGCGGGAGAAGTTCACCTGCCGGGACTGCGAGAAGATCAGCCAAGCCCCGGCGCCCTTCCATTGCATCCCGCGCGGATGGGCGGGGCCGAGCCTGCTGGCGATGATTGTGTTCGAGAAGTTCGGCCAGCATCAGCCGCTAAACCGTCAAGCTGAGCGCTATGCGCTGGAGGGCGTTCCCATCGCGCTTTCGACCATGGCCGACGCCGTCGGCGCGGTCTGCGTGGCGCTCGACCCGCTTCGCCGTCTTGTTGAAGCCCATGTCATGGCCGCCGACCGGTTGCACGGCGACGACACCACCGTTCCCGTGCTCGCCCAGGGAAAGACCGACACCGGACGGTTGTGGGTCTACGTTCGCGATGACAGACCCTTCGCCGGCACCGCGCCGCCTGGTTCGATCTTCTACTACTCGCGCGACCGACGGGGCGAGCATCCGCAAGCGCATCTGGCGCGCTACGCCGGCATTCTGCAAGCCGACGCCTATGACGGCTACAACAGGCTTTACCTGGCGGATCGAAAACCGGGGCCGATCCGGGAAGCGGCGTGTTGGGTCCATGCGCGGCGCCCGTTCTTCGCTATGGCCGACATCGAGGAGAACGCGCGTCGCAAGGCGTCAGGCAAAAAGGAAATCCCGCTTTCGCCGATCGCCATCGAGGTCGTGCGCCGCATCGACGCGCTGTTCGCGATCGAGCGCGCCATCAACGGCCGGAGCGCGCCGGAGCGCTTGGGCGTGCGGCAGGTCGAGAGCCGACCTCTGGTTGAGGCTCTGCACGCCTACTTGCGCAGTGAGGTCGCAAAGCTTTCGCGCGGGCATGATCTCGCCAAGGCGATCCAATACATGCTCAAGCGCTGGCCGGCGTTCACGCTGTTCCTCGACGACGGGCGCGTCTGCCTGTCGAACAATGCGGCAGAAAGATCGTTGCGCGGCGTGGCTCTGGGCCGGAAGTCGTGGTTGTTCTGCGGCTCCGACCGCGGTGGTCACCGCGCCGCAGCGATGTACAGCCTCATCGTCACATGCAAGATGAACAGCGTTGATCCGCAGGCTTGGCTCGCCGACGTTCTCGCGCGCATCGCCGATTACCCCGCTCACCGGCTCGACGAGTTGTTGCCCTGGAACTGGCGGCCCCACGCCGCCGCCATCCCTGCACGGGCCGCGTAACCATGCACGTCAACAAGGTCTCCCATGTGAGAACCATCAATCTCGTCGCCAAGGACCTGGGCGAAGACGAAGATTGGCTCTACGACGTCGCCGTGGAGATGGAACCCGAAGACGGCGTGATCTGGGTCTATGGGATCGGAGACGACGGCATCCTGGCCTTCACCGACTTCGGCATCGAGAGCCTCATCGATCTCATCAAAATGTACAAAGACGATCCTTCGCTGCTCAGACGGGGCGCAGACGAAACCTAACCGCCTGCGGCCTCCGCCGGACGCATACGGTAAGCCTGCGGTGAGCGCCGCAGATTACGAGGCACGTGTCTTTTTGGGCGAGGGTTTTCGCGACCAGCGTTTGGCGAGCGCTTCAATCTCTTTGGTCCGCGCATCTGCATTAGCGGCTTTCGGATCGAAGCCGTCTCCAATCCAATCGCCCAAATCAGCGTGACGCTCGTGTTTCGGATCGTCGATAGCGGCTAGTAGTTCGGCGTAGCCCCAGGGGCCACCGACATCCTCCGGCGGACATCGCCCGGCAGCTTCGATCAAGCGCGGATAGACCACACCCGGTTCGGAGTTGATGAGCCGCTCGATCTTGATTGTGTGCTCCCAACCGTCGCCGAAGTCATAGAGATAGCGCAGCGTCTTTACGCCGACATCTTCGAGCACGTCGACGAGTTTGGCTTTGCTGGCGTCGAGCGGGCCGTCGCCCCAATCGGGATCTGGAACGCCCCATCCGACATCGCGGGCGCGAAGCTCATAGAGATGGCTGTTGGTCCAACCCATCGCCGCCTGGATCGTCAGATGCAGACGGTCGAGCCGGATCGCCAGGGGAACTTCGATGCGACGGAGGACGGTGGGTTCAACGTCGTCGAGAGTGATCTTGAGACGGGCGATTGCGAAGACGCTCATGCCGCCAGTTTACGGCGCTCCCGCTCGGCCGCCCAGCTCCATGGCAAGAGTTCATCGAGCCTGTGCACTGGATGATCGGCGATGCGCGCGAGCACGTCGGCGAGCCACGCCTGAGGATCGATATCGTTCATCTTCGCGGTCACGATGAGGCTGTACATCACCGCTGCCCTCTCGCCCCCGCGATCGGAGCCGGCGAAGAGCCACGATTTTCTGCCAAGGGCAATTCCACGCAGCGCTCTTTCGGCCGCATTGTTGCTGAGGCATACTCGGCCGTCGTCGAGGAAGCGCGTGAAGGCCTCCCAGCGCTTGAGGATGTAGTCCATGGCCTTGGCCAGATCGTTATGGCGCGAGAGCTTGGCGCGCTGTTCGCGCATCCATGTGTGGAGACTGGCGACAAGCGGAGCGCTCTGCTCCTGGCGCACGGCCTTGCGTTGATCGGGGCTGAGCCCGTTGATGGCGCGCTCGATCTCGAACAGAGCGTCGATCCTGCTGGACCGCCTCCAACGCGATCGGCGAGATTACCACGGGCTTCTTGCGCCGCGACTTTCGCTGGGCATTGGCCTCGATATCAGCCAGAACGAAGAACTTGCGCCGGCCATGGCTCCAGCACGCCGCCTCGAGGATCGGACCGGGACTGCGGCCTGGCTCGTAGAGCTTCTTGTAGCCGCCATAGGCGTCGGCCTGCAAAATGCCGGCAAAACCTGCGAGATGGCGCTGGGGATGTTCGCCGGCGCGGTCGTGCGAGTAATAGAACACCGCCGCCGGCGGATCCTTTCCGCCGAAAGGCTGATCATCGCGCACATAGACCCAACTTCGGGCGATGTCGGTCTTGCCCTTGGCTAGAACCGGAATGGTCGTGTCGTCGCCATGGACGCGTTCCGCGGCAAAGACATGGGCCTGAAGGCGATCGTAGATCGGACGAAGCACGTTGGCGCAGGCGCCGACCTGATCGGCCAGGGTCGAGAGGCTCAAGGGCACGCCTTCCCGGGCGTAGCGCTCGGCCTGGCGGTTCAACGGCTGGTGCTGACCAAACTTCTCGAACACGATCATCGCCAGAAGGCTCGGACCAGCCCAGCCTCGGGCGATCACATGGAAGGGCGCCGGCGCCTGGCTGATGCTCTCGCAGTCGCGGCACGAGAACTTCTCGCGGACGTATTGGATCACTTTCCATTGGCGCGGGATCACTTCCAGCGTCTCGGTGATGTCCTCGCCGAGCTTGGACAATCGAAGCCCGCCGCAGCACAGGCAGCTCGATGGCGCCGCGATGACCACGCGCTCACGCGGTAGATGGTCCGGGAACGGCTTGCGTGAGGGACGCTTGCGGGTGAAAGCGGCTACGTTCGTGGAGGTCTTGGCCGCGGCCATTTCGGCGGCGATCTCGTCTTCGGTTGCCGCCGTCTCCAGCTCCTCGAGCTGCAACTCCAACTGATCGAGAAGACGCGCCGTCCTTTCCGACCGCGGTCCGTAAAGCTCGCGCTTCAGCTTCTCGATCTGAAGCTTCAGATGCGCGATCAGAGCCTGGTCGTCGGAGACCTTGGCCTTGGCGACGGCGGCATCTGCCTTAGCGACCGCGGCGTCGGCTTCGGCGACAATCCGCCTGTCGCGCTCGGCGGCCAGCGCCGCCTTCAGCGCTTCGATGTCGTTGGGAAGATTATGGCGACCGGCGTCCATGAACCGGATCAGAGCATAAAATCCGCTTCTTGTGGCGCCCCTTTCTGCGGGGTGATTCAAAAAGTCGCAGGCCTATCCCGCCGCCGTTGGACGCCACGTCTGTTGGGGATTCCGCCAGTCGATGCCGGACAATAAATATCCGAGCTGCGCCGTCGAGATCGTCACCGTTCCATCGGCCATGGACGGCCACAGGAATCGCCCGCGCTCAAGCCTTTTCGAAAATAAACAAAGGCCCTGACCGTCGTGCCACAAACACTTGATCAGGGCGCCGCTGCGACCGCGGAAGACAAACAAATGGCCAGAATGTGGATCACGTTTCAACGTCTCCTGAACAATCAGAGCGAGGCCATCGAATCCCTTGCGCATATCCGTGTGCCCGGTCGCCAGCCAGACCCGAACGCCGCTTGGAATGGGGATCATCTCTAGGCGAGCCCCGTTCGTCCGGGTCGCGACAACGCCTTGATGACGCGCGCCAGCGCTGTCGTATCAACATCGGCGCCGACGATGATCCGTTCCCCGGCGCCAAGGACGATCTCCATCCGTCCAACGGAGCCCGATGTGACGGCAGGAACGCTCGATACGGGCTCCGCCGTAATCGTCACCGGCACGAGCTGCGGCGCTCTCCCGACTATCGGCCAACTTGGCCGCGCCTTGCTGCCGCCGCCAAGTGAACAAGAGATTGGCGTTGACGCCGTGGCGTCGCGCCACCTCCGCCACGGAGGCGCCAGGTTCGAAGCTCTCTGCGATGATCTGCCGCTTGCGATCAATCGACCAGAGCTGGCGCCGACCGCCGCCGCGCAACTTGTCAGCTTCCTTGACGTCCGACATTTGCGATAGTGTCCATTATCACCTTAGTGGACACGATCATCGAGCCACACCAACGCACTATCGCCCGTTCATCAGTCTCCGCCAGACGGCCCTCACCGAAGGGAA
>CAWEDI010000021.1:0-12358 GCA_963807735.1 uncultured Pseudomonadota bacterium | reverse complement strand
CGTAGGCGGCGTGGATATGACCCAGCGGGACCATCAGACGCGTTCCCAGGGCGCCGACGGTCTTGGCGGCCGGCACGATGGCCTTCGGCTCACCTAGCGCCTCGCGCATCGCCCAGCCGCCAGCCTCGTGCCAGACGGCTGCGTGCTCCAGCTCCCCGTCCTCGCCGACGATCATGCCCTTTCCATAGGCCTCTATTCTGTCCTTGCCGCCGAGCGCGTTGAGGAGATCGGTTGACAGCGTGCGCCCGAGGCCACGCAAGTCGCGTTGGAAATCGAGCAAGTTTGGCTCGTAGCGGCCGGCGTAGGGGTTGCGAATGATGGCGAGCGCGCAGCCGACAAGCAGCGGCATAGGCAGGCCCGGCCCTCGGTTGTGCCAGACGTGCTCGACGGAGACCTTGATCTTGCGGATATCGAATTCGCTCATGTCAGGCTTCATCGACGACAGGATTACGGAGCGTGCCGATCTTCTCGATCTCGATCTCGACGACATCGCCCGGCTTCATGAAAACCGGCGGCTTGCGCGTGAAGCCGACGCCCGCAGGGGTGCCGGTGGCGATCACGTCGCCGGGCACGAGATCGAAGATCTGGGAGGAGTATTCGATCAGGCGCGGAATCTTGAAGATGAGATGCTCGGTGTTTGACTCCTGCACGGTCTCGCCGTTGAGCCGCGTATGCAGGGCAAGATGCTCGGGATCGGCGATCTCGTCCTTCGTCACCAGCCAGGGGCCGAACGGGCCAGTGCCGACAAAATTCTTGCCGGCCGCGATCTGCTGCGCATGCTGCTGATAGTCGCGGATCGAGCCGTCGTTGAAGATGGAGTATCCGGCGACGTGATTGAGCGCATCGGCTTGAGAAATGTAGCGGCCGCCCTTGCCCATAACGACAGCGAGTTCGCCTTCCCAATCGAGCTTGTGCGACACTTTCGGACGCACGATGGGGTCGCCGTGCGCAATCGTCGAGCGCCAGACGCGCAGGAATATCGGCGGAAATTCCGTGATCTCCCGCTTCATCCCGTGCGCGATCGCCTCCTTGTGATGGTCCATGTAATTGCGCACGACGCAGACGATCTTCTCGGGGCGAGGAATCACCGGCAGCAGTTTGACCGCGGACAGCTTGAGGCTCGGCTTCACGTCTGCAAGCAGCGCGTCGCGCCGTTCGAAATCGTCAGAGCCAAGGAAGTCCGCGAGAGTCGGATGACGAGGGAGCGCCTTGCCAAGGTCCGAGAGGTCCTCGTGGCCGACGACAGCGCCCCAGCTTTCCCGACCCTCGGTGAGAAAAGATACGAGTTTCATCGGCCGGTTCTCCCTAACGCCCCACGGGGCATGTTCTGCGCCGTATTCACCACATTTTCGAAAACGATGCAAGCCGCGCAAAGTGTCGCTGAGCCGAGGTCTCTCCACAAACGAAAAGCTGCGACATGGCTACAAACTGTATAGATTACAGTCACTTTTGTCCCTGGATTCCTGCCCATGATTGTCCGGGCGTCGAAAAAATCTGGCGGCGTCGATATCCGGACTTTACCCGTCACGCAGATATGTGCTAGTAACTTTCGAAAATCGGAGGCTCCAAATCGAGGCGGAGGTCGGCGCTCGCCGGCTGTCTCTGCGACTTCAGGCAATGGCGAGCGGGAGGGACTACGCATGGCGGACAACACGAAATTCTTGAGCATTGCGACTTCGCGACGGACTTTTCTCAAAGCAGGCGCCGCAGCGGCGGGCGGCCTTGCGCTCGACCTTTCGCCTGCGTTCTGGAATAGCGCGGCGGCGGCCGAAACCTTGCGGATCGGCTTCATCAGCCCTCTGACCGGCGCGCTGGCGGGTTTCGGCGAGTGCAATCCCTATTTGATCGATCTTCTGAAGAAGTCGCTCGCGAGCGGTCTCAAGGTCGGCGAGAAGACATACGTGGTCGAGATTCTGGCGCGCGATTCCCAGTCGGACCCGAACCGCGCGGCGCAGCTCGCCAAGGAGCTTATTACCTCCGACAAGGTCGATCTGATGCTTTCGTGCTCGGCGCCGGAAACGGTGAACCCCGTCGCTGACGCCTGCGAGGCCGCCGGCGTGCCGAGCCTCTCGACCACGGTGCCGTGGGAAGCGTTCTATTTCGGCCGCGGCGCCAAGTTCGGCCAACCCTCGCCGTTCAAATGGACCTACCATTTCGCTTTCGGCGTCGGGCAATTCGCCCAGTGCTATATCTCGAAATGGGCGAGCATCCCCACCAACAAGAAAGTCGGCGTGCTCTATCCGAACGACGCCGACGGCAACGCCATCCGCGCGAATTTGGCGCCGGCGCTTGAAAAAGCTGGTTTCACGATCGTCGATCCCGGCGCCTATGAGGACGGCACCACGGATTTCTCGTCGCAGATCAGCAAGTTCAAGCAGGCGGGCGTCGAGATCATCAACACCTTCCCCATCCCACCGGATTTCGCCACCTTTTGGCGTCAGGCCGCGCAACAGGGTCTCGCCAAGCGTGTGAAGATCGTCGAGACCGGCAAGACCGGCCTGTTTGCGAGCCAGATCGAATCGCTCGGTGCGCTCGGGCTCAAGATGACGGCGGGTTCGCCCTGGACGCCGGCTTTCCCCTATGCCTCGCCGCAGACGGGTCTGTCGTCGAAGCAGCTCGCCGATGGCTACGAGCAGGCGTCCGGCAAGCAATGGACCCTTCAGATCGGACAGACCATGGCGCTGTTTGACGCCGGCCTCGCCGCGTTGAAGGCGGCGACCGATCCCAGCGTGAAGGCCGACGTCGCCGCAGCCATCGCCAAGCTCAAGGTTCAGACAACGATCGGAACTCTGGATTGGACAAAGGGCCCCGTGCCGAACGTTTGCACCGGCCCAATCATCGGCATCCAATGGGCCAAGGCGGCCGCCGGATCGAAGTTCAAGGTCGACGCGACGGTTGTCGACAATGCCGACGACCCGAACGTGCCGATTGGCTCCAAGCTCATCCCGTACAACGCGTAGTTTTGGCGCGGCCGCCGCCCGGTTCGTCCGGGCGCGGCTGTCGATCCCGCGCTCGCATCAGGACCGGACGCCGCTTGAGCCTCGCTTCTCCCGAAATCGTTCTTTCAACCAAAGCGCTGACCAAGCGGTTCGGCGCGCTCGTCGTCGTCGACGATATCTCGATCGACCTCGGCAAGAACGAGGCGCTCGGCGTTGTCGGCCCCAACGGCGCCGGCAAGACGACGCTGCTCAGCCTGTTCTCCGGGGCGCAGGCGCCTTCCGCCGGCGCCGTGACCTTTCGCGGCCAAGATGTTTCCCGACTTTCCGCCGCCGAACGCGCGCGCCTCGGCCTCGTACGCACCCACCAGATTCCCCAGCCCTTTCTCGGCATGACCGTGTTCGAGAACGTCTTCGTCGCCGCGAGCAACGGTGGCGGCAGAGCGGAGAGGGACGCCAACGCGCTGGCTCTCGAAGCCGTCGAGTGGGCAGGCATGTCGAAGCTCGCCAACCGCAAGGCGGCGAGCCTCGGCCTGATGGACCGCAAGCGGCTGGAACTGGCCCGCGCGCTCGGTGTCGCGCCTTCCGTGCTGCTTCTCGACGAGATCGCGGGCGGCCTCACCGAAGCGGAAGCCGGCGAACTCGTCAAGACCATCGGCAGTTTGAAGGCCCGGGGCATAACGATTGTCTGGATCGAGCACATCGTCCATGCCCTGTTGCGAATTGCCGACCGGCTGATCTGCATGGACGCCGGCAAGATTATCGCGGACGGGACGCCGCAGGCGGTAATGTCCGATCCGACCGTAGTCTCCGCCTATCTCGGCGGGAGCGCCCATTGAGCCTGCTCGCCGTCTCCTCCCTTGTTGCGACGCACGGGCTTCTCAAGGCGGTTTCCGGCGTCGATCTCGATGTCGAACGCGGCGAGCGGCTCGCCATTGTCGGCGCGAACGGCGCCGGCAAGACAACGCTTATGCGATGCCTCGCAGGCGCCCACCCCGTGGCTTCGGGCCACATCGCCTTCGAGGGCGTCGACATAACGGCGCTCTCTTCGCATAAGCGGGCGGCGCAAGGCGTGGCGCTGGTGCCCGAGGGACGGCGGCTGTTTGCCGCTATGACGGTCGAGGAGAACCTCCGCCTCGCGTTGCAGCTCGGCCGCAAGGGGGAATGGACGTTTGAGGCGGTCATGGACGCTTTCCCCAACCTGAAAGAGAGGCGCAAGGCGCGCGCCGGCTCGCTGTCGGGCGGCGAACAACAGGCGACCGCCATCGGACGCGCGCTCCTGACCAACCCGACGCTCCTGCTGCTGGATGAAGTTTCGCTGGGTCTGTCGCCGCTTGCCGTCGACCGCGTCTACGCGTCGCTGGACCGGCTCAAGTCGTTGCAGACGACCATCCTGGTTGTCGAGCAGGACCTGGGGCGGGCGTTTTCCTTCGCAACCCGCATCGTCTGCATGCTGGAGGGTCGCGTTGCGCTTGCCGGTGATCCAAAGACGTTGACAAGGGGCGAAGTGACGCAAGCCTATTTCGGCATGCATCGCGATGCGGGAGCAGCGACGTGAACTGGATCAACCAGATCCTGCAAGGCGCGCTGCTTGGGGGCTATTACGCTCTAATCGCCTGCGGCCTTTCGTTCCTGTTCAGCGTGATGGGCGTCATCAATGTCGCGCATGGCAGTCTGGCGGTCCTGTCCGCGTTCGCGCTTTTCACGCTCGCGGACGGCTACGGCGTCGATCCATTTCTGGGTCTGTTGATCGTCGTGCCGCTGATGGCGGCTTTGGGCTGGGCGTTCCAGAAACTCATCCTGCAAAGAACGCTTCGGGCCGGTTTGCTCGTTCCGCTCCTCAGCACGTTCGGCCTCTCGATCCTCATTGACAATCTGCTGTTCGAAAAATTCGGCGCCGATACGCGCTCGCTCGCGCCCTATCTTGGTTCTCTCGCCTACGATTCCTGGTCGATCTCCGACGAAATCGACGTCGGCCAAATGTCACTGCTGATTTTCGTCACGGCGATCGTGCTCCTCGGAGGTCTTCAATGTCTGCTCTCTTACACGCCGCTCGGTCATCGCATCCGCGCCACGGCCGCTGACCCCGACACGGTCGGACTGCTCGGCATCGACGCCAAGCGCACGAACGCCATCGCCGTCGCCATCGCCATGGCGACCGTCGGAATTGCCGGGGCCGCCATGGCGATGCGCGCGACCTTCGACCCCTTCACCGGCGAGGCGCAGATGATCTTCGCTTTCGAAGCGGCGGTGATCGGCGGCGTCGGCTCGCTCTGGGGAACGTTCGTCGGCGGGGTCGTTTTGGGTATTGCCCAAACGCTCGGCGCTCAGGTTGATCCGCAAGGCTTCTTCATCGCCGGCCACGCAGCGTTCCTATGCGTGCTGCTGTTGCGGCTGCGCAGCGCGGAATTCCGTGCGTTTTTTCGCGCGAAGCTGAGGACGCCGGCATGATAGGGCACACAGCAACCGTTCAACGGTGGACCGCGGTCAGCCGGGCTGCCGCGCTCGGCGGCGCCGCGCTGACGATTGTCCTTGCCTTCGGCCCCTGGATTTTGAGCGCGAACGCGATGGACAAGGCGTCCGTCCTGTTCATCTATATCATTCTTGCGGTGACGTGGAATGCGCTGGCGGGGTATGGCGGCCTCGTCTCCATAGGACAGCAAATCTTCATCGGTCTGGGCGGCTACGCCGTCTTGCGGCTCAGCGAGGCCGGCCTCGATCCTTTTGTCTCCATCTTCGCCGCAGCGGCTCTGGTCGGCGTCGTCGCGCTCATTTTGTCGACCTTCATGCTGAAGTTGAAGGATGGCGAATTCGCGATCGGCATGTGGGTGCTGGCCGCGCTCGCGCATCTCATCGTCAATCTCGATCCCATCGTGCACGGCGAGACCGGCGCATCGCTGCTCGCGCTCAACGCCTATGAGGCGGACCCACGTCGTCTGATGATCTATTTTGCCGCGCTGGCCGCCATGATAGCGGTTCTGGGCTTCTTTTTCGCACTGCTGCGAAGCCCGTTCGGCGCCAGCTTGCAAGCCATTCGCGACAACGAAGGCGCCGCCACGTCCGTCGGCGTCCGCGTCATGTCCGCCAAGCGTCTGATCTTCGTCGTGGCCGCCGTCGGCGCCGCACTGGGCGGGGCCCTTTGGCTTGCCTCGACAATCACGTTCCAGCCTCGCACCTATTTTGGCGTGCAATGGACGGCCTACATGATCTTCATGTGCCTTGTCGGCGGGCTCGGAACCTTCGAGGGTCCCATCTTCGGCGCTATAGTCTTCTTCGCGATGGAGGCGCTCTTCGAAGCTGCGGGCGTTTGGTATTTGGTGGCGTTGGGCGCGGCTTGTGTCGGCTTCACGCTATTCCTGCCTAAAGGACTTTGGGGCGAGTTCGAAGCGCGCTCCGGCGTTGCGCTGCTGCCCGTGGGGCGATGGGTTGGCCGCATTTCCTAGACCGAGGGGCGCCTCGTGGGTTTGGCTCTGACGGTGGAACCAGGTTGAAGCCGTTCCGAAAAATAGCGATGACTGATTGACAACGCGCTTTGTTGGGCTGGCCTCGCGAGCCGGAAGATCTCGCGACCCGCGGGAGCCCATATTTCGTCAGAACTCAACTTGTTCCGAGAGCGCAAACGCGTCGTCGAACTCGATTCCGTTATCGCGAACCGTGCTCTCCAACTTTGTGTCCGAGCAGAAGCCGAACGCCTCGCAGAATTACCGTCTTGCGGTAGATCTGCGCAGCTTTTGTTCGGCGCGTTGATGCGTGCCGTAGGCGTCGGGACGTCCGCTACGTTCCTGGAAACGAACGTTCCGGGAACGCTATCCATGATCAAGGCGACTCACGGTTGCTCGCCGTCGTCGTTCCCATAAATAGTTCTTTTAATCTTCGTTCCGATGTGCGAGTCTGCTTTGAGATATGGGAACGAAATTCGTCGGCTACGTCCGGGTGTCGACCTTGGACCAAAAACCGCAGCTTCAGCTCGACGCGCTGAAGGCGGCCGGTTGCGACAAGATCTTCGTCGAGCGCGCCTCGGGCGCCAAGGAGGAGCGGCCGCAATGGCTGGCGACGCTCGACTACCTGCGCGCCGGCGACACGCTCGTGGTCTGGAAGCTTGACCGGCTTGCCCGCTCGATGAAGCAGCTCATCGAAACCGTCGACCAGTTGAAGACGCGCGAGATGGGCTTTCGCTCGCTCACTGAGGCGATCGACACGACCACGGCCGCCGGCGAGCTGTTCTTTCACATCTTCGGCGCCCTCGCTCAGTTCGAGCGCTCGATCATCCGGGAGCGCACGAATGCCGGCCTTAAGGCCGCCCTTGCCCGCGGGCGAAGGGGCGGCCGGCGACCGAAGGTGAAGGCTGACGACATCAGGGCGGCCTTGACGCTTCTCAAGGATCCGGAGATTTCGGTCCGCGGCGCCGCCAAGCGCCTCGGCCTCAGCGTTTCAACCCTTTATCGTCACGCGCCGGCTTTGCGTTCACGTGTCGGGGAGAAGGCCTGATGCCCATCCGCCGCCAGTACAAATGGCTTTATCCGATCGACTGGCAGCAGATCTCGACGTCGATCCGCTTCGGTCGGGCGAAGGGGCGTTGCGAGCAATGCGGCCGCCCGCACGGCCGGCTGGTGTTTCACCTCGGCGACGGCCGGTGGTGGGACGTCGACGCAAAGACTTGGCGAAACGGAAAGGGGAGGGCGCTCTCGCGCCTATCTTCGCTTGCGCCTGCTCCTGAAGGCGAAGCCATCAAAACAACCAAAGTGGTGTTGGCCGCCGCTCACCTCGACCATGACCCCGGCAACAACCGGCCGCGGAACCTGAAGGCGTTCTGCCAGCGCTGCCACATGCTGCACGACCGCGCCGAGCATCAACGCCGCCGCTCCCTGACTTTCAGGATGCGCAAAGCTCTCGGAGACCTGTTCCTCGGGCCGTACTCGGAATTCAGTTAAGTCGCTGAATTGCGCCTTCGCGTAACATAGGCGGGGCCGACATCAGGGCCAGCTGTGCGTGTTCGATAGTCTGATAAACGCTATCTACGCGATCCCTGGCCAGAGTTTGCCGTCACTCCCTGCACCGCGCGCCGCAAGCTTCCAAAGCGCCGCCGATACTGCGATGGCGTCAAACCTACGTGGCGGCGAAAGAGTCTCGCGAGAAATCGGGCGTCATGGTAGCCCACCTGCGCGGCGATCATTTCCACGGAGTCATCGCTCACCTCAAGCATTTGCTTCGATTCCTCAAGCCGCAATCGGTGGATGTACTCGATAGGAGACAGGCCGGTCGCTTTCTTGAAGCGTCTGACGAAAGAACGTTCCGGGAGGCCCGCCATACGCGTCATCATCGCGACGGGAGAGGGGTTGTTGTAGTTGAGAGCGGCCCAATTCTGACAACGGAGGATCACGGCATCGTCCACCTGTTTGGCGATTAAGAGTGAGGCGAAGGGGCGCTGACCGTCCTCGCGCCAATCCAGGAGATACGTGCGCGCAACCTGGCGTGCTTCTTTAAGCCCCACATGCCGCGCGATCAGATAGAGGGCCATATCGTGAAAACTCGCGCCGCCGCCGGCCATGACGATCCTGCCGCCTTGTCCGGCCACGACCAGTGATCGCTCGGCGCGCACGCGCACGCCGGGATAGCGCTCGAGCGATGCGACATAGGCCCAGTGGATCGTCGCCTCGCAGCCCGCGAGCAGACCAGCCTCCGCCAAGAGAAGCGCCCCAGAGCAGGCGCTCGCAATTGTCGCTCCCTCCGTGTAGCGCTCCCGTAACCATGCCAACTCTTCCGGGAAACGATCCTTTAGAGAGTCTTCGGGGGGCCCGAAATAGTCGGGCACGCAGACGATTTGCGGGGTTGGCGCGTTTTGAAGCCCGAAGTTAGGGCGGACCCAAACGCCGTTGGCCGCGGTAAAGCCCTCCTGTCGCGCAGCGACGACATAGGGGTTCATCTGCTGCTCGCCTTCGACGCCGGACAGGAAAAACGCCCAGTCTCTTCCTGCTGACGCGAACAAATCCACCATGCCAAACAACGTTGAGGCCGCAACCTCGGGAACGGCGAGGATCGCCACGTTAAGCGGATGCGCGACCAACGGCATGGCGGAAATGACCGCTTTGTGGACACTCAGACCATAGAAGGCGGCCGGATGCGCGTCTAGCCTGCGAAAATCGATCTCATTGTCGGTGAAGCCGGTGAGCGCATCGGACATACCTTTCAATTCATCGGACTTCGAGGCGCTTCGCAGCGTCGTGAAGGGGGAAGTCCTGCGGCCCTGCGATGAGGAGTACGAGGCCGCCCGCATTGTCTGGAACGCTTTCATCGATCGGCGTCCTCGGTTCATCATACGATGCACAGGAGTTTCCGACGTCATCGAAGCGATCAGATTCGCGCGTCGGAGCGGACTTCTGCTTTCGGTGCGCGGCGGCGGACACAACGTCGCCGGCTACGCCGTTTGCGACGACGGGGTGATGTTGGATCTTTCCGCCATGAACGCGGTTCGCGTCGACCCCAGGACTCGCCGCGCGTGGGTGCAGGGAGGCGCGCTCTGGCGTGATCTCGATTGGGAGACCACCGCTTTCAATTTGGCGACGCCGGGCGGCTTGATCTCTCAGACTGGCGTCGCGGGGCTGACGTTGTCCGGCGGCATTGGATGGTTACGCGGAATCCACGGCCTCAGCATCGACAACCTCGAATCCGCTGAAATCGTGGTTGCGGACGGTCGCTTGTTGTTGGCGAGCGAGAACGAGAATGCCGATCTGTTTTGGGCGATTCGAGGCGGAGGCGGCAATTTCGGCGTCGTAACCGGCTTCACGTTCCGCCTGCACTCGATACCGCCGACTTTGATGTTCTGCGGGCCGGCCTATCCGGAAGATCGCGCCGGTGAGCTTGTTCGTGCATGGCGAGACTTCATGTCCAAAGCGCCGGCCCGGCTTGCGAGCTACGCGGAATTTTCCACCATCCCCTCCGATCCCGCGTATCCCGAAGAAGCCTGGAACAAGCGCGTGATCTCTCTCGCAGCCGTGTACGACGGGCCGCCTGACGAGGGCGAGGCGCTTGTCGCGCCTTTGCGAAATCTTGGTCCGCCCGTCGCCGATTTTAGCGGGATCATGCCGTATCGCGCCATCCAAACGCTGTACGACCCGATCTTTCCGAAGGGGCGCGACCGCAGCTATTGGAAGTCTCTCTATCTGAATTTGTTGACCGACCAGGCGATCGACGATGTCGTGGGGCGCCTCGCGCGTCGTCCATCCGACATGACCTTCGCTTCCATTTGGTGGATGGGGGAAGGCGTTCGCAGGGTCTCCGCCGGCTCCACGGCATTTGGCGATCGCGCGGCCGCGTACATGGTGAGCTTCGACGCGATCTGGTCCAAGCCGGGCGACGATGCAGCCAATATCTCCTGGGTGCGCGGGGCTTGGGGCGACATGCAACGCTACGGCACTGGGCGCATGTACCTCAACTTCCCCGGCCACGGAGAGGACGACGATCTGGTTCGCTCGGCCGTAGGCGGCGAGGTTTACGCGCGTCTCGCCCAAGTGAAGCGTGTCTACGACCCGGAAAACCTATTTCGGATGAATCAAAATGTTCGGCCCGCGCTGTGGGATTCGATCAAGTATCCGCAATGTGAGCGCGCCGACGTCTAGTTAGATTTTGCGCAGAGAAGGAGAAGTGCAATGAATACGACCAAGAAAACGTTGATCGCGTTGGCAATTGCGTTCTCGACGTCGCCCGTTTTTGCGGACACGGCGCCGGACATGACCGGAATGCCGCGATTGGCGATTGGCGGCTATGACACCGTCGCCTACTTCACCAAAGGAAAGGCGATCCCCGGCACGCTCGAATATCAGACCGTCTGGCACGACGCGCGCTGGCAGTTCGCCAGCAAGGAGGACCTCGATCTCTTCACGGCGAACCCGGACAAATACGCGGCGCAGTATGATGGCCACTGCGCCATGGGCGTCGGCTGGGAGAATGGCCACAAGGACACCGTCGATCCCGAGGCGTTCACGATCGTCAACGGCAAGCTCTACGTGAACCATACCAAATATTGGACGTCCGAGTGGCGCAAGAACGAAGCCGAATACATATCCCGTGCCGACAAGAATTGGGCGACCGTGAAGGACACTCCCGAGCCAACCAAATAACCACAGAAAGCGGCAAGCCTTTCTTTCTGCGCGTCGGTTGACACGGAGCTCTTAAGTCCGCGACGGCCGACGCGTTCGCCTGCACCATGCAAAACGTTAACGACTGCTTGACCCCTCCTCTCCCATGCTCAATGAGAGCAGATACCGATCAGACAGAATCGGATTGTCATTGCGAGCGAAGCGAAGCAATCCAGCGCGCCGAGATCGTAGTCTAGTCGGTGAAGCTCGGCTCGGCGAAGACGTGGATGGCTTCGCTTCGCTCGCCATGACGGCGGTGCAACTTGATCGGTAACGGCGCTAGAGCACAACCCGAGCTGAAGAAATCGTTGGGGGATTCCCTTTTCGCGGCGGTTCTGATTTAAGCTTCCGATCGGATCGGAGGCTGCCGGCATGTCGAAAGCGCTATCGCTTGATCTCAGGGTTCGCGTTCTTGCGGCGGTTCACGCGGGCGCAAGCCATCGGGAGGCTGGCGAGCGGTTCGGGGTCAGCGCGGCCAGCGTGAGCCGTTGGCGTGCGCGCGAGCGAGAGCAAGGCGAAGCCCGGCCGAAAGCGCTGGGCGGCGACCGCCGCTCGCAGCGCATCGAGGCTTGCCACGACGCCGTCATGGCGGCGCTCGGCCTCGACAAGGACGCCACCATCGAGGAAGTGCGCCAAAAGCTGGGCGCGCAGGGTCTGGTCTTCGGCTTCGGCGCGATCCAGCGCTTCTTCGCCCGGCACGCGATCACACGCAAAAAAAGACGGCGCACGCCTCGGAGCAGGATCGTCCCGACGTCGCGGAGCGGTGCGAAGCTTGGTTCGAGCGGCAACTTGACCACTTGACCTCGATCCCGAGCGCCTGATCTTCATCGACGAGACCTGGGCGTCAACCAACATGGCGCGCCGTTACGGTCGATGCCGGCGCGGCGAACGGTTACGAGTCGGCGTTCCCCACGGGCATTGGAAAACCACGACGTTCATCGGCGCGCTGACGCTGCGCGGCTTCATCGCGCCGTTCGTGCTCGACGGAGCCGTCGATCGTCTCGCTTTCGAAACCTATGTCGAGAAGGTTCTCTTGCCCGAGTTGCGCAAAGGCGATGTGGTGGTCATGGACAACCTGTCAGGCCACAAAGGCCCGAGAGTGCGCCAGTTGATCGAAGCGGCGGGCGCGAAACTCCTCTATCTCCCGCCCTACAGCCCTGACTTCAATCCCATCGAAAACGCCTTCGCCAAGCTGAAAGCCCTCTTACGAAAAGCCGCCGAGCGAACCGTCAAAGGGCTTTGGACCGCCATTGGCAAACTCATCGACCTCTTCAGTCCCCAAGAATG
>CAWEDI010000020.1:0-27246 GCA_963807735.1 uncultured Pseudomonadota bacterium | reverse complement strand
GCCGCCGGCGTATCCCCGAGCCAGGCCCAGCCGGAAGCAATACTGAAGGTCGATCTCTACGGAACGGCGCTCGTCCTCGAACAGTTCGGCGCGGTCATCGCGCGCGGCGGCGCCGGCGTCGTTATCGCCTCCCAGTCGGGGCATCGGCTGCCCGCGCTGACGCCGGAGCAGAACAAGGCGCTGGCGACGACGCCGGTCGAAGACCTGCTCGGGCTGCCGTTCCTCCAGCCCGGAGAGATCAAAGACTCGCTGCACGCCTATCAGATTTCAAAGCGCGGCAATTCGTTGCGCGTGATGGCCGAGGCCGTCCGCTGGGGCAAGCGAGGCGCGCGAGTCAACACGATCAGCCCCGGCATCATCATGACCCCGCTGGCCCGTGACGAACTGACCGGGCCGCGCGGCGAGGGCTACCGACGAATGATCGAAACTTCGGTCGCCAAACGCGCGGGAACTCCCGACGAGGTCGCCGGCGTCGCCGCGCTGTTGATGGGCGCCGACGGCGGCTTCATTTCCGGCAGCGACTTCCTCATGGATGGCGGCGTGACGGCGACCTATTGGTTCGGCGATAGGTAAGGACGGACCACGCCTGAGAAAGCGACCCATGAAGCCGCATATCGTCTGCCACATGATCGTCTCTCTGGACGGCCGCATCCTGCCGAGCCGTTGGTCAAGCAGCCCCGACGGCGCCCGCTCGGATTGGACAGCCGTTTATGCCGCTGTCCATGAGCAACTCGGCGTGCAAGGTTGGATCGTCGGCCGCGTCACCATGGCCGAGATGAGCCGCGCGGCGCCTCACCCACCGGCGACTTTCGCGCCCCCGGAGAGGTCACGCCATTTTGCGGCAAAAACGGCGCCGGCCTACGCCGTCGCAGTCGATCCCTCGGGCAAGCTGCATTTCGCGCGGCCCGACGTCGAGGGGGATGCTGTCGTTGTCTTGCTCGGCGGCGGGGTCTCCGACGCCCATCTCGCCGAGCTTGCCGCCGACGGCGTCTCCTACATCGTCTCCCCGGGTTCGGAGATCGACCTGGCCTCCGCGCTCGAGGCGCTGAACGAAGGCCTCGGCGTGACCCGTCTCGCCCTCGAAGGCGGCGGCGGCGTCAACGCCGCATTCTTCGCCGCGGGCCTCGTCGACGAACTGAGCGTGCTCGTCGCGCCCGTGCTGGACGGAACGTCCGACAGCCGCGCGCTCGTTGAGGGCTTCCCGCTATCGGGCGCCGCGCGGCTGTCGCTCGCCTCCTGCGAGCGGCTGGATCATGGCTTGGTCCACTTGCGTTATGCCGTGGCGCCCATCTGATCGAAAACGCCGGGCGCTCAGCGGTAAGTGTCAGCGCCCGGTGGTCGCCATCAAATTCGGCGGGTAGCGCTCGCCGTCGACCTTGATCGCCGCCGCCGCCTTTTCGATCTCTGCGAGATCGTCCTGCGTGAGGACGACGGCGGCGGCGCCGATGTTCTCCTCCAGCCGATGCCGCTTCGTGGTGCCGGGGATAGGCGCGATCCAAGTCTTCTGCGCCAGAAGCCACGCCAACGCGATCTGCGCGGGTGTCGCGTTTTTCTTCGCGCCAACCTGCTTCAAGAGGTCGACGAGCGCCTGATTGGCCGCCATCGCCTCGGGCGTGAAGCGCGGGAGCATCGCACGGAAGTCACCCGCTTCGAGCTTGGTGTCCTTGCCCATCGCGCCGGTGAGGAAGCCTTTGCCGAGCGGGCTGTAGGCGACGAGGCCGATGCCCAGTTCCTCACAGGCCTGGAGGATGCCGTTGGTCTCGGGGCCGCGGGTCCAGAGCGAGTATTCGTTCTGGAGCGCGGTCACCGCCTGCACGGCGTGTGCGCGCCGCACCGTCTCGGCGCCCGGCTCCGAAAGCCCGAAGTGCTTGACTTTCCCGGCGCGGATCAGATCCTTCACCGTCCCGGCGACGTCCTCGATCGGCACGTTGGGATCGACGCGATGCTGGTAGAACAGGTCGATGCGATCGGTGCGCAGGCGCTTCAACGACGCTTCGCAGACCGCCCGAATGTGCTCGGGCCGGCTGTCAAACCCCTTGCGTTCGCGCGTCTGCGGGTCGATGTCGAAGCCGAATTTGGTCGCGATCACGGCCGTGTCGCGCACGGGCGCCAACGCTTCGCCGACGAGCTCCTCGTTGGCGAAAGGCCCATAAACCTCCGCCGTGTCGAAGAATGTGACGCCGCGGTCCGCGGCGGCGCGCAGCACGCCGATCATTTGCGTCTTGTCCGGCGCTGGTCCGTAATTGGCGCTCATGCCCATGCAGCCGAGGCCAAGGGCGGAGACTTCCGGGCCGCTCTTTCCGAGAAGGCGTTTCTTCAACCGAATGGCCTCCTTGCTCAGAAGCGCAACAGCGTCTTGATGGCGCGGCGCGCGTCCATCGCGCGGTAGCCCTCGGCGACGTCGGCGAGCGGCAATTCGAGGTCGAACACCTTGCCGGGGTTGATCTTCCGCTCAAGCACCCGATCGATGAGGTCCGGCAAGAACCGCCGCACCGGCGCCGGGCCGCCCATGAGGCCGCGCTGCGCGAAAAACAACTGCTGGCCATCGAACGCGACGCCGTGCGGCACCCCCACATAGCCGATCATGGCGCCGGGCCGGGCGCTCTGGAGCGCCTGCGCCATCGATTCCTGAGTGCCGACACATTCCAGCACGGAGTCGGCGCCGACGTTGCCGGTCAGCGCCTTGATTCGCGCCACGCCCGCTTCGCCGCGCTCCGAGACGATGTCGGTCGCGCCGTACTCTTGCGCGAGGTCCTGCCGCTTCTTGTGTCGGCTCATGACGAGGATGCGCGCCGCGCCCATCTGCTTGGCGGCGAGCACGCCCATCAGGCCGACGGCGCCGTCGCCCACCACGGCCACCGTCGAGCCCGCCTGCACGCCGGCGGCGTAGGCCGCATACCAGCCGGTTCCGAGCACGTCCGACACGGCAAGCAGGCTCGGAATGAGATCGTCCGGCGGCAACGTAGCTGTCGCGACGAGCGTGCCGTCGGCGAGGGGGACGCGCGCCTTCGGCGCCTGTGCGCCGGTCATGAACTCCCGCTGCTCGCAGGACGACTGAAAGCCGAAGCGGCAATGCGGACAAGTGTTGTCAGAGAGGCAGAACGAGCCGACGACGAACTGGCCTGGGCGGACGCTCGTCACCGCGCTGCCGACCTCCTCAACAACGCCGCAGTATTCGTGGCCCATCGCCAAGGGTGCCGTGATGGCGTTCAGGCCGCGGAACGGCCATAGGTCGGACCCGCAGATGCACGACGCGGAGAGGCGGATCACCGCATCCGTCGGCTTCAGAATCCTCGGTTCCGGAACCTCTTCGCAGCGTACGTCGCGCGGCCCGTGTAGGACTGTGCCCAGCATGTTCGCTCTCTCCTTCGCCCTCGACGTGAGAAAACCGATCGCAATCGGTTTGGTGTCCGTAACCTGACTAAGGGAGGAAGATAGCGGCGCTCGTCATCGCGGATTAGACCGCGAAACTCGCATGAAGCTATGTCGGCTGTTCATCAATAAATCGAAGGCCCAAGTTTCATGATCGGAGAGTGAAGCCCGCGACGACCGCGCCCGCGAGTCGAGGAACGCTCGGCTATCCATAGGCGTCGGCGAGACGCGTCATATGTCGCACATGGAATGCAAGACGCCGCCGGTTGATCCGGCACATTGTGCGGATCGTTGACACGCGCCCTTGGAGCGAGCGACGACGTCTGATCTAGCAGATACCGATCAGACAGAATCGGATTGTCATTGCGAGCGAAGCGAAGCAATCCAGCGCGCCGAGATCGTAGTCTAGTCGGTGAAGCTCGGCTCGGCGGAGACGTGGATGGCTTCGCTTCGCTCGCCATGACGGCGGTGCAACTTGATCGGTAACGGCTCCTAGCTGTTGATCTAGGTGTCGGTTGGTGGCGCTTCGCTTGCGCTCGGTTTCGCATCGCGTGTGCTGGCTATCGTCAGCTGCCGCGAGGCGCCGGGGCTCGCGTTTGTTGGGGGCGAACTTCAGGCGCGGCCCGCGCTATTCCTGTCGTATGTAGATGTACGGGACCGAGAGGAGATCGGCCCATTCCGTCGCGGCCCGCATCGCCGCCTCCGCTGTGCTGAACGGCTCGGGCGAAACCGACGCGTCTACGCTCGCTCCGTTCTGCCTGCCGGTTATGTAGTAAAGCCCCGCGTGCGGCTCGACCAAGACCCAGGCGCCCCCCGGCGGGACATCAACTTCGCGCCCCAGACTACGAAGTTCAACCACGAGGGCGCCTTTTCTTGTCCGTTCGCAAAAGCGCTAGAGCGGGTTACCGATCAAGTTGTACCGCCGTCATGGCGAGCGAAGCGAAGCCATCCACGTCTCCGCCGAGCCGAGCTTCACCGACTAGCCTACGATCTCGGCGCGCTGGATTGCTTCGCTTCGCTCGCAATGACGGGCCGATTCTGTCTGATCGGTATCTGCTCTAAGTCCTCGAGCGGGCTTCAAGTCGACGCGATGCCAGCTTCAGGGCGCCCGCGCCGCGGTTCTACTTCTTCTCGATGGATAGCCCATTCTTGCCGACGTCGATTTCGACGCCATCGGTCTTTTGCCGCTCCGCATACAATTCGTAGCCGAGGACGCCCCCGGCCACGATCAGAACCGCAATGATTGCGTAGAGCGCGCTCCGGCTCATTTGATCCGCCTGCCACGGAAGAAGCCCTTGTTCGTCGTGTTCTGCTTGATGTTGGCCGTGTCGCCTTGCTCGGCGGCATGGACGTCGCCGGGGTGCTTCGCGGGCATCGTATCGCTCGGCGCCTCATGGCGGTCGCCGGGGCCCTTGGTGCTGCGATTCGCAACGGGCGCTTCCGGCATATGCTTGGTCATGGCGGCTCCTAGGTTCACGTGTCCAGGGACAACGCCTGGCCGCCCTCAATGTTGCGGGCCATCCTTGTAATTCGAAGGACCGACGCCGCCGCGGATTTCGGCGTCGCTCGGGGGTTGCGCGCCCCGCAATCAAACACGAGCTCCCGACGTTCCCCGGCGCGGGGGCTTTTCGCGCTCAGTCCGTCGCGAACGCCGTGTCGCCGCAAGGCCCGCGTTCTTTGTCAGGCGGCGGTCTTTGCATACTTCCGCAGGGTCGAACACGCGCCGCCCATAGCGGTGAGCACGGCCACGAGGAAGAGCGCAGTCGGGGCGTGCAAAGGGACTTCGCGCCATCGCGGATAGACAATCGCGTTGGTGTCAAACGGTTCGTCGCTGAAACGGCACAGCGTCAAGGACGCGCCCTGTGCGAGCATTTCGACCTGGATTTTGCCGATCAGGGCGGCGACGGCCTTTTGGTCGACCCCAGGCGCGTTGCGCAGCTGCAAGAGAAGCGCCCGCCCGGCGGCGAGATAGGCATGGGCGCATTCGTTGAACGGACTCTCCTCGTCCGCGAGGCTCCCGGGGACGATCCCCCACAAACAGGCGAAGGACTGGAGGTTGAGATAGTCCTCCAGCCGCCATGTCGTCATGTCGAAGCCGATCCGGGTGCTCGCCAGCGCTCGGATCGCCGAAAGATTTTCGCTGATAATCGCCATTTGGCCGTGCGTGAGACTCGGTATCGAGATGCCTTCCGGAGGCAGTCCGCGCGTCGAGACGCGATGCGCCGCGCATGGCGCCGTCGTCAGCGCAAGCAGAGCGAGCATCAGCCGAATCACGACCGGAGCTCCAAAGGCCCGAGCGCCATGAGATTCCAGCGTCCGTCCCGGCCGCTGAGCCGCGCGACGGCGAGCGGGGCGACGTCGACGCGCCAGAACGCCGCCGGCCCGGCGCCCAGGGCGCTGACGATCGCCGCGCGGACGAATGCGGCATGGGTGACGGCCAGCGTAGAGCCGTCGCGCGCGAGGGCAGTCGCAAGCCACGCGCCCGCGCGCGCAATCAGGGCGCTCACCGACTCGCCGTCATGCGGCGCGGCATCGGGGTCGCCAAGCCACTGGGCGAAGGCCTTGGGCTCGCGGGACGCCACTTCCGTGACCGGAAGACCGCGCCAGCGTCCGTAGTCGCAATCCCCCAGCGCGATCTCGACGCGCGCCTCGACGCCCAACGCCGCGGCGGTTTCGCGCGCCGCGCGTAACGGGGAGGTCAACACGCAAGCGTAGGGCCTCAATCGGCCGCGCAGTGCGGCGGCGGCCCTCTCCTCTATTGACTCCTCCTCGGGAAATCGCACATCGCGAGTGGCCGCGGACGGGGCGTGCGCGAGGAGGTTGAGGCGCGCCGTCATGCTGCGCGCCTCGCCGCGTCACGCGGTCTGCAACCGACCGCGTTTCGCCTGCGCGAAATCATGCTCGACCCAGGCGCCGAAGCCGAGACCAAGGACCGTCCACATGATCGCCTGCGCGCCGAGCGAGGCGATCCGGAATTGCCACAGCACGACCGCAGGGAAACCCTCGGGAACTTCGTTCAGCGGCGGCAGCGCGAACGCCACGACGACGACGGCGACCAGATAGACCGCCGCCGCGACGAGCGTCGCGTTCCAGGCGCCGAGCTTGCCGACGAGTCCATTGCGCAAGTTCCAGGCGACGATCATCGAAATCAGCGAAAGCAGCATCATTCCGAAATAGATCGCCGTGCGCAGTCCGATCGTGTCGGGATTGCCGACCGAGGGCGGATTTGCCGGATATTTGAGGCTCGGAACGCCATATATCGCAATGAAGCCGCTGAGGGCGAGCAGGGCCGCGGTGACGCGCGGGCTGTAATTTCCGATCCGGCCGAAGCAAACGGCGAACGCCAGTGCGAACAGGCCGCCGAACGCGAGGTTGTAGGTCGTGACCCCGGTGAACAACCCGATGCCGGCCTGGACCGGGCGACTCACCAGTTCGGGCTCCGCTTCGACGGAGGGAGCAGTCTCGCCCTTGGCCACCGCTGCGTTGTGCACGGCCTTGGCTTTCGCCTCGTCCATCGCCGATTTAAAGGCGATGGCGCGGTCGACCGCAGGTTCGCCGACCGTTTTCAGCAAAGCGAAAGAAAGCAGGGCGGCGACGAAGCCGACGATCATTCCGCGCCAAAGCAGCGATCCCGTTGTCATAGGTTCAATCCTCAAGACAAACGCAGGCGCCCAAGCTTAGCGTCGAGCTCGCAACCGTATTCGTCAGTTTGAAAATCGGAATCGATGGATGCGGCTCTGCGCCCGTCAGTCGAAGGCGTCAGTGACAGGGAAAGCCCAGCAGATGGCGGCTGTCGTGCACGAATTCATGCACGTACATGCCCTTGACGATCGAGGTGGCGCCCTGTTCGGCGCCGACGAAATATACGCCGAGGAGCATGATCAGGCCGGCGAAGACGACCCACGGTAGCGCGTCGCGAAGCGGGATGACTGGAAAATCCGCGGTCGGCGCAAGTTGCGTAGCGGTGCTCATGGCCTAAACTCCTTGGGGATTTCGCGCCCCCATTTCGAGACGCGCTAGGCTTCGGGGCAGGTCTGACTTTCGGCTGTAAGGCCGATCACAGTGGCGCGACCGCGCCGGAATTCCACCGGCTTCCACACCCGAAGCGATGCGCGGCGTCATCATAGGTTTCAAACACGCGGTGTCAACACGGCGGCGTGCGCGGACGCACGTCTTCGCCGTTGGAGATATGTTCGAGCGCCCGCGCAAATCGCTCCCGCTGTTCGATCGTTGGTATGCCGAAACGCAGCCATTCCGGGCGCTTCGGAAACGGGCGAACCAAAATTCCGAACTCGCAGAGACGCCGAAAGCGATGAGTTGCCGCCTCGTGGCGGGCGAGCCGAAACAAAGGCGTTCCCCCGAGGACTTCGAACCCGGCGTCCGCGAGCATCCGGTCGAGCCAGCCGCCGTCCTGTCGCAGTCGAGCTTGCGTGGTCGCGAGCCAATCGCCGTGCGCAAGCGCCTGCGTCGCGATGGCGATCGCCGGTCCCGACACGGACCACGGTCCGAGCGCCGACCGCACCGTCGCGGCAAGAGCGGCGGGGGCGATGGCGAAGCCGAGCCGGACGCCCGCCAAGCCATACGCCTTGCCGAACGAGCGCAGGACGATCGTGGACGGCAACGCGTCGGACGCCACGGAGTTGCGGCCGAAGTCCATGAAGGCTTCATCGACGACGAGCAGCGCGCCCCGAAGCGAGAGCCGCCGGGCCAAGGCGCGCACGGCGTCGCGCGGCGCCAGCCGTCCGTCCGGATTGTTGGGATTGACGATGACGACGGCTTCCGGTTCGCCCAGCTCGTCGATGGCGTCGATAACCGAGACCTCGGCGCCGATCGCTCGCCAGCAACGCTCGTGTTCGGCGTAAGTCGGGCCGAGCACGGCGACGCTGCGATGGGAGAACAGCCTCGGCAGCCACTGGATGAGCGATTGCGTCCCGGCGGCCGCGACCACGCACGCCGGGTTGGCCCCGAAACGCGCCGCGGCGACCGCCTCAAGTCGAGCGAGATCGGCCGGTTCAGGCAGGCGCCGCCAGATGTCGATCGGAAGCGGCGGGACGGGATAGGGGATCGGGTTGATCCCTGTGGAAAGGTCGATCCACGGCCGTGGCGCGTCGGGAAACGCCAAGCCGGCGGAGTGGATGTCCCCTCCGTGGTGAAACAGGCGCTCGAAGGCCCCATCGTTTCCTGAACGCTCGACGAGCGGCACTATCGCCTCGCGATCATGAGGAGGCGATCGACGGCGACATATCGCTCGATATGCGCGGCGAGTTCGTCGAGGGTGGCGTCGATCTCGCGTTCATACCGCAAGTCCGACGCGGGTGCGTCGATCCACGCCAGCCACGCGCGGCGCTGCTCGTCGTCGCCGAACAGACCGTGGACATAGCAGCCGCGAACATTGCCGTCGGCGGACGCTGCGCCGTCCCTGCGGCCGTCAGAAAACCGGATCACGCTGCGTTCCGCGTCCGGTCCCTCGGTCCGCCCGAGATGGATTTCGTAGCCCGCGAAGGGCGCGCCGGAGGGCAGAGACACGCCGAAGGACTCGCGCACCGTCTTCGCGCCCGTGAGCACCGTCGCGACGTCGAGCAATCCCAGACCGGCGACGGCCTCGGCGGGGCCTTCGTGGCCTTCGGGGTCGGCGACAGTCGCGCCGAGCATCTGGTAGCCGCCGCAGATGCCGAGCACCTTCCGGCCGCGTCGGGCGTGCGCGATGATGTCGATGTCCCAGCCTTGCGCGCGCAGCGCGTGCAAGTCGGCGATCGTGGCTTTCGAGCCGGGCAATATGACGAGGTCGGCCTCGGGCAGCGGCTTGCCGGGCTCGGCGAAAACCAGCCGCACCGCGGGCTCCTGCTTCAGCGGATCGAAATCGTCGAAATTCGAGATGTGCGGCAGCCTGGGCACAACGATCGTCGTTCCGGCGTGGCGCGGCCGGTCGGGTCTTTCCAGCGCGACCGCGTCCTCGGCGGGAAGCCGTGACGCGCCCGCGAAAAACGGGATGAGACCCAGCGACGGCCAGCCGCTGCGCTCGGCGATGATTTGCAGCCCCGAATCGAACAGCGCGGGATCGCCGCGGAACTTGTTGACGAGGAAGCCGCGGATCAGGGCGCAATCCTCGGGTTCGAGCACCGCGCGCGTGCCGACGATCTGCGCGATGACGCCGCCGCGATCAATGTCGCCGATCAACAGGACGGGCGTCTCGGCCGCCCGCGCGAAGCCCATGTTGGCGATGTCCTGCGGGCGCAGATTGACTTCCGCCGCGCTGCCGGCGCCTTCGACAAGCACGATGTCGGCCCGCGCCCGCAAATGGGCGAAGCTGTCGAGCACGCCGGCGCGAAGCCGAGGCTTCCAGGACTGATATTCACGGGCCCGCGCCGATCCGACGACCTGGCCGAGCAGGACGATCTGCGAGCCGATTTCGCTCTGCGGCTTCAGCAGCACCGGGTTCATGTGGACGCTGGGCTCGACGCGACAGGCGCGCGCCTGGAGCGCTTGCGCGCGCCCGATTTCGCCGCCGTCTGCGGCCACGGCGGCGTTGTTCGACATGTTCTGCGGCTTGAACGGGAGCACCCTCATCCCCCGGTTGGTCAGCGCGCGGCATAGCCCTGCAACCAGCAGCGACTTGCCGACATCCGACCCCGTCCCCTGAAACATCAGCGCATGCGCAGTCATCAGAATTCAATGCCGGCTTGCGACTTCACGCCGGCGGCGAAATGGTGCTTCACCGCGACCATCTCCGTCACCAGATCGGCCGCCTCGATCAATTGCGCTTTGGCGTTCCGGCCGGTGACGACCACGTGCAGGTCGTCGCGTCGACCCGCGAGCGCCCGCACGACTTCGTCGAGCGGCAGATAGTCGTAGCGCAAGACGACGTTCAGTTCGTCGAGCACGAGCAAACGGATTTCCGGGTCCGACATCATTTCGAGGGCGACCCTCCAGGCGGCGCGGGCGGCGGCGACGTCCCGGTCGCGATCCTGCGTCTCCCAGGTGAAGCCTTCGCCCATGGTCCGCCAAACCACCCGGTCACCGAGAGCTTCCAGCGTGTGGCGTTCGCCGGTGTCGCGGGCTTTGATGAACTGAACCACGCCGACCTTCCATCCGTGACCGACAGCCCGCAGCAACAGCCCGAACGCGGCCGTTGATTTGCCCTTGCCGGGGCCGGTGTGAACCATCAACAGACCCTTTTGCGCAATCGTCTTGGAGGCCACTTCGGCGTCCTGGACCGCCTTGCGCTTAATCATTTTTTCGCGGTGCCGGTCAGTGTCCGTCATGGGGTCCATGGCTCGCCCGTCGGTTTCAAGAGGCCGCGCGCGCGTTGACATGCTCCAAGCGCCGGCCTACCAAGCTTAGAGGGACGGTCCTTGTGAGAGCAAGGCTAAGAGGGAATACGGTTTGAAACCGTAGCTGCCCCCGCAACTGTGAACGGGAAGTCCGCGTCGACAAGCCACTGGAGCGATCCGGGAAGGCGACAAGGGCGAGTGACCCGGGAGCCAGGAGACCTGCCGCCCCGCGACTGTGAGCCTTGGCGGCGGGGCGTCTCGCTGGGGCGGGACGGCGAAGCCGTCTTATCCGCACGCCTCGTTGCGCATCGGCGCGTCGGAGGCAGATTGTTCCAAGACCCATCCGAGCCGCTGGCTGTCGTCCACGTCTGCACGACCTGCCGAGCCGACGGCGACATGTCGGAGCCGCGCGCCGGCGCACGCCTCTATCAAGCCTTGCAGGCGCACCGATCGCCCGGCGATCCGCGCGTCGAGCCTGTCGAATGCCTGAGCGTCTGCAAGCGTCCCTGCACGATCGCCTTTTCGGCGGCGGGATCGTGGACGTACGTCTACGGCGATTTTCCCGCCGACGCCGCTCCCGAGACCATCCTGGCGGCCGCTCGACTTTACGCCCAATCGCCGCAAGGGCTGATCCCGTGGAGGCAAAGGCCGGACGCCCTCAAGAAGGGCGTGGTCGCACGCGTGCCGCCGCTACGAAATTCGACGGAGTTCGCCTGATGAGCCGGCTTGAAAAAATCCCCGCCACCATCGTCACCGGCTTTCTCGGCGCCGGCAAGACGACCTTGATTCGGCATCTGCTCGAGAACGCGCGAGGCCGCCGCATCGCGCTTGTCATCAACGAGTTCGGCGACATTGGCGTCGACGGCGACATCCTGAAGTCTTGCGGCGTCGAGTCGTGTTCGGAAGAGAACATCATCGAACTCGCCAATGGCTGCATCTGCTGCACGGTGGCCGACGATTTCCTGCCGGCGATCGAAACGTTATTGAAGCGCTCGGACGCCATCGACCACATCGTCATCGAGACGTCCGGTCTCGCGCTGCCGAAGCCGTTGCTGAAGGCGTTCGATTGGCCGGAAGTGCGGGCGCGGTTAACCGTCGACGGCGTCGTCGCGGTGGTGGACGCGGCGGCGGTCGCGCATGGCCGCTTCGCCGACGACGCGGAGAAGCTCGCCGAACAGCGCGCTAACGATCCGAGCGTCGATCACGACAACCCGCTGGAGGAGGTCTACGAGGACCAACTGCTTTGCGCCGACATCGTGATACTGAACAAGAGCGATCTGCTCGCGCCGGATGAGATCGCGAGAGTGTCGAGGGAAGTCGCAACCGCGTCGCGCAAAAACATCAAGGTGGTCTCGACGCGAGAAGGCCGTATTGATCCGCAGATCGTGCTCGGGCTGCAAGCCGGCGCGGAGGACGACATCGCCTCGCGGCCGTCGCATCACGACGCCGAAGCGGAGCATGACCACGACGATTTCGATTCGTTCGTCGTCGACGTGCCCGCCCTCGCAGATCAGGACATCTTCGTCGCGCGACTCGCGGAGATCGCGACGCGTCACGATGTGCTGCGCATCAAGGGCTTCCTCGAAGTCGCCGGAAAGCCGATGCGGCTGCTCGTGCAGGGCGTCGGCTCGCGCTTCCGCCAACAATTCGACCGGCTTTGGGCGCCGGGTGAGGCGCGGCGCGGGCGCCTGGTTGTGATCGGCCGCAAGGGCCTCGACCGGGCGGCCATCGAAGCCGCGCTCGCCTGAGATGCACATCCTCCGCGCGGAGCTGAAGTCGCTCGATGAAACGGCTGAGGCCGTCGATCTCGACCAGTCGCGCGCGGACATCGTCGTGCTCTCGTTCACCGACAGCGACCTCGCGGTCGTCGCCAAAGCCTGGGAGACGCTGTGCGCCGAATCCGCGGGGCTGACCGACGGCCTTTCGCTTCGCCTGGCGAGCCTCGGCGATTTGAAGCATCCGTTCTCCGTCGATCTCTACGCCGAGAAGGTGATCGCGCACGCGCGCTTCGTGTTCGTGAGGCTGCTCGGCGGGTTGGATTACTGGCGATACGGGGCCGAGGAGGTCGCCCGCCTCGCCCGCGCGTCGGGCGCGACGCTGGCGTTCGTGCCCGGCGATCATCGCGAAGACCTGCGCCTCGATGCGCTCTCGACCGCGCCGTTCGACGAAATCAGGCGGCTCTGGCGTTGGATGCAGGCGGGCGGCGAACACAACGCCGAACAGGGCCTGAAATACGTCATCAGCAAACTTGGCCGCGCCTGTTCGTTCGAAGAACCGCGCGAGCAGGCGGCCTTTGGCGAGTTCGACGCGGCTCGGCGTCGGGCCGGACCGGACGCATCGCGTGCGCTGCTGGTGTTTTACCGGGCTGCATGGCTCGCCGGCGACACTGCCCCTTATGAGGCGTTGGCGGACAGCTTGGCCGCCCGGGGCTTCGAGGTTCGCGCTGTTTTCGCCACCAGCCTGAAAGACCCCGAGGCGGCCTCCGCCTTGCGCGCGCTTCTGACGGGCTATCGACCGGACCTTGTTCTGAACGCCACGTCGTTTTCCGCGCGCAGCGAAGACGGTTCGACGCCGTTCGACGCGTGCAATGCGCCCGTCTTCCAGGTCGGTGTCAGCCTCGCCACGCTGGCGCAATGGCAGGCCGCAACGCGCGGGCTCTCGCCCTCCGACCTCGCGATGAACGTTGCCTTGCCCGAGGTCGACGGCCGGGTGTTCGCCGGCGCGATCTCGTTCAAGGCCGAGACGACCCGCATCGACAGCCTAGAATATGCGCCGCTGCGCAGCGAGCCGCACGGCGACAACGTCGATTTCACCGCTCGGCTGGCGGCCGCCTGGGCGGCGCTGCGGCGCGAGACCAACGCGCGCAAGCGGCTCGCCTTCGTGCTGTCCGACTATCCCGCCAAAGGCGGACGCGACGGCTACGCGGTTGGCCTCGATACGTTCGCGTCGATGACGGAGATCGCGCTGCGCCTCGACGCCGAAGGCTACGACGTTGGCGACCTCGCGGTCGCCGATCTCCCGCGTCGCGTCGCCTTGCGCGCGGGAACCGGCGTGACGCTGGCGCGCTATTGCGACGGATTGGCCGCGTTGTCGCCTTCGTTCGTCGCCTCGCTGCGCGCGCGCTGGGGCGCGCCGGAGAGCGATCCCGACTTCGTCGATGGGCGCTTCGCCTTCCGCTTTGCCCGCTTCGGCGCCGCGGTCGTTGCGCTCCAGCCGGATCGGGGTTCGCGCGATCATCGCAAGCAGGAATACCACGACACGACTTTGCCGCCGCGTCACGGCTACGTGGCGTTCTATCTCTGGCTGCGCGAGATCGAACAGGTCCACGCCATCGTCCATTACGGGGCGCATGGAACGCTCGAATGGCTGTCCGGCAAGGCGGTCGCATTGTCGCGCGATTGCGCGCCGCGCGCCGTGCTCGGACCCGTCCCGCTGATCTATCCGTTCATCGTCAGCAATCCCGGCGAGGCGACGCAGGCGAAGCGCCGGGCGGCGGCGGTGATCCTCGGCCACCTCACGCCGCCGCTGATCGCCGCCGACGCGCATGGCGTCGTCGCCGAGCTGGAAGGACTGCTCGACGAATATTCGCAGGCCCAGACGCTCGACCCGCGCCGCGCCCGACGCATCGCCGAACTCATCCTCGACCGCGCGAAAGCGACGGAGATGGCGGGCGAAGCGGGCATCGACGCCGCCGCCGACCTCGACGACGCACTCATCCGGCTCGACGCCTGGCTTTGCGACATCAAGGATATGCGCATCGGCGACGGCCTGCATGTGTTCGGGCGCGGGCTCGATGCGGAGCGGAGCGAAGCCGCGGTCCGTTCGATCGCGCAAACGGCGCCGCAGGAGAGCGCCCGCGTCGCCGATCTCGTGGCGCGCTCGGCGCCTGCGGAACTGGAGGGGCTCGTGCGGGCGCTCAGCGGCCGTCGCGTCGACCCCGGCCCCGGCGGCGCGCCGGCGCGCGGTCGGCTGGACGTGCTGCCGACCGGCCGAAACCTCTATTCCGTCGATCCGCGCGCGATCCCGACCCGCACGGCGTGGGAGCTCGGCGCCAGGGCGGCCGAGGAATTTCTTGCGCGATACCTGCAAGATCACGGCGATTGGCCGCGCAGGGTGGTGTTCGATCTCTGGGGCAGCGCGGCGATGCGCACCGGCGGCGAAGACTTGGCGCAAGCGATGGCGCTGCTGGGAACCCGTCCGGTATGGGACACCGCCTCGCATCGCGTGAGCGGCTTCGAGGTGCTCGCGCTGGCGACGCTCGGCAGGCCGAGGGTCGACGTGACGCTGCGCATTTCCGGGCTGTTTCGCGATGTCTTTCCGGCGCAGATCGCGCTGTTCCAGGCGGCGGTCGCCGCCGTCTCGGAGCGACGTGAGGAGACCTTGCAGGATAACCCGCTTGCGGAAGCGGTCCGCGGCGGCGGTTCGGCGGCGCGCATTTTCGGCGCGGCGCCCGGCGTCTATGGCGTCGGGCTGGCGCGGCGCGCGCTGACCGGGAATTGGGACAACCGCGACGAACTCGGCGCCGAGTATCTGGCCGCGACCTCCCATGCCTACGGCGGCGACGAGCGCCCGGCGGCCCAGGACTTCGCCGACCGGGTCGCGCAAAGCCAGGCGCTCGTCCATGTGCAGGACCTGCCCGGGCAGGACGTGCTCGATTCCGACGCTTTCGCCGATCACGAGGGCGGTTTCGCCGCTGCGGCGGCGGCGCTCGGCGCGACGCCATCGATCTATCATCTTGACGTCACCGACCCGAAGGCGCCGCGCGCCCGCAGCCTGCAACAGGAAATCGCACGCGCTTTGCGGGGCCGCGCGGCCAATCCACGCTGGATTCGCGGTCAGATGCGGCACGGCTATCGCGGCGCGGCCGAGATCGCCGAAAGCGTCGACAATCTGTTTGTCTTCGCCGCGACCACCGATCTGGTGTCGGATTCCTTGTTCGATATTCTGTTCGAGGCCGTTTGCGCCGATAAGGAGGTCTGCGATTTCCTGCGCCAAGCCAATCCGGCGGCGGCCTCGGCGATCGCGACGCGGTTCGACGAGGCGCTGCGCCGAGGCTTGTGGCGGTCGCGGCGCAACAGCGTGGCGGAGGTCTTGGACCATTTGCGGGAGGCGGCGTGAACGCCGGCGAAGCGATCAAAGGCTGGTGCCCCGGAGCGCTGCGCCCGATGCCATCCGGGGACGGCCTGATCGTGCGCGTCCGCCTTTCCTGCGGGGAACTCTCGACTGCGCTCGCCGCCGAAATCGCCGAGTGGGCGGAAAGCTACGGCAACGGAATCATTGATCTTTCCGCCCGCGGCAATCTGCAAATCCGCGGTGTGTCCGAGGCGACGTGGCGGCCGCTGGTCGAACAGCTTTCGGCGCGCGGTCTGATCGACGCATCCGCCGAGGCCGAAGCGGTGCGCAACGTTTTGGTGGCGCCCTTCGCCGGCTTCCTCCCCGATGCTTTCGACGTGCGGCCGACAGCGCGCGCGTTGGAGGCCGCGCTTGGCCGAGACCCGTCGTTCTGGCGCCTTCCCGGCAAATTCGGCTTCTCGATCGACGCGGGAAGCTTCCCGCTCGGCGACGTCGGCGCCGATGTCGCCTTCGAGGCGGCCGACGACGGAACGTTCCGATTGCGCCTCTCCGGCGCCGAGGACAGGCCGCTGGGGCCGCTCCCCGAGGATCGCGTCGTCGCGACGGCGCTCGAGGTCGCGGCCCAGTTCCTCGCCGCCCACGAGGACCCGACCGTTCGGCGACTTCGCGATCTCGTCCGCAAGGTCGGCGTCGAAGCGCTATCGCAACGGCTCGGCGTTCCGCTGGCGGGCGCGGCGCCGCCGCCGCCGGCCCGTCCGCTTCGCGACCTTCTCGGCTATCGCGAAGGCTTCGTTGGCGTCGGGCTGCCGTTCGGGCGTACGCGCGCGCGCGACCTCGGCGCCCTCGCCAAGCTCGCCGCGTCGGCGGGCGCAGCGTCGCTGCGTCTGACGCCCTGGCGCGCGATCCTGGTTCTCGGCGTCGCACCGGCGCTCTTGCGCGCTTTGGGCGACCTCGACGTCATTCTGACCGGCGACGACCCCCGGCTTGCCGTCGTCGCCTGCCCGGGCGCCCCGGATTGCGCCAGCGGCTCGATCCCCGCGCGCGAGGTCGCGCAGGCGCTGGCGCCGCTGCTGGCGGGCGCCGGGGACGCGGCGCTGCACGTTTCCGGCTGCGCGAAAGGCTGCGCCCATCCGCGCGCGGCCCCGGTCACGGTCGTCGGCCGCAACGCTCGCTTCGACGTGGTTCTGGACGGCCGAGCCGACGCCGCGCCCGAGCGTTCGGGGCTCGACCGCGAGGCGCTGGCGGCGTATCTGGCGCGCCGATTTCAGCCCGTCGAAATGGGAACGCGATGAACGCGCTCGACTACGTCAAGGACGGCGACGAGATCTATCGCCGGTCGTTTGCGATCATCCGGGCGGAGGCCGATCTCGACCGGTTTGCGCCGGAGGAGGAGCGGGTCGCGGTGCGGGCGATCCATGCCTGCGGCATGACCGATCTTGCCGCCGACATTGTATTCTCGCCCGGGGCGGCGAAGGCGGGCGTCGAAGCGCTGCAAAACGGCCGGCCGATCTTTTGCGACGCGCAGATGGTCGCGCATGGGGTGACGCGCGCCCGCCTGCCGGCCGACAACGAGGTGATCTGCACCTTGTCCGACCCGGAGACGGCGCGCCTCGCGGTCTCGCTGAAAACGACGCGCTCCGCCGCGGCGATCGACCGCTGGCTGGATCGCCTCGAAGGCGCGATCGTCGCCATCGGCAATGCGCCGACCGCGCTGTTCCGGCTGCTGGAGCTTATGGACCGCGGCGCGCCGAAACCCGCCTGCGTCATCGGTGTGCCGGTCGGTTTTGTCGGCGCCGCCGAGTCGAAGGAAGCCTTGATCGCCTCCGCGCGCGCGCCCTACATCGTTGTCCGGGGACGACGCGGCGGCAGCGCGATCGCCGCCGCGACCGTGAACGCGCTGGCGAGCGCGAAGGAGTGAGCGTGGCGGGGCGACTTTACGGAGTCGGTTTGGGGCCGGGCGATCCCGAGCTTCTGACCGTCAAGGCCGTCCGCCTGATCGCGGAAAGTCCCGTCGTCGCCTTTTTCGCCAAAGCCGGCCGACGGGGAAACGCGCGCGCGATCGCCGACCGATGGATTCCGAAAACCTGCGAGGAAATGCCGCTCTACTACCCGATGACGACGGAAATTCCGTTCGATCATCCCGACTACATCGCGGCCTTGTCGGCATTCTACGAGGACGCCGTCGAGCGGCTGGCGCAACGGCTGGAGCGCGGGCTCGACGTGGCGCTGCTCGCGGAGGGCGATCCGCTGTTCTACGGATCGTTCATGCATCTGTTCATGCGGCTTCGCTCGCGTTTCGAGACCTGCATCGTGCCCGGAGTCACCGGAATGGCGGGCTGTTCCGCCGCGGCCGGGGCGCCGATGACCTGGGGCGACGACGTGCTGACGGTGTTGCCGGGAACCCTGCGCTTCGGCGATCTCGTCGCCCGTCTCAAAGTTTGCGACGCCGCCGTGGTGATGAAGCTCGGGCATAATTTCGAGAAGGTGAAAGCCGCGTTCGCGGAAGCCGGCCTCGCCGACCGCGCCATCTACGTGGAGCGCGGGACGATGGCGAACGAGCGAATCGCGCCACTGTCCGAGGTTACGGGGAACGCGCCGTATTTCTCGCTGATCCTGCTGCCCGGCCGGGGGCGTCGGGCGTGAGCGCTGGAAGTTTGCGCATCGTCGGCTTGGGGCCTGGTCCGGCGGCGTGGCTGTCGCCCGAAGCCTTCGATTGCCTGACCACGGTCTCCGACCTCGTCGGCTACGCCGCCTATATCGAGCGCGCGCCCGCGAACGCGAACGCCGTCATCCATGCGAGCGACAACCGGGTCGAATTGGACCGCGCCCGCCACGCGCTCGCGCTCGCCGAGCAGGGGCGCCGCGTCGCCATCGTGTCGGGCGGCGATCCCGGCGTTTTCGCCATGGCGGCGGCGGTGTTCGAGGCGGTCGAGAGCGGCCCGGGCGCATGGCGGCGCCTCGACATCGAGGTGCTGCCCGGCATCAGCGCGATGCAAGCGGCGGCGGCGCGCGTCGGCGCGCCGCTCGGCGGCGATTTCTGCGCGATTTCGCTATCGGATAACCTAAAGCCCTGGCCGCTGATCGTGCGCCGCCTGCGCGCCGCCAGCGAAGGCGATTTCGTGCTCGCCCTTTACAACCCGGCGTCCAAGGCTCGGCCTGAACAGATTCACGAGGCGTTCCGGCTGTTGCGAGAATGGCGCGACGGCGAGACGCCCGTCATATTCGCCCGCGCGGTCGGACGAGGCGACGAGCGCGTCACCGTCACAACCCTGCAAGACGCCGACCCCGCCGTCGCCGACATGAGCACACTGGTGCTGATAGGCGCTTCGACGACCCGCTTGATTGAACGCCCCGGCCGCGATCCCTGGGTCTTGACCCCGCGCCGCTACGGAGCGGCGCAATGAGCCTCGATCCAGGCCAGCATGTCCTCGATCTCGTAGATCGTGGTTTGGCCGAGCGAAGGCGGACGCTGGATCATCACGACGGGCAGGCCGAGGTCGCGCGCGGCGGCGATCTTCGCCTCGGTCGCGCCGCCGCCGGAGTTCTTGCTCACGACGATTTCGATCGCGTGTCGCCGGATCAGCTCGATCTCCTCGGCGACGGTGAAGGGACCCTTCGCCAGCAGCAGCTCGACGGATCTAGGGAGCGCGTCGGCGGGCGGCGGATCGATCGTCCGCAGCAGAAAATGATGCGGCAGATCGCGAAACGTCGCCAGTTGCAGGCGCCCGACCGTCAGGAAAACCCGCTTCGGCGCAAGTCCCAGAGCCGCCGCCGCTTCGGTGGCGTCGGCGACTTCCATCCAAGCGTCGCCCGGCTGGACGCTCCACGGCGCCCGGGTGAACACGGCGAGCGGGACGCGAGCCTCGGCGCAAGCGGTCACCGCATGTTTCGACATTTGCGCAGCAAACGGATGCGTCGCGTCGACGACCGCCTCGATGCGCTGGTCCCGCAGATAACGCGCCAAACCTTCGAGGCCGCCGAAGCCGCCGATCCGCGTCGGCAGCGGCGACGCGGCCGGGCTGGCGGTTCGGCCCGCGAGCGACAAAGTCGCGTCGATGTCGGCGCGATCCGCCAGCCGGCGCGCCAAGCGGCTGGCTTCGGTCGTGCCGCCCAGCAAGAGAAGTCGCATCGCTCGTTTCCGTTGAGGCTGGCCGCATGAGCCACGCTCCGTGGCTCGCCGTCGTCGGACTCGGCGAAGACGGACCCTCCGGGCTCTCTCCTGCCGCAGCTCGGCTCGTCTCGCAAGCATCGCTGCTCGTTGGTGGCGCGCGACATCTGCGATTGATCGGTCCGACCGGCGGCGAGCAGATGGCTTGGCCGTCGCCGCTTCAGGACGCCTTTCCGGCGATTCTCGCGCATCGCGGCCGTCCCGTCTGCGTGCTGGCCTCGGGCGATCCGTTTTTCTTCGGCGTTGGCTCGCTGCTCGCCGAGATCGTCGCGAGCGCGGAGATGGTCTGTCATCCGCAGCCTTCCGCCTTCAGCCTCGCCGCGTCGCGGCTTGGCTGGCCGTTGCAGGATTGCACGCTGCTCTCGTTGCACGGACGCGCGCTCGATCGCGCGATTCCCGCGCTTCAACCCGGTGCCCGCATTCTTGCGCTGTCGTGGGACGGCGAAACGCCGCGACGCCTCGCTCGGCTGTTGGTCGAGAAAGGCCTGGGCGCCAGCGTCGTCACGGTGTGCGAGGCGATGGGCGGCGGCCGCGAGCGCATCCGGCGGACGCAAGCCGACGCGTTCGACCTCGACGAGATCGATCCGCTCAACACGATCGCGGTCGCGGTCGCTAAGGGCGAGCCGCGGCGCGTCCCGCCGAGATCGTTCGGCCTGCCGGAGGATTGGTTCGAGAACGACGGGCAGATCACCAAGAGCGAGATGCGGGCGCTCACCCTGTCGGCGCTCGCGCCGAGGCCGCGCGAGACGTTGTGGGACGTCGGCGCGGGGTCGGGCTCGGTCGCGATCGAATGGCTGCTCGCCGATCCCACCATGAAAGCGGCGGCGATCGAGCAGCGCGCCGAACGCTGCGCCCGCATCCGCCGCAACGCGACCGCGCTCGGCGTCTCGCACCTCGACGTGCGAGAGGGGCAAGCGCCCGCCGCGCTTGCCGGCCTCGCGGCCCCGGACGCCGTCTTCCTCGGCGGCGGCCTGACGGCGCCCGGCGTTTTCGACGCGTGCTGGGCCGCGCTGCGCGGGGGCGGCCGGCTCGTTCTCAACGCCGTGACGATCGAGGGCCAGGCGGAGGCGGTCCGCCTCTACGGGCGGCTCGGCGGAAGCCTGGTGCAGGCCCAATTCGCCCACGTCGACGCCGTCGGCCGGTTTCACGGCTTCCGGCCCGCGATGCCCGCCCTGCAATGGAAGGTCGTCAAACGATGACCCGCCGCGCCGTAATGGGCGTCGGATGCCGGTCGGGGGTCGCGCCGGACGCAATCCTTCACGCCGTGCGGGAGACGCTGACGCTGGCGCTAGTCCCGGTGACGCTCGTCGGCCTGCACACCGCTTCGCGCAAGGCTTCGGAAACGGGACTGTGCGAAGCCGCTGCGTGCCTCGGACTGTCGCTGACCTTTCACGACGACCATGCGTTGCGGAGCGTGGAGGGTCGGATCGCATCGCCTTCACAACGGGTCGCGCGGCTCGTCGGGGTCGCGAGCGTCGCCGAGGCGGCGGCGTTGCTCGGGGCCGGCGAGGGCGCCGCTTTGCTCGCGCCCAAACACAGCGTCGGCGGCGTTTCCTGTGCGATCGCCGTCTGCGAGGAGGTCGCCGCATGACCATTCACTTCATCGGCGCCGGTCCGGGCGCGCCCGATCTCATCACCGTGCGCGGGCGCGACCTGCTGGCGCGCTGCCCCGTGTGCATGTTCGCCGGATCGCTGGTGCCGCGAGAGCTGCTCGCCTGGCGCCCGGAAGGCGCGCGGGTGATCGACACCGCGCCGATGTCGCTCGACGAGATCGTCGCCGAGTTCCAGCGCGCGCACGATGCGGGCCAGGACGTCGCCAGGCTTCACTCCGGCGACCTCTCCCTCTGGAGCGCGATGGGCGAGCAGCTCCGTCGACTGCGACAGCTCGGCATTCCGTTCGACATCACGCCCGGCGTGCCCGCTTTCGCGGCGGCTTCCGCCGCGCTCGAACGCGAGCTGACATTGCCCGAGGTCGCGCAATCGGTGGTGCTGACGCGGACCCACGGCCGCGCCTCGTCGATGCCTCCGACCGAAACGCTTGCGGCCTTCGCGCAGACTCAGGCGACGCTCGCGATCCATCTTTCGATCCACGCGCTGCCGTCGGTGGTCGAGCAATTGACGCCCCACTACGGCCCCGAAGGGGCGGTCGCCGTCGTGTATCGCGCCAGTTGGCCGGATCAGCGCATCGTGCGCGGAACACTTTCGAGCATTGTCGCGCGGGTTGGCGAAGCGCCGATGGAGCGGACCGCGCTGATCTTAGTCGGCGCCGTCCTGGAGCGGGAAGACTTCCGCGAAAGCGCGCTTTACGACCCCGACTACCGCCGCCGTTTCCGCGGTCAGCCCGGCGGGGCGGTCGGATGAAGCCGGCGCAGACCCGTCGTGGCGACGAGCGCCCCGGAGCGGTCGAACAGCACGACCTCGAGCTCCTCGGCGCCCGTTCCCACCGCCGCTGCGGCGGTCGCCCAAGCGGCCGTCGCGACCGCGCCGCCGAGATCGATGTGGGCCGCCTCAGCGAACGCGAAGGCTTCCAACGCCGTATTGGCCGCGCGCACCGCCTGGGCGAGTCCCTCGTCGCCATGCGCCTCGCGCGCCTTCTCCGCCAGCCACGCCAGGTCGACTTCGCCGCGGCGCGAGTGCAAGTCGAGCAAACCCTGGCCGAGCTTGCTCATTTTAGCCACGCCCCCCGCGATCGTGACGCGGCGCACCGGACGCCGGCGAAGGTACTTCAACATCCCGCCGACGAAGTCGCCCATGTCGATGAGGGCGATGTCGGGCAGGCCGTGGAGGGTCTGCACCGCGGCCTCCGACGTCGAACCGGTCGCGCCGGCGATGTGCGCGACGCCTCCGGCGCGCGCGACGTCGATCCCGCGATGGATCGAGTGAATCCAGGCCGAACAGGAATACGGCACGACGATTCCGGTCGTCCCCAGGATCGAAAGGCCGCCGACGATGCCGAGTCGCCCGTTCAAGGTGCGCTCGGCGATTTTCGCGCCGTTCGGGATCGATATTTCAACGACCACGTCAGAAGCCCCGCCGAGACGGTCGGCCGCTGTCGCTATGGCTTTGCGGATCATCTCCCGGGGTCCCGGATTGATGGCCGGCTCGCCGGGCGGGAGCGGCAGGCCGGCGCGGGTGACGACGCCGACGCCTTCGCCGGCGACAAACGTCACGCCGGCGCCGGGGGCGCCTCGGCGAACTGTCGCGACGACGAGCGCCCCGTGCGTCACGTCGGGGTCGTCGCCGGCGTCCTTGACGACGCCGGCTTGCGCGAACGCCGGGCCGAGCCGTTCGAGCCCGAGCGAAAACTGCGGGCGCTGTCCCCCCGGCAACTCGATCTCCACTGGGTCCGGAAAGACGCGGGTCAGCAGCGCTTCGTAGGCCGCGCGCGCGGCCGCGGCGGCGCAGGCGCCCGTCGTCCATCCCCGCCGAAGTTCGGGCCGGCTAACCATTCCGTTGACCCATCGCGTCCGCCGATGACCTCGCTCGCACCCATATCGCTGAATGTACCCGACTTCGAGCCCGGGAGACCGGAATGAGCCCGCGCGGTCTGCTGATCGCCGCGCCGCGATCGGGCAGCGGCAAGACGACGCTGGCGCTCGGAATGATGCGCGCGTTCGCCGATCGCGGCTTGCGCGTCGCCAGCGCCAAATCCGGCCCCGACTATATCGACTGCGCCTTCCACGCCGCGGCGACGCGTCGGCCGAGCGTCAATCTCGACACCTGGGCGATGCCCGGCGAACTCTTACAGGGTCTCGCCCATTCCGTCGCGAACGACTGCGACCTCCTCATTGTGGAGGCGTCGATGGGCCTGTTCGACGGCGTCCCCGCCGATTTTGGCCGCAGCGGCTCCTCCGCCGACCTCGCCGCGGCGCTGGGTCTGCCGGTGATCCTGGTCGTCGATGTCTCGGGACAAGCGCAATCGGCCGCCGCGATCGTAAAGGGCTGCGCGGTCTACGATCCGCGAATCGAAATAACGGGCGTCGTGCTCAACAAGGTGGGAAGCGAGCGGCACAGACGTCTTGCCGCCGAAGCGATCGAAGCGCTGGGCGTTCCGGTGCTCGGCGCGCTGCCGCGAGATTCGGAAATCAGCCTTCCGGAACGCCATCTCGGCCTTGTTCAATCGGAAGACCTCGCCGACCTCGACCGGCGCCTGACCGGCCTGTCGCACTTCGTGGCTCGCCACCTCGATCTTGAAGCTGGGCTTACCTCCGCGGCGGCGCTTCGCCTTTCGCCGGGCGTCATCGCGGCCGTGCCGCCGCCGGGTCAGCGGATCGCCGTTGCGCAAGACGCGGCGTTCACGTTCCTCTATCCCCATCTCCTCGCGAGCTGGCGCGCCAGCGGCGCCGAGATCGCATTCTTTTCGCCGCTCGCCGACCAGCCTCCGCCGACTTCCGCCGATGTCTGCTGGCTTCCCGGCGGCTACCCCGAGCTGCACGCCGGCCGCCTGGCGAACGCGCAGCGCTTTTTCGACGGTCTGCGATCATTCGCCGAAGACAAGCCGGTTCATGGCGAATGCGGCGGCTACATGACGCTCGGCCGCAGCCTGACCGACGCCGAAGGCGCAGTTCATCCGATGGCCGACCTGCTCTCTGTCGAAACCAGTTTCGCGAAGCGCAAGCTGACGCTCGGCTATCGTCAGGTTACGCTCCGCGAAGACTCCGTGCTGGGCGCCCGAGGCGCCTCGCTGCGCGGCCATGAGTTTCACTACGCGACCCTCGCATCGGCCGGCCAGGACGCCGCCTTCGCCGTGGCGCGCGACGTCTACAGAGGCCCGCCGCAGAATGTGGGATCGCGCCGCGGCCGCGTTTCCGGCTGTTATTTTCACGTGATCGCCCGCGACGTTTGAGGAGGCGCCCGGTTGTTGTTTTGCCAGGGGAACAATGGAGGGCTTGCGCCTACGGGCGGCGCTGGAAAAGCCGTGGCCGCATCCCACGTCTGCAACCCGGGCCGGAAGAAGCGGCCGACGGTGCAAAACAAACAGGGCGCCTTTCCTGATCCGCGCGTCTGGCGAAGACAACGTCCAAAACGCCCCGCTACCGCGCTGCCCTCGATCTCTCGCTCGCCATCAATCTCCTCAGTAAATATTGAGAACTGAATAGCCCTGGCTTTTTTGGCTTGACCCTTGCGCTGAGGCTGCGGAGGCGGACATGTCAGCCTCGTCGAAGTGTGGGACTATCTGTGGAACTGAAAACCCAACTTTCGGCAATGCCTAGAAATATATCGTGAAAATCGTGCGAATGGTGCCCTAGCCGGAATCGAACTTAGTGTTTATTATTTTGATTTCGTTATTGTTTCCATAGTGTGGAAAATAAAGTATCCCACCCGATACCCTACCGTGAGAAAATGGAATGTGACAAAGCACGAGCGCGGAATTGAAGTCGTTGGAAGGGCAGTTTTCTATCCGCGTCGCTTAAAGCGGTTAAATTCCAGGAAAAGACTCGCACTGAGCGTCGAAGTTATTGAAAAGAAGAACAATTTATCAACCGTAGAATTCGTGACCCCTAATAAGCCCCGCCGCCCTCTGGGCGGTGATTCGGTTCCTGATCCACAATTTCTGATTGAGTAAAAGCGCCGGCGGGGTGCAAAAGTTTATGCGACGCAAGTCGGCTTCCCACCCGTCGTCGGCCGGCATCGTGGGTCTAGGGCAGGCGCGCGCCAACCTCGGAATGGCTCTGTTTTTCGCATCGTAGTGACGCTATCTGGAAACAGGTGCAGATTACGAGACCGATAGGCCACGTTTTATGATCAGATCTAGATTGACGGGAAAATGATCCGCTTCCCAATTTTTACCCATCTTACGGTAACAGGTTTTGGACTGTTCCCGGGTGATCCGGCTGGCACGGGCATCCGTTGGCCCTTCGGATCAGGCCTAAGTTTAATTGCCGGTATCAATGGTCTGGGCAAGACGACCCTGCTGACTATTCTTTTGCGGCTTTTGACAGATCGTGTCCCGAGGCGTGGTGTAGCTGAGGGTTGTTCCACTACGGCTTCCGGCTAGGGCCGGATCGGTCAGATGGCCACGGCGGGCAATCCGACGACGGCATCATCGCTCAAGGCGGCGATGGTTTCCAGCGTCATGTAGCGCGCCCGTTGGACGGCCCATTCGTCGTTTTGTTCGAGCAGGATAGCGCCGACGAGCCGAACGATGGCTTCGTCGTTGGGAAAGATGCCGACGACTTCGGTGCGCCGCTTTATCTCGCCATTGAGGCGCTCCAGGCCGTTGGTGGAGTGGAGTTTTGGCCAGTGATCGGACGGGAACGCCATGTAGGCGAGGACGTCGTTTTCGGCCTCGTCCATGAACTCGGCGAGCTTGCGCAGCTTGGGCCGTAATTGATCGGCGACCTTGCGCCACTGCGTCTTGGCGGCGTTCGCGCTGTCCTGGGCGAAGGCGGTGGCGATGAAAGCCGAGACGACGCGCCGGCTGTTCTTGCCGGCATGGGCGAGCGCGTTGCGCATGGTGTGGACCCGGCAACGCTGCCAGCTCGCGCTCATCAGCTTGGCGACGGCGGCCTTGATGCCTTCGTGGGCGTCGGAGACGACCAGCTTGACGCCGCGCAGGCCGCGACGCCTGAGCTTGCGAAGGAACTCGGTCCAGAAGGTCTCGGCCTCGGAGGGGCCGATATCCATTCCCAAGACCTCGCGCCGCCCATCGCCGTTGACGCCGACGGCCACGATCACCGCGACGGACACGATGCGATTGTTGCGGCGGACCTTCACGTAGGTCGCATCGAGCCAGACATAAGGCCATTCGCCCTCAAGCGGGCGGTCGAGAAACGCCTTCACGCGTTCATCGATTTCCTCGCAAAGCCGGCTGACCTGGCTCTTCGAGATACCTGTCCCGCCCATCGCCTTGACGAGGTCGTCCACCGAACGGGTCGAGACGCCGTGGACGTAAGCCTCTTGGATGACCGCCGTCAGCGCTTTCTCCGCCATGCGCCGTGGCTCCAGAAAGCTTGGGAAGTACGAGCCTTTGCGCAGCTTCGGTATGCGCAGTTCGACTGTTCCTGCCCGAGTCTCCCAATCCCGGTCGCGATAGCCGTTGCGATGGGCGAGCCGGTCGGGCGAACGCTCGCCGTGGCCTGCGCCGGTCTTGGCGCCGACTTCCATCTCCATCAACCGCTCGGCGGCGAAGGCGATCATGTCGCGCAGAATATCCGCGTCGGGGGCCTTCTCGACCATCGCGCGAAGGTTCATCATCTCGTCGGTCATTGGTGGGTCCTTGGTTGCGTTGAGATTCGCAACCCGACCCTAACCGGGGAACCGCCAATGGCCACCGCAAGCCGCTCGCTCGCTACGGCGCAATGGAGAGCGCGCTTCGCGAGCGGCTTACTCCCGACAAGCTACACCACGGGCCGGGACACG
>CAWEDI010000019.1:0-504529 GCA_963807735.1 uncultured Pseudomonadota bacterium | reverse complement strand
CGCCTTCGAAGGCGAGTGGAGCCGTTGGACGCCTTACGACCGGCAGCGTCTGTTCCTGCGTCTGCATGACCTCCTGGAAAAGAATTTCGACGAACTCGCCGCCATCGAGACACTCGACATGGGGATGCCGCTGACGCGCACCCTCGCGCTCAAGCGATGGGTCTCGCAGACGCTCCTGTTCTATTCCTCGCAGACGAACGCTGCGACGGCGGAGAGCAGCAGCAATTCGCTGCCCGGGCGGATGAGCACCCTTTCGTTCAAGGCGCCCGTCGGCGTGGTCGGCGGAATCATTCCGTGGAACAGTCCGCTGGTCAGCGTCTGGTGGATCATCGGTCCGACGCTGGCGACGGGCTGCACGGCGGTCATCAAGCCCGCCGAGGACGCTTCGCTTTCCGTGCTCAGGATCTCCGAGTTGCTCATCGAAGCGGGGCTGCCGCCGGGCGTCCTCAATGTGGTGACAGGCTACGGCCATACAGCCGGCGCCGCGCTCGCCGAACACCGCGACGTCGACCGTATCGCGTTCACGGGATCGGTCGAGACCGGGCGCAAGATCGTCACCGCCTCCACGGGCAACCTCAAGCGCATCCAACTAGAACTCGGCGGCAAGTCGCCTGACATCGTCTTCGCCGACGCCAATCTCGAAACCGCCGTCCCCGGCGCGGCGATGGGCGTCTATGGCAACAGCGGGCAAGTTTGCGCGGCGGGGACCCGCATTTTCGTCCAACGCGGCATCGAGGGCGAATTCGTCGAGCGGCTGAAGGCCTTCAGCCAGACGCTGAAGATCGGCGACGGCCTTGATCCGGCGACGCAGATCGGCCCCGTCGCTTCGCAGAAACAACTCGACCGCGTGCTGCGCTATCTCGACATCGGCAGAGGCGAAGGCGCGGTCCTCTCACACGGCGGTCAGAGACTCGGAAGCGGCCTTGCGAACGGATATTTCGTCGAGCCGACCGTGTTCACGGGCGTTCACAACCAGATGCGCATCGCGCGGGAGGAGATTTTCGGCCCCGTCATCGCCGTCATACCCTTCGAGGATGAGGCCGAGGCGCTGGCGCTCGCTAACGATACGGAATTCGGACTCGCCGGCGGCGTGTGGACCGAGAACGCCGGCCGGGCCATGCGGATGGCGCAGGGGATCAAGGCCGGAACGATCTGGGTCAATTGCTACGGCCCGCTCGACCCGAGCGTCGGCTTCGGCGGCTACAAGATGAGTGGCTACGGCTGGAAAGGCGGCCGCGATCATGTCGACGGCTTCCTCTACAAGAAGGTCGTTTACATGAACATCGCCTGAGGCGACCGGCGGCGGCGCGAAGGCGAGAGTTTGTTGCTTATGAGACGGAGCGCCGCTTGTAGACGCGGTCTCAAGACCGCGTTGCTTGGGCTGACCAAGCCCGATCTGGAGATCGCGACACTACAGGCGGGCGCCGCTGAGTCTTGCCATTTGCAAGTGGCTCTAGGCGACCCTCTCCGCGCGCGCTGGCGCCGCGCGAAGGGCGGCCGTTAGGCGCATCAGGGTTCTGAGATCTGGGACCGAGTCGAGATCCATGACCAGTTCGACGATGCGCTCGGCGGCGCTCTTCGCAATCACGCCGTCGGCGTTGTGCAGGAACTTCGCCGTAAGTTCCGCGTCGCTGAGCGCGAAGCCTGGCTCGGCGACGCTGTTGGAGCCGCGCGGATAGCGCCGCTCCGCGGCAAAGCTGCGACCGCGCGCGAAGACCTCAACGTAGGCGGGGCGGCTCGCGGGGTCGCTGACGAGCCATTCGACATAGCGCGGATGGACCTTGTGCTCGACCTTGTTCATCAGCCGCATGACCGAGTCCGAAAACACGAAGCTCGGATCCTGCCAGGCCTTTCCAGGCTTCACGCGATGGGCGCCGACCGCCACGCCATGCGCGATGCTGAACTGCGCGTCCTGGACATGTTCGATGCGGCGGTTCCACCAGATCGGCCTTTCGCAGATGCCTTCCACCCAGGCCTCGATGCGGTCGATCTCGTTGGGTCTGATGTCGTTGGTCTCGACGATCTCGGTCAGCGCGTCGAGCAGCGCGTGCAGGATACGACAGTGTGGGTAGGGCTTGTAGCTCATCTCCCTTGGGAAGCCCCAGACCTCGCCGAGCCGATCGACGATGCAAGCCTTCTCCCAGCGTTTGGAGCCGATGAAGCGCGCATAACCGAATTCCGCATCGTTGAGGATTTGCAAGTCGCCGCGATGGCCGAATTCCGCCATGTAGGAAGCGATGAAAGAAGATTGGGTCAGCGCGCCGGCGTGAAGATATTTGATCGTAGTGCTCGGCGTGTGCTCTACCCACGCGCGGTGGGAATTGACGGGCGAGATGTTGCCGGCGATGCCGAGCGCGTCGGCGATGGTGCTGGCCGGCAAGCGCCGAAGCCTGGCGATGGCGGCGACGGCGCCGAAGATCGAGCAACTGTAGCCGATCACCGCCGGCGTATCGACGACGCCGTCCTTGACGTCGCGAAGATAGTCCATCGCCTTGCCGATGCGGTTGGGAATTTCGTGCGCGATCGCCGTCGCTGTGAGGATATCCTGACCCGAAAGCCCCACGCTTTCGGCGACGGCAAGTATCTGCGGCACGACATAGGGCGTCACATGGCCGGGCGGCAGCACCGCGTCCATGTCCAGCGCGTTGATCGCCTCCCCGTTGGCGAAAGACGCGCCGATGCTCGACAGGCGTTCGGGGAAGCCGATGACCGTCGCCTCGTGAGAGCCGGCGCCAATCAACCGCGCATATTGAATGCCCGCGACCGTCTTCGGCTCATCGACCGCGGCGAGTGCGCAGCCGAGCGAGTCAAGCACGATCCGTTTGGCCTCGTGTACGACCTGCGGCGGGAGATCGGCGAACCGGGTCCGGTGGGAGAAATCCGCGAGCTGCTCGACGATGGTCATAGGGCCTGCCTCCGTGGCGACTGTTGGTACTCTTGGCTACTCCGCTTTGCCGGCGCGATCAAAGCCCCTTTGCGATCTTCCATAGGCGCCGGCGATAGATAAGGCAGGCTCGACCGAGCTTCGTCGGATTCCGAGGTTATGAAAACTCTGCCAATATTCCGGGCGAAAATATCGCCAGGGCGCGATGTTCGACAACAAACAGGAGAACGCCATGCCAGCTATCGCCGGAGGAAAATACGTCGTCGTAGGTGGGGCGAGTTTGCTGGGCTCGCATCTTGGCGAGCAACTGCTCGCGGGCGGCGCGCGAGAGGTTGTGCTGCTGGACAACCTGTCGCTAGGTTCGACCGACGCCATCGACTTTCTGCTCGCCGACAAGCGCTGTCAATTCCAGCGCGCGGACGCTCTTCGACTCAACGAACTCTACGATCCCTTCTCACAGGCGGACGGCGTATTCCTGGTCGCGGGCTTCCTCGGCGCGCCGATGATGGCCAATCCCTGGATGGGTATCGACGTCAATGTGCGCGGCGTACAGAACGTGCTGGAGGCCAGCCGCTATCAGGGCGTGAAGAAGGTGGTCTATTCTTCTTCGGTCGGCGTCTATGGCGCCATCGGCGAGGAGCCAAACACCGACGACTCGCCGCTGCGTTGGGCGGGCATGCAACCGGGGCTCATTCTGTACTGCACGTCGAAGATCATGGGCGAAGGCATTGGGCGCCTCTATCAGCAGAAATATGGCCTCGGGTTCCTCGCCATGCGCTATTCTGCGATGTACGGCGAACGCCAGCACAAGCGCGCCTCCGCAGTGACGCTGATGGTGCAGGCCTGGGAGCGCATCCGCGCCGGCGAGCGGCCCACAATCGAAGGCACGGGCCGGCAGGTGCAGGACTATATCTACGCAGGCGACGCCGCACGCGCCAATCTGATGGGCATGGAGAGCGAAGCAACCGGCGAAGGCATGAACATCGCCTCCGGCGTCGACACCTCGCAGAACCGCATCGTCGAGATCCTGCTGCAGGTCTGCAAATCCGATCTCAGGCCGGAATATCGCAACGACCCGACACGGGTCGCGATGCCGGTGCAGGAGAGGCAAGGCTACAGCACCGAGCGCGCGCGCAAGCTGCTGGGCTGGGCGCCGAAGGTCTCCATCGAACAAGGAATTGAAAAGATGGTGGCGTGGCTTGACGAGGCCGGGGGATCGACGGGTTCCACGCCGGCGCGCTGACGCTCGCGAGAAGCTCCGCCGGCGCCGCTTGGGGCCGGCGAACTTTTCAGTGCACCGCCGCGTACATGATCGTCTCTTCCTTGGTTCCCGGCTCGAATTCCTCCACCACGCGACCGGCCCGGAATACCAGGATACGGTCCGAAAGGTTTAGGATTTCGGGCAGATACGAGGAAATAACGATGACGGCCATGCCTTCGTCGGCGAGCTTGTTGATCAACTGGTGAATCTCGGCGATAGCGCCGACGTCGACGCCGCGGGTCGGCTCGTCAAAGATAACAACCTTGGGCCGTTGCAGCAGCGACTTGGCGATGACGACTTTTTGTTGGTTGCCGCCGGAGAGCTCGATTACCTTGGCCGCCTCGCTGATGGCGCGAATGGAGAGCGCCGCCTTCCAATGTTCGTAGAGGCGCTGCGCTTCGTGCATACGAAGAACCGGCACGGCGCTTCGCGACGCCGCCAGATGCGCGATTTGCAGGTTCTCACCGATCGACATGGTCTCGAAGAAACCCTCGATCTTGCGGTCCTCGGTGACATAGATGACGCCGTCCCGTACGGCCTGACGCGGCACGCGGTAGCGCACCGGGCGACCCTCCAGCCGCACGGCGCCGCCGTGGAAGAAATTGCGCTTCAGCACGCCCGTGACGATCTTCGCGGTCTCCGTGCGGCCGGAGCCGATGAGGCCGAACAGGCCGGTTATCTGGCCGCTGTATACGGTGAACGAGTTGTTGCGCACCGCCCGTCCCATGGAGAGGTTCTCCACACTGAGCACGGTGGCGCCGCGCTTGCGCGCTTGCCGCTTGCCGTGAACCGAATAGAGTTCGCCCGTCAGTTGCCGCCCGACCATCGCGCGCACGATTTTGTCGCGGTCGAAATTCGCGGCGTCGTCAGTGACGACATGGGCGCCGTCGCGCAGAATTGTAATGCGGTCGGCGATATACAGCGCTTCTTCGAGGGCGTGCGAAATGAAGATGACGGACACGCCGCGCGCCCTCAGGCGCTTGATGAGGGAGAAGAAATGCGACTTCTCCTCGGGAGTCAGCGTCGCGGTCGGTTCGTCGAAAATGATGACGCGGGCGTTCTGGCGCACCGCGCGGGCGATCTCGACCATCTGCTTCTTGGCGGCGCCGAGCATCGCCACCTGCGCCCAGGGATCGACGTCGAAGTTCAACGAACTCAGGAAGACGTTGGCCTCGATATAAAGCGGGCGAAGCTGATTGAACAGCCTTTCGTCCCCGAGAAACAGGTTCTGCGCCACCGTCATTGACGGCACCAGGCTGGTCTCCTGAAAGACCATGACGATGCCGTGCTCGCGCGCCTGGGTCGGCGAATGGATTTGAACGTCGCGCCCGTCGATCGTGATTTGGCCGCTGGTCGGCTTGGTGACGCCCGACAGCATCTTGGTCAGCGTCGATTTGCCGGCCCCGTTCTCCCCGAGCAGCGCGTGCACCTCGGCGCGCCGCAGCGTGAACGTCACGTTCCTAACCGCGGGCACGCCGTGATATTCCTTGGTGACGTCCTGCATCGTAAGGATATCGTCGGCAGGGGCGGCGCTTGCGGCGAGACCGTCGGCGACAGCGGTGGGCAAGTTCATGACAACTTCCCTATTCACAGGGCGATCTCAACGATGGCGTTGACGCCCCGGCTCGAAGCAAACAAGCGCCCGCGATGTTCGGCGACGCTGGTGACGCCGTGACGGCGCCCGTTCGCACGGCTGTGCAGACTGGATTGCGGTTGCAGATCCCTGTCGAGGCGCGCGACGAGGCCGTAAGAGAACGCGGGCGCCCAGGGCTTGATCGCGCCGCCTATCTTCTGTCCGCCTTCCTGCATGGGGCTCAGGGGCGTGTCGTGCGGAACCAGCGACGGCGAAACCCAATATTCAGCGGCGATCTCATCCATCATCCGTGAGCGGAATTCCTTCTCGCGCAGCACGAACTCGACGAGTTGATTCCGCGGAGCAAACAAGGCGAGCCAGTATCCGCCTCCGGTCGCGGCGGAGAGACGGCAGGGATAGCCAGGGAGGTTGTCGACCACCGCTTTGGCGCCGCCGCTCAGGAGCCGCACCAGTCTAGTCGCCCAGGCCTCGGAAACGACGAGGCGGCCGAGTTCGTCGGCGGCGATCCCGCACGGATACGCCAAGTCCCCCGCCAGCTTGGTGGCCGCGCCGGTCGCGAGATCGCAGGTCCATACCGCGCCGGCGCGCCGCTTCTGCATGAGGTCTTCCCGCCAGGCGCTCGCCGGATTCGCCTCGGAGCCGACAGCGACAACGAGCTTGTCATCGCCTAGGAAAGTCAGGGCTGTGACGTCGCCCCGGCCGCAATCGATCTTCGGCGATCGCGGTACGCTCCCGGACCCGCCGATGAACGACAGGCCGCTCGAACGGCGCGCGACCGCCAACGCGCCGTCCGCGCGTCCGGCCAGCGCCGTGATGGGCTCGCGCGAACTTGCGACAGTCTCGCATTGGCCGTCTGCGCCCAAGCGCATCACGCGGCCGCCGTCGGAATAGTACAACGCATCGCCGGCGACGGCGAGATTGTCCGGCGTCTCACCCACGGCCGCAATGGCGGCGTTCTCGATGACCATATTGGGACGGAAGGCGCCGTCCATTGGCGGAATCGTCAGCGCCGCTGCGCCGGAGCCGCGAAAACTGTCCCACGCCGTCCGCAAAGCGCCAATCACGACCTCGTCCCCCAGTAGGCCTCATAGCCGGACCAATTCTTGTCCGCGCTTTCGAGTTCGATGACGCCGATGCGGTCGTTGTGGATGCCGCCGATAAAGAGTTGGCCCATGTGCTCGCGCACCGAGGTGATCTGCGGATGCGAGCCGTCCGGCGCATCCCACAGAGTCTCGAGGATCTTGCCGTCGCCGTCGAACTTGACCAGCGAACCCGTGAACATGTTGGGCAGCAGCCAATTGTCGGGGGCGACGCGCCGGACCATGCGCTTGCGGAAGGCCGGCATGTTCAGCGACAGGTCGAAGGCCGGCGAGCGCATTCCAACCAGCGCGACCCAGTAGTGGCCATCCGACGAACGATTGATGTTGTCGGGATAGCCCGGCAAATCCGCGATGAAGATTTCCTTATGGCCCCGCTTCGGCCCCGCGATCCACAAGCGGCTGATGCGCGCCGCCCAGGTCTCAGCGACCAGAACCGATTGCGCGTCCCACATCACGCAGACGCCGTTGGCGAAGACGAGGTCCGTCATCACGGTGCGCGATTTGCCGTCAGACGGATCGTAGCAGATGAGTCGCCCGTTGCCGCGCCCCTCCAGCGCGTCGGTCAGCCATTCGCTCGCTTCGTAGCGCTTGGTCGGATCGGAATAATAGACCTTGCCGTCAGGCGCTATGTCGAGATCGTCGGCGTAGCGCACACGCGAATCGTCGATGACGGACAAGCTCCGGTTGGTCTGCACCGAAAGCGCGATGACTTGGCGGTCCTTCGTCACCCGATAGAGACCCATTCCGGCGACGCAGACGACGAGAGAGCCGTCCTTATCGACCTGCAGCCCAAGCGGACGTCCGCCGGTATGGACGAACACCTCGGAACGCTGGAAATCCGGACCGAAGAACTTGACGATGTCGCCGACGCGCGTGCCTGTGAACAGATTGCCCTCGTCGTCGATCACCATGTCCTCGGGGCCGTCGAGACCTATGCCGATGGGTTTTGCCCCGCGCAGCTTTTCGTTGCGCGCATAGGGCGAGCCGGAGCCCGCCTCGATGCTCGGCCGCGGCGGCATTCTCACCCAGATGGTCGAGATGTAGGAGCGGCTCAGCAACTTGTAGCGGTTCTTCACCCAGCGGATGTCGAACACGACCGCGAACAGGAGAATGAAACCGAGTACGAGCGAGGTGCCGCCTACGGCGAGTTGCATTCTCAACATGCCGCTGTTGATGCAGGCGATCGCCGTCGTTCCCAGCAGCGCCTTGGCGACGGAGCCGCGGCCGCCGCCCAAACTGATGCCGCCCAGCACGGTTCCCGCGATGACGATCAGTTCCAACCCGACGCCGGCGGAGAGGGCGGCGGATTGCAGTCGCGCCGCGTAGAAGAAACCCGCGAGGCCCGTCAACGCGCCGGAAAACACATAGGTAAGGCAGACGGTGCGGCGAACCTTGATGCCGGCGTTGAAGGCCGAACGTCGCGACCCGCCGACGGCCAAAATATGCCAGCCGAGCCGCATGCGCGAGAGAAACAGATGCGCGAGGGCCGCGACAAAGATCGCCACGATCAGACTGGACGGCAGCCCGAGCAACGATCCGTCGCCGATGAAGTCGAACAGAACCTGGCCACTCAGATCCTGGCCGGTGACGAGCCCGGCGGAAGCGATCATGCCCCAGAGATCGACGCCGGCGCGAACGATGATGAGCGTCACCAGCGTCGTGAGAAATGCCCGCAATCGCAAATACCCGATGAGGACGCCGTTGACTGCTCCGATGGCGGCCCCGGCCAGCACCGTAATCGCCAATGCCAGGGCCACGTGCAGCCCGAGTTGATAGGTGAGCGCTAGGCCCAGGAAGTTGCAGAGTCCGAAGGTTGAGCCCACGCTGAGGTCTATGCCGCCGCCGACGACGACGATGGTCTGTCCGATGGCCAGAAGAATATATTCCCCGAGCACCCGCGCCAAAATCAGCAGGCTTCCCAGATTGAAGAAATCCGGAATCGTGAAGGCGAACAGCGCAAGTACGAGCGCTAGAACGAGCGTCGGAATCAGCGTGTCAATCCAGGGCTTCGCCAGAAGCTCGCCAAACACTTGGTCGGGAACACAGCGGGAGCGAAGCCGAGTCAGCAGACTCGAGCCGTCGCGCATTTTGTTGTCCAATTCCACGACCGACATCGATCAACCTCGGAGCGCGACGACGACGGCGCCGGGGCGGCGCCGCCTTCATAGGTTCATTCGGAGCGTGCGATTACTTCTTCGCGCTCCAACACTTGAACGACTTGACGTTTTCGGCCGTGAGCACCTTGTTCTCGACATAGTTGGCGAACGGCGCGTTGCCGGGTTTGGCGTGCTGTTGCAGGATCGTCATCAACGTGGAGTTGATGAGCTTCGCCTGATCCTCGATGTTGTAGTTCACGTAAGCGGTGTAGGCGCCCTCGGCGACCTTGTCGCAGGCTTCCGCCTGCTCGCCGCCGCCGCCGGTGAAGATGCCGACCTTGCCTGTCAGGCCCGCTTCCGCCACCGCGGGAGCGATACCGATGTCCGCGCCGTCCCATTGGCCGGAGAATGCACAGAGATCGGGATGCTGCTTCAGAATGGTCGCGGCGATCGACTTGGCCTTATTGGCGTCGGCGTCCGCCGTCTGGATTCCGACGAGCTGAAGCTCGGGATGCAACGCCAGCTCGTCCTTGAAGCCCTGCGTGCCGGCGATGGCCACGTAGTTGGTTGGCGGCGATTGGATCATGAATATCTTCTTCGAGGGTTTGTCCTTGCAGTAGTCCGCCATGAGGCGGACCTTGATGCGGTCTACTTCATAGTGATTAGCGCCCGCATAGGCGTCGCCGTTGGCCGGACCTTTCAAGTTGGCCCAGATCCAGTAGATGCCGGCTTCGTTGGCCTTCTTAACCAGACGGTTGAAGGCGACGCCGTCGAGCGGATGGGCGATGATGACGTCCGGCTTCTCGACGATCAGCTGTTCGATGGCCTGCACGGCCTTGTCGACGCTCCAATTCGGATCGCGCACCACGATCTTGTAGCCCAGACGATCCGCCTGCTCCTGGAACTTGGTGAGATATTCCTGGGTGATCGAGAAGGTCAGCGCGATAGGAACGAAGCCGACGGTCTTGCCTTTCGCCGCCTGGTAGTACTTCGGCATGATGCCATCTTCGTAGGCCTGTTGGGCCGAAGCCGTCAGAGCCGGCGCGAGCAGCGCCACTCCGGCGCCGATTAGGGCTTTTGCGGCGCCGGTCTTCGCCGCCGTCTTGATGTATTCGACAGCTTTCATCAACATGCTTGGTTCCTCCCTGATGAGCGTTGTGTACGGCGGCCGCGGGCGCCCGCGCCATCAAATGTCGCCCTGCTGCGATGTCTGTTCGTCGCGTGGGTTGACGAGACTGTCCGCGATAATCGCGAGCAGCAAGATCGACGCCTTGATCAGATTTTGCGCGACGAAGCTGAGGTCCATGATCGTCATGCCATTTATGAGAATGCCGATCAGGATCGTGCCGACGAGCACGTTGGAGACCCGTCCCCGCCCGCCGCCGAGGCCGACGCCGCCGAGCACGACGACGAGAATCACGTCATAAATCATCGTGGAATTGAATAAGCGCGTGTTCACGCTGCTTACGGTTATGGCCAGGATGACGCCCGCCACGACGGCGATTACCGCGGACAGGACATATTGGAGAACCAATATGGGCCGGACGGGAACGCCGGTGACGCGCGCCGCGATCGGGTTGTCGCCGATGGCGTAGATGAAGCGGCCGTAGACGGTCAGCCGCAGGAACAACCAGGCCAGCAGCGCGACGATACCGAAAAACACGACGACCGCCGGAATGCCCAACACGGTTGTCTGGAGAAGCGATCGCGTCCACAAGAGCTGCGGCGGAACGGGCACGATATCGTCCGACACGGCGACATATTGCATCGCCCCGTAAACGATGGTGCCGTTCGCCAGGGTCGCGAAGATGGAGGGCACTTCGAGATAGGCGATAAGCCAGCCGTTCAACAAGCCCGCCAGCACGGCGATGCCGACGGCGTAGAGCGCCGCGGCGCCGACGGGCATGCCGTCGCGAGTCTCGACAAACATCCAGGCGGTCGGCATTACGAGGACGGCGATCATCGAGAGATCGATGCCGCGGCCGATGATGACGATGGCCATGCCCAGGCCAAGCACGCCGATGATCGCCACGCTCTGCATCAGCGCCATGATATTGCCGAGGTCGGCGAAGCCGCGCAGGAATATCGAGAAGACGAGGAACATAGCGACCGCTATCGCCAGCACGATCAACTGCTGATCGACCTGCTTCCAGCTCCACCGCCTGCGAATCTGCGCCAAGCCGGCGGCGCTGTCTGCGTCGCTGCGCTGCGCAGACTCGCCGCCCGTCACGCCTCCCTCCCCAATTCGCATCATTCCTCCCAGGTCGGCGCGTCCGCAGGCTGTGCAACGGGCGCTTCGGCGGCGACGCCCGGCCTTGTTTCGTCTGCTCGCAAGGCTCTCTTTCAGGACCGCACAAGTCAACGCGCCGCATAGGCGCGGGATGCGACGCCTTGGCTCCGTATAGGACGCTCCTATACGCGGGGGGCGGTGCCCCTTTCCGGTTGTTGCGGGCGAGCCACGAGGGTTCGATATTGCGGACCACGACCCCCAGGGCCGTCGGTTGGCGGCCTATCTGGCTTCTCGGCCTGAATACGGAGACGACGAATGGCGGTGAATTATCAGGAGCGGGCGACAGGCAAATACTATGAGGAGCTGGAAGTCGGCGCCGTCTATAAGCACGCGATCACCCGCACAGTGACCGAAACCGACAATCTGTTGTTTTCGGCTCTAACCCACAATATGGCGTGGCTGCATCTGGACGAAGAATATTCGAAGACGCAGATGTTCGGTCGGCGTCTGGTCAATTCGAACTTCACGCTCTCGCTCGTGGCGGGCGTCCAGGTGATGGATCTGACGCTCGGCACGACAATCGCGAACATGGGCTATTCCGACGTCAAATTCACCAATCCCGTGTTCATCGGCGACACGATCTATACCGAAACCGAAGTGATCTCGAAGCGCGATTCGAAATCGCGGCCGAACGCCGGCCTGGTCGAGTTCGAGACGCGAGGCCGCAACCAGCGCGACGAGGTCGTCGTCATTCTGCGCCGCACCGGCCTGATGATCAAGAAGGCGTCGCTTCAGACGGCGACGTGAACGCACGTGACGCGCGGGCTTCAGTCGGGTGAGCGGAATAGCGGAGAGAGAACATGGAAATCAGACGTAACGGGTCGCAGCCGTCGAGCCTCGGCCCCGCCGCGAATTTCTCGGGACATGCAAGGCGTGATCCGATTTATCGCGCCTCGGCGCCGTCCCGGCTGGCCGCGGGCCAAGTCACGTTCGATGCGGGCGCGCGCACCGTCTGGCACACCCATCCCGTCGGTCAACTGCTGATCGTCACTGCGGGCTGCGGCTTGGTTGGAACCTGGCAAGGCGCCTTGGAAGAGGTCAAGGCGGGCGACGTGGTCTGGTTCCCGCCCGGCGAGAAGCATTGGCACGGGGCCGGCGCCACGACCGGCATGAGCCATATCGCCATCGTCGAAGAGGTCGACGGCAGCGGCGTGACCTGGTTGGAGCCGGTGAGCGACGCGCAATATCAGGGTCAAGGCTGAAAGCGAGACAACGAAATGAAGAGCAAACGCCTTGAAGGCCGCAACGAGCCGATACTCGATCCCGATCTTGCGATTGTCGATGCCCATCATCATCTGTTCGATCTGCCCGGCAACCGCTACATGCTCGATGATTACCTCGCCGATGTCACGGCCGGGCATCGCATCGTAGCTTCGATATATTGCGAAACGCAGGCGTTTTCGCGCAAGAGCGGCCCGGAGGCTTTGCGGCCGCTCGGCGAGGTGGAGTTCGCCAACGGTCTCGCGGCCATGACAGCGGGCGGAGCCTATGGCCCGTGCAAGGTGGCGGCGGGGATCACCGGCCACGCCAACCTCACGCTCGGCGCCGAGATCGCGCCGCTTCTCGACCGCTGTCTCGCCGCCGCGCCGGATCGCTATCGCGGCGTCCGGCATGTCACGATCGATTATCCCGACGACCGGCCGTTCAAATATGTCATGACCTACAAGCCGCCGCGCGGGCTGCTCGACACGCCCGGCTTTCCACTCGGGCTCGCGGAACTCGAAAAGCGCGGGCTGATCTACGATGCGGCGGTGTTCGATCCCGGCCTGCCGAAACTCACCGCGATGATCGACCGCTTCCCCAGCCTGACGATGGTGCTCAACCATGCCGGCATCGCGATTGGCGTGGACATGACCGCCGAGGAGAAGGCGGCTGTTTTCCGCACGTGGCGCGCGTCGCTTTTGGAACTGGCGAAGCGGCCCAACGTGCATTGCAAGATCGGCGGGCTCGGGATGCCCAACTGGGGCTTCGAGTTCGAATTGCGCGAGGATGTGATCGGTTCTCAGGAGCTGGCGCGGGCGTGGCGCCCCTACGTGGAGACCGCCATCGAGGCCTTCGGCGCAAAGCGCTGCATGTTCGAATCGAACTTTCCCCCCGATGGCCGCTCCTGCGGCTACGTGCCGCTGTGGAACGCTTATAAGATCCTGACGCGCAACGCCGGCGCCGACGAGCGGGCAGCCTTGTTCCGTGACAACGCCGCGCGCCTCTATCGCCTGAAGCTGGACGACTGATACGGTTTTCGGGTTATTGACTCGGTATCGTTGGGATTCCTTTATCGGAATCTGGCTGATAGATGGAAGGGCCATGATTCGCGGAGCGGGTTCATGGCTACGGTCGCTGACTATCTGAGCATCGAAGAACTTGAGGGGCGGTATCGCGCTTGCGCGGACGTCACGCAGGCGCGGCATTTTCAAACGATCTGGCTTCTGGCGAAGGGGCATACGGTTCGGGAGGTTTCCGAAACGATGTCGTTTGGCGAGCGTTGGATCGATCAGGTGCGTGAGCGCTACAACGCCTTCGGACCGAGCGCGCTGGGCGACCGGCGATGCGACAACGGGTCCGCGCCGAGCGTACTGAAGCGAGAACTGCTGGAGCAGCTTCGTCGGCGGCTCGACGACCCGCCGCCCGACGGTGGGTGCTGGACATGCAAGAAGGTCGCGTGCTGGATGGCCGAACAGTTGGGCCTGGAGCAGCTGTCGCCGACGCGCGGATGGGAGGCTCTGAAGGCGCTTGGATGGTCGATCCAAAGGCCACGGCCTCGCAATCCTGAGGCTGCGACGCCCCAAGAGCAGGACGAGTTCAAAAAAAACTCGCCGAGGTCGTCGCCGAGGAGGCGCGGCGCCATCCGGGCGTTCGCGTCGAGACGTTTTGCAGCGACGAGCATCGTCTCGGGCTGAAGCCCGTCATGCGAAGAATAGGGGCGCCCATCGGCGAGCGTCCGGTAGCGCTCGGCCATCACCGCTTCGAATGGCTCTACGTCACCGCCTTCGTCTCGCCGGCGACGGGAGAATGCTTTTGGTATGTCCACACCGGCGTATCCAAGCCCTATTTCGAGGAATTGCTGCACGCCTTCGCCGAGGAGGCCGGCGCCGGACGCGACCGCATCATTGTTCTCCTGATCGACAACGCCGGCTGGCATGGGCCGGCCAACCTCGAAGTCCCCGAGGGCGTCCGTCTCGTCTTCCTGCCGCCCTACACGCCCGAGCTTCAACCGGCCGAGACATTGTGGAAACTCCTCGACGAGCCCATCGTTAACAAACATATCCCGGATCTTGAGACGCTCGACGAAATCATCTCCCGTCGCTGCGTGACACTCGCGCAGGATCAATCCACCTTGAAATCCCGAACAGGCTTCAACTGGTGGCCCAAAATCGCCAATACGAACTGATCACCCGAAAACCGTATGATCGGCTATTTCCGTCGGCCGGCGGTATAGCCGCCGTCCACGGGAAGGATCGCGCCCGTGACATAACGGGCGGCGTCGGACGCGAGGAATACGACGGCCTCTGCCACCTCCTCGGGCTCGGCGGGACGGCCGAGCGGATAGACGGAATTGAGTTTCTCCACGGCGACGGGATCCTCGAAATAGGCTTCCGTCATTGGCGTGCGAACGACGCCGGGCGCCACGGCGTTCACGCGGATCCCGAGCGGCCCGAGGTCGAGTGCGAGCTGTTTGGTCAGTCCGACGACGCCGTGTTTGCTGGCGACGTAGGCCGCGCGGTTTTCCGAGGCGAGCAGACCCGAGGTTGAGGCGATATTGACGATGGCGCCACCCGCGCCGCGGTCGCGCAAGGATCGCGCGAACCCTGAGACAGAGCGAAGCAGCCGGTCATGTTCACGGCGAGAACGGCGTCCCATTCCTCAAAAGAGATATCGAGCGGATGGCGTATCTCGCGGATGCCCGCGCTGTTGACCAATATGTCGAGCGGGACTTTCTGGCCGAACGAGCTGGCGAAGAGCGCGGCGACGCCCGCGCGGTCTGTCACGTCCAGCGTGACGGCGAGTGCGTCGCCAGGCAGTTCGGCGGCTATCCGATGCGCGGCGGCGCCGTCGCGGTCCGCGACGATCACGCGAGCGCCGCGCTGGGCGAGGAGCCGCGCGCTAGCGGCGCCAATGCCGCTCGCGCCCCCGCTGACGAGCGCGGTCCGACCTTGAAGATCAGCCAAGAAATCCTCGGTGTTGCTGAACGGTCGGGCGTGTCCGAACCGCTCGGACGCGCCAGCCTATTCCTGCTCCTTCGCGTTCTCCGACGCGACCGGGCGTTCCATCGTCGCGACAGAAGGGATCGTCGCCCTGAGTTTGTAGCGTTCTATCATTTCACGCAGGATCGTCCGGATATATTCTTCCACCACCACGCCGGCGCGGGTCACCGGCCGCGTGCGCGCGCGGGCGATATAGGCGGTGCGGCGAAGCGTCGGCTCCTCTATTGGCACCAACGCAAGGGTTCCGGCCGCCACCTGCTTGATAACCGCCCCGTGCGATAGGATAGTGTAAGCGGAAGCGCGGCCCACCATTTCGACGATATGCGGCAGGGAATCGATCTCGGCCGTGACGTTCAATTGGACGCCGATGGAGCGGGCGAACTTCTCCTGCAACTTGCGGGCGCCATGGGCATGGCTTGTGAGCACGAGCGGCAGGTCCGCGAGCTTCGCGGCAGGGATCGGCTCCAGCGCGACGCCGTTCTTGTCGAGCTTTCCGGGCCAGTGATCGGGCGCTGAGACAAGGAACAGTTCCTCGGTCAGAAGAGGCTCATAGGTGCAGGGCGTAGTCTCGGAAACCTCATAGACGCAGCCGATGTCGAGCCGGTTAGAGGTGATCCATTCGAGGATGTCGCCCGACATGGCTTCCGCGATATGCAGCCGGATTTGCGGCCGCTCGTTATGGACGGTCTCCAGCAACGGTACGCTGAGCAGGATGGATAGCGAAGGCGGCAGCCCGATCGAAACCCGTCCGCGTGGTTCGCGCGAGATTTCGCGAATCTCCTCGGCCATGTCTTCGACGCTCCTGAGGATCTCCCGTCCGCGCGCAGCGAGCGCCATGCCGGCCTCGGTCATCTGCACGCCGCGCACGCCGCGCACCGCCAATTGAGCGTCGAGCAGGCGCTCCAGCTTGGCGATGTTCTCCGACAGCGACGGTTGAGCCATGCCGAGCGCGTGGGCCGCAGCCGATATGGAGCCGTGATCAACCAGCGCCAGGAAATAGGTCAGTTGCTTGAAGCTGACGGATGGGTTCAACGGGTCGGCATGGCCCATGGCGCCTTCTCCCTTACCTCTTACCTTTTCCAGCCAAGAGATAGGAACAGCCTATGGATGTCAATCACCAAATCAGGGACATCGGCGCAGGCTTGTTTTTAATGTTGTGCTTGCGGCAGGGCGGCTTGTGAATTTCCGTAGTGCGCAATGAGGAAGCCGCGTGGGACTCGGGATCTGTTATCGGCGTTCTGGCAAGATTTTATCGCACAGCCTGTGATCTCAGCGGCGCGATCCGCAGTTGTTAATCGCTCCATAACGCGTCAAGCTCGCGCCGTTGAGGCGACGCTTTGAATATGAACCTCACGATACTTGGCGTCTGACTCCTATTTCGGCGACGAGTTGGGATTGTCGATGCTTGTCCACCAGAGATTTTGCCTTTCGCCAGCGTGTGTTCGCGGCCGACGGCTCGGCAGATGCTTATCTCGTCGGAGGCGAACTCGGAGTGTCTGCGAAGGACTTTTCGGGATTTCAAAGTCGCAATATGGGCGCCTATGTTAGGAATAGTCTCCCCCTATAGGCCGGGTCAGAACATTGCGCTCAGGGGGAATTTGCCGGAGTTTCATCGCGACCCGAACGACCGGATGAGGCGGCATGTCCATCGGTTGCGCCGTCGTCTTCAGGCAGGGAGGAAACAGTCAATGGAGTCCTATACGTTCGTACTCGTGCATGGCGCCTGGCACACGGGCGAGCACCTGACTGATGTCGCAAACGCCCTCCGCAGGCGCGGGCATACGGTCCACACACCGACGCTTCTGGGCAATGGCGCCAAAGACAGCAGATCGGTGCGGCTCGACGACGTCATCGACAATCTCGTGCAGTTCTTCAAGGACAAGAGCATCAGCGACGCCGTCATGTACTCCCATTCCTACGGAGGCATGGTGGCGACGGGCGCCTACGATCGGCTTCCTGCAGCAAAGGTGCGCCGGTTGATCTATCACTGTTCGTTCGTTCCCAACAATGGCGAGAGCCTTCAAGACCTGTGCCCGCCCAATTTCCAGCAAGCCTGGCGCGACTGGCGACAGGCCGACGACAGTGTCAGCCTGCCTTACATGGCCTGGCGCGAGGCGCTGATGAACGACGCCGACGCCGGCTTGGCCAGGCGAACTCACGAGTCGCTGAGCCCTCATCCGTATCACACGTCGGCCGACAAGATCAGGCTGAGCCGCAATCCCATCGATTTCCCGTGCGGAAAATCCTACATCAAAAGCCAGTGGGACTGGGGCCAGCCTCCTTCTCTGCTGGGCTACTACAGGTTCGTCGAGCGGCTCGGACTCTACCGGCACATCGAAATGGCGGGCGGGCACGAGACCTGTTTCACGGATCCCGAAGGCCTCGCTCACTGCATCTATCTCGCGGGCCGCGACTGATCCTTCGCTGGCCTTCGTCTCGCTGAACGCGGGCAGACGCGATTGCCGGAACACTTTGGATTACAAGAGGGAAACGGTCATGAAAAAGGGTATCCGGCTGGCGGCAATCGCCGCATCCATCGGGCTGGCGGCGCAGGTGGCTTCAGCCGACCAGATATCGCTAGCCGTCATGCCGGCAGGCATGGACACTTTCGGTTCGGCGGTGGCGCGGGGCTTCAGCGATGAAGCAAAGAAGCTCGGCTTCAATCCGGTCGTGATCGATTCCAAATGGAGCGCCCAAAATCAGGCAAACGCCGTTGACGACTTGATGGTTCAGAAGATCAAGGGCGTGGGCCTGCTGCCGATCGACTCGGTGGCGTCCGCGGTCTGGGTGGAAAAGCTCGTTGCCGCGGGCATCCCGGTCGTGTCGGGGGGATCGTCGGTCGGCGATCCCAAGAAATACGGACAGACCGACGTCTATCCCGGCCTCGCCGCGTTCGTCAACGTCGACGAAATCGAGGTGGCGGCCAAGGTCGGCGAATATGTAGCCAAAGGCCTTCCTTCGGGCCGCGCCATTAAAGTGGCGGTGGTCGAGGGCGCGCCCGGCTACGCCGTCAACGACTACCGCAAGCAGGGCTTTCTGAAGGGCCTCGATAAAGCGGGAGTCAAGTACACCATCGTCGCCGATCAGCCCACGGATTGGAGCGTGGAGAAGGGCGAGTCGGTCTGCCAGAATATCATGACCGCCAATTCGGACGTCGATGTGATCTTCGCGACCGCCGATCCGATGGCGGTCGGCTGCGCGAATGCCGGCTCGTCGATGGGGTCCAAGGCGGCGATCGTCGCCACCGCCGGAGGCATGAAGATCGGGGTCGGCGCCATCAGGTCGGGCGCGATGCTGGCGACGTCCTGTTACAAGCCCGAAACCATGGGCCGCATCATCGCACGGACCCTCTACGAGGAGGCGACCAAGCCCGGCAGCCATAAGGGCAAGTTCATCGCCTACGATTCGCCGGTAGTGACCAAGGACACGCTCGGCGCCTGCTCGCCGGAATGGTGACACCGCACCGCCGCTCGGGAGTCTAGGCCGATGCCGGGCCATCCGCCTCTGATCCGCCTGAAGGGTCTTGCGAAGACCTTTCCAAACGGAACGGTCGCCTTGCGCAGCGTCGGCTTCGACATTGCGCGCGGCCAGGTGCACGGACTTATCGGCGCCAACGGCGCCGGTAAGTCGAACTCTGATCAAAATCCTTTCAGGGGCAGTCCAGGCGACAGGCGGCGAGATCGAATGGAAGGGCCGGCCGGTCATGCTCAAAGGCGGACCGCGCGCCGCCAACGAGCTCGGCATAGCCACGATCCATCAGCACGTTCCGCTGGTTCCTACGCTCTCCGTGCTCGAAAACATTTTCCTCTCCGACGAGGGCTTCTGGCGCCGCAGCGGAGAGCGCGCGGAACGCTATGCGAACCTTTGCGAACGCGTCGGATACCACTTAAGTCCAGACGCATTGGTCGCCGATCTCGCAATCGGCCAGCGTCAGATAGTCTCGATCCTGACAGCGTTGAGTACGGGCGCCGAACTGATCATCATGGACGAGCCGACGGCCTCGTTGGCCGCCGAGGAGCGCGAGCTTGTCTATCGGACCGTACGACGCCTTTCCTCGGCGGAAGGCAAAGCGATCCTGTTTGTTTCCCACTTCCTTGACGAGGTGATGGACCTGACCGATCGCGTCACCGTGCTTCGCGACGGACTCGTCGTTCTGGAAGAGGAAACCTGCAAGCTCGACGAAGCCAAGATCGCCGAGGCGATTGTCGGACGCGATGTCGTGGCGCTGGAACAGATGGGCCATGCGAGGCCGCCGCGCCCGCCCGCGCCGAGCGCCCAACTCGAACTTCGCGAGCTTGCTTCGCCGGGCCAACTCGCCCCGATTTCGCTAAAGATTGGACCGGGCGAGGTTTTGGGAGTTGCGGGCCTGTTGGGCTCGGGGCGCAGCGAGCTGTTGCATGCGATCTTCGGTTCCGATGCGCATGCGACAGGTGAGGTTTTGCTGGAAGGGCGGCCCCTCGCGCGTTCGACGGGGGCCGCCGTGCGGGCGGGTTTGGCGCTGGTGCCGGAAGATCGAGCGCGACAGGGTTTCATTCCCGGTTTCGAAATCTGGCGCAACGTCAGCTTGCCGGCTTTGGAGTCTGTGTCCTGGCTCGGATTCCTGCCCCGACGTGCGCAGGAGATGGCGCGCGCGCGTGAAGCGATTGAGCGGCTCCGCATCAAGGCGGGATCGCCGGAAATTCTGGTGACCGAACTCAGCGGCGGCAACGCCCAAAAGACGACCATCGCGAAGTGGCTGTTCAGCGACGCCAAGGTGTTCCTGCTCGACGAACCCACGGCCGGCATCGACATCGGGGCCAAGACTGACATCCTGAAGCTGATTCGCGCGCTCGCGGACGGAGGCTTGAGCGTCATTATGGTGTCGTCGGAATTCGAGGAACTCCTGGCGGTCTGCGACCGCATCGTCGTACTGCGCGACGGCTGCCTGACCGCCGAACGCCTGAACCGCGATACGAGCGAGCACGAACTTGTTCTTCTCTCTGGCGGCGAAGCGCCGCCCCCGGGCAAGGCGAACAGGGGGCTTGAATCCGAGAGGTCAGTATGACCGACAGCACGATCGCGCCGCGCGTCGCGGCCAAAGCGGAGGCGCGCTTGGGCAACACGGCGGCGCGATGGCGCGAGGCGGTGAGTCTGCGGGAAATGGGCGTCTATTACGCGCTCCTTCTACTCGTGATCGTGCTCAGCGTTACGACCACCTATCTCGGCCGGACCAACTACCTCAGCGTACAGAACATCTCGAACGTGCTCTATCAGGCGTCGTTGCCGGCTCTCATGTCGGTCTCGATGACGGTCGTTCTGGTCAGCGGCAATTTCGATCTTTCCGTCGCTTCGGTGGCGGCGCTTTCAGCCGCCGTCCTGATGGGCACGGCCAACTCGCTGGGATTTCCAGCGTCGCTGGTTCTGGCGATGGCGGCATCGGTAGCCGTCGGGCTGATCAATGGGGCCATCGTGGAGTTCGTCGGCATCAACGCGTTCATCGTCACGCTCGGCTCGCTCACCGCCGTGCGTGGGCTCGTGCTGATCTATTCCGACGGCAAGACGATGTTCGTCTCCGAGGACAGGACCATAGCGGCGATGAAAGCTTTCGAATCGGGGTTGATTCCCGTGGGCTACGCTCTTGCGGCGCTGGGAGCGGTAATCGCCGCGCTTGGCGCTGTTTGGACCTTCGCCGACCTGCGCAAGGGACGTGGCCTTCGTCCGGCGAGCGTGGGGACCGCGGCCGCCGGACTCGTCCTGCTCGGGTTGGCTGCCGCCGGCCACTTTGAAATCAAGCTCGCCAAACCTGTGCTCTACATGTTCGCCTTCGCTGCTTTTGTCTGGTCGGTCATGAGTTTCACCAAATATGGCCGCCGACTTTACGCGGTCGGCGGAAACCCCGAGGCCGCCCGACTTTCCGGAATCAATGTGAGACTTCTACAAGCTGATGGCGTTCGCCCTGTGCAGCGGCACGGCCGGCTTCGCCGGCGTACTGTTTGCAAGCCGGCTTCGGTCGATCAACCCGAATGCGTTGCAGGGCGAGGAGCTCACCGTCATTGCGGCGGCAATTCTCGGCGGCACTTCCCTGTTCGGCGGAAAGGGAAGCGTCGTTCGCTCGGTCACGGGCGCGCTGCTGTTGTTCACCTTGACCAACGGATTCAACATCGCCAACCTTGGCGCCAACTATCAGAGTTTCGTCGAAGGAATCGTGGTCGTCGGCGCCGCCGCCATTTACTCGGTCGGCGGCGGGGCGCGCGTCCGGGGTCGCTAGGTGGAGTTGACGCCAAAATTCGTCAGTTCTCCGCCCTGTTCGACCCGGCAAGGTCTCTCCAGATCTCGAAGGTCTCGCCGCCGATGCCGTGAAGCAGCGCGCCGAGCGCCTGTACGCCGGGCAATTGCTGTCCCGCAGCCGAAGCGACGCTTGCGGCTATGTCGAGGTCTTTGCGAAGGATTTGAAGGATCGCGTCGAACGCCTCCGCGTCACGGGTTAAGCCTGCATAGAGCCGCTCGGCGGCGCCGCGGGCGTCGGTCAGATAGTTCCGACCCGTGCTGGCGTCCATCACCTGCCGCATCGTCTCCGTGTCGAGGCCCTGGGAACGGCCCAACAGGAGGGCTTCCGCCATCAGCACCGTATTGGCGTGGCAAAGCACGTTGTTGACGATCTTGGCGGCCTGCGCAGCGCCGGGATCGCCGCAGGGGATTACGTGGGCGGCCAGGTGTTCGAAGGTCGGGCGGAGGCCCCCGACATCGTCGGCGCCTCCCCCGATCATGAAAGTGAGCCTGCCTTCGGCGGCTCGGGACGGCCCTCCGCTCACCGGCGCATCTACGATACGCGGATAGAGACCCGCCAGTTCGCGCATGGTCTTGGGCGAAACGGTGCTCATGACCGCGATCCCGTGACCCTGCGGCCGGACTGGCGCTATTTCGCTGAAAACCTCGCGCAGCTGCCGCTCGGTGTTGACCAGAACCAGCACGAAATCGGCGGCGCCCGCGGCTTCGGCTGCGTCCGCTGCGACTTGCGCCCCCGCGGCCAGCAGAGGCGCAGTTTGCGTTGGATCGGGATCGCGCACGACGACTTTCACGCCTCGCGCTAGCAGACGGCGCTGCACGGCGCCGCCCATTTCTCCGCAGCCCACCACGGCGACCGAAGGTTTCCGCGTGTCGATCACGTGATGGTGACTCCGCTGTCGATGGGGAAGATTTGGCCAGTGACCACGCGCGCCTCGTCCGAGGCCAGATAGACTGCCAGATTCGCGACGTCCTCGGGTTCGGCCAGGCCGAGAAGATGGCGCGCCACGTAGCTTCCGCCACCATCGCCGCGAGCAAGCATCGCCGAGACGCGTCGGGTGCGCGTGATGCCCGGCGCGATGGCGTTCACCCGGACTTTATCCGCCGCATGGGCCACGGCCATCGAGCGCGTCATCGCCACGACGCCTCCCTTGGCGGCTGAATAGCAGGCCTTGTCAGGCACGCCGATCAGCGCGGTCATCGACGTCATCGTGATGACCGAGCCGCCGCCGGCGCGGATCAACTCGCCGATGCCGTATTTGCAAGTGAGGAACGCGCCGAAGAGGTCGAGACGTATCGCCCGGCAGAACTCGACCTCCTCCGCATCGAGCACGTTGCCGTCCGCCGGCGTCGATCCCCCCGCCACCGGACACAACACGGTGAGCCGTCCGAACCGCGCCACGGCCGCGGCCACGGCGGCGCGAATGTCCGCGCTTTCGCTGACATCGCCCGTCAAGGGGAGCAGATATTCCTCGCCTTGCAGTTCGGTCAGGAGCTTGTTCGGCCGTAGATCGAGCGCCGTGACGCGCGCGCCCTCGCGAAGAAAGGCGCGGGTGATCGCAAAGCCGATGTCGCCTGCGGCCCCGGTCACCAGCGCGACTTGCCCATCGAGCCTGCCCATCGCTCTGCGTCCTCCGTGAGTTTGTTGCGCCATGCGAGACGGCGCGGCGCAAGACCGACGCGCCGTGACCTCGGCTCAACCTAGAGCGGCAAAAGGCGCGGACTGGAGCGACTTCCCTCGCTGATGCGCTAGTCTTCGCGCCAGAACTCAAGAGGACCGCGCCATGACCGCATCGGCAACTCCAGGCGTCGCGCCGAAAGAAGCGCATGCGGTGTCGCCCCGGTTTGCGGACTACACGGACCGCCTGCTCTACGGCGAAGTCTGGGCGCGGCCGGGGCTCAGCATGCGCGACAAATGCATGTTGACCTGCGCGACGCTCATCGCCCTCAACCGCGCCGCCTTCCTGCAGTTTCACGTCCGCCGCGCGCTCGACAACGGCCTCACGCCGCGAGAGATCGGCGAGATCGTGACCCAACTCGCGGTCTATTGCGGTTGGCCGATGGCTTCCGCGGCAGCGAACGAGATCGCCCCGATCTTCGCCGAGCGCGGCGTCGGCCCCGCCGATGTTGCGCCGCTGGACGTCGCGCCCTTGGCGGCCGATTCGGAGATGGAGAAGCGCCGCCGGGCTGTGCTCGACTCTTCCATCGGCGTGGTCTCGCCGCCACTCGCCAAATATTCCAACGACCTGCTTTTCGGCGATCTATGGCTCCATCCCGAACTCGCGCCGCGCGACCGCAGCCTCGTGACCCTCGCGGCCATCTGGGCGATGGGTTTGCAACCTCTGCTCGACTACCAATACAGCCGGGCGTTCGACAATGGCGTGACGCGCGCTGAAATCAGCGACGCGCTGACGCATTGCGCGTTCTATATCGGATGGCCGCGCGCGATGGCCGCCGCGATGGTCGCTCGCGAAGTCATCGACAAGCTCGACAGAACATAGCCGCCATGAGGGGCTCTCAGCCGCAGCCTATGGCCGAGGAGTCGTGCAGGATCGTGCGTTGACAGCCCTCGACCTACGCCTAACGTCCTCCGCGAGGAAATATTCGCTGATCAAGAGGCGCCAAGATGGAAGATTTGACGCTCGAGCGCGCGGTGGCGCGCTTCGTGGTGAACTACCGCTTTGAGGACATCGAGCCGGCGACGCTCGACGCCGTGAAGGGGCTGATCAAGGACCAGTTCGCGATCCAGATCGGCGCGTCGCAATTGCCCTGGTCGCGCCAGACCCGGTCCTTCCGCAACCCCCGGCCGGGCCGCGCCACCATCGTCGCGGAGGGCGCCGGCGCCAGCGCCGTCGATGCGGCCTATGTCAACGCCAGCTACGGCCACGGCTTCGAATATGACGACTTCTTCGGCAACGCTCATCCCGGCTGCGCCGTCGTTCCCGCCGCCTTCGCCATGGCCGAGGAACTTGGAGCGGATCTGAGAACCACGCTGACGGCTTTGGTCGTCGGCTACGAGACCTATGTGAGGATCGGCAAATGGGGTTCGCCCGCGGTCCTCAACGTCGGCTGGCAGCCGCACGCGATCTGGGGCGGCTTCGGCGCCGCCGCGCTGGCCGCCAAGATGTACGGCCTCGACGAGGAGCAGACTTTTCACGCGCTCGCCATCGCGCTGTCACACGCCAGCGGCCCAACGGAATATGCCTCGACCGGCGGATCGATCAAGCGCGTCCACGCCGGAATCGTGGTGCGCAACGGCATCGAATCGGCGGAACTCGCGCGCGCCGGCATCACCGGCCCGCGCAGGTTCCTCACCGGCGACCGCGGCCTCTACCGCATGTTCTGCCAGAAGACCGTTGGCGACGAGGCCATTGCCGACTTCCTGCCCGGGGCGGCGAATTTCATGCCGGGGCTCAGCTACAAGCCCTATTGCTGTTGCGCGGCGACCTTCGCCTATATCGAGGCGATGGAGCGTTTCCAAAAGCGCGTGCGCGAAATCGACCATATCGAGGCGCACATCCAGACCATGACCAATTCCATCGTCGGCACCCGCAATGCGCAGATCTACAATCCACGCAACATCGAGGAGTTGCAATATTCCCTTCCCGCGCAGATGGCGCTCGCCGCGCTTGGCAAGGGCAACGGCTACAAGACGCATCGCGCCTTCATGGAGGGCAAGCTTGATCTCTCGCCGGACTCGGAGACGATGCGGCTGGCGAGAACAATCAAACTGACGGTCGACAAGAACCTCGACGAGAAATACCGCTTCTTCGTCGCCGACGTCACCGTGCATTACAAGGACGGCGGGTCGGAGCACTATTTCCAGGAGCGCGCCAAGGGTTCGCCGATCAAGCCGTTCACGCCCGCGGAGTTCCAGAGCAAGCTCGACGATTTGACCGATGAGGTGATCGGTCTGGATCAGGCGCTTCGGCTCTGGACGATGGTGGACGAAATGAAGCCGGAGCGCCTGGCCGCGGAGGTCATGGCGCTCACGGTTCCGGGCGTCTAGGGCGACGGATTCGCCGCGAAGAGAGGCAGGCCGGCTTTGGCGGCGTTCACGCCGCAAGGCCAACCAGCATAGAAGGCCACCTGCACGACAAGGCCGCGCAGCTCGTCAACGCTGACGCCGTTCTCGACCGCAAGCTTCATGTGATGTTCAAGCTCGGCGTTCTTTCCCAAAGCCGCCAGAACCGCACAGGTTACTAAACTGTGGTCACGCGGGCCTAGCTCGGGCTGTTTCCACACATCGTTGTATAGGACTTCGTCGCGCAAACGGCCGAACTGCGGGACGGCTTCGTAGATGGTAGGTCCGCTCATGTTTTCTCCTGTGCTGGCGTCCGGCCGTTCGAATGCGGGTCCGGCGCGAAGGTAATGACGACGCGCCCGCGAAAGCCGCCCGCTTCGGCTTTCGCGTGCGCCTCGGCGGCGCGCGGCGCCGGGAATATTTTCCCCGGCGCGACGCGGGGCCTCAGGACGCCCGCCGCAAAGTCGGCGCCGATCTCCTCCATGAGATCGCTGCGTTCCATGCCGTCGAGCACCGACACGCAGGCGCTTCTCAAACGCGGGTCGTCGATTGGGCGATTGCGCCGCACGGAGACGGCGGCGCCGCCGTCGCGCACGAAGTCCGCCGCAACCTGACCCAGCAACGCGCAATCGACGAGACCATCCACTCCATCGGGACAAATCTCGCGCAAGGCGTTCGCCAGTCCTTCCGTGCGCGGGAGGACCACATCGGCGCCGAGGCCGCGCAACAATTCCGTGTCGCGACCCGCGGCGTTGGCGAGCACTTTCAGCCCCTGCTGGTGCGCCAGCGAAATCACGCAGCCGCCCAGTATTCCCGCGCCGCCGGTGACCAGCAGCAGGGCCCCCGGCTTCAGTCCGAGCCATTCGAGCGCCAGCAGCGCCGTCAGGCTGTTCATCGGCACGGTGGCTGCGCTTATGAGGTCGGCGCCGGGCGCGAGCGTTGTCACGCTGGCTTGCGGCACAATGATCCGTTCGGCATAGGCGCCCCCCTCGGGTCGTCGGGGGTTAACGACGCCGATCACGGGCATTCCCACGGCGAGCGCGCCGCCGTGAGGCACAGCGGCGATGCGGCCCGAAAACTCCATGCCTGCGATCCACGGACCCGGCGCTTTTGTCATCAGCGCCGCCTGCTGCCCCGAGCGCATGAGAAGGTCGGTCGGATTGACCGTGGTGGCTACGACGTCGACCGCGACTTCGCCCTGCGCCGGAGGCGGCGGCGCCGGCAGGTCGGCCAACTGAAGAACGCCCGGCCCGCCAAATTCACGAAAGACGATGCCCTTCACGGGTCAACCTTTCCCGCCAGACAGTCGCAGATAGGCGTCACGGCGCGCAGGGTCCACCTTCAACGGGCGGTCGTACGAAGGGTCCGTCGCATCGCGCACAGGTCCGCGGCCGGCATTCATGAAAGCCCTCTGCGCGAAAGACAGCAGCGCGCGGGTCGAGGTGAACGACGTAAGGTCGGACATATCGGCGATTTCGTCCATCAAAGACCAGTCTCGCAGCGTAACTCGCGCCGCGATCCGCCATTCGCCCGTCCGTTTCTCAAACCTGTCGACATATCGTCCGCCGCCCATCGTCGTCGGCTTTCCTGCCCGGTTCATGGACACGAACAGGAAATAAGTCTCGGCGTGGGCGGTCTCGCCGTCGATCTCGCAGCTTTGGTTGAGAAGGCAATGCTGATGCGAGAGGTGCGCCGCCTCGTGCTGGTTCAAAGCCCAATTCACGAATTCTTCCGGGTAGCCAACAAATTTGCCGTGCTCGTCCAACGCGTCGGAATGAAAAGCTGATAGTATCAGCTCACGGTCAAACCGGTCCACGCCGCGCGCATAGCGATGCAGGCACTGGCGAATCTGTTCTCGATCCCACAGCTCCGCGACCTTCGCCGCCAGGTCCTTCTCCATGACCTTCTTTCTCATCCGCCCGTGGCAAGTCTAACGATCCGTTCGCCGCTCGGGCAAGCCGCGCGCCGCCGGCCGGCCCTTGCCCGATGATAGGTAAGGCCTATGTCCCGGAACTATGCGGCGCCGGACCTGCGCTCTATGCGTTCGCGTCGGCTATGATCGGCAAAGCAATAGGCAGCCTGCGGGACGGTCAGGACCCAACGAAAGACGTCCCGGCGGAGGCGCGGCGCGGAGCACAAGCTATGGCTAGGTTCGAAGGCAAGACCTACGTTGTCACCGGCGGCGGGAGCGGAATCGGCGCCGCGACCGTTCGCCGCCTGTTGACCGAAGGCGCCAACGTTGTCGTCGTCGATTTGCACGAGGCCAATGCGCAAGCGACGGCCGATGCGGCGGGCGCCAGCGAGCGAGTGCTGGCCATAGGCGCCGACGTCTCCAACGAAGCCGCTGTCGACGCCTTAGTGTCTAAGGCCGTCGCGCGCTTCGGCGCCTTGGACGGCGTCGTGAACTCGGCCGGCATTCGCGGCGTCGGCTCGATCCTCGACACCGCGCACGATCTCTGGGACCGCAATTTGGCGGTCAATCTTGAGGGAACGTTCAACGCCTGTCAGGCTTTTTGCCGCTATGCGCGTGAATCGGGCCGGGGCGGCGCCATCGTCAATGTTTCGTCGCAGGCCGGCGTCGAGGCGGTTCCCAACCGGCTGGCCTATGTCACCTCCAAACATGGCGTCGTCGGCCTGACCCGCGCCGTGGCGATCGAGATGGCCGCGCACAACGTGCGCGCCAACGTCGTCGCGCCTGGCATGATCCGTACGCCGATGACCGACGCGATGTTTGAGGACCCCGCAAATGTTGCCCGGATCCGCAAGGCGCATCCGATAGGGCGCGAGGGCCAGCCCGAAGAAGTCGCCGCCGTCATTCTGTTCCTTCTGTCCGACGACGCGAGCTTCGTCACCGGCGCCGTGCTTCCCGTGGACGGAGGCATGACGGCCGGCGCCGCCTCATTCTGACGCGCGTGACCATGACGGAGCTGCGCCTTGTACGGTTGGGCCGCGTTGCCTTGCACACCCGCGTCGAGCGTTGGGAATGCGACTTCAACGATCACTGGAACCTCAGATACTATGTTCGCGCCATACAACTCGCCGCCGAGGCTTTGGCGGCGCCGGTGGGTGGCGTCAGCCCGGGGGCGGCGGTCGCGTCGGTTCGTCATTTGCGCTTTCACGCCGAGTTGCGCGCCAACGATTCCGTCGAGGTGCGCTCTGCCGTGATCGCGGACGGCCCGTATGCCGGCGCGCTCGTTCATCTCGTCTGCTCGGACGGACGTCTGGCCGCGACGGCGCTCGACTTGGCGCCGCGCCGAAGCGTCGATCTGCCGGAGGCGGCGATGGGAGACCTCGCCCCGGCTTTGCCGCACAGCGTGCCCGCCGGTTCGATCTTTCGAGAGGTTGAATCGGGCAGTCAGCGAGCCGATGTCCAACTTGGTCCCATCCGTCCCGCGGAATGCGATCACACCGGCGCGCTGCTTTGGGAAGAAACCATGCGCCGGGTCGCTACGATCTCGCACCAGCAGGCCGCGCAACTCGGCTTCACGCCGAAGTACACGCGCGAAACCGGCATCACGAGAATGACCGTCGAAATGCGGATCGAACGCGGCGAGAGCCTGCCTGTGGGAACTCCGCTCACGGGCGCCTACAAACTCGTCTTGGCGAGCGGCAAGAGTTTTCAATGCGAATGCCGGATTTCGACCGTGGACGGCGCGCAAGTGGCGGCCGTGCGCCAGAGCCTGCTTGCCGTCGATCTGAATACGCGCCGCGCCGTGGCGGTCCCCGAATTCGTGGGTGTGGCCTTGGCTTCGGCATAGGCGCGACACCGAGCAACCATCGAAAACAGCGGCTGCGAGACACAGGAGGCAAGGACCGAATGGCTGGGATACTCGGAGGCGTCCGGGTTTTGGACTTCGGCCGGTGGATTGCCGGACCCTACTGCGCCCATGTTCTGGCGAGTTTCGGCGCCGACGTCGTGCGCGTCGAAAGACCGAAGGGTGAAGACGACCGCTATCTGATGCCCGTCACGGAGCACGGGGAGGGCGCGCAATATCTGCAATGCAACGGCGGCAAGCGTTGTCTGACGTTGGAGATGACCACGCCGGAGGGCCGTGCGGTCATGCGCCGGCTCATCGCCGAAGCCGATGTCGTGGTGGCGAACTATTCGCCGAATGCGCTCAAGCATTTCGGGCTCGACTACGAGACACTGAAGACGATCAAGCCGGATATCGTCCTGGCGACGGCGACGGCCTTCGGCGAGGAGGGGCCGCTGGCGGAGCGGGTCGGCTTCGACGGCGTCGGACAGGCGCTTTCGGGCGCGATCTGGCTGACTGGCGAGCCCGGCAAGCCTTATCGCGCGGCGACCGCGCCGATCGACTTCGCCACATCGCTTTCGCTCACCTATGGCGTGCTCGCGGCGCTGATCCAGAAAATGCGCAGCGGCAAGGGCGCGCATGTGCAGGCCTCGCTGGTCGCGACTTCGCTCAACCTCACCAATCAGATTTTGATGGAGGAGGCGACCGGGTTCAACCATCGCGTTCCCACCGGCAACCGAAGTCCCATGTCCGGCCCCTCCGACGTGTTCCGCGCCCGCGACGGCGGCTTCTTCATCATGCAGGTGATCGGGCAGAAGGTGTTCAAACGCTGGTGCAAGGTCGTCGGGCGGGAGGATCTCGCGAACGATCCCCGCTTCGCCACCGACATCTTGCGCGGCCGCAACGGCGAAGAGCTGAGCCGCGTCATGCAGGACTGGTCCGGGCAGCGCGACAGGTCCGAATGTCTCGACATTCTCGGCGCCGCGAGCATCGGCTGCGGTCCCGTTCTGCGACCCGCCGAGGTCGTCGCCAACGCCTATGGCCTTGCCGATCTGTTCCTGCCGCGCATCGAATTTCCCGGCGCAAGCGGTGGCGTCCCCGTCGCGCCGCCGCCCGCGCGGCTTTCGGAGGGGTCGATCGCGCCGAGCCGCCCGCCGCTGCTCGGCGAACACACCGCCGAGGTCCTCGCTGATTATGGCTTCAAGGCCGACGAAGTCGTGGCGTTGAAGGCGGCCGGCGTCATCTGAGAGCGATTCAGCTCTTGCGGCGGAACGCTGGCTTGCGCTTCTCCTTATGGCTGGCGACGCCCTCCCTCACGTCGGGGCCGCCAAAGCCGAGGAACTCCAGCGCCAGACCGGATTCGAAAATACCAGCGCGCTTGCTTCCAGAACAGGTTGAGGCTGCGCTTCGTCCACTGGATCGATTCCTGCGCGCCTTTGTTGAGCTTGCTCGCCACGCCTCGTGCGGTTTCCAGGAGCTTGTCCTCGTCCACCGTCAGCGAGACGAGGCCGATGCGCTCCGCCTCCTCGCCGGAAATCCGCTCACAGGTCAGCAAGAGATATTTCGCCTTCGCCATGCCGCAGAGCAGCGGCCACACCGCCGCCGCATGGTCGCCCGCCGCGACGCCGAGCCTTGTGTGGCCATCGACGATCACCGCGTTCTTGGCTGCGATCGAAATGTCCGCCATGAGCGCGACCACGAGACCCGCGCCGACCGCGGGGCCGTGAATGGCCGAGATGATCGGCTTCGAGCATTCAATCATGTTGTAATAGAGATCGCGGCTCTCCTTCATCACGCGCACGAGCGTCGCGTAATCCGCGATCTGCTTGTCGATCAGCGCAAAATCGCCGCCGGCCGAGAACGCCCGCCCCGCGCCCCGCACGATGACGACGTTCACGTCCGGATCGTCGTCGATCAGAGTTCCAGACGTAGGGGACCTGGCTGTGCACGTTCTCGTCGACGGAATTCAGGTTCGGCCCGTCGAAGATCATCTCCAGCACGCCCGGTTCGTTCATCTCGAAGCGAAAGGGAAGCCCTGCATATCGTTCCAGCATTTTGTCGATCCTCTTTGAAGCGTCAGGCCAAGCGCTCGAAAATCGCGGCCAGTCCCTGGCCGCCGCCGATGCACATGGTTTCCAGTCCATAGCGCGCGCTCGCGACGGTCCATTTCGCGCAGCATCGTCGTCAGGATGCGCACGCCGGTCGCGCCGACCGGGTGGCCGAGCGAAATGCCGGAGCCGTTGACGTTCAGCCGCGCGTAGTCGGCCGCGCGCGAATCCCCAGGACTTCGCGCAGGCGAGCACCTGGGCGGCGAAGGCCTCGTTCAGTTCGAACAGATCGATGTCCTTCAGCCCGAGGCCCGCGCGCTTCAGCGCCTTCTCCACGGCGGGCACGGGGCCGATGCCCATGCGCGCGGGATGCACGCCCGCCACGCCCCAGTTGACGAGCCGTCCAAGCGGCTTCAGCCGAAGCGCCTCCGCCTTCTCGCGGCTCGCGACGATGCAGGCGGCCGCCGCATCGTTCTGTCCGCTCGCATTGCCCGCCGTCACAGTCGCGGCCGGATCGGACTTGGCCAGAATCGGCCGCAGCGCCGCAAGCTTTTCCAGATTCGCGTCGGCGCGCGGGTGCTCGTCTCGCTCAAATACGGTCTCGCCCTTGCGGTCCTTGACGCGCACCGGAACGATCTCCTGCGCGAAGACGCCGGAAGTTCTGCGCCGCGATGGCCTTGGCGTGCGAAGCAGCGGCGAACTCGTCCTGCTCGGAACGGGTGATCTCAAACTCGCGCCGCAGGTTCTCCGCGGTTTCGATCATGCCGCCCGGCACCGGATAGAATTTGCCGCCCGGAAGTCACGCGGCCACGCCCCATGCGGCACATCAGTTCCGCGTCGGCGCCGCGCAGGCCCCAGCGCAGCCCCAGCGCGTAATATTCCGCCTGGCTCATGCTCTCGGCGCCGCCAGCAATGATGAGATCGGCGGCGCCGGTTTGCACGCACATCGAGGCGTTGATGACGGCTTGCAGGCTGGAGCCGCAGCGGCGGTCGAGTTGCATGCCCGGCACGGAGACGTCGAGCCCGGCGTCCAGCGCCGCGATGCGTCCGATGGCCGGCGCCTCGCTGTTGGGATAGACCTGCCCAAAGATGACGTCGTCGATGTCCTCGCTTCTCACGCCAGTGCGGCGGACAAGCTCCTTCACGACCGCCGCGGCGAGTTCGCCGGCGGGAATATCCTTGAGCGCGCCGCCATAGCCTCCGACAGCGGTCCGCAGGGGTTCACATATGACAGCGTCGCGCATCAGCGTTTCTCTCAGTAGGATTTCGGCAGGCCCAGGACCTTGTCCGAGATGTAGTTCAGGACCATTTGCTGGCTGATCGGCGCGATTTTCAAGTGTCGCGCCTCCATCCAGAACCGCGAGACATGGTACTCGGTCGCCATGCTGAAGCCGCCATGAAACTGCATGCTCCGGTCCGCGGCTTCGAAGCCGGCGTCGGTCGCGAGATATTTGGCGGCGTTGGCTTCCGGTCCACAAGGCTTGCGCTCGTCGAAAAGCCTTGCGGCTTTCTGCGTCATCAGTTCCGCCGCCTCCAGGCGAACCCAGCTGTCGGAAAGCGGATGCGCGACCGCCTGGTTCTTGCCGATCGGACGGTCGAACACGATGCGGTCCTTGGCGTATTGAACAGCGAGATTCAACGCCCCGCGTCCGAGGCCGATGGCGGTATACGCCACCGCGATGCGTTCCGGGTTGAGCCCGTCGAGCAGACAACGGAACCCCTTGCCCTCCTGCCCGACGGTCTCATGTTCGAAAACCTCGAAATCCTCGAACACGATCTCGTTGCTGTCCACGGCGTTGCGCATGATCTTGTCGATCCGGTTGATCGCCACGCCCTTTTTCCCCTTCAACCGTGTGAGGAAAAGCGTCATGCCGTCATAGGGGCGCTCGTCGCTGCGCGGGCTCGTGCGGGTCAGCAGCAAGATCCAGTCGGCATTCAGGGCATTCGAAATCCAAACCTTGCGGCCGCTCACCAGATAGCGTGCGCCGTCCCTTTTCGCGAATGTCTTCAGCCGGGAAGTGTCGACGCCGTTGTCGGGTTCGCTCACGCCGAAGCACATCATTTCCTCGCCGCTGACCAGTTTCGGCAGAAACGACGTCTTCATCTCTTCCGAACCGTGGTGAATCACCGGTCCCGGCGGAAAGACATAGTACTGGAACACCGAATTCGCATTGAAGCCGCAGCGCTGGCCAAGCTCGTCGAGCACGATCCCCGCCTCGGTCAAACCCAAGCCCCATGCCGCCGTATTGTTCCGGCATCAGAATGCCAAGCCAGCCGCCCGCGGCGAGCGCATCCTTGAAATCCCACGGATATTCCTTTGCCTTGTCCTTCTTTCGCCAATAATCGAGGTCGAACGTCTCGGCGATCTTGCGGATTGAGGCGCGGATCAGGTCGAGTTCTGATTGTTCGAGGGGCATCGGCGGTGCTCAGAGTTGGTTGGTCAGCTTCGGACCGGAATCAGGTCGAGCGGCGTCGCCGCGTCCAGCGCGGAAAGGTCGCCCGTCGGCTCGCCAAGATAACGCGCCCGGATCGCGCGGCGCATGATCTTGCCGTTCTTGGTCTTGGGCAGGCCGGTCGCCGCGATCAACTCGGAAGGGACCATCGCCTTTCCCACCAGCCGAGTGACGGCATCTGCCGCAGCCGCTTCGTCCAGCGTCTTCCCCACTCTCAGCGTGATGAAGGCGACGATGCGCGAGCCGCGCTCGGGATCGGGCACGCCAATGACGGCGGCTTCCGCGACAGCGGGCACGGTGACCAGCGCGCTCTCGATCTCCGCCGGCCCGACGCGGCGGCCCGAAACCTTGATCGTGTCGTCGGACCGTCCGTGAATGCGCCAGAAGCCGCGCCCGTCGATCGAGGCGAGGTCCCCATGCACCCAGACGCCGGGGATCTGGTCTGAAATAGGTCTTCAGGTAGCGGTCGGGGTCGCGCCAGAAGCCATGCGTCATGCCGGGCCAGGTGTTGTGGACGCAGAGTTCGCCTATCTCGTCCGTCGGGCGGCCTTCGGCGTCGAGCACGTCCATGTCGAGCCCGAGCAGCGGACCGGCGAAGTTCGCGGGCTCGATTTCGCAATCGTGTAATTGGAAAGCAGGCCGCCGCCGGTTTCCGTGCCGCCAGTATAGTTGAGGATCGGCAGGCGCCGCCCGCCGACGGTTTCGAACAACCAACGCCACGTCGGCTCGTCCCAGGCCTCGCCCGTGGAGGCGAAGGCGCGGAGCGAGGAGAGGTCCTCGGCCGGCTTGGCGTCGCCCATCGCCGCGCGGATACTGCGCGCCGCTGTGGGGGCGATACCGAGAAATGTTACTCGGTTGCGCTCGACGACACGCCAGAGACGGCCGGCGTCGGGATGGTTGGGCAGGCCTTCGACGAAGACGATGCCCGCGCCGAACTGAAGGCAGCCCACGATCATCAGCGGCCCGAGCATCCAGCCCATGTCGGCGATCCAACCGACGCGGTCGCCCGCCTGAATGTCGAAGGCATAGCCGAAATCGAGTCCCGACTTTAATAGATAGCCGAGATGCGAATGGACGATCCCTTTCGGCGCGCCGGTCGTGCCCGACGTGTAGAGGATGAGGAAGGGATCGTTGGGATCGCAGGCGAGCGTCGTGACGCGGGCAAGGCCAGTTCCCAGGCTCGCCCAGGCGATGTCCCGCCCCGGCTGCATGTCGGCGCCGCTGCGGTCGTTCTCGATGACGATGACGGCCTGAACGCTGGGCGAGGCCGCGACGGCGGCGTCCGCAGTCTCCTTCATGGCGACGCGCTTGCCGCGCCGGGACGTGCCGTCAACCGTGATCAGAACCTTGGCTTCGGCCGCATTCAGCCGCGCGGCGAGCGGATCGGGGCCATATCCGGAGAACGCCGGCGCCGCCACCGCGCCGATTTTGGCGCAGGCGAGCAGCGCGACCGCAGCCTCCGGGATTACCGGGAGAAACAGGCCGACGCGGTCACCCTTGACGACGCCGAGCGCGGCGAGGCCGCTCGCGACGCGCTCCACCTCGGCGCCGAGTTGCGCGAAAGTCAGGCTGCGCCGCTCGCCGCAATCCGCTTCTGAGACCACCGCCTCGACGCCCGCGCGCGCGGGATCGGCGGCATGCCGCTCGACGCAATGGCTCACGACGTTGAGCCGCGCGCCGGGGAACCAGCGCGGAAACAGCCGGCCGTGCAATTCGTCCACGACGCCCGCCGGCGGGGTCGAAAAGGTCACGCCGAGATCGCGCGCCGCCGCAGGCCAGAACCAGTCCGGGCGAACCACCGACGCCCGGTGCAGGCTCGCCAGATCGTCGAAGCCCCAAGCGCTTCATCGCGCGGGCGAGCCGGCTACGCGCCAGATCCTGCGCAGAGGGCCGCCAAGCCGCATCTTGGGCCCGGCCGAAGACCGCTCGCCCCTTCATTTCTTGCGCCCCGCCAGCGTGCGATGCAGTTCGATCACCGCCTGCGCAGTCTTCACATGCGCGAGGTCGATGTGCATGCCTTCGTAGGCCACCGCCGCATCGCCCTTCGCGACGCCGGCCTCGAAGGCCTCGATCATGCCGTGGTAGAACACGACCTCCTGCTGGCTCGGCATGAAGACTTCGTTGGCGATCGCCACATGGCTCGGATGTATCGCCACCATGCCGCGGAAGCCGAACTGACGGTTCTGCCGGGCGAAGGCCCACGCCCCGTCTATGTCTTTGAGATCCTGCCAGAGGCCGACGATGGGAAAATCCTTGCCGGCGGCGCGGACCGCCAGCACGGCGCGGCTGCGCAGATAGAGCGTCTCCAGACCCTGCGGCGTGAATTCGAAGCCGACCGAGCGCGAGACGTCGGCATCCCGCGCGGTGCCGGCGAACAGCGTCGCGCAGCGGGGCGAAGCCTTGATCATAGCCTCGCATTCGGCATAGGCCTGCGCGGTTTCGAGCGAAAGCACGAACTCCAGCTTGCCGGGCGCCACGCCGTTCTTGCGCTCGAAATGGTCGACCAGCGCCTCGAGTTGGACGATGTCGCGGGCGCCATAAGTCTTGGGCGGCAGAAAGCCGTCGCAGCCGGGAACGGCGACGGCTTCCAGATCGTCGCCCGTCATGCCCGTTTCCAGGGCGTTCAGCCGGACATAGACGCCGACGTGCGGATGGTTCCTGGCGAGGTCGCGGATGGTCTCCGCCACCTTATGCCGTGTCTCCGCCTTCACGGCGGCGGGCACGGAATCCTCAAGATCCAGGATGATCGCGTCGGTCCCGCTCGCCACCGCCTTCGCCGCCCAGCCGGGCTTATGGCCTGGAACAAACAACATCGAGCGCGTCGGTTTCATGGCGCGGCCTCTCCCGGGTTTCGCCGGCTCCTGTATAAAGGCGCTGCGGGCGCTCACAACGGTTCGACCGGCGGCGAAAGGCATAGGCTGGCGACCTCATAGGCTGGCGTCGGGGCGTCGCGCCGACCGGGCGCCTAGAGGGGCGAAAGGTTCAGGCTTGAGGCTGCGCGATTGACAGTGATGGCGCCGAAGTCGAGACCACCAGCGATGTCAAGGACGGACCCATGCAACGTTTGAAGGGACGGACGGCGCTCGTGATCGGCGCCGGCACGGTCGGCGGGGGTTGGGGCAACGGCAAGGCCTGCGCCGTGCAATATGCGCGCGAGGGCGCGCGGGTCGTATGCTTCGATCTCAGCGAAGAACTGGCGGAAGAAACCGCCGCGCTCATTCGCGGCGAGGGCGGCGAGGCCGTCGCCGTCGCGGGCGACGCGGCGAACTCGGCAGACGTGAAGGCCGCCGTCGATCTCGCCGTCTCCTCCTATGGCGGGCTTGAGCTTCTCCTCAACAATGTCGGCATCGTCATTACCGGCGGCGTGGTGGAACTGTCCGAAGAGCACTGGGACAAAATGTTCGACGTAAACCTGAAGAGCGCGTTCCTGTCGATGAAACACGCGATTCCGCACATGCTCGCCGCCGGCGGGGGTTCCATCGTCAACGTCTCTTCGATCTCCTCGATCCGCTATCTCGGCAAGAACTACGTCGCCTATTACACAACCAAGGCCGCGATGAACCAGATGACGCGCGTCACGGCGGCGGAATACGCGAGTCGGCAGATTCGGGTCAATGCGGTGCTGCCGGGCCTGATGGACACGCCAATGGCGAAAATCTCGGCTCAGAAGAATTTTGGCGCCACGCCCGAAAAGATCGACGAACTCTGGAAGCAGCGCGTCGCGCGCATTCCCATGGGGTGGATGGGCGACGCCTTCGACGTGGCCCGCGCGGCCGTGTTCCTTGCCAGCGACGAAGCGCGCTTCATCACAGGGCAGATGCTCGTCGTCGACGGCGGCATGACGCTGAGCAGCTAGCCCGGATTATGCGTTGCGGGTTGGCGGGAGTAGCATAAGCGGCTGATATTGCGTAGAATCTGGGTGCTTACTCCGATTCATCGCATTTTCAGACGAGCCGCCCCCGCCATGAACGATCCTAAGCTTCCGCTGCCCGGTCTGTCACCTGCGGGAGGCAAGCGCGTCGATGTCAGATTCGACGGCGGCCTGCTGTCGTCGGATGGCGGCGTGTTGGCTCTGCGCGAGGTCGAAAAGCGGCTCGGCGTCGCGGAGCGGCTCGCGGTCTGTTTGATTGATCCGCGCGACGGCGCTCAGATCACGCACAGCTTGGACGACATCGTCCGGTTCCGTTTGCTGATGATCGCGGCTGGCTATGAGGATGGCGTCGACGCCAACGCTCTGCGCAGCGATCCCGTGTTCAAGATGGCGCTCGACGCGACGCCTTCCCAGCGTGATCTGTGCTCGCAATCGACGATCTCGCGGCTGGAGAATCTGCCCGACGCGCGCGCTTTGCTGCGCATGGGCCGGGCGATGGTCGATCTCTATTGCGCCTCGTTCGCCGCCGCGCCGGAGCGCATCACGCTCGACCTCGACGACACGTTCGACGCCGTGCATGGTGGCCAGCAGTTGGCGCTGTTCAACGCGCACTATGACGAATACGGCTTCCAGCCGATCGTCGTGTTCGACGGTCAGGGGCGGTTCGTCACGGCGGTTCTGCGTCCCGCCAGACGTCCGAGCGGCAGGGAGATCAAGCCCTTCCTGCGCCGGCTCTTGCGGGCGATCCGCGCCCATTGGCCGCGCGTGAAAATCCTGTTGCGCGCCGACAGCCATTATTGTGCGCCGGAGGTTCTCGATTTCTGCCGCGTCAACGGCCTCGACTACATTCTCGGCGTTGCGCCGACCTCGACGCTTCGCCGCCATGTCACGACGCTTGAAGCCTCGACGAAGGCGCGCTTCGAGGCCGCGCCGCGTCAGGACAAACTGCGTCGGTACAAGGAATTCTACGACGGCGCGCAAAGCTGGAGCCGCGTTCAGCGCATCATCGCGCGCATCGAGGTCGGCGCGGAGGGGCCGGATACGCGCTTCATCGTCACCAACCTGACCCGGTGGAACGCCCGCGCGCTCTACGAAGACATCTACTGCCGGCGCGGCCAAGCCGAAAACCACATCAAGTCTTTCAAAACACATCTGGCCGCCGACCGAACCTCTTGCACGAAAGCGACCGCCAATCAGTTCCGGCTCTTCCTCCACGCCGGCGCGTACTGGTTGATGTGGGGCTTACGCGCTTCGACGCCCAGGCGCTCGATGTGGCGCGTCGCCCAGTTCGACACTTTGCGCCTGCGCCTGATCAAGGTCGCCGCGCGCGTCGTCGAGATGAAGACGATGATCCGCGTGCATCTGCCGACGTCTTGTCCGGCGCAGGATGTCATTCGCTTCGCCTGCGCGCGCATCCCGCGCCTCGTCACGTAGCCGGCGGGGCGCGAGTCCCCCAAGCCGCAACCCTTCCCGTCAACCGCAAACCTCTCGAAATAGCCCCTTGGCCGCGCGCCGAGGCGATCTCGCGCGCCTGGCCATGCGAAAAACTCTCTTCCCAACAGTCCGACGCCCGGCGCTGGGCGCAAAATTGAACCGCGCGGTGAATAATGCGGGCTAGCGGCCGCTTCATTCAAGGCGACAACGTGGGTACTGACGCTAAACCGCCGCTGGCCGGCTGTCGTGAACATAGGTCCGACCTATCGGGGTGCAAGGCGGCCTGCGCGCCCTTGGCGCTTCCGGGTCCAGGTAGGCGGCGATATGCTCGGCGGCAAATGAGTGGGGAGCGATAGCCAGATGATGTTGGAAGGCAAGTCGGCCATCGTGACCGGCGCCGGAAACGGAATAGGCCGCGCACTTGCGGTCGCTCTCGCCGCAGCCGGCGCCTCTGTCGTCGTCAACGATATCGGCGTGTCGCTTTCGGGCGAAGGAGGTTCGGCTACGCCCGCGGAGGAGACAAGGGATCTCATCAGACGGCAAGGCGGAGCGGCGACCATCAGCACGGAGTCCGTTTCGGATTGGGCCTCGGCACAGAAGATCGTTCAGACCGCGATCGAAACTTTCGGCCGGTTGGACGTCGTCGTCAACAACGCCGGCATCCTGCGCGACGCCATGTTTCATAAGATGGACCCGGAGCAGTGGCTCGCCGTGCTCAACGTTCATCTGAACGGCGCCTTCTTCGTCAGCCGTGCGGCGGCGCCTCTGTTTCGCGAACAGAACGCCGGCACCTATATCCACATGACCTCGGCCTCGGGCCTCGTCGGCAACGTCGGCCAGGCCAATTATTCCGCGGCGAAGCTCGGCGTCGTGGCGCTTTCCAAATCCATCGCGCTCGACATGGCGCGCTACAATGTTCGCTCCAATTGCATCTGTCCCTTCGCCTGGGGCCGCATGACCTCCAACATTCCGGCGACCACACCCGACCAGATCGCCCGGGTCGAAAACCTGAAGAAGATGACGCCGGAGAAGAATGCGCCGCTCGCCGTTTATCTCGCGTCGGACGCAGCGGCGAGGGTCAACGGCCAGGTCTTCGCGGTCCGCATGAACGAAATCTTCCTGATGAGCCAGACGCGCCCGCTGCGTTCTGTGCAGCGCGCCGAAGGGTGGTCTCCCGAGACGATCCGGGATCACGCCGCCCCCGCGCTCTCGTCAAGTTTCTACTCGCTCGACCGCAGCCAGGACGTATTTTCCTGGGACCCCGTTTGAGCCGCCGCCCTCATTTGACGTTCTGGAACGACGGACTTACCCCATGGATCGTGTCGAACAGTTAATTGCAAAGACTGAAATCCACGATTGCCTCTGCCGCTACGCACGCGCGTTGGACCGCCGCGACTATGACGCGTTGCGCGACGTGTTCCACGAAGATGCGGTCGATTACCACGGCGAGTTCGTTGGAAATGTCGAGGAGTTCATAGCCTGGGTTGGCAAGCGCCATGCGAACGTTCCCTTTTCCATGCACTTCCTAGGAAACTCGCTCGTCGAGTTCCTGTCCGACCGGGTCGCCGCGGTGGAGACCTATTTCATCGCTTTTCAAAGACGGGCTTCTCCGGCGGACGAGGAATCGGGAGAAGGCGTCGATCACCACGTTTTTGGTCGCTATGTGGATCGCTTCGAAATGCGCGAGGATTCTTCCTGGCGTATCGCGCTGCGTCATGTGGTTTACGATTCCACCGCAACCATGCCTTCAAGCCATCACCTTCGCCAACTCGTTGGCGCCCTCGGCCGTCGCGATCGCTCCGATCAGGTCTTCGCCAATCGCAGCGCCGCCGCCGAATGAAGCGACGCGAGCGGTCCGCGCTTGACAAGAATAGGGTTGGTCCAGCGCTGCGCGCGCGCTTTCCAAGTCGCGCTCGTTGCACAGACAACGCGGTTTTTGGGAACGTGTCCGAGGCGGGCGCCTCTTGCAAATCGCAAGATCCTAGATTGGTTCAGCGGCTGCGGGGGAAGCAGGGTGGCGGCGGACGAGTTGGTTAGTTGAACAGGCGAAACGTTGGCTCGAACGAGGGCGAGGCAGGATACGGGCCTGCGCGCGTTCCCACTCAAGTTGACCTTCCGCCGAGACGCGCGTGTCAAAGTGTCGTCGCGGTTCCGCCATCCACCGGAATGACAGCCCCGGTTATGTAGCTCGCGGCATGGCTGGCGAGAAAGAGCGCGGTTCCCGCCATGTCGTCGGGACCGGTCAGCCGCTTCAGCGGCACTTTCTCAACAATCTTCTCCTCGCCGAGCCGGTCGAGCGTGCCCTGCATCATCTGAGACGGAAACATGCCGGGCGCGATGACGTTGACTGTGATGTTGCGGGGTGCGAGTTGGTCGGCGAGATGGATCGAGAGCTGATGCGCGGCGGCCTTGGAGGAGGAATAGGCGTAGGTCTCGTGCTTGGGAATATGAAAGCCGTCGATGGAGCCGATGTTGATGACGCGCGCCGGCGCGGCGCGGGACGCGGCGGCCGCCAGCATAGGCGTCAGGTCGCGGATCAGGAAGAAAAGTCCCTTCACGTTGAGATCGAACACCTTGTCCCACCCGGCCTCCGGATATTCAACGAGGGGCGCAGCCCAAAGGGCGCCCGCATTGTTGATGAGAATGTCGAGCTTGGCCTCGCGCGCCTTGATCGCCTCGACCACGGCCGCGCGTCCGGCCGCCGTCGCAATGTCGCCCGCCACCGGCAACGCGACGCAGGTTCCGAAAGCGGCAAGACGCGCGGCGGTTTCCTCGCAGGTCTTGGCTTTGCGAGAGCAGATATAGACCTTCGCCCCGGCCTTGACGAAACCCTCGGCGATGGACTCGCCGATCCCTCGCCCGCCGCCGGTAACTAGCGTCACCTTGCCGGCGACGCCGAAATAATGGTCGAGAATGGTCATCGCCGTCCCCTTCAAGCCGTCCTGACCGCCGAGCCGGCGGCGACCGTCTCCGGCGCCGCCTGCAACAACACGCCTTCGGCGATCAACCTGTCGACCTCCGCTGCCGGCAACGCCTGCAATGCCACCTCCCGTGTGTGCTCGCCGATATGCGGGGCGCGAAACGGCCGGTCCGGCCGGGCGCCGAAGAAGCGCAACGGCGGGCGCAGCAACGTCTTGCCGTCGCGTGCTGGCTCCAGCATGTCGAGCCATTGCGTTTGCGGATGGGCGACGACTTCCGCAGCCGTGAGGGTCGGCGCGAAAGGCACGTCCGCCTTGGTGAGAATCGCCTCCCATTCTTCGCGCGAGCGCTTGCGGAACTCGGCTTCGACGATGGGCTTCAACTCGAAGTAGTGCTCCATGCGGTCGTAGTAGGTGAGGAAGCGCGGGTCTTCGATCAGTTCCGCCTGGCCCATGGCGCGGGCGAGCGCCTCCCAGAACTTCTGCGATGAGGACAGATGCAACGTGATCGACCCGCCGTCGGAGGTGGCGAGGCAAAAATTCTGCGCCTGCGGATGGCGGCTCTCCCGCGTGGGCGAGACGTCCGTCTCAAACATTTGCGTCAGAGCGTCGATCGTCAGCGTCGACATGGCTTCAACCAATGAAGTCTGCACTTCGAATCCCTTGCGCTCGGGCGACTGGGAGCGGCCGACTAGACCTGCGAGGATGCCCATCGTGGCGGTGATCGCTGATATCAGGTCGCCAATGCAGGTGCCTGACAGGCGGGCGTCCGCTTTGTCGTTCATGATCGAGTAAAACCCGCCCATACTCTGGCCGATCGAGTCGTAAGCCGCCCGATCCCGCCAGGGGCCGCCGTCGCCGAAGCCGGAGACTGAAGTATAGACCAGCGCGGGATTTATGCTCATCAGATCCTGGGCGCCGAGCCCGAGCGCCGCCATCTTTCCCGGCCGGTTGTTCTCGACGAACACGTCGAAGTTCGGCGCCAGCGCACGGATTAACGCCACGCCTTCCGGGCGCTTCAAATCGACCGCGATGCTCCTTTTTCCGGCGTTGTACTGAACGAAATAGTGGCTGTCGATGTCGACGCCGCGCCGGAAGGGTTCGCCGCCTCTGATCGGCTCGACCTTCACAACATCGGCGCCAAGCGCCGCGAGCAGAGCGGAAGCGTAAGGTCCCGAAATATACGCGCCAAGCTCCAGCACTCGGATGCCTGTCAATGGTCTGGTGTGATGCATGGCGCCCAATCCCGTCGATGACAACCTTGTTGATACAGAGCGCTTCGGGACTGCGCCAATGCCGCGGCGTCGGAGATGGCCGGCGTCTGGAGGGGCTATCGGAGAAGCCTTTGCCCCTTTCAGATCGTGTGCGGCTCGGGGATGTAGCGCGTGCGCGCGCGCGCCTGGTTTATCAGTCCGGACGCTTCGACCTCCGCGCTGTAGCCCTTCTCGGCGGTCATTTCGGAATAGAGGCTGAGCGCCCGGGCGCCGAGAGGCGTAGGCGCTGCGCTCGCCTCGGCGAGTTGGCAGGCAAGCTTGAGGTCCTTCTCGGCAAGGCCCAGCGTGAAGCCGACGGCCAACTGGCCCTTGAGCACGCGGGGGATCAGGATCCGCTCCATGTAAGCGTTCTTCGCCCCGCCGGCGGCGAGGATCGCCGCCGCGCGATCCGGGCTGACGCCGTTCTTGACCGCGAGCGCCATGGCTTCCTGGGTCAGAAGCCGCTGGGTATGCGAGATCAAGTTGTTCACCAGCTTGATGACCTGACCGTTCCCGACCTCACCGGCATGAAACAGATTGGGGCTGATGTCGGCGAAAATCGGCGCCAGACGTTCGTGTTGTGCGGCGGAGGCGCCGAGCATGATGGCGATCGTCCCCGCTTCCGCGCCCATGGCGCCGCCGCTGACCGGCGCATCGACGAGATCGATTCCGCGCGCCGCCAAAGTCGCGGCGAAACCGCGCGTGGCGTTCGGGTCGCCCGTGGTCTGGTCGACAAGGATCGAGCCGCGGCCGAGCCCCTCGGCCAGACCGCCGTCGCCGAAAATCGCGGAGTGCACGTGTTCCGAGGTCGGCAGACAGAGGAAGACCACTTCGCAGCGCCGCGCGACATCGGCCAAAGTCTGCGCCGCCGTTGCGCCGCGTGCGACGAGATCGGCGACGGCGGCGGGATTGAGGTCATAAACAATCAAGTTGCGCGACTTCTGCAGCCGCCGCGCCAGCGCGCCGCCCATCGCGCCTAGTCCCACATACCCGATCTGCATCGTTCTCTCCTCGACGCGCGCGGCGTCACAGACCCCTGAAATATCCTTTGGCCAGCCCCGTCTCGACCGTCTCGGCGCTGAGTCCCCAGTCGCGCAGCGCCTCTCGTGTGTGCTGGCCCGGTCGCGCCGGCGGCCGACGGATCGCGCCGGGGGTTCGCGTCAGCCTCGGCGCCGGCGTCGGGTGCTCCCGCCCGGCGAAGGATTGCAACATACCGCGCGCGCGGTTGTGAGGGTGCGCGCCGGCTTCCGCGAGGCCGAGCGCCGGTGTCACGCAAGCGTCGAAGTTGGAAAACATGGCTTCCCATTCGGCCCGCGTCTTCTCGCGAAACCGCGCCGCGAAGCGGGCGCGCAATTCTGGCCAACGCGTCCGGTCGTCGCGGTCGGGCAGGCCGTCCGGCGCCAGGTCCAGGCCCTCCAGCAGTCGGTCGTAGAAACGCGCCTCCAGCGCCCCGACGGCAAGCCAGAGGCCGTCGCGCGTCTGGTAGGTCGTATAATAGGGCGCCCCGCCATCCAGCACGTTCTCGCCGCGCGGCGCGATTTCTCGCCCCGCCTGCCGCAGACCGTGAAACACCGTGAGCAGGCTCGCCACGCCGTCTATCATCGCGGCGTCGACGACCTGGCCTTGCCCCGTCCTGCGTGCCTCCCACAGGGCGCACATCACGCCGAACGCCAGATACAGCGCGCCGCCGCCGTAGTCGCCCAGGAGGTTGAGCGGCGGCGTAGGCGGCCCTCCGGCGGGGCCGATCATATCCAACGCTCCGGCGAGCGCGATATAGTTGATGTCATGGCCCGCCGCCTGCGACAGCGGCCCGTCCTGCCCCCATCCGGTCGCCCGCCCGTAGACGAGCGACGGTTTGGCGGCGTGCACGGCTTTTGGCCCGACTCCCAGGCGCTCGGCGACGCCGGGCCGATATCCTTCCAGCAGAACATCCGCGCGCGCGACGATTTGCAGCAGCGCCGCTCGGCCCTCGGGATGCTTGAGGTCGATGCAAGCGGACCGCTTGTTCCGACCCCTGAGATCGACGTCTTCGTCGAGCCCGACGCCGGCGTCGACCGTCGCGAGGCGATCGACGCGCAGCACGTCAGCGCCCATGTCGGCCAGCAGCATCCCGCAAAAGGGCGTCGGTCCCATACCCGCGAGTTCGATCACCTTGACCCCGTCGAGCGCGCCCATCGGAGCTACCAGGCCTTGCCGGCGGAATAGCCGCCGTCCACCGCGAGAACGGCGCCTGTTATGAAGCTCGCGTCCGACGAGCAGAGAAAGGCGATGGCCGCGGCGACCTCTTCCGGTTCGCCGCCTCGCCCAAGCGAATGCGCTCGGCGGATGCGCGCCGCGGTCTCGGCCGCGTCGAAGTGCTTCTGGCTCATCGGCGTGCGGATCACGCCTGGAGCTACGGCATTGACGCGGATTCCGGCGCCGCCGAATTCCATCGCCATCTCGCGCGTCAAGCCGACGACGGCGTGTTTGGTGGCGATATACGCGGGGCGGTCGGGTATCGCGAGCAGACCGGCGACAGAGGCGAGATTGACTATGGAGCCTGCTCGGCCCGCCGCCAGCGCCAGCCGGACGAATGCGCGGGACGCGTAGAAGGTCCCGTCCACATTGACGCTCGACACCCGCCGCCACTCGGCGTCGGTGACCTCGGTTGTCGCGACGATGCTGGTCACGCCGGCGGAGTTGACCAGATGATCTAAACGCCCGAATTCCTGTTCCGCCGCTTGCAGAACGGTATCCACGGCCGCCGAGTCCGTGACGTCTAGCGCGACAGCGCGCGCCCGTTCGCCGCCGAGGACCGCCGCGACGCGCTGGACCGCCTCGGCGGAACGATCGGCGAGGAGCACCGTCGCGCCCTCCGTGTGAAAGCGAAGCGCGACGGCTTCGCCGATGCCGCCCCCTGCGCCCGTGATGGCGATCGTCTGACCGAGGAAGCGCTGCATGGACTGTCTCAACTACGCTTCATCACGGCGTCGATGGCCTCTTCCGGCTCCGCGAAGGGTGGAAGTCCGGCGCGCTCCTGCTGCAAAAGCAGCACCGACTGGGCGTCGCGCCGACCCCAACCCCGGTTTACCGCCTCGGAGATTTCCTCCAGCGCCAGTTGCGAAAGGCGCGCGGGCACGCCGACCTCGCGCGCCAAATCCACGGCGAGCTTCACGTCCTTGTGCAGGAACTGCAATTCGAAGTTTGGCGGATCGAGCTTCCCGGGGAGCCAGCGGCGATGGATCGTATCGTATGCTCTCGCCCGTCCCATCGCTCCGGCGCGGATCGCCTCATAAAGCTGCAATGGCTGCATTCCCGCCTTGACGCCAATCATCATGCCCTCGGCGATCGCCTGGGTCATCACCGCCGCCGTGAGATTGTGTACGAGCTTGGCGATGGCCCCGGCCCCGATTTCACCGACATAGCGCGCCTGGTCCGCCATAGCCGCCAGCAGGGTTGCGTATTTGTCGAAGACTTCCCGCTCCCCGCCGACCCAGATCGCAAGCTTACCGCTCGCTGCCCCCGCAGGACCGCCGGAGACCGGGGCGTCCATCATGTGCGCCCCTATCGACTTCAGTCGCGCCGCAAGCGCGCGGATCGATTCCACAGAATTCGTCGACAGATCGAACCAGGTCTTTCCGGCGCCGAAGCCCGCCATGAGTCCGCCGTCGCCGCCGGCGACCGTCTCGACATCGGCTGGCCGCGGCAGAGAGGTGAATACGACCTCGCATTGACTGGCGACGACACTTGGGGTCTCGGCCCAGCAAGCGCCCATGCCGAGCAAAGGTTCGGCCGCCTCACGTCGGACGTCATGAACCCATAATTGGTGACCCGCCTGTCGCAGGCGAATCGCCATGCCGCGACCCATCAACCCCAGCCCGATGAATCCGACGTCCAAGACAACCTCCACCGCTTGCCTTGCATCTTCCGGCCGCGCCAAGGCGGCGCCAACAGCTAAATCGCGGCATAGGCTCTGCCGATGCGGCGGCGAGCTTCAACCTGTTGGTTTTGGCGCAAGGCGGACTCATTCTTCCTCGAAGGTCTTCGCGCCGCTATTGCCTTCCGGACCAGCGGATAGGCGGGAGGCTCTTAGGGATCGGGGTCTCGATGATGGACAAGCTAGGTTTGAGCCCAGCGACCGGAAGGAACTGGCGAATGGCCGCGATTGAACCGCGGACTCCTGACGTGGTGCGACGCGCGCGTCCCGACGCGCGCCGCCTTCATGCGGTTGCCGCCACCATATTCGGGAATGTCCTTGAATGGTTCGACTTCGCCGCCTATGCCTTCTTCGCTTCCCTGATTGCTCGCCACTACTTTCCCGCAGGCGACGAACTGGCGGCGCTGATGAGCGCCTTCGCCGCTTATGGCGTCGGCTTCGTCGCCCGACCGCTGGGAGCTTTATTCTTTGGTCGCCTCGGGGACAGGCGCGGTCGCAGGCTGGCCCTGCTCATTTCCATGCCCATCATGGGCTTCGGCACCTTACTGGTCGGCTTGACGCCGCCTTATGCCGCGATCGGCTTGGCGGCCCCCATTCTTCTCGTTTTCGGTCGAGTGTTGCAGGGCTTTGCTGCTGGCGGCGAAGTCGGCAATGCGATGGCGTTTCTCCTGGAATGGGCGCCTGCAGACAAGCGCGGACTATACAGCGGCTTGCAGCAGTGCACGGCGGTGCTCGGGACTCTCTTCGGGTCTGGATGCGCTGCGCTGATCAATACCGTGATGGGGCAGGAAGCTCTGAACGCATGGGGCTGGCGGCTCCCCTTTCTGATCGGCGGGCTCGTGGTGACGCCGCTGGCGCTGTATTTACGTCACAGCGTCGAGGAGTCGCCAGTATATCTGGAGGCGGTCACACATCGCTCTGAGACGCACAGGCTTGCGGCCTGGCTTCACGGCGCCGAGGCGCTTGGGATGACGGCCTGCTGGGTCGTCTCGTTCTACGTTTACCTGGTCTATATCCCGAGTTTCCTGTCGAAATATTCGGGGGCGTCTCCCGCGGTCGCGCTTTGGGCTAACTCGGCTGGCCTTGCGGCGATGGTTTCAGCTATTCCGCTTGCGGGCGCCGCCTCAGACAGGATCGGCCGAAAGCCCCTGCTCCTAGCGGCCGCGCTCTTGTCGATAGTGGCGCCGTATCCCGTATTCTTGCTTCTGAGCAACGCGCCGTCCGAAGAGGCCATATTCGTAACGCTTATCGCACTGGGCGCGCTCTGCGGCGTCTTTGCTGGAATCTCGCCGGCTCTGATGTCGGAACTCTTTCCGACGACGCAGCGAACAACAGGAGTCTCCGTCAGTTTCGGACTCTCGACCGCGATTTTTGGCGGGTTCGCGCCCTTTGTCTCGACTTGGCTCATCAGCTTGACAGCTTCGCCCATGGCGCCGGCATTCTATGTAATGGCGGTTGCGGTCCTGTCTTCAGCTACGCTGCTCAACCTGAGGGAAACGGTGCATTCCCGCCTTGAGTCGTAATGCGTTTCCGGCGGGGCTTTTCGCTCCGCCAGCGCCCCGAAGTCACGGTGTGGAATCGACTTCAGTCTTCGAATTGGAAATCAACGCAATCTCAAGCCGACTGGCGACTCAGTCCGAACGGCTCCGCAGATAGGCGGCGGCCTGTCTGCGATTTCGCACATTGAGCTTTCGCAGAATGTTGGAGAGCTTTCACGGTCGCCTCACTGACGCGAAACTCAAAGGCGAGAATTTTATTCGGCTTGCCTTTGGCGCGCTCGTTGAGAATATCGCGTCCTTCGGGTGTCGGCCTTGCGGATTGCGCGGCCTTGGAGAGCGAGCTTGGGGTAAGCCTGATCGGGCTGCTGGAGACGATTGACTATTGCGAGAAGGACAATGTCTACCGCTGCACCCGCACCTAGGGCGAGTTCTGATCAAGTTGAATCGCTGTCATGGCGAACGAAGCGAAGCCATCCACGTTTCCGCCGAACCAGGCCTAGCCGATTAGCCCGCGATCTCGGCGCGCTGGATTGCTTCGCTTCGCTCGCAATGACGAAGCCGATTCAATTTGTTCGGTAAGCGCTCTAGATACCACTGTTCACCAGCCGCGTTGTCAACGAACACCTTGCCGTCTCGGATGTAGCGCGAGAGCATGGTGTCGCTGCCCTGGCCGGTCTGCGCCCTCCTCACGGAAAACTCCTGTGCCTGGTGAGCAGGTCAGGCGACAACTTCACAGACGCGGGTCGATCGGCTCGCTCTCCAGCGCGAGAACGGCGAAGACGCATTCGTGCGTCTTTCGCAGCGGCGCGCGGGCGACGAAGCGCGTCAGCGCCTCGTGCCCCAGCGCGAACTCGCGCAGCGCGTTGCGCGCGCTTGCCGCCGAGCGCCGCGCTCGCGCAGGCGGGCCAGGTTTTCGGGCATGTCGTATTCCGGGCCGTAGATGATGCGCAGATATTCGGCGCCGCGCACCTTCAGCGCCGGCTGGATCAGCCCCTTGGCGCCGCGAGCGACGAACTCGCGCGGCTTGACGACCATGCCCTCGCCGCCCGCAGGCCGTCAGCGTCTCCCACCACGACGCTGCCTCTGCGCAGGCCGCTTCGTCGTCGAGCGCCAGCGTCCGCCAGCGCGTCGCCGCGACACTGCCGACGCCGGTCGTCGCGAGCCGCTCGGCGATCGCCATGTGCCAGACGATGGTCTCTGTCGAAATGCGTCGCGCCTTCGCTGGCCAGCAGATGAAACGGCGCGAGCTTAAGGTCGTCGAGCGCCTGAACCGGCCAGACATAGGGCCGCCATGCCTTGCGCGTAGGCCCCGATCCGCTCCAAGCGCGGCCGCCAGACGTTCGCGAAGGTCCTCGACTGGCACGCCGCGCGACGCCGCGCGCGCCGCCGCCGAATGCGCCAGAACCAGTCCCGCGCGTGCCCGCCGCCGCAACGGGCGCGTATTGCTGCTCGATCAGCGCGGACGCCTTTGCCGACCACGGCATGATTTCAGCGTCGAACAGCAGCCAGTCCGTCTCCAGTTCCTCCCACAGGCCGGCCATGTCGCAGGCCGCGCGCAGGCGCGCGAGCAGCGCCTCGGTCTCGACCGCGCTTAGAGAAAAAGGCTCGACCGGTCCGGGTCCAGATCGCGCCGCTCTCGCCCGAGGCGACCCCGAACCGCCGCCGCGCCACGTCAGCGTCGCGGCAGAGCAGCGAGGCATGCGCGCGAGCCCATGTGCTTCTCCTCGCAGCACGACTTCGCGCTGCCCGCGCTCGCGATAAAAGGCGAACGCTTCCTCCGGGCGTTCGAGCCAGCCTTCGCGCGCGCTGGTCTCCACTGGCGACATGGTCGGCGGCAGGTAGACCAGCCATTGCGGCGCGATGGCGAACCGGCTCATCGCCTCGAGCGCGGCGGCGGCGTTCTCCTCCGGCGATCGCGATGCGGCGCGATCAGGCTCGTCGTCGATCCAGCGTCGGCCGAGCACGTCGGCGGCGTCGAGCAGATTCGTCGGCTTCCGCCTGTGCGGCTTGAACGTCCGAGGCCGGGGCGAGCGGGCGCACGGGCTCGGACATAGACCTGCTGCGGCCGGAACGCTTACCAGCTCGCGCTCCGGCCAGCGCAGCGCCGTCAGCTTGCCGCCGAAGACGCAGCCGGTGTCGATGCAGATCGTGTTGTTTACCCATTCGGCTTCGGGCGTCGGCGTATGGCCATAGACGATGGTCGTCTTGCCGCGATAGTTCGCGGCCCAGTCGAGCCGCACCGGCAGGCCGAACTCGTCGGTCTCGCCGGTCGTTTCGCCGAACAGCGCGAAATCGCGCACGGCCGGCGAGCCGCGCCCGATCATCTCCTCCTTCAGTCCAGCGTGCGCGACCGCAAGCCGACCGCCGTCGAGCCAGTAATGGCTGCGCAGATCGGCGAGGAATGTTTTCGCGCGCGCGACGAACTCGGGCGGCTCGATTGCGAGTTGGTCGATGGAGTTCTGCAAGCCGTGGCTCGACCGTGACCTTGCGGCCTTCGAGCCAGCGCGACAGCTTGCGGTCGTGATTGCCTTGTACGCAGTCGCCGACGCCGGCGTCTTTCGCCGCCATGGCGATGCGCAGCACCTCCGGCGTCGTCCGGCCCGCGATCGACGAGATCGCCGACGAAGACCAGCTTGCGGCCCGTGCGGCGGCTGCGACCGTCGAGCGCGTCGCCTTCGTCCCGATAACGACATAGCCGAGCCTGTCGAGCAGCGCGCGCAACTCGTCGGCGCAGCCGTGCACGTCGCCGATGATGTCGAACGGGCCGCGATCCTCGCGCCGGTCGGTCCACATCGGCCGCCGCTCGATCCGCGCCGCGTCGATCGGCGTCGACCGAGCCGAGCTTCCAGATTTGCCGGAAGCCTTCGCCATCCAGGCCGCGCAGCCCGCGTCTGATCTCCTGGATCATGCGCTGCGGAACGCCAGGGCCGAAATTGCGATCCGGCCGCGTCTTGTTGCGCTCGATGCAGACGTCGAGACCGGGATCGAGCACGATGGCGACGGGCAGCGCGTGCCAGCGCCGCGCGAGTTCGACCCACGCCTTGCGGTCCGCGGCGCGCACATTGGTGGCGTCGATCACAGCGAGGCGGCGGTTCTTCAGCCGCTTGCCGGCGATGGCCGCGACAAGCTCGAAGGCGTCGGCGGAAGCGGCCTGGTCGTTCTCGTCGTCGCTGACGAGGCCGCGGCAGCGATCCGAAGAGATCACCTCCGTCGGCTTGAACCAGCGCGCGGCGAAGCTCGACTTGCCCGAGCCCGTCGCGCCGATCAGCACGACGAGGCAGAAATCGGGAATGTCGAGCGGAGTGGGGTCAGGCGGCCTCAACGGGAAAACACTCCCACCTGCGAGACCGGCCCAAATTCGGGATGAACGTCTCCGATGCCTGAGAAATCGACCGTATAGCCGTAACGCTCAGCGACCTCGCCGGCCCAGCGCGCAAACTCGGCCCGCGTGAACTCGAAGCGATGGTCGGGGTGACGATACTGGCCTGCGGCTAGGCTCTCAAACAGCACGTTGTATTCGGCATTGGGCGTGGTCACGATCACCGTCTTCGGACGCGCCGCGCCGAACACCGCATCGGCGAGCGCGGGCAGGCGGTCTTGATCGAGATGCTCGATCACCTCGACCAATGCGGCGGCATCCACCCCGGCCCAGCGCGCGTCGCGATAGGTCAGCGCGCCGTGCAGCAACTGAACGCGCTCCCGCGCAGGGCCGCCCGCCTTGTCGAGACCCAACCGCTGGTTCGCGCGTTCGAGGCTTTGGACGGAAGCGTCGAGGCCGATCAGCTTCTCGATGCTGCGGTCTTTCACCAACCGCTGCAGCAGCTTGCCCTCGCCACAGCCGAGATCGGCGACCGAAGCCGCGCCCGCCTGCTTCAACAGGGAAGCGACCGTATCGAGCCGGCGATCGTGAAGGCGCAGGGGTTCCTCAAGGGCCTCCTCCCGACGCAAGACCGCCTCGGGCGGCGCTTCCAGTTCCGCCTCGGGAACCAGGCGCGCCAGCGCAGCGCGCGCGAGCGAGCGCCGGTTTCTAAGATACCGCCGCGCGATGGTCTCGCGTTCGGGATGCGCCGCCAACCAAGGACCGGCCTTGGCGACGAGCTTGTCCACCTCGTCATCGCCGACCCAATAATGCTTGTCCGCGTCGAGCGCCGGGACGAGGACATAGAGATGGCTCAGCGCATCGGCGAGCCGAAGGGTCCCTGAAAGCCGAAGCTCGACATAGCGCGAGGGGGCGTTGTCTCCCATGATCCTTCGCGCATCGACGCGCCAGCCGAGGGGCGCGAACAGGCGTTCAAGCAGGTCGTCCTTGGACGCCGGCAGCGGCGCAACCACAATCTCCAGCGGGATCGCCAGTTGCGCCAACTCGGGCCGCTCGCGTGACACGCCCGTCATTGCCGTGCGGAAAGCCTTGTTAAGCGCGACCGACAGGAAAGACGAAGCGGCGTAAGGCCGATCGTTGACGTACTGGTCCATGACGCCCTCGCCGTCGCCACGGCCGCGAACCAACGCGACGGGGTCAAGATCAAGCGTGAGGATCGCCTCGCATCGCTGCGCGTCGGCCTGAGGGAAGAATACGACGGCTTTGCCGAACGCCAGCTCAAGTTCGTGCACTCGGTTTGGGTGCTTCATCAGCAGGAAGCCGAGATCGGTCGCGGGGGCGTGCGTCGTTACGATCGAGAGGTACATGCCGGTCAGAAAAATGAGTTCGCCTCGCGCCTTAGCATGCGGCGCGCGGCGCGGGCAAAGCACGCGCCAGGTTTGGTTAAGGTTCACAGAGGGAGGCGGCGCCCGGTGGTAGCTCCGCAGCGGTTACGGTGGGCGCCCCCGTCGTGTTGTCGATGAACAGCTCGCCGATCTCAGGAATACCGCAGTTTTCCGCTGACCGCTGTAAGTCTTGAGGGCAAATTGCCACAAAAATCCGAGCCAGGTGGGAAAGGTCCGCCACCGTTTCTAAACGCGCGCGCAACGTTAATCATCCCGCGCAAGACCTACAGCAAAGGGAGAACTCCCTCGAACGGATGTCGCGCCCCTTCAAGGGTTTATCGTATCGCCGCATGCCACAACGGCGTGGTCTACATTACCGCCGCCCTCAAGTTTAGTTATAAGTCTGAACGCTAGTTCCGAATTGATTCGTCCTAAAGCCGGAACTAGACTACGGCGCTGAATGTCGTCGCACATCGTGTTGTGATCCGCGGCGAGAAAACCCTCGGGAGAGCTCAAGATGCCTATACGACAGGGCGCCGCCCTTACTGCAATTGGCCTGATCACTTCAGCCGTTGCCGCCGATGCGCAGGTGATCCGGCCGCTAACCAATCAAATGCCTGAAGTTCCAATCTACGGTTTTCTGCTGACCGATGGCTCAGCCATGGTGCAGGGCTCCAACCAGACCCTGACGCTGAACGGCGTGACGTACGGCGATCCCAATGGCAGCCTCAGCCACTGGTATAAGCTCACACCTGACAAGAGCGGCAGCTACCTAAACGGCACATGGTCGCGGCTCGCAGACGCCGTCACTTATGAGATGACTGCGGGCGGCATCGCCGTGACGGACCAATCGGGCAACTATGTCAAGGTCCCCTACACACCCTATGCCGGCGGCGGCGCCGTGCTGGGCAACGGTCGTCTCGCGCTGGTCGGCGGCGAATATCTCGGGGACAACTTCACGTTCACACTGACCAACGAGACCGCGGTCTACGATCCGTTCAAGAACACTTGGCTGCCCGTGCTGCCGCCGCAACCGTTCAACGGCGAGGGCGGCTTCCAGTACTTCGGCGATTCCCCGACCACAGTGCTGCCCAGCGGCAGCCTGCTTGTCGGGCAAAAGCTCACCAAGCTCGCGGTGGCGCTCGATCCGCAGTTCTACACCTGGGTTCAATACGGCGAGTTGATGAGCTCGAAGCACGACTTCAACGCCGAAGAAGGCTGGACGTTATTGCCGGACGGTACAATCCTGACCGCCGACGTGCTCGATTCGCCTTACACCGAACGATTGATTCCGGCCCCCGATCCGAGCAACTGGCAATGGATCAACGCGAGCAAGACCCCGAAGGTCCTGCGCTCGCCGCCCGACGCCTGTTGCATCCCGTACGACAACGGCAACCTCGTCTACAATCCGCCGGGCGAGATTGGCCCGGCAATCCTTCGACCTGACGGCACGGTGTTCGCGACTGGCGCCCTGCCTTATCAGCAGAAGCAGGGGCATACGGATATCTACCATCCCGGGCCCGGATACACCGGCTCCTGGAGCGCCGGCCCCGACTTTCCGATAGGGGACCAGGCTGGCGACAATTTCGCGATCCTCGAACCGAACGGCAAAGTCCTTGTGGAGGGCGACGAGTATTACTCGGGCGAGACGAAGCAGATTGCAGGGGTCGTCGGCAAGCGCCGCCAGGCCGAGAAACTCATGCATGAGCGGGCGCAGCACGCGACCGCGAATGAACCAGAAATCTATCCGTCGAGTCATCTTTATGAGTTCGACGGCGCAAACTTCACCCAACTTTCGGTCGGCGTCCAGGCCGGCGCCAGCCTGCTGCCGCTGCCCAGCGGCGAAGTCCTGGTGATGGGATACAACGAGGCGCTTTTCACCCCGGCCGACAGGAGCTACAACCCGGCCTGGGCGCCCACCATCACCAATGCGCCGAGCGAGATCTTCGCCGGCGGCTCGTACAAGATCTACGGTACGCAGTTTAACGGGCTGTCGCAGGCGTGCGCATACGGCGATGAACTGCAGTGCGCCACCAACTACCCGCTGGTGCGCATCATCAACACGGCGACCGGCGATGTGAGCTACGCCGCCACGTATCATCACAGCACGATGGCCGTGGCGACCGGAAGCAATATGGTCTGGACTTATTTCGACGTGCCCCGTGGCATTGAGAAAGGCGCGAGCATGCTGCAAGTGGTGGCCAACGGCATACCCTCGGCGCCCGTCAAGGTCACGGTCGAGTAACGTCTGGCGAGCGAGCCGACCGCCTGCCAAAGCGGGTTGGCGGCTCGGTCCGGCGGCGCGAGTGAGATCGTTGAACCCGCTTTACCGACGTATCCTGCTGTATAACAAGGTCGCTCGAAATCTCCTCGCCGCCTTCCTGCGGGCTGGCGAGCCGTTGCTCTGCCGCTGAAAGTCAATTCTGAAGAACGGGGTTTCGCGGAAGCGGGGCGTCCGCGTTGGCCGGCACCGGACTCAAATAACCAATGCGCGGAAGGCGCTCTTCGGGTATTGCCGCGAACGGTCACGCCATCTGGTTCGGATGCACAGTGTGGCGCTTGGCGAGTTGGGGAACCGTCGAGTCCTCCCGTATCGCCTCCAACGCCACCTTCGCCTTGAATCCCGCGTCGAACTTCTTGCGTGACTTCGCCATGTGTCGCTCCATCCGTGGTGAAAGAGCAGGACGCTTCACACCTTCACGACCGATCCCAAATCCGGGGTCCACTTCAAATCTCAGGGTAGCCGCAATAGGGAATCGCTTTCGCGTCATAAGTCAGAAATGTTTCTAACAACAAATCCTGGCAGGAATAATCAAGCCTCGCGAGCGCGGCTCGTCGTGGCAGTCTGTCGAGAAAAATGATTCTGGACAGCGGCGCCGAGGAATGGCGCCGACGAGTGAGAGGCTAGTCGGTTGGGCGACGGTAACACCCGTCGGGAGCGCTCAGTTCCCCCTGCGATAGTCGCCGAGCCGCTCGCGGCTGAGAAAAACTGTCATGCGCTTAGCGCGCCCGGTTACAGCAGGGGGGCGTCATGCTCAACTTTGTTTGCTTTCCCGGTGTCGTCGCGCCGCTCACGCATCGTTACAAATGAGAAAACGAGGAGGGGCGCGGACACGAATATCATGCCCTCCCAAAAAAGCAGCGACGCTTGCATCCTCAATTCTGTGATCCAAAGAGAAAGCGGCCATGTCACGACGGCGGAGAGTCCAGGTATCGCGAGGAAGAACATCGTCACAAATCCGTTATCGTTGTGCGTTGCCGTCAACGCGGCCTGATAGAAGAGACGGCCCGCCGCCGATGACGCCAGGGTGCCAATCAATAACAGAAAGATCGCGGGGGTTTCCGCATCCGTCAGACGCGGCGCAACAGAACCATGCGCCATGAACAGGATCGCGGGAATCAGCACAATAGCGGAAACGATGAAGTTGGCGGAGATCGCGGCGCTTTCGTCGTAGTCCCGGAACCATTCGTACACCAGCGTCCCGCTCAGCGCGAAGAAAATGGGCATTGGCACCGCCAAGGCCCAGCGGCTATGAAAAAGGCTGTAAAGGAGGTCCCGCTTCAGGGTTGAGGCGTCTGTTTCGATCTGACTGAGGGCGACGATCATTGCGCCAGCGAAGGCGAGCGCCAGGCAGCTTAGAAACAAGCTCGGCGGCCGGGGAATGCTTCTTCCGGAAACGACCCGCGCCACGAGCGCCGCCCAGAACGGCGACAGGTTCAAGATGGCCGCAGTGATGATCGGATGCGCGCTGCTCAGCGCGACATCGTAGAGAAGCAGGCCCGCGCAGCCCACGGCCAGCAGAGCGACCAACCTCGGCCAATTTCTCGCGGACGTCAAAATATTGACGAAGTCGCGCCGCGCCAGCGGGCGTAGCAGCAACAACGGAATGGAGATCAGCAGCGCAACCTGCGTGAAGGCAAGAAAATCGAGCGAATGTAGACGCCTTGCGGCTAGCGCCGAAAACGGCTCCTGCAAGGCGAGCAACACCGCCGTGACGAACGCATATGAGGCGCCCAAACGATAGTTCGGGGCGTCTCCGATTGAAGACGGCGCCGACGATCCGGCGGGCGTCGAGATCGGCGAACCTGCATCCCGCTCGTCGAAGCCTGTGCGTTCTCCCGCCGCTCGCGAACGGTCGGCGCGACGGACCGGGGTTTGATGCTTCATCGATATCGCTGACCCGCCTGTGGTTATCTCGCCTCGGGGCGTCGCTTCCGGTTGCGATCCCGGAAGTGCACATAAGGCTAAGCGCGAACACAGCGCGGTCAAATAAAGAATATTTTCTGCTTTGAGAGGCAATGAGCGGAGGCATCATGATCGCACTGCCAGCGAGCGCGCGGTCTCAACGACAAAGTCGCTGACGGCGAAAGTCTCAACTGAACTTATTTTGTTGGTCGGCGGCGGCGATCGGCCGGTCGCGGCGAGATGAATTTAGATAGCAAATGGCGACGGGGTATCGTCCGTATCAATCGGCGATCTCCATGTTGAACTGATCCCTAAAGTTTTTTTTAGTTTTGTCGCAGCCGATTTTAACGAGGGTGTCGCGAGGGATAAGCAGGGTCCCATCCGTAACGATTGGGTTGAAGCATGACGTTTGTCTGCAAACTAAGCGACGCCGAGATCGCGGCGATTCTGGGCGAGTACGAGGCCGGCGCCGACCGCCACGCCCTGTGCGCCCGGCACGGAATCTCCGTGCGAACCTTGTTTCGTTGGCAGGCGAAGGCGGGGCGGAGCCGACCCGTTCTGCTCCAACTCGTCTGCTCGTTGCACGACGAAAACGTACGATTGCGTCAGTTGCTGGAGCCGAAAAGCGAGCACGACGAGCCCGCACACGGCCCGCCGGAGACGCGATTCGCGCGAGTAGCGCGCCGCTGAATCTCCGCGAAAGGGGCGTGCGGAGAGCCTCGTCGGAAACCGCTTTATAAATTAAATTTTATAAATCGGGGAATGGGGGTGTCACGAATTTGTCGTGGGACGCGATGTATTATCGGACCCGACTTTTAATTCAGCCTCTGCATAAATTTGATCGCATCCGTAAATATTTGCAATCGTGCGCGCTACCGATGCACGTAGTACACGCTAACAATCCAGACAAATCCAAATTGTTATGATCTCGAGACATAACAATGTATGATGAGGGTATTGTCTGCATCGTGAAAAGTAAGTGCATTGTCAGGTCATTTTGTCGCAATGGGTTGAGACAAAGACTGAGTTTTACTGAGAGTGTGGCATTTCGGACGCAGATTGTGACATCTAGCCAGTGTAATGTTCTTCCCAGGCCGACCGGGCCTCGGTTTGCGCCCGCGCGGCGCCAATCGCTGCGAGTAGAATAGGACAACGACCGCCGCCCCCTATCGGGGTGGGTTGAGGGGGCAAAGATGAAATCGGCGTACATTTCCGCGTTCGCACTTCTGGCGGCGCTCGCGAGCGCCCAGGCGGCCGACCTGCCAACGAAAAAAGGGACGCCGGTCGTTCCGGAGACGCCGAATTGCTTCTCAAGCCTGTACGCTTATTTCGACTCCACGCCGGCGGATTGTCCGCTGAGTTACTGGGGACTGACGTTCTACGCCACCATCGATATCGGCGGCGGCTGGGAGTCGCACGGCGTACCGTTCAATTCCAAGATGCACACCGGCGTCGAGGAATTGCTCAACAAGAACAGCAACCGGGCGCTGTGGCTTCTGACGCCCAACGGTCTGAGCCAGTCGCAAGTCGGCATCAAGGCCAAGGAGCCGCTGGGATTTGGTTGGTCGTTCGTTGGCGAAGCTCGCCACCGGGTTCGATCCCTACTCGCTGCAGTTGGCGAACGGCCCCGGCGCGCAAATTCAAAACAACCAGACGCCGCTACCGTACCAGAGCGCAAACGCCGATTCCAGCCGGGCCGGTCAGTTTGATAACTCGGTCGGTTACGCCGGATTCAGCAACGACGTCTTCGGAACTCTCACGGCTGGCCGGCAGAACTCGCTGTCGCTCGACGGCATCAACGCCTATGATCCGATGGGCGGCTCCTACGCATTCTCCCTGATCGGATGGTCGGGCAAGACCGCCGGCGCCGGCCAGACCGAGACCGCGCGCATCAACACCTCGGTCAAATATGCGGTGAACCTTCCCTATAATTTGCGCGTCGCCACGATCGTCCAGTTCGGCGGATACGACCTCTACAACGCCGCGAATGGCGACTGGCAGGTCGACGTCGGCGGCGACTTCTTCAACAAGAGCCTGTCTCTGGACGCGATCTATGGGCGAACCAAGGATCAGGTGAGCCTCGCCACCTATAATGCGGCTGCCGGCGCCGCGGGCGGCCCACCGCTGACGGCGCCCAACGCACTGAAGGCGACGCTGGACAATGACCAGACCTTCATCCTTCTCACCAAGTACAAATGGAACCAGTTCACGGTCTACGGCGGTTGGGAGCATGACTATTTCACCAATCCCTCCGACACCTACTTCCCTAACGGCTTCACAAACATCGAGGGCGGCCCCGTCGTCTCCAGCGGCATCACGACCACAAGCTACACCAAGCCGTTGAACTTCGACGTCCTGTGGACGGGCGCCAAGTACGCCCTCACCGATCGCCTGGACCTCGTCGGCGCGTACTATCTGTATATCCAACAGGACTTCAACTCGACGGTCACGGCGACGACCTGTGCGGCCAACACCACAGTAGCGGCGCCCGGCTACGCGCCGCTCGGAACGTCGTCGAGCAAGTGCAAGGGCTACGAAAACGCATTTTCCTTCATGGTCGACTATCGCCCGCTGAAGCGGGTCGATCTGTATGCCGGCGTCTTCTACCAAAAGGTGACGGGCGGTCTCGCGACCGGTTATCTGGAGTCGAACAATTTCGCGCCGACCGCCGGGCTTCGGGTACGGTTCTGAACGAACCCTGCCGGGTTCTATGACTCCGGGCTCGCGCCCGGAGTATTTATTTGTGCCGTGCAGCTATATCTAGGTGGACATGACGCCTGTAAACACTGAAGTCTAAAACAACGTTTACATAAAAATTGTTTTATAAACTCGCTGTGATGGCGACGTCCAAAACGAGTGTATTACACCCCGACGCAATTGATGCCGAAGCCGTCTCGGCGCAAACGCGGAGGGCTCTATGACTGCGTCTGTAATTGGCGCTTGGGACAACGTTCCGAACTTTCGCGCCGATCGCTGGCCTCGCCCGTCGGCCATCCGCGCGGGGGCGGCAGACGACCTGTGCGCGGATTGAGCGGCGATGTACTCCCACACGGTCGCCAACGCCCACGCTCCCATTCTGCTTGTCGAAGATGAGCGCGATTTGGCCGACGAAATCCTGCGAACTCTGCAAGGCGATGGGCATCCGGTCGAGTACGCCGAGACGTTGGAGAAGGGTTTGTCGGCGGCGCGGCGGGGCGAGGCCGCCGTGCTGATCGTCGACAGGATGCTGGCCGGAGAGGACGGCCTGTCCTTGGTCGAAACGCTGCGCGGCGAGGGAAACCCCGTGCCCGTGCTGCTGATTAGCGCGCATTCGGCGGTCGACGATCGCATCGCGGGCCTGAAGGCCGGCGGCGACGACTATCTAATTAAGCCGTTCGCGCTGCGCGAACTTTCGGCGCGGGTCGAGGCGCTGCTGCGGCGGGGGGAAACCTCCCGCGCCACCCGGCTCAAGGTCGGGCCGCTTGAACTCGATCTCGTCGAGCGCGAGGCGCGGCGCGACGGCGAACGGGTCGAATTGTTGCCGCGCGAGTTCAGGCTGCTCGAATATTTCATGCGTCGGCCCGGCCAGATCGTCACTCGCGCCATGCTGCTCGAGGACGTCTGGCATTACAAATTCCTGCCGCAGACCAACGTGGTCGACGTCCACATCGGCAATCTTCGGCGCAAGCTCGACGCCGGCGATGGACGACGCTTCATCCTCAATGTGCGCGCGGCCGGCTTCAAACTGCATGTGGAAGACTGAGGTCTTCGGGGCGCGTCAATTTCGCCTGGCGCTGGCTTTCGCGCTGGCGATCACCGCGGCGACCATCGGCGGCTTCGGGCTGATCTATCTCGACGTGGCGCGCGAAGACTCCGCGCGGGTCGGCGCCATTCTCGCCGAAGAGGCGCGCCTCAATTACGACGCGCCGGAGGAGCGCCTGCGCGCGGCGCTGGCGGCGCGGCAGACCCCTGACATCCGGCGCATTGATTATCTCGCGCTGTTCGATTCGCGAGGGGCCCTGGTGCTCGGCAACGTGACGCATATGCCGCCGATCAGCGTCGACGGCCAGCCGCACTTCCTGTCGGCCACGCAGACCGCGGCGCTGGGACCGCCGGGCGAGGCCGCGGTATTCGTCGCCATACGCCGCACCGACAAGGGCATAGCGCTGCTCGGACGGAATTTGCAGGACACCGAGGACATTGAGCAAACGCTGCTGCGCGCTCTTCTGGTCGCGCTCGTCCCGACTGTCGCCGCCATCCTGGCGATCGGCATTTTGTTCGCGCGTCAGGGTCTGCGCCGTCTAGAAAGCGTACATGAAGCGATCACCCGCATCATGGAAGGCGATCTCGGTTCGCGGCTGCCCGTCTCACGCGAGCGCGACGAGATTGATCGCATCGCGCGGGCCGTCAACTTGATGCTCGACGAGATTGCTCGTCTGCTGGACCAGTTGAAAAGCGTCGGCGACAACATTGCCCACGATCTGCGGACGCCGCTGACCCTCGCCAAGATCAAATTGGAGCGGGCGCTCGAAGAGGACGCCTATCCGGCGCGGGCCCAACTCGAAGGCGCCTTGGCGCAGCTCGAACGCGCCGCGGTGACGATTTCAGCGCTCCTGCGCATTTCCGACGTGGAGAACGGCCCACGCCGCAAACATTTCCGCGATGTCGACCTCGCTGCAGTCTGCCTGCAAACCGGCGAATTCTATGCCCCGCTCGCGGAGGCCAAATCAATTCGGCTGACGACGGCGACGCCGGCGCCCGTTTGGATGCGTGGCGACGAAGACCTTTTGCGCGAAGCGGTGTCGAACCTCGTCGACAATGCGATTAAGTTTACGCCCGCCGGCGGCGAGGTGGAAATCGTCGCCGAGACCCACGACGGCCTTCCCCGCCTCGAAGTGCGCGATAACGGTCCAGGGGTGTCGTCAGCCCATCGCGAAGCGATCTTCCGCCGCTTCTTTCGCGAAGCTGCCGGCGAGGGCGAGGCGGGCCACGGCCTCGGCCTCAACATCGCCCGCACGATCGCCGAGTTGCACGGCTTCGAATTGTCCGTAGAGGACAATGCGCCCGGCGCCCGTTTCGTCATGCGGGCGGCCGAAAAGGCTTCGCTCGCACGCGGCCTCGGCAGGTCGCCGTCGCGTGCGTAAGCTCAAATATTATTTAGTGTTTTAGCGGGCGATAGACGCCTATCTGTCTGTTCGCCGAGGCGGAGGGCGCGCCGCGCTCGGGGGCGTCGCGTTGCGTCCACATCCGCGCTCCGATCGCACTCGTTCATGCTCGCAATCGTTCGCATCGCGCTCAATCGCCCTTACACTTTCGTCGTCATGGCGATGCTGATCGTCATCTTCGGCGTCGGCGCGTGGTTCAAAACGCCGACCGACATATTCCCCAACATCGGCATTCCCGTCGTCGCCGTAGTCTGGACCTATAGCGGCGAACCCCCGCAGGAAATGTCTCAGCGGATCATCTACTATTACGAGCGTACCTTGAGTTCTCAGGTCAACGACATCGAGCACATCGAGTCGCAGTCTCTACCCAACTACGGAATCGTCAAGATCTTCTTCCAACCGACCGTAAATATCAACGGCGCGTTGGCCCAGGTGACCGCGGCCTCGCAGACGGTGCTGAAATATCTGCCGGCCGGCATCACGCCGCCCTATGTGCTGAGCTTCAACGCTTCGAGCGTGCCCGTGCTGCAATTGGCGCTATCGAGCGAATCGCTGAGTCAGGCGCAAATCTTCGACGCGGCGCAGAACTTCATCCGTCCGCAATTGGCCAGCGTCGCCGGCGCGGCGATCCCCTCGCCCTACGGCGGTAAGGTGCTGCAGGTTCAGGTCGACCTCGATGCGACCAAGCTACAGGCATACGGCCTTTCGGCTCAGGACGTCGTCAACGCCATAGCGCAGCAGAACATCGTAACGCCTGTGGGCGACGCAGTCGTCGGTCAGTTCGAATATGTCGTCTCGCTCAACGGCTCGCCCGACAATATCGCCGCGCTCAACAAATTGCCGATCAAAGTTGTCAATGGGGCGACCGTTTTCCTGCGCGACGTCGCTTTCGCGCATGAGGGGGCGCCGCCGCAGATCAACATGGTGCGCGTCGACGGCCGCAACGCGGTGCTGATGACGATCCTGAAGGCCGGCTCGGTCTCGACGCTCGACGTTATCAACGGGGTCAAGGCGCTGCTGCCGAAGCTGAGGGAATCGCTGCCCTCCAGCCTCAAACTCGACGCCGTCGGCGATCAGTCGACATTTGTGAAGCAATCCGTCGATTCGGTTATTTTTGAAGGCGTCGTCGCTGCGACTCTGACTGGCCTGATGATTTTGATCTTCCTCGGCAGTTGGCGCTCGACCCTCATCATCACGATCTCGATCCCGCTCGCCATTCTCTCCGCGGTTGCGCTACTCGCCGCTACAGGTCAGACGATCAACGTGATGACGCTCGGCGGGCTCGCATTGGCGGTCGGCATTCTTGTCGACGACGCGACGGTGACGATCGAAAACATCAACTGGCATCTCGAACATGGCAAGCGCATAAAAGCCGCGATCATGGATGGGGCGCGGCAGATCGTTGTCCCGGCGACTGTCTCGCTTCTGTGCATCTGCATTGTGTTCGTGCCGATGTTCGGCCTAGGCGGCGTCGCCGGCTATCTGTTCCGCCCGATGGCCGCCGCGGTCGTGTTCGCGCTGATCTCCTCTTACGTATTATCGCGCACGCTGGTTGCGACAATGGCCCACTTTCTGCTCGCGGGTCAGACCGTGCATCACGGACATGACGCCCCGCCGCCCACGCGCAATCCGTTCACCCTTTTCCAGCGCGGCTTCGAGCGCCGGTTCGAGGCCGCCCGCGGCTTCTACCGACGTCTGCTCAGAACCGCGCTCGCGGCGCGCGGAAAGTTTGTCCTTTTGTTTCTGTTCCTCGTCTTCGCCTCGTTCGGGCTGGCGCCGTTTCTCGGCCAGAACTTCTTTCCCACCGTCGAGAGCACACAACTCAAGTTGCATGTTCGGGCGCCGACGGGCACGCGCATCCAGCAGACAGCCGCGCTGTGCGATCGGGTGGAGGAGGCTATCCACGAGAACCTGCCGCCGGGGGCCGTGCGGACGATCGTCGACAACATCGGCTTGCCGATCAGCGGCATCAACCTCGCCTACGGCAATTCCGGCACGGTCGACTACGCCGACGCCGACTTGCTGATCACGCTGAAGCCGGGCTCGGAGTCCGTGGCTGACGAATATGTCAAGACGCTGCGCGAGTCGCTGCCGAGACAGTTTCCCGGCGCAACCTTCGCCTTTCTTCCCGCGGATATCGTCTCGCAGATCCTCAACTTCGGCCTGCCATCGCCCGTCGACGTGCAGGTGATGGGACCCAAGGTCGAGAAGAACCTGAAATACGCCGACGAGTTGCTGCGGCGTATAGCGCTGGTTCCCGGCGTCGCCGACCCGCGGATTCAGCAATCGGAGAGCTATCCGCAGTTCGACGTCGACGTCGACCGAACGCTCGCCGCCCAGCTCGGGCCTGAACGAATTCGACGTCGCCAAGAGCTTGCAGGACACGCTGTCCGGCAGCTTCGCCGTCGCGCCAACCTTCTGGATCAACCCCAAGAACGGCGTCGCCTATCCGATCATCGCGCAAACGCCCGCAATATTGGTTGGATTCGATGTCGGCGTTGGAGAACGTGCCCGCCTCGCAAAAGGACGCCTCGCAAATTCTCGCCGGTGTGGCGTCCATCAAGCGCAGCGTCAGTCCGGCGGTCGTCTCCCACTACGCGGTTCAGCCTGTGATCGATATCTTCGCGACCAACGCCGGGCGCGACCTGGGCGCGGTCTCCGCCGATATCCAGAAAGTTCTGGACGAGACCGCCAAGGACCGGCCGCCCGGCTCGACGATCGTGCTACGCGGCCAAACGGCGACGATGACGGCGGCCTACACGCAATTGTTCGCCGGAATCGCGCTCGCGATCGTGTTGATTTATATGCTGATCGTCGTCAACTTTCAGTCCTGGCTCGATCCGTTCGTCATCGTCGCCGCCTTGCCGGCCGCGCTCGCCGGCATTGTCTGGATGCTGTTCGTCAGCCACACGACGCTCTCCGTCCCCGCCTTGACCGGCGCCATCATGTGCATGGGCGTCGCGACCGCCAACAGCATCCTGGTCGTCAGCTTCGCGCGCGAGCGGCTGGCGGAGGGCGACGATCCGCTGACCGCGGCGATCGAGGCCGGGTTCACGCGGTTTCGGCCGGTGCTGATGACCGCGTTGGCGATGATCATCGGGATGGCCCCGATGGCGCTCAGCGCCGAGCAGAACGCGCCGCTTGGTCGAGCGGTCATCGGCGGTCTGATCTGCTCGACGATCGCGACGCTGCTGTTTGTTCCGGCCCTGTTCCGCCTCGCGCACGAGCGCAAGAGCAAGGAGGCTAAGGCGCCGACAGGACCCCTGCGTATAGAGGCCCAGGCGACATGAAGCACGAGTCCATCGGTCGCCAGGAGGCTAAACCCGTCGCGCCGTCAGCGGCGAAGGGCGTGCGTGTCGGCAAGTTCCTCGTCATTCTCGTCATCGTTGCGATCGCGGTGGCGGGTTCCGGCATCGCCTCGCGACGGCAGGAAGACGAGAGCCTCACGAAATGGACTCGCGAGCAGGCGACGCCGACCGTGGCGGTGACGTCCGCTAAGCCCGATACGACGGTCAAGCAGATCGTACTTCCCGGCGATGTCGAGGCTTTCTATTCGGCTTCGATCCATGCGCAGGTCAGCGGCTATGTCCGCGAATGGCGCACCGACATCGGCGCGAAAGTGCGAAAGGGCGACGTGCTCGCGGTGATCGATACCCCGGAAATCGACGACCGCATCGCTCAAGCCGAGGGCGACCTCGAAAAGGCCAACGCCAACCTTTCGCTTGCCAAGACCACCGCCGATCGCTGGCAGTCGTTGCGCGCCTCATCGGCGGTCTCGCAACAGGCGATCGATGAGAAGGTCGGCGATCAGCGCGCCAGGCAAGCGGAAGTCTCGGCGGCGAAGTCGGCGCTCGATCGTCTGCGCTCGTTGAAAAATTTCGCAACGATCGTGGCGCCGTTCGACGGCGTCGTCACCGCCCGAAACATCGACATCGGCTCGCTGGTCAATTCGAACCCGGCGCCGGGAAGCACCCCGTTGTTTGTCGTCGCCGACGTCCACAAGATGCGCATCTACGTTAGGGCGCCGGAGGTCCACGCAGCCGCCCTGAAGGACGGCATGACGGCAAAGCTGCATCTTCCGGAATATCCTGGCCGCGTGTTTGCAGCCAAAATTGAAACGACCTCTCATGCGATCGACGTCAAATCCAGAGCGCTGCTGGTCGAACTTGTCGCCGACAACAACGATGAAATGCTTCGCCCCGGCTCGTTCGCCGAAGTCGATTTCGAGATTCCCCCCGCTCCGAATGCGATGCGCCTCTCGGCCAGCGCGCTGCTTTTCCGCGATCAAGCGACGATGGTCGCAACCGTCGACAACGCCGATCGCATCAAGCTTTATCGCGTGCGCATCGCGCGCGACTACGGCTCGGAAGTCGAAATCGAAGGCGCGGCGCCGGCGGGCGCCCGTATCGTCCTGAGCCCGCCGGAATCGATCACGGACGGCGACACGGTTCGTCTCGCCGACGGCGCCGCACATCACGACGGACATCCCACCCTCGCCGTCGGCAATGTTGCGCAATCGGCTTCCGATGGGGCAAAATAGCGCCGCGCTGAATTCGCGCGCGCCGCTCAAGGGGGTCCATGAAAAACCGCGTTGCGTTCGGGCTTTCGACGGCGTTGGCGCTGGCTGGCTGCGAACTGGCCCCCGCTTATCGTGTGCCGACCGTTTCGCTGCCGTCGCAGTTCACCGACGCCGGCGGCGCCAGCGGCGGCGTCATCGCGCCGACAGGTCTCTGGTGGCGGAGTTTCAACGACGCCACGCTAAACCGGTTGGAAGCCGAACTCGACGCAGCGAATCCGGACCTGGCTGCGGCTTACGCAGCCTACCAAAGCTCGAAGGCGCGCGCCGACGCTGCGGTCAGCGGCTTGTTTCCGGAGATCGATTTCAACGGCGGCTTGTCGGATAACAAACAATCGGCCAACCGTCCGCTTCGCTCCAAGGACCAGCCCACCTACTATGGTGCCAATCAGGTCGCCGCCGGCATTGCCGGCTACGAACTCGATGTCTGGGGACGCGTCGCTGACATCGTCAAGGCCGCCAAGGCGAATTCGCAAGCGGCGGAAGATGCGTTGGCGGACGCCCGACTCGAACTGCACGCAGAGCTGGCGCGCGACTATCTCGATCTCAGGGCGCTTGACGCCGAGGCCAAGCTGCTCTCCGACACGATCAAACTCTATCAGTCTGCGCTCGATCTTACGCGCGATCGGCTGAACGCGAAAATCGCGCCGCCGGTCGATGCGCAACGCGCGGAGGCTCAGGTCGAGGGCGTGAGGGCGCAAGCGTCTGATCTAGAGGTGCGTCGGACAGCTCTCCTCGACGCCATTGCGACTCTGGCCGGACGGGCGGCCGCGGGCTTCCGCCTGCCCGTCGATGCAGGACAGGTCGCGTTTCCCCGCCGCCCGCGCGCCGTACCCGGCGATGTGCTGCTGAGGCGCCCCGATGTGGCTTTGGCGGAGCGCGATTTCGCCGCGGCAAACGCGCTCATCGGCGCAGCGCGCGCCAACAAATATCCAAAGTTCACGATCAGCCTGCTCGGCGGCACGCAGGATACATCGCTGCGCCTGCTCGATCCCGCCAACACCTTCTACTCGATTGGTCCGTCGATGTCCGTGCCGCTCCTTGACTTCGGCTTGCGCGAAGCCGAACTCAAGGAGGCCGAGGCGCAGGCCAAGATTGCGGCCGAACGTTACCGGTCGACCGTGCTCCGCGCCGTCAGGGAAGTGCAAGACGATCTTTCCGCGATACATTGGTTGGCGTCCGAGGCTAGTCATACCGAGGCGGCGGCGAGCGCGGCCCGCAAGGCGCTGGAGATGTCGATGGCGCTCTACCGCGATGGCGCCGCCTCCTATCTCGACGTCGTCACCGCGCAAGACACGGCGCTCTTGACCCAACGATCGGCCCTTGCGGTGCGGGCGCAACAGATTGACGCCTACGTCGGGCTCATCATGGCGCTGGGCGGCGGCTGGTCGCGGCCGTACAACGAAACAGAACCACGGATCGCCGCGTCCGGTCCGTAACCGCGGTCGGTCAAGGGAGGGCGAAAGATGAGCCGAGCCCACGCGCATTTTCGCGCGACCCCGGACGAAGCGGCGGCTGAATTGCCGGGCGCCGACGACCCCGCTTCAACGTGGAACACAGTGAACGCAAGCGGGATGGATGGACGAGTTCTGGCAATGGCGATTGCTCTCGCCTTCGTCGGATTGGGTCCGGCGGTCGCCGAGGACGCCCGGCCCGTATCGACACCGTCTTTTCAGGCGAAAACATTTGTCATCGATCCGGAAGACAGCAACCAGGTCTTCATGTGCGAGAATGGCCATCTGCAATCCGTATTGGCGACGGCGATCGCTGAACATCGCATTGTTTCCGTAAGGCTCGTTGACGCATCCAAAAGCCCCATCCCCGACGACGTCTGGGCTAGCCCGGTCGGCTTTCGGCTCGAGCACGGCAGCAACCTCAAGATTCGCGTCATCTTGATTTGCGGGCCGTGAGCAGCCCTCGCCCCGAAGCTTGATGCGGGGACGAGATGCGGCGAAAATCAAGAGGTGGCGGGCTCGACTTGACCCGTCTCCTGCGTCTAGAGCGCTTACCGAACGAATTGAATCGGCTTCGTCATTGCGAGCGAAGCGAAGCAATCCAGCGCGCCGAGATCGCAGGCTAATCGGCTAGGCCCGGTTCGGCGGAAACGTGGATGGCTTCGCTTCGCTCGCCATGACAGCGGTTCAACTTGATCGGGACTCGCTCTAGAGTATCCGTTTTGGACAAGGGGGAATTTGAGGCGCCGTGGGGCATGCTGCGCTTCGGCCTGCGGCCTTCGCTGCGCGCGCCCCACGGCGGTTAGGCGGCGCGTCTTGGCTGCCAATGGCGATTGGCTTTGAGCAGCGCGTTGGCGAGGACGATGAGCTTTCGCATGATGGCGGCGATGGCGACCTTGGCCGGTTTTCCGCTGTCGACGAGCTGCTGATACTTGGCCTTCAGGTCCGGGTTGAAGCGCATCGCGACGAGCGCGGGCATGTAGAGGGCTTGGCGGAGGCCGGCGCGCCCGCCGCGAATGAACGAGCGGCCCGTCCAGCGGCCTGATTGCCGCGCGATAGGCGCTAGGCCCGCGAGACTAGCGGCCTCGCCGGCCTCCAGCGTGCCGAGTTCGGGCATCTCCACGAGGAGAGCGAAAGCGGTAATGGCGGAAACGCCGGGAATGCTGGTCAGAATGGCGAAGCGTTGGGAAAGGTCGGGGTCCGCGTTGACGATGTCACGCATGGCGGCTTCGACAGCCGCGATTTGACGTTCGATCTGGTCGAGACGCTGGGCGTTGTGGCGTTTCAGCAGCGCCAAGACCAGAACCTTTCCCCGGTTCTTGGCCGCCGTCCGGTCCTTGACGAGGGCCTCGCGCGCGAGATGAAGCTCTTTCAGTTCAAGGATGATTTCGCTGCGAGGCGGCCGGACTGGCAACTGAAGCAAGGAGCCCATCCGCGCCAGCATCGCTGCGTCCAAGCGATCCGTTTTCGCGAGCTTGCCGGTCGCCTCGGCGAAGCGGCGCGCCTGGCGGGGATTGACCTTGGCGAAGGGAACGCCGGCCTCTGCGAGCGCGCGCTCGAACGTGCGATGATAGGGACCGGTCGGCTCGAAGACGACCCGCTCCAACGGCTTCTCGGCGCACCCCCGCAAGAGCGCCTTGTGTCCGGCTTTGTCATTGGCGAAGCGGCGGCTTGCGCCGTCGGCCAACCTATGCGCGTCGAGGCAGTCTTTCGAAACGTCGACGCCAATGGTATCATCGTTCATCTTTTCCGCGCCTCTGCTTGTCATTCGCGGCTTTCCCGCGGGTATCCGTGCAGGCCATCAGGAAAAGACGAGGGCGATCCAACTCTAGCTCGACCCGTCAAACGGTCCGCAGTATCGCGATCCGACCCTCGCCGCTGACGAGAGGGCTGCCGCCCTCTCCCAGCGGCTCCTTTTCCGCCCTTCGGCGTGGAAAGTCATAAGACAAGCAGATACCGATCAGACAGAATCGGATTGTCATTGCGAGCGAAGCGAAGCAATCCAGCGCGCCGAGATCGTAGTCTAGTCGGTGAAGCTCGGCTCGGCGGAGACGTGGATGGCTTCGCTTCGCTCGCCATGACGGCGGTGCAACTTGATCGGTAACGGCTCTAGACCGAAGCTGGAACGAGCAGCCTGTCGGCGCCCAATACTAAACTCGATATTAGTTGTGAGTTCGACGCCCGAACCATAGGATATTTCAAAGGCCGGGCCTCGATCTTCTGGCGTTTGTTCGAACAACGCCTATCGAGGCTTACCCCCCGACCCCCTTAGGCGGCCGTGCGCACGCTCGGCGACACACAACGCGAGATTCTGTTTTCTCGGCGGTGCGACTGCGCGCCTTGTGTCGTCGATGGCGTTTGAACGCACTGTCCGTCCAACCGAGGAGTGCGATATGATCAGATATACCGTCGCCGGCGCCGCCCTGCTGTTATTCGCGGCGTCAGCGTTTGCGCAAAGCTCGTCTGACACCCACGGACGCGATCGCCAAGCTTGGCCGTCGCAGCAGGCGTGGACGCCGCCTTCGCAGCGCATCTACAGCAATGGAAACAGTTGCGGTCCGGATCGCGCCGAACCTGTATGGGGTCCGGGAAACGCGATGATGGGCTATTCCTGCGTACCAGAGGGCGCCAACGGCGGCTGATGATTTTGTCGCCGGCCGCGCTCTGACATCGACCCCGCCTCCAACCACGATCAACAATAGTTAGGAGCTCAACATGCGCGTGATTCTTGCGATCACCGTCAGCGCGCTGATTGCCGTTGCGACGCCCGCCGCCGCCCAGACTCTCGGCGACGCCGCAAGGCCTGGGCTAGCCCGACTTCGCGGATTTGCCTGTGGATAAGCCCATTTTGCGGGTTTTTGCGAGCTGTAAGTATTTGAGTTGGTTGATGCGGGTTTCGCAAACGGGGCGAAAAACGGCTGTAGTGAAGACCAACTAATCTCGCACAGGATTCCTAGAATTGCACGGTCGTGGCAGAATTGCTTCGCCATGTTCCTGCGAAAGACCGAGCGGCGGAAGAACGGGAAGACACACCTCTATTGGAGCGTCGTCGAGAACCGGCGTGTCGATGGTGGTCGCGTGGCGCAGCGTCACGTGCTCTATCTTGGCGAGATCAATTCCTCTCAGGCCGAGGCGTGGCGCAGGGCCGTTGAGGTGTTCGACGAGGAGGCCGGCCGCGCGCGAACGCTCGCCCTGTTTCCCGAAGATCGTTGCGAAGCTCCAGCCGGCGACGATGTCATCCGGCTGCGTCTGAGCGAAATGCGGCTCTGCCGCCCGCGCCAGTGGGGCGCCTGTTGGCTGGCGGGCCTGCTGTGGCGGGAGTTGCGGCTCGATCGGTTCTGGGCCGAGCGATTGCCGAAAAGCCGCAAGGGCACGCGCTGGGATCATGTGCTGCAAGTGCTGGCGACCTACCGGCTCATCTCGCCCGGTAGCGAGTGGCGGCTGCATCGCCAGTGGTTCCTCGACAGCGCGATGGCCGATCTGCTGGGGTCCGACTTCGGCCTGGCGGAGGCTCATAAACTCTACGCCTGCCACGACCTGCTGCTCGCCCACAAACAGGCGCTGTTCTCGCATCTGACGCAGCGCTGGCGCGATCTGTTCAACGCCTCGTTCGACGTGTTGCTGTATGATCTGACAAGCACGTATTTCGAGGTCAACGCCGCCGATCTGCCCGAAGGCTCCAAGCGTCGCCACGGCTACAGCCGCGACAAGCGGCCGGATTGCCCGCAAGTCGTCATCGCGCTCGTCGTCACGCCCGAGGGGTTGCCGCTGGCCTACGAGGTTCTGCCCGGCAACACCGCCGACAGCAAAACCCTGCGCGCGTTCCTGGCCAAGATCGAAAGCCAATACGGCAAGGCGCGGCGGGTTTGGGTGATGGATCGCGGCGTGCCCACCGAAGCGGTTCTGGCCGAAATGCGCGCCAGCGATCCGCCGGTCAGCTATCTCGTGGGAACGCCAAAAGGTCGCCTCAACCGGCTCGAAAAGCATCTCATCGATAAGCCGTGGCGCAAGGCGCGGGAGGGCGTCGACGTCAAGCTGTTGTCGCAAGACGACGAACTCTACGTCTTCGCGCAAAGCGCCGACCGCGTAGCCAAGGAGCGAGCGATGCGACGCCGGCAGCTGAAATGGCTGTGGGCGAGATTGAAGAAGCTCTCTCTCATGGAGGTGACGCTGCAAGAGCGGCTGATGAAGCTTGGCGCGGCGCGCTCGAAGGCGCCTTCCGCCTGGCGCCTGGTCAGAACGGAAGTCGACAAGAAGACCGGTGCGCTGAGCTTCGCGCTCGATCGCCACAAGCTGCGAGCCGTCAGACGCCGCGAGGGCCGCTATCTGTTGCGCACCAATCTGACCGAGAGCGATCCCGCGCTTCTCTGGCAATACTACGTTCAGCTCGTCGCGGTGGAGGAGGCGTTCAAGACGCTGAAGGGCGATCTGGCCATTCGTCCGATCTTTCATCAGGACGAGAAGCGGATCGAGGCGCACATCTTCATCGCCTTCCTCGCCTATTGTCTTCAGATCACGCTCACCCGCCGCCTGCACGGCCTCGCGCCGGGCCTGACCGCCCGCAGCGCCCTGGCGAAGTTCGCCGGCGTTCAGATGATCGACGTGCATTTGCCAACCACCGACGGGCGCGAAATTGTGCTGACCCGCTATACCGAACCCGAACGCGATCTACGGCTCCTGATCGACCGGATGAACCTCGCCTTGCCGGCTCAACCGCCCCCCAAAATCGCCGCTGCCGCGCTGCCTCGCTGACCTCCCTGTAGTGAAGACCTCTTAGGTCAAGGTATTGATCTCCTTGGCCGAGAAAGTCGAAAACTACCCCAATCCGCGAAGTCGGGCTAGCTAAATTCACGAGGGTTGGCGACGCACACAGCCGCAGGCTCCACAGGCGCTACGCCGGGGCGCGCAACTACGATTGGGGCTGGGGCAGTCAGCGCGCGTACGAGGGTTACGCCGTCCCGCCGGCAGGCGGAGGCTGGAACTACAGCCATTCCTCTGGTGGCGGCGATGGCTTCATTCCGGGAGACGCCAACGGCAGTTGAACCCTTGGGTCCAGCGAGAGCGGCGCCTCTGAAAAACTCCGACGCGCCTTTCGGCCGACGCACTGTACTTTCGCAATCAAACGACGATGGTCGCGATTGCCGGCGACGCCGATCGCATCTAGCTTTGGAGCGTACGCACCGCGGCGAGTGTGGAGTTGATGGCGGACTCCGAAAACCGCTCGCCGGTCCGGGCGTTGCGCTGCTCCACGAAGATTGACCTGAAAGCCGCGCGCCTGTTCGGTCTGGAACTTGGCCTTATTGTACTCGTCGAAGCGCTCCAGCGCCTTTACGAACGTCGAGCAACGCCTCGTCACGTCGCCGGCGAGGTATTGTAGAACTCGGCGATCTCGTCGCAACGCTTCCGGACTAAATCTGTGGCGCCGCCCTAAAGCGTTGCTTCCGAGCTCTGCTCAACCCGGCATTTTCTGAAACGGTTGAACCTTTTCCGAAAGGTTTACCCAAGGTTGCGCGCTGTCGCACCAAAACTGCACTGTCGGATCAATCCAGCTTGTGTCATCGAGCGTGCCAACCTTGACGAATGTCAAATTGGGATAGCCATCCGCATCAGTAACGATGGGAGAGCCGCATTCCGGACAAAACCGCCGGTGCATGCCTTTGCCGGTCTCGGAGAGGTCTTCATAGGTCCTTAGCGTTCCGGTGACGTTCAGCGCTTCCCGGGGCACGCCGACAATGGTGGTGAACGCGGTTCCCGACTGTCTCTGGCAGTTTTTGCAATGACATACAGCCACCATGGCGGGTTCCGCGGTCGCAGAATATCTGACCTTCCCACATAGACAGCCGCCGACCATTTCACGCATGTTATCCTCCTGCTTCCTTACGCGGGCGCCGAAAGCGGGCTCTCCCCCGCACCGCGACCGACGCGACGATCTTACACCAATTCATCGAGTTGTGACCTCGCCTCCTTGAGATCGGGTGTGTCGAACCCTTCGGTGAAGCGACGATAAATCGAATTGAGCAGCGCCTTGCGTTGTCTGCGCTGTTTTTGGGCGCCTCGCAGCCGGCTCAGGGCCACTGCGGCCCGCAGTTCGAACAGGCATGCGCCCTGCAACTCCGCCACTTTGATCGCGCGCTCGAAAGACGCCGCCGCCTCGGCGGTCCGGTTCGACGAACTTCTCGTGAGAATCACGCCTTGCAGCCGGAAGAGCTCCGCCTCATACCAACGCTCGCCGTTGCCTTCCATGACCTGAAAGGCTTCGGTCAGAAGCGCCGCGCCCTGTCCCACGTCGCCAGCCTCGATGAAGGCGGCGGCCGCCCGCCCGAGGCGAATCGAACCCCAGACCTTCGAGCCGGTCGAGCGCCATCGATCGAGGCCGTTGCGTAGCTCTGCGAGGCCAACTTCGATGTCGCCCGTCATGACCTTTGACCAACCGTTCATCATCGACGCATTGGCCACGCCGAGCGAAGAACCAAATTCCGACGCCATCGGAAGCCACTCGGCGACCAACGATGCGACCCTGACCGGATCGTGGCGCAAGAAGCCTGTCTCCGCGGCGTACCATAGAGCATGGATGAGGGTGGGCGCATGCGCCAGATCGCGCGCCAGCGCGAGTCCCACGTCGAGACGCGCCGCCGAGCGGGCCGGCCGACCCCATGCCTGCAGCAGAAGAGCGTCGGTCAAGTAACCGCAAACCGCCGGGTCATGGCCACCATAGAGAACGGCGTGGTCCCGGTGCGCCTCCTTGTCATAGAGCGCTAGGCCAGCATCGACGTGTTCTTGCGCCGAATTGAAATTGCCGACCAGCATTTCCGCCGGCCACGCGCAGTGATGGGCTTGAAGGAGATAACCGGCGTCGTTCTGTTTCCGCGCGATGCTGAACAGCTCCGCCGTGCATGCGCGTGTGCCTTCCTGATTGCCCCGCGCGAGCGCGATCATCCAGGATCCCCAAACGGTCGCGAACAATTCCGCCACCTTGCCGAGATCGCGCGCGAGGCGAAGCGCGCGATCGTAGACTTGCTGTATCTCCGGCGCCGCGCTCGTTCTCGTCGACATCAGGGCCGGGCCGAGGGCGAGCAGCAAGGTCAGCTCCTCGTCGGCGTGCGCCGCGCGGTCGGGCAGGTTTTCCACCAGCGCCAAGCCGCGGCGCAAATGATCGATCGCCTCGACGTTGGCCGCGCGCTTGGCCGCCTGCTGGCCGGCTTTTCGCCAGTAGGCGATGGCGGGCTCGGCGAGCCCAGCCTCCGTGTAGTGGTAGGCGATGAGTTCGGGCTGCTTCTCGATCGTCTCGGGAAACTGCCTCTCCAGCGCCTCGGCCACCCGGCGATGCTGGAGGCTCCGATTGGCTCTGAGCAGCGAGTGGTAGGCGGCGTCCTGAACCAGCGCGTGCTTGAACGTATAGCGGGCTTGAGGCGGGTCGCCGCGCTGGAAGATCAACTCGGATTCGGCAAGCCGGCGCAGCGCGCTGTAAAGCTCGTCATCGGAAATTGACGTCACGGCGCGCAGCAGCTCGTAGGAAAACTCCCGGCCGATGATGGCGGCCGTCTGCGCCACTTGCTTGGCGCCGGAGAGCCGGTCGAGCCGCGCCATCAGCGCGTCTTGCAGGCTTGACGGGATGGCGAGCGCATAACCGCCCGCTTCTTCGCGCAGCAGTCCGCCCTCGAGCAGACTTTTGGTCAGTTCCTCGATGAACAGCGGAACGCCGTCGGTATGCTGGATGACGCGGTTGAGGATTTCCGGCGGCAGGCGTTTGCCGCCGGTCACGCTCTGGACGAGGGCGGCCATTTCGCGCCGCGCCAACCGGTTCAAGGACAGCGACGTGACATGCGCTTGTCCCAGCCAGGGCGCCGAGAACTCCGGCCGGAACGTCACAATCATCAGCACGGGCAGGCGGGGGGCGAGTTCAACCATGCGATCGAGCAGTTCGAGCGAAGTCGAATCCGCCCAATGCGCGTCTTCGAAGATCAATAGCGTCGGCCGCTGCCGCGACAGCGTTGCGAGCTCGTCGAGCAACGCGGCGAGCGTCATCTCGCGCCGCCGCTGCGGGTCCCCCGGCGGCGCCGGATAGCGGCCTTCCGGCGCGAGCCCCAGGAGATCGGCGAAGAGCGCGGCGCGTCCGGCGTTCACTTCGCCGGATTTGGCGAGCGCCCGTTCGAGCTTGTCGAGCCGTCCCGCCGCGTCATCCTCGCGCTCGAAACCCGCGGTGCGCTCAAGCCGGGCGATGAACGGATAAAGCGCGCTGTCGCGGTGCTGGAGCGAGCAGAAATAGCGCAGCCGGTGGTGCGGTTCGTCACGGAAGCGCTCCTCAAGCTCGGCAGTCAGACGGGACTTGCCGATGCCCGGCTCGCCCGACAGCAGCACGATCTGCCCTTCGCCGGCCTTCGCTCGGCTCCAGCGCCGCAGAAGCAATTCACATTCTTCTTCGCGCCCGACGAGCGCGGTCAAGCCGGTGGGGTGGAGCGCCTCGAACCGGCTCTCGACCCGGCTCTCGCGCAGCGCCGCCCAGGCGCGCACGGGCTTGGCGACGCCTTTGAGGTCCTGAAGCCCCAGATCCCTCAGTTCAAAGATATCGCCAAGGAGCCTTCGCGTCCCGTCGGCAAGGACAACCTCATCCGGCGCCGCTATCGCTTGCAGCCGCGCCGCGAGGTTCGGCGTCTCGCCGACGACGCCGCGCTCCTGCGCCTCGCCCGAGCCGACGAGATCGCCGACCACGACCAGACCCGTTGCGATCCCGACGCGCACTTGCAGCGGCGAACCCACTGCGGTGACAAGTTTCGGCGCCGCCTCGACGACGGCGAGCCCGGCTCGGACGGCGCGCTCGGCGTCGTCCTCGTGCGCGTTGGGATAGCCAAAATACGCCAGCACGCCGTCGCCCATATACTTGGCGACGAACCCGCCATTGCGCTCGACCTGCTCCGTGCAGCAGCGATGATATGCGCCAATCACGCCATGCAAGTCTTCCGGATCGAGTTTCGCCGATAACGCGGTCGAGCCGACGAGATCGCAAAACATTACCGTCAGTTGCCGTCGCTCCGCCGTATCGGGTTCCGTTGGCGCCGTCGCGAGGCGCGGGGGCGGCGTCGGTGGCCCCGGCGAGGCCAGATTTGCGATCGCTTTCAGGAGGCGCTTGCGGTGGCCCAGCGGGATGCCGAGCTTTTCGAGATCGACATCGGTCAGTTCAGGCAAAACTTCGGAGTCGATTTCGCTTTCGCGAAAGACCGCCTCATATTGGCCGAGGCTGAGGCTACGGAGCCAATCCCCCACTTCCACGGGTGAACCCCCCACGCGGGAAATGTCACTATCGCCCAGCCGACACGGCGTGTCGAGGGAGGCCCGATCGGCGATAACTTCGTACCGCGGCTATCGTCTAAAGGATTGCCAAGCCACGCCCCAGGGCGTGGAGGCAGTAAACCTTGAGCCGGGCCGCAAAGCGCCGGGGCGATCCAAGGCGGGCGTGAACTTCAACTTTACGTCGAGAACTTATGCGGTCCCGATAGACGGTCGCCATCGAAGTTCAACGGCTGGCCGCGATCGGGCCAAGCATGAAACGAATGTTCCCAAGCCAGCCGCAACGCGCGGTGCTAACCGCCGCCCTTCGCATTCCGGACGTTGCCCACCGACAAACTCGTCCGCGAAAGCCGGGCGGGGCGTGACAGCCACCTTCTCAGGTGGTTCTCCGTCCGCGCAGCAGTCAACGACTCGAAGCCGTCTGAGTTCGGTTCATGCTCGGCGGATGGGGTCGCATGCCGGCGGACGTCGTCTACGCACGCGCTCGCCAAGACGTCGATGCGATTGCGGATCAGCTAGGCAGCAGCGATTTCTTCATGGGGCCCAATCCGACTTCGATTGACGCCGCGGTTTCGTCGATGCTGCGTCACATCATCGACGCGCCGTTCGTTTTCGACACCCGGGACTACGCCGCAAGCAAGCCGACATTGCACAAATATCTCGGCCGAATGAGGGAACGACTTCGACATCTAGCGATCAGAAAGCGCTGACCCGAGCATCATTTGCCGCGAGCGGATGCGAAGACGACAACGGCCAAACGCCTCTCGCTTGAGGAGCGAGAGGCGCCTCAGTGGAGAGCGCGGATCCCGATTCCCAATCGTGGCGATTGGTATGACATCGCTCGCGACGTGGGTTGGACGTCGGGCTGCGTCGACAGAGACAGGGCGCTTCCGCGGGAATGGGCAGCCGCGAAGGGCATTCCAAAGGACGCCTGATATAACTGGGACAAACCGTTCCGCGTTTCGTGTCCCGACTAAGTGATGGTGCAGCGCAAGAAGGAGAGCAGCGTGGACGAGGCGAGGCGCACCCAGATCGACAGGCGCGTTAGCCACGATCTGCTGAATCAGGAGCCCGAGGTGCGACTGATCTCAGAAGGCGTTCCACACCAACGATTGGGCGGTCATTGCGATTCGCAATTTCTTCGATGACATCATGTTCAACTCCAATTGCGTGTAGGCCGCACTTGCGACCAGCCTCACGGTCGATTTTTGCGGGATTATGGATCGCGGCCGGCGCGGGCGAAGCGCGAGATGTGACCGCGAGCTTTGTCATCCTGAAATAAAACTCGCGCGAAATTGTTACATAACTCTACGACAGCTCTTCGAGACATAAACAAAAATAGATGTTCTTGATTGTCTCTCACGTAATAGTCGGGTATATTGTAACTGACGGATACTATAAGCGCCGACATACATTGATTATTGTTATAGTTTATTAATTAACTCACAGCAATCTGTGCGAGTCGTGTGGAGCATGTACGACCACCTTCCAACTACGCCCAGCCTCCTGGAGTTGATCCGCATGATGCAAGCCGCCTCAAAGAGAGAGTCGGGGACCCGGCTCGACGCGTCAAGCCGAATAAAACCCGGCTGGCGTGCGGCTTTCCTGGGCTTGTGCAGCCTGATCGGCGCGACCGCCGGCGCATCTGCGGACCCCGGCGTCAGCCCCGACAAAATCGCTTTTGGTCAGGCGGCCGCGCTCGAGGGGCCCGCTGCGGCGCTCGGCGAGGGGATGCGAACGGGATTGCTGGCCGCTTTCGCTGAAGCAAACGCTGTTGGCGGCGTGAAAGGCCGAAGGCTTGAGCTCGTCAGCCGCAATGATGGTTACGAGCCGACAAAGTCGATCGAGGCCGTCGAGCAACTGATCAGCGATGACAAAGTGTTCGCCCTTGTCGGACCGGTCGGGACGCCGACGTCTCAGGCCACGGCGCCGATCGCGGCGGAGGCGGGCGTGCCGTTCATCGGCGCCTTTACGGGCGCCGCGTTTCTTCGCGCGCCCGAAATGACAGACGTCGTCAATGTGCGCGCGTCCTATTTTCAAGAGACGGAAACGATGGTCGACCATCTGACAAAGGATCGGGGCGTCAAACGCATCGCCATTCTTTATCAAGACGACGCGTTCGGGCGCGCGGGCCTGACGGGAGTGCAAAAGGCGCTGGATCGCCGCAATATGAAGCTCGTCGCGGAGGGCACATTCGAGCGCAACACAGTCGCGGTGAAGACCGCGCTTCTCGACATTCGCAAAGGCGAGCCCGAGGCGGTGATCCTGGTCGGCCCGTACAAACCGTGCGCCGAATTCATCAAGCTCGCACACAAAATCAAGATGAACGCGACTTTCGTCAATATTTCCTTTGTCGGCAGCAATGCGCTGGCGAAGGAACTAGGGCCCGACGGCGAAGGCGTCGTCGTAACGCAGGTTGTGCCATTTCCCTACGACGCGTCGATCCCCGTTGTTGCAAGGTATCAGGCGGCGTTAAAGTCAATCGACGCATCCGGAGCGCCCGGCTTCGTCTCCCTGGAAGGCTATCTGGTCGGCCGCGTCGTCATCGAGGCGCTTGGCAAGATCGATGGCGAGCCGACGCGTAAGCTGTTGCTCGAGGCGATTTCCCACAGCGCCTTTGATCTGGGCGGTTTTAAACTCACCTACGCTCCGACGGATAATCACGGGTCCGATGGCGTCTTTTTGACCGTCATTCAGCGCGACGGTTCGTTTAAGGCGGTGAAGTCGCTTGCTGAGGTCGGCGGCTGAAGATCGGCAAGCGAAAAGAGGCGGATGTGTTTGGAATCCCTCGCCGCTACGCTCGCGCGGCTGAAAACGCTCGCGGGCGTCGCGGCCTCTCGCTGCGTACGCGTTTGATCGGCGCCTTCGCCGCGGTAGGCAGCCTCACCCTAGGCGCAAGCCTGGTCGCGTTTATTTCCTACAACCGGATCCAATCCGGGTTCGAACGCATTGAGCGCGTCGGCATTCCGGCGATGAGCCGCGCCCTGACACTTGCGCGGCAGGCCAGCGACTTTTCCGAAACTACAGCCGCGCTTCCGAACGCGAACGACCAACCCGAGTTGCAACTGGGCGTTGCGCGTTCGCGCCAAGCTCTCAGGGCTATGGAAGGTTCGCTGGAGGAGATAGCGACGACCACAGGCGATGGCGTCCGCGAGCATCTCAAGGGGGACTTTCGCGGGCTTGGCGCGGACGCAGACGCGCTGGCGAAATCGGTTGGTACACGAATAGCGCTTGCCACACGACGCGTGCAATTGGTTGCGGAGGCCGAAGCCGCGCATCGCCAGCTTGAAAAAACGATCGCGCCGCTCGTCGATTCCGCGGAGTTCGACTTACAGCTTGGGCTGCAATCAGCACTGGACGACAAAGCCGCCCAGGAGCTTCAAGACAAGGTGTCCTGCTCGCAAGCGCTCGAGCAGCTAGCTGCCGAAAGCAATCTCATCATCGGAATGCTGGTTGAGGCGTCGCTCGCCGATCAAGTCGAACTGCTGATCCCGTTCCGCGATCGGCTGATTGCGAGCGAAGACAAGGCAGAAAAGGCCGCGGTGGCGCTCAGCAAGGACGTTGAGGCTGGCGAGGCCATCGCTGCGCTGCGTGCGCTGATCGCGTTTGGGCAAAATGACCAGGACATCTTTCGGCTGCGTCGCCACGAACTCGGGGAGCTCGCGGCGGAGCGAAAGATCGCGGCCGGTAGCCGCGAAAAGTCAATCGCTTTCGCCGCGCATGTCGAGGAGCTTGTTGCCGGCGCGCGGAACGTCTCGCAAGCTGCGATCATGACCTCGCAATGGTCGATTGATCTGAGCCGGTACTGGCTGGTCGGGCTCACGGTCTGCGGTCTGATCTTCGCGTTGGTCGTCGGCTGGCTGCAGGTTGGACGTGGCGTGCTGTCGGTGCTTGGCGCTCTCCACAAGGCGTTCTTGCAACTGGCGGACGGCGACCTTGACGCGAACATCCCGTCAAAAATCGTGGCCCAGCGCGACGAGTTCGGCGACATGGCGCGCGCCATGCAGGTGTTCAAGGAAAACGCCACTGAACGCGTTCGCGTCGAAAGGGAGGCGCGGGTCGCGCGCGAGGCGGCGGAAAGCGAGCGCGGACGAAGCGCCGCGGAACGCGCTGTCGCCTCCGCGGAACAGAGCGACGTCTTGCTACGGCTTGGCGACGCCCTGCAGCGGCTAGCCGCAGGCGATCTGACCGAGCGCCTCAACGACGATTTCACCCGCGACTATTCGCAAATTCGCGAAGACTTCAACGATGCGCTGCACAAGCTAAGCGAGACCCTGCGCGGCGTTGTCGCCGGTGTCGACGCGATCGAGACGGGCGGCGACCGGATCCTTGCCGGAGCGCAGGAACTGTCGCTACGGACGGGGCAGCAGGCTTCGCGGCTCGAGGAAACCGTCTCCGCGCTGAACGCGATCACCTCAACGGTCAAGAAATCCGCCGCAGGCGCATTGCATGCGCGCGACATTGTCCGCACAGCCGACTCAGACGCACAGACGGGCGCCCGCGTGATGAGCGATGCGGTCGATGCCATGAGATCGATCTCCAAGTCTTCGGAGCAGGTCGCACGGATTATTGGCGTGATTGACGAAATTGCGTTCCAGACGAGCCTGCTCGCGCTTAACGCCGGGGTCGAAGCGGCGCGCGCCGGCGACGCGGGTCGCGGATTTGCCGTAGTCGCGTCGGAAGTGCGCGCGCTGGCGCAGCGCTCCGCCGGCGCCGCCAAGGAGATCAAGCAGTTGATCTTGGATTCGGGCGCTCAGATCGAGCGCGGCGTCATCTTGGTCGCCGAGACTGGCAAGTCGCTCGGCCGGATTACTGAACAGATGGCTGAGGTCACGTCCGTCGTCGGTGCGATCGCCGATGGCGCCGCCGAGCAGGCTGCGAGCATGCACGAAGCCAACGTCGCGATCGCGGACATAGACCATGCGACGCAGCAAAACGCCGCCATGGCCGAGGAGTCGACGGCTGCTATCAACTCCCTCACAGAGGAAAGCCGCAAGCTCGCCCAACTCGTCCAGCAATTCCGCGTGGGCGGCGAAGAGTTCTGACAATCGCAAGCTCCCGCAGGCCGCCTAGGGCGTATCCCCCACTGAGGCTTCTCGCAAATTACCCGGTTCTCGCGTTGGGCGAAGGCAGGCGTATGGAAGAGTATTTTCAGGGGCTTGGGCCGATAATCCCAACGACGAGTGCGCCAGCGACCATCGTCAGAGACCATTAGCATCGCGCCGGGGCTCGAAAAAAGGGAGCCGACCGAGCCAGAGGTCGCTCTCGCGGCGGGTTGCCCACCAAAAATTCATGTCGTCGTCGGCGCCTTGAGTAACCCGTTGGCGCTGAGCCTCACCGGATCTGGGCGCCAGTTCGTCGCCGAGGAGCCGCGCGACATTGCGAGCGTTTTTCGCGGGCCCTCGACAAGGTGTCCCGCTGCTTCCGGTCCAAAGCCGGATGCGCGCTGGGACTGAATGCGACCACGACGTCACCGTCGCGTCGCACGCCAACTTGAAGGACGGGATGCTCAATCGCGATGGCGGGTTTGGCCCGTTGGGCGGCTGGATTGGATCAGGAGCCAGCTGAGAAAGGGTCGTCGCTATCCATCGGAAGGACTGAAGCGTCGCTCGGCGGTCGCAAGGAGCCTCGATCTTTTCGCTTTAAGCGTCGGACACGATAAGGCAGAACGCAAGAAGCGCTAAAATGTCGAATCAAAAAGGGGGAATTATCGGGGTAGGAGAATCCGTACGGTCGTCAGACCGCGCCGGATCACACGCGAGCCGAGCTTTTTTTACAACGACACCCTGGAACTATCCCGCCGTTGGAATGCTTCCCGGTCGACGCCGCCTGAGGCGCTAGGAGCTGAATGTCCATGGAATTGGCTACGTTGCTCCTACTTGTCGAAGATGACGAAGACCTGCGCGTGACGCTCGAGGACGCCCTGCGTGATGCTGGATTTGAGCTCCAAATTGCAAATGACGGAGCGTCGGCCCTCGCGATTTTGGAATCGCAGAAAGACAAGCTTCGAGGCTTGATTACCGACATCAATCTTGGCTCCGGGCCTGACGGATGGGAGGTTGCGAAGCGCGGTCGCGAACTTATCCCGACCCTACCGGTTGTTTACATGAGCGGCGCGTCCGGCCAGGAGTGGCCATCGAAGGGCGTTCCCCACAGTACGCTTGTCGCCAAGCCCTTCGCCCCGGCACAGCTCATTACCGCCATCTCCACGCTGCTAAACATTTCTGACACTCATCCCTGATTCAATCAGTCGATGATTCGCATGGTGGTCTGCCCTGAGGCGAGCAAAGCCAAGAACAGCATCGCGGTCGTCTCGGCGCACGGCAACGCCGTTTGGGGCTTGATCCGCCGCTTGAACTCCTCGTGCAATCGCTCGATGGCGTTGCTCGTGCGGATCGACCTCCACTGGCTTTGCGGTCCAGGCTGTCGGCGACGGCGCGACATTTGAGCGACCATTTCCGCAGGAAAGCTTTGCGCTTGGCTTCGATCTCTTGCCGGGTCGCGGCGTAGATCATGTCGCGGTAGTCATTCGAGATTTCCACGACCCCGCGCCGAGGTGCGCCGAAGATGTGCTGACCGTAGGGTTAAAGCAAATGAGAACGCCGCGGCGCAGCGTTCCTCGCGCGGCCGGTCGCGCGCTAGAAATCACAAAACTCGGCCCGGGCGGAGTCGCGGGCACGCGCGTGTGCCGCTGTTCGCGGTGGACTTTATTTGAAGCATGCTTTGGGTCGTCGACCGGTTGAAGCCAATGACCCACATTAGCGAGAATCCCTCCGCGTGTTTGGCTCCTCGCGGAAGGTCCCGCGCGGGTTGCCTTAACAGGCGGCGACCCGCGCCGCTTTGATTGTTTGACCGAGGAAACAACATGACCGACAGCGCCGTCTATGTAACCTTCGGCGGGGATTCCTCGGAGACTCGAAGCCTCGCTCGCCTCGGCTAAGAGCCTGACCTAAAATTCGTTGACCGGCCTCGCGGCCCTTGATTCCCTGGGTTTGCAACAACTTGGGGAGATTCGCGATGCCTTGGAACGAGGCCGATCGGGCGAGGTATGATGTCATTCGGGCGCGCTATTCAAGCGATATGTCGGCGGCGGAATTTGCTTTGATCGGTCCGCTCCTGCCGCCGCCGAAACGGCGCGGGCGTAAGCCGACTGATCCACAAGCCATTCTAAACGCGATGTTTTATATGATCCGTTGCGGTTGCCCCTGGCGGCTTTTGCCGAAGGATTTTCCGCCCTTCACGACGGTTCAGAACAGGTTCTACGCCTGGCGCGACAGTGGATTGTGGACGCAAATCGTCGCGGTTTTCGTGATGGACGCGCGCGAGGCGGAGGGCCGCGCAGCCGCGCCGACCGCCGTGGTCGTCGACAGCCAATCGGTCAAGACGACCGAAGCTGGCGGCCCCCGAGGCTTCGACGCGGGCAAGAAGGTCAAGGGCCGCAAGCGCCATCTCGCCGTCGATACGCTCGGACTGCCCATAGAATGCCAGATCACGGCGGCCAGCACACAGGACCGCGACGCTCTCGCGCCGTTGCTAAAGGCCGTTCGGCGCAAGAGCCCTTGGGTGAAAATGTCTTTTGTTGACGGCGGTTATCAAGGCGACGAAACGCAACGCGCAGTGTTCGAAGCAAGCCGCATCGCCGTCACAGTCGTCAAGCGGACCGACAAAGAGGTCAAGGGATTTGTCGTATTGCCCAAGCGCTGGGTGGTGGAGCGAACGCTCGGCTGGATCAACCGGGCCAGACGCCTGTCAAAGGACTTCGAAGCGACAATTGAATCGGCGCTCGCATGGTTGCAACTGGCGCTCGCCTTCCTCATCATGCGAAGATTGGCGAGGGCCAAAATCGCCCCCGCTTGAATTTCGAGTCAGGCTCTAAGGCGGCGGTCACGCTATTCACGCGGGAATTGTCGGCGTTGTCGCGCTAGCAGGTCGCGACCGGGGCGAGCGCCAAATTCGAGATCGGCGAGGGGCGCGACCGTCTAGATTGCCAACACACTACAGGACGACGTTTACCGCACGTCGTCGCCGCGCAAACCCCCAACCCCTTCTGTCAGATGCTCGGCAAGCCGACCGACGTGAGGCTGGCGCTGGCTCAGGCATCTGCCGTAAGCGCGGCCGCCCCGATCGCTGATCCAACCGCCAAGGTCAAGGGCGGGTAGGGGGCTTATACCACCCCTCAATGATCAGTACCCATGTGCCCACCTGCGCAGTCCGATGGACATGATGCGCCACGGTTGGTCGATGAGGGTGTTCCAAGCGTAACAGCAGTGATCGAGGATGTCTTCGTAGGATTTGAAGATGCGGTTGGACAGCCAGTTTTCACGGATGAATTGCCAAACGTTCTCCTGCGGGTTGAGTTCGGGACATTTGGCGGGCAGCGCCACGATGGTGATGTTGGGCGGGACAACGAGAGCGCCGGAGAGATGCCAGCCGGCTTGATCGACGAGCAAAGCCGCATGCGCGCCGGGCGCGACGTTCTTGGCGATTTCGGCCAGATGCAGGTTCATCGCCTGCGTGTCGCATCGCGGCAGGACGAGAGCGGCGCCCTTGCCTTCCTTCGGGCAGATCGCGCCGAAGATGTAGGCCGACGCCGTGCGCTGGTCTTTCGGCGCGCTCGGCCGCGAACCTCGCTTGGCCCATCGGCGCGTGATCTTGTTCTTCTGGCCGATGCGCGCCTCGTCGGCGAACCAAACTTCTATGTCGCCGGTCTTGACGCCTTGCTTGTGGGCGATCTCCTCCAGGCGCGCGGGGAAGTTTTTTTAAAATCCTCAATGGCGCCTTCGGCCTGCGCGTGATGGCGCGGGCGGGCGGTGAGCTTACGGTAGTTCATCGCGTGCAATTCGCGGCTCATCGTCTGCTCGGAAAGCGAAACGCCGAACTCCAGATGCGCCCACTGACACAGGTCGACGATCCGCCAGCGCACGACGCCATGGATTGCGGGAAGTGGGCCGCTCTCCACGACCGCCGCCAGCGCCTTGCGTTGCGCTGCGTTGAGAATGGACGTCCGGCCAGGGGCTGTCTTGTTGATCAGCCCATCCGGCCCTTCGGCGTTGAATCTGACCACCCAGTCCCGGACGATTTGCAGCGTCACTCCGCCGATCTTGGCGGCCTCCGACCGGCTGGCTCCGTCATAGATCGCCGCCAGCGTCAGAAGACGCCGCGTCTGCGCTCCGTTCTTCGACGCCCGCGCCGAAGCGCGCAGCCCCGCCGCCTCAAAATCCGACCGAAGCGCAATCCCTCTCATGGCGAACCTCTCCCGTTCGCCCGTTTGAATCACCCCCCACGCCGATTGGGAAATCGCAAATGAGTCAACATTCGTGGGGACTGGTATTATATTAGATTGACGCGGCGTTCGCCTCCTACAACCGCTACCAACTCCACGCGCAGATTTTTTCAGGCAGACGGCGATATTTGAATTATAATAGTACTTAACAGCCGATATTCGTACAGTGCATACCTTGAGCGACATATTATCAAACGAAAATCAAACGATTGAATATTTTCCGGCGAAAGATCGAATTAAATTGGCGATCCTGCTGCAAATCGTTGCTGAGCCCGTCGTCGATCGGTTCCGAAAGACGCCTCAAAGCGCAAATGCAGACCGACGTCAGCGCTCATCCGACAACTATGCCGGACACGCTGGACGACCTTGCATTGCAGGGTGTCCGGCGCAATCGCGGAGCAAATCCGGGCTTGTGGACGACTTGGACGACTTTTTCTTATAAGAGAGAAACAAGAACAGGAGGGTAAGGGCCGTCCCTCCAGCTCAGGCAGCTTGCCGACATGAGGCCGAAGGGGGGTAATTTTTTTGCTGACACTGTGCTGACTCGGGCGGGTGCAGTACACTAAGCTAAAGGGTTCGCTCTAAATTTCTAGAATATAAATCATTGGCTTGTTGGTGCCGGTTGCAGGAATCGAACCCGCGACCTACTGATTACAAATCAGTTGCTCTACCAACTGAGCTAAACCGGCGCACCGCCAAAACGTAACAGCGCGCGCCCGCGAAGGCAAGAATTCAGCCGCTCCGGCCGATAAGCGCCAGAGACTTGGCGTCGGGGCGGCCGCCGAAAAATCGCCCGAGCACCCGCGCGAACACGGGGGGCGCATCGGGCAGCGCGGCAAACAGCGTCGCACTGGAGCAGAGCTTCATGTCGTCCGGCGCGCCGAAAATCTCGCGAGCCGTACGCCCCTCATGTCGCAGCACGATCTCACAAAGCTCGATCAAACGCGGCCCCAGTACGGGATCGGTCAGAAAGGCTTCGGCCTCGGCGAGCGAGGCGAGGCCGTAGTATTGCGACATGTCGCTGGCGCCGAGCCCGCGCATCTGCGGAAACAGGAACCACATCCAGTGGCTGCGCTTGCGCCCGGCGAGCAATTCGGCGCGCGCGACTTCGAACGCCTCTTTCTGGGCGTCCCTGAAGCGGGCGAGACGGAACGGGTCCATGGCCTCTCCGGTTGCAGCGGCGTGCGGCGGGGGGTAGAGGGCCGGCTCCCCTAACCGGAGCGATCAGCCTTGGCGGCCGAAAGCGGCGTAAATCCCCATTGGCGGCGAAACCTCTACGTCTGCCTGTTCGGCTCGTTCGTCAACATGGCGGGCATGACGATCCTGCTGCCGTTCCTGCCCAATTACGTACGCGAGCTCGGCGTTCATGACGACACGAGCGTGGTGTTCTGGTCGGCGGCGGCGTTCAGCGCCTCCTTCCTCGCGGCCGCGCTGGTGTCGCCGATCTGGGGCTATCTCGCCGACCTCTACGGCCGCAAGCCGATGTTGGTGCGCGCCTGTCTCGGCATGACGATCGCCATCTCGGCGATGGGGCTCGCGCACAATGTCTACCAGCTCGTCGGCTTGCGGGCGCTCGCCGGCTTTCTGGGCGGCTACACCTCGGGCAGCGTGATCCTGGTGGCGAGCCAGACTCCGAAATCGAAACTGGCCTGGGCGCTAGGCAAATTGTCGATCGGCTCGCTGTCGGGGTCGCTGATCGGGCCGCTGATCGGCGGCGTCTCGCCGCGAACTCATCGGCGTGCGCGAAACCTTCTACTTGACCGGCGCGGCGATCTTCATCGCGTTCCTGCTGACGACCTTCGTCATTCGCGAGGACCGCAGCCTGCGACCCAAGCGCGAGAACGGCCGACTGCCGCCGCTCGGCGCGCTCGTCAAGGATTGGCGGCCGATCGCGCTGATGCTGGTCTCGGCGACGCTGCTGCTGGTCGCCAACATGTCGATCGAACCGATCGTCACGCTCTATGTCGGCCAAATCGCCCGACCGGGCGACGATGTCGTGCTTTACGCCGGGGCGGCGATGTCGGCCGGCGCGTTTGCGGCGATGATCGCCGCGCCGACGATCGGGCATCTCGCCGACAGGCACGGCCATTGGCGTGTCGTGGCGCTGAGCTTCGCCGCCGCCGGCGCGTTGCTCGTGCCGCAGGCCCTCGTGCAGGCGCCCTGGCAACTCGTGGCCCTGCGCTTTCTGATGGGCCTGACGCTGGCCGGGTTGATGCCGGCGATCACCGCCCTGATCCGCCGCAGCGCGCCGGACGCGGCGATCGGGCGCATCCTCGGCTTTTCGCAATCGGCGCAATATTTCGGCCAGATCGCCGGCCCGTTCGCCGGGGCCGCGGTCGCCGCCCGCTTCGGCATGCGCGCGGTGTTCCTCGCCACTGCGCTGACGATGCTCGTCGCGGCGGCCGGCAACGAGACCGTGCGGCGCAGGGTGGAGGCGGGGTAAATTTTTGGGAACGTGCGCCCTGCTTCGCACGTTTCTTTCCCGGGAATAACGGAGGAGCGCCATCATGGACGAACACAAGGAAAGCTTACTCGAGCGGATCAAGGATCGGCTCCAGGACGCGGTCGGGCTGCCGCCGGGCAAGTATCGTGATGGCGAGCCTAAGCCGTCCGACGCTTCCGACGCCCCGCGTGGAACCCTGACATCCGACGACGCCGAGGGCCTGCCGCCGCACGAAGGCACGGGTTTCAGCAAACCGTGAGCCGAGGAGGCCCCGAGATGACAGACGAGACATCGACCAAGGCTGCGCGTGAAACGCTGGCCGACATGAAGCAATCTTCCGAAGATCTGAAGCACAAGATCGACGAGTTGCGCAAGAAAACCGACATGCCGGTCAATTCTTCGCTTGGCGATCCGAAGATCGACGCCGAAAACGCCGACGGGCGTCGCGATCTGCCGGATGACGAGGACGAATGACGGACGTCGTCGGCGGGCTTGGCGCCGGCGAAATCAGCGTGCTATAGCCTATGTTCTCCGTGGTGATTTGGCCGGCCGGCTTGCAGCCACGTTAAAAAAATCGCTAAAGGGCCGCTTAAGCGCGACCTGAAGGCGATTGTTCGCATTCTGGATTCGCGTATGCCGATCAAAATTCCCGACAAGCTCCCCGCCTACGACGCGCTGATGGCCGAGGGCGTGCGCGTGATGACCGAGGCCGTCGCGGTGCGGCAGGACATCCGCCCGATGCAGATCGGGTTGCTCAACCTGATGCCCAACAAGATCAAGACCGAGTTGCAGATCACCCGGCTGCTCGCCGCGACGCCGTTGCAGGTCGAGCTGTCGCTGGTCAGGCTCGGCACGCATACGCCGAAGAACACGCCGGAAGACCACATGATGACCTTCTACTCCACGTGGGAGGAGGTCCGCTTGCGCAAGTTCGACGGCTTCATCGTCACCGGCACGCCGCTGGAGACGATCCCTTACGAGGAAGTGCGCTCCTGGCCGGAGGTTCAGCAGATCTTCGAGTGGACGCGCTCCAACGTGCACGCCTCGATGTTTGTCTGTTGGGGCGCGATGGCGGCGCTCTACCATTTCCACGGCGCGCCGAAACGGCAGCTGCCGGAGAAGGCGTTCGGCGTGTTTCCGCAAAAGATACTGGCGCCGACATCGCCCTATCTCAGCGGCTTCGCCGACGATTTCGCGACGCCGATCTCCCGCTGGGCGCAAATCGAACCGGTCGATCTCGAAGGCCGCGCCGGGCTTGAAATCCTCGCCCGCAACGACGAGCGCGGCGTCAGCATCGCCGCGGCGCCGGCGGCGCGGCGGCTCTATGTGCTCGACCATCTCGAATATGACGCCACGTCGCTCGCGGACGAATATTTCCGCGACGTGAAGGCGGAGATCCCGATCAAGCCGCCGCGCCACTATTTCCCCGGCGATAACCCCGAGGCGGCGCCGCCGAACACTTGGCGCGCGCATGGGCATCTTTTGCTGTCGAACTGGATCAACGAGATGTACCAGACGACGCCGTTCGAGATCGAGCGCATCGGCGAGCCGCCGCGAAGATGAGCGAACGGGCGCCGCTCTAGTTCATCCGCGGCTTGCGCAGGAAGGCGCGCCGATCCGCCGACTTCACCCGCACCCACAAGCTGCGCTTGTCGCGCACGATCTCGATCGGGATTTCCGCTCCCGCCGCGCCGCAGCCCCAGATTTCGCGATAGAAATCGGCGAGCGTTTCGATCGAGGCGTCGCGCACCGACGAAACGATGTCGCCGGAGCGCAGGCCCGCCTGCGACGCCGGTCCCGTCTCCGACACGTCGGCGATGACGACGCGGCCGCCGCTCTCGGTCGAATAAAGCCCGAGCCACGGCCGCGCGGGCTTGTTGCGCCTTCCGTGGGTCAGCAACTCGTCGAGGATCGGCGTCAACAGGTCGATCGGCACGCTCATGTTGACGTCCTGGGTGTGGCCGCGGCCATCGCTCTGCTGCACGTGCAGCGAGCCGACCCCGATCAGCCGCCCGTCCGGGCCGATCAGGCCCGCGCCGCCCCACAGCGGATGCGCCGGAGCGGTGAACAAGGCCTCGTCAATGTGATATTCCCAATAGCCGGAGAATTCCTGCTTCGCCACGACGCGCGCCCGGCAGGCGTGGCGGCGCACGCCGCCGCCGCCGGCCATCACCACCGGCTCGCCGACCCCCACCGCCGCCGACGCCCCCATCGGCAACGCCGGGAGACCGAGATCGCCGAGCGCTTGCACCAGCGCGAAGCCGCTCTCCTGGTCGATGGCGATCGGGTGGGCGGGGGTGGCTCGGCCGCGATCGTCGAGAATGACGACGTTCTCCGCCTCAGTGACCAGATAGCCGATGGTCAAGACGAGGCCAGTGTCGCGGATGACGATGCCGCTGCCCGCCCGCTCCTGGCCAAGCGTGCCTGCGGTGAAGGCGTCGGCGGGTATCTCGGCTTCGATATTGACGACCGAGCGCAAGGCGCCGTCGAGATCGAATTCGACCTCTTCCGGGCGCGGCTGCTGCGCGTCCGGCACTTCCCATCGCGGCTTGTCGACCATGCGCGGTCTCACTGTTACGATTTTACGGGTAGAGTAAAAAACCGTGGCGAGGTCAAGCAGCCGGCGCGTTTTCGTCGGTTCGCGCCGCGCCGCGCTCGGCCGTCGTCTTGACCCTCGCCCGGCGAAGCTGTAGGCGTGAGCCGCTTTCGGCCGAGCGCGTAGCTCAATAGGTAGAGCATCTGACTTTTAATCAGAGGGTCGTGGGTTCGATTCCCACCGCGCTCACCAATAAGCAACGATTTACCGAGAAAAGGCGCCGATACTCGCCACTTCCAGCCGTGTGGTAAGCAGAAGGCAGCCGGGGTTCAAAATGTGCTACTCGCCTACGCAATGAGCGTCGGCCGGAAACTTGAATTGAGACGATTTGAGCCCTCAACTAACGGCCTTTGACCCAGCGACAGTCGGATTCAGATAAACGCTGCAGGTCTATCTAGACCGTGCGAGCCGAACTGTTCGCTTCGATTTCCCTTGATTTGCAAATATGAAACGGGCCGAAATCCTAGGAAGGCGTGGCAAGCGTCGCGCCGGGGGCACGCCGCCGCCTCCGCTGTGAGTGACTGACAACGCGACGGATTTTGCTTGTCTGTGGCGCCAAGGTTTGGCATTCTTTCTTGTGTTGGAGTGCGCTCTCGGGGCCGCCGGGGCGGAAATTATTGAACTTGGGGGCGCCATGTTCGCGCTGAGCCGTGCCAAAGCCTTTGCCGGAATCCTATTTGCCGCTCAAGCGACGCTGTTCACGACCGGCCTCGCCGCCGCCGGGACGGGCTCTGAAGCCCCGCCGGCGGCGATCGAGCCGGCCGCCTTCGCGACGCAGGCGCGTTTCCCCGAGCCGCTGATCGCGACGGCGCGGACCGCGCCCGCCGAAGATCAGGACTTGGCGGACGCGCTCGCTCGCTACGATCGGCGCGAAAGGGCCGACGACTTCTCGGCGCTGACGAGCACTGTCGAGCGTTTCCCGCATTCTCCTTGGCGGATGTCGCTGCTGCTCGATCTCGGCCTCGAATACGAGCATTACGGCTATTTCTCGCGCGCCCTCGACGCTTTCGAAGGGGCCTGGCGCGAGAGCAAAGACGTCACGGGCGCGTACCAGAAGCCGCTCGTTGACCGGGCGGTCGGCGAATTGGCGCTGTTGCACGCGCAACTCGGACACGAGGACCGCGTCAAGGCGCTGCTCGCCGAGATTGGTGACCGGCCGCTCAGCAACCCTGGCGCGCAATTTGCGCAAATCGCGCGCGAGACGCTGTCGGTCATGGAGAATGACCCCAAGCATCTCTATTTGTGCGGCCCCGCGGCGCTCAGGTCCTTGATGATGGAGAACCCAGCGACGACGCCCGAACAGGTCCAATTCGTTCTCACCTATCGCGCCAGCCCGAAAGGGGTGAGTCTGGCCGAGCTCGCCCGCCTCGCCAGCGAGGCGAAAGTCTCCTTGGCGCCGGTGTTCCGTGAGCCCAATCAGCCTGTGCCTGTCCCATCGATCGTGCACTGGAAGCTTGGCCATTACGCCGCGATCCTAGGCCGCGAGAAGGGTGGATACCGGGTCAAGGACCCGGTTTTGGGCGCCGAAGCGCGGTGGATGCCAGCGGGAGCGATTGAGGAGGAGGCAAGCGGATATTATCTTGCGCAGGCGGCCGACATCCAAAAGGCGGGATGGCGTCAGGTCGACGGCGAGGAGGCAGGCCAGATTTTCGGCGCAGGGGAGACAACCAGCTATCCGCCGGGGAACTCGAATTGCCCATTGTGCAGCTACAGCATCGCTGAACTGTCGGTTGCGGTCACGCTTTCGGACCAACCTGTCGGCTACGCCCCGGCGATCGGCCCCTCCGCGAAGGTCACCGTCAGCTACGGTCAGCGCGAAGATGTTCAGCCCGCGGTGTTCAATTATTTCAACGTCAGCCCGAATTGGACGACCAATTGGATGAGGTTCATCCAGGACGATCCGACCCAGGTCGGGCAGAGCGTGATGCGCTATTTCGCCAACGGCGACGCCTGGTTTTATTCGGGATACACCAGCGCGACCGGCGCCTTCGCTCCCGAGGAGGGCGACGCCTCCGTGCTGAAACTCGCGTCGACGAGCCCGGTTGTCTATGACCGTTTTTTGCAGGACGGGAGCATCGAGGTCTACAGCCAATCGGACGGCTCGACGAGCTTTCCCCGCAATGTCTTTCTCACCAAGATCATCGATCCGCAGGGCAACGCGCTCAAGTTGAATTACGCGACTTCCGGCGGCAAAGTCCTCTTGAGTTCGCTGACGGACGCGACGGGGCGTAATACGACTTTCACCTATGGGAGTTCGATATCGCCTTTGCTCATCACCAAGATCACCGACCCGTTCGGACGCAGCGCCACCCTGGCCTACAATAGCAGCGGGCAGCTGACGTCCATTACCGACATTATTGGCCTTACGTCGAGGTTAACCTACGATACGTCAGGACTTGTGAACGCACTGACGACGCCCTACGGCACAACGAAGTTCGCTTTCGGGGGCACCGGCACGACACGCTTCGTGGACGTGACTGATCCGCTCGGCCTGCATGAGCGCGAAGAATCGCTGCAGCCGGCGCCGGTGCCGTTTTCCGACCCGACTGCGCCCAACATGTCCGTGTTTAACCAGTACATGAACTATCGTGACAGCTTCCACTGGGACAAGCACGAGTACGCCCAGGCTGGCTGCACGGTGAGCGGCGGCTGCAACTATAACGACGCCCGCGATACGCATTTCTATCACGATGCACAAAACATCAATATCGAATGGTACCAGATCGAGGCCGTCAGGCAGCCGCTGGAAACCTACGTCTGGTACAACTATCCCGGGCAGCCACAGACTTACTCCAACGGGACTTATGACCAGCCGAGCGAAATCGGCCGCACAGTCAGTGGCGGGGCGTCGCAACTATGGAAAAGAACCTATAACGCCTTTGGCAATCCGACCCAGGCCGTCGACCCGGTTGGCCGCACGAGCAATCTAACCTATGCCGCAAACCTGATTGATCTGACCCGGGTGCAGCAGGTCGTCGGATCGGGCGCGCAGACCACCGCCAGCTACACCTATAACAGCCACCACCGGCCGATCACTTACACCGACGCGGCGGGCCAGACGACGCAATACGCCTACAACGCAGCCGGAGAGCTGACGCAACTGACCTTGCCAACCGGACTCGTCTGGAAATTCGCCTACGACGCTTTCGGGCGATTGACAGGGATCACCAATCCGAACGGCGCGACCCAGGCGAGCTATGCCTACGATTCGTTCGACCGGGTCAAGACCGCGACCGATTCCGAAGGCTATACGCTGACCTACGCCTATGACGCCGCCGACCGCATCACCCAAATCACCTATCCCGACGGCACGACGCAGCTGAATGCGTACACCAATCTCGATCTCACCTCGACCACCGACCGGCAGGGGCGGACGACGAAATATTTCTACGACGCCGACCGTCGGCTCATCGCCGTCAGCGATCCGCTGGCCGAGGTCACCCGTTATTCCTATTGGGAGAACGGAAAGCTCAAGACGCTCACCGATCCCAAGGGCAATGTGACGAGTTGGTCGATCGACGTCGAAGGTCGTCCAACCGCCAAGCAATATGCCGACGGCTCGAAGGTCGCCTATGGCTACGACCAAAGCGGGCGACTCGCCTCCATCACCGACGCGCTCGGCCAGATCAAGCAATATGCTTACACGGTCGACGACCGCCTCGCCAAAACGGTCTACAGCTACGCCGTCAACCCGACAGCGGGGGTGAGCTTCGCCTACGATCCGAATTTTCCGCGGCTCGCCTCGATGAACGACGCGACCGGCGCGACAAGCTACCGCTATGGGCCGATCGGCGTGCCGGGCGCATTGCAAATGTTAAGCGAAAGCGGGCCGAGGGGAACGATTAGCTATAGCTATGACGCGCTGGGCCGCACGACCGGCCGGACGATCACAGGCGCTGTCGAAGCGTTTGCGTATGACGGGCTGAACCGGCTGATCGGCCACACCGATCTTCTCGGCCATTTCGCCTTGAGCTATCTCGGCCAGTCCGGGCAGGTCGCCGCGCGCAGCCAAACGACCGCGACCGACTATCCGGCCCGCACCACATGGTCCTACCTGCCCAATTCCGGCGACCGACGGCTGGCCGCGATCGCCAACACGAACATGAGAACGTTCGACTTTACGACGACTCCTGAAGACCAGATCACGAAAACGGTCGAAACCGGTCCCAATACGTGGACCTACGGCTATGATAATGACAAACGCCTGACGAGCGCGAATGATACGAGCGGAGCGCCATACAGCGTAACCCTCGACGCCGACGGCAATATGACGGCCCTTAAGGAAGCCTCCGCGACAACAAGCTATACTTACAACAAGCTCAATGAGCTGATCAGCTCGAAGGCCATCAGCTCCGTGAGCTACACCTACGACGCCGACGGCAATCTGCTGTCGGACGGCCAGCGGAACTATGCCTACGACGCGGAAAACCGGTTGATCGCCATCGTCTACGCCAGCACGCACGCGTCGACGCGGTTCGCCTATGACGGACTCAGCCGCCGCGTCGCCATCACCGAAACCTCGGGGAGCACGAGTTCGACAACCAACTATCAATGGTGCGGCGCGCGCATCTGCCGGGATTTCCCCGCCGGGGGCGCGACGCTGCGCTATTATTACGACGAGGGCGAGGCGCTGCAGGCGTCCGGGCAACGGATTTACTACGGGCCGGACCAGCTCGGCTCGCCGCGCAACTTCGCCGTCGCTAGCGGCGCGACAGGCGCCGTGACGGCGCTCGATTTCGATCCGTTCGGCAACGCGCTGACAAGCCCGGCGGCGCCGCTACCCGACTTCCGCTTCGCCGGCATGTTTTATCACGCCAACAGCGGGCTCTACCTGACGCTCTACCGCGCTTACGATCCGAACGTGGCGCGTTGGCTGTCTCGCGACCCGTTGGGCGAAAGCGCCAACGATGCATCCTCGCTGCAATCTGTGTCGGCGAACCCCGCACTCACGACCTGGCCGCCTTCACGTCCCGACCAAGGCTTCGGGGCGCCCGGCGGCGCCGTCGCCGCTAGACCTTCGCTGCCGCAAGTCGCGCTCTACTTCCCGTCGGCGACGGATCGCAGCAATCTCTATACCTATGCCTCAAACGATCCGGTGAATCGTCTTGACCCGCTTGGGCTTAAGGACAACGACACGGGAGGGAAGATCTGTAAGCTTATTTGGGATGCTCTCGATTACATTCCCGTCAAAAGCGTTGTGCAAACGACGTGGAATGTCGCGAATGACATTGGCGATCTTATCCCGCACACTATCGACGTTTCAAATATGAATTTGCCGCAGCTCGGCATGGGGGGGTCGCCGTTCGGCGGGTCGTCGGCGCCCCTCGACGGCCCCTCGACCACACCTGGGCCCGGCGTCGGTCAGAACGGCGTGCCCATACCCGGCAACGTTAGTTTAGGCCCAAATAGTGGATACGGCGATCCTAACCAGGGGGGTCTGCCGGGGTTTTAGGCGGGCCCCTTGGCCCGCTGTGGTCCATCGCCTTGGTACGCCGGCACAGCATTGGGACGCGATTAATGCGCCAGCGGCCCGATGTTGTGCCGAATGGCGCGGTGCTAGTGAAGCGGTCGACCCGGCTTGCGGCAGTCGTGGCGTACGAAAGATGCGCCGTGGCGTCGTTACCCGGCGGCAGAGTTTGGAGTTCTGACGGAGTCGGCGGTCGCCCCCTGCGCCGTGCACAAGGTGATCGGCGGCGCGCCGCCGACCCTGGCCTCGCCGTCGGCGCTTCGCGCTACGTGTGCAGAATGTTCGTCCCGCCGTGACCGTCGGAGGCGGAGGTGAAGCTCGACGTGGTGTAGCTGCCGCTCAAGTCGAGATTCTCGGTCCCTCCGCCCGAAAGGGACACGGCCAGAACGCCGCCCGAGAACGACAGTCCGGCGATCGCCTGCCCGAGCAGGTCGATGGCGTCGTGGCCGGAAAATCCCGCAATCTTCCCGCTGAAGGCTACGGCGTCGCCAAGCGAAAGCGTGCCGCCGAGCCCGGAGAGGAAGTCGACCGAGTGCGAACTGTCGACGGAGGCGCCAAGCTCGAGGTTCCCCATACCGCCGATGTAGAGCGCACCGACGCCCCCGCCGCTGATGATCGCGTCCTGGAAGTCGAGCAGGCCATCGTTGGCGTAGATCGCACTCGCCACGAGCGATCCCGCAACCGTCGTCGATCCGCCCGCCTGGGTGAAGCTGTGCGCGCCGGTCACGTCGAGTTCGGACCCCGCGCCGATGCTCAGGCTGCCGTCGGTGTTCGCGACTCCGTTGACCACCAGCTTGGCGAGGAAGCTGCTCGAACCAAGAAGCGAGATCGAGTTGTCGTTGCTGAGCGAGGAGACGCTGACGGTTGTTGCGGCGCCCATGTTGCCGTTGCCGATGTTGAACGCCCCCTCGTTGACCAGCGCTCCACCGATCGCCACCACGCTGCCTGAGTCGAAATTCTGGTACGAGTCGATATCGAACGTGCCGTAGTTCGTCATGCCGGACGTCGTCGCGAGCTTCGCGCCGCCGGCGCCAAGGCCTGTGTTGCCGCGCAGGACCAGGGTCCCCTCGTTCGTCGCCAACGTAGCCAAAGCCGAGGAGGCGCCGGCGCTCGTCAGTATTTTCGCCTCCGAACCGTCGAGTTCGAGCCAGCTTCCAGCCCCGATCGCCGTGATTTCACCGCTGCCATAGCGGATGAGGGCGTCGCCGCCGGCGCGGACGTAGCCTGTCGACGTCGAGGCCGCGGCGCCGGAGAGCAAGAGAGCGGCGTAGTCGGTCGCGCCACTCGACGCGTTGCCTTGCACCGTCAGCGAGCCGTTGTTGCTAAGCGTGCTTGCGAAGACCGCGGACGACGCGCCCATGTTCTCGTTGCCGATCGAGAGGTTTTCGTTGTTGATCAGCGTCCCGCCGATCGTCGCCGCGCTGCCCGAATCGAAAGCCTGGTACGAGTCGACGTACATTGTCCCGTTGTTCGTCAAGCTGGTCGTGGTCACGAGCCTCGCGCCGCCGGCGCCAAGGCCTGTGTTGCCGCGCAACAGCAACGTGCCGTTGTTCGTCGCCAGCTTGGCCAGAGCGGAACCCCCGCTCGTCAGGATCTGCGCCTCCGAACCGTCGAGCTCGAGCCAGCCCCCGGCCCCGACGGTCGCGATGCCGCCACTGCCATAGCGGATGAGGCCGTCGCCGCCGACGCGAACAAAGTCCGTCGAGGTCGCGGCCGCGGCGCCGGAAAGGATGAGGCTCGCCCGAGCCGTCGCGCCGCTCGATGAATTGCCTTGCACCGTGAGCGAGCCGTCGTTGCTCAGCGCGGTCGCCGAAACCGTGGTCGACGCGCCCATGTTCCCGTTGCCGATGAAGAGGTTGTCGTTATTGATCAGCGTCCCGCCAATCGTCGCCACGCTGCCTGAATCGTAATCCTGGTACCCGTCGACGTACATTGTGCCGTTGTTCGTCAAGCCGGTCGTTGTCGTGAGCCTCGCGCCGCCGGCGCCCTCGCCGGTGTTGCCGCGCAGGACCAGGTTCCCCTCGTTCGTCGCCAGCTTGGCCAAAGCGGAGCCCCCGCTCGTCAGGATCTGCGCCTCCGATCCGTCCAGCTCGAGCCAGCCTCCGGCCCCGACGGTCGCGATGCCGCCGCTGCCATAGTAGAGGAGCCCGTCGCCGCTGACGCGGACGTAGCCTGTCGAGATCGAGGCCGCGGCGCCGGACAAGATGAGGCTCGCCCTGTCGGTCGTGCCGCTCGACGCGTTGCCTTGCACCGTGAGCGAGCCGTTGTTGCTAAGCGTGCTCGCGAAGACCGCGGACGACGCGCCCATGTTCTCGTTGCCGACGCCGAAGTTCGCGTTATTGATCAGCGCCCCGCCAATCGTCGCGGCGCTGCCTGAATCGTAAGCTTGATACGCGTCGACATATATTGTGCCGTTGTTCGTCAAGCTGGTCGTGGTCGCGAGCCTCGCGCCGCCGGCGCCATCGTTCGTGTTGCCGCGCAGGAGCAGGACGCCGTCGTTTGTCCCCAGACTGGCCAAAGCCGAGGAGGAGCCCGCGTTCGTCAGGATCCGCGCTCCCGAACCGTCGAGTTCGAGCCAGCCGCTCTTGACGACAGTCGTGATCCCCCCGGCGTGGAATTCGAGCAACGCGTCTCCGCCGACCCGCAGGTAGTTGGTCACCGTCAACGCGGCGCTGCCCGACAGAATGAGGCTGGCGCCGTCGGTCGTCCCGCTCGCCGCATTGCCCTGAAGGTTGAACGTGGCGTTGTCGACCAACGCCGTCGCGGTCACCCTCGTCGACGCGCCCAAGCCCACGTTGCCAATATCGAGTGTGCCGTAATTGATCAGCGTCCCGCCAAAAATCGCCGTGCTGCCGCCGTCGCCGTTGAGGTACCCATCCAGATAGGCGACGCCATAGTTGGTGAACGACGTCGTCGTCGTCAGCGTCGCTCCGCCCGAGCCCAGATTGCTGTCGCCTCGCAGGAGCAATGTCCCGTGGTTGGCCGCGAGGCCCGAGAGCGCCGAGGACGCGCCGGCGCTGGTCAGGATCTTCGCTCCCGAGCCGTCGAGCTCGAGCCAGGCGCTATACCCGATCGAAGTTATGCCGCCGCTTGCGAACTCGAGCGCAGCGGCGCCCCCAACCTGGACGCGTCCGGTCGAGGTAGCCGCCGCGGCGCCGGTGATGTCTAGGATCGCCCTATGGGTCGTGGCGCTCGCGGCGTTGCCCAGCAAATTCAACGCGCCGATGTTGTTGAGCGAATGCGCCATAACAAGGGTTGAACCGCCCGATCCATTGTTGCCCAATGCGGAGTTGCCGATGTCGGCCACGCCAGCATTGACGAATGCGCCGCCGAACGAAACGCGCGAGCCGCCGTCGCCGTTTGAGACGTCGACCAAAAGCTGTCCGCTGGCCAAGTTGGTGAACGCGGCTGCCGTTGCAATTGATGTTCCGCCGTAGCCGCTCCCGCTGTTGCCGTCGAAGTCGACGGTGCCAGCGTTCCAGGTAAGGCCGCTCAACGCGTTGCTCGACAAACCCGCGCCTATGGAAATGCGCGCCTGCTGGCCGTCGACCCGAAGATATCCGGTGGAGGAGACATTCGTGATGCCGGTCACGAGCTCGAGATCCGCGTCGCCTAGCACGCTCAGCGTTCCCGAGACGGTGGCGGAATTGCTGCCGGTAATATCCAGCGTCGCCTCGTCGGTGGTTCCGCTGCTCGCGTTTCCCTGGAGAGTGATATTGCCGGTGCTCGTATTCGTAAGACTTGCCGCGGTGACCGTGGTCGAAGCGGTGATCCCGTTGTTGCCGATGTCGATCGCGCCGGAGTTTATCAGGCGCGTCCCGATCGAGACCGTATCCCCGCCGCCTACGCTCCATCCCCCGACGTTATCGAGCCAGTCGGTGATGTTCAGCGATGCGTCGTCGTAAAGACTGACTCCCGCGCCGCCGTCGATGGTCAGCGACTGGGCTTCGCCGAAGCCGCCGCTCGAGATTGTGGCCGTTCCGGACTGGATTTCCGCAGGCGTGGTCGGAGTCGGAATCCCCGAGCTCCAGTCGCTTGGGTTTAGATCCCAATCGCCATTGCCGTTCCATTTGTCCGCAGTCATAGAAATTCTCTCCGCAATGTCCGGCTAACAGGCGCTTGCCATCGCTGTGTGCGAAGCAAGCGCATAAAAGCGGTCTATCTCGCGTCACGGCCTTTTGAGCCGTGAGTCGCGCGACGGCGCGCTTTACGCCTCGAAGAAACGCCGGGCCGTGTCGGATATTTTGTGTGTCTCGCCCGGTTGCGGTCCCCGCGGTCCAAATCCTGCGATAACTCATCGCGCACAGAACTTCCTGAGACGCACTCCCGAAAGCTTGCCGTTCCCTCACAAAGTTTTAAGCTCGCGCATTGAATCCGGGAAGTCAAGCTTCTGTCCTGGTACAAAAAAATCGGCGCAGGTCGCATCCGTCGACCCGGCGACGGGAGCGCAATTGCAGCGCTTAAAAAGCGCCCGCTTGTCGCAGAATTCTTCTCAACCCAAGTCGCCGTCTTCAAGGGTCTCAACGTGCAACGCCATTTGACTTCAGCCCAAGGGCGCCGCACGCTTCGTACTGCGGCCGTAAGTCAGCGGCGCGACGGCGCGGTCCAGCTCGGCGACACGCAGAGCGTCGGCAAGACGCGCGACCGGTTAGGCCCAGAAAATCGCGAGGCGTGTGTTCCGCTGATAAAGGTCGTGTGCACGCTTGCGATTGCCGCGCTGCCTGCTGCGCTTGGACTCCCCGTCATTCCGACTGCAACCTCTCGGCTTCGTCTGGCTGGCCGCAGATGTTACCTTCAACGCCGTTATCGCTCGACGCTTTGCCGGCCGGATTGTCGGATCAACGATGGAATTCTTTCCAGGCGGCGCCCCTTGTGGTGGCGTGATCCCGATCTCTCGGCTAGGCTTCAGTTATCAGATACCGGTCAACTGGCTGACGGAAGGCGTCGAGATTGTGGGGATCGGAGGGAGATAGAAGCGCCGGATTCACTCTCGTGGAGGTGTTGGCCGCGCTCGCCGTCCTGACGGCGGTATTGGCCGCGATTGGCGCGCTCGCGAACGGCAGTCTGCGCTCCAGCCGCGACGCCAGGCAGCATCTCGCGCTGGTTTCAACCGCGCAAACCATTTTGGCCGGTCTTCCGAGTCGCGATGCGTTCCCTTTCGGAAGCTCCACCGGGGTCCTCGGCGAATACCGATGGCGCATTGACAGTACCCCCATCGGCACGACCGATCGCGAACGATCGGCTGCGTGGGCGCCGCAAGGCTTGGCGTTGCTGGTGCGCTCTCCTTCCGGCGCAACAATTGAGATCGACACAATTCGTTTGCGACGGAATCGGCCTCAGTGAATCGTTCGGGGACCGAAGGTTTCTCCCTGCTGGAAATGTTGGCGGCGCTTGCTTTGACCTCCACGATCGTTCTCGCGCTCGGTTTAATTACCGGACTGTGGCTGCCAAACTGGCGTCACGGATTTACCGATCTGCAACAGGCTGATCTCGTTGGCCTCGGACTCGAGCGTCTTCTAGAAGACATTTCCGAGGCCGAATATGTGACCCCTTCGGGCGGCGCGCCGGGTCCGTTGTTCGAAGGCGATCACTCCTCCGTCGTCTTCGTGCGGTCCGCAATTGGTCCAAACGCCCGGCCGCAGCTTGAAATCGTCCGCATCGCGGCGACCTCGGACGAAGCGGGCCCTTCGCTTATCCGAACCCGAGCGTCGTTTGCGCCCATCGCGCACGGTGGACCTGCGAAGCCCATCGTATTCACCGACCCCGTGGCTATAATGGGGGCGCCATATCAGGTCACTTTCGTATATGCGGATCCGGCGCGGGTGTGGGCGCAAGATTGGAAAAACCAAGACCGGCTGCCTGACGTTATTCGCGTGACTATCGCTGATGGTTCTGGTCATCGTCAGCCGGTGTCAATGGTCATTCGCCTGAAGCATACGGCGCGCGGCGCCCCTGATTGATGGATTCGGGCGAGCGATGCGAACGCGACCCGACCCCGACTGTGACAAATCAAATGCTCGCTTGGCGAAATCAGACCAACCCATGATGCGCGGCGCGCCGAACTCATGCTGCACATCGCAAGGGCGCGACGAGGCCGGATTCGTCCTGATCGCCGTTCTTTTGATATTGGCCGCTTTGGCGGCGGTCGCCTCGGCGTATTCCGTTTACACAATCCAGACCGATCGCGCCGCCCACGTATTGGACGATAGCGTCCAGGCCGACGCCTCCATCCGGGCTGGGGTCGAAATGCTGGCTTTCGCGCAGCTTTCCGTACCCGAAGCAGCGCGAGCCTCTCAGGGGACGTTCACCTTTGGGATCGGTCGCATAAACGTTGAGGTGCGATTTCGTTCTGAAGCGGCAAGGATCGATCTCAATGCGGCGCCCCCGGATCTGCTTACCGGGCTGTTCATGGCGATCGGGGTCGATTCCGACCACGCGCAGACCTATGCGGATCGCATCGTCGGCTGGCGGACCAAGCCCAGTTCCGATACGGGAGACAATGAGGCAAGGCTCTACATCAAATCCGGATTGTCTTATCCGCCCCGTGAAGCCCCATTCGACAACTGCCTGGAGCTTGGTCTTCTGCTCGGGCTACCCATGCCCGTGGTCGAGCGCGCCCTTCCGTTTTTGACAGTCTTCAGCGGTCGTCCCGAAATTGACGCCGCAAGCGCAGATCCCGTGATTCTGTCCGCCTTGCCCGGAATGACGCCCGAGATCGAGACCGCGATTCTGAAGGCGCGGGCGCAAACGCCCAATGATAGAGAAACGCTGCTGTCTCTCTTGGGCCCGACGAGAAGGCGAGCGACGGCGAACAGCTCCAAGGCGATCAGGTCCAGCATCGAGGTCAAGTTCGGCGATGGCCGGCGTGTTCACGCCGAGGTTGTCATTCGTCTTCGCGACGGAGGCGAGGAGCCTTACGACATTCTGTCTTGGCGCGACGATCTTGGCGGACCAACCCCGCTGGCGTGGGATTCCTATCGCTGAGTTCGGCGTCGTACCTGTCGACTAAGGGCGCTCAGGGTTGATTGATGCGTAAGCGCCTGTCGGTGGGCGAACTCCTCATTCGTGAAATACCCATCGCGCGCGTGCCGCTGCACGCGCGTGGGCCAGGCCGGCCAGTCGGACATCGCGTATGCTATCTCAAGGGCCTGATGGCGCATGATTGCGGCAATCTGGATCTCGAGATATTTCGCCGACGCCTTTCTCAATCTGGCGGCGGTACTGGCGCCAGACCTAGAGTATCCGTTTTGGACAAGGGGGAATTTGAGGCGCCGTGGGGCATGCTGCGCTTCGGCCTACGGCCTTCGCTGTGCGCGCCCCACGGCGGTTAGGCGGCGAGTCTTGGCTGCCAATGGCGATTGGCTTTGAGCAGCGCGTTGGCGAGGACGATGAGCTTTCGCATGATGGCGGCGATGGCGACCTTGGCCGGTTTTCCGCTGTCGACGAGCTGCTGATACTTGGCCTTCAAGTCCGGGTTAATGAACGAGCGGCCCGTCCAGCGGCCTGATTGCCGCGCGATAGGCGCTAGGCCCGCGAGACTAGCGGCCTCGCCGGCCTCCAGCGTGCCGAGTTCGGGCATCTCCACGAGGAGAGCGAAAGCGGTAATGGCGGAAACGCCGGGAATGCTGGTCAGAATGGCGAAGCGTTGGGAAAGGTCGGGGTCCGCGTTGACGATGTCACGCATGGCGGCTTCGACAGCCGCGATTTGACGTTCGATCTGGTCGAGACGCTGGGCGTTGTGGCGTTTCAGCAGCGCCAAGACCAGAACCTTTCCCCGGTTCTTGGCCGCCGTCCGGTCCTTGACGAGGGCCTCGCGCGCGAGATGAAGCTCTTTCAGTTCAAGGATGATTTCGCTGCGAGGCGGCCGGACTGGCAACTGAAGCAAGGAGCCCATCCGCGCCAGCATCGCTGCGTCCAAGCGATCCGTTTTCGCGAGCTTGCCGGTCGCCTCGGCGAAGCGGCGCGCCTGGCGGGGATTGACCTTGGCGAAGGGAACGCCGGCCTCTGCGAGCGCGCGCTCGAACGTGCGATGATAGGGACCGGTCGGCTCGAAGACGACCCGCTCCAACGGCTTCTCGGCGCACCACCGCAAGAGCGCCTTGTGTCCGGCTTTGTCATTGGCGAAGCGGCGGCTTGCGCCGTCGGCCAACCTATGCGCGTCGAGGCAGTCTTTCGAAACGTCGACGCCAATGGTATCATCGTTCATCTTTTCCGCGCCTCTGCTTGTCATTCGCGGCTTTCCCGCGGGTATCCGTGCAGGCCATCAGGAAAAGACGAGGGCGATCCAACTCTAGCTCGACCCGTCAAACGGTCCGCAGTATCGCGATCCGACCCTCGCCGCTGACGAGAGGGCTGCCGCCCTCTCCCAGCGGCTCCTTTTCCGCCCTTCGGCGTGGAAAGTCATAAGACAAGCAGATACCGATCAGACAGAATCGGCCCGTCATTGCGAGCGAAGCGAAGCAATCCAGCGCGCCGAGATCGTAGGCTAGTCGGTGAAGCTCGGCTCGGCGGAGGCGTGGATGTCTTCGCTTCGCTCGCCATGACGGCGGTACAACTCGATCGGTAACCACTCTAGTTCACGCCACTCGTCAACAGGACGGCCGCCCGCCTTGCGCCACGACGCAGCCGCCTACGCCCCTGACCGTGTAGGAATACGGTATCGCCGCAAGCTCGTTGCCGGTATCCGTCCCATAGGGCGGCAGGTTGAAGTCAAACGTATCAACGTAAAGGCTCCCGATCACCGTTGTGTTCGGCAAGCCTGAGGGGGTGATTGTCACATTGATCGCACGGGTTTGGCCCGGGTTGATCCAAACCGGCGAGCAGGCGCCCGCCACATTCAGGGCGAGAAGCCAGCAGTCGCCGGTAGAGGACGTAACCGTGCCGTCGAACGCCTTCGAGACGACGCTCACGTTCATTGTCGCCGTGCCTGCGGGCGCCCCGACGGGATAGGGGCCGATATCGGTGGGAGCAGCGAACCACAGTCCCGGTTGAGCGGTCCCGCCGGTCGGAATGTACGCGCCCGCCGCCGTAGTCGGCCCCGAGGGCGCGCCGAACAGGTCGGGATCGCCTTGGGTCGGCCCGTAGTCGAATTCGACCGGGATCGACGCGAACGCAGAGATCTGCAAGCTCGAAGTCTGTGTCGGCACGAGCCAAAACGGCTCGCCGCCGGATAACGGCAGGCTAACCGTGCTGTTTCCAATCGATAGCGCTTGCGTGGCGGTCGAATTCAGGCGCGCGTCGATAAAAAACAGTCCTGGCGCCACGCCGTTGTTGGTGATCGAAACGGGAACCGTCAACGGAACGCCGGCGGGCAGCGCCGCGCCGTAGGGGATGGGGCCTACGGCGGCGACCGGCATGTTGAACTGAATCGTACCGGAAAAGGGTTGCGAAACTTCGTTGCCGACCACGGGTCCGGGGAAGTCAAGGACGAGGGTCCATAGACCCGCGGGCGGATTCAACACGTAGGCGGCCAGGGCGAGCGTGGCGCCGCTTGGCCCGGAGTTCTGACCGAACCCTCGGGCGACGCCGTCCGGGCCCACCAGATAAGCCCCGACGGCGTCCTGGGGATCGTTCGTGAGCTTCACGCTCGCGGCGATGTTGGTCACGCCCGAGCCCACATTGAATTCAAAATATTGCGCCTGACCTTCGCCGGGAGCGCGGCCGTTTCCGCCGGTCAAGGCGCCGGAGAAGTTTCCGCCTCCGGCGACGTTGACCAGGCTGCGCAGGGAAACCGGAATCGTGTTGCTTTCCGGCCCCAAATAGCCGTCCACGCCTGCGCGATTGGATGTGAAGACAATGGATCCCGAATAGTCGCCGGGCGTCGGCGGCGTCGTGGCGACGAAGCTGAGCTTTTTACTCTGGCCCGGGTAGAGCTCAAATTGCGACGGCGTGACTTGGCCGAACCCGGTGAACCTCTGGGTCGAGACCTGCCACGGCACGGTTCCGTTTGTTCCGCCATAGGACGCTATGTCGCTGAAGATCACGCCGGTCCAATTGCCCGGCGTGGGCGCCCGCACCTCGACATTTCCAAAATTGCCGACCCCTTGCGGCAACGAATGCCCCGCAAGACGCCCCAGCGGATCAATCAAGATCAGCCGAACGCGCGCGTTGCCCCCGTTTTGCGGATTGCCGGGGTAGGCGATGGCGGCGCTGAGTAGATTTTCTCCGTTCGCGACGGCGAACTGAAAAGTCGCGTAATTGTTGGTGAGGCCGCTGTAACCGACAAATTGGGGGCTCGAACCGTCGTTCAACGTCACCGATCCCGTTTGCACATGCTCGGGCGCGGACTGCGTTCGTCCATAGACGTTCACCATTTGCGGCGCGTTGCCGGTATTGGTGACGGTCACCGGCCAGTCGACCACGCTGCCGGGCAAAGCCACGGCGTCGAGTTGATTGGTCGAGAAGAGCAGCGCATCGCAGCCGCATGGCTGCAAGCCCTCCGTCGCCAGCGTGGACTGCGCGACCTCAACCGCCTTGTAGGCGTTCAGTAGCCCCGCGCCCTGTAAGGACGAGGGAACGCTGAGGTCGGTGGCGGTGCTGGCGAGGATTTGCTTGATGAGCGCCGGCGCCGGCGAAGCGCCGCGATGGCCTTTGCGATAGGCTTGGATCACCAAGGCCGCCGCGCCGGCCGTCAAAGGCGAGGAGAGGCTGGTGCCGCCGCTTTCCTCGACATTGGAAAGCTGTCCTAGAAAGTTGCCGCAGCCGTCGAAATTGGCGCTCGCATCGCAAGAGGCGAACCCCAGATCGCCGGGCGCTACGAGGTCGATCGTGCGGCCGTTTTGCGTGAAGCCGCCGGAGCTCAAGGAGCTGATGTTGTCGTTGAGCCAGCCCGTCGCAAAATAGCGGGCGGCGGCGTAGTTGGTCTGAGCGTAAAAACGGAACGTCGTCGACGCGCCGACGCTGATGACGGCCGGGTCGGAGGCGGGCGAGCCGATCGTATCCGTGGGGCCCGCATCTCCGCTGGAGACGACAACGGTCACGCCGGCGGCCACCGCCGCCTCGTCAAATTGCGCGATGGCGTCAAGGGACGACTGCGCCGGGAACTCATTGCTGCCGAAGGACTCGTTGATGATGTCGACCCTGGCGGTCAGGACGGCGTAATCAATCGCCTGCAGAAAGCTCGACGTCGTGGCGCTGCCAAAGCTATTGAAAACCTTGAGGCCCACCAAAGCCGCGCCGGGCGCGACGCCCTCGATCCGGATATTGCAAGCCGTCGGATAAGTCTGGGCGCTGAAGGACGCGACATTGTAAACGTTCAGCCCCTGGCCGGCGACGGCGTTCGCGTCAAGAAAGGCCTCGTCGCCGCTGGTCGGCGCGCTTGGGCCATCCCCGGAGAAATCCTGATAGGCCCCGCCGATCGAAGAGTCGAATACGGACTTTCCGTCCGGACGGATGAAGTTGATATTGCCCGGGTCAATCCCGTCGGCGATCCAGGCGACCTTCACGCCGGCGCCGTCGTAGCCGAGCGAGCGTGCGGTTTGCGCATTGGGCGTCAGGGAGTCGGTGTTTGTCGTCTGCAGCGCTTCCGGCTCCAGCAACGGGCTTCCGGCGCTGCAGGCGCCGGGAATGACATTCAGGGAAGGGCCGCCGGTGAACGGCGACAGTTTCGCGCTCGAGTGATGCGAAGCATGTCTAGGGGCTCGGATCGGCGCGTCAGCAATCACCATCCCGACGGACGGGTTCGCCTTAAGTCTGGTGATTTCATCGTTCGACACCGTCGCGGCGAAGGCGCTGACCAGGGCCAAGGTCTTGACGGGCCTCGGCTTCACAATCTGTAAGTCATTCAGCAAGCGCGCGCGGTCGGCGTCCGCCTGTCGGTTCTTCATCAGCACGATGACGCGGTTGGTCACATTCTGCCCAAGTTGGCGCGCCAGCGCCGGCGTTAGCGGCCCGCTAGGGTCCAGGCGAGTCGCCTGTTGCGCAGACGCGGTCAACGCAAATCCGGCGACGCCGGCGAACAAGATAAACACCGCGCGCGATCCGGAGATATTTGCCAACGCCGCCCCCCGTCGCAGCTGCAATTGCTGCGTCTGAAAGTAGTTAATTAGCGGATCGACGTTTTGTCAAATAGCTGGGATCGGCCTAACTCTAGACCAAGGAAATCAAGTATTCTGACGAATAGGTATTTTGCGAAAGATTCGGGAACTCATGCATTCGCCGCCGGCCTTCGATCTTCCCGCCGGATTGGCGTCCCCGTGTTCGACAGCCTTCCTGCCGTCTTCCGGAGACTCTGACGAAGCTCGCCAGCCGCCTGGCGCTCGCCCGTTCGTTCTGAGAAAGATCGCGCAGGTCACCGCCTGCGCGGCGGCGGGCGCCGTTTTGATCTATCTGCTTGCTGCGGAACCCAATGCGGCCGAGACGGCGCCGCTCGCCGCCGACTACGTCTGCGCCTACGGTTGCCGACCGACCGACGCAAATCCGCGTCTCGAGATCCATGGCGACGTCGCCCGGTGCTGGAACGAACTCGGCGGCCTCTACGTGGGCGAGTTCCGACCGCCGGATAGCGTCGCCTGCTTCCGCAAGACTGGCCGTATCCTGGACGGAGGCGCTCGGATCGAGTGGAGCGACGGGGTTCTGTGGCGCCGCCGATAGCAGCGTCGATAGCCCGATTATCTCAGTGTCCAGGCATGACCACGCTGCCGTGCGCGCACTCGTGATCCCCGCTCGCGTGTCCGTAGGCGACGCCCGGCCAAGGCAACGCTTGCCTTCTACGCGACCGCTTTCTGGCGTATGGATCGTGGCGCATCGCTGCGCCGCGTCGGGTCGGTATCGTTATGAGGGAGCAGGTGAAAAATAGCATTGACGCGAACGCCGCGGGGTCGCGTCCGACGACGGAGGCGGCGGGTCCCGGCCCGCATTCCACGGTGTCCGAAGGGTCATTTGAGTCCAGCGCGACTTTGGATGCTTTGCTCGAGGGGATCGGCGAGGGCTTCTTCGCATTGGACGCTGATTGGCGCTTCACCGCCTTCAACCCGTCGGCTGAGGCCATATTTGGCCTATCGCGGGCCGATGTCCTTGGAAAGAAACTTTGGGAAGTCTCGCCTGGCGTCATCGGCACGGAATTCGAACGCCGTTACCGCCAAGTGATGTCCGAGCGCGCGCGGCAGGAGTTTGAGGCCTATTCGGCCAAGCGCCCGGATCGTTATCACGAGATACGCGCGTTTCCGTTCGGCGACGGCATCGGGGCGGCGTTTCGAGACGTGACCGATCGCCAGCAAGCGGCGCTGGTGCTGCGCGATCGCGAACGCGAGCTCGCGCGCATTCAGCGCATCGCCGGCATGGGCGGTTGGGTCGCGGATCTCGCCGCCGGCCTCGTCCTGCTCTCGCGCGAATACGTTCAACTGCACGGCATGTCGCCGCACGTGCGGCAGGAAACGCGTGCGCAGTGTCTCGCACGCGTGCATCCGGACGACAGGGCGACGGTCGAGAACGACCTCATCGAAACTCTCGCGAGCTCGCGCAGGGAGTACAAGGCCGAATTCAGAGTCGTTCGTCACAGCGACAACGAGGTTCGCTGGATGCGGTCGGTCGCCGAAATCGAACGCGACCGCGAGGGCCGCGCCGTGAGAATGATCGGCGCGGACCTCGACGTGACGGATCGAAAGAACGCGGAGCAAGCGGCGAAGGCCAGCGAGGGGCGACTTCGCGCCATCACCGACGCGCTCCCCTTGCTGATCTCGTACGTCGATAAGGATTGGACGTTCCGCTTCGCCAACAAGCCATACGAGGTCTGGTTCGGGCGGCCGCTTTCTGAAATCGTCGGACGTCGGCTCGAGGACCTGATGGACGCCGACATGTTCGCCGCCCGACGACCGTTCGTGGCGCGCGCACTGGCGGGAGAAACCGTGACCTACGAAGCGGATTTCACGCGATCGGGTCACATTATACAAACGGAAATCGTCCACGTTCCGCACCGCGACGAAGCGGGGCGCGTCGTTGGGATGTACAGCGTGGTGCAAGACGCGACCGCGCGAAGGCTCGCCGAAAGCGTTCTGGCCGAGAGCGAGGCGCGGTTTCGCTCGATCGCCAATAGCGCGCCGGTGCCGATGTGGGTCAGCCGATTAGGCGGACGGCGCGAATTCGTCAATCGCGCCTACCAGGATTTTCTCGGCGTCTCCTATGACGAGGCCGTGAACTTTGATTGGCGAAACGCGCTTCATCCCGACGATCTCGCGCGAATCTTGCGCGAGCAACAGGCGGGGGAGGGTTCCCGCCAGCCCTTCACGCTGGAGGCGCGCTATCGGCGCGGCGATGGTCGTTGGCGTTGGCTGCGCTCCGAATCGCAGCCCCGCTGGGGGCCGAGCGGCGAGCATGTGGGGTTCATCGGCGTCGCTCACGACGTGACTGCGTCAAAGGAGGCCGAGCAAAGGCTGACGGAACTCAACCAGACGCTGGAGACGCGGATTCGCGAGCGGACGCAGCAATTGACGGCGACGCAGGCGCTGATCCAGACGTTTTTCAACCACTCGTCCGAATGTCACGCCGTTATTATCGAGGAAGGCGGCGGCCGGTTCCGTTACGAGGAGGCCAATCCCGCCACGCTGCATTTGTATGGCAAGACGCGAGAGCAGGTGGTCGGCAAGACAATTGAGGAGATTTTTGGCGCTGCGGTTGCCGCGGAACTCGGAGGCTATCTCACGGCTTGCCTAAACAAGGGGGGCCCTTATCGATACGAGCGGATGACGCAAGAAGCGACCATCGAAGCTGTCGCGACCCTCGCGCCCGGCGAGCCCGGAGCGCCTCGTCGCCTCATCGTCAGCGCGCACGACGTCACCGAACGACGTCGCCTGGAGCAGCAATTGCGGCAATCGCAAAAGATGGAGGCGGTAGGTCAACTCACTGGCGGCGTCGCCCACGATTTCAATAATCTTCTGACGCTCGTGATTGGCGGCCTCGAGGGGATCGGCCGTCAAATGCCGAGCCTTCCGGACCCGGCGATCGCGGCGAGAATGGAGCGGTTCAGGGATATGGCGATGCAGGGGGCCAAACGCGCCGCGGCGTTGACCAGCCGCCTTCTCGCGTTCTCGCGTCAGCAATCGCTCGCCCCCCAATTGTTGGACGTCAACGAACTGGTGGCGGGCTTAAGCGAGCTTTTGAGGCGCAGCGTCGGCGAGGCGGTCGTCTTGGATATCGTGCTGGCGGATGGTCTTTGGCGGACGTTCGCGGATCCGAACCAACTGGAGAACACGTTGCTCAATCTCGCGCTCAATGCGCGCGATGCGATGCCGGAAGGCGGCAAGCTCACTATCGAGACCGCCAACGCCACTCTCGACAAAGCTTATGTCTGCTCGCTCAAAGAACCCCTCGAGCCGGGACAATACGTGACGATCGCGGTCGCGGACACCGGAACGGGAATGGACCCGCTAACGCGCGAACGCGCGTTCGAGCCGTTCTTCACCACGAAGGAGGTCGGTAAGGGAACCGGTCTCGGGCTTAGCCAGGTTTACGGCTTTGCGCGGCAGTCGGGAGGCCACGTCGCGATTCACAGTGAGGTTGGGCAAGGCGCCACCGTCAAAATCTATCTTCCCAGACGAACCGGGGCGCCCGTCGAGAAAGCGAAGGGCCAGGCGGCCGGCGTCTCGCGGTCGGTAGGGTCGGAGACCATACTGCTGGTTGAGGACGATGAGGCGTTGAGGAACTATGGCCTCCAGATTCTCCAGGAACTCGGCTATCGTGCGCTCGCGGCCGATTGTGGCGCTGCCGCGCTCGCATTGCTAGGCGGCGACGAGCAGATCAATCTCCTGCTGACCGATGTCGTGATGCCGGGCGGCGTCAACGGCCGACAACTCGCCGACCAAGCCGTACGTTTGAGGCCCGGTCTAAAGGTCCTGTTCATGACCGGCTACGCGCCGGACGCAATCTTCCAACCCGGACGCCTCGACGTTACCGCGCACCTGATCGGCAAGCCGTTCTCCTTTGAGGAACTCGCCGCGAAGGTGCGAGAAGCCCTAAATGCTCCGACATGATTCAGAGCGACTTCCGGACAGGTTGCGAACGTCGTGGGAGAGCGCGCCAGGTCGACGCGCCTCGGCCGGCTCAGCCCGCCGTCATCCCGTAATCCTGAAGCCGAAGCGAAGAAGGAAGGAAGCGACCGAAACAGGTTTCGCCCCGGGGTGAGGCCAATCCACGCAAGCCGGTATACTCGCGGGCCATGTCGGGCCTTGCCGGCGACATACCAAGGAGGTCGATGTCCATGCGCCACGCTGCCGCGTTCTCCAGCCGCCTCCGGCGCCTTGCGCTGGCCATGTTCGTCCTCGGAGCTTCGCACGCCGCCGCCGCTGTCGCGCCCAACGATGGCGTTCTTTGCGAGCGTCAGGATACGAAAGCCGAGGAGCGCATTTCCGCATGCACCCGGCTGATCGAAATCGGCGTCGATCAGACGAATCTGCCGGACATGTACCTGAACAGAGGCATCGCTCATTATCAGTTGGAGGATTTCACCAGCGCGATCTCGGATTTCACCGAGGCGATCAACCGGCGGCCGAGCTTCGCGGCGGCCTATCAGAACCGAGGGCTTAGCCAGTTTCGTTTAAGAAATCGAGAGGCCGCGCTGGCGGACTTCAACAAAGCCGTCGAGTTGGATGGCAAGAACGGGGATTTGTTCAACCTTCGCGGCGTCGTGCTCAACGCCATGGGCGAATACGACCAGGCCATACAGGAATTCAATCGTGCGTTGTCGATCAATCCGAAATTGGTCCGCGCCTATCTCAATCGAGGGTTTTCCTACGTCCACAAGCGGATGAGGGACAAGGCGCTCGCGGACTACAGTTTCGCCGTCAACCTGGCGCCCACGGACCCGGCCGCCTATATCGGGCGGGCGGCGGTGTTGATGGACATGGGGAATTTCAACGCGGTCATTTCCGATCTGAACGAAGCCATTCGCATCGATCCCAAGAATGCGGAGGCCTACAAGGTTCGCGGCGAGGCGAAACGGCTGCAAGGCGACCTGAATGGCGCCATGGCGGACGTCGACGCCGCCATTCGGATCGCGCCGGATCAGAGTGACAGTTACGTCAATCAAGCCTTGGTCTTCCGCAGCCGGAACGATCTTGACCAGGCCGTATCGAGCCTCGACCAGGCGATTTTGCGCGATCCGAGAAATTCGCTGGCTTACGCGGATCGCGGCGAGATTTGGCGGCTCAAGGGCAATCTCGATCAGTCGATGGCCGATCTCGACAAGGCGGTCGAGTTGGACCCCAAGTCGCCGGTCGCGCTGACATTGCGCGGCGACACGCTTCGGGCGAAAGGCGAGCTGGATCGGGCGATCGTCGACTATGACGAAGCCAACCATTATGTATCCGACTATGTCGCCGCGGTCGTGGGGCGGGCGCTGGTGTTGGAAGCTAGAGGCGACATTCCGAGCGCTTCGGCGGAATTTCAGAAAGCCTTGAAGTTGCCGCCGGAGGCGGACGCGGAGAAATCTCGGCCGGCGCAAGCCACGGCGAAGCAGCACCTGGCCGCCATCCGGGTTCAATTGGAGGTCGCGGAGAAGGCGAAAGCCTTGAAGGCGGACAATGCAAATGAAGTCGGCCGTCTCAAAGCGCTTCAGGCCGAGGCGGAGGCGAAAGCCAAGGAGATCGAGACGTCGGCGGAGCTGAAGGCCAAGGCCATGCAGGCCGCGGCGGAGGCGCGGATCGCCGCGCTTGAGCGCGACGTCGCCGAGAAGGCGAAGGCAATCCAGGCCGCGGCCCTCCCGCCGCTGCCGAATCAGGGCTATCGGGCGGCGCTCGTCGTCGGCAACTCCGCCTACAAATCCGTGAATATGCTTGTCAATCCGCGCAGGGACGCGGAAAGCGTCGCGCAGACGCTAAGAAGCGTCGGCTTTGATTCGGTAACGCTGGTTGAGGACGCGACCCTCGCGCAATTCAAGAAATCGCTGCGCGATTTTCAGGATGTCGCCGACCGCGCGGATTGGGCGGTCGTCTATTACGCAGGCCACGGCATCGAGATCGGCGGCCAGAACTACCTCATTCCCACCGATGCGCGCCTCGCCACCGACCGCGACGCGGAGGACGAGGCGGTCTCTCTCCAGTCAGTGTTGACCAAAATTCAGAAGGCGCGGAAGTTGCGGCTGGTGATTTTGGACGCCTGTCGCGAGAATCCTTATCAGCGGGTGATGAAGCGCGAAATCTCCACCCGCGCAATCACGCGCGGCCTGGCGCCCGTCGAACCAAAAGACTCCGATGAAATGGTCGTATTCGCCGCCAAGGACGGGGAGTGGGCGGCCGATGGCGGCGAAACCGGTCACAGTCCGTTCGCCGCGGCGCTGATTCAGCGTTTGCAGATGCCGAGGACCGAGATCAACCGGGTGTTTCGGTTCGTCACGTCAGACGTAATGCACGCGACCGACAACCAGCAGCAGCCGTTCGTCTACGGATCGACCCCGGGCGACGAGGATTTCTATTTCAGCACCAAAACGAAATGACGGAACGCATCCCGGAACCGAAGCTCTGATTCGAAACTTCGGTCCCGCCTCAGGAGCCGCACCACGCGAACGCGCTCACCACATCATGCGAAGAGAGGCTTTCCCGCCTGCGCCGAAAATACCCTGGCCGCCGTAGACGTCGCCTTGCAGAACCCCCGAGAGCCCATGGCCGAAATCGACGCTGATGGCGGCGATCCCTTCCGCCTGTAGACGCCCCTGATCGTTCAGAATGTTGCCGTTCGTGCCGAAGGTTCCGCCCTGGATATTGTTGCCGCTGACGACGACGTCGTCGAACAAGAGACCCGTCAACGAAGGCGACACGCGGGTTTCGCCGAAATACGAAGTCGTCCCGAGACTGGCGCCGCCTTGCAGCCTGAACACGTCGCCGTTCGCCAGACCCAGCGCGGCGGCGTCCGAGGAGTAGAAGGAGCCGATGTTTTTGAGGCCGGCGGTGGGCGTAATCCAGAACTGGTCGGAAAGCGGAATCTTATAGCTGACGTCATCGGAGATCGTCAGCTGATTGAGGCTGGCCGATCCCGAGCCGCTCGAAGCCGCCGTGAACGGCACCGGACCCAGACCGTAACATTGGCAGGCCCCGAAACCGAGCGTCTGCGAATTGGTTTCGTTCAGCGAGAGGAAGTCGTTCTTGATTAAGAATTCATTCGAGAACGGCCCGTTGAAATAAGTCGCGTACAGCCCCAAGCTCGGACCATTAACGTCGGCGGTGGTCAGGCTCGAGCCGTTCGCGGTTATCGCGGCCCCCGACAAAATCGATGTTTTGACAGAGATGTGCGTCCAGGTATAGCCTCCAAGCAGGCCGACGATGATCCCATCCTGCGGTCCCATCAATCCGCGCTTCGTGGCGTCAATCCCGCCGACAAAACCGGCCGTCGACGTTGTGCTCGTCACGTCGAGCGTGACCGGCGTGAAGGGGCCGTTGGGTTGGTTGACCGTGCAACAGTTGAATAAGCTGCTCTGGCTGCCTGTCCTGTGCTCGTAATCGCCGAAGCCCTCGGCCCAGGAGCCGATGCGAAACGACTCGTCCACCAGGACCGGCGCGGGCGCAGGAGACTTCCGGGTCGGCAGGGCGGGCGGCGGCGACGCGGGCGCAGCGACCTCGCGCTGTTGCGCCGCCGGACGGGGTCGCGCGATTTTCGCCGCCTTAGGTCGGACGCGATGCTGAGTGGCCGCCGGCGGCGGCGGCGCGGGAGCCACGGAGACGACCGCCGGCCGATTGGCCTTGCAAAGACCGTCGACCAGCGTTTCGCCGTCCCGGCAGGGCGCAGGCTGCTGCTCGCGACGCAGGCCGATCGCCTGCACGGCGGTGGAAGTCTCCAGATTGGCGGAGGAGCCCGCCAAGTCGCCAACGGCCTGCGACGCGAGCGCCGCTCCTGAATAGGCGCCCGCGATCCCCGGATTCGTGCATTTGCCTGCGGTCTGAGCCACCATCGGCACTGTGCCGCCGTTGATTCCCGCCGGCGCGGCCACTGTCGAAGGGCAAAAGGCGGTTTGCGCCGTCGCCGGTTCGCTGAGGCCGATTGCGGCGCCCACCAATCCCGCCAGCAGGAGAAGCCTGCTTAAGCCCCGCTGTATCCGCAGTTTCGTCATCTATCCCCCGAACGGCCGGCCTCTGCGCTTCCGCGCGACCGATTCGTGTCCGTCGCTAGTCTGCAACTCTTCCAATTCGCACCCACGCCCCGTGCAATGGAATCGCGCAATACGATGCAATAAAACTACCATGGGAATAATCCGCCGTATGTGCCTATTTCGCCACATTTCAGGAAAACCGCCGCTGGGAGACCGGCGGAGCGCTCGGACGGCGGCGATGGAAATTGCGTGTGTTCGACGCCCGACGCCGCCGTCTGTTTTGGTTGGCGGCCTTGGATTCCAAACGAAAAGCGCGCTAAAGTAACCTCATTGGCATGTGGATCCTTCTCACGGGGAGGTCGGTTCGGATTCGGGAATTCTCGAAGAACGTTGCCGACACTCTGATCGGAAGTCGAACTATGCGAAATTAATCATGGGCTTGGCCGATCTGAACCGAGGCGGCGACTTGGGAGAGGCGTCGTGTGACGGGCGCCGCTAAAATCATACTTGTCGAGGACGACGCCTTCCAGCGCCAGATCATCGCCGAATGCCTGGCGCAACACGGATTGCGGGCCGATTCCCTGGCCGGCGGGGCCGAAATGAAGCAGCTGGCCCAGCGCGCCATGCCGGACCTCGCTCTCCTCGACGTTCATCTCGGCGAATCGGAAGACGGTTTTGCCCTTGCGCGCTGGCTGCGAAGTCGGTCCGCCAGCGTTGGCATCATCATGCTCACCGCGGCCGGCGATACGATCGATCGCGTGGTCGGCCTGGAGTCGGGCGCCGACGATTATGTCGCCAAGCCGTTCGAACCGCGCGAGCTGGTGGCGCGCGTAAAAGCGCTGCTGCGCCGCGCCGGCCGCGCCGCGCCGCCGGCGCCGCGGCTTACGGAAGTGCGCGTCGGCGCCACGATGCTGGATATGCAGCGTCGCATCCTCGTCCTCGCGGACGGCGCCACGGCGAGCCTCAGCGCGAGCGAGTTCGATCTGCTTCGCCTGTTCGTCGAAAATCCAAACCGCCCGCTCACTCGGGACTGGTTGCTGGAAACGATCGCACACCGCGACCCCGAGGCCTTCGACCGAGCAATCGACAACCGCATCCTGCGTCTGCGCCGGAAGATCGAGCGCGATCCATCCAAACCCGAAGTCATCCGTAGCGTGCGGGGCGTCGGGTACATGTTCGTGCCTTCATCCGATTGAACGCATGGCCCGCACTGTTTCAACGAGCAACCGGTCCATTTCATCGGCCGCGCTGCGCGCCAGCGCCAGATCGCCCGCGTCGCACGCCGCCTCGGCGAGAGCCGCCTGTTCGGCCAGCAATCGGGCGCCCGCCATGCGCGCGGCTCCCTTTACGCGGTGGGCCGAGTTCGCGAGCTGTTGAGTGCCCGTTGCCGCCCGCATCGCGGCGATGTCCCGCGCGGCGCCGTCCGCGAAGTTCTGTAATACTCCCGAGAGCCGACCGGAGTCGGCGCCGAACAGGCTGCGTAGCGCCTCGGGATCGAACAATGCGCCGGGCGCGACCTCCGAGCGGCGCTCCGGCGAGACGAGATCAGGGATCCAGCGTCCGAGCGTGCGCGCCAACGCGTCCAGGGAGACGGGTTTGGCGAGGAAGCCGTCCATTCCGGCGGCGAAGCAGCGGGCGTCTTCGCCCTTCAAGGCGTCGGCGGTGACCGCAATCAGCCCACTGCGAGGCAGGCCGTGTTTCCCCTCCTCCCGTCTTATCGCATCGGCCAATCCGAACCCGTCCAGCACCGGCATGTGCAGGTCGAGCAACACGACCGCGTGATGAGCCTTCCGCCACAGCGCCAGCGCTGCGGCGCCGTCCTCCGCGATGTCGGCTGAAAGACCGAGCAGTTCGAGCTGGCGTTGCAAGACTTCGAGGTTGACCGGATGATCGTCGACGACGAGCAGCCGCGCGGCGTCCGGTCTGCGCGCCGGCGCGCCCGTCGGCGGGGTCGCCGCCCCCGTGGCGAGAACGTGGAAGTCGACCGCTTCCGCGAGGCGCAGCATCACCGTGAAGCGACTGCCTTCGCCGGGCGCGCTCTCCACCGCAACGTCGCCGCCCATCAACTGCGCCAATCGGCGGACGATGGAAAGTCCGAGACCGGTGCCGCCGAACCGGCGCGTGGTGGAGCTGTCGGCCTGCATGAAGGGCTGGAACAACCGTGCCTGCGTCGCCTCGTCCATGCCGATGCCGCTGTCCGTCACCGTCATTCGCACCGCTACGGTCCGGTCGTCCTCGGATCGGCTGTCCAGCGTGACGCGAACGAAACCGCGATCGGTGAACTTGATGGCGTTGCCGACCAGATTGAACAGTATCTGGCGGACCCGCATCGGATCGCCGATGACCCGGTCAATCCCCGCTTGCGGAGGATCGGCGAACAGCGCCAGTCGTTTCCGCTGCGCCTGCGGCAGCATGGTCTCGACTGTGCCGGCGACGAGCTCGTTCATGCTGAAGGGCAGCGCCTCGATATCCATCCGCCCAGCGTCGATCTTCGAAAAATCCAGGACGTCGTCGATGATGCGCAGCAAGGCTTGCGCGCTTTCGCGCATCACGGCGACGCTGCGCGCCTGCGCCGGCTCCAGCAGGGAGCGCTCCAGCACTTCCATCATGCCGAGTACGCCGTTCATCGGCGTGCGGATTTCATGGCTCATCGCCGCGAGGAAGGTCGACTTCGCCTGGTTGGCCGCTTCCGCCTCGGCCCGCGCCGCCTCGGCGATGTCGCGCTCGCGCTCCGCCGCTTCGCGCGCCGATTGCAGCTCTTCGAACAACCGCACGTTCTCGATGGCGATCACGGCCTGATCGGCGAAGGTCGAGACCAGTTCGATCTCGCGCTCGGTGAAGGGCTCCGCCTTCGCGCGGCCGAGACCCATCACGCCGATCGGCACGCCTTCCCGCAACAACGGCACCCCGAGCATGCACCGGATGCCGCCGACCCGAGCGTCGTCCTTGGCTGCGTAGTCGGGATCGCTCCACGCGTCGACGATCTGAACCGTCCGCCGTTCCTGCGCCGCGCGTCCCACCAACGTCCCGCGACCGGGCTGGATAGCCTGTTGTCTTTCGCGGCGTTCATAGGCGGGCGAAACGCCGTCGCCGACGGCGAAACGATAGGCGCCGTCTACATTGCGAAACAGGACCGCCATCTCCGCGCGGCAGAGAACCTTCGCGTTGGTGAGCACGGTCAACAGCAAGCTCGGGAGGTCGAATGCCGACCGGCTGATTACGCGCAGGATCTCGCTCGTCGCGCGTCCGGAAATCGAGCGCCTCTTGCAACTCGCGCCTGACATCCGATTCGTCCGAAGGCGCCCTGGGCGGAACGGCTCGGGCGTCCATCGTCGGAATGGGAACGACGGGAATCCATCATGGAATGAGCAAGGTCCCTGCGGGTGCGTAGGTCACGGGATGGCCAAGGATAGCCGCATTTGCGAAGCAGATCGAAGCCCAGATTGTCGCGTCTGTCGCATTCGTCGGTAGGCTTGCGGCTGGCGCGGCGAGGCTCGGGATCGACCTTAATCGGATGTTGCGGAGCCCACGCGCGGCAAGGCAATGATGAACTCCGTGAATTCGCCGAAACGCGTTTCGACGTCGATCGTACCGCCGTGTTGCTTGACGATGATGTCGTGACTGAGTGACAGGCCGAGCCCAGTCCCTTCGCCAGCGGGCTTCGTCGTGAAGAACGGATTGAACATCTTGGCCTTCACGGCTTCCGAAATGCCGGTTCCGTTGTCGCGGATGTGAATTTCTATACGTTGATCGAGGGCTTTGGTCGAAACTGCGAGTCTCGGCTCATACTCGGCGACCGCTTTTCGCACGCTTGGTTTGCGTAGCCTGGAAGCCGTTCGAAACGATGTTCAAGAGGACGCGGTTGAATTCCTGAGCGATATATGTCGACCTCGCCGACCGCCGGATCGAACTGCTTGGCGAGCGCGATGTCGAACCCCGGCTTCTCGGCCCGCGCCCCATGGTATGCGAGGTTCAGGCTCTCCTCGACCAGGGCGTTGAGATCGACGGCGCGCCGTTCACCGCCGCCCTGTCGCGAATGCAGCAGCATGTTCTTGACGATGGAATCGGCCCGGCGCCCGTGTTGCGTCACCTTCTCGAGATTGGCTTTTATCGTGACCGCAAGTTCGCCGATGCAGGCCCGCGTTTCTTCGTCAAGGGACGCGCGATCGATCGCTTCCTCCAGTTCGTCCAGGAGGTCGCGGGTAAGATCGGCGAAATTGTTGACGAAATTGAGCGGGTTCTTGATCTCGTGTGCGATGCCGGCGGTGAGTTGACCGAGCGACGCCAGCTTTTCGGTCTGGATCAGCCGGTCCTGAGCCCTGCGCAGATCATCCAACGAACGGCCCAGTTCATGGGTTCGCGCCCGCACTTCGTCGAACAGCCGCACATTCTCGATGGCGATGACCGCCTGGTCGGCGAAGGTAAGAACGAGCTCGACTTCTCGCTGCGTGTAGGAGACCGATTGACTACGTCCCAGCGCGAAAGCGCCTATTGGCTCGCCATCGCGCAATAAAGGAACGCCAAGCATGGCGCGCACTTGGCCGAAGTGAGCGGCTTCCTTTTCTTCGTATTCCGGGTCGCTCCAAGCGTCCTCGATCTGCACCGCGCGCCCCTCCAGCGCAACACGCCCGATCAAGGTGCCGCGCCCCGCTCGGATTTCCGCCCGTTGCTCGTGCTGCGAGATAGTCCGGAAAGAGCTCCATCTGGCTCGACTGCCAGCGATAGACGTCGCCATCGCGACGAAATATCTCGCCGTGGTCCGCGTTGCAGAGCCGCACGGCGGTCGAGATCAGCGTGTACAGGACGGCGTCGAGGTCGAAGGCCGAGCGGCTGATCACCTTCAGGACGTCGGCGGTGGCGGTCTGTTGCTGCACGGCTTCGTCAAGAGCGTGATCGCGAGTGTCGACTTGGTTCTGAAGCTCGACGCACTGGATCGCCACCGCCGACTGATCGGCGAAGATGCGGGCGAGTTCGAGCGTGTCCGGCGCGAACTCGCATGGCGGTTCGCCTAGCAATGCCATCGCGCCGATGGGTCGTCCGGCGCCGATCAAGGGGACGATCAGAACCGATCGGTATTCGGCCGCCAGGCACGCCGAACGCAAGACAGAGTTCGGCAGACCCGTCATATCCCCGACAGCGACCGTCGTGTTCCGACGCAGCGCTTCGCCCATTGAAGTTGCGTCCTCGGCGAGCGCTACGTCGCGGAGCATCGAGACGAACCGAGGTTCGAGCCGCGATTCGCGCCATAGCCGAAATGCGCGCTCCTGGCCCACATAGTTGAATAAGGCGCAAGCTTTCGATCGCGTGATCACGGCGGCCCAGTCGGCAATCGTATCGAGCAACTCGAGCATGCCGAGAGGAGAGGCGATCGCGCGGCCGGCTTCGGCCAGCGCGCGTAACGGATCGAGCCGATCGGGCGGCGCCTCCAATCGATGTTTCGGTTCCTGAAGCATGGGATCGGCACAATGGAGGACGTTTGTCGCGTCGATATCGCGAACGACGGTCAGGATTGTCGCGTTTGTCGCGCGGAGCTACCTCCATGCCGGCACAAGCGCCCTCTGTCGGCTCCCGTGCGACGAACGCGACAAAAGTCCGCCCCCGCCGCGATCAAAACGCGACAGAACCTGGGCAAGACATTCGAGCGGCGCCGCATCGCGATGGCCTGGCGACGCCGGACGCGGGGAGTTTCAACATGCCGACGACCAGCAAGAATGCCGAAACGATTGTTTTGCACGCGGGCTATCGCAGCGATCCCGTCACGAACGCCGTTGCCGTGCCGATCTACCAGACCACCAGCTACCAGTTCAATGACACCGGCCACGCCGCGCGATTGTTCGGATTGCAGGAACTGGGCAACATCTACACCCGGATCATGAACCCGACGCAGAATGTCCTTGAAGAGCGGATGACGGCGCTCGAAGGCGGGGTCGCCTCGCTTGGGGTGGCTTCGGGTCAGGCGGCGTCTATGATCGCGGTGCAGAACATCACGCATGCCGGCGACAACTTCGTCGCCGCAACCGATCTCTACGGCGGGACTTGGAATTTGTTCCTCAACACCATGAAGACCATGGGTATCGAGGTTCGTTTCGTCGATCCGGCGGACCCGGAGAACTTCCGCAGGGCCACAGACGCGCGCACGCGCTGCTACTACGCCGAGACGTTGCCCAATCCCAAGCTGACCGTATTTCCGATCGCCGAGGCGGCCAAGATCGGCCGTGAACTGGGCGTGCCGCTGATCATGGACAATACGGCGGCGCCGGTCCTCTGCCGACCCTTGGACCACGGCGCGGCGATCGTCGTGCATTCCACCACCAAATACATCGGCGGCCATGGCACGTCGATCGGCGGCGTCATCGTCGACGGCGGCAATTTCGATTGGGAGAAACACGGCGACCGCTTCCCCATGCTCAACCAGCCGGACCCGAGCTATCACGGCGCCGTCTGGACAGAGGCGGTGAAACCGTTAGGGCCGATCGCCTACATCCTGAAGGCGCGCGTGACCTTGCTGCGCGACGTCGGTCCCGCGATGAGTCCGTTCAACGCCTTCATGTTCATTCAAGGGTTGGAAACGCTGCCGCTTCGCATGCGACAGCAGTGCGCCAACGCCAGCGCGGTCGCCAAGCGACTGGCCGAACATCCCAAGGTGACGAAGGTCATTTTCCCCGCAGCGATGAGCGGCGAGGCGAAGCGCCGCGCCGACCTGTATCTCAAAGGCGGGTATGGCGGACTGGTGGGGTTTGAGCTCAAAGACGGCCTCGAAGCCGGAAAGAAGTTCATCGACGCTCTGAAGATGTTGTATCACGTGGCCAATATCGGCGACGCCCGGAGTCTCGCCATCCATCCCGCCTCGACCACGCACTCGCAGCTCTCGCCGGAGGAGCAATGGCAGACCGGCGTCTCCGATGGCTATGTCCGGCTCTCGCTCGGCATTGAGCATATCGATGACATTATCGCCGATCTCGATCAGGCGCTCGCGGCGGCCTAGGGGGCGGTTTGCCGAGGAGCGGACCGCCGCTCCTCCGTCGCAAGACGTGATTGAACGCATGGGGGAGACGCATTGCCGACCATCGTGAACGCGCACGCCGAAGAAACGCTCGATCCCCAGGATTGGAGCGAAACGCTGGCGCTATCGCACCGCATCGTCGATGACGCCGTCGCCTTTCTTCGCGACGTGCGTGACCGCCCGGTCTGGCGCGACATGCCGAGTGACGTGCGGGCCTTCTTTACCGCCAGCCTGCCGCGCGGCCCGACGCCCGCGGCCGAGGTGTATCGTGAGGTTTCCGCAAACCTGATGCCCTATCCGATGGGAAACATCCACCCGCGCTTCTGGTCCTGGTACATGGGCTCGAGCAACTACACAGGCGCGTTGGGCGATTTCCTGGCGGCGATCCAAGGCTCCAACCTCGGCGGCGGCAATCATGCGGCGGCGCTGATGGATCAGCAGGTGATTGGTTGGTGCAAGGAGATGGTCGGCTTCCCCGCCTCGGCGAGCGGGACGCTGGTCAGCGGCGGCTCGATGGCCAACATCATCGGATTGACGGTCGCGCGCAACGTCAAGGCGGGCGTCGACGTGCGCGAGCGCGGCGTCGCCGCCATTGAAAAGCCGTTGCGCTTCTACGGCTCCGACCAGATTCATAGCTGCCACCGCAAAGCCATCGAGGCGCTTGGACTGGGGAACCAGGCCTTGCGACGGATTCCCTCGGACGCAGGACTGCGCATCGACCTCGTCGCGCTGCGCGCGGCGATCGCGGCAGACCGCGCTGCCGGATTCCGGCCGGCTTGTGTGATCGGAACCGCGGGGACCGTCAACACCGGCGCGATCGACGATCTACAGTCTCTCGCAAGACTGGCGAGGGAAGAGGATCTCTGGATGCATGTCGATGGCTGTATCGGCGCGCTGATCGCGATCGCGCCTGAAAACGCCTTCCGCGTCGCGGGAATCGAGCACGCCGACTCGCTGGCGCTTGACCCCCACAAGTGGCTGCATGTGCCGTTCGAGGCGGGTTGCGCGCTGATCCGGGACGCCTCGGCGCATCGCAACGCCTTTGCGGTGACGCCGGAATATCTGGAGTCGACGCCCCGCGGCCTCGCGTCGGGCGAATGGTTGAACGACTACGGCTTGCAGACCTCGCGCGGGTTCAAGGCGCTCAAGATCTGGATGTCGCTCAAGCAGCATGGCGTCGAAAAGTTCGGCCGTCTGATCGACCAGAACATCGCGCAGGCCCACTATTTGAGCGATCTGATAGAGGGCGAGCCGCGGCTCGAATTGGTGGCCCCGACGAACATCAACATCGTGTGCTATCGCTTTCGCGCCCCCGGCATGGACGGCGCCGCACAAAAGGCCGTGAATATCGAGATCATGCTCAGACTCCAGGAGAGAGGCGTTGCGGCGGTTTCGGACACGACGGTCCACGGCCAACATTGTCTTCGTGCAGCGATCAGCAATCACCGAACCCAGCGCGATGATGTCGAACTGCTGGTCCGGGAAACAATCCGCATTGGGAGCAAGATTGTCGCCGACGGCATAGATCGTTGACGCTTCAGGGTCGGCCGCGCAGTCTTTCGAACCCGCGACCGCCGGCTCTGTGGAGGATCATCCCTCGGTTTAGAGCAGATACCGATCAGACAGAATCGGATTGTCATTGCGAGCGAAGCGAAGCAATCCAGCGCGCCGAGATCGTAGTCTAGTCGGTGAAGCTCGGCTCGGCGGAGACGTGGATGGCTTCGCTTCGCTCGCCATGACGGCGGTGCAACTTGATCGGTAACGGCTCTAGCCGCGCGCTCGATTGCAGCGGATGGAAGGCTCGATCACCAGTTAGGGCGCCTCATCGACGGCGACGAGCAAGCGAGGTGCGCGGCTATTCTTTTCTGACGCTGAATTCGATCCGGCGATTTTTCAGACGGTTTGCCTCTGTGTCATTCGGCCTCACCGGCCGCGCGTCGCCGTAGCCAGCAGAATGGATGCGGGCGACGGCGACCCCCTTGGCGGCGAGATAATTTACGACTGATTTCGCACGCTGTTCGGAAAGCCGCTGATTGAGGGCGTGGTCTCCGACATTGTCCGTGTATCCATCAACTTGGAACTGCACGTTCGGACAACGCTTCGCTATGTCGGCGCCGGTGTCCAGCAAAGGCTCACTCGCCTCGAGCTCCGCGCTGCCGGTCTTGAAATAGATGGCGTTCGCCTCCGACATGACCGTGAAGCGGGTCGCGCAGCCCTCCTCCGAGATCGCGGCCGTTGCGGTTTGAGCCTTTTCGCTCTCGCGCTGCGCCCGGGCCGCTTCGAGTTCCGGCATGGCGACGCCGCCGCCGAACGTCAAATCGAAGGTGATCGAGGCCGACGGGACAATGCGTATGCCGCCCATCGCGTCAGAGAGCTTGCCGACTCCGCCCAGGAGATCGAAAGTCTCAGCGGCGATCTGTACAGGTTCGATGGTGGATACTGTTATCGTGTTGTCGTTGACGCGTCCGATCTCCACGGGAATGTCAATGTCTTTCGCGACCCCGTGTAGGTCGACATGGGTCCGCAGGACGTAGCTGATCCGGGTCTGGGTTGCGAGATCGCTCAACTTAGATCGATCAATCTTAGCGGTTATGACCGCGTAGGGATACTTGAATGTTTCAAACAGCACATATCGCATGCGCACGTTGCGCAGGTCGATGCCGGTGTCGATCGAATTGAGATCAATTTTCAAATTCGCGTCACCGTCTTTACTGACGGATCCTTCCAAGGACGTAAACCGATGCTTCTCGATCTTATGCTCTAGTTTCTCGGTCTGCATATAGATATTGGATTTGGTCGGATCGAGAGCCCAGTTTTCGTTAAGAAACGTCTGCGCCGCGGCCGGGGCTGCGCCCACTACCGACGCCAGCATCGCCGAAGCCAACCAAAGGCGCATTTTGACGAATTGCATGGGTCACTCCAAGGCTTGATCTAGAGGCGAGTTTTCGGCGCAAATCGGTCAATCAAAATCCGCCGCTTCGCTCAACGCAACAGAGTGACGTTGTCGACCTTTGCAAAGAGGCGCCGCGACGCCCGGACACGTTTTGAGATCACGCGTTCGGTGAGCGGGGTCGACCAAGTGCTCCTGCCAAGCGCCGGTCGCGTCTCGACAGAACTCCTCACGAATTTTGCGGTGTTGACGGCGCCCTTCAGGTGCATTGCGCAAATTTGCAATACGTGAATCCCCCGACGCGTGATTTTCTAGCACCTTAACGGCTGAATCGAACTGCTACAACTGTCAATCGCAATAGGGCGATGCCGCATTGTCAATCTGCGCGGCCTTGATCTCGGCCGTCAATCGATCGGCTCGATTGCCTCGCTCAGGCCGACGCTGACGAACACGGATCTCCCGGGGCCGCCAACGCTGGCCAACTCCCTCGAAGCGCGCCGAGCTACCGAGTCCGCTGTCTCCCAAGTTATTGAGCACGAATCGGCTTTACGTCGGCCCGGGGCGACTCTAGGCTATGCCTGCGGCGCCCATGGTTTTGAGAATTCGAATGATTACGCAACGCTTCCTTGTGTGCCTCGCGGTCGGCGCCTTGGCCTGGGGCGCCCCATGGAGAGCGGAAGCTCAGACTCCCGCCTGTGAGTATCTCAAGGTTCGGGCCAATACCGCCAACGTCAGCAAGGAACCGAGACCCGACTCCATCTTCATCGATCTGCTCGACAAAGGGGATATCGTCTGCGTCACCCGTAACCAGAAGGCGGCCGACACCGACCTGGCTTACATTCCCTTCAAGCTATCCACGCCCGGTAAGCGCGCCCCTGTGGACGGATGGGTGGATCGAGCGGTTCTCCAGGCCGCCTCACCCGATGAGGTCGCCGCGGCGACGGGCGAAGCTGCGCCACAAACCGCCACAGAGAACGCAAGCGGCCATCCGAGTACGGAGCCGAGCGCCAGCACGCCATCGGTTCAGGCCGCCGGGCCGTCGTCGGAGCAAGCGTCACGCGATGACGGCGCAACGTCCGCGCCGCAAACTGCGAAAACCCGGGAAAGCGGGAATCCGAGCGCGGGGCCGATTGCGAGCGCACCGGCTCCCAAGGCTGCGGCGCGAGGATCGCCGGACGAAGTGTTGCGCTATTCGAAGCCGATCCAGTCCGCGCCGTATCCGGTGGCGGGCAACTCTATCGAGCAACTCGCCGCGGGAATTCCGATATTTCCGCCGTTTGAAGGGCTCGACAAGAGCCAATGGCAAAAGAACTGCTCGAATTGCCACAAGTGGGATCGGAATACGCTGTGCGAGCAAGGCGCGAGATACGTCAAGAATCCGCAACTCATTGTTCGACATCCTCATCCCTATGGGGGCGGATTTAAGGGCGCGCTCATGGAATGGTCGAAGAGCGGTTGCCAGTGAGAGCGAGGGGGGAGTTGCGGCGAGCGCGGCCACAAACCAAATAAGATTTGGGCTATGTGAAATCGGGCTGAGTTACAGAGCAGAGCCGGCCAATCAGAATTCACGAAGCCTGGTTGGCGGAGCTGGCTCAGGACATCGTGACGGTCGCGCAAGCCTCGGCGGATATATTCCGAACCCGCTGTAGCGAATGAGCCAGATCGAGTTTTCCCGCTTCCGCGATGAAGACGTCGCGACGGTCTCGTTGAAAAATATTCTTTCCGCTCCGAACGCGTGCTGGACGAAGGCGCAGTCGAACCATAAGGTGACGCATTGTTCGGGCGGGAGGCGGCATGCGGGGGATTGCTTACGTCGTTTTCTGGCTGCCGTTGATTTTCCTGGTTGGATGCAACGAGGCAGCGCCCCCGGCCGCTCCGGATAGACCCGTTCGCACCACGACAATTAAGCTCCACCCGGCTGAAGAACCGATTGTGCTGACCGGCCATATACGCGCCCGCGAGGAGATCAAACTCAGCTTTCTGACTGATGGAAAACTGACTGAGCGTTCCGTCAAGGTCGGCGACCGGGTGCGACTGAACCAGGAGGTGGCGCAACTCGATTCCGAAGACCAGCAGGACGCTCTCCGCGCAAACGAGGCCGACGTCTCCGCGGCGCAGGCCAATTTGGCGCAGGCCGATAATAACGAAAACCGTCTGAGAAAGAACGGCGCGTCCAACGATCAGATCGACCAGGCGGTTCAGCAGGTCAAGGTGGCGCAGGCGCAGCTCGATGCGGCGCAGGCCAAACTGAAAATAGGACAGAATCGCCTCGGCTATACGAAGCTGACGTCAAGCGCGGCAGGGGTCGTGATCGCTACCGGCGCCGAGCCCGGAGAGATCGTCCGAGCCGGACAGCCGATCGTCGTCATCGCCCGCAGCAACCTCAAGGACGCAGTGTTCAACGTCCCCCCGCAATTGATGTACGTGAAGGGAGTTTCAGTCGATTCCCCCGTCGAGGTGACGCTCAGCGAGAACAAGGACGTCTCAAGCAAGGGGCAGATCCGAGAGATCTCTCCCGAAACCGACGCGGCGACGCGCACGATCGAAGTCAAGATTGCGCTCGATGATCCACCTTCGGATATGCGCCTGGGCTCAACAGTCACGGGTCAGGTTGCGACCCCGACTGCAGAGATCATCGAAATACCGGGCTCTGCGCTGACGGAGGCGAATGGCCTGCCCGCGGCGTGGGTTGTAGATCCGACGAATAAAACCGTTTCGCTGCAATCTGTTCGAGTTGCGCGCTACGAGCCCAATTCGGTCATCATCGCACAGGGTTTGCACGAAGGCGACACCGTTGTGACGGCGGGCGTTCAGGCGCTGCGGCCCGGTCAGAAAGTCCGTTTGCTTGATGAGCAGCCATGAGCATTCGTGACTTTAACATGTCAGATTGGGCGATCAGTAACCGCTCGCTCGTGACCTTCATGATGATCGTCATCATCGCCTCGGGCGCGTGGTCGTATGTCCGACTCGGTCGCAACGAAGACCCGCCGTTTACGCTCAAAACCATGATCGTCGAAGCCTACTGGCCTGGCGCCACGATCGACGAGACTTTGCAGCAGGTCACCGAACGCATCGAAAAGAAGCTGCAGGAGGTCCCCAATCTCGATTACGTGCGCGGCTACACGGCGGCTGGCAAATCGACGATCTTCGTAAACCTTAAGGACTCGACGCGCCCGCGCGACGTTCCTGACGCCTGGTATCAAGTCCGAAAGAAGATCAACGATATCCGGCAGACGTTTCCGCAAGGCGTTGTTGGGCCCGGCTTCAATGACGAGTTCGGTGACACGTTTGGGCTCATCTACGCCTTTACGGCCAATGGCTTCACGCATAGAGAACTGCGTGACTACGTGGAGCGGGCCCGTTCGCGCCTGCTGCGCGAGCCGGACGTGTCAAAGGTTGAGATATTCGGCGCGCAGGACGAGCGCATCTACATTGAATTTTCGACGCAGCGGCTCTCCGACCTTCACGTCGATCGCGGGGCGCTCATCCGGGCGCTGCAAGCGCAGAACGCGATTACGCCGGCCGGAACGATCCAGTCGGACTCTGAAAAAATCGCCGTGCGGGTTTCCGGACGGTTCACGTCGGAAGAAGATATCAAGCAGGTCAATTTTCTCATCAACAACCAGCTCTTTCGGTTGACCGATCTCGGTGAGGTCAAGCGAGGCTACGCCGATCCGCCGCAGCCGCTGTTCCGGGTCAACGGAACCGCGGGGATCGCTCTGGGCGTCTCGATGCGCGACGGTGGCGATGTGCTGGCGCTTGGCAAGAACATCCAACGCGCGATGGATGAGTTTGCCGCGGACCTGCCGCTAGGAATTGACGTGCGCGTGGTCGCCAACCAGTCGGAGATCGTGTCCAAATCTGTCGGCGAGTTCATGGAGGCTCTGTGGGAGGCGGTCGCCATCGTGATGGGCGTCAGCCTGCTGAGCCTGGGCTTGCGCGCCGGGAGCGTGGTTGCGCTGACAATCCCGATCGTGTTTGCGGTCGTCTTCGTCGCAATGGACCTTCTGGACATCAGCCTGCAGCGCGTGTCGCTCGGAGCGTTGATCATCGCGCTTGGGCTTTTGGTTGATGACGCCATGATCACCGTGGAGTCCATGGTGACGAAATTGGAAGAGGGGTGGGACAAATCGAGGGCGGCGGTCTATGCCTATGCGACGACTTATTTTCCGATGGGCACTGGCACCTTGGTGACGATCGCGGGATTTATCCCGATCGGTCTCGCACAAAGCTCGGCCGGCGAATACACGTTCTCGCTGTTCGCCGTCGTTGCAATTTCGCTCGTCGTTTCGTGGTTCGTCGCCGCAATCTTTGCGCCGTTGATCGGCGTATGGCTGCTCAAGGATCCAAAGGCGCATGACCCTCATGGCCACAAGGAGGGGCGGGTGATCCTGGGGTTTCGTCGCGTCCTGACCGTGGTGCTGCGCGCGCGTTGGGTCACAGTTGGCCTGACGCTCGCGCTGTTCGCGCTATCCTTGGTGGGCGCCCGTTTCATCCCGCAACAGTTCTTTCCACCGTCCGACCGCGTCGAACTCCTGGTGGATCTCAAACTCCCGCAAAATGCCTCGGCCCAGGCCATGCAGAAGACCGCTGAGCAATTCGACGGCCTGTTGAAGGGCGACGCGGACATCGATCACTGGACCACCTATGTGGGACGCGGCGCGCCGCGATTCTATCTGCCCATGCTGGTTCAACTTCCAAACGACTTCGTCGCGCAGGCGGTGCTGGTCACCAAAAGTCTCGAGGCGCGCGAGCGGGTTCGCGCGAAGCTCGAACTCGCGCTTGCGGAGAAGTTTCCCTCGCTCGTCACGCGTGTCTATCCGCTCGAAATGGGGCCGCCGGTTGGTTGGCCGGTTCAGTATCGGCTAAGCGGACCCGACCCCAACCGCCTGCGACAGCTCGCCATGAGCTTGTCGCAAAAGATCGCAGAGAACCATGCGGTAGGATCAATAAACTTCGACTGGGTGGAGTCGGGCAAGAGCATTCGCATCAATGTCGATCAGGATCAAGCGCGCACTTTGGGCATAAGCTCGGAACAATTGGCTCAGTCCATGAATATTGTGCTTTCCGGTGTTGAGGTTACGCAGATTCGCGACCATAGCTACCTGATAGACGTCATCGCGCGCGCGGGCGAAGACGAGCGGATGACGCTGTCGACGCTGCGCAATCTGAAGCTGCTGCTGCCTGACGATCGCATCGTGCCGTTGATGCAAATCGCGACCATCGGATACGGGCAGGAGCAGCCACTGATTTGGCGGCGAGACCGCGTTCCTACGCTGACCGTTCAGGCGGACATCGTCCAGGGCGTGCAGCCCGAAACGGTGGTCGCGGCGCTGGCGCCGCAAATCGCGCAATTCGGGCAGACTTTGCCATCAGATTATCACGTCGACCTCGGCGGCTCGGTCGAAGAGAGTATGAAGTCGCAAATGTCTGTTGCGGCCGTCGTGCCGTTGATGTTGCTCGTCATGCTCACCATTCTCATGATGCAGTTTGGAAGCTTTCAGCTGCTGTTCCTGGCCCTAAGTGCGGCGCCGCTTGGGCTGATTGGCGTGGTCGCCGCGCTGCTGGTCTCGGGACGTCCCCTTGGATTCATCGCACTGTTGGGCGTGGTTGCGCTGGTCGGGATGATCGTGCGCAACTCGGTCATTCTGATCATTCAAATCCAAACCGAAATCGAACGAGGCAGCCATCCGTGGGACGCCGTTCTCGACGCCACGTCGCATCGCTTTCGGCCGATCCTTCTGACCGCGACGGCCGCCATTTTGGCGATGATTCCGATTGCGCCGACGGTGTTCTGGGGGCCGATGGCTTTCGCCATTATCGGGGGGCTTGCTGTAGCAACCGCTTTGACCTTGATCTTCTTGCCAGCCCTTTATGTGATCTGGTTTCGAGTCAAGGAGCCCAAGCGCGATCTCTCTGACCTGCCGCTGGAGGTTCATCCCGCCGGCCACTAGAACGTCGCGGGTTATCGAGGGCTGTCGACTGGAATGCGGTGCGGGCGTCAGTCGAGCCAGTGCGCCGCCATCACTTGCTTCTCCGCGGCGACGGACCCGATTTCGTAGAGCTGATGAATTAAGCTCGGATCGTCCATGCCGCGGAGTTGCGCGAGCCGATCGTCGTCCACTTTGTAGTTCAGCTCGCGGCCCAGCCAGTCTTTCTCTAGCGTCACGTCATAGCGCAGGAAGCGAAACATATTGCCGCCCGGCGGCCTATCACTTGCGAGATTTCCGATCTCGGAATTGATTTGCCAAGGGGCCGGACATTCTCCCATCCATTGCATCAGAGCCAGGATCAGCATTTGCGAGTCGGACATCATCGACGTGAGGGCGTGGTAGGTGATTTTGGTGAAACGGGCGGCGCCCAAGGTCTCATAGGTCAGCCGCGGCCGGTAAGTGCCGGTCCCGACCGATACAATACTCAGATGATCCGGCCCGGTCGGCCAATTGATGCCGAGCGGGCTTAGGGTGGCCAATTGGAGCAGCGCCAGCGAAGGATTGTTGTGCGGCGTGACGCCGCCGTCCACGAAAAGCCCGTACGAATTCGGATCGACCTTCGTGCTCTGACGCAGGCCGAGCTTCTCCAAAAGGATGCGCAATTGTCGCCGTGGCCAGGGGACGTCAAGCGGATGCGCCAACGCCTCGGGCAACTCCGCCTCGTTCTCGGAAATCGGCAGCCATTGAGGATCGAAAAAATGCGGCGCCGCCGTGCTTGCGCGCACCAAGTTGGCGAGGAGATAATGCTTGTTGCCAATGACGCCCTTGCTGTCCTCCCAAAACGGCGCCCGTGGATTGTTTGACACGATCCAGGGGCTGCCGGTGTCCATGCGCTTGGCGACTATGCACAAGCCGGTTATCAGATCGAGGCTTGACAGCTCTCGATCGCCGATGATGTCCTTCAGCTGATGGCGCAGTCCACGGGCGTCGAACTTTGGTTGCAGGACCGGGATGCTCCAGCGCTGACGCTTGAAGGCGTAAGGCGCCAGTTTGAGATAGAAATCTTTCACCTCTGCGGTCGTATGACCGAGCGCAAGCGCGCTAGCGATGATGGCGCCGGTCGAAGTGCCGCCAATGAGATCGAAGTGATCCCCGAGTTGCGCGTTCCGGCCGTGACGCTGGCGAAGCAGCGCCTCGATGCGCTCGAGGAACGCCACGGAGAGAGCGCCGCGCACGCCACCCCCGTCGAGCGCAAGAATGCGCTTGGTTCCGGGCCCAAACAGATGGCGGTCGCGGGAGTTGCCCAAATCGGCGGGGGCTTCGATCATGGATAATTGTTCCTTCCCGGAGGGCCGTTTTGGCGGCTCTTGCTACCGGAAAGATTCATCCGGAGAAACGCCAGCGGTCCGCTTGCTCGTCGAGCAACATAAGCGCTGCCGCCAGGCGCCGCGTTATGACTTGACCATCAATCGTGCGTGGACCGCTTTGATGAACGACAGACGCTCCGGCCCTGCCGTTACGTGCGCAGCGAGCCGCTCGCACAATTCGTCCGGAGTGCGCGCTTGGCTCGCGGCGTTCTCCAGTAGAACTCTGGCGATCGGGCCAATGTGTCGGGCGAGCAAGGCGCGGATCGCGTCGAACTCCTGAGTGCCCCGGGCCACAATCGGCGCCGCTTGAGCGCCTGGGGCGACGATCGGATCCATCCGGGGGGAATTGCGCTCCTCCATTTCCAAATTCAGGGCGGTCTTTTTGATCGTCCCAGCCAGGGTGCGGAGTGCAGACTGCTTGTCGGGAAAGACGTCAATCCATTGCCGGATCGCCAGTTCGTAGCGCAAAGCGTTGTTGGGGGTCACCGGCGCGAGCCGGAGCGGAAACACCGGCTTGTTAAGACTGCCGCATAGCGACAATTCCTTTTTGACTTCGTTGGATTGGTTCGAATTGGCGGAAAACAAAAAGACCAGCCCCGCCGCCCCCTCAATGGCTTTAACGATAGTCTCTTGGTAATTATGACCTGCCGGGACGTCCCGGAACGATATCCAGCACGGGATTCCTTCAAGTTCAAAGAACTCGACAATTTCGCGCGCGGCCGCTTCGTCCTTGGAGGAAAAACAAATGAAAATATAAGATGTCGCGGCTGACAATAGAGTTTCCGCTTTCTCGCCGGTCGGGCAGCCCCGTCAATATAATCCGCCGGTTACGGCAGCGCCAGCCATATTTTGCTCGGCTTTCCCGCCCCGACGGGTCCTATTCCGCTTCGATAAGGGCAAATCCGGGCAAGCTTGGTTTGATGGGGGATGTAAACTTTGGTATCAAATGGGATGCTCTGAACGGAGCCTCGCCTCGACACGGAGCTCGGGAAACGGTGGGACTTAGAGCAAAGTTCAACTTAGCGATTTTGGTGGCCTTTTTCGTCGGCTTCGGGATCGCCGCGTTTGGGCTGCAAAGGCTTTTCAGCGACGAAGCCCGTGACCAAGTGATGCAAAACGCTCGCATCATGATGACGGCCGCCGACGCCATCCGCAACTACACCACCGACGACCTCGGGCCGCTGCTTCCGATGGAGCACGACGGCAAGTTCGTCGCCGAGACGGTGCCCGCCTTTGCCGCGCAGCATAATTTCAAATACTTTCGCGCCGTATTTCCCGGGTATACTTATCGCGAGCCTACGCTCAATCCGACCAATCCTGCCGATCGCGCGGAGGCGTGGGAAGCCGACATCATTCAGCTGTTTCGCAATGACTCGAGCAAGGTTGAGGTGGTCTCGGAGCGCGACGCGGCGATCGGGCCGACGCTCAACCTGGCGCGGCCGATTACGATCAAACAAGACGCGTGTCTTACCTGCCACAGCACGCCGTGGGCGGCCCCGCAAGCCCAGATCAAATCCTACGGCACGGCGAACGGCTTTGGCTGGAAGTCCAACGAAACCATCGGCGCCCAATTGGTCTCCGTCCCGATGGCCATTCCGCTCGAGATCGCCCGCCGCACCTATATAACCTTCCTCATCATACTGGTCGCCGTCTTTGCAATCATCATCGTCATTTTGAACATCTTGCTGGAATATCTCGTGATTAGACCGGTGAAACGGGTGTCCGCGATGGCCGACGCGGTCAGCTTGGGCGAAGAAGACGTTGAGGCTTACGTGAAGCCAGGCAACGACGAGATCTCCTCGCTCTCGGTATCCTTCAACCGCATGCGCGAAAGTCTCAACCGCGCGATGGAGATCATCAAATGACAAGCCCGCGGTCCCGACACGCGCCGATCAGAACACTTCCTGCGAGGCCGATTCCGCTCGGTTGCCAGATGGCTGCCCGGATCGCGAGTCCAAATGTTGTTATGAACGTTCACCCTTAGACGGCGCCGATTAACGATCGTGAGCGCGCCCCGTTCTCCCGTATCTGTCGGAAAGCGCTTGTCCGTTGGTGTCAGCGGCCATCGATCACCGCCGAAATTACCTGTGCAATCCGAGGAGCCGTTACGGCGGACCGTCGACCGCCTTCTCGCGATGATCGCCGTCACGGTGCGCCAAGTCGAGGAGGCTGGCGCGAGGGACGAGCGCGTGTTTGATACCGAGCGACGTCATCCTGTTCTCCGGGAAGGCGTGCGCCTCGCTGTTGTTTCGTCCTTGGCGGAAGGGTCGGATCGGATCGTGGCCGAGGCGGGCCTTGCGGCAGGCTTCGAATTGGATGTGATCCTCCCGTTTGACCGGGCTGAATACGCCAAGGATTTCCACACCCATGCCGCGCGCGCAAAATTCGAACATCTGCTGGCCCGAGCGTCTTGGGTTTCCGTTTTGCCGGGCGTTGCGGGGGAACGACCTCCGGCTTACGAGGCCGCGGGCCTCTTGATGCTCGCCAAGAGTGACCTGCTCATTGCTATCTGGGACGGCGAGCGCGCCGCTGGGATTGGCGGCACGGCTCGGATCGTTGCGCGCGCAATAGCCGATGGGATCCCCGTTATAAGGATCGACCCAGCAAATCCCAGCGCGACGCAAATAGCTAGGCGACAGGCGGACGGTTCGCCGCCGCCCTCTGCCGACGCAACGCTGAACGACAGGTTTCGTCCTGGCGATGACGCGACAATCGGCATGGTGATCCGGCAGATCCTCTGACTGCCACTAGAAGGTCGGCTTGTGCTTTGTGAGAACCGACAATGTTGATCGAATGCGAGGGGGGAGCGATGCGCCCGATTCCGAGCGCATCATTCGGCCTTACGGCTTAGGCGTCGCTGCCGGCGCGGGCTCGGCGGAGCGGGCCGCGGGGCTCATCGGGGACGCTACGGGCGAGGGAACGTCCGTCGCCGCTGCCCGGTGTTCAACAACGGCGGATGAGCCCATCCAGCGATCCTGGAACATATAGCCGAGCGCAATCAGAACGATAACGGCAACGACCGCTGCCGCGATCCAAGAGCCTGATGATCGGCTTGTCGGCGGAACAGCGTTGGAATAACGGGGATTGCTATCGAAATTTGTCATCTTATTCTCCTCAATTTGGACTGATTTGCAACGCGCGGAAACACCGTCAGTTCCCACTCTCGGCGTTGTGCAAGCGGTTCGGAAGGGCAACTCATACTGGAGCGCCGCTAGAGCGCTTACCGAACGAATTGAATCGGCTTCGTCATTGCGAGCGAAGCGAAGCAATCCAGCGCGCCGAGATCGCAGGCTAATCGGCTAGGCCTGGTTCGGCGGAAACGTGGATGGCTTCGCTTCGCTCGCCATGACAGCGGTTCAACTTGATCGGGGCTCGCTCTAGCCGCGACCTTTCATGCACTATCGGAAACCATCGCAGAAAAAAGGCCCGGCTTTCGCCGGGCCTCGAACGTTACATCCAGGTATCGCCCCAGTAAGGCGCAGCGCCGTAATAGCGGTGCAAATCCTCTTCGTAGGCGGGATCGCCCCAGCGCGGGGTGGCGCCCGCGGCGTAGGCGGGCGCGCCTTCGAGCACGCGCGGCTCGATGTCGACGACGTAGCCGCCGAGCGCCGTGTCGTATTTCAGCTTCGCCCAGGGAATCGGATAATAGTCCGCGCCCATCCCTAGGAATCCGCCGAACGACATGATGGCGTAGGCCGAATTGCCCGACCGCTTGTCAATCATGACGTCGTGAATCGTGCCGAGCTTTTCGCCGTGCGGATTGAAGACCGCCGTGCCCTGCACCTTGCTGGCTTCGATCAACGAGCTTTTCGCGAGGTCGATCGTATCCATATTCGTCTCCTTGCCTCGGATGCGGCGAGACGCCGCCTCTCATACGAACAACCCGCGCCGGATGGCGAGGTTCCGCGCGGCGCTCGACGCGCCGAAACGCGGGAACAATTCCACGACGGTTTGCGTTCAAAGCGCCGAAGCACGCGAACCCACGCGCGGCCGAAATCAGGAGTGAGAAATGCTCGGGACCATCTTGATAGTTGTGCTGATCCTTATTCTGCTCGGCGCACTGCCGACGTGGCCCTACAGCGCCGGCTGGGGCTATTATCCGAGCGGCGGCGCGGGCTTGATTCTGTTGATCATCATCGTGTTGTTGGTGAGCGGGCGAATATAAGTCCGCTGCTGATCGGCGGCGCCGAGGGGCGCCGTCGTTCGGATCCCGTCGCGAATCGCGGCGCGATCCTGCCCGCGAGGGCAGGATCAATCAGAAGATAATTTGTCGATCAGCTATTGAAGATCAGCTCTTGGACGGATCCCAGGTGGTCGTGTCGCGATTGTAGGTATAGCCTTGCGCGGACTTCAGGGCATCCTTCGTCTCGTTGATCGACAACCACCATTTGTCGTTCTTCTTCTGAACGTTCACGTCCGAAAACGGTACGATCACATCCTTTTCGTCCATTCCGAGGAATCCGCCGACGCCGATCACCAAGCCACTGACCTTGCCGCTCTTGTCGATGAGGACGTCGTCGACGCTGCCGATCTTGTTCTGGCTATTGTCGTAGATCGCCTGCTTGTAATAATTGGCGACCGTCCAGCTATCGGCGGGCGCCGCACTCATCATCGCGGCCGAAGCCACGCCTGCATAGAGACCCGCGGCCGCAACGGCGCCCATCAAAGTCAGCTTGTTCATGATCGCTCTCCACCGGGGCTTCCTTGATTGGAATCCCTCATGGCGAAGTAACGTCCGAGACCAACCATGGTTCACGCAGGCGCCCGACAAAATGCGCAGCGTATAGGCTCACGAAGACTCTGACCGGGTCGGAAGGCATGGCGACGGTGGGCGTTGCGATTCTCCTTCGCCCCGCCACGCTCGCGGGCTCCCAATCACGCCTCCGCTTGCCGCGCCCAAAACTCCATGTCCACGCGGGCGCGCGCCGCCAGCGCGCGCTTGCGCGCCACGCCGCGTTCCGGTCCGCGCAAACGGCGCCCCGCCTCGTCGAGGCCCGGCGCGTCGATCGGCGGAAACAAGCCGAAATTGACGTTCATCGGTTGGAACGAGCGCGGCCCGGCGTCGATCGCCTCGATGTGACCGCCGGTGATGTGATTGATTAGCGCGCCGATCGCCGTCGTCGCTGGCGGGGGATCAAGCGCGCGGCCGGTCGCCTCCGCCGCCGCCAGCCGGCCGACGATAAGCCCGATGGCGGCGCTCTCGACATAGCCCTCGCAGCCGGTGATCTGCCCGGCGAAGCGCAGCCGCTCCGCGCCCTTCAATCGCAGCCGCGAATCGAGCAGGCGCGGCGAGTTGAGGAACGTGTTCCGATGCAGGCCGCCAAGCCGGGCGAACTCGGCGCGCTCCAGACCGGGGATCATCCGCAGCACTCGCGCCTGTTCGCCGTATTTGAGCTTGGTCTGGAAGCCGACCATGTTGAACAGCGTGCCGAGCGCGTTGTCCTGGCGCAGCTGCGCGACCGCGTAGGCTTTGCGTTGCGGATCGCGCGGATTGGTCAGCCCGACCGGCTTCATCGGGCCGTGCCGCAGCGTCTCGCGACCGCGCTCCGCCATCACCTCGATCGGCAGGCAGCCGTCGAAATAGGGGGTGCCCTCGAACTCCCGAAATTCATTCTTCTCCGCCGCGAGCAGGGCGTCGACGAACGCCTCGTAGCGATCGCGGTCTAGCGGGCAGTTGACATAAGCCTCCGCGTCGCCGCCGGGGCCCGGCTTGTCGTAGCGCGATTGTCGCCACGCGATGTCGAAATCGATGCTGTCGTAGTGGACGATCGGCGCGATCGCGTCGAAGAACGCCAGCGCCTGCTCGCCGGTCGCCGCGCGGATCGCCTCGGCGAGCGCCGGCGAGGTCAACGGGCCGGTGGCGATGATCGTCGGCCCCCAGTCCTCAGGGGGGAGGCCAGCGATTTCCTCGCGCGTCAGCGTGATGAGCGGCTCGGCCCGAATGGCGGCCTCGACGGCTTCCGCGAAGCCGTCGCGATCCACCGCCAGCGCTCCCCCGGCGGGAACCTGATGCGCGTCGGCGGCGCGAATGATGAGCGAGCCGAGCCGGCGCATCTCGCGATGCAGAACGCCGACCGCGTTGGTCTCGGCGTCGTCGGAGCGGAACGAATTGGAGCAGACGAGTTCGGCGAGCGTCGCCGTCCGGTGCGCCGCGGTGGCGCGGGTCGGCCGCATCTCGTGCAGCACGACGGGGACGCCCGTCCGGGCGGCGGCCCAGGCGGCTTCACAGCCGGCGAGGCCGCCGCCGACGACATGCAGGGGTTTCATGACGCGGCTTCAAACAAAGCCGCGCCCGCGCGTCAAGGCGGCTAGGCGACGGCGCGCCGCTGCGCCAGCACTTCAACGGTTTTGGCGACGAACGCCGGGAGGTCGTCGGGCTTGCGCGAAGTCACCAACACGCCATCGACGACGACCTCTTCGTCGACCCACTTGGCGCCCGCGTTGGCGAGATCGGTCTTCAGCGACGGCCACGAGGTCATACGCTTGCCCGAGACGCCGCCGGCGTCGATCAGCGTCCAGGGACCGTGACAGACCGCCGAAATCGGCTTGCCCGCCCGCACGAACTCGCGCACGAAGGCGATCGCCTTCGGCTCCAGCCGCAGCGCGTCGGGGTTCATCACGCCGCCGGGTAGAACGAGCGCGTCGTAGTCGGCGGCGTTGGCGACCTCCAGAGTCTTGTCGACAGCGACGTGATCGGCCTTTTCGTCGTGGTTATAGCCCTGGATTTCGCCGCCCTTGACCGACACGACGTCAACCTTGGCGCCCTCCGCGCGCAGGCCAGCGACCGGTTTGGTCAATTCGGCCTGCTCGAATCCGTCGGTGGCCAGGACGGCCACGCGCCGACCTTCCAATGATTTCGACATTGCGCGTCTCCTCTAGCGTTCACGTCTTGGGTTTGTCGCCCTGGCGCTGGGGATCGACGGGCCGTTGCTCGCGATGCGCCTGCTCCAGCTCGCGCTCGTCGAGTTCGGCGGCGTAGGGCTGATTGACCCAGCGGATATCGCGCTTATCTTCGACTTCGGGCGCGTCGGGGGGCGCGTGCTCCGGCGTTTTCATGAACCCGTCTCCCAGGTTGAGACGGAGGCAACGCGCCGGGCGGAACCAGGGTTCCCCGGCCCGTACAAACGAAAACGCCCGCCGCTCGAAAGCGACGGGCGTTGCAGGCGCCGATGGGAGGAGAATCGGCGCCCGAGCCTTGCGTCAGGCCGCCTTGCGGACGGAGCCGGCGGCGATAAACGGGATGTCGCCACGGCGCACCCCAATATCCTCGAGTTCGCGGTCGGTGAGCTGCGACAGCTCCCGAACGGCTTCACGGTAACGCCGCCAGGCGGTGAGCTTCTCGGTGATCGTCTTTAGCGGAGCCATATGACTCTCCTTTCTTAGAATTACTCGCAGCGTCTGCGTCCTTCGCTCTCTGCTGCTGCGCTGCAACATAGGCGTGCGATCGACGCGGGAGTAGCGGAATTTTTTCTCTTCAGCTATGCGAAAATGGCTGAACACATTCGTACGATCGAAACCGAATATTCATAGAATTCGGTTAATGAGCTTCTTAATTCCGAAAAACAGGACTTTTGGCGCGGGTAGTGGCTGGCTGTGCGTATTTATAGAAAATCAATTCCGTTTAGGAATGTGACAGATTCATGGCTCGGTTTCTACCGCAATGCAGCGCGAACCTGTTTCGCCTCCGCCGCGTGTGACGCTTTGCCTTCCCGGTCGCTTGTCGTATCCTGCGCGGCGGCTTGATTTCGCCCGGTCGCCGGGCGAAATGCCGGCGGTCATCGGAATCGCGACGGCATTGAGGAGCGGACTCATGGAGAACTTGATCGCTGACGTCGCCGCGGGCGCGGGCGTCGCGCCGGACGTCGCGCGCAAAGCGGTCGCGCTGATCCTCGATTTCCTCAAACGCGAGGCGCCCGAGGACGCCGTTCACACCCTGTTCGACAAGGCGCCGGCATTGCGCGCGATCGCCGCCACCGCCTCCACCGGCGGCGAAGGGCTCGGCCAAACCTTGCGCGGCCTGATGGGTACGGGCGCCGGCGCGATGGGCGGCGGCGGCTTGATGGCGCTCGGCGGCGACCTGATGAATCTCGGCCTCAGCATGGATCAGGTGCAAGTCGTCGGCAAGACCGTGTTCGCCTACGCGCGCGAGAAGGGCGGCGACGAACTGGTCGGCGAAATCTCGGCGGCGATACCCGGCCTCTCGCAATTTGTTTGAGGCCGGACGTGTTTCCGACGCGCTCGGAAGCGGACTGGCGTAAGGCCGCGGAAGCGGCGCTGAAGGGCGCGTCGCTGGAGAAGCTCGCCTCCCTGACCGCCGACGGGCTGACGCTCGGCCCGCTTCACGCGGGTCGCGTCGGGCCGCGCGCCCTGCGCGGCGAACCGGGACCGTGGAAGGCGCTGGCGCGGCTCGATCACCCGAGCCCCGACGACATGTCCGCCCAGGCCGCCGAGGATCTAGGCAATGGCGCCGACGGACTCTCTATTGTGTTCGCCGGCGCCGGCGGCGCCTATGGCTTCGGATTGGCGCGCGCCGATTCCGCGAGCCTGCATCGCGCGTTTGCCGACATCCGCTTCGACGCGGGACAGCGATTCAGCCTCGACGTCGCCGATTTCGCGCAAGCCGAGGCGTTCGCCGCCCTGGTTGAGCGCTCCGGCGCCGAGGTTTCGCGCGTCGACGCCGCCTTCGGGTTGGACCCCGTGGGATGGCGCGCGCGCGGCGGCGCCGACGAAACGCCGGCGCTCGCGGATGTCGTGTCGCGCCTGCGCGCGCGCGGCTTTGGCGGGCCGTTCGCCGTCGCCGACGCGCGGCTGGTGCACGACGCCGGCGGAACGCCGGCGCAGGAACTGGCGTTCGCGCTGGCCGCCGGGCTCGCCTATCTGCGCCTGCTGGAGAACCCGAAGGCGATCGGGTTCCGTCTCGCCGCCGCCGCCGACCAGTTCGCCACCCTCGCCAAATTCCGGGCGATGCGTCTGTTGTGGCGGCGCGTCGAGGCCGAGTGCGGGCTGACGCCGGCGCCGATCCGGCTCGAAGCGTCAAGCGCGTGGCGGATGATGACAGCGGCCGAACCTTTCGTGAACGTCATGCGCGCGACCCTCGCCGCATTCGCCGCCGGGCTCGGCGGCGCCGACAGCGTGACGCTGCTGCCGTTCTCGCAGGCGATCGGACTGCCCGACGCCTTCGCCCGCCGTTTGGCGCGCAACACGCAACTCATCGCGCTGCGCGAGTCGCACCTCGGCTTCGTCGCCGATCCCGCCGCGGGGGCGGGCGGTTTCGAGGCGTTAACCGAGGGGCTTTGCGAGAAGGCCTGGACGCTGCTGCAATCCTTCGAGGCGGTGGGCGGCCTGGCGAAGGCGCTCGATCAGGGGCTGGTCCAAAACGCGGTCGCCGCCGCCGCAACGGCGCTGAAGCGCGACGTCGCCCGCGTCAAGACGCCGCTGACGGGGGTCAGCGCCCATCCGCACCTCAGCGCCGACCGCGTCGTCGTTCTGCCCGATCCGCCCGCCGTTTCGCCGCCGGCCCCCGGCGGGCTCGCGCCGTTCCGTCTCTCCGAGCCGTTCGAGCGGCTGCGCGACGCGGCCGAGGCGCAGGGACTGAAAATGTTTCTGGCCGCGATCGGGCCGCTGTCGGCGCATTCGCGCCGCGTCGGGTTCGCCCGCGAGGCGTTCGAGGCCGGCGGCGTGGCGACGATCGCGGGCGCGGGCGCCGATGATCCCGCCGCGCTCGCCGCGGCGTTTCAGGCGAGTGGCGCCGCGATGGCCTGCCTGTGCGGTTCCGACGAGGCTTACGCCGAGGGCGCCGAAAGTTGCGCCGCCGCGCTTAAAGCCGCTGGGGCGCGCGGCGTTTATCTCGCCGGGCGTCCGGGCGAACGCGAGACGGCGTGGCGAACGGCCGGCGTCGACGGCTTCGTCTACGCCGGCGCCGATCTCGTCGCCGGGTTGGAGGAAGTTCTGCGGCGGGCGACCGGCTGAGCGCCTTGCCAGCCAGGCCGCACCCCGCGGCGTGTGGACCCAGCAGGGCGGCGCCCTGAGCGGGTTGGGACAAGTGGGTGCAGGGTTCCAGGGCAATGCGGTTCTGGTAGGCTCGGGCGGCGTGAGCCGGCAGGGACAGGCGGTCGCCATTTCGGGAGACGGAAGCACGATCCTCGTCGGTGGCACGGGCGGCGCTTTGGTGTTCACCAACAGCCGGTAAACCGCCGACCTGGCGCGCGCGCCCGCTTTTTCTGGACTTTCCCAAGCGCCCTCGCCATAGTCCGCCCGCACGCACGCCCCGCGAAGGCAGGCTCATGGCTATCAAACTGTTTTTGCTGCGCTTTTTCACATGGTGGAACGGCGCGAATCTCAACACGCACATTTACACCACCCGCCACGGCGAACTCGTCGGCCAGGATGAGTTCGGCAACACCTATTATCGAGCCAAGGGCGGCGCGATTGATCCGGCGCTTGGCTTCGAACGGCGCTGGGTCATCTACAACGGCGTCTGCGAGGCGTCGATGACGCCGCCGGGCTGGAACGGCTGGCTGCATCACACCGTCGACATCCCGCCGACCGACGAGACCTACACGGCCCGCACGTGGGAGCTGCCGCATCGCGGCAATCCGACCGGCACGCCGGCGGCGATCCGCCCGCTCGGGTCGACCTTGCGGCGCGGCAAACGTCAGGCGACCGGCGGCGACTATCAGGCTTGGACCCCGACCTAAGATCGCGCCATGTTTTCGCCGGTCTGTCGCGTCATGGCGGCCGCGACGATCGGGCGGGCGACGAAACGGAAGCTATGACGTTGACGAAAACCTTCGCCGCCCTCTTCGGCGGCGCGGCCCTCTGCGCGCTTCTCGCCGCTCCCGCCGTCGCCGATAAGATCAAGCGGCCGACGGCGGTGTTCGCCGGGCTCGACAAGATCACCGGCCGCATCATCTCCTTCGAGGTCGCCATCAACGAGACGGTGCAGTTCGGCTCGCTTCAGATCACCCCGCGCGTGTGCTTCGCCCGTCCCGCCACCGAGGCGCCGCGCACCGACGCGTTCGCCGAGGTCGACGAGGTCGAAGCCGACAAGACGCTGCACCGCATCTTTTCCGGCTGGATGTTCGCCGACAGCCCGGGTCTGCACGGCATCGAGCATCCGGTCTACGACATCTGGTTGACCGAGTGCAAAGGCGACGGCCCGCTGATCAAGGAGGCGCCGGAGGTGGTCGAGGCGCCTGACGACGACAGCGACAACGCTGATAGCGCCGACAAACCCGCGGACAAGGCGATGCCCGGCGCGACCCCGAAACCGACCAAAACCAAGCGGCCCCGGCCGAGACCGACGACCGCGCTGGAGCCGCCGGCCGACGTCGGCCAGCGCACGCCGTCGCGTCAGTTCTTCCCCGACGACGCCACGCCGGGCGCGCCGATGCGCATCGGCCGCTGAGGACCGCATGAACTTCACAGCGTCGATCCTCGAAGACCGCGTGCTGTTCCAAGGCCGCTTCGCTTTGACGCGAACGCGCGCCACGGTCAGCGACGGCGAGGGCCACAGCTACGAGGTCGATCACGAGGTCTATCGCCATGGCTTCGCCGCGGCCGTGCTGCTTTACGACCCCGATCGGCGCGTCGTGCTGCTGGTCAAGCAGTTCCGCATGGCGCCGTTTCTCGCCGACGGGACCACGGAAATGCTGGAGGTCTGCGCCGGAATGCTCGACGGCGACGCCCCCGAGGCGGGCGCCCGGCGCGAGGTTCTGGAGGAGACCGGCGTCGACGCACGCGAGTTGCGCCACGCCTTCGACGCGTTCATGAGCCCAGGCGGGATCACCGAGCGCATCTCCTGCTTCACCGCCCGCTATGCGCCGCAGGATCGCAAGAACGCGGGCGGCGGCGTCGACGCCGACGAGCATATCGAAGTGATCGAAATGCCGTTCGAGGACGCGCTGCGCTTGATAGCGGAAGGCGGCGTCCGCGACGCCAAGACCATCGCGCTGTTGTACCATGCCCGCGCGACGGGGTTGATGTGAGCGAGCCCGACGCCGAATTCGCCGAGGCCGGCCGAAAACTATTCGCAGGCTCGGCCGACTTCTTCTTCGCGGCCGCCGCGGTCGCCGGCCTGCCGGAGATCGGCGCGCCGGAAATCGCCTTCGGCGGCCGATCCAATGTCGGCAAGTCCTCGCTCATCAACGCGTTGACCGGCCGCAACGCGCTCGCCCGCGCGTCGAACACGCCGGGCCGCACGCGCGAGCTGATCTTCTTCGACCTCGGCGGCGGCAAGCTGCGGCTCGTCGACATGCCGGGCTACGGCTACGCCTCGGTGTCGAAGGAGACCTCGTCCGGCTGGGTCGGGCTGGTGCGCGACTATCTGCGCGGCCGCGTCACACTGCTGCGCGCCTTCGTGCTGGTCGACGGCCGGCACGGGGTCAAACCGTCCGACGAGGAGACGTTCGCCTCGCTCGACGCGTCCGCCGTCTCCTACGCCGTCGTGCTGACGAAACGCGATGAGGTGAAGCTGGCCCAGCAGCCGGAGCGCATCGAGGCGACGCTCGCCGCGCTGCGCGCCCATCCCGCCGCCTATCCGGAGGTGTTTTTCACCTCCGCGCGCACCGGCGAGGGCGTTCCCGAGCTGCGCGCGCATGTGGCGCGGCTGCTCGCGCAGCGAGGCCTCACGTCAGGCTGAACACCCGGATCAGCACGCGCGGCTGCGGCGCCAGCGAATGTAGCGTGCCGACGAACACGAGATGGTTGAGCCAATCGTGCGGGCCTTCCGGCGCGGTCAACTCCACATGAGAAAACCCGTAGGGCGAGCCGTCGGGGCGTTTATCGAGCAGCACGCGATTGTTGACCGTAATGACGGCGCCGTCGTCGGTTTTCAGCTCGTATAAGGCGTTGAGCAGCCGCGCGCCGTCGGCGCGCACAAGCTGGCGGTCGGCCCCGCCGGGCATGACGGTTCCCTTGATTCGCGGTCCCGCGAACACCCCGCCGCGGATCGGCACGATCCGCCGCTCGCCCAAGGGGCCACGGCCCAGCGCCAGCATGGGATCGAGCTCGAACACGGCCTCGTAGACGAACTCGGTCTTCGGCAAGACGAGCGGGAGGTCGGATAGCGGCCCGGTGACCTCGGCGCGCGCCGCGGCCGGCGCCATCGCCGCCGCCAGCGCGGCCGGCGCGGCGATGATGACATCGCGCCGTTTCAGCGGGTTATCGTCGGCGCCCAAGGCGGTCTCCTCACCGGATTTTCTTGAGACTAGCGCGGCCGCGCGGGCTAGGTCCGGCGCCGCCGCCGCACAGCTTTTTCACCAAGGGGAACGCAAGCGGATTGACAGAGTTGTACCCAAGGCTACATTATCGAGCGTGTTCTGCAATGTCTGGGAAACCGATAGTGAACGGCGACGCCCTAACCCTTACCGATCGAGCCGCGCTCGCCATCGGCGACGCGCTGCGCGGCAAACCGCTCGGCCGGGCGGCGACGGCGATGCTGTTCGCCGGGCCGGCGGTCGTCGCCTCGATCGCCTATATGGACCCCGGCAACTTCGCGACCAACATCCAGGCGGGTGCGGCTTATGGCTACCGGCTGCTGTGGGTCGTGCTGCTCGCCAATGTCGTGGCGATGCTGTTCCAGGCGCTTTCGGCCAAGCTCGGCATCGTCACCGGGCGCAATCTCGCCGAACATTGCCGCGAGCAATTTCCGGCGCCGGTCGTCTATGCGATGTGGGCGGTCAGCGAGGTCGCCGCTATGGCGACCGACCTCGCCGAATTCGTCGGCGGCGCGATCGGGTTCTCGCTGCTGCTGCATGTGCCGCTGCTGGTCGGCATGACCGCGGTCGGCGCCTTGACTTACGCGATCCTGCTGATGGAGCGCGGCGGCTTTCGGCCGATGGAGCTTATCATCGGCGGCCTCGTGGCGGTGATCGGCGTCTGTTATCTGGTCGAACTGTTCATCGCGCCCGTCGATTGGCGCGCCGCGGCGCTAGGCAGCGTGACGCCGCGGCTGCCGGACGCCCAGGCGCTGACGCTCGCCGTCGGCATCATCGGCGCGACCGTCATGCCGCACGCGATCTACTTGCACTCCGCATTGACGCAAGCCCGTCCGGCGCCCCGCGACGATCGCGAGCGGGCGACGCTGGTGCGCTACTCCAACCGCGAGGTGCTGATCGCGCTCGCCGGCGCCGGTCTCGTCAACATGGCGATGGTGGCGATGGCCGCCGCCGCGTTTCACGCCGGCCACAGCGACGTGGCCGAAATCGAGACCGCCTACAAGACGCTGACGCCGCTGCTCGGCGCTGGCGCGGCTGTGCTGTTTCTGGTGTCGCTGCTGGCGTCCGGCGTGTCGAGTTCGGTCGTCGGCACGATGGCGGGGCAGGTCATCATGCAGGGCTTCGTGCGGCTCACGATTCCGATCTGGCTCCGCCGACTGGTTACGATGGTCCCGGCGTTCGTCGTCGTCGGGCTCGGCGTCAACGCCACCAACGCGCTGGTGCTGAGCCAGGTGGTGTTGAGTTTCGCGCTGCCGCTGCCGATGATCGCGCTGACGATCTTCACGTTCCGCCGCGACATCATGGGACGTTTCGCCAACGGCCTCGCCCTGCATTTCGCCGCCGTGGCGGCGACAGTCGCCATCGTCGCGCTCAACGCCGTGCTGCTCTTGCAGAGCTTCGACGTCCCGATTCCGGGGCTGGCTGCGCTGTAACCCGACGGATTAGCGCGTCGCGGCGAAACCTCAACGCCGACCAGTCTTCGTCGATGGCGACCATCCGCACGGTGTCGAAGCCTGCCGCCTGCATGATGTCCCAACCGGAGTCGCGGTTGAACTCGCAGACGTAGCGTTTCGAGGTCGATTTCGGATAGGCGATCCAAAGGATCGCGTCCGCGTCGGCCTTGGCGATCAGGACGACCGAGGCGGCGTCGCGCTCGGCTTTGGTGACGGCGAAAGCAAGGCCGAAGGCGATCGACTTCGCATCGCCCGCCGCACGCAAGATTTCGACGCCGTCCCATTGCGCCAGTTCCGCTTCGAACTCGGCCGGCGCGTTGAGCACGACCGCTTGCGATTGGCCGCGCAGGTTCAGCTTGTCGGAGAGCGCCGTCATCGCGGACGCTCAGGGCGCGTGACAGACGGCTTCAATGTTGTTGCCGTCGAGATCGAGGACGAAGGCGGCGTAGTAGGTGTCGTGATAATGCGGCCGCAAGCCCGGCTTGCCGTTGTCGCGCCCGCCGGCGGCGAGCGCGCTCGCGTAGAAAGCGTCGACGGCGCCGCGGTTCGCGGTCGTGAACGCGACATGCGCGCCGCCCTTCGCCTTGTCGGCGGTCCCGATCCAGAAGTACGCCTTGTCGCCTTCGCCGAAGCCGGCATGGGCGTCGCCGCCCGTCTCCTCTTTCGTGACCTCGAACAGCAGCCGCACGCCGAGCGGCGCCAGCGCCTGGGCGTAGAAGGCTTTCGAGCGGTCGAAATCGCTTACGGAGAATCCGATATGGTCGAGCATCGGGAGGACTCCCTGTCACAGAGGCGCCGCAGACTTGGCGGCTTGCGCGGACGGCGGCTTGGCCTTCGCGGCGCCGCCCACAGACAGTTTTTCGACTTCCGCCGCAAACTGGTTGGCGGAACAGGCGACGCCTGATCGGGCCACGCCCTCCTGGCTCATATTCAGGGAGCCAATGCCGATGACGGACGGCGTTCCGCCGATCTCGGCCATGATCGGCGCGCCGGAATAGCCGAAATTGAACAAGCAATCATGCTCAAAAATGCCGTCGTCCGCCTGCGCGACAATCCGGCAGTTCTTGGCGATGGTGGGCAGGTACGGCCGCTCCCGGCCGTAGCCGATTTCAAACGCCGCCTTGTCCGTGGCGATCTTCGCGAACTGGTCCTCCGATAGCGCGACGACGGGGATCGGCTTGGCCTTCATCGCATCCTGCAACGTAATGACCGCCCAATCGCTCTTCGCATACATTGTGGACGCCGGCGCCCCCTCTGTCGAATGGTTCGGCGCCAACTCGAATGACGCCGCCAGCGAGTGAGCGGAAACCTCGCCTCGGTTCATCCCGACCACGAAATGAACCATCGCGGGTTTGGCGACGTCGTCGCCCGAATGCAGGCAATGCGCGGCGGTCAGAACCAGTTTGGGGCCAATCAGCGTTCCCGTACATTCAACGAGCCTGTTGGTGTGCCACGTCACGGTGACCTTGCCGACCGAGGACGCCGGCCATTGAAAGGGATCGTCGATATTGGCGGCGTGCTGCTGGACGGATTTCAGCAGTCTCTCGGCGCCTGCGCTCGGAGAGAGCGCGGGTAGGCTCATCGCCATCGCGGCGACGCCTAGCTTGAGATGAAACCGCGTAGGAAACATGGCGTTGCTCTGTTCGGCGGCGGGGACCTCGGACGCCCCGCCGGCTACCCCACCAGCACGATGTGCAGCTTGCGCGGCCCATGTGCGCCGAACAGCAATGTCTGTTCGATGTCGGCGGAGCGCGACGGGCCGGTGATAAGGTTCAGCGTGCGCGGCGCCTGGCCCGCGCCATAGGCCGCGCGCAGCCGCGCGAAAACGGTCTCCATGTCGCCAACGATGTCTTTGACGAACACCACCGCCACGTGATTGTCGGGCAGGAAGTTAAGCGTCGTCGGATTGTCGGGGCCGGAGACCAGGGCCAGCGTGCCGGTCTCGGCGACGGCGGCGAACGCGACGCTCGCGGCGTTGAGATCGTGGCCGTCGGACGCGCCGTGATTGATGTCGAGCGCCGTTTCGCCCCAGGGCAGGCCCGCCCACTGCGGATCGGCGCCGATCCGCAGGGTCGCCGGCAGATTGTGCTCGCGCAAGTAGCGAGCGATCTCGGCGGGGATCTCGGCGGCCGAGGCGACCTCGACCAGGGTCGCCGCTGCTCGCAGCGCTTCCGCCTTGAAAGTGGCGAGACCGCCTTGTCCGCGGGCCGGGATGACGCCGGACGGCGCCTTCGCTAGCCGATCGGCGACCGCCGCGCGTCGCGGCGCCTCGGCGCCGGTGACGTGCAACGAGCGGCGCACGCTGGCGAAAATCTCGTCGCGCGCGCTCATCGCACGGGCCTGCTCTTGGCGCGCCAGCGCGCCTGGAACGAGCCGCCCTGCGGGGCGGGAAAATCGCGGTAGCGCGTCCAGCCGCCGGCCAGCGGCAGCCAGGAGAACTTGCCCTGCGTCCGGCCGGCGAGCGCCAGCGCCCGCATCGCGAGATCGGTGGCGAATCGGTAGAGCGCCGGGCGCTTGGCGAAGAACGCCCACGCTCCCAGCCCATAGCGCACCGTCGCCGGGGTCAGATGGCGCTCGAACTCACGCTCGCGCCAATGCCGCATCATCTTCGGCAGCGGGATGCGCATCGGGCACACCGCCTCGCAGCGCCCGCAAAACGTCGAGGCGTTCGGCAACTGGCCGCCGTCCTTGACGCCGATCAGCGACGGCGTCAGCACCGCGCCCATCGGGCCGGGATAGACCCAGCCGTAGGCGTGACCGCCGACCGCCTGATAGACCGGGCAATGGTTCATGCAGGCGCCGCAGCGGATGCAGCGCAGCATCTCGGCGAACTCGCCCGCCAGCATCGACGAACGGCCGTTGTCGAGCAGGATGACGTGATATTCCTCCGGCCCGTCGGGATCGCCAGGCCGCCGCGGTCCGGTCGAGAGCGTCGTGTAGACCGACATGTCCTGCCCGGTCGCCGAGCGGGCGAGCACGCGCAGAAGCTGCGCGGCGTCGTCGAGCGTCGGCGTGATCTTCTCGAGGCTGGCGATGACGACGTGAACCTTCGGCAAAATCTGCGTGAGATCGCCGTTGCCTTCGTTGGTGACGATGATCGACGTGCCCGTCTCCGCGACGAGGAAATTCGCGCCGGTCACGCCGATGTCGGCGGACAGGAATTTCTGTCGCAGGATTTCGCGCGCTTCCGCCAGCAGCGTCTCGGGCTGCGACAGGTCGCGGTCGCGCGGCAGGTGCAGATGGGTCTTGCGGAAATCGGCCTCGACGTCGTCGCGGGTCACATGGATCGCCGGCGCGATGATATGCGAAGGCGCCTCGTGGCGAAGCTGGATGATATATTCGCCGAGATCGGTCTCGATCGCCTCGATCCCCGCGGCTTCGAGCGCCTGGTTGAGGCCGATCTCCTCGGAGATCATCGACTTGCCCTTGGTGACGCGCTTCGCGCCGCGCTGCGAACAAAGATCGAGGAAAATCTTGCGCGCTTCCTCGGCGTCGCGCGCGTAATGCACGTGGCCGCCGGACTCGGCGACGCGCTTCTCGTAGGCCTCCAGATAAAGGTCGAGGTGGGCCAGCGTGTGGTTCTTGATGTCGCGCGCGCTGTCGCGCAGCGCCTCGAACTCCGGCAGCCGCTCGGCGGCGGCGGCGCGGCGCGGCACGAAATTGCCGGCGGCGTTCATCGCCCGTTGCAGCCGCGCGTCGTGCAGCGCCTCATGCACGTTGGCCTTGAAGCGCGGCGTCGTGAGGGTCGCGCTCATTTGGCGGCGCCCTCGCCGATCGGCGGATCGTCGGTCATGCCGGCGAGCACCTCGGCGACATGTCGAACCCTGACTTTGCGGCCCTCGCGAAGCATCTTGCCGGCCATGTTCATCAGACAACCGAGGTCGCCGGCTAGCAGCGTATCCGCCTCGGTGGCGGCGATTTTTGCGCTCTTCTTGCCGACGATGGCGTCCGAGAGTTCGCCATATTTGACGGCGAAGGTTCCGCCGAAGCCGCAGCAGACATCACTGTCCTCCAACTCGACGAGCCGCAAGCCTTCAACCGTCGCCAGCAACTTGCGCGGCTGCGCGCTGATCCCGAGTTCGCGAAGCCCCGAGCAGGAATCGTGATACGTCGCGACGCCGTCGTAGCGCGCGTTGACGCTGCTGACTCCGAGCGTGTCGACGAGGAAGCTGACGAGTTCGCGGCATTTGGCGGCGAAGGCGATCGCCTCGCGCGAGGCGTCGGGCTCGTCGGCGAACAGTTCGGGATAATGTTTGGCGAGCATCCCACAGCAGGAGCCGCTCGGCGCGACGATGTAGTCACAATTCGCGAACGCCCGCATCGTCTGTCGCGCGATCGCCTTGGCGTCGGCGCGGTCGCCGGAATTATAGGCGGGCTGACCGCAGCAGGTCTGTGAGGGGACAAACACCTTGCAGCCGGCGTCCTCCAGCAATTTGACGGCCGCGAAACCGACGCTCGGCCGGATCAGATCGACCAGACACGTGACGAACAAGCCGACCCGCAATCCCGCTCCCGGCGGCGTATTCGTTTGCAAACGCGTTTTCCTCCGAGTTCGGGCGACATTGGACCAGCCGAGGCCGCGTTTCAAGGCGGCCGGCCGGGTTTGTTCGCCGCCATGACGGCGGCTTCAGGAGCACGCGAAGTCACGACGGAGGACCCCGCCGTGATGCGCCCCATCCGGCCGGCGAACGATCTCTTCGGGCTGGGCTTTGCGCCCGCGTCCGCCCTAAAGCTTCCGCCCGATCGCCAGGAACTTCGCGGCGCGCGCCTCGCGCAGCGCCTCGCGCGACATGTTGCTGAGCGACTCCAGCGCCTCGGCGATCGCCTTGCCCGTCGCCTCGACGGCTGCGAGCGGGTCGCGATGGGCGCCGCCGAGCGGCTCGGGAATGATCGTGTCGATGATGCCGAACCTCAACAGGTCTGCGGCGGTGATCTTCATGCTGGTCGCCGCGTCCTGCGCGCGGGAGGAATCGCGCCACAGGATCGAGGCGGCGGCCTCCGGCGAGGCCACCGTGTAGATCGAATGCTCCAGCATCAACACCTTGCTCGAGGCGGCGATCGCCAGCGCGCCGCCGGAGCCCCCTTCGCCGACGATCACGGCGACGCTCGGCGTCCCCAGCGCCAGGCCGGCGTCGGTCGCGCGGGCGATCGCCTCGGCCTGTCCGCGCTCCTCCGCGTCGATGCCGGGCCAAGCGCCGGCGGTGTCGACGAGGGAAATCACCGGCAGGTCGAAGCGGTCGGCGAGCTCCATCAGCCGCGCCGCCTTGCGATAGCCTTCGGGCCGCGCCATGCCGAAATTGTGCTCGAGCCGGCTTGCGGTGTCGTCGCCCTTCTCATGACCGATCACGCAGACCGCCTGGCCGCGAAACCGCCCGAGGCCGCCGACGATCGCGAGATCCTCGCCGTAGTGGCGGTCGCCGGCGAGCGGCGTGAAGTCGGCGATCAGCGCATTGACGTAGTCGGCGAAATGCGGGCGGCCCTGGAAACGCGCGACCAGCGTCTTCTGCCACGGCGTCAGGGCGGCGTAGAGGTCGGCCAGCATTTTGGCCGAACGCGCCTCAAGCTTGGCGATCTCCTCGGCGATCGCCGGCGAATCCCCCTTCTCCGCCAACGCCTTCATCTCGTCGATGCGGGCATCGACGTCGGCGACCGGCTGCTCGAAACTTAAATAGGAACGCATGCGAGCAAAGCTTATCTGGCCCCCCAAGGGCGCGGGACATGGCCTTCGGTCACGGCGAAGTCAAGCCGAGCCTCTCACCGGACCCGTTGCAGGTTGGGTTGCACGCTGTCGTCGATATGGAACCAGGTCGGGTCCGGCTTGGTGACGAGATCGAGCGCGAACAGCGACACCAGCGTGCGGAACCCCTGCGGATCGATAACCGTCCACTGCTTGAGTTCGAACGTTTCCGGGTCGAACACCAGCGTGATGTCGGATTTGCCGCCGAACGTCGCCTTGTCCTCGATTTCGATCGTCGCCGCGCGCCCGTCCATGTCGACGCGCTTCAGCTGGGTGTCCTTGGCGAGATCGATGTGGTCGGAAAGCAGGAATTTCAGCGGCGTTTGCGCAATGAGGTAGAGATCCTGGGTGCCGAGCTTCTGATCGCGCACGGCGACCGAGCGTCCGTCGGCGACGATCTCCATCTTTTGCGGCGGCTTGTAGCGAAACAGCATATGGCCCGGCCGCTGGATCACCAGCAGGCCCTCGGAGCGCTTCCCGTCGGGGCCGATCTGCACGAAGTCGGCGCTCATGAACCGCGTCGTGTTGAGAAAATCGTTAGCTTTGCCGACCACTTCGTCGGAAGAGAGCTTGGCGACGGCCGGGTCATCCTTCGCCACGATGCGCTTGCCGGTCGCCAGATCGAGCGGCGCGTTCGGATCTTCCGCGAAGGCGGCGCGGCAAAGGCTGAGCATAACGGCGCCCGTCAGGAAGGCGCGGCGTGAAATCGGCATGCGAGGTCCCGGCTGGAGAACGGCGAATCGAAGCGCCATTATCGCTGAAAAATGGGCGTGTTGTGACTGCGCAAGCGAGAACCGCGTCCTGACCGCGGAAATTCGCCGCATTCCGCGGCGGTCAATAGGCGTTGGCGTGGGCGCCGCGCGAAAACACGGTCATGAACATGATCTTGACGTCGAGCCACAGCGACCAGTTGTCAATGTAATAGAGATCGTGGTCGAGCCGCGCCAGCATCGCGCTGTCGTCGGCGATCTCGCCGCGATGGCCGCGCACCTGCGCCCAGCCGGTGATCCCGGGCTTGACGTTGAGGCGCCGGGCGTAGCGGGCGAGCTTCTCGAAATAGAGCTGATCGTGCGCCAGCGCGTGCGGCCGCGGCCCGACAATCGACATGTCGCCGATCAGCACGTTGAGCAATTGCGGCAATTCGTCGATCGACAGCCGGCGCAAATGCGCGCCGATCCGCGTCACCCGCGCGTCGCCCTTGGTCGCCTGACGCACCACCCGGCCGTCGTCCATCGTCCGCATGGTGCGGAATTTGAAGATGCGGAACGGCTCCTGATTGAGGCCGTAGCGTTTCTGCCGGAACAGCACCGGCCCAGGCCCGTCGAGACGGATCAGCAGCGCCGTGATCGCGAACAGCGGCGAAAGCAGGACCAGCGCCAGCGCCGCAACGCCGATGTCGAATAGCCGCTTCTCGATCTGCTGCAACACCCCGAGCGGCCGGCGCGTCATCGTCAGACCGGAAACCGCGCCGATATGGGCGACCTCCGCCCGATCCATGCCGCGCAGCGGCCCGCCGAGCCCGAGATGCACCTCGATCGGCAGCTTCAGCAACGCCGCGAGACAACTATCGATGAGATCGGCGCGCGACCACGGCAGCGCGACGAACACGTCGTCGGCGCGATGCAGGCGGATGGCGGCGACCGCCAGCGCGAGGTCTTCGAGGAAAAACGATTCGGCCTCGCGCAATGCGAAGCTGCAGACGAACTCGGCGCCGTCCTCGACGACGGCGTTGGGCGCCTGAAGGTCTTCGATGTCGCGCTCGAAGCCGACGATCGCGGCGCGTCGCGGCGCCGCGAACCCGCGCGCGTGCAAGGCCGCCAGCGCATCCGCCACGCCGCGCCGCGTGACGACGAGGCAGGCGAGACCCAGCAGATAAAACACCGCCAGCCCGCCGCGCGGGAACTCGCCGATCGCGCGCGTGGCGACGCCGAGCGCCAGCGCGGCGAGCGCCGTCACGTTCCACAGCGGAAACGCGCGCGCGAATTGTCCCGAGCGATCGGCGTAGTGCGACGGCGCATAGCCGCCGTTGTGCAGCCCGACCAGAACGACCAGCACGGCGACGACGAGCCCGACGTCGAATCCGGTCTTCAATCCCTCAAGCGGTCCGCCGAACACAGCCATGTGCAACAGCGCGGTCGCGAGCGCCGCGGCGACGATCGCGAGGCCGTCGGCGAGCGCCGCGCCATAGCTGAAGCCGAGCGGCCCCAACCGCCAATGTGGTCGCGCCGCGCCGGCGCGCAGCCTCCGCGCGACGGCGAAGGCCGGCGGCGGCGGAGCGAACCGAGGCAGAGTGCGCGCCATTTCGGCACATTCTCCCGATTGGGAACAGGGGCTTGCGAGGTTGCGTGAGAGGGCGCAAGCCGCGTGCCGTACAGGATCGGGATTTTCAGGCGGAGAGGTTTGATTGGACGCGCGCGCCGTCGTGGCGAGCGCAGCGACGCCACCCAGCGTTGAGAGATCGTTTGATCGTCGAAACAGCCGGGAGTGGCGCAGACCTCCGCCGTCGTGGCCGGCTTTGTCTCCGTAGGCGCTGACTTATACCACCGCCAAGCGGCGCACTCGATCGAAGAACGACCGGTTCCGTCATGGCCAGGCTTGTCCTGGCCATCCCCGTCGCACCGTTGCAAAACAGCCGCAAGACCAACAACTGCGTTTGTTGCCGACAAACTATGTCGCTATGAAACGGTGTCGCCCTGTCTCGACGTGGATGCCCGGGACAAGCTCGGGCATGACGGCGGTGGGCTTCGAGACCCTCGTAGCAGAGACGCGAACTCCAACGCCGGGAGCAAATAAAACGACGGAAACCCCGCGCCCTACGCCGTCCCTCCGGCGTCCACCGTGAGCACCGCGCCGGTAATATTCCGCCCGCCCTCGCTCATCAGATAGGCCGCCATCGCCGCCACGTCCTGCGGTTCAGCGAGGCGCCGGAGCGCGCTGCGGGCGACGATGCGCTCGCGGTCCTGCTCGCCGAGGCCGCGCGTCATTTCGGTGTCGATGAATCCGGGCGCGATCGCGTTGACCGTAACCCCCACGCGGCCGACTTCCCGGGCGAGCGAGCGCGTGAAGCCGATCAGCGAAGCCTTCGTCGCCGAATAGACCGACAACGCGTTGAAGCCCGACGTGGCGACGATCGAGGAAATATTGACGACGCGCCCGCGCCCCTGCGCCATCATGCCGCGCACGACATATTTGCTGAGCAGGATCGGCGACAACGTATTGAGCCGGATCAGCGCCTCGATGTCGTCGTCAGGCATGTTGGCGAGCAGGCCCTCGGTGCCGAGCCCCGCATTGTTGACGAGCCCGTAGATCGGCCCGAAACGCTGGCGCAAGCCGCGCACGAACTCGCCGATCTCAGCGGTTTTCGCGAGATCGAAAGCAACCGGCGTCACGCCCGAACCGCCGCTTGCCTCCTTGCGAGCGACCGCGAGCACATGGAAACCCTCGGCGGCAAGCCGCTCGGCGATCGACTTTCCAAGCCCGCGGCTCGCGCCGGTGACGACGACATTATCCATGACGGCTAAGCTTTCCGGCGTCGGTCATCGGCAGATCGGCGACGAACCGGATGCGCGCCGGCGCCATATGCGCGGGCAGGCGGCGGCGGGCATCGGCGATGATGGCGAGCTCCAACTCGCGACCTTGTTCCGTCGGATCGACCAACACAATCTCGGCCGCGACCAGCGCTCCCGTGATCGGGCTGGCCTTGGCGAAAACCCGGCTCGCCCGCACCGAAGCGAGACTGTTCAGCACCGCCTCGACCTCCTCCGGATGCACCTTCGCGCCGCCGACATTGATGACGCCGCCGCGACGACCGACGAAATAACAACGATCGCCGCGCACTTCAATCATATCGCCGGTGTCGACGAACCCGTCGGCGTCGACGAGAGTCGGCGCATCGGCCCCGATCAGCCGCAGCGCGCGCCGCGCCGAGCGCACACACAGGGCGCCGTCGACCAGTTTCATCTCGATCGGCCCGGCGCGCTCCAACCAGGCGGCGGGGAACCCGGCGCGGCCGTCGTCGACGGAGAACACCACGCCCGCCTCGGTCGAGGCGTAGGCGTGCTCGACGCGCGCGTTGGGAAACGCCGCCGCGAGTCCGCTGAGCACCGCGTCGTCGGCGATCTCGCCGGAGAGCCGCACATATCGCGGGGCGAAGCGCCCGGCGGCGCCGCTCAGCAATGCTTTTCGCCAATGCGTCGGCGTGCCGGAGATATGCGTGACGCCGCCAAGCCGGGCGAGGAAGCTCTCGATCGGTTCATCGGCGCCGGAAAGGCGCAACGAACCCTGTCCGGCCAGCGCGCGCAAGAATATCTGCAAGCCGCCGTAGCGGCGAATGTCGTAAAACGTCGCCCATTCCTGTAACGGCGCCGGGTTGATGGCGCCGACAAGCGTCGTCAGCGTATGCACGGCGAGCTTCGGCGGCCCGCTCGTGCCGGAGGTGGGCAGAACCCATTCGGTCTCAAGCGGCGGCGCTTCGGGGCGCCGACTCGGCGCAAGCGGCAGCCGCACGGGCAGCGCCAGGTCGCAAGCCAGCGACGGCGGCGGCCCGATTTCGTCGTAAGCGAACGCGTCGACGTCGGCTTGTTTGGCGGCGGCCGCAATCTTGACCGCGTCCCAGCCCGGCGGGCACAACAGAATGCGACGCGCGAGACCGTCGAGATCAATCAGCGCCGCGGCGGCCGTGGCCATGTCGCGCACGGCCAAGGCCACGCAGCGGCCCGCGAACAGATTGCGATCGGCCCCGAACGGCGACCCGCCCGCGAACTCGCCGAGCGGCAGGCGATGGTCGCGGGTCACGATCTCGCGAGCGGAGCCGCCCGCGCGCGCGATCAAGGCCGCCAGGGTCGGCGCGTCAGGCATGCACGGGCTCGTAGAACGCGATCAACTCGCCGACGGTGCGTGGAAATTCCGAGGCCTTCGCCGATGAGAACGGATCGCCTCCGGTCGCATCCTCCAACCGGCTGACCAGGATGGCGAAACACAGCGAGTCGAGCCCGGACTCCAACAGCGCGAGGTCGTCGGTCAGCGGCGGCAGGGTCTTGCCTTGCTCCGCCGCGATGGCCGCGATCTCTTTCAAGACCAAATTTCGGATCGTCATGAATTCCGCATCCTTTGTTAGGCGCTGAATCATTACCTCAAATGCGAGCTAGTTTCGCGACCATCCTCAGCCCAAGGTAAACAAACCGGGCCGCCAGACAAGCACGCACGTCAGCGAAATTGAGTGAAGCGGAATTAACCGGGGCCGGTGAACGAACGTACACGAGATTTCGTCGTCGGCTCTGAACAAGGCTTAACCCTACGCCTCTGTATCGCATCGCATTTTATTGAAATTGGCGACGATTGCGCGCACCTATATCGAGACAGGCGGCGAAGGCGGTCGCGGGCCACGAAGAGACAAACGCATGCGAAGCGAGACGATCTCGATCCACGGCGGATTTGTTTGCGATCCCGCGACGCGCGCCGTCGCCGCGCCCATCTATCAGAACGTCGCTTATGAGTTCGAGAGCGCCGATCAGGCGGCGGCGATGTTTGATCTCGAAGTGCCCGGCTTCCGTTATAGCCGCATCTCCAACCCGACGATCGAGATCCTGGAGCGGCGCGTCGCGCTGCTTGAAGGCGGCGCGGCGTGTCTGGCGACGGCTTCCGGGCAGGCGGCGATGAGCACGGCGCTGCTCAACGTCGCCGATCGCGGCGGCTCGATCGTTGCGCCGCCGCAGCTCTACGGCACGACGCATACGCTGCTCGCCCACACCTTGCGCCGCCACGGCGTCGAGGCGCGCTTCGCGAGGAGCGATCGCGCCGACGACATCGCCGCGCTGATTGACGACACGACGCGCGCCGTGTTCTGCGAGACGGTCGGCAACCCCGCCGGCAATATCTGCGACCTCGAGCAAATCGCCAAGGTCGCGCACGCCGCCGGCGTGCCGCTGATCGTCGACAACACCGTGGCGACGCCGATCCTGCTGCGCCCGATCGAGCACGGCGCCGACATCGTCGTGCATTCGCTGACCAAATTCATGGGCGGCCACGGCGTCGCCATGGGCGGCGCGATCGTCGACTCCGGGCGGTTTGATTGGCGCGCCGCGGCGCGGCGCTTCCCGGTGTTTTCGGAGCCTGACGAATCCTATCACGGGTTGGTGTACGCCGACCGCTTTGGCGCGCAAGCCTATATCGCGCGGGCGCGCAGCGTCTATCAACGAACAACCGGCGCAGTGCTTGCGCCGATGAGCGCGTTTCTCATTTTGCAGGGGATCGAGACATTGGCTTTGCGCGTCGAGCGCCATGTCGCCAACGCCCGCACCGTTGCGCAGACTTTGCGCGCCGACCCGCGCATCGCCTGGGTGGAATATGCGGGGTTCGCCGATCATCGTTATCATGCGCTCGCCAACAAATATCTCGGCGGACGGCCGCCGTCGTTGCTGACCTTCGGCGTGCGCGGCGGTCTCCCGGCGGCGAAACGTTTCTACGATGCGCTGAAACTGGTCAAGCGGGTCGTCAACATCGGCGATACGCGGACGCTCTGCTGTCATCCCGCCTCGACCACCCATCGGCAGATGACGCCCGAGGAGCAACGGAGCGCCGGCGTCTCGCCGGAGACCGTGCGGCTCAGCGTCGGCGTCGAGCATGTCGAGGATATTCTGCAAGATCTGGATCAGGCGCTGGCGCGCGCGATCGGCGCGTCGCCCGCGCTCGCTGCGGAGTAAGCCATGCCGGTCACGCTCGAACGTCCTGGGCCTAGGATCACAGATCTGCGAGAGCGCCGCCTGCGACGCGGCGCGATCCAGGACCGTGGCCGCCGCCTGCGCATCGCACTCGTCAACAACATGCCGGATTCCGCGGTGTTCGCGACACAGCGCCAGTTCCTCCGGTTGTTGGAGGAAGGCTCGCAGGCGTTCGATGTGACGCTCGGGTTGATGACGCTGACCAACGTCGCGCGCGGGCCGGATTCGCAGGCCGAGATGGCCGAACTCTACCGCTCCCCGAGCGAGTTGCGCGCGTCGGCCCCTGACGCGATCATCGTCACCGGGGCCGAACCGAAGGCGGCGGAGCTTAAGGATGAGCCCTATTGGCGCGAGCTGACCGAGGTGTTCGACGTCGCGCAAACCCATACGTTTTCGACGCTCGCCTCGTGTCTGGCCGCGCACGCGTTGGCGTTGCATCGGGACGGGATCACGCGGCGGCGCTCCCCGCGCAAATGGTCGGGCCTCTACGCGGCCGAAATTGCGACGGCGCATCCGCTGACGGCGGGATGGAGCGCGGGGGTCACGCCGCACTCGCGCTGGAACGGTCTCGACGAGGCGGACCTTGCCGCCAAAGGCTATGTCGTGTTGACTCGCGCCGGCGAGGCGGGCGTCGACATGTTCGCCAAGGACGAGGAACACTTGACGCTATTCTTCCAGGGGCATCCCGAATACGACAGCGACACGCTGGCGCGCGAGTTCCGCCGCGACGTCGCGCGGGCGTTGCAGGGCGCGCCGGCGCCGCAGCCGCCGGCCAACTATTACGATGCGGCGACCGAGCGTGCCGTGCGGGCGCATGTGAGCGGCATGCTGGCCGGCGTCGAGGCGCCGCATCTGCCCGATTTTGCGCTGGTTGGACCGGAAGCGACATGGCGGCGCCGCGGGGCGATCGTCATCGGCAATTGGTTGACGGCGATCTCGAGGCGCAAGATGGCCGCCAGCGGCCCGTTCTATTTGCGCGCCCGCTGGGGAGGCTGACAATGGTTCAAGTTCATGCGCTGTCGGTCGCTAAGTTTCACGAGCGCGCCGACGCCGTCGCCCCTCCCGCGTTCCGTGAAGTCATGCGCGAGCTGGCGTCCGGCGTGGCGCTGGTGACGAGCGCCTTCGAGCGCGGGCGCGCAGGCTGCGCGGTGTCCTCGTTCGCCTCCTTGTCGCTGGCGCCGGCGTCGCTGCTGGTTTGCCTGAACGGCGATTCGACGACGCTGCGTTGCATTCGCGCCAGCGGCGTCTTCGCCGTCAATATTCTCGCCGCCGATCAGGCGCCGCTAGCCCGCCGCTTCTCGGACCCGCAGGTGCGCGGACCGGAGCGGTTCGCCGAAGGCGAGTGGGACGCGTTGGAGACCGGCGCGCCGGCGCTCGCCGATGCGCTCGCCGTGATCGATTGTCGGTTGGAGCGGATCGTCGAGCACGCCACGCACGCCATTCTCATCGGCGCCGCCGTCGCGGTCCGCAAGGGGCAGGGCGATGCGGCGCTCGTACATTGGCGCAGCCGTTTCGAGGCGCTCGCATGAACGCGCCGCTGATCCGCCCGGCGGCCGCCTCTACCCACCGCGCCTGGACGCGGGCGCTTGAGCTGATCTCGCGCGCCACCCGCGATCCCATGCGCACCTTGCCACGCGCCGTCGCCGAATGGGGGGAGCGCTATGGCGACCGGCCGGCGCTCGTCGGCGACGAGGAGACCTACAGCTTCGTGCGGCTGTCGATGCGCATCAACCAATATGCGCGCTGGGCGCTGGCGCAGGAGATTCCCAAAGGCGCGACCGTCGCCCTGATGATGCGCAACCGCCCGGAATATGCCGCGATCTGGCTCGGCCTGACGCGCATCGGCGTCATCGTTGCGCTGATCCCGCCGGATGCGCGCGGGCCCGCATTGGCGCACGCCCTCGGCGTCGCCGAGGCGCGGCTGGCGATCGCCTCGCCGGAAGGCGCGGCCGCGTTGCGCGAAGCGGGATTTGCGGCGCCGATCTGGTGCTACGGCGAGGGCGAGCGACGGCTCGATCGCGCGCTCGACCTCTATGCCGGCGCGGCGCTGACCGACGGCGACGCGCCGAGCGTCAGGTTGGAGGATCGCGCGCTGCGCGTGTTCACGTCAGGCACGACGGGCTTTCCCAAGGCCGCCGAGGTCAGTCATCGCAAGATCATCACTTGGACGCATTGGTTCTCCGGCCTCGCCGATCTCACAAGCGAGGATCGTCACTATAATTGTTTGCCGATGCACCACAGCGTCGGCGGCGTCGTCGCGATCGGCGCGCCGCTAGTGGCCGGCGGCGCGGCGGTCATCGCGCAAAAATTCTCGGCGAGCCGGTTCTGGGACGACGTGATGCGCCGGGAATGCACGTCGTTCCAATATATCGGCGAACTCTGCCGTTATCTGGTCGGGGCGCCGACGCATATTCAGGAGAAGCGCACTCAACTCAGGCTGGCGCTGGGCAACGGCCTGGCGGGGCCGGTGTGGGCGACGTTCGCGGAGCGCTTTCCCAACATTCGCGTGCTGGAGTTCTACGGCTCGACCGAAGGCAATGTCTGGCTCTACAACGTCGAAGGGCGCCAGGGCGCGCTTGGCCGCCTGCCGCCGTTCGTCGCCGCCAAGACGCCGATCGCGCTGGTGCGCTTCGACGAGGCGACGCAAGCGCCGGCGCGCGGCGCCGACGGCTTCTGCCTGCGTTGCGCGGAAGGCGAGGCCGGCGAGGCGCTCGGCCGCATTTCCGGCGACGCGGCCTCGCGGTTCGAGGGCTACAGCGATCAGGCGGAGACGGATAAGAAGGTGCTGCGCGACGTGTTCGAGCTCGGCGACGCGTGGATGCGCACCGGCGACCTGATGCGGCGCGACGGCGAACGTTTCTATCATTTCGTTGATCGCGTCGGCGACACCTTTCGTTGGAAAGGCGAGAATGTCGCCACGGCGGAGGTGGCGGCGGCGTTGCAATCCTGCCCCGGCGTGGTCGACGCGCTGGTCTATGGCGTCAAGGTTCCCGGCGCCGAGGGCCGCGCGGGCATGGCCGCGCTGGCGGTCTCGCCGGGCTTCGACCTCTCGCAGGTTGAAGCGGGCCTCGCGGCGCTGTCGCGCTGGGCCCGCCCCGTGTTTCTGCGCTTGACGGAAGAAATCGCGCGCACCGAGACCTTCAAGCCGAAGCGGGCGCTCTATGTTGGGCAAGGCTTCGATCCCGCCGCGTCCGACGATCATTTGTTTGTTCTCGGCGAGGGCGGTTATCAGATATTGACGGGCGACGTGTTCGCCGAGATCGCAAGCGGCGTGCGGCGTCTTTGAAGCGTCGGCGTTCGTCGATAGCGGAGCGATTGCTCATTGGGGCGCGGCCGCTCGGGGCGTCCCCTCATCCGGCCTTCGGCCACCTTCTCCCGCAAGCGGGGAGAAGGCCTATGTTCTGCAAAGGAAGATCGTCGGCCCGCCGCCCCCCTCTACCCGCTCTTGCTGGTTAGATACCGATCAGACAGAATCGGATTGTCATTGCGAGCGAAGCGAAGCAATCCAGCGCGCCGAGATCGTAGTCTAGTCGGTGAAGCTCGGCTCGGCGGAGACGTGGATGGCTTCGCTTCGCTCGCCATGACGGCGGTGCAACTTGATCGGTAACGGCTCTAGGGCCGGGGTGAGGGGTTTTTCCGCCACTTCTCTCTAAACTTCGTCGAACGCTGCGCCAAGCTCGGCGGCGATGGCGGCGAGCGCCGGGCGGGCGGCGGGAATGAGGGCGCCGAGGCCGTAGAAATGATGGATCATCCCCGCGTGGCGCGTCAGCCGACAGGCGACGCCGGCCTCACGTAGCGCTTTTGCGTAGGCTTCGCCTTCGTCGCACAAAGGATCGCCGTCGGCGACATGGACGAGCGCTGGCGCAAGGCCGGAAAAGTCGCTCGCCGCCAGCGGCGCGACGCGCGGATCGTGCGAGTCCAAGCCCTCGATCCGATAGGCGTCCCAGTAGGCGCGCATTGTCGCCTCGTCGATCAGATAGCCCCGGGCCAGCGCGAAGCGGGAAGGCGCTCGGGCGAGACAGTCCATCACCGGACACAGCAGGAATTGCAGCGCGAGCTTCCCGCCGGCCTCGCGCGCGGCTAAAGCGGCGAGCTGGCCGCCGGCGGAATCGCCGCCGACGCCGACTCGCGCCGGATCGAGCCGCCAGCGCGCGGGGTCGCGCGTCACGGCGAGCGTCGCCGCGATCGCGTCGTCGCGCGCGCGTGGAAATTTCGCCTCCGGGGCGCGCGCGTAGTCGACGGAGAGGACGCGGCAGCCGGCGCCGGCCGCCAGGGTCGCGGTCAGGGCGTCGTGGGTGTCGAGATCGCCGGCGACGAGGCCGCCGCCGTGGAAATAGACGAGCCCGGGCAGCACGGCGTCAGCACGACCCGCCGGCGCATAGACGCGCAGTCGCATTCGCCGGTCGCCAAGCTCGATCGCGTCATCGGCGCGCTCGACCGGCGGCGCGGATGCGGCGAGCCTGGCCAAGCCCTCGGCGGCGGCGCGCAGTTCGGCGACGGTCGGGGCGGCGGTTCGCGCCGAGGCGGCGCCGTTGAGCGCGTCGAGAAACCGCTTGGCCGCGCGATCCAGGGTTGGCGTCAAGCCGGATTGGCTCGCTTCAGCCGATCGACGAGCCGGGCAATGCTGGCGAGCGTGGCGAAATTCTCCGGCGTCAGCTCGCCGTCGGGGATGGCGATGTCGAACGCGGCCTCGATCTCCAGCATCAGCCGCACCGCGGCGATCGAGGTGAGCCCGGCGTCGCGCAGATGGGCGTGCTGGGGGTCGCCGTCGAACTCGGACAGGCCTGGCGCCGCGAAGCGCGCCATTTCCAGGAGACGGGTTGAGATAGAAGTTGTGTCTAACATAGCTTAAACATGCCTCCTCGACCGCGATGTCTACGTAGCGATTTTTATACAAATTGTCCCTATTACCGCAACTTTACCGTTAACAAGATATTAACGCAATAATATATGTGTAGATAAAGATCGTGAACCAGTTAATGGTGAATACGACAACTTGTAATGTTGAAACTTGGCCTGTGCTAATACTCTGCGAACGCGACGGAGGCTCGGCGACGCGAGGAGACGCGTCGGCGATGGTCGCGACGATCCAGCGTGGAGTTCATCAGATGTCGGCAGCCGTCAGCATATTTTCCCGCAGCGAGCGCCGTGCGCGCTTCTCGGAGCCGGGACAGGATCGCACGTTCATCCTGCGCGCCGAAGCGATCGCCAAGATCGCCGGCGCGCACGCGGCGGACGTCGACGCCCACTCGCGGTTTCCCGCGGAAGCCTTCGCCGCGCTGCGGGAGCAGCGGCTGCTCGGCATGTTGATCCCGATGGAGTTCGGCGGGGAGGGCGCGCGGGCGGCCGACGTCGCCGACGTCTGCGCGATTCTCGGCGCGGTCTGCGCCTCCACGGCGATGATCTTCGCCATGCATCAGGTCAAGCTCGCCTGCCTGGTGCGTCATGCGCGCGGCAACGCCTGGCAGGTCGATTTCCTGCGCAAGGCGGCGGCGCAGCAGCTGTTGCTCGCCTCCTCCACGACCGAGGGCATGAACGGCGGCAATATCCGCTCCAGCGAGGCGGCGATCCAGCTCGACGGGCCGCGGGTGCGGCTGGTGCGCGACGCGTCCTGTATCTCCTATGGGGCGCAGGCCGACGCTATCGTCAGCACGGCGCGGCGCGGCGACAGCGCCGCCAATTCCGATCAAGTGCTGGTCGTGTTCGCACGCGAAGACTACACGCTGGAGCCGACGAAGAGCTGGGACACGCTCGGCATGCGCGGCACCTGCAGCGTCGGCTACATGCTGCGCGCCGAGGGCGTCGCCGATCAGGTGCTGCCGGAGCCCTACGACCGCATCCACAACCAGACGATGGCGCCTTACGCGCATCTGTTCTGGTCCTCGGCCTGGTGCGGCGTCGCCACCGGCGCGTTTTCGACCGCGCGCGCTTTCGTCCGCGCCGCCTCGCGCAATTCCGGCGGCCGCATGCCGCCGGGCGCGCAGCATCTCACCCGCGCCCGCGTCTCGTTGGAGACACTGCGCTCGGCGGTGCAGGCGGGGCTCGCCAATTTCGAGCGCCACGCCCGCGAACCAGGCGGCCTCACCGCGATGGAGGCCCAGCTCGCGCTCAATTTCCTCAAGGTTGAGGCGTCGGAACTCGCCGTGCAGACGGTGATGAGCGCGATGCGCGCCTGCGGCCTCTCCGGCTATCGCAACGACACCGAGTTTTCGCTCGGCCGGTCGCTGCGCGACATCCTGTCGGCGCCGGTGATGATCCACAACGATCGCATTCTCGCCAGCGCGGAAGCTTCCGTGCTGATGACCGCGCCGCCGAGCGCTTTGAGCCACTGAGGAGATCCGCCCATGACGATCGCAACGCCGGATCTCGACAAGCTCGCCGCCGCGCCGGAGGACATGCTGGCGCGCCTGTTCACGCCGATGAACGTCGACGGCGTCTACGGCCGCACCGGCGCTTATGAGGACGTGGTCGACGGACTCGGCCGCTACATCACGTCGCTGCGGCCGAGGGGCGCGGAGGTGTTCCGCTTTCCGCCGGTGGTCAGCCGGGCGCTGATCGAGAAGTCGGGCTATCTGAAGAGCTTCCCGCATCTGCTCGGCTGCGTCTGCGCGCTCGGAACCGACGTCAAGCGCGTCACCGACGCGGTGGCGCGCTACGAGGCGGGCGGAACCTGGACCGACAGCGCCGAGCCGAGCGAACTCGTGCTCGCGCCGGCCGCCTGCTATCCGATCTATCCGATCGCGGCGCAGCGCGGCGTGATCGGCGAGCGGCTGATGTTCGATGTGGCGAGCGACTGTTTCCGTCGCGAGCCGTCGAAGGACATCGACCGTTTCCAGTCGTTCCGCATGCGCGAGTTCGTCGCCATCGGAGCGCCGGCCGAAATTTCGATGTTCCGCGACGAGTGGATGGCGCGGGCGCCGGAAATCGCCGGCGACCTCGGGCTGACGCATCGGATCGACGCGGCGAGCGACCCGTTCTTCGGTCGCGAAGGGCAGATGGTCGGGCGCTTCCAGGTCGCCAATGCGCTGAAGTTCGAGATGCTGATTCCGGTGCGCTCGACCGAGAAGCCGACGGCGTGCATGAGCTTCAACTGCCACAAGGATCATTTCGGCGAGGTCTGGGACATGAAGACCGCCGACGGCGAGCTGGCCCATACCGCCTGCGTCGCGTTCGGGATCGACCGGCTGGCGGTGGCGCTGTTTGCGCGCCACGGGGTTGAGGTCGAGCGTTGGCCGGAGGCGGTGCGGGGGAAGCTCGGGGTGTAACTCGGCAAGCGTGACCTATTGAAGAAGCGATACAAAGCTCAACGTCGTCACGCCCGCGCTTGTCGCGGGCATCCACGTCGGGACGTGGATGGCCGGGACAAGCCCGGCCACGACGGAACAGACCGCTGATGATGGCAAACGCGCCGCCTCGCCGCCTCACTCTACGATGCGCGCGACGTGCTTGGGATTGACCCGGGCCGTCAGCGATTCGCTGAGCAGCGTGTAGGCGTTGAGGAAGATCAGGTCGATCCAATCGTCCTGCACGGCGCTGGTTGCGTTGTACGTCATGTGCTTTTCAAGGCAGGCGTGGATGCAATTGACGTAAATCCGCACATAGTCTGTTTTGAACGACCCCTCCGCGCCTTGCATGATTTCGTTGGTGACGATTTCGATCAAGTCCAGCGCGACCGCCTCTCTGACGCTGATGACCGCGAGAGACCGCGCGGTTTTTATCTTCTCTGCGAAACTGAGCGAATTGGCCTGGCTCCGCGGCATGTCGGACGCAGCGAGCACCGCGGCGAGCCGGTCCGAGAGCACGGCCTTGGCGTAAGCGGCGATGCCGCGCCCATTGTCGGGAGCGTCGGCGGCCTCGGGCGGGGCGATGTCATCGATGAGCCCCTCTGCCGCCGGTGGTTTGGAGAACGCGCGCAGCGCCTCGATCGCCTCGGCGGGGACGCGCGACCTTACCGACGGCGGCTCGAACGGCGCCACTTCGCCGAACTCGCCCGCCGCCGCGCGGCGGAAGATTTCGCGGCCCTGACGTTTGGCGTCCGCGGCCGTCGCCGTGAACAAGATTTCCTCGGGCAGGTGGTCGAATTTGACGCGGCAAACGACGGCGGTCCTGTCCTCGCGGCCCCACCGCGGATTGCGCACGGCGTAGCCAATGTTTCGATCGTCCGTTCGCGTCATGCCGTCAAACCTCCGGGACCCCATATAGGACGCCTCGGCTCAATCGCGCACGAACTCGAACCGATCGACGTCCACCAGCCCCCGATCCGTGATCTTCAGATGCGGGATCACCGGTAGCGGCAGGAAGGCGACCTGCAGGAACGGCTCGGCCAGCACGACGCCGAGGCTTTTCGCCGCCGCGCGCAGCGGGATCAGCGCCGCATGGACCTCCTCGAACGGTCAGCAGGCTCATCAGCCCCGCCACCGGCAGCGCCAGCTCCGCCAGCACCCGACCGCCTTCGCGCGACCGCGAAGCCGCCCTCGATCTCGATCAGCCGGTTGACGGCGACCGCCATGTCGGCCTCGTCGGCGCCGACGACGGTGATGTTGTGGCTGTCGTGGCCGACTGACGAGGCGATGGCGCCGCGCTTCATGCCGAAGCCGCGAACGAAGGCGACGCCGATGTTGCCGTTGACGCCGTGCCGCTCGACGACCGCGACCTTGACGAGGTCCTGCGACGAGATCGACGCTTCGGAGCCCGTTGGCGAAGGGCAGGGCTACGGCGACGCGTTCGGTGATGATCTTGCCGGGGACCACGCCGATCGCCTGCGTCGACGGCCCTTGCCCGCGCGCCGCGAAATCGCCGGCCGTGACGCGGCGCGCCTTGACGCTGCGACGCCCGACCGGGGCGATCGTCGCGCGGCCCGCGAACAGCGCCGCGTCGACGACGCGGCCGCCGGTCAACACCATGGATACGGCGCAGCCTTCGAGATCGTCGATCACGCAGAGATCGGCGCGCCATCCCGGCGCGACGAGGCCGCGATCGTGCAGCCCGAAAATCCGCGCCGCCGAAATGCTCGCGGTGCGATAGACCGCCAGCGGCGGCGCGCCAAGCGCGATTGCGGTGCGGATGATATAGTCGAGATGGCCTTCCTCGGCGATGTCGAGCGGATTGCGGTCGTCGGTGCAGAAGGCGAGAAACGGCGAATGGCGCTCGGTGATGATGGGGGCGAGGGCGTGCAGGTCCTTCGAGACCGAGCCCTCCCGCACCAGGATCTGCATGCCCTTAGAGAGCTTCTCCAGCGCCTCGGCAACGTTGGTCGTTTCGTGATCGGTGCGGATTCCGGTTGCGAGATAGCCGTTGAGGTCGAGGCCGCGCAGCAGCGGCGCGTGGCCGTCGAGCCGCCGGCCCTGGAACGCCGCCAGCTTCGCCAGACACGCCGGGTCGCGCGCGAGCACGCCGGGAAAGTTCATGAATTCTGCGAGGCCGAGCACCTTCGGATGATCGGCGAGCAGCAGGTCGTCGACTTCGAGCCGCGCCCCGGAGGTCTCCAGATGCGTCGCCGGCACGCAGCTTGACAGCTGCACCCGCAGATCCATCGCCGTCGTCAGCGAGGCGTCGAGGAAATAGCGCAGGCCCGCCGCGCCGAGCACGTTGGCGATTTCGTGCGGATCGCAGATCGCCGTCGTGACCCCGTGACGCAGCACGCAGCGGTCGAACTCCGCCGGCGTGACGAGGGAGGATTCCACATGCAAATGCGTGTCGATAAAGCCGGGGACGACGATCTTGCCGCGGATGTCGATCTCGCGCGCGCCGCGGTATTCCCCGAGGATGCCGACGATCCGGTCGCCGCAGATCGCGACGTCGCTTTTGATGAGTTCGCCCGAGACGAGATCGAGCACACGGCCGCCCTTGAGGACGAGATCGGCTTGCCGCTCGCCGCGCCCCTGGGCGATGGCGCGGTCGAGGAAGGCGGGATCGTGCATCACGGGCTCCTGGGCGGCTCGACGGCGAGTTCTAGCCCGGGGGCGCCGCATGGCAAGCGTCGTCGCTGGGGATGGCGGCGTTCCCACGGTTTCGGGTTGGCGGGCAAGTCTGCTAGTATCGCGGGGCCCTGATTTGCGACGAGAGCTGACAGCCGCCCATGGCATCGGACAACGACGCTCGACACCTTACCTCGCCGAGGATTTTCCTCATCGGCATGACGTCGTTCCTCATCATTGTCGGCTTCGTCGCGCTGATGCTCAATAAGCCGATCGCCTACGCCTTCGCGGCCAATCCCGGCCTTAACAGTTTGATTTGCGGCGTTCTTGGGCTCGGCTCGCTGTTCGCGTTCCGCCAGGTGTTCCGGCTGTTTCGCGAGATCGCCTGGGTCAATTCGCTGGTCGCGCCCGACGCGCGCGGCGCCCGGCCGCCGATCCTTCTCGCGCCGATGGCGACGCTGCTCAACGCCGGCGCCGGCGCGCGCGGCCTGTCGACGATCACCACCCGGGCGATCCTTGATTCGGTCGGCACCCGGCTTGACGAGGGCCGCGAGCTCAACCGCTACCTCGTCGGCCTGCTGGTGTTTCTCGGCCTGCTCGGCACGTTCTGGGGCCTGTTGCAGACGGTCCACGCGATCAGCGGCGTTATCGACAGCATGAAGGGCGGCGCCAACAACGCCACCATGTTCGAGGATTTGAAAAGCGGGCTCTCGGCGCCGATCGCCGGCATGAGCGTGTCGTTCACCTCGTCGTTGTTCGGCCTCGCCGGCTCGCTGATTCTCGGCTTCCTCGACTTGCAGGCGGGGCAGGCGCAGAATCGATTCTACACCGAACTTGAGGATTTCCTCGCCGGCCACATCGAGACGACGCCCGCCGCTGCCGAGGAGACGCCGCGCCGCAGCGACGCCCCGGCGGAGCCGAAGCGCACCGCCGCGGCGATCGCCCATCTCGCCGAGGGCATCCAGGGCCTGGTCGGCCACATGCGCGAGGAGCAGCAGCAAATTCGCGAATGGGTGGAGCGGCAGGCCGCCGTGCAGGAGGATATTCGCCGCCTGCTGCGCCGTCTCTCCGATCAGCGCGAAAAGCAGCTTTAAGGTTTCGCCATGGCGCTTGCTCGCGGACGGCGGCTCGAACCCGTCAATTACTGGCCCGGCTTCGTCGATGCGCTGTCGACGATGCTGCTCATCATCATCTTTCTGCTGTCGGTGTTCATGTTGTCGCAGTTCTTCCTGTCGCGCGAGGTGACGGGCAAGGACAGCGCGCTGGAGCGGCTCAACCAGCAGATCGAGGAGCTCACTTCGCTGCTCGCCATGGAGCGCAGCCAGTCCGGCGTCGACCAGGACAAGATCACCCGGCTCTCCGCCACGCTTGATCAGGCGCGCAAGGACAAGGGCGAACTCGAGACGGCCGCGGCCTCCGGCGACGCCGGTGCGGCCGCGGCGGGCAATCGCGCCGACGCGGCGTCGGCGGCGCTCGACGCGCAAAAACAGATCACGACGCGCGCCATGGCGCAGGTCGAGGCGCTCAACCAGCAGATCAGCGCGCTGCGCAAGCAACTGGCGGCGATCCAGGAGGCGCTCGACATCTCCAAGACCTCGGAGAAGGAGAGCCAGGAAAAAATCTCCGACCTCGGCTCGCGACTCAATTTGGCTCTTGCACAAAAGGTTCAGGAGCTCGCCCGCTACCGCTCCGACTTCTTTGGCCGCCTGCGGCAGATTCTTGGCAATCGACCGGACATCGCCGTGGTCGGCGACCGCTTCGTGTTCCAATCCTCGGTGCTGTTCGACGCCGGCAAGGCGGATTTGAGCGGCGCCGGCAAGCAATCGCTCGACCGTCTCGCCGAAGCGGCGCTCGACCTCGAACGCGAGATCCCGCCCGACATTCCTTGGGTGCTGCGCATCGACGGCCACACCGACGTGCGCCCGCTCAGCGGCGGTCCGTTCAAGTCGAACTGGGAGCTTTCCGCCGCGCGCGCCATCGCGGTGGCGGAGTATCTGGTCAGCAAGGGCGTCGATCCGCATTACCTCGCCCCCACCGGTTTCGGCGAATTCCAGCCGCTCGACACCGGGACCACCGAGGAAGCCTACCAGCGCAACCGCCGCATCGAGTTGAAGCTGACGGAGCGGTGACGGACAGTCAGAGGGAAGGACGGGCATGAAACTCATCGCCATCATCGTGGCCGCGTCGTTTGCGGCGCTGACTTCGGCGTCGGCCGACACCTGCGTGACCAAGGCGGTCGACAAGAACGGCAAGCCGCTCGCAGGCGCGGCCAAGACCTCGTTCATGAGCAAATGCACGAAGGATGCTCAGGCCGATTGCGACACCAAGGCCGTCGACAAGAACGGTAAGCCGCTGGCCGGCGCGGCGAAGACCGCTAGCGTCAAGAAATGCGTGAGCGACGCCGTCGGGATGTGAGGGCGGCGCGTCTAGCTCGTCATGGCGAGCGAAGCGAAGCCATCCAGCCTCAACGAGATCGTATGTCAGCCGGATAGATCAACCTCGGCGGCGCCCTGGATGGCTTCGCTTCGCTCGCCATGACGCCGCCGTCTCACAGCCGCTCGTTCAAATAATCGTCCAGCGTCGTCCGCACGCCCTTCGCCCACAGCGATTGCAGCGCTTTCGAGAATGCGGCGACGTAAGCCGGGTCCTCCGCGTTCGCGCCGAAAATGTCAGTCATCTCGAGATAGGCCTTCGGGTCGCCTTTGGCGCGCTTGGCGTGCGCCTGCAGGCGCGCCCAGTTCTCGTCGTTGGGCGCGATCGTCTTGCCGCTCTCGGTCTCGCCGTAGCAGTAGCGGCACCACAGCGCCGAGATCAGCGCGAGGCCCGTCACGTCTTCGCCGGCCTCCAACCGCGCCCGCGCGGTCGGCAGGATGAACTTCGGCTGCCGGTTGGAGCCGTCGAGAGCCAGGCGCGTGATCGTGTCGCCGATCTTCGGGTTGGCGAAGCGGCGCACAATCAATTGCCGGTAGTCCTCCAGGCTGGTCGCCGGCGGCGGCGGCACCGTCGGGATGATCTCGGTCTTGGTGAGCTTTTCGAGGAACGCGGCGATCTGCTGATCCTCCATCGACTCGTGCACGAAATGGATGTCGAGCAACGCTGCGGGATAGGCGATCGCCGCATGGCCGCCGTTGAGGATGCGGATTTTCATCAGCTCGTAGGGCGCGACGTCCGCGGTGAAGGTGACGCCGACCTTTTCGAGCTCAGGCCGCCCGGCGGAGAAATGATCCTCGATCACCCATTGCTTGAACTCCTCGCAGAACACCGGCCAGGCGTCGTCGAGACCCCATTGATCGCGCAGCATGTTGCGCTCGCGGTCCGAGGTCGCCGGCGTGATGCGGTCCACCATTGAGTTGGGAAACGCCACGTTCTTTCGAATCCAGGCCGCAAGCTCCGGATCGGCGGCCTCCGCGAGCCCGGCGACGGCGTTCTCGGTGACATGGCCATTGCCGGGGATGTTGTCGCACGACATCACCGTGAACGGTTTTACCCCCGCGGCGCGGCGGCGCTTCAACGCCGCGGCGATCAGGCCGAACGCGGTTTTCGGCGCGTCGAGATTCTTGATGTCGGCGGCGATGTCGGGATGGGCGGGATCGAACTTCTGCGTCGCCGGCGAGATGTAATAGCCGCCCTCGGTGATCGTCAGCGAGACGATGCGGAATTCCGGCTTGACCATTTCCGCCAGGATGGCGGCGGAATTGGCGGGCGCGACGAAGTCGATCATCGCCGCCGTCACCCGCGCGCCGCTGGTGTGCGCTTCCTGCTCAACGACTGTGGTCAACCAATCCTGCGCCTGCAACGCCGAGCGCATCGCGGCGTCGGCCGGGCGCACGCCGGTCCCGACCAGCGCCCAATCGCGGCTGACGCCGAGATTGAAAAGATCGTCGAGATAGACGGCCTGGTGCGCGCGGTGGAAGTTGCCGACGCCGATGTGAAACACGCCGGGCTTCAGGTCGGCGCGCGCATATTTCGGCGCGACGACGCCGCTCGGCAGACGTCCGAGCGTAGCGGCGGACAGTTTGAGGCTCATCTTGATCGTCCCGAAAAGCCGGTCAAGCTGCGATTCGCTGGCCGGCCGCGTTGAACTTGTGCAGACGCGGTTCGCGCGGCGTCAGGAACACGCGGTCGCCCGCGTGCAGCGGCGCCTCGCCGTCCAAGCGCAAGGTGAAGGCGCCGACTTTGTCGGTGTCGACATAAACGAAGGTCTCCGAGCCGAGGTGCTCGGCGAGCCGCACCATGCCCGGCCATTCGCCTTCGGTTGTCGAAATTTCGGTGTGCTCAGGCCGGATGCCGATCGTCTCGGCGCCGCGCTTGGCGGCCGGGGGGCCGGTGACGATGTTCATGGTCGGCGAGCCGATGAAACGCGCCACGAACAGATTGTCCGGTCGGTTGTAGAGGTCCAGCGGCGCTCCGACCTGGCTGATCGTGCCGAGGTCGAGCACGACGATCTTGTCGGCCATCGTCATCGCCTCGACCTGATCGTGGGTGACGTAGACCATCGTCGTCTTGAGCTTGTTGTGCAACTCGCCGATCTCGACGCGCATCTGCACGCGCAACGCCGCGTCGAGGTTGGACAGCGGCTCGTCGAACAGGAACGCCGAGGGTTCGCGAACGATGGCGCGGCCGATGGCGACGCGCTGGCGCTGGCCGCCGGAGAGTTGGCCGGGGCGTCGATCCAGATAGTCGCCGAGGTTCAGCGTTTTCGCCGCATAGCGCGACCTTCTGGTCTATCACGTCCTGAGACGTCTTCGCCATCTTGAGCGGGAAGGCGATGTTGTTGCGCACCGTCATATGCGGATAGAGCGCATAGGACTGGAACACCATCGCCAGGCCCCGCTGCGCCGGGCCGAGGTCGGTGGCGTCCTTGCCGTCGATGATGATCTTGCCGCTCGTCGTGTCCTCCAACCCGGAGATCAGACGCAGCAGCGTCGACTTGCCGCAGCCGGAGGGGCCGACGAACACGACGAACTCGCCGTCCTTGATGTCGAGATCGACGCCCTTGATGATCGAGACAGGGCCGAATTCCTTGCGAACCTGTTGCAGTTGGATGCTACCCATGGGATCCGCCCCTGAACTTACTTGACTGCGCCGAAGGTGAGACCGCGCACGAGCTGGCGTTGCGAGAACCAGCCGAGCACCATGATCGGGGCGATCGCCATCAGCGAGGCCGCCGAAAGCTTGGCCCAGAACTGCCCCTCGGGCGACGAATATTCCGAGATGAAGAAGCTGAGCGGCGCGGCGTATTTGTTGGTGAGATTGAGCGTCCAGAACGCCTCGTTCCAGGACAGGATCACGTTGAGCAGCAAGGTCGAGGCGATGCCCGGCACCGCCATCGGCGCCAGCACGTTGGCGAGCTCCTGCCAGAGGCCGGCGCCGTCCATGCGCGCCGCCTCAAGAATGCCGAACGGGATTTCCTTGAAGTAGGTGTAGAGCATCCAGATGACGATCGGCAGGTTCAGCAGCATCATCAGCGGGATCATGCCGGCGAAGGTGTCGATCAGGTTCCAGTCGCTGAGGTCGACCCAACCCCAGTCCTTGAAGATGAGGCCGTTGCGGTTGAAGATCAGATAGATCGGGATCAGCGCGCCGGCCGGCGGCATCATCTTGGTGGAGAGCATCCACAGCAGCTTGTCGCCGGTGCGCCGCGTCCACACCCAGGCGGCGATCGGGAAGCCGAACAGCAGGATCAGCGCGAAGCCGAGCAGCGGCCGGGTCGCCATGCTCCAACCGACGGAATAGGCGATCGCGCCGGCGGCGGCGAAGGCGCCGAGGATGATGACGATCCAGACATAGCCCGGCCATTTGACGCTCGCCCGGTCCTCCGGCTGGAACGCCATCGACCACGCGGCGGGAATGGCGAACACCAGGCCGAGCAGCGTCGACACCACGGCGATGATGGTCGTGTTGAGGACATAGCGAAGATAGTTGGAGCGCTCCTGGACGATGCCGAAATTCTCCAGCGTCCAGGGCGTCGACCACCAGTTCTCCGGCAGCGAATAGGCGTCCGATCTCGGTCTTGAAGGCCGCCAGCGCCGTCCACAAAATCGGGAAGAACATGATGATGCCGAACGCCCAGGCGACGATCGTCGCCACGGACTTCTGCGCGACTGTGGTTTTGCGGGCCATCGGTCAGGCCTCCAGATTGCGGCCAACGATCCGCACGAGGAACATCGAGACGATGTTGGCGAGCACGACCGCGATCAGGCCGCCGGCCGCCGCCTCGCCGACGTCGTTGGCGTCGTTGAGCTGGCTGAACACGAGATAGGTGAGGTTGCCGGCGACGCCGCCGACCGAGGTGACTTTGATCTCAGCGAACACGTTGAGCAGGAAGATCGTCTCGATCAGGATGACGACGGTGATCGGCCGCATCAGATGCGGCAGCATGATGTAGCGGAAGAAGTCAAGCCGGCCGGCGCCGTCCATCTCGGCGGCGTCCTTCTGTTCGAGATCCAGCGATTGCAGGGCGGTCAGCAGGATCAGCGTCGCGAACGGCAGCCATTGCCAGCCGACGACAATGCCGACAGAGGTCAGCGGGAACGAGCCGAACCAGTCGATCGGCGTCAGTCCGACCATTCGCCAGAGATGGGCGAACAAGCCGTAGACGGGGTGCATCATCAGGTTCTTCCACACCAGCGCGGACACGGTCGGCATGATGAAGAACGGCGAAATGACCAACACCCGCACGATGCCTTGGCCCCAGAACGGCCGGTCCAACAGCATCGCCAGCAGCACGCCGCCAACCACGGTGATGACCAGCACCATCAGCACCAGAACGATGGTGTTGAACAGGTCCTTGGCGAAGAACGGGTCGGTGATGAAATAATAGAAGTTGGCGCCACCGGCGAAGAACGTGTTGTCGGGATCGTCGAGCCGGTAGTGCAGGAAGGCGTAGTAGAAGGCCAGCGCGAGCGGCACCAAAGACCAGGCCGCCAGCGCCGCGATGGCCGGCGCCACCGCAAGCCGCCCCATGGCTTGTCCTTGTCGCGTCGCCATGCGCCCCTCCTCGTTTTGTCTTAGAGTTATAGTTGCGCCGGCGCCTCGGCGGCGCTTCAGCGTTCGGGTCGCTCAATCAAATATGCGTCAGAAATAGGGGCCGCCCGTGTGGGAGGAGCGCGGGCGGCCCCCGGAGGTCCGGTTACTTGATGTAACCGGCCTTGGTCATCTCGGTCTTGGTGTAGTCCTGCGCCTCCTTGAGCGCCTCGTCGGCGGTCATCTGACCGCCCAGCGCCGCGGAGAACAGTTCACCAACCTTGGTGCCGATGCCCTGGAACTCTGGGATCGCCACGAACTGCACGCCGGTGTAGGGAACCGGCTTGACGGTCGGATGCAGCGGATCGGCCGCGTTCATCGAATCCAGCGTCATCTTCGCGAACGGAACCTTCTGATATTCGGGGTTCGCGTAAAGCGAGGTGCGCGTGCCGGGAGGCACGTTGACCCAGCCCTCCTTCGACGCCACGAGGTCGCCGTAGTGACGGGAGGTCGCCCAGCCGATGAACTTCTCGGCCGCATCGATCTTCTTGGAGCCGGCGGGGATGGCGAGAGCCCAGGCCCACAGCCAGTTGGAGTGTTTGCCGAGACCCTTGTCGGGCGCGAGCGCGAAATCGGTGTCGGCCGCGACCTTGCTGGCCTTCGGGTCGCTGACGAACTGCCCGGCCGACGTCGCGTCGACCCACATGCCGCATTTGCCGGACTGGAACAGGGCGAGGTTCTCAGAGAAGCCGTTGCCGGTCGCGCCCTGCGGGCCAGCCTCTTTCATGATGTTGATATAGTCGTTGAGCACCGCTTTCCATTCGGGCGTGTCGAACTGCGGGTTCCACTTCTCGTCGAACCAGCGCGCGCCGTAGGAATTGGCCATCGAATCGAGGAAGGCCATGTTCTCGCCCCAACCCGCCTTGCCGCGCAGGCAGATGCCGTTGACGCCCGCGGCGCGGTCGGTCATTTTCTTGGCCGCGTTCATAACGAAATCCCAATTCGGGGTGTCGGTGAACGTCAGGCCGACCTTCTTCGCGAGATCCTTGCGATACATGACGAAGGAACTCTCGCCGTAAAACGGCGCGGCGTAGAGCGTCCCGTTATAGGAAAGGCCGCCCGCGACCGAGGGGAGAATGTCCGAAGGGTCGTCGAGGCCCTTGAGCGGCACCAGCCAGCCCTTCTTGCTCCAGATCGGCGTCTCGTACATGCCGATGGTGAGGACGTCGTATTGGCCGCCCTTGGTGGCGATGTCCTTGGTCACCTTCTGGCGAAGATCGTTCTCTTCGAGCGTGACCCAGTTGAGCTTGATGTCGGGATTGGCTTTGGTGAAGTCGTCCGTCAACTTCTGCATCTGGATCATCTGGCCGTTGTTCACGGTCGCGATCGTCAGCGAAGTCTCAGCGGAAGCGGCGACGGCGAGGGTCGATAGGGCGCAGGCCCCAAGCAGACTCTTCAACAGAGTCGTCATGATTGTTTCCTCCGAAATGGCGCCCGCGCTTAAGCCATACGTGAGCATTTGCCTCGCGAGCGGGCGGATATTCGGCGATGCGGGCGCCGCTGTCAACCAGAAAACGTTGCTGCACCGCAGCAATCGCGCGGCTCAGCGGCGCAGCAAATGCTCGGCCGTCGCTTCGTCGGTGATGAGCCCGGTGATGAGCCTGCCGGTCAGCGCCGCCCGTATGGCGGTCCGTCGCGCCATGCCCATCGCCACGCCGATCATCGGCCGCTTGGCGGGCTGCCGGAGCGGTGCGGACGCGCAGCGCTCGTTGAGCAAACCTTGGATCAGGCGTCCCTGCGAATCAAATGACCAAGCCGTGATCTCGCCAACCGCGCCGGCCTTGCGCAACGCATCGTTCTCCTCGGCTGTGATGAAGCCGTCCTTCAGCAGCGCCGAGCCTTCGCCGATCGAGCCGACGCCGACGAACGACACGTCGGCCTGTTCGACCAGCGCCAGCATGCTGCGCGTCGAAGGCAGGCTCATCAGCAGTTCGCGCTCTTCGAGCGAGCGGGTGAACACCGGCAGCGGCATCGGATAATGCGGCGCCCGCACGGTGTCGGAGAGGCGGATGATGACGTCGTAGAACGAGGCCGAGCCGTCAACCTTGCCGGTGCCGACGAGGGCGACGAGCCTGTGCTGCGGGCATTGCATCGCCGGCATCTGATCGGCGACCGCGCGCATCGTGCGCCCGGTGCCGATGCCGATGACGATCGGGTCCGGCCGGCGCAACCAGCGCTCCATCTCCGCCGCCGCGAGCTGGGCGATGCCGAGCGTCGAGGAGGTCGAGGTCGGATCGGTCGGCGCGACTTCGCAGTAGAATAGGTCGTAGCGTTGCCGCAGCGCCGCCGACAGCTCCATGCAGCGCGCGATCGGGTGATCGAGCCGGACCTTGATGAGCCGTTCGCTCATCGCCAACGAAACCAAGCGCTGCGCGGTCTGCCGCGACACGCCGAGCTTCCGCGCGATTTCGTCCTGGGTGTTGCCGGCGACATAGTAAAGCCAGCCGGCGCGGGCGGCGTCGTCGAGGCGGGCGTTCTCGTTGTCGCTGACGCGGGCCATGGGCCTATTTCGCCGGCGCGGCGGCGCGCGCGAGTTCTGGCAGCTTGCGCATATCGTCGAAAGCGAGCGATGCGCCGGCGGCCTCGAGCCGTTCCGCATAGTCGCCGCCCGCGTGATGCGCGCCGCCGGTGAAGCCGAAAACGGTCATGCCGGCGCGGCTCGCCGCAGTGACGCCGGCGACGCTGTCTTCGATCACCAGACAATCCTCGGGCGCGACGCCAAGTCGGGCGGCGGCGTGCAGCAGCAGGTCCGGCGCCGGCTTGCCGTTGGCGACTTCCTCGGCCGAAAACACGCGCGGGCCGAACAGGTCGGCGTAGCCGACGATACGCAAGCTTGCGCGGATGCGCTCGGGCGAACTCGACGAGGCGACGCAGACCGGCCGCGCCAGCCCGGCGACCGCCTCGCGCACGAACGGCACGCCACGCAGATCGCGTTCGAACTGCGCAATCACCTCGCGCCCGAGATCGGCCTCGAACGTCGCCGGCAGCGGCGCGCCGAGCCGGCTCTCGGCGACCTTGCGCGCCGAGGCGGCGCTGATGCCGAGGAACAGATCGCGCGCCTCCGTCTCCGTCAGGTCGAGCCCGTGGCGGGCGAGCAGGGCGCGGGTCAACGCCAGCGAGATCGGCTCGCTGTCGACCAGCACGCCGTCGCAATCGAAGATCACCAGCTGGGGCCAGGCGCGCACGGCGTTCACGCGGATGTCGCGTTCGGCGCGTTGCAGCGCCTCGAACGCCGATCGCTTGCGGGCGTGCAGCGCCGCGATGTCGCCGCCGGCGGGCTCGGTGATTTCGCCCAGCCGCGACATGGCGCGCATCGCCCCCGCCATGTCGTAGCGCCCCGCCGCGACCGCGCCGAGCATCGCCGAGCCGAGCAGCACCGGCTCCTCGGTCTCGGCAGTGACGACGCGCCGGCCGCAGACGTCGGCGACGATCTGGCGGACGAGGGCGCCCCGCGCGGCGCCGCCGCTCGCCACCAGCGCGTCGAACGCGAAGCCGCCCGCCTCCAGCGCGCGCATCACCTGGGCGAGGCCCTGCGCGAGGCCGCAGAGGCCGGCGACATAGAGCGCCTGCAGGCTCGCCTCGTCCTCGTCGAGATCGAGACCGAGGACCGCGCCGCGCGCGCTGGGATCGGCGAACGGCGAGCGGTTGCCGAGGAAATCCGGCAGGACGTGGAGGTCGCGCGCGAGCCGCGCCGCCCCCGACGCGCCTCCGGCGCGGGCGAGAATGTCGCGCTCCAGCGCCTCGAAGCTGCGTCCGGCGAAGGCGGGATGCATCCGCAACAGGCGATCGATTGCGGCGCCGAACGCGCTCTGGCCGCCCTCGGTCAGCCACTGGCCGGGGACCAGGCCGTCATAGAGCGGACCCCAGACGCCGGGGACGAAACGCGCCTCGTCGGCGAGCGCCATGCAGCACGACGAGGTGCCGAGGATCAGCGCCAGCCGGCGGCGCGGGTCGGCGGGTTCTCGCCCAAGCGCGCCGCCGATCGTGCCGAGCGCGCCGGCGTGGGCGTCGATCAGCCCGGCGGCGACGGGAATCCCCGGCCGCAGCCCCATCGCGGCGGCGGCCTCCGCGGTGAGGCCGGCGCCGAGCGGCGCGCCCGGCGGCGCGATCTTCGCCCCGATCCGCCACGCGTCGTCCGCCAGCAGCTTTTGCAGCCCGATGGCGCGGAACGTCGCCTCCGGCCAACGCCGCTCGCGGCCCTGGTACAGCCATTTGCAGACGACGGTGCAGGTTGAGCGCGCCGCCGAGCCGCTCGCCTTGTAGGTGAGGAAGTCGGTGAGATCGAAGAACTGCGCGCGCGCGAACGTGTCGGGGACGTGGCGGGCGAGCCACATCAGCTTCGGCGGCTCCATCTCCGGCGAAATCACGCCGCCGACGTAGCGCAGCGGGTCGTGGCCGCCGGCGTTGATCTCGGCCGCCTCCTTGACCGCGCGATGGTCCATCCAGACGATTGTGTCGCGCTCGGGCCGCCCCGTCGGCGAGACGGTCAGCGAGCCGCCGTCGGCGTCGAGCGCGACCAGCGAGCAGGTGGCGTCGAAGCCGATGCCGGCGACCTCGCCCGGCGCCGCGGCGGCGGCTTCGCGCACGGCGGCGCAGGTCGCCGCCCAAACGTCGGCCGAGGAGTGTTCGACGACCTCTCCCGCCTCGCGAAACACCGCGATCGGCCGGCGGGCGCTCTCGATCAGCCGGCCCGTCTCGTCGAACGCGCCGGCGCGCGCGCTCGCCGTGCCGACGTCGACGCCGATGAAAACCCCGCCCATACCGTCTCCGTTTCGCCGGCGATTGTCCGGCGCCGGCGCGACGGTTGCAAGCGCGGCGAGATCAGCTCGCCATTTGGGCGCCCTCGAGGAGCGGCGGTGAGGCTTGCGTCTCGGCGCCCGGCTTCGGCCGTATCCATCGCCGCAGGCCGACGATCGGCCGTTCCACCCACTGGAACGACGCGAAGCTCAACAGCGTGCTGATCGGCAGCGTCATCAGGATCAACGCGGGGGCCGAAGCCTCCGGCGTCAGCTGCTTAAGGGCCGACAGAATGAGGTAATGATTGAGGAACACGCCGTAGCTTAAATCGCCGGCGAGGCGGTCGCCCGGGCCGAGATTGCGCGCCTTGCTGAGCGCGAGCAGCGCCGGCAGGCCAACGATGAGCCCAATCAACACATCGCACACCACCGGCCGGCGCGGATAGACCAGCGTGGCCGAAAGGAGCAGCGCGGCAGCGAACAGGAAGGCGCAAACGAGGAGCGTGCGGCCACGCACGCGCTCGGGCCGATAGATCCAACTTCCCAGGATGAAGATGAACAGCACGCCCGGCGGCAGCCGGTAGTCGAACCAATCCGGGCTGAGCGCGCCGAAATACCCGAACATGAAGATCGTCGCCGACCACAAGGCGACCGCGAACCGCTTGCCGCTGATGAGCACGAAAGGAAAAATAAAGTAAAACATCATTTCCAGGCTGAGCGACCAGCTTTGCGGCATCATGAGATTGTGAAACCGCTCCTGCAAGGTGAGCGGCAGCATGGTCAATTGTACAAGAGCGCTGGCGAGCGACGGCGGGCAGGGCATCCAGCGATGGCGCAGCCCGAAATGATCGGCGGCGATGATCGTCGCAAGCGAATAGAGCAGGAACTGCGGATATAGCCGCAGCGCGCGATCCACGTAGAACCGACCGACCTTGCGAAAGTCGCCGTAGTGTTTGTCGATCAGCCCGGTCATCACGTAGCCGCTCAACAGAAAAAACGAGACGACCGCGACCTCGCCCGGGTTGAAGGCGCCAATCGCAAATTGAATGTGGCTCAATGCGACGATGTAAGCCAGAAAAAGCCGGTAATAGCCCAAGACGGCCCCCATGGCGCAATGAGCTAGCGTACTCCGGTCGCGTTGCCGCAGCGTCAAACAATGGCGCGCAAAAGGGTTTCCGGCCGTTAATGCGCCTGCGTCTCCGCGCAGCCCGTCGTCCCGATCGGACGGAACGCCTCGGCGGCGGGGATCTTCGCCAGCACGCTGAGATAGTCCCAGGGATATTTGGACTCCTCCGGCGTCTTGGCTTTCATCAGATAGCGGTCGTAAACCACGCGGCCGTCGTCGCGCACCCGGCCGTCGGCGGTGAACACGTCGTGGATCGGCGCCGCCTTCATCGCCTTGGCGACGGCGAGCGCGTCGTCCGTTCCCGCCGCCTTCACCGCCTCCAGATAATGGCGGACGGAGGAGTAGAGCGCGACCTGGTTGTCGTTCGGCTTCCGCCCGGTCTTCGTCTCGAAGCGTTTGGCGAAGGCGCGCGTCTCGTCGTTCAAATCCCAGTACCAGGATTGCATGAAGGTGAGGCCGTGCGCGATCTTCAATCCGGCCGAGTTGACGTCGCTGAGATAGGTGATCGGCGTCGCCAGATATTGCTGCGCCGTCAGCCCGAATTCGTTGGCCTGTTTGAGCGCATTGGAGAGATCGGCGCCGGTGTTGGCGAGCACGACCACCTTCGCGCCCGAGCTTTGCGCGGTGATCAGAAACGAGCTGAAGTCGGCGGTGTTGAGGGGCGCCTTGACTGCGCCGAGCGTCTTGCCGCCACCCGCCTCGATCGCCGCCGCGCGCGTCGCGCTCCAGGCTGGCGCCGAAGGCGTAATCGGCGGTGATGAAGAAGAACGTGTCGAGCTTCTGCCGGATCAGCAGCCGCATCAGCGAAACCCCGTTCGACCAATTGTCGGCGTTCCACTGGAACGTGTAAGGCGAGCACGCCTTGCCCGTGAGATCGGAGCTCGACGCCGAGTCGAACACGACGATGCGATGGCGCGAGCGCGCGAGATCGACCAGCGCGAGCGCCACCGCGGAATTGGTGATGTCGAAGATCGCCTCGACGCCCTTTTCATCGAACCATTGGCGGGCGATGTTGAGGCCGACGTCGACCTTGTTCTGATGATCGGCGACCACCACCTCGATCGTCTTGCCGAGCACCGCGCCGCCGAAATCCTCGACCGCCATCTTGAGCGACTGCACCGAACCCGGCCCGGCGAGATCGGCGTAGGGGCCGGACTGATCGTTCATGATGCCGATGGTGAACGCGCCTTCGGCGAAGGCGGGGACGGCGAGGAGGCTGAAGGCGAGGGCGATGGGGAGGCGCATGGGAAGGGTCTCGTCGAGGCGCCGGAATGTAGCGCGGTTTGCATTTTATGCGCCATCGCGCGGCGAGCGTGTTGTCGCGCTGCTTGATCGAATGGAAGTCCCCGATGGCGGCTGAACTTGCGGAGTTGCCGCGTTTCGTGGTGAGTCCCCTTTCGCGAGAGGAAGGCGGCGGATACCTCGTCGAATTTCCAGACTATCCCCGGCTGCACCGCGGACGGAGAAACGCCCGAAGCAGCGATTTCCGAAGTGCGTGATGCACTCGCTTCGTATCTTGCGACGCTACGGGAGCGGGGTCGGCCAGCGAATGTGACCACCGAGGTCGCCGAGCGTTAGAAGTTGCGCGGGATCAGGCGGCGACCGTTTTAGCGAGCGGCAGCGCAACGGTTTCCAGCCGCGATAGATCGAAGCGTTTGGAGGCGAAGTCGAGATCGAGGCCGACGACTTCGCCGTCCGCGTCGATGTCGACGTTGAGACCCTCGATCACTTCGCGCGTCTCGGCGCCCGGACCCGGCTTTAACTCGATGTAGAGACTGTCCGTCTCGGGATAATAATGCAGCTTCATGGGCTCGTGATCTTGAAATCGCGATCGAAAAAGGCGTTGTGAACGGTTTCGCCGTCGTCGAGTGTAACGACTCTCAAGGCCCTTGTCTTCCCGTCGCGGGGATCGGTGACGGGCCCCCAGAACCGCCAACGTCCGTCGTTCTGGCGGACGCGCCCAGTCGGAGCGGTCAGGATGGGCGGGATCCAGCCAGGATCGAGATACGGGCGTTTGCGGAGAACTTGCTCCTCGAAATACCGCGTCGTCTTCATCGGTCGCACCGAGCGGACGGGGCCGTGCGGCCCGCGCGCTTACGCCAGCGCGATCCTCGGGTTCGGCCCGGCCGAGCGCACCGTCTCGTCGGCGTCGTCCTCGAATTTGCGGAAATTGTCGCGGAACATCTGCACTAGCCGGCCCGCCGTCTCGGCGAATTGCGCCTTGTGGCGCCAGGTGCGGACGGGGTCGAGAATGTGCGGCTCGACCCCCGGCACCTCGCGCGGCACGGCCAGGCCGAAATGTGGGTCGGTGCGGAAATCGGACTTTTGCAGCGAGCCGTCAAGCGCCGCGGCGAGCAGCCGACGGGTCACGCGGATCGGCATGCGGCGTCCCGTCCCGAACTTACCCCCCGTCCAGCCGGTGTTGACCAGCCAGCAATCGACGTGATGGCGCTCCATGTATTCGCGCAGCAGGTTGCCGTAGACGGCGGGATGCAGCGGCAGGAACGGCGCGCCGAAGCAGGTCGAGAACGTCGCCTGCGGCTCGGTGACGCCCTTTTCGGTGCCGGCGACCTTCGCCGTGTAACCGGAAAGGAAGTGATACATCGCCTGCGCCGGGTCGAGCTTGGCGATCGGCGGCAGCACGCCGAACGCGTCGCAAGTCAGCATGACGATGTTCTTCGGGTGCGGCGCGCGCCCGCTCGCCGAAGCATTGGCGATGAAATCGAGCGGATAGGCGATGCGGGTGTTTTCAGTGCGCGAGGAATCGTCGAAGTCCGGCGCGCGGGTGTCGGGGTCGAGCGTCACGTTCTCCATCACCGTGCCGAAGCGCTCGGTGGTGGCGTAAATCTCCGGCTCGGCCTCGCGCGACAGCTTGATCGCCTTGGCGTAGCAGCCGCCCTCGAAGTTGAACACGCCGTTGCGGCTCCAGCCGTGCTCGTCATCGCCGATCAGCGTGCGGTCGGGGTCGGCGGAGAGCGTCGTCTTGCCGGTGCCGGAGAGGCCGAAGAAGATCGCGGTCTCGCCCGTCGGCGTCGTGTTGGCGGAGCAATGCATCGGCATCACGTGTCTGCCGGGGAGCACGTAGTTCAAATAGGTGAACACGGATTTCTTCATCTCGCCCGCGTAGCTGGTGCCGCCGATCAGCACGATTCCGCGCGAGAAATCGCAGGCGATGACCGTCCCCGAGCGTGTGCCGTGGCGCGCCGGATCGGCCTCGAAGCTCGGCAGATCGACGATGGTGAGGTCCGGCGCGAAGCTCGCCAGTTCCTCGACCTCGGGGCGGATCAGCAGGTTGCGGATGAACAGCGAATGCCAGGCGAGTTCCGTGAACACCCGCACCCGCACGCGCAAGCTGGAATCCGCGCCGCCGTAGAGGTCTTGCGCGAACAGCGTCTTGCCGCGGGCGTGGGCGAGGAAATCCTGGTGCAGCGTCTCGAACTGCTCCGGCGTCATGACGTTGTTGTTGTCCCACCAGACCACGCCGCCGGTGGTCGCGTCGCGGACGATGTACTTGTCCTTCGGGCTGCGGCCGGTGTGGACGCCGGTGTCGGCGACCAGCGGCCCGTGCTCGGCGACCCTCGCCTCGCCGTTGCGCAGCGCAATTTCGTAAAGCGGCGCCGCCCCCAGGCTCCAGTGCACCGCGGCGAGATCGCGGAAGCCGAAGGCGTCGGCGCCGTGTTTCGCGTTGCGTTTCCCCGTTTCAATCATGTTGGCCCTTCTCCCCCCGCTCATCTCGGCGCTCGATAGGGCTATGCCCAGGAGAGGCGGTCGCGGTCAAGTCGAGCGCGCGCCTTGGCTTGCGGTTTAATTCTTAAGTTCAATAGATAAATCGTCGGCGCCGCCGACAAAAAAGGCGCCCTTGCGGGCGCCTCTAGCTTAGACGGGTTTGACGTTACGCGCGATTACGCAGCCTGCTTGGTGGCGACGTCGATCGTCTTCGGCGAGCCGGACTTGATCGCGATGGTGCGGGGCTTCTGCGCTTCCGGCACTTCGCGCACCAGCTCGACATGCAGCAAGCCGTTCTCGACCGTGGCGTTTACCGCACTGACGTGGTCGGCAAGGTGGAACCGGCGCTCGAACGCGCGGCCCGCGATGCCCTGATAAAGCATCTCACGCTTTTCGCTGTCAGCTTTGGGCTGCGCCTCCTTGGCGCCGCGCACCGTCAACACGCCCTCTTTGGATTCGACGGTCAGCTCATTCTCGGCGAAACCGGCGACCGCGAGGGTGATGCGGTAGTTGTTCTCGCCCGTGCGCTCGATGTTGTAAGGGGGGTAGGTTTGAGCGTTGTCCGCGCCGGACGCCTTGTCCAGCAAAGTCAACAGACGATCGAAACCAACGGTCGAGCGGTAGAACGGCGAGAAGTCGTAGTTCAACATGACATATCCTCCAAAAGAAGCGACATGACCTTGAGCAGCCCTGGTTGGCGCCGCTCTTCGGCTGCGCGCCGCCTGATGGCCGGCGCACGTCTTCATTTTGGAGCCGCGCCGACGGCTTTCAAGAGGGCGAGACGCAAAATCCGCCAGCGTTGCGCCCGCGAAAGTCGAGGCGTATAGGCGCGAACGGCGGAAACAGTCGGAGCAAAAAAATGAAGCGCGCGGGACTGGCGTTGATCGCGACTTTGGTCGTCGCCGCGGCGATCGCCAAGCCGCTGCCGCAAGAAGACGCGCCGAAACCCATGCCGCCGCTGCAAAAGAGTTTCCCGCTCGACCAGACTTTTTCATTGCGCGACCTCAACGGCAAACCGGTCACCGCCGACCTCGATGTTTCCTTCAAGCTCGACGGCGCCTTTCACGCCTCCGGCTACACCGGCTGCAACTCCTGGTCGGCCACCGCCTATCCCCAGCAGAACCAGCACCTGCTGGTCGGCGGTTTGGCGATGACGAAGAAGACTTGCGACAAGGCCAATCTCGAAATCGAGCGCAGCTTCCTGCGCGCTCTGTCGGGCACCCCCGCCTGGGATCTCGTCAACGGCGACCTCGTGTTCAAGGGGCCGGGCGGCGCGATGCGGCTCGTGCGCTCGCTCTAAGCCGGCCTTCCTACCCCCGTCATGTAAGGGTCAAGCGCGCGACTTATGCGAAGGCCCGGGGCTTGCTTGGCGCGCCGATGGGCTCGACAGGCGGCGTTTTCTAGCCCACAGAAACGGGGATGAGCAGAGTGCCGAAAATACCTCCCGGCGTGGGTCCGCGTTATCCGCAAGTGCTGATCCTTGTCGGCGGCACCGGCGATCTGGCGCAGCGCAAGCTGTGGCCGGGCCTGTTCCATCTCGTCTCCGCCGGTTTCCTGCCCGCCTGCCGGATCGTCGGCGTCTCGCTCGACCGGCTCGACGTTGAGGGATTCCGCACCCTCGTGAAGACGGCGCTCGACAAGTTCTCGCCGCGCAAGGCGAGCGACGAGGCGTGGCGCAATTTCGCGCAATTGCTGGATTACGTGCCGCTGGAGGCCGGTCCCGGCGCGCTGCACGAATCGGTGCGCGCGGCCGAAGCGGCGCTCGGACCCGACACCCGAAGGCTGCATTATCTCAGTGTCCCGCCGAAGGCCGCGCTGCCGGCGGTCAAGACGCTGGCCGACGCCGCGCTGATCGAGCGCTCCCGCGTCATCATGGAGAAGCCGTTTGGCACCGACCTCAAGAGCGCGCGCGAGCTGAACGCGCAGCTTCACGAAGTGTTCGACGAGGACCAGATCTTCCGCATCGATCATTTTCTGGGCAAGGAGCCGGCGCAGAACATTTTGGCGTTCCGCTTCGCCAACGGCCTGTTCGAGCCGATCTGGAACCGCAATTTCATCCACCACGTGCAGATTGACGTGCCGGAGACGCTGGGGCTCGGCAAGCGCGCCTCGTTCTACGAGCAGACCGGCGCCTATCGCGACATGGTGGTGACGCACCTGTTCCAGATCCTCGGTTTCATGGCGATGGAGCCGCCGACGGCGCTGGAGCCGCGGCCGATCAGCGAAGAAAAGAACAAGGTGTTCCGGTCGATGAAGCCGATCGATCCGCGCGACGTCGTGCGCGGCCAATATATCGGCTACCGCCAGGAGGACGGGGTCGATCCCGAATCCGACACCGAGACGCTGATCTCGCTCAAATGCGAGATCGACAATTGGCGCTGGGCCGGCGTGCCGTTTTTCCTGCGCACCGGCAAGCGCATGGCGGAGGGGCAGCGCATCATCTCGATCGCCTTCCAGGAGCCGCCGAAGAGCATGTTCCCGACCAATTCCGGGGTCGGCGCGCAGGGACCCGACCACCTCACCTTCGACCTCGCCGACGCGACGAAGGTGTCGCTGTCGTTCTACGGCAAGCGGCCGGGGCCGGGGATGCGGCTCGACAAGCAGAGCCTGCAATTCTCGATGAACGACACCGGCCTCGCCGGCGAGGTGCTGGAAGCCTACGAGCGGCTGATTCTAGACGCGATGCGCGGCGACCGCACCTTGTTCACCACCGCCGACGGCATTGAGCGGCTGTGGGAAGTATCGGAGCCTCTGCTGGACTCGCCGCCGCCGGTCCGGCTCTACGAACAGGGAGGCTGGGGGCCGAAGTCGATCCACCAGCTCATCGCGCCCAACGCCTGGCGTCTGCCGTTCGAGCGCGCCTGGCGCGACCCCAACCCGACGGGATCGTGATCCCCCGCACGCGCGGCTAGCGGTTACCGATCAAGTTGTACCGCCGTCATGGCGAGCGAAGCGAAGCCATCCACGTCTCCGCCGAGCCGAGCTTAACCGACTAGCCTACGATCTCGGCGCGTTGGATTGCTTCGCTTCGCTCGCAATGACGGGCCGATTCTGTCTGATCGGTATCTAGCTTCGCGCGAATTTACTGCGAGTATACGTAAGTAGCGCCGCGAACGCGGCGGACCGACCGAGGCGCTTGTTCAAAACAAATAACGTTGAGCTGCCTTGCTATTTTGCGGGGTTGAGCAATTCTGTCGGCGTCATGCCCGTGCTTGCCGCTGAAATCTACGTCGGGACTGGACGCCAGGGTTTCAGTACGTCCAAAATTGTCTGAGCGCGGCTATAGTTAGGCTCTGTAACGGTACGACGTGGATGCCCGGGCTAGGACGGCGCGGAGCGTGTTCCGACTGACGTTGCAGCAAGTGGCGCCGCCGCGATCGGCGCCGGGTTGATTGATAGACAACAATATTTCGGGAGAGAGACATGCCGTTTCGAAGCGTCGCTGCGAGCGAACCCTCCGTCGCCAAGGCCGACGATGACGCGTGGGCGGCCTTTGCCGACAGCTCTTATTCGGGTCTGGTCGCGGGCGCGGCCTCTCCGCCGAAGTCGCCGCCCTATGCCGCGCAATGGACAGCCACAGCCGGGGCGTGGGACGACGCCAACGATTGGTTGGTGACCGATCCCGGCGAAGCCGCGCATTCCGTTCCCGGCGCCAACGACGTCGCAACCCTCAACAACAACGGCTCGCCCGGTTACACGGTCACCTACAACACGACGGACGCGATCTGGTCGATCCGATCGGGGTCGGCGGTGACGCTCGACCTGCAATCGGGCCTGTTGAACGCCAAACACGGCGGCGCCATAGCCGGAACACTCGACCTCGCCGCCGCCGCTACCCTCGCCGTCGCCGCAGACACGCTGTTCGTCGCCAACGGCGTTTATTCCGGCGCATTGAGCGGGGCCGGCGCGATCGACTTCACCGGCGACGCGACGATCGACGCCAACGCCATAACGGTCGCCGCCCTCATCCTCGGCGCCGACAGCGATGGCGTCGCCTCGTCCACGACGCTCGATGCGAACGTCGGCTACAGCGGCGATTTCCAACTCGACTACGGCGCCGGCGCCGCGGCCACCCTCGACTTGAACGGCGACCTCTTCAATCTCAAGGGAACCGGGCGCCTCAACGGCGCAATCACCGGCGGCGGAACTTTCGACGTCGCCGGCGCCGCGACGCTGTTGGGTCACTTCCAGGTCAAGGGCGGCGCCAAGTTCGTCGCCCTCGCCGGCGCCACGATCACGCAAGCCGGGCGCGTGCTTGTCGGCGACAGCGGCGCCAGCGCGGGCTCGCTCACCATTGACAGCGGCGCGGCCTACGATGTCGTGGCGACAGTGAGCCTCGGCGACGCCGACGACGCGGCGGACGCCGACGTCGACAACAGCGGCGCGATGACGGTCGCCGGCGATTCGTTGCTGACCTTGAACGGCGATTTCGCCAACAGCGGCGGCGCGACGCTGTCCGTCGACGCCGGCGGGATCGTTTATCTGGCCGGAGGGACCGCCGCGCTGAACGGGACTATCGCCGGCGCGGGCGAGTTGAAAATCGATACCGGCGAGAACGCCACGCTCGACCCGTCGCGCCTCGACATCGCCGAAGTCTCTATCAACGGCGGCGCCGGCGGCGGCGTTACGACGCTCGAGACCGACATCACCTACAGCGGCAGGTTCGTGTTTAACAGCGTGTTCGGGCAACTCGATCTCAACGGCGAGACCTTGACCTTGGCCGGCGCGTCGAATGCGTTTGTGGCCGCAACGATTCGCTATACGACTGGAGCCGTTTCCGGCGGCACGCTCGATGTGACCGGCGCCGTCACTCAGTTCAGTGGCACATTCATCGATGACACGATCAATGACGACGGAACCATCGATCAAACCGAAAACGTCAATTTGCCCGGCTCGACGCTGCATATCGCCGCCGGCGCTACCTATCAGTTCGTCACGCAAGAGACCGCCATCTTTTCTTTTGACGACATCGACAATGCGGGAACTCTTGCCGACGCAACGCCGGGCGGCGACGCCTACATCTTCGACGCGAGCTTTACATCAACCGGAACGCTAAGCGTGGCGCTAGGCGACTCTCTTGGCATTGTCGGATACGGATCTGGGACGCTGAGCGGCACGATTACCGGCGGCGGCGGTCTAAGCATAGGATTTGGTGAATTCGCCATCGACACCTCCGACATCACGGTCGGCAGTCTCAGACTGGCGCCGTTTATTGAGGGGCCGATCGTTTTGAATGAAAGCCTGAACTATAGGGGCGAATTCTCCCTTGACGCGTACCTTTCCGTGGGCGAATTCGAACTCGCGACGGGCGTGACGCTGACCTTGTCGGGCGAGAACAACCAACTCAACGACGGCTACATCATCGGCGGAACGATCAAGGTGACCGGCGCCGCAACTCTCTCCGGGGATTATTATGTGCTGGCGATCGGCGCGGACACCAGTCTCGTCGACGCCGGCGCCCTCGAGCAAGTTGGCGATCTCATCTTGTTGGGCTCGCTGTCGATATCCAGCGGCCATAGCTACACCATCACCGAGGCCAGCGACCTCGAAGGCGAGGGCTCGACGGTCGTAAACGCCGGCGACTTCGTCGATAATTCGGGGACCGGCGTCAGCACGGTCAAGTGCGGCTTCACCAACAACGGCAGGGTCGTCGCCGAAAGCGGCAGCCTGATCTTCAGGACAGAGATCCTGGGCGCCGGGACCGACGAGATCGACGCCGGCGCCTATCTGCAACTCAACTGGCAATCGACGGCTTCGCAAAAGCTCGAGTTCGCCGGCGCCGGCGCCGAGCTTGGGTTGGCTGCCCCCTCGCAGTTCAGTTCGGACATCTACGATTTCGGCGCGTCGGCGGGGGAAGCCATCGACCTGATCGGCTTCAACGCCAACGCGACCAAATCCTTCGCCAGCGCGTCCGACGGCCTCATCGTCAACGTCAGCGACGGCGGCGTCAACCACGTCTCGCTGCATTTTGTCGGGAGTTACAATCAGGCCGGGTTCCAGCTCAAAGCGGGCTCGAACGGCGAACTGCTCAGCTATTCAAGCTGAACTGAATAATCCCTGGCGGTATTACGTCACTTTCGCAAGTGTTGGTTACAATTTGTTAAACATTACAACGTCAAATGCTGAATAGTAAAGATTATTTGACGCCGGGGAGCACGATTCGCACCGCTCCCCCTTACGGAAAATGGGGGAATTTCATGCGGACGATCGCGCTCGTTACCCAAAAAGGCGGCGCCGGGAAAAGCACTTTGGCGTCTTCCCTTGCGGTGGCCGCGCATCAAAGCGGCGAGCGCGTCTGTCTCATCGACATGGACCCGCAGGCCACGCTCACCACCTGGGGCAAGACGCGCGGCGAGACCGACATTCCGGTGATCGCCGCCAGCCCCGCCAAGCTGCCCGCCGCGCTGGCGGCGCTCGAGGCGAAAGGCGTCACGCTGGTCGTCATCGACACGCCCGGCGCGGAGGGCGCGGTCGCGTCGGCTGCGATGGCGGCGGCGCAGCTTTGTCTGATCCCGTCGCGTCCGACCGCCTTCGATCTCTGGGCCAGCGCCAATACGCGCAAGGCGCTGAAGGACATCAAGGGCGACTATGTGTTCGTGCTCAACCAGTGCCCGCCGGCGCAGCAAAGCGCTCGCGTCGAAGAGGGCATGGCGGCGCTCGAAGCCATGGGCGGGTTGCTGTCGCCGCTGGTGCTGGCGCGGGTCGATTACCAGGAGGCCGCCCGCCACGGCTGGGGGGTGACCGAGCTCAATCCCGGCGGCGCGGCGGCGGGCGAAATGCGCGCGCTATGGGCGTCGCTGAAGAAGCGGCTGGCCAAAGGCGCGAAGCCGGCGGCGGCCCGCCGGGCGGCGTGAGGCTTGCGCGCGGGGCAGGCTTCGTGAAAGACTCGCGCGGCCCAAGGAGCTCCGCATGCGCGTCTTTCCCGTTATCGCCGCGTTACTTGTCTGCCTGAGCGGCGCGCGCGCGGAGACGGCCGTCGAGCGCGGCCAATATCTCGTCACGATCGCCGGCTGCGGCGATTGCCACACGCCCGGCGGGATGCTCGGTGCGCCCGACGGCAAACGCCGGTTCGGCGGCTCCGACGTCGGCTTCGGCGATCCCGCCTCCGGCGTCTGGATCGGCGGCAACCTGACTCCGGACAAGGCGACCGGCCTCGGCAAGTGGACGACCGAGCAGATCATCGCCGCCTTCACCCAGGGCGACTTGCCGGATGGGCGCAAGCTTTCGCCGATCATGCCGTGGCCGGCGATGTCGCATCTGACGCCGGACGACGCGCACGCCATCGCCGCCTACCTGCAAAGCCTGCCGCCGGTGAACAACGCCACGCCCGGCCCGTTCAAGGCCGGCGAAACCCCGACGGTTCCCTACGTCTCCGTCGTGATTCCGACGGCGCAATACACGGCCCTGCCGCGCCCGAAATAAGCGGGTGGCGGGACGTTACGCGACGGCCGCCGTCGGCGCCGCGACGCGCCTTTTCTACCCCGCCGAGCAGGCCGCCTATCCCGACGCGTTCCGCGCCTTCGCGTCGGCGCCCGCAGCGGACGCGCCCGTCCTGGAGTTCGACGACGTCATCCTCGCCAACGGCCGCGACTGGGCGTGTCTCTACGATCGCGAAGGACGGCGGATCGATGCGACGGCGCTGGTGCGCTACGACGCGAATGGCGCCCCGCAGTTCTGGCGCGCGGCGCCGCAGCTTCCCAGCACGAAGACCTACCTGACGATCGCCGAGCCCGTCGTCTACCAGTCGATTCTGTTCAATCACTGGGGGCATTTTCTGCTGGAATCGATCGCCCGCCTCGCCGGCAAGCTCGAACGGCCCGATCTCGCCGATCTTCCCTCGATCTTCACCTGGCAATCGCCTCGGCCGTTGCCCGCGATCGACGCCTTTCTCGCCGCCGCCGGGCAAACGCTGCGACCCTACGAGGCGAGCGGCGCCCGCGTCCGGCTGGCGAAATGCTTCGCGCCCGCCGCGACCTTCGCCCATGAAGGCTATGCGGACCCCCGCCACCTCGAAGCGCCGCACCGCGTCGCGCGTCGTCTGCTCACGTCAGGCGCGCGTGACGAGCGGCCCGTCTACTTCTCGCGCGCGCGGCTCGCGCAATCGGCGAGCGGACGCGGCGGGGTCGCCAACGAGGCCGAGTTCGAGGCGCGGCTGGCGGAGCACGGCGTGCGCATCGTCCATATGCAGGAACTCGGCCTCGCCGAGCAGATCGGCGTCGTCAACGCGCATCGGCGATTCCTCGGGCTGTGGGGCAGCGCGCTGCACAATCTGATGTTTTCGCTGCGCGGTCCCGAGGTCGAAAGCTTCGTGCTGATCGACGAAGGGCGGCTTCCCGCCAATTTCCTGCTCGTCGACGCGCTCGTCGGCAACGCCGCGCATTACCTCGCCACGCTGCGGCCCGCCGAAGACGGGCGCCTGCGCATCGATGTCGAGCCGACGCTCGCCTATCTCAAAGACTGCGGCGCCGTGTGAGCGCCGGCCGCCTCAGTGTGCCCTCACGAATTCCTCGGCCTTGCTGTCCGACACGCGGGCTTCGTCGAGGTAATCCTCGGGCTGCGTCTCATCCGGCGCCTTGGACCGCAGGACCAGCGACAGCAGCGCCGCGACGAGGAAATTGAGCGCGACCGCGGTCACCCCATTGTAGGCGGCGAAGTTCAGCCCGCTGTCGAAGTGGCCAACGAAGGGAATGTCCCAGGCGAGCTTGTGGACGGGAACCCAGGCCTTCGACGTCCACGACAAACCGGTGCCGAGGAGGATGCCGAGCGCCCAGCCGACAAACAAAGCCCAGCCGCTGAACCAGCGGGTGAACAGGCCGAGCACCAGCGCCGGAAAGATCTGGATCATCCACACGCCGCCGAGCAGCTGCAGGTCGAGCGCGAACTGGGTCGGCATGAAGAAGATCACCAGCAGCGCGCCGACCTTGACGATCAGCGAGACCAGCTTGGCGACCACCGATTCTTCGGCGTGCGTCATCCCAGGATGAATGAACGGCTTCCAGACGTTGCGCGTAAACGTGTTGGCGGCGCCGATCGACATCACCGCCGCCGGCACCAGCGCGCCGAGCGCGATCGCGGCGAAGCAGAAGCCGGCGAACCAGTCCGGGAACGCCCACAGCACCAGCTGCGGCACCGCATCGGTGGCCGAGCCGACCTTCACCCCCGCCGCGATCGCCATCATGCCCAGCAGCGCGATAAGGCCGAGCACGAACGAGTAGGCGGGCAGCGTCATGGTGTTGAAGCGTATCGCCCGCCCCGACGACGCCGCGAGCGTGCCCGTCAGCGCGTGCGGATACATGAACAGCGCCATCGCCGAACCGAGCGCCAGCGTGAGGTACGGTCCGAGTTGCGCGGGCGCGAGCGTCAAACCCGCCGCGGGGACCTTGCCGGCCGCGACTTTCGCCGCGTAGGCGTCGGAGGCCGCGGCGAATATCTTGCCCCAGCCGCCGAGCTGATAGGGGATGACGAGGATCGCGGCGATGATGAACACATAGATCATCGCGTCCTTGACGAACGCGATCAGCGCCGGCGCCCGTAGCCCGCTCTTGTAGGTGTAGAGCGCGAGAATGGCGAACGCGATGGTGATCGGCGCATGCGCGTAGATCCCTTCGCCGGCGAAGCCGAGCGCGCCGATCACCTTCTCGAGGCCGACGAGTTGCAGCGCGATATAGGGCATGGTGGCGGCGATGCCGGTCAGCGCGATGGCCAATTCCAGCCACCGGTTGCCGTAACGGCCAAGAATGAAATCTGCGGCGGTGAGGTAGTTATGCTTGTGGGTGACCGCCCACAGCCGCGGCATCGTCAGATAGAGGAACGGATAAATCACGATCGTGTAGGGAACGGCGAAAAAGCCCTGCGCGCCGATGCCGTAGACCACCGCCGGCACGGCGATCACGGTGTAGGCGGTATAGAGATCGCCGCCGAGCAGGAACCAGGTGATCCAGGGGCCGAATTGTCGCCCGCCGAGCCCCCACTCGCCAATCGAATCAAGGCTGGCGCGCCGCCAGTTGGCGGCGAAGAAGCCGACGACCGTGACCAGGGCGAAGAAGAACACGAAAACGCTTGTCGCGACGACGTTGAGATGATCGAACATCGCTCAGTCCCGGCGCGCGCGGTCGACGAAATAGATGCCGAACGCCGACAGAGGCACCAGCAAGAGCTGAAACCAGTAGAAAAACGGCACGCCGAAAAGTTGCGGTTCGATGCGGTTGTAGAGCGGCGCCCACAATGCGACGACGCAAGGCGCCGCCAGCCAGAGATACTTCATCGTCGCCCCCCGGACGCCGCCGCGTCCTCCCATTTCGCTTCGATAGCCAAAAGCGGCCGCAGGGTCGAGCGGAATGTGAACGCCGGCCGGGGCCCGGCGCCCGGCCAATCGGCGGGCTCGAATATTAAGAGATGTTTACACGGGGTTCACGCCTTCGATTCCCCTAAAAACCATGCAAATGGTTTCCGTATGAATCTTGTGATGCGCGCCACCTATCACCACGGCAACTTGGGGCCGGCCCTCATCGCAGCGGCTCGGGAGTTGCTTGACGCCGACGGGCCCGGGGCGGTGAGCCTGCGCGAGGCGGCGCGCCGCGTCGGCGTCTCGGCGACCGCGACCTATCGCCATTTCCAGGACAAGGATCACCTGCTCGCCGCCGTCGCGGCGGAGGGCTATCGCGAGTTCTCTGAGCGCTTGCGCGCCGCGGCGAGCGAATCCGAGGGCTTCTCCGAGATCGGCGCCGCCTACATCGAATTCGCGCTGTCGCATCCCGGGCTGTTCCGGCTGATGTTCGGACCGCTATTGCGCGAGCGCGAGCGCTATCCCGAGTTGGGCGCCGCGGCGGATTCCGCGTTCGCCGCGTTGCGCGATGGCGCGCAACGGTTTGTCGGCGGCCGCAACGACGACATCGAGTCGATCGCGCTCGCCTCGTGGTCGTTCGCGCACGGACTGGCGCGGCTGGTGCTCGACGACGTCATCCCGCGCGAGCGCGCGCTGAAGGTTTGCAGCGCGTTCCTATTCGGCCGCTCAGGCTGACGCCCGGGGTACTCTCCCCGCGTGAGTGACGACGTGGCTTCCGCCACGCCGCAAAAGCGGGGAGAGGGTAAGGGCGCTTGAGCCGCTGCAACGTTTGCAGAGATTGCCCGCCCCTTACGCGCGGAGCGTCTTCACGTTGACCGCGGGACCCAGCGCCTTCAACGCCCGCTCGACGATCGCCGCCGCATCCAGGCCGGCTTGCGCATAGAGCCGCTCGGGCTTGTCCTGGTCCTGGTAGCGATCGGGCAGGGTCAGCGTCCTGACCTTCAGGCCGCGATCGAGGCGGCCGGTTTCCGCCAGCAGCGTCAACACATGCGCGCCGAACCCGCCGGCGGCCGCTTCTTCCAAGGTCAGCAGCACCTCATGCGAAGCGGCGAGCTTGAGGATGAGATCGCGATCGAGCGGCTTGGCGAACCGCGCGTCCGCCACCGTCGTCGAGAGACCGCGCGCCTCGAGTTCCTCGGCCGCCAGCAGCGCCTCGGCGAGCCGGGTGCCGAGCGACAGCAGCGCGATGCGCGAGCCTTCGCGCAAGATGCGGCCCTTGCCGATCTCCAGAACCTCGCCATGCTCGGGCATGTCGATGCCGACCCCTTCGCCGCGCGGGTAGCGCAGCGCGATTGGACCGGAATTATGCGCCGCGCAGGTCGCCACCATGTGCTTGAGCTCGGCCTCGTCCGCGGCCGCCATCACCGTCATGTTCGGCAGGCAGCAGAGATAGGCGAGATCGAACGCGCCGGCATGCGTCGCCCCGTCGGCGCCGACGAGCCCGGCGCGGTCGATGGCGAACCTCACGGGCAGGTTCTGCAACGCGACGTCGTGGACGAGCTGGTCGTAGCCGCGCTGCAGGAAGGTCGAATAAATCGCGCAGAACGGCTTGTAGCCCTCGGTCGCAAGCCCGGCCGCGAAGGTGACGGCGTGCTGCTCGGCGATGCCGACGTCGAACGTGCGATCCGGGTAGGCCTTGCCGAACGTGTCGAGACCGGTGCCGGACGGCATCGCCGCGGTGATGGCGACGATCTTCGGGTCGCGCGACGCCTCGTCGACTAGCGCGTCGGCGAACACTTTCGTGTAGGCTGGGGCGTTGGCCTTCGGCTTGTTCTGCTTGCCAGTGACGACGTCGAAGGCGTTGACGCCGTGATATTTGTCGTTGGCGGCCTCGGCGGGGCCGTAGCCCTTGCCCTTCTTGGTCACGACATGGACCAGCACGGGGCCCTTGGTTTCCTTGACGTTCTTCAGGATCGGCAGCAGATGGTCGAGGTTGTGGCCGTCGATCGGGCCGACGTAATAAAACCCGAGCTCCTCGAACAGCGTGCCGCCGCCGACGACGATGCCGCGGCCATATTCCTCCGCCTGCTTCGCGCCCTTGTACATGAACCCCGGCAGGTGCTTGGCGAGCTGCTTGGCGTAATCGCGCAGCGACAACCAGGTGCGGCTGGAGGCGAGGCGGGCGAGATAGGCCGATAGCGCCCCGACCGGCGGCGCGATCGACATGTTGTTGTCGTTAAGAACGACGATCAGGCGCGACGCCCGCGCGCCGGCGTTGTTCATCGCCTCGTAGGCCATGCCGGCCGACATGGCGCCGTCGCCAATCACCGCAATCACATTGTTGTCGCGACCGTCGAGATCGCGCGCCACCGCCATGCCGAGCGCGGCCGAGATCGAGGTCGAGGAATGGGCGGCGCCGAACGGGTCGTATTCGCTTTCCGCGCGCTTGGTAAAGCCGGAGAGGCCGCCGGCCTGACGCAACGAGCGGATGCGCGCGCGGCGCCCGGTGAGGATCTTGTGCGGATAGGCCTGATGGCCGACGTCCCAGATCAGCCGGTCGCGCGGGGTGTCGAACACGTAATGCAGCGCCACGGTGAGCTCGACGACGCCGAGGCCGGCGCCGAGATGGCCGCCCGTCACCGAGACCGCGCTGATGGTTTCGGCGCGCAGCTCGTCGGCCAATTGTCTGAGATCGTTGGGGTTTAACTGGCGCAAATCATCCGGAGTATGGACACGGTCGAGCAACGGGGTCACAGGTCGAGTCAAAGTCCCAGCCTTTTTTTTGTGTTAATAGCCGCTGAGCGGACCGATCCGACTATCGCGAATCACCACAAAGGGCAAATGTGGACGCCGGCTCACGCGCCGGCGAGGCGATCGCGCCGCGCCCCGGACGTGCCGAAAACGCGGTCCCAAAGCCCCGTCACGATTCCGAAGTGAACGTCGTCATGATAGTGATGCCCGAGGTGGCGCACCCGGGCGGAATATAGCCAATCGCCGGGCTCGATGCGCCAATGATGCACGGCATGGTGAACGACCATGTAGGCGGCGTAGCCGACGAGCGCGCCGGAGGCGAAGCCGTCGGCGAAGATCGGCGCAAACGCGAAAAACGGCGCGTACCCCAAGCCGATGACGATCCCGGACGACAGAAATGATGGAATGCCGATCAATTCCTCGGGATCAGCGTGATGACTATGATGCAGCGTCGAAATCCAGGGGACGTGATGGTAGAGGACGCGATGAATCCAATATTCCGCAAGCGTCCAGACGACGAGCCCCGCGACGACGCCAAGGCCGTAACTCGGGGCGGCGGCGACGCCGTTGATAGCGAAAGCGAGATACGCGAACACCGCCAACGCCACTGGAATTGCGAAGAAATCCCCGAAATACAATAATTTGTTGATCCGCATGGGCACGCTCCGTTCGGCGATGCGCCGCTCTAGGGCGGGGCCGTCACGGCTTGATGACGCTGTCGCTTGTCATGTTACGTCGCGTCGGCCAGCCTGTCGAGAAACGCCAGGCAGCGGGCCATTTGCGCCACTTCGAGGAATTCGTCGGGTTTGTGGGCCTGCGCGATCGAGCCGGGGCCGCAGATCACGGTCGGCAGCCGCGCGCGCTGGAAATGCCCGGCCTCGGTCGCGAACGACACCGCCCGGGTGGCGTTGGCGCCGGCGAGCCGCAGCGCCAGCGTCGCCGCCGCCGAGCCCGGCTCGGCGGCGAGGCCCGGGACATCGACGTCCATCGTCGTCTCGATCGTCGGCTCTTCGCGGTAGCGTCGCAGCCGCGGCAAAGCGATCTCGTCGATGAAACGCTGCACCCGCGCTTGCGCCGCCGCCGCGCGCTCGCCCGGCAAGCCGCGATATTCCCAGCCGACCGTACATTCCCGCGCCAGGATGTTGCGCGCCGTGCCGCCGCGGATCGTGCCAACGTGGTAGGTCGCATAGGGCGGGTCGAAGCGCGGATCGGCGCCCGGCTTCCCCTCCAGTTCGCGCGCAAGCCGGTCGATCTCGACGACGATCTCGCAGGCCGCGGAGATCGCACTGGCGCCGAGCGAGGGCTGGGCCGAATGCGCCTCGACGCCTTGCACCCATGTGCGGAAGGTCGCCACGCCCTTGTGCGCGTCGGCAACCTGCATCTGCGTCGGCTCGCCAACGATGACGGCAGCCGGGCGCGGCAGGTCGACGCCGAAGCGGGCGATGAAATCGAGCGAGCCGAGGCAGGTGGTCTCCTCGTCGTAGCTCAACACGAGATGGATCGGCCGTTCGAGTTTGGCCGCAAGAAAGCCGGGCGCCGCCGCGAGCGCGCAGGCGGCGAAGCCTTTCATGTCGACGGCCCCGCGCCCATACAGCTTACCCTCCGCCTCGCGCAGCGCGAACGGATCGCCGGTCCACGGCTGGCCCTCGACCGGCACGACGTCGGTGTGGCCGGAGAGCACGACGCCGCCGTCGACCGCGGGGCCGAAGCTGGCGAGCAGCGCCGCCTTGTCTCCCGCCGCATTGGGCGCGATCTGCACGGCGACGCCGAGCCCGCGCAGGTAATCGGCGACGAAATCAATCAACGCCAGATTCGAGCGGTCGCTGACCGTCGGGAACGCGACGAGGCTGGCGAGCAGGGTTTTGGCCCGCGTCAGCGGGTCGAGCGCAGCAAGGTCCGACATGGCTGCATTCTAGGCAGGAAGCGCGCCAAGTTGAGGCTAGCGTTCCTTGCGCGACGTGCGGCGCACGTCACAAACCTGGATCTTGAAATCGGTGTAGAGCGTCTCCCGTCCAAGCCGCATCGCCGCGACATGTTCGGGGTGGGTCGCCCAGGCCCGCTGGCCCTCTTCGGTGGCGAACTCGACGATCGTCACCCGCTCGCCGTCGTCCGCCGTGAAGCGCTTCTGGCTGACATAGCCGGGAATGGTCTTCGACAATTCGACGATGCGGGTCAGCAGCGCCGCATATTCGTCGCGGCTGTCAGGGTTGAGGCGGTGGCGAAAGACGGTGACGATCATGAGCGGTTCCAAAACGGTGGTCAGCGGACTCCGCGCGTCGGCGGCGATATGGTCAATGCTGGGTTAACGCGCGAATCATGAGGGAGACGGTCATGCCGGTGTCGCAAAACCAGCGCTTGCGCAAAGCCGCGGCGAAAGCAGCCAAACGCAAGGTGGTGGTCGCCGAAAAGCTCGCGCGCGAACGGCGCGAGCTGACAATCTCGAAACCGCGGCACATCGATTTCGCCACCTCGCCAATCGTCGCCTGCACGGTGTCGCAGGATGTCGAGAGCAAGGGACTCGGCACACTGTCGGTGGCGCGAAAGCTTTCGCTCGGGCGCTTCGGGGTCGCGGTGTTTCTGCTCGACACATGGTGTCTCGGCGTCAAGGACGCGTTCTTTCGGGTTTACGACGCCGAGGACTATGAAGCCTATTGCGAAAACCTGGAGTCGGTCGAGTCGCAGGAGCCCATCGAGCCGGCGCGGGCGCGGAAATACCTGCGCGACGCGGCCGCCTACGGCCTGTCAAATGGTTTCCCGCCGCCCGACAATTTCGCCGAATGCGAGCGCATTCTCGGCGACGTCCCGCCAGCGGAGGCAACCTTCGCCTTCGGCCAAAACGGCCGACCGCACTATGTCGAGGGGCCGAATGATTCCCGCAGCCGCGTGTTGAACATCTTGAAGCAGCTCGAGTCGAAATTTGGCCCGGACGGGTTCGATTACACCTCCGCTTTCGACGTCTTCGGCGACGAGGACGACATAGAATACGAAGACGACATCATCGAAGGCGAGGCGCAGGAACTCCCTTCGCCCGAACACGGCAAAGGCGAAAACGCGAATTGATCGGTGCCTACGCGACCGATAGCCGCGCGCCGGGGAGATCGAGGTTGACGACGCGCGTCGTCCAGACCTCGCCGGCCGCAATCGGGAACGCGCGCGTGACCGTGCCGGTGGTGACGATCTCGCCGGCCGCGAGCGGCGGATGTCCGGGCAACTCCGCCAGGACTTGCGCCAGATGGCGCAGCGCGTGCAGCGGCCCGTCGAGCACGTTGCGCCCATGCCCTCGGTCGGTCGCGACGCCGTTGCGGAAAAGTTCGATCTCGAAGGTCTCCAGGGCGTCCTCGCGGCGCAGCGGTCGGCGCGGGCCGATCCACAACCCGCCGTGCAGGCCGAAGGCCGCGACGGTGTCGGCGGCGGCGAAGCGCCAGCCGGGATAGAGCGACTGCACGATCTCGAAGCCATGCGCGACCCAGGCGACGGCGCCGGCGATCTCGTCGACGCTCATCTCCGGGCCGATCGGCCTGCCGAGCCCGAACACGATCTCCGGCTCGATCCGCGGCTCGACGAAATCGGCGGCGCGCGCCGCTTCGCCGAGGTCGTGCAGCGTACGATCGTAGACATAGCCCCAGATTGGCGCGTGGACGCCGTATTCGTCCCAGATCGTGCGGTTGGTGAAGCCGATCTTGCGGCCGACGACCCGCTCGCCGCGCGCGATCCGCGCGTCGCGGACGAGGGCGGCGACGCGATAGGCGGCCGGCAGGGTGAGATCGGCGAACGGCGCGATACGGCGGCGCGCGTCGGCGGCGGCCAGGACGGTGTCGGCGATGGCGGTTTCGTTGTTCATGTGGGGCGTGTACGGCGCGGGGAGGGCGGCGGCAAGGTTGTTCCCTCGGGGACAGCGTCAATCCGGGGGCGGCTCTAACCTCCGGGCTGTCGATCAGCAGATCGACAAACAAACCTCAACCGAACCCGCCTCCCGGAGACTCCTCATGAAAATGGTCTCGAAGCTTCTCTTCTTCACCGCTGTCGCCGCTTCGCTCAACGCGACGAACTCGGCTTTCGCCTGGCGCCATGACAGCGATCCGTCCTACGCCTATGAACCGAGCGACGACAGCTACACGGGCTATAGCGAATACAGCTACGACAGCTATCCCTACTCCTACGGCTACGAGCGTCACCGCTTCGATCACGACCGAGGCCGCTTCGCTTTTGGCGGCCACGACCGTCGGCGTTGAGAACGGCTGCCGTCCCGGCTCGCGGGTCATCCCGCGATCTGCTAGCTTCAGGCGCCAAGTCCCTGGAGCCCGCGGATGAGACGTCGTGATTTCCTCACGCTCGTGGGCGCGGCCGCCGCTCTGCCGCTCGCCGCGCGGGCTCAGCAATCAAAGCAGCCCCCGCGGATCGGAGTCCTCCTTCCCGGATCGAAAAACGCCTATCTCGATGAATTCCTGGCCGGGCTGCGGGCTCTCGGTTGGACGGACGGCGGTAATCTTCATGTCGAGTATCGCTTCGCCGAGGGCGACGACGCGCGTCTGCCGGCGCTTGCGGCGGAATTGGCCGGCATGAACGTCGATGTCCTCGTCGCCTCGGCGAGCGCGGTTTACGCCGCACGCCGCGCCACCGCCACGATTCCGATCGTCGTCGTCGTGGCCCCGGACGTCGCGGCCTTGGGCGCCGCGAGTCTTTCGCATCCCGGCGGCAATCTGACCGGACAGACCTTCTTCCTGCCTGAACTCATCGCCAAGCGGCTTGAAATCCTCAAGGCCATTGTGCCTTCGCTGAGCCGCGCCGGGCTGCTCATGTATCGGGGCTCCGGCGCGAACGCCGACGTGATGCGCGCGGTCTCCGCCGCCGCCGCGGGGTTGAAGGTGGAGCTGCGACAGATCGAACTCGCCAACCTCGGCGAATTCGACGGCGCGTTTCCTTCCGCGCCTTCCGAGCCGATCGGCGGCTTCGTGACGACGGACCACACCTTGTTTCAATCCAACGACGCCGCTCTATCCGCTATCGCGATGAAGCGCGGCCTGCCGTGGATCGGGGCGCCGCTCGCCGCCACCCACGGCGGGCTGCTGGGCTACGGCGTCGACTTCGTCGAATTGTATCGGCACGCCGCCGTCTTCGTGGACAAGATTCTCAAAGGCGCGAAACCCGGCGACATCCCGATCGAGCAGGCGACGAAGTTCAAGACCGTCGTCAATTTGAAGACGGCCAAGGCTCTGGGCCTCGACATTCCGACCACCGTGCTCGCGAGCGCCGACGAGATCATCGAATGAAGCGCCGTTCTCGCCCAGGAGGCAAGCCTCCGAACGCAACGGCGAGGTCAGGGGATCAGCACAACGCGGCCGCGAACCCGACCCGCCTGAAGGTCATCGAGCGACTGTTGCGCGGCGGCCAGCGGTCGGCATTCCATCGGCAACGGCTTGACGCTTCCTGCCGAGGCCAGAGCGATAAGGTCGCGAAACTCCGGTAACGATCCCACGAACACGCCGGTGATGCGTAGCGCGCGATTGGGAATTGAGACCAAAGGGATTTCAATCGATCCGCCGAAAAGCCCGACGACGCAGATTTGGCCGCCTTTCCTCAGCACGCTGAGACCGAAGTTGACGGAAGACTCCCCGCCGACAAAGTCGATCGCCGCCGCGAAGCCTCCGTGAGCTTTCAGCAGTTGGTCGCGGACCGCGGGGTCGGAAGGATCGACGGCCGACGCCGCGCCGGCTTCGAGGGCGGCCTGCCGTTTTGCGCCGTCGATGTCCGCAACGACCGCGCCGACCCCGTAGAGGACGCGCGTCAGTCCCACCGCGGCGAGCCCAAGTCCGCCCGCCCCGATAATCAGCAACGGGTTGTCGTCATTGATCGGCGCTACCTTCTTAAGCGCGCTGAAGGCGGTGAGGCCCGAACATCCGAGCGTCGCCGCGAAGGCCTCGGGCAAGGACTCGGCGGCCACGAGATATCTTGGGTGCTCCACGAGCACATAGTTGCTAAATCCCCCATTGCGGCCAATGCCGAGGTTGTTGGGACGGGCGCACAGGTTCTCCTGGCCCGCTTGGCACGGACTGCACCGTCCGCATCCGCTCCACGCATAGACCGCGACCCGATCGCCGACACGAACGCCGGTCGCCTCCGGTCCCAATTCCTCCACCACGCCAGCAATTTCGTGGCCCAGCACAAGCGGCAGCGCCAGAAACCTTGAGAGATCTTGGCTCCGCCCGCGCCCGAGATCGAACGAACCGCCGGAAAGATGGACGTCGGAATGGCAGACGCCGCAGGCGCGGATTCGGATCAGCACTTGCGATCCGATAGGCTCAGGCGGCGACTCGATCGTCTCCGAGAGCGGCGCGCCAAAATTCTCCAGCTTATAGCTGCGCATAGGCTCAACGCTCACGATCGCCGTCTCCCGCTCGCAATTCTTGCCGCTGGCGTTTCGCCAGAGTGCGCCCATCGGCCCCTGATCGCAACCGTCAGGCCATCCGCGTCCGCAGTCCCACAGCCGGTCATGACGGCTTGACACCCCGCCGACCCGCGGCGCATGGGCGGGGCCTAACGACAAAGGCCGGGAGAGGAAGCATGGACGCGGCGATCGGCGGCTCAACCAGCGCCGGCGAAATCTCGGCGCGCATCGATCGGCTGCCGGCGAGCGCCGCCATCTGGCGGGCGATCCTGCTGTTGAGCTTCGGCATGTTCTTCGAGCTCTACGACCTCCTGTTCTCCGGCTATATCGCGCCGAGCCTCGTTAAATCCGGCGTGCTGACGCAGTCGACGCCCGGCCTGTTCGGCACGACGGGCGTGGCGAGCTTCATCGCGGCGTTGTTCACCGGCCTGTTCATCGGCACAATCGCCTGCGGCTTCCTCGCCGACCGTTTCGGCCGCCGCTCGATCTTCACCGTTTCGCTGATCTGGTACACCGTCGCCAACGTCATGGTGGCGTTGCAGAACGACGCCTTCGGCCTCAATCTCTGGCGCTTCGTCAGCGGCATCGGCCTCGGGCTCGAGATGGTGACGATCGGCGCCTATCTCAGTGAGATGGCCCCCAAGCATATGCGCGGAAAGGCGTTCGCCTGCTCGCAGGCGATCGGCTTTTGCAGTGTGCCGGTCATTTCGGCGCTGGCCTATTTCCTGGTGCCGACAGCGCCGTTCGGGCTCGCTGGCTGGCGCTGGGTGGTGTTGGCGGGTGCGCTCGCGGCTGTTGTCATCGGCTTCCTGCGCTTCGCGTTGCCGGAGAGCCCGCGCTGGCTCGCCCGTCGCGGCCGGCTCGACGAGGCCGACGCCGTGCTGCGCCGCCTGGAGGCGCAGGTCGAGGCCGAGTCCGGCCGTCCGCTGCCGCCGCCGGGTCCGCCGGAGCCGATCTCCGGGGCCGGCCGGTTCACCGATCTCTGGGTCTCGCCGATCCGCGAGCGCATCATTCTGATGAGCGTGTTCAACGTCTTCCAGACCGTCGGCTTCTACGGCTTTCAGAACTGGGTGCCGACGCTGCTGGTGCAGCAGGGCATCGAGATCACCAAGAGCCTCGGCTACACCACGATTATTGCGCTCGCCGCCCCGGTCGGGCCGCTGATCGGGTTCTTCCTCGGCGAGCGCATCGAGCGCAAATTCGTGATTGTCGCCTGCGCCGGGCTGATCCTGGTCTGCGGCCTCGTGTTCGGCGCGACGCGCTCCGGCCTCGTCATCGTCGCGATGGGCCTCGCCTTGCAGGTGGCGGCGAACGGCATGTCCTACAGCTTCCACGCCTATCAGCAGGAGCTGTTTCCGACCGGCCTCAGGGCGCGGGCGTCGGGTTTCGTCTATTCCTGGAGCCGGCTGTCGGTGATCTTCAGCTCATTCGTGATCGCCGATCTGCTAAAGTTCTTCGGCGTGCCGGGCGTGTTCCTCTTCATCGCGGGCGCGATGGCGGTGGTGATGGCGACGATCGGCCTTTATGGCCCACGCACCAGCGGCGTCGCGCTGGAGCGCATTTCGAGCTGAGGTTTTGGACGCTTCGCCGAGGCAAGTGGTCGCGCTCAACAAGCGCGGCGAGGGCGTCACGCGGGAGGGGCGCATCGCGCCGTTCGCGCTGCCGGGCGATGTCGTCGCCATCGCGCCGATCTGCGGCTATTTCGGCGTCTGCGGCGGCTGCGCGGCGCAGCACATGCCGCACGAGGTCTACGCGGACTGGAAACGCGGCGCGGTCGTCGCGGCGCTCGCCGCCGCCGGCGTCGCGGCGGAAGTCGGCGCCCTCGTCGACGCGCATGGCGTCGGCCGGCGGCGGGCGACGTTCCACGCGCGTGTGCGGCCGGAGGGCGGCGTTGAGGTCGGCTTCATGCGCGCCCGCGCGCATGACATCGTCGAAATCGACGCCTGCCCCTTGTTCGCGCCGGAATTGCGCGAGGCGCCCGCCCTCGCGCGGGCGGTCGCCACGGCGGCGAAGAGTTTGCAAAAGCCGCTCGACATTCAGGTGACGGCGACGCTCGGCGGCCTCGACGTCGACCTGCGCGGCGCTGGCCCGCTTACGCCCGCGGTGACGGCGAAGCTGACCGCCGTCGCGGAGCGCTGCGACCTCGCCCGGCTCTCCAACCACGGCGTCGCGCTGATCGAGCGGCGGGCGCCGCTCGTCGCCTTCGGCGCCGCGCTTGTCGCGCCGCCGGCCGGCGGCTTCCTGCAGGCGACCGCGGCCGGCGAGGAGACGCTGGCGCAGCTCGCGGCCGACGCGCTGGCAGGCGCCGGCCGCATCGCCGACCTGTTCTGCGGCGCCGGCGCGTTTGCGCTGCGTCTGGCGGCCGCGCATGCCGTGTTCGCCGCCGACAACGACGCCCGCGCCATCGCGGCGCTGCGCCGCGCGGCGTCGCCGGGCTTGCGCGGGATCGAGACCGTCGTCCGCGACCTCTTCGTCCATCCGTTGCCGGCGGCCGAACTCTCGCGCTTCGACGCCGTGCTGTTCGATCCGCCGCGCGCCGGCGCCGCCGCGCAAGCGCGCGAAATCGCTGCGAGCGCGACGCCCCTCGTCGTCGCGATCTCCTGCAACGCTGAGACGTTCGCGCGCGACGCGCGCACGCTCGTCGACGGCGGCTATGTCTGCGAACGCGTCACGCCCATTGACCAGTTCCGCTACTCGCCGCATGTCGAAATCTTCGCGGCGTTCCGCCGCGCCAAGGCGCGACGACGCAGGGGGCTTCTCGGATGAGCGATTCGGACCTGCTCGAACGGCTGGCGGCGATCGTCGGCGAGACCCACGTCCTCACCGGCGCCGATGCGCTCGCGGGCGCCCTCACCGAGCCGCGCGGGCTCTATGTCGGCCACGCGCGCGCGCTGGTGCGTCCGGCGAGCACGGCGGAAGTCGCCGCGGTCGTCGCGGCTTGCGCCGCCGCGCGCGCGCCGATCACGCCGCAGGGCGGCAACACCGGGCTGGTCGGCGGCCAGATTCCCACGGGGCCGGAGATCGTGCTGTCGCTCAAGCGCCTGAACCGGGTGCGCGAGGTCGACGCGCTTGCGGACAGCCTGATCGTCGAGGCGGGGGTGACGCTCGCCGAGGCGCAGGCCGTCGCCGAGCGCGCCGACCGCCTGTTTCCGCTGTCGCTGGCCAGCGAGGGGTCCTGCACGATCGGCGGCAATCTTTCGACCAACGCCGGCGGCGTCGCCGTGCTCGCCTACGGCAATGCCCGCGAGCTGACGACCGGCGTCGAGGTCGTGCTGGCCGACGGGCGCATCGTCAACGCGCTCTCCAAGCTGCGCAAGGACAACACCGGCTACGATCTGAAAGACCTGTTCGTCGGCGCCGAAGGCACGCTCGGGATCATCACCGCCGCGGCGCTGAAACTGTTCGCGCGCCCGAAGGCCCGCGAGACCGCCTTCGTCGGCCTGCAAAACCCCGCCCGCGCGCTCGCCCTGTTCCGCAGCGCGCGCGAAACGTTCGGCGCCGGCGTCGTCAGCTTCGAGCTGATCCCGCGCATCGCGCTCGAATTCTCGTTGCGCCACGCGCCGGGCGCCCGCGATCCGCTGAGCGCGACGCATCCCTGGTATGTACTGGTCGAGATCGCCTCGCAGGTCGCCGGCGGTCTCGGCGAGGTCGTTGCGGAATGGCTCGCCGCCGAGATCGAGGCGGGACGCATCGAGGACGCCGCGCTCGCCCAAAGCGGCGAGCAGCGCGCGTCGTTCTGGAATTTGCGCGAAAGCCTGTCGGACGTGCAGAGGTTCGAAGGCGGATCGATCAAGCACGACGTCAGCGTGCCGATCGGCGCCGTGCCGGAGTTTCTCGACGAGGCGAGCGCAGCGGTGCTGCGGCGGACGCCGGCGGCGCGCGTTGTCGCGTTCGGCCACATGGGCGACGGCAACATCCACTTCAACGTCAGCCAGCCGATCGGCGCCGACAAGGCCGCCTTCCTCGCCGATTGGGAGGGCGTCAACGAGGTCGTTCACGACATCGTCGCCAAATATCAGGGTTCGTTCTCCGCCGAACACGGCATCGGCCGACTGAAGCGGGACCTGCTGGCGCGCAAGAAGGACCCGGCGGCGCTCGACGTGATGCGGGCGATCAAGGCGACGCTCGACCCGCACGGCCTCATGAACCCGGGCAAGGTGCTGTGAGCGCGCCGTCGGAGGACCGCGTCAGCCCGCTTTACGTCGCCAGCGCGTTCGGCCTGACGCTGCTTGCGCCGGCGCTGTGCTGGGCGGTCGACCCCTCGGTGGCCTCGGCCGTCCGCTGGATGGCGTTCTGGGCGGTCGGCGTGCGCTTGGGGCTCGCCGGCCTGCGGCAGGTGTTCAATCCGAGCTTCACCGCCGAGACGATCTTCGGCATCCCCGGAACCGCCGTGTTGCCGGTCGTGCGTGAAATCGGCATGGCCAATCTGAGCTTCGCCACGCTCGGCTTGGCCTCGCAGTTCGTGCCCGCCTGGCGGCTCGCGGCGATTTTAGCGGGCGGCGTCTATTTCGGCCTCGCTGCGGTCGTCCATATCGGGCATAAACCGGCGACGAAGAACGAGTGGGTCGCGCTGGTCAGCGACGTGTTGGTGTTCCTGGCGCTGGCCGCCGCGTTCGTTGCGGGCGTGTCCCGGTAGTCGGAACTTTTCAGATTTTCGTTCGTTGCTCGTGCGGTTTGCGGCGTTCTGGTCTCGCGGGCCGAGTATTGAGCCTTGCGCAAGCGTCAGCCCGTAAGTGGAAAACGCCATATCCCGGTCATCAATTCGTCATCACCGGGTTGGAGATTGTCGCATTGTCGGCGCGGGTTTCTTGCTGCACTGCAACAAGCGCGTTATATGAATTGAGGAATGCGATCGCCGCAGGCGAATCGGCGACGCGAGGCGGGGCGCAATGGGCACGACCTGGAAAACAAAATGGGGCGCTCGCCGGGTTCGCCGGGAGCCGCCGACCTTGGACGAGGCATTGATCGCCGCCGAGGCGATGACGCCCGACACCGATTCGCGCGCCGAGATCGCCTCGCAACTGATGGGCGTGCCGGTCGAAGAGGTGCGGACCGCGTTGGCGCGCCAGCAGGCGCAGACTCGCGGCCGCGCGACGCTGGTCAATGGCCGCAGCCGCGCGGTCGTCGTCGAATACAAGCGCCCGCGCACGATTTCGCGGCCGATGTCGGGTCCGATGGGACGCCGCTGACGCACGTCACGCGGTTTTGCGCAAATTGCCGTGAACGCCGCGCTTGTGTATGACGCCGATTCATGACGGACCGGCCCGATTTGCAAAAGTTTTCGAGCCTGCCGGTGCTGTGGCGGCTCGTCCGTGACTTCGGCCGAGAGCATGTGCGCGGCTATATCGCCGCGGCGCTGCTGCTGGCGCTGATCTCCTTCGCCAACGTCTCTGTCGCGTGGCTGCTGCGTCCGGTGCTCAACGGCATGGTCACGGCCGAGGGGATGGGGCCGATGCGCGGCCTCGCGCTGGAGGCGCTGCTGCTGTTCACGATGCGCGGCGCGGCGACCTACGGCAGTCAGGTCGTACTGTCGCGCATCGGCAATTCCATCGTCGCCACCGCGCAACGCCGGGTGTTCGATCGACTGTTGAAGCAGAACATCGGCTATTTCCAGGACCGCCACTCCAGTGAATTTGTGGCGCGGCTCGCCTTCGCCGCCAACGGCGTGCGCGACTGTCTGCAACTCGTCGTCCAGGGCTGCGCCCGTGACGTCGTCTCCGTCGCCGGCCTTGTGTTCGTCATGGTCGAGCGCGATCCGGCGATGGCGACCGGCGCCCTTTGCGCGCTGCCGATCGCCACCCTCGTCATCGGCCGCATCCTCAAGCGGGTGCGCAAGTTCTCCAAGCGCTCGTTCGACGGCGCGACGCTAATCGTCCAGACGATGGGCGAATCGGTGCTCGGGGCGCGGATCGTGCGCTCTTTCAACCTGGAATTGGTGATGCGCGAGCGCATGTACGCCGCCATCCGCACCGTCGAGCGCTCGGCCAACCGCATCGCCGCCGGCGGCGGCTTGGCGACGATGATGGCCGACACGCTCGCCGGCTTCGCCATCGCCTTCGCGATCTTCTACGGCTCCTGGCGCGTCGCCGTACAGCATGCCGACGTCGGCGCGTTCGCCTCGTTCCTCGGCGCGCTGCTGCTCGCCTACGAGCCGGCCAAGCGCCTCGGACGCTTCCCGATTGACGTGCAAAACGGCCTGGTCGGCGCTTCGATGATCTACGAAGTGCTCGATGCGCCGTTGAAGGACGTGCCACGTTCGGGCCTGCCGTCGCTGCGGGTCGCGCAAGGGCGCGTGCGGCTGGAGCGGGTGCGGTTCGCCTACCGGCCCGGCCACGAGGTGATCCGCGGCCTCGACATCGTCGCCGAACCCGATCAGACCACTGCGCTGGTCGGCCCCTCCGGTGGCGGGAAATCGACCATTCTCGGCCTCATCCAGCGCTTCCACGCGCCCGAAAGCGGTCGCATCACCATCGACGGGCAGGACACCGGCGAAGTCGATCTCGCCTCGCTGCGCGATCGCATCGCCTTCGTGTCGCAGGACGTATTCCTGTTTCGCGGCGCGATTCGCGACAACATAGCGCTCGGCCGCCCGGGGGCCAGTCAGGCGGAGATCGAGGCGGCCGCTCGGCGGGCGAACGCGCATGATTTCATTGAGAGTTTCCCTGCCGGCTACGACACCAACGTCGGCGAGCAGGGCATGCAGCTTTCCGGCGGCCAGCGCCAGCGCATCGCCATTGCGCGCGCGCTGCTGAAGGATGCGCCGATCCTGCTGCTCGACGAGCCGACGGCGGCGCTGGACTCGGAATCCGAGCGCGAGGTGCAAACCGCCCTCGACGCGCTGCAACGCGGCCGCACGACGATCGTTGTCGCGCATCGGCTGCAAACCATCATCGGCGCCGACAGGATCTACGTGATCGAGGATGGTCGCGCGGTCGAGAGCGGCTCGCATGCCGAGCTCATCGCCCTCGACGGGGCCTATCGCGCCTTCTTCGCCGCGCAGTTCGGCCTCGGCGCGCTGCCGCAAGTGGCGTGATCGCTAAAATCCTCACGATCACGTTGACGCAGCGCTGGCCTTGAACGGCGAAAGCCGCGTCGTTATCTCCGGTTAACCTTGGACTTTAGGACTTCGCCGGGTTCGACGCGGCAATCTGCCGCTTCGGGGCTGGGGCGAGGGGCAATCATGCGAGCGAGAATCGAGGCGTTTGACGCGCGCGCGGACGGCGCCAAGCGCAGCGTCGAGGTGACGCGCGACCGTGTCGTCATCACCCGTCGCGTCGGCGGCGTCGAGATGCGCGTCGCGCTGGCGCCTGGCCAGTACAAAGGCGTCGCGCTCTGCGTCCTGGTCGCGGAGGCGACCGACTTTCTCTATCAGGTCCGGCTGGTCCACGCCGACCCGGAACTCAACATCGTGCTCGGCGATTGCGACGACGAAATAACCGCGCGCGTACTCTGGCGGCGTTGGGCCTGCGGCCTCGGTCTCGCCCGACTGGTCGAGCGCGCCGACGGCGAGTGGGAGGTCGACCGCTCCCCCAATGTGGGACCGATGGAGCGCCGTCGCGGTCGGGCGACGCTACGGCGCCGGAACCGCTTTCTCGCCCGGCGCAAGATGGGCCGTCCCGGCGGCTTCTTCGCGCAGGCACAAGACGGGCTGAGCGTCGCGTTCGAGACGCCCGCGATTCACAGCGTCGAGTAGATTTGCAGCGCGAAATCCAAGTCCTCGATCACCCGGCCACGTCCGGATTTCAGGATCAGCGCCTTGTTGCAGTATTGTTTGATGATGTGGGTGTCGTGGCTGACGAGGATCATGGCGCAGTGACGCCGGCGCACGAACAGTTCGTCGAAGCACTTTTGCTGAAAGCGCGCGTCGCCGACCGAAATCACCTCGTCGACCAAAAAACATTCGAAATCGACCGCGAGCGTCAAACCGAAAGCCAGGCGCGCGCGCATGCCCGAGGAATAGGTCTTCACCGGCAAGTAGAGCAACCGGCCGAGCTCTGCGAAATCGTCGACGAACGCGACCGCGTCCTTGATCGGCACGCCATAGATGCGGGCGATGAAGCGGATGTTGTCGAGCCCGCTCATCCCCGCCTCGAAGCCGCCGGCGAAGGCGATCGGCCAGGACATGAACAGCTCGCAGAGGACGTCGCCGGTGGTCGGCGCCTCGACCCCGCCGATGATCTTGACCAGCGTCGACTTGCCGGCGCCGTTCTTGCCGAGCACCGCGATTTTCTCGCCGGCGGCGACCTCGAACGAGATGCCGTCGAGCACGCGCCGCACGCCGACCGCAGTATGATATTCCTTGACCACGTCGCGCAGCTGAACCTTGCGGGCGCCGTGGGGCCGCGCGAACGGCTGTGGGGCGACGCCCAAGTCTTCAACAGCGGCGTCGCGACGCAGCCAATTCCGCGCCAGACGGCTCGGCAGGTTCACTGAAGATGCTCGCGCACGTTCTTTAAGATCGCGCGCAGGATCGAATAGCTGCTGAGGCTCAGCGCGGCGATCAACGCGATATTGAGGAAACGGCGCGGCAGCGCGGCCTGATCGGGCGCGTCGGGCTCGACGACGGTTTGCAGATAGAAGTGCTGCCGCGCTAAATCCTCGCGCGCCTTGTCGTATTGGGCGAGCGCCGACTCCAGTTGTTTGGAGGCGAGCGTGCGGTCGAGCATGATGCGGTCGAAGTCGGCGAATTTGGCGGACAGCGAGCTCTGTTGGCCGGTTAGCTGCTGGCGCTCCTGTGTAATTTGATCGCGCAACGCCGACACTTCGCTGGCGAGCCCGGCGAGTTGCGGCCCGCGCGGCGCCAGCGTCGTCGACTGGGCAAGATCGCTTTCGGCCCGCGACAGTTTCGTCATCAGCGCGCCGATGCGCGTCAGCGCGTCGGCCACCTCCTTGTTGGGATCGAGAATGCTTTGGGTGTTGCGATAGGCGGTGAGCCGCGCCTCGATGTCGGCGAATTTCGCTTTCTCCGCCTCGACGTCGCGCGCCGCGACCGTGAGGGAATCGTTGAAGATGCGGGTATTCAGCCGGTTGACGAAGTCCTCCGCGTTGCGCAGCATCGCCTTGTTGAGGCTGAGCGCATCCTGCGGCGTGAAAGCGATCGTGCGCAGGCGGGCGATCCCGCTGTCGGAATTGACCGAGAGGTCGACGAAATCCTTGAAGTGGCGAAACAGCTGCTCGCGCGTGTCGCGCGTGAAGAAATTCGGGAATCGGTTGAACGCATCGCCCTGCGGCCGCGCCAGAATGTCGCGTAAGCCGTCGCGGTCGGTCAGCGTGTCGACGGCGTCGCGCGAGGTCAGATACTCGGTCACCGCGTAAGTCTCGTCGCTGGCGCGCGTCACCTTCTGGTCGGTGAACAGCGTCGCCAGACTGCCCATGTCGCTCGCCGCCAGCGTGCGGACCATGAACTCGGATTCCGAGACGTAGCGCGGCGAGGCGATCAATAGCTGATAGATAAGGCCGAGCGCGATCGGCAGCGCCAGCGTCACGATCTCCAACCAGAAGCGGCGATGCAGCGCCTGCGGCGCCGGCGCCGTTTCCGGCTGCCACCAATTGTCGACGACGAGTTCGCCCTTGGAGTGCACGGGCTGCAGCTCGATGTCGGTGACGCGCGGCGGATCAGCGAACATCAAACAAGATTTCCCCCGGCTCGTTGACGCGCGTCGTCACTGCGCATGGTCCTTCGACCCGACGCTGAGAATCCACAGAATCGAGAACGCGATGAAGCCGACGACGAACGCCGACAGAATGTTGCGCAGCCGCTCCGGCTTCGTCGGCTCGTCGGGTAGGTTCGGCCTGACGATTTCCTCGATATAGACGCGCTTGCGCTGCGCCTCGCTCTCCGCTGTCTGCAACGAAACCAGCGCGGCCGCGTAGCGCTTCTCGGCGAGTTCGCGCAACAGCGTGAGGCGCTCGTAATTGGCGACCTTGCCGGCGAGCGCGGTGCTGTCGCCGGCGAGCTTGCCGCGCTCCTCGCCGACCTGCACGTCCAGCGCATTGGCCGACGCCTTCAGCGACTCGATGCCGGGGCTGTTGGGCGAAAGCCGCTCGGCCTCGGAGATCTGCGCCTGCTTTCGCGCGCGATCGAGCGACAACGTGCCGATCTCCTGCAACATCGCGCCGGCGAACGCGAACGGATCGACCAGCAGCTCCTGGTTGCGGAACGCGGTGATTTCGGCCTGCACCTTGACGACGCCGTCGCGCGCCTCGTCGAGCTCGCGCTTCGACGAATCGACCATGTCGGCCTGCGCCCTCGCGTTGAGATTGTTGGCCATGTCGCCGGCAAGATCGAGCATCGCGACGGCGATCGCGTTGGCCGAACGGGGGTCGAAGGCGGCGACGTCGAGCTGGGTCACGCCAGAGACGGCGTCCTTGTTGAGATCGAGGAACGAGCGCGTGAAGGCGAACAGGTTCTCGAACGAGTCGCGCTCCCAGAATCTCGGAAACCGCGACAGCCGGTCGGCGGCGGGGGAGCCATACGCTGCACGCAAATCGACGCGCGCGTTGAGCTTCTCCATCACCTCGCGCGACTTCAGGAAGCTTTCGATCGCCGACGTCTCGTCGGCGGCGCGGGAGACGCCGAAGGTGTTAAGCAGCGCCGCCAGCCCCGAAGCATGCCGCGCGTCGACGCCACGGACGATATATTCGGTATGCGAAACATACTGCGGCGCCGCCATCAGCACGTAATAGAGCGTCGCCACTAGGGTCGGCGCCGCCACCAGCGCCAGAAATTGCGCGCGCACGTCGGTGGCGAGCGCCTGCGCGCGACGCCACAGTTGCGTGGGCGCCGCAATCGGCAGGCCGTTCGGATCGGGGGCGAGATAGCGCTGGAAAACTTGACTCATACCGTGGGTGTGCCGACGCGCGATGCGGTTCTCTATATCCGCGCGGCGCTGTGAGCGCAATGCAAATAACACTTATCGACAGTGTTAAATACCGCATGACGCGACGTCATTTCGCCGAGCGGAAAGCCGCCCTTGACGATCGACTCCGCGCATCTTATTTGCAATGTTCTCTTTTTGTTCTAGGAGAGCGATGATGAACGCCGCCGCCTCGCGACAAATCGATTCTTCGCAGCGCGTCGTCGTGGCGCGCGAACTCGGCGTCAAATTCGCCGACCGGCTAGCCCCGGTCGAAGCGCGGCGCGGCCGCGGCGCGCCGTCGAACGAGACCGGCCGCTTCGAGACGTTGCGGCGCGAAGCTTGCGACGACGGTTGGGACGGCGAGGAGGCCGCGCCGCTGCAAACCGAAGTGACGATCGAGCGCCCGCGCACGATCATCACGCGCAACGATTCGCCCGACATCTCGTTCGATCGCTCGATCAATCCGTATCGGGGTTGCGAGCACGGCTGCGCCTATTGCTACGCCCGGCCGACGCACGCCTATCTTGGTCTTTCCGCCGGGCTTGATTTCGAGAGCAAGCTGTTCGTCAAGGAGAACGCGGCCGCGCTGCTGGAAAAGGAGCTGGCGGCGCCGAAATACCGCGCGGCGGTGATCGCGCTCGGCGCCAACACCGACGCCTATCAGCCAATCGAGCGGCAATACCGGATCACCCGTTCGGTTGTCGAGGTGCTGGCGCGGACCGACCATCCCGTCGGCATCGTCACCAAGTCGAACCTGGTCACGCGCGACATCGACCTGCTGGCGCCGATGGCCGCCAAGGGCCTGGCCAAGGTCTATGTCTCGGTGACGACGCTCGATCGCGATCTGGCGCGCCGCATGGAGCCGCGCGCGCCGACGCCGGAGCGTCGGCTGGCCGCCATCGCCGCGCTCGCCGATGCCGGCGTTCCCGTCGGCGTGATGGTCGCGCCGATCATCCCGGCGGTGAACGACGACGAGATTGAGGCCATCCTGGCGCGAGCCCACGCCGCAGGCGCGCGCGAGGCCGGCTACGTCACGCTGCGGCTGCCGCTGGAGCTGCGGGAGCTGTTTCGCGAATGGCTCGCCGTCAACTTCCCCGACAAGCTCAAACATACGCTCGCCTTGGTGCAGTCGCTGCACGGCGGCAAGGATTACGAATCGCAATGGGGACAGCGCATGGCCGGCTCCGGTCCCTACGCCTGGATGATCGGCCGCCGCTTCGAGATCGCCGCGCGCAAGCTCGGCTTCCGCGAGAAAGCCTACCGGCTGCGCAACGACCTGTTCAAGCCGCCGGCCGCCGAGGCGGAGGCGCCGCGCCAGCTTTCGCTGTTCTGACGCGCGCTCAGGCAGTCTGGCGGAACGGAATCGCGGCTGGCGATTCCTGGCGCCGCAGCGCCTCCTCGCGGGCGGCGACATAATCGCGCGTGCGCGGCGCGACGTCCTGCCGCTTCGCGATCTGGATCTGGAACACGTAGTTGCCGGCGACGCGGAACGAAGCCTCGGAGCCCGCGAGATAGAAGTCCCACATGCGGCAGAAACGCTCGTCGTAGAGCGCACGCGCCTCGTCGCGGCGCGCGTTGAAGCGTTCGCGCCAGCACTTCAGCGTGTCGGCGTAGTGGAGGCGCAGCACTTCGATGTCGGTGACGAACAGATCCTGCCGTTCGATGGCGGCGAGCACCTCCGACAGGGCGGGGATGTAGCCGCCCGGGAAGATGTATTTCGCCACCCAGGGATTGGTGTAGCCGGGACCGCTGCTGCGCCCGATCGCGTGCAGCAGCATGACCCCATCGTCGGCGAGCAGGCGCTTGACGTGGCCGAAATATTCATCGAACCGCAGCAGCCCGACGTGCTCGAACATGCCGACCGAGACGATGCGGTCGAACGGCCCCTGCACGTCGCGATAGTCCTGCAAGCGGAAATCGGCGCGCGACGCGAGCCCGGTCTCCGCGGCGCGCCCTTGCGAAATCGCCAATTGCTCCTGGCTCAGCGTCACGCCGACGACGCGCGCTCCGGTCTGCTGGGCGAGATAGAGGCCCATGCCGCCGAAGCCGCAGCCGATGTCGAGCACGCGATGGCGCTCGTCGACCAGCAGCTTCGCGGCGATATGCCGCTTCTTGGCGAGCTGCGCTTCGTCCAGCGTCTGGTTTGGATGTTCGAAGTAAGCGCAAGAATACTGCCGATCTGCGTCAAGAAAAAGATCGTAAAGCCGGCGATCGAGATCGTAATGGGCCTCGATGTTCTTCTTGGCGCGGAAGCGGTCATTCCGCTGGCCCAAAAACTTGAACCAGTTCCGCAACTTCTCGAATAGTTTGATCCAGGCGAGCCCGTCGCTCTTCCACAGATTGGCGGAGCCGAGAGCAAGCAGATCGTACAGATCGCCTTGCGTCACCTCGAGGCGGCCGTTCATGTAAAGCTCGCCGAACATCAGCTCGGGATCGCGCAAAAGCTCCCACAGCGCGCCACGATCGAAAATGCGGACCGCGATCTCTGGCCCGCTCCCGTCGCCGAAATTTCCCACCATCCCGTTGGGGAATTCGACTTTCAGCCGTCCCACCCGCACCAACTTCGAGATCGTCCGCGAAACTAACGCGTTCATCTTTCCCTTCGGCGCTTCTGAACTTTTTGCGCCGCCCCACATCAACGTTAACGAAAGTTTAGGAACGGAAATATCGTTTTGCAAGCGGTCCGTCGCCCCTGTCACGCCGAAATGGTTAACGCCGGCCGGCGCCTGTTTCGTTGACAAGGGGCGCCCGCCTGCCTATCTCAGCGCCGCCCCGGGGGCCTCGCGCGCGGGATCGCCTTGACGCGTCGCCGCGCGAGGCGCTGACCCAGGCCTGCCGGGGGCGAAAGGTCATTCATGCTGGGCTCGGTTCTCAAGAAAGTTTTCGGTTCGGCCAATGATCGCCGGCTCAAGGCGTATCGCCCGAAAGTCGCTGAAATCAACGCGCTGGAGCCGGAATTCGCCGCGCTGAGCGACGAGCAGCTGCGCGCCAAGACGCAGGAATATCGCGCCGCGCTCGCCGCCGGCAAGACGCTCAACGACCTGCTGCCCGCCGCCTTCGCCACTGTTCGCGAGGCCGCCAAGCGCGTGCTCGGCCAGCGCCATTTTGACGTACAGTTGATCGGCGGCATGGTGCTGCACGAGGGCGCGATCGCCGAGATGCGCACCGGCGAGGGCAAGACCCTGGTCGCGACGCTGCCGGTTTATCTCAACGCGCTCGCCGGGCGCGGCGTGCACGTCGTCACCGTCAACGACTATCTCGCCAGCCGCGACGCCGAGTGGATGGGCCGGATCTACAACTTCCTCGGCCTCAGCGTCGGGGTCATCGTTCACGGGCTCGATGACGAGCAGCGCCGGCAGGCCTACGCCAACGACATCACCTACGGCACGAACAACGAGTTCGGCTTCGACTACCTGCGCGACAACATGAAATACGAGATGGCGCACATGGTCCAGCGCGGCCATGCGTTCGCCATCGTCGACGAGGTCGACTCGATTCTGGTCGACGAGGCGCGCACGCCGCTCATCATCTCCGGCCCTTCGGAGGACCGCTCCGGGCTCTACGCCAGCGTCGACACGCTGATCCCGCGGCTGGTCCGCGAGGATTACGACATCGACGAAAAGCAGCGCACGGTGAACCTCACCGAGGCCGGCAACGAGCACGCCGAGGCGATGCTGCGCGAGATCGGCGCGCTGAAGGAAGGCTCGCTCTACGAGGCCGCCAACGCAACGCTGGTGCATCACGTCAACCAGGCTTTGCGCGCCCACAAGCTGTTCAACCGCGATAAAGACTACATCGTCCGCAACGGCGACGTCGTCATCATCGACGAGTTCACCGGCCGCATGATGCCGGGGCGGCGCTACTCCGAGGGCTTGCATCAGGCGCTCGAAGCCAAGGAGCACGTCACCGTCCAGCCGGAGAACGTGACGCTCGCCTCGATCACCTTCCAGAACTATTTCCGCCTCTACGAAAAGCTCGCCGGCATGACCGGCACGGCCTCGACCGAGGCTGACGAGTTCCAGGAGATCTACAAGCTCACCGTCGTCGAAATCCCGACCCACCGGCCGATCTCGCGCACCGACGAGGACGACGAGGTCTATCGCACCGGCGAGGAGAAGCTGAAGGCGGTGATCCGCGAGATCGAGAGCGCCGCCGAGCGTTTGCAGCCGATGCTGGTCGGCACCACTTCGATCGAGAAATCCGAGCAGCTCGGCGAGTTCCTGGAAAAACACGGCTACAAGCGGATCGACTTCTCCGATCCGGCCGCGCTGCGACCGCTGTATGACGCCGCGCGCGCTGGGCGGGCGTCGAAGAGCTTCGCCATCCTCAACGCGCGTTTCCATGAGCAGGAGGCGTTCATCATCGCCGAGGCCGGCGTGCCGGGCGCGATCACCATCGCCACCAACATGGCCGGCCGCGGCACCGACATCCAGCTCGGCGGCAACGTTGAGATGCGGCTGCGCCAGGAGGTCGATCCGAGCGCGTCCGACGCCGAGCGCGCGGCGCGCGAGGAGGAGATCCGCGCCGAGGTGACGGAACTCAAGGAGAAGGCGATCGCCGCCGGCGGTCTCTACATCATCGGCACCGAGCGCCACGAGAGCCGGCGCATCGACAACCAGTTGCGCGGCCGCGCCGGCCGTCAGGGCGACCCGGGGCGCTCGAAATTCTTCCTGTCGTTGCAGGACGATCTGATGCGCATCTTCGGCTCCGAGCGCATGGACGCGATGCTGCGCCGGCTCGGCCTCAAGGAGGACGAAGCGATCGTCCATCCCTGGATCAACAAGGCGCTGGAGAAGGCGCAGCAGAAGGTCGAGGCGCGCAACTTCGACATCCGCAAGAACATCCTGAAGTTCGACAACGTGATGAACGACCAGCGCAAGGTCATCTTCGAGGACCGGCGCAAGATGATGGCGCAGGAGACGCTGGAGCCAACGATCGCCGAAATGCGCGCCGGCGTCATCGACGACATCGTGACGAAGCATATTCCCGCCGATGCCTACCCGGAAGCCTGGGACATCGCCGGGCTGAAGGAGGAGGTCACCGCCAAGCTGAACCTCGATTTGCCCGTCGAAGCCTGGGCCAAGGAAGAGGGTATCGCCGAAGAGGAGATGGCCGAGCGCCTGCACAAGGCGACCGACGCCGGCTACGCCGAGCGCGTCGAGCGCAATTCACCGGAGGCGATGCGCTACATCGAGAAGCAGGTGATCCTGCAAACCCTTGACCACTTGTGGCGCGATCATCTGGTGACGCTCGACCACCTCCGGCAGGTGATCGGCTGGCGCGGCATGGCGCAACGCGATCCGCTCAACGAGTACAAATCCGAGGCGTTCGACCTGTTCCGCCAGCTCATCGCGCAATGGCACGAGGCGGTGATCGCGCAGATGATGCGGATCGAAGTGCGCTTCCAGGCGCCGCCGGAGCCGGCGCCGGCGATGCAGTTTCAGCATCTCGACCCGGTCAGCCACATGAACGAGGCCGAACTCGGCGGGATTTCCGAGCCGATCAACGCCGCGTTCTCGGCCGCGACCTCCGGCTACGACGAGGCGCCCACGGATGTGGCCGAGCGCGACCCGAACGACCCGAAGACCTGGGGCCGCATCGGCCGCAACGAGCCGTGCCCGTGCGGTTCGGGCAAGAAGTTCAAACACTGTCACGGCGTACTGGTGTAGGCGGACCGTCGTGGCGAGCGCAGCGAAGCCATCCGGCCTAGCGAGATCGGGCGGCGGCCGGATGGAGCGCATCGGCGGCGCCGTGGATTGCTTCGCTACGCTCGCCATGACGATTCCGCTAGGTCTCTGAATGCGTTAAGGGTCCATGCGTCGCGAGGGGGGATTCGTGCGCCTGCCGCCGTTTGCGGCGGGCCAGGCGATTGGGCTGCTCGGCGGGTCGTTCAATCCGCCGCACGCCGGGCATCTGCTCGCCTCGCATCTGGCGCTCACGCGGCTCGGGCTCGCTCGCGTCTGGTGGCTGGCGACGCCCGGGAATCCGCTGAAATCGAGCGCCGATCTCGCCGCCTTGCGCGCCCGGCTCGTCGCCGCCCGCGCGCTGGTTCACGATCCGCGCATCGCCGTCACAGGGTTCGAGAGCGAGATCGGCTCGACCTACACCGCCGACACCCTACGGTTCCTCCAGCGCCACGCCGCCGGCGCGCGCTTCGTCTGGATCATGGGCGCCGACAATCTCGCGCAATTCCATCGCTGGCGCGCCTGGGAGGAGATCGCCGCGCGCGTTCCGATCCTGGTGGTGGATCGTCCGGGATCGAGTTTCGCGCCGCTGTCGAGCCGCGCGGCGCAGGCGCTGTCGCGCTGGCGGCGGCCGGAAAGCGACGCCGAGCGGCTGGCGTTCCTGGCGCCGCCGGCGTGGATTTTCCTGCACGGCCCGCGGTCGAGCGCATCGTCGACGGCGCTCAGGCGGCGGCCGCGTTAGGCGAACGCCGCCGACGGCGAGACAAATTCGGGATCGTGCGCGAAGGGCGGCGCGCGCCCTTCGCGCAGCGCCGCCAGTACGGCGGCGAAATCAACGCGCGCCCGGAAGCCGAGCGACCGCTCGGCGAGGAGGGCGTCATAGACCCGACCGATGCTCTTCGGCAGGCGCCAACCCGCGCGCTCATAAATATCGGCGGCGTCAGGAAAATAGCGCGCGACGACGCCCGCTGCGTCCTGCTTCAATGCCGCCGCGTCGGAGCGTTGGAACGGCGTCGGCGCCGAGACCAAGTAAAGCCCGAAGCGGATCGCCGGCGCCCGGATCAGCGCGGCCACATGCGCCTCGGCGCAATCCTCCACCGTCAGCCGGCGGTAGAGGAATTCGTTGGCCTTCAAATTGGCGCCGTCGATGTCGGCGTGGGTGTCGTCGGCTTCCGGGAAGAAGCGCGCCGTCCGCAAGATCACGCAGGGGAGCCCGTGGTCGAGATGATGCAGCCGGCACAGGCTCTCGGCCGCGAGCTTGGTGACGCCGTAAATGTTGCGCGGCTCCAGCGGGCCGGCGCGCTCGTCGAGCCAGACCGCGGCGCCGCCCTCCTCGGCGCGGATCGCTTGGCTGATCATCAGCGAAGTGGTCGAGGTGAACACGAAACGCGCCCGCGCCGCCACCGCCGCCCGCAGCAGGTTCAGCGTGCCGGTGACGTTGGTATCGACGAAGGCTTGCGCGGGGAAGCGGGCGATGTCGGGCTTGTGCAGGGCGCCTGCGTGAATGACCGCCTCGATCCCGCCTTCGCGAAACACCCGCGCGATGAGGTCGCGGTCGGCGATCGTGCCGACGACGTCGGTTCCCGGCGAAGCGGCGATGTCGAGACCGACGACCTCATGGCCCGCGGCGACCAGGCGCGGGCTCAGGTGGCGCCCCAACCAGCCCGCCGCGCCGGTCAGCAGCAGACGCATTCAGAGCGCTGTGACTTTGGTCTTCAGCGGCTTGGCGATGGTCAGGCGGTTGCGCAACGGCAGTCCGAACGCCTCCGCTTCGATCTCGAACACGTCGCCCTTCTCCGGCTTGATTTGGTCGGAGAAGGAAAGCGTCGCCGTGCCGAAGTAATGCACGTGCACGTCGCCCGGTCGGCGGAACAGCGCGTATTTGAAATGATGCGCCTCCAGATTGGCGATCGAATGCGACATGTTCTGTTCGCCGGAGAGGAACGGCTTCTCCCACAGCACCGCCTTGCCGCGCTTGATGCGCGAGACGCCCTGCACGTCGAGCGGCAGGTCGCCGGTCAGCAGCTCCGGGCCGAAGCTCGACGCCCGCAGCTTGGAATGGGCGAGAAACAGGTAGTTCTGCCGCTCGGTGACATGATCGGAGAACTCGTTGCCGAGCGCGAAGCCGAGCCGGCGCGGCGCGCCTTTGTCGTCGATCAGATAGACGCCGACGATCTCCGGCTCCTCGCCGCCGTCGAGCGCAAAGGCGGGGCTCTGCAGGTCGCCGCCCGGCGCGGCGAGCGTCGAGCCGTCGCCTTTGTAGAACCATTCCGGCTGCACGCCCTCCTGGCCCTTACCCGGCTTGCCGCCTTCGAGGCCCATCTTGAACATTTTCATCGAATCGGTGAGCGCGGAGGGATCGGCGAGGCTCTTGTGCATCTTGTCGCGCCCCTCGGCCGAGCCGAGATGGGTCAGCCCGGTGCCGGTGACGTAGAGATGCGCGGGATCGGGATGGTCGACCGGCGTCAGCACGCGGCCCTCCTTGTAGGCCGCCGCGAGATCGGCCGGCTTGCCGATTCCGCGCTCGGCGATCAGCTTTTTCAGGCTGGTCCCAGCCTCGATCGCCTGTTCGGCGAGTTGCAGCGTCGTCTTCGCGCCCTTGACGAGCCGGCTTTCGCCGCGCGCGGTGACGACCAGCGCTCGCTTGCCGTTGTCGTCTATGATTTGCGCCAGCCGCATGCCCCGCCCCTCCCTGATAGGGCAAGCGGATTATCGCAGAGCGGGGCTGAGGGAAAGCGGTTCAGTGCAGCGTGGGATGCGGCGAGCGTTCGTTCGCACGCAGATAAAGGCCGCGCCGCGCGAGGGCCGCGGCCAAAGCCTGCGTCGCATGCAGCGCGTCGCCGAGTTCCTCGACGCCGATGAGTTCGGACGCGAAGCCCAGCAGAGACTCCGGGTCGGCGCGTTGCGCTGCGTCGATCATCGCGACCGCGAGCCATTCGTCGCGACAGAGATGCGCGCAAAACGTCCGCCGCCATTGCAGAGGGCGGCCAGCGCCCGCGAGCAGCGCGCGGACGAAGCCGAAGAAACAACCGAACAACGCTTCGGCGTCGCCGTCCGGGGCGATCGATTCGAGCACCTCCCACGCGTCGACGCGGTAGGCCGCCTGGGCGTCGCAGAGTTCCGCCATCGCGCAGCGATAGGTGAGCACGACGACGGCGAAGCCGCGCGCGCTGGCCTCCGCGGAGGGAAGCCGAGCTTGGATCGTCATTGGAAACCTCGGCGGGTAGCCTTGCGGCGCTTGCTTCGCAGCACGCCAAGAAAAACCATGCGTTATGGGCAGTGTCAACGAGACGAGCGCAGATTAAAACTGTTTCAATTGCAGGCATACTGTGAGGTGACGCACGATCAATGTAAGTGTGATGTGCAAGGAGACTCGCTATGAGCGTTCTATTGCGACGTGACTTTTGCGTCGTCATGGCCGGGCTTGTCCCGGCCATCCACGTCGCGCCGTTGCTTAGCTGCGGCAGAGTTGGAACTGCGCTCGTTGCAAACGGAACTTTCTCGTTTGGAAACCGCAGCGCCCTGTCGCGACGTGGATGCCCGGGACAAGCCCGGGCAAGACCCGGAGAGCGCCAATTAAACCGCTCAATTAGCGCGACAAGCCGGGGCCCGACAGTGGCGAGCCTGGCGCGTCCCCCACGCACAAAGAAAGCCTCGCTGGACCGAAGGTCCAGCGAGGCTTGATAGCTCTGGGACGATAGCGCGAGCGTTACGCCCCGGCCTTCCCGCGCCGCTCGTTCATGAACCGCTCGAACTCCTCGCGATCCTTCGCCTTGCGGACAGTGTCGAGCCATTCGGCGAATTCGCGATGCGCGTTGTCGAGACGGCGGCGCTCTTCTTCGAGCCGGGCCAGCTCGGCGTTCTTCCACTCGTCGAACGCGGCGTTGCCGGTCGAGGTGGTAAAGCCTCGCGCCCAGTTCTGCTGAGCCCACGCCCGCGGCGCGTTCGCCTGGAAACCGCTCATCGCCGAGCGGGCGTTCTGGTACGCGCCGGTGGCGACGGTTTGCAAGTCAGCCCCGCCGGTCTTGCGCTGCCAGTATTTGAACGCGAGCACCGCCAACCCGATCGGCCAGAACACCATGAAGCCGAGAACCATCGCGATCAGTTCGAAAGGCGTCCAGCGGCCGCCCGCGAAACCGCGCGACCAAGGCGACCCGCAGAAGCCGCCCGCGTCGGCATTGTCAAACGGGCCTTGAGACGTGCTCATGATGAGCCTCCTGAAAAGCCGCCACTCTCACAGCTTATGCGCAGGGCGGCGCGGGAGAGATTGCCACGAGACGACCCCGGCGCAAGAGAAAGCGCGCGAGAATGAACATTAAATCGCGGTAAGGCGCCGCTTGGCGTTCGAGGCGGAGGCGAGCCTATATGCCCGCCGGAGCTCTGGAGGACGTCTTGCTTCGCTATGTTTTCGCCGCGCTGTTGCTGTTCGCCGCGAGCGCGGCCGCCGACGAGCGCATCGTTCCCGCCAATCCCGCGCAAGTGCATCTCTCGTTCGCGCCGATCGTCGCCAAGGTGCGGCCGTCGGTGGTCAACGTCTACGCCTCGCGGGTCGAGACGATGCCGCGAAACCCCCTGTTCGACGATCCGTTCTTCCGCCATTTCTTCGGCGAGCAGCCGCAAGAGCAGAACCGGCGGGTGGCGCAATCGCTGGGGTCGGGCGTCATCGTCGACGCCAGCGGGCTCGTCGTCACAAACCACCACGTCATCGAAGGCATGACGGAGGTTAAGGTCGCGCTCGCCGATAAACGCGAATACGAGGCGCAGATAGTGCTGCGCGATCCGCGCACCGATCTTGCGGTGCTGAAGCTCAAGGGCGGCGAAAGCTTCCCGGCGATCGAGCTGGGCGATTCCGATGCGATCGAGGTCGGCGACTTCGTCATTGCGATCGGCAATCCGTTCGGCGTCGGCCAGAGCGTAACGCAGGGCATCGTCTCGGCGCTCGCCCGCACGCAGGTCGGCGTCAGCGATTTCGGCTTCTTCATCCAGACCGACGCCGCGATCAATCCGGGCAATTCCGGCGGCGCGCTGGTCGACACCTGGGGTCGGCTGGTCGGCGTCAACTCGGCGATCTACTCGCGCTCCGGCGGCAGCATGGGGATCGGCTTCGCCATTCCGGTCAACATGGTCAAGAGCGTCATCGTGACGGCCAAGGCGGGCGGCGCCGTCGTCAAGCGGCCGTTCCTCGGCGCCAAATTGCAGGATGTGACCAAGGATATCGCCGACTCGCTCGGCCTCGATCGCCCCGTCGGCGCGGCGGTCGCCAGCGTCGCAAAGGGGACGCCGGCAGCCGACGCCGGGCTGAGACGCGGCGACGTGATCGTGGCGGTCGACGGCTTGCCGGTGGACGACGCCGCCGGCGTAGACTTCCGCATCGGCGTCAAGCCGATCGGCGGCGTCGCCTCGCTATCCGTGCTGCGTGGCGGCAAGAGTTCTCATTCTGCCAATGAATCTGAAGGCGGCGCCGGAATCGACGCCGCGCAGCGCCGTGCGGCTGACCAGCCGCTCGCCGTTGCAGGGCGCAGAGGTGATGAACCTGTCGCCTGCCGTGCTCGACGAACTCTCGCTCGACGCCGACGCGATCGGCACGACGGACGGCGTGGTGGTTTCCGACGTCGCCGCCAACACGCCGGCCGCGCAGTTCGGCCTGCAGAAGGGCGACGTCATCGTCGGGGTCAACGGCGCTGCGATCCGCGACACCCGCGACCTCGTCGAGGCGACGAATCAGCACGGGCGCTCCTGGGATCTGACGATTTCGCGGGGCGGCGAGACGATCCGCACGCGGATCGGGTTTTGATGTTGCGCGGATCTGGGGCCAAAATGGCAGGCTTCCCTGTCGTCATCTCTCCGCGCTGGATTGCTTCGCTACGCCCGCAATGACAGAGGTTGTTGTAATATATAGTATAAATTAAAGTATATATATGAAAATTTTGTACAATTTCGTCAGTTAAGCGCGCCGTTACACGTAAATACTGGCGATGGCGCCCGCAACAAATCCCTGACGCCGCCCGCGAGGGCAGGAATCGGCGCCTAACCCGCTGAATCTGCCCGCGCTCGGCCGGCTATAGCCCCCGCGTCGCAATCGCCGCCTTCACCTCCTCCAGCGCCGCCGGGTCCTCGATCGTCGCCGGCGTCGACCACGGCTCCTCGTCGGCGATCTTCTTCATCGTCCCGCGCAAAATCTTGCCTGAGCGGGTCTTCGGCAGGCGCGCGACGACGATGGCGATCTTGAACGCCGCCACCGGCCCGATCTTGTCGCGCACCAGAGCCACGACTTCCTTCTCGATCTCGGCATTCGGACGGTTGACGCCGGCCTTCAGCACCAGGAAGCCGCACGGCTGCTCGCCCTTAATCGCGTCCTTGACGCCGAGCACCGCGCATTCCGCGACATCGGGATGGCTCGCCACCACCTCCTCCATACCGCCGGTTGAAAGCCGATGCCCGGCGACGTTGATGATGTCGTCGGTGCGGCCGAGGATCGTCAGATAGCCGTCGCCGTCCTTCACGCCCGCGTCGGAGGTTTTGTAATAGCCGGGGAACTCGGCGAGATAGCTCTCGCGCATGCGCTCGTCCTGGCCGTAGAGCGTCGGCAGGCAGCCGGGCGGCAGCGGCAGTTTTATCACAATCGACCCCATCACGCCGTCAGCCACGGGGCGGCAGGCCTCGTCGACGATGTCGACCTGGTAGCCGGGCATCGCCACGGTCGGCGAGCCGCGTTTGATCGGCATCAGACCGAGGCCGACCGGGTTGGCGGCGATCGGCCAGCCGGTCTCGGTCTGCCACCAATGGTCGACGATCGGCCGGCCCACCACCTTTTCCGCCCAGGCAACCGTGTCCGGATCGGCGCGCTCGCCGGCCAGGAACAGCGTGCGCAGAGACGAGATGTCGTAGGCCGGCAGAAGTTTCGCTTCGGGGTCCTCCTTGCGCACCGCGCGCAGCGCGGTGGGCGCGGTGAAGAAGGCGGAGACCTTGTATTCCTCGATGACGCGCCAGAACGCGCCGGCGTCCGGCGTGCCGACCGGCTTGCCCTCGTAGAGCACCGACGAACAGCCGTAGATCAGCGGCCCGTAGACGATGTAGGAATGGCCGACGACCCAGCCGATGTCGCTCGCCGTCCAGAACGTCTCGCCCGGCTTGGCGTCGTAGATGTTCTCCATCGACCAGCGCAACGCGACCAGGTAGCCGCCGATGTCGCGCACCACGCCCTTCGGGATCCCGGTCGTGCCGGAGGTGTAGAGGATGTAGAGCGGGTCGGTCGCCTTCAGCTCGACCGCCAACGCCCGCTTGCCGGCGGCGCGCGCGGCGGCGACGGTCGCCGCCCAGTCGAAATCGCGGCCCTCCCGCATTTTCGCCGCCGCCTGCGGGCGCTGAAACACCAGGCAGGCCGCCGGCTGATGCCGCGACAGTTCGAGCGCCGTATCGAGCAGCGGCTTGTAGGCGACGACGCGCCCCGGCTCGACGCCGCACGAGGCGGCCAGGATCAGCTTCGGCTCGGCGTCCTCGATGCGGGTCGCCAGCTCCTTGGCGGCGAAGCCGCCGAACACGACGGAATGCACCGCGCCGATGCGCGCGCAGGCGAGCATGGCGGCGATCGCCTGCGGAATCATCGGCATGTAGATGACGACGCGGTCGCCCTTCGCCACGCCGAAATCGGCGAGCACGGCGGCGAGCGTTTCGACCTCCGCCAGCATCTCGGCGTAGGTGAGGGTCTGCTTCGCGCCGGTGACGGGGCTGTCGTAGTAGATCGCGACCTGCTCGCCGCGACCGGCGGCGACATGGCGGTCGAGCGCGTTGTGGCAGGCGTTGCAGGTCGCGTCGGGAAACCAGCGGCCGTAGACGCCGGCGTCGGGGTCGAAGATGCGCTGCGGCGGCTTGATCCACTCGACGCCCTTGGCGGCTTCCGCCCAGAACGCTTCCGGGTTTTCGCGCCATTGCTGATAGACGGAAGCGTATCGGCTGCTCACGCTGTCCTCCCGGGGAACTTGCGGCCCGTCATCGCGCGCGCGGCCGGCAAAGGCAACGCGCCGGCGGCTAGTCAATTTGGCGAAGCGCAGAGTTGGCGGACAGGCATGTCCCGCGATACAGGATGCCGGATAAACCAAGGGGAGCCGTGAGGCTCCCCTGGCGTGTAGCTCCCCTTGCGGGGAAACGGACACCCGAAAGCCGGGGCCGCACAATTGGAAATTAGGCCATTCTGCCCCTATTTTCAACCCGGAAGTTTCGGTAGCCATCGGAATAGAACAGCCAGCAAACCGTTGAACTCCGCTTCGGGCAGGCGACGAATGCCGCCCTTGTCGGGTGTGAGCCGACTGACCGCAAGCGTTGTCACCTTGTCGCAAATGGCCCATGACGGCCCCTTGCCATCCACCGTCGTTTGCAGAGGAACGGCCCAGGGATTGCCCGTCTGATCCTGAGACGAACACGGAAACGCCGTGACGGCTCCGCGTAGCGTGTTCTTGAAACTGACGATCACGACGGGGCGAGTTTTCCAAAGTTCCGGCAAGTGGGCGTCGGCGGGAAAATCGCACCAGTAAATCTGGCGAATCGCCGGAACGGCTTTGAGTTCTGGGCGCCACGCGCGGCGGGGATTCGTCGAGTGTCGTCATGCTTGAAGCGTATCGCGCGCAATCGCAACATGGGAATCTCCGTTGTCCGATCCGTTGACTTTCCCGGCCGCCTCGGCGTTATGCCGCGTTCGCAAGAAAGCCCGAGCCCAATTCCATGATGGACAAGACCTTCGACTTCGCCTCGGTCGAGCGACGCATAGGCGAATATTGGGAGCGCGAGGGCGCCTTTCGCGCCGGGCGGCCGGAACGCGCCGACGCTCAGCCGTTTTGCATCGTCATTCCGCCGCCGAACGTCACCGGCAACTTGCACATGGGCCATGCGCTCAACAACACGTTGCAGGACGTGCTGTGCCGCTATTGGCGGATGAGGGGCCGCGACGTCCTTTGGCAACCAGGCACGGATCACGCCGGCATCGCCACGCAGATGGTGGTCGAGCGTCAGCTGATGGAGCGCCAGGAGCCGGACCGCCGCGCGATGGGCAGGCAAGCGTTCCTCGAACGCGTCTGGGCGTGGAAAGCGGAGTCCGGCGGGGCGATCGTCGGTCAGTTGAAGCGGCTCGGCGCCTCGTGCGACTGGTCGCGCGAGCGCTTCACGCTCGACGAGGGCTTGTCGAAGGCCGTCACCAAAGTGTTCGTGCAATTGTTCCGCGAGGGGCTGATCTATCGCGACAAGCGCCTGGTCAACTGGGACCCGAAGCTGCAAACGGCGATCTCCGACCTCGAAGTGCAGCAGGTTGAATGCAAGGGCGCGTTCAAGTGGGCGCGCGAGGCGGGCGAGCCGCTCGACGAGGCGGCGCTGGCGAAGGTCCTGGCCAAGAACCCTAGCGGCCATCTCTACTATTTCGACTATCCGCTGGTTGACGAGTCGGGCGAGGACACCGGCGAGGTCATCACCGTCGCCACCACGCGGCCGGAGACGATGCTCGGCGACACCGGCGTCGCGGTGCATCCGGACGACGCGCGCTATGCGGCGCTGGTTGGGCGCAAGCTGCGGCTGCCGCTGGCGATGCGGTTGATCCCAGTCATTGCCGACAGCTATTCCGATCCCGAGAAAGGCACCGGCGCGGTGAAGATCACCCCGGCGCACGACTTCAACGATTTCGAGGTCGGCCGGCGCCACGAAGCCGAGGGGGTCAGGGCGATCAACATCCTCGACGCCGAGGGACGCGTTACGTTGACGGGCAACGCCGCCTTTTTCGACGGCGTGGAATCCGGCGATCACGAACTGACGCGACTCGTCGCGACGCTCGACGGCCTCGACAGGTTCGCGGCGCGCACGAAGATCGTCGGTATGATCGCGCGCGAAGGCCGGCTGGCCCGCATCGAGCCGCACGGCCATACGGTGCCGCACGGCGATCGCTCCGGCGTCGCCATCGAGCCCTGGCTGACCGACCAATGGTACGTCGACGCCAAGACGCTGGCGCAGCCGGCGCTCGCCGCGGTGCGCGAGGGCCGCACCGTCTTCACCCCGCGGAACTGGGAGAAGACCTATTTCGACTGGTTGGAGAACATTCAGCCGTGGTGTGTGTCGCGCCAGCTCTGGTGGGGTCATCAGATTCCCGCCTGGAGCTCGCCGTGGGGCGGAACCTACGTCGAGGAAGACGAAGAAGCCGCCTTCGGAGTCGCGCTCGCTGAGGGCGTCGAACGCGGAATCCTGACCGCTGAGGAGGCGGCGGCGCTCGCCGACGACCCGGAAAAACTCGCCGAGATGTTCCCGCGCGACGAGGATGTGCTCGACACCTGGTTCTCCTCGGCGCTGTGGCCGTTCTCGACGCTCGGCTGGCCCGACGAGACGCCCGAGCTGAAGCGCTTCTATCCGACCAGCGTGCTCGTCACCGGCTTCGACATCATCTTCTTCTGGGTCGCCCGCATGATGATGATGGGTCTGCACTTCCAAAAGGAAGTTCCGTTTCGCGACGTCTACATCCATGCGCTCGTCCGCGACGAGAAGGGCGCGAAGATGTCGAAGTCGAAGGGCAACGTCATCGATCCCCTGAGCCTCATCGATCAATACGGCGCCGACGCCTTGCGCTTCACGCTGGCGGCGATGGCGGCGCAGGGGCGCGACATCAAGCTGTCGATCGCGCGCGTCGAGGGGTACCGCAACTTCGCCACCAAACTCTGGAACGCGTCGCGTTTCGCCGAGATGAACGGCTGCGTCCGCGTCGAGAACTTTGATCCGCTCAGCGTGCGCGACCCGCTCAATCGCTGGATTCTGACCGGTGCGGGCGCCGCGCTGGCGGAGGTCGCCGGCGGGATCGAGGAATACCGCTTCAACGACGCCGCCGCCGCCGCCTACCGCTTCATCTGGAGCGTCCTTTGCGACTGGTGCCTGGAGCTTGCCAAGCCGGTGTTGCAGGGCGAGGCCAGCGAGGCGGCGAAGGCGGAGACGCGCGCCACCATCGCCCACGTGCTCGATCTCTCCTACGCGATGCTGCACCCGTTCATGCCGTTCCTCACCGAGGAGCTTTGGGCGATCAAGGGCGAAGGCCGGGGTCCGCTGACCCTCGGGCCTTGGCCGGACGCCGGGGCAGCCGTCGACTCCGAGGCGGAGGACGAGATCGGCTGGGCGATCGAACTCATCGAGGCGATCCGCTCGATCCGTTCGGAAATGGCGATCACCCCGAATGCGCCGCTGCGGCTCGCGCTGGTCGCGCCGAGCGCAAAGATTCTGGCCTATCTCGAGCGTTGGCGGCCGACGCTGGAGCGTATGGCTCGCCTCGAAGGCGTCGATGTGCTCGCCGAGCCCCCGCCGGGGTCTCTGGCGATTCTGGTGCGGGACGCGCAAGCCGCGCTGCCGCTTGCCGGTCTTGTTGATTTCGCGGCCGAGCGCGCCCGCCTGGACAAGGACATCGCCAAAGAGCGCGCCGAGGTCGCCAAGGTCGACATGAAGTTGAACAATGCGGACTTCCTGTTCCGCGCCCCCGAGGAGATCATCGAAGAGAATCGCGAGCGCCGCGAAGCGTCGCTGGCGCGGCTCGCCAAGCTCGACGAAGCGCGCGCCAGGCTTGAGAATCTCTGAACATTTTCGCGAGAACCCCCGTCTAGTCGTGGCATTTGCGCAACATAGCTTGCCCAAGTCCGCCGCTTCAGATTTCGCCCGAGTTCGCGCCGCGATTGCGCCATAAACGCCGAGCTTTACTTGCCCCGGCCGCGGTGACGTAAGTCAGCGCGACCCGCGCGAAGGTTTGCGGCTGAAGGGGCGTCAGCGCATTCGCGCGAACCTGGATCGGATCGTTGGACATGTTTGCGGGTTCGTTTGCGGGAATGAAGTCGTCAGCGGGAATGCGCCTCGCCGGACTCGGGCTTGTCTTGGCTCTGTTGGCTACGCCGGCCTTGGCGCTCGACGGCTCGACGACGTCAAACGGCCAGAAGATAACCCCCGGCCGCACCTTCAAGAGCGCGCGCGAGGCGTTGCGCGCCGGCGTTGACGATTTGCGCACCGGCGACGCGCAATCGTCCGTGCAGGCGCTGACCTACGCCGCCGAGGGCGGCGAGACGCTGGCGCAGTGGAAGCTCGGCTCGATCTACGCCGCCGGCGAGGTGGTGCCGCGCAACGACCTGCTGGCCTACAAATATTTCGAGGAGCTCGTAGACAATTACGACGAGGATGAGACCGACCAGCGCTCGCTGACCGCCATCGCCAACGCCTTCGTCCAGGTCGGGCTCTATAACCTCAACGGCATCGCCGGCAGCGCGGTCAAACCCGATCCGGAGCGGGCGGTGGAAATGTTCGAAATCGCCGCGACCCGGTTCGGCGACGCCGACGGCGAATATCATCTCGCCCGCATGTTCATCGACGGCGCCGGCGGCCTCGAGAGGGACAAGCTCAGGGCCGCCAAGTGGCTGGGTCTGGCGTCTGAAAAAGGCCATCACGGCGCCCAGGCGCTGCTGGGTCACTTGCTGTTTCGCGGCGATGGCGTGCCGCGCCAGGCCGCTCGCGGGCTGATGTGGCTGACGATCGCCAATGTGAGCGCCAAGTCGACGAAAGAGGCGTGGATTCACGACCTCGAAGCCAAGGACGTCGGCGCGGCGAGCGACAACGAGCGCAGCGCCGCCGCCGCGTTCCTGGCCGCGCGCGGCAAGCGCGAGATCGCCGCCGCGCTCGTCGCGCCGGTTCACGCGGCCGCCGCCCCGCCGCTGCAACTGACCGGCGCGTCCGCGCCGTCGCAATAGCCGCGACGACCCGCGCGGCTGATCGCATTCTCAAAACTCGACTTTTTCGGACTTGGCCATGGCGCGGACTTTCCGCTAACGTCCGCGCGCCAATCCAACCCCGGGGGGGAATAAGTTGAAAATTTCGATCACCGTGGCGGCGCTGTGCGCCGTCCTCGCCATTTCCGCCTGCGCCAAGGGCGATCCCGGCGATAAGGGGCCGCCGGGTCCGAAGGGCGATCCCGGCCCGGTCGGCGCGGCTGGCGCGGTGGGTCCGAAAGGCGATGCCGGCCCGGCCGGCCTGAAGGGCGAGGCCGGCCCGGCCGGACCCGTCGGGCCGACAGGTCCTATCGGCGCGAAGGGCGACAAGGGCGACGCCGGCCCACCCGGTCCGCAAGGCGAGACGGGCGCCGCCGGGCCGCGTGGTCTCGGGGGCGAGAAGGGCGACCGCGGCGAAAAAGGCGACAAGGGCGACGCCGGGCCGAAGGGCGACGCCGGGGTGGTCGGACCGAAGGGCGACACCGGGCCGGCGGGTCCGAAGGGCGACCGCGGCGACCCTGGGCCGGCCGGTCCGAAGGGCGAGGCGGGGCTCGCGGGACCGAAGGGCGACAAGGGCGATATCGGCCCGGCCGGGCCTGCGGGACCGACAGGCGAGGGCGGCGCGTCGGTGCGCGTCGTCACCGGCGACGCCTCCGCGTCCTGTGCGGACGGCGAAGTGATGATTAGCGCCTATTGCGTCGGCAAGGAGACCGCCCCGGAAATCTCGTCGATGACCGGCGCCAGCTGCGCAGGCGACGGCGCGAAGACCGTGATCGCCTGCGTCAAGAAATAGCGCGAAAGCGGGGCGGCGGTCTGACAACGACCGCCGCCTAGAGGTCAAGGCATTCGGGACTGGTCGTCTTTGTGCTATCGTGCAGCGTGCGTGAGGGGCGCGATGGGCGAAACCCGAAAGATCGCGGCGATTCTGGCGGCCGATATTGTCGGCTTCGGCCGCATGACGGGGGCCGACGAGGACGGCGCCCTGGCGCGGCTACGAGCGTTGCGCGTAGACCTCATAGATCCGACTGTCGCGGCGCATCACGGGCGGGTGTTCAAGCGGACCGGAGACGGCGCCCTCGTCGAATTCCGCAGCGTGGTGGAGGCGGTGCGTTGCGCCACCACGATCCAAAACGCCATGATCGAACGTAACGCCAGCTTGCCGGCCGATCGCCGGATCGTCTTTCGCATCGGCGTTCATTTGGGCGACATCGTCGAGGAGAGCGACGGCGACTTGATGGGCGACGGCGTCAATATCGCTGCGCGCCTCGAAGGGATCGCGGACCCCGGCGCCATCTGCCTTTCGGAAGACGCCTACCGGCAGGTGAAGGCGCGGCTCGACGTCGCCGTCACCGATCTCGGTTGGACGCAGCTCAAGAACATCGCCGAGCCCGTCCGCGCCTATTCGATTGCCGTCGGCAAACCGGCCCAAGCGAAGCCCGCGCCCGAAAAAGCGACCCCGCCCCACCTTTCCATCGTCGTGTTGCCGTTCTTCAATATCGGCGGCGACCCGCAACAGGACTATTTCGTCGACGAAGTCACGGAGAGCCTGACGACCGATCTGTCGCGCATTCGCGGCTCGTTCGTGATCTCGCGCAACACCGCCTTCACCTACAAGGGGAAGCCCGTCGACGTGAAGCAGATCGGGCGCGAGTTGAATGTCCGCTATGCTTTGGAAGGCAGCGTCCAGCGCGGCGGCGACCGGATGCGCGTCAACGTCCAGCTCATCGACGCCGAAAGCGGCAGCCACTTTTGGGCGGAGCGGTTCGACAAGCCGCTGGCCGACCTGTTCGACATGCAGGACGAAATCGTCGCGCGCCTCGCAAACGCGCTCGATACGCAACTCATCACAGCCGAGGCCCGCCGCGCGGAACGAGCGCCGAACCCGGACTCGATGGACCTTTATTTTCAGGGCAGGGCCTGGTTCAATCGGGGTACGACGCCCGACTACTTTTCGAGGGCGCGCGATTTTTGCGAGCGCGCTCTGGCGCTCGACCCGGCCAACGTGGAGGCCCTGGTCCTTATCGCCGTCGTCGATGCGATGGTCGCCATCAATTTCGTTCCGGACGATCGCGCCCTTCGGCTGGCGAGAGCGGAAGCCGCGGTTTCGAGCGCGGTGTCGCTTGCCCCCGAACACGCGGCGGCCCATCTGGCGCTCGGCATCATCCAGATCCAGATCAACCGCGTGCCCGAAGGCATCGCAAAATGCGAGCGGGCGCTGGAGCTGGACCGGAATTTGGCTGTCGCCCATGGCATACTTGGCCAAGCTAACATCTATCGGGGAAAGCCCGAGGAAACCGTACCCCATATCCATGACGCGCTGCGCCTGAGCCCGCACGATCCGCACGGCTATTTTTGGTATTTCTTCGCCGGGGTCGCCAAGTTCTTTCTCGGCGAGGACGAGGAGGCGGCGACGTGGCTGCGCAGGTCCGTCGAAAACAATACCAACTATCCAATATCTCATTTGTATCTGGCCGCCGCCTTGGCGAATCTCGAGCGGCTGCCGGAAGCCCGGTCAGAAGTTCAGGCCGGACTTGCGCTAAACCCGACCTACAGCATTGCCCGCTTTCGCGCCGGCGCGCCGAACGACAATCCGAACTTCCTGGCGGGACGGGAGCGCCTGATCGAGGGCATGCGCAAGGCCGGCGTTCCCGAGGAATGAACCGGACCTGCCGCGGCGAGGACGAGGCGGGAACGCTTACCCCAGCTCAAGGCGACCCGTGCGAAAACACGTCCATCGCCTCGAAGCCGGCGAGGTCGAGCCGCACCCGGTCGGGCAGATAGGCGAACGCCGCGCGGGCAAGGCCGTCCCGACCCTCGCGGGCGAGCATGGCGTCGAGTTTTTCGCGCAAGCCATGGAGATGCAGCACGTCCGAAGCCGCATAGGTGAGTTGCGCCTCGCTCAACGACGCCGCGCCCCAGTCCGAGCTCTGTTGCTGCTTGGAGAGGTCGACCCCCAACAACTCTTTGACGAGCTCCTTGAGCCCGTGCCGGTCGGTGTAGGTGCGCGCGAGTTTCGAGGCGATTTTCGTGCAATAGACCGGGGCCGGCATGACGCCGAACGCATGGCAGAGCGCGGCCATATCAAAGCGGCCGAAGTGGAACAGCTTCAGCACCTTGGGATCGCTGAGCATCGCCACTAGGCGCGGCGCTTCTCGCTGGCCGGCGGCGATTCGCACCACCTCGGCGTCGCCGTCGCCGCCGCTCATCTGCACGACGCACAGCCGATCGCGGCCGGTGACGAGCCCCATCGTCTCGGTGTCGATCGCCACCACCGGGCCGAGATCGAGGCCCTGCGGCAGGTCACCCTCGTGCAATCGTATCGCCATAAGCCCTACCGTTTTCACCAAACTGTTGAAAAAATGAGGATTTTTGGCTTTCAACAGCGGCGTCGGGATTAGCAGCGGGGGCCGCGGCCGTCAAGACGCGGCGTTGGCGGCGAGCCAGCGCGCCTGCGCGGCCGCGGCGTGCAGGAAGGTCAAGGCGCAGTAGCGCCGGCCGCGCGTGACGGCGGCCGCCTCGTGCAGCAGCGAGCAGGAGAACACGACCCCCGCGCCGAGACGCGGGCGGTAGCGGCGCGAATTGAACTCGGGAAACAGCACGTGGCCGCCGTCGAAATCCTCGTTGAGATTGATCGACAGCGCGAACTGGCGGAAGGCGACGCTCGGCGCCGCATTGTCGCGGTGGCGTCTGAAATAGCCGCCGCTCTCGTCGTAGCGCGCCAGCAGGATGCGGTCGGTGTGGGCGATTTCGACCTGGAAGGCGCGCTTGATCTCCGGGATGCAGCGCGTCAGCACGCCCGCCAGGACCCGGTTCGAATAGGGAGACCCCAGCACCAGATCGTAGCGGTGCTTCTTGTCTTGATCGATTCGATGCGCGTAGCGGCCGGAGGCGTCGATCGAGGCCATGCCGCCGAAAACCGGCTTGCTCGCCTCGAAATGGGCGATCAGCTCGCGGCAAAGCGGCTCGCTCAGGATGCCTGGAATCGCGAGCACCGGCGCCGGCATCTCGTCGGCGAACGGCGTCTCGCGCGGCAGCCGGGTGAACGCGGCCAACAGATCGTCGGGAGTCGCGCCGGCGCCGACGACGCGGCCGGCGCGATCCAGCGCCACCAGCGCGGGCGCGCGATGGTCGAAGCGCCAGGCTGCGAAGACGTCGGGTTGCGAGAACACGACGCGCACGTCCGGCGCGAGCGGCGTCAGGAACTCCGTCACGTGCGGGCTTTCCAATTCGACGAGCGCGACGATATCGGCCTCGAGCGCGGCGAATTCGGCCGCGCGGGTCTGGCAGGCGATCAGCGCATCGCGCGCGGCCGCCATCGGCAGGCGGCCGATCAACGCCAGCAACGCCGGCCGTCCGGCCTGGGAATCCAGCGAAAAGAACGACTGGTCGAGCGCTGCGCCATGCGTCAACGGGGCCAAATCGCCTGTCGGCGGCGCGAACCGCGAGATGTCCAGGCTTGAACGCATGATCGCCGCCTCCGGGATTCCAAGGCGGTCGAATTTGCGTGGGCGGCCTTGCGCCGGCCTTGTTATGGCGTGTCGAGTTTGGTTGGACCCAGCGGGTTCGGCGCTACGGTCCTTGGCGACTTGCTCTAGTGGCCGCCGCCCCCGCCGCCCGCCACCTGCGGTCGGCGCATCAGCGCGGCGAGCCACAGCGTCGCCAGATAGATCACGGTCAGCGCCAGGAACACGTCGGCGAGCGCCATCACCTCGGCTTGCCGGCGCACCATCATCGCCATCTGCTTGGTGGCGGCGTCGGCGGCGTCGGCGCCGCGCGCGGCGAACGCGGCCGTCAGGTTGGTCATCGTCTCTTCGGCGACGCTGCGGCCCCACACCACCGACTCGCGCAGACGTTGCAGGTGCAGGTCCATCCGCTTGTCGAGCACCGTGTTGATGACCGCGAGGCCGACCGCGCCGCCGAGATTGCGGGTCAGATTGAAGAGGCCGGAGGCGTTCTTCATCTTCGCCGGCGGCATGGTGCCGAGCGCCAGATTGTTGATCGGCACCATGCACAGCATCATGAACACGCCGCGGAAAATCTGCGGCCACAACAGCTCGTAGAAATCCCAATCCGGCGTCACCTTCGAGGCGAGATAGGTGCCGAACGCAAAGCCGGCGAAGCCGATGGCGATCATCTTGCGCGGATCGACCAGGCTCATCAGCCTGCCGGATATCGGCGCGGTGAGGAACATGCAGACGCCGGTGACGAACATCGTCTCGCCGATCATCAGCGGCGTGTAGCCGCGCACCGCCGCGAGAAACACCGGATAAATGTAAGTGAGGCCGTAAAGCCCGACGCCCATGATCGCGGAGAACATCGAGCCGGTCCAGAAATTGCGGTCGCGGAACGCGCTCAGGTCGACGATCGGCTGCGCCGCAGTGAGGGCGCGCCAGAAAAACACGACCGCGCTCACGCCCGAGACGACGAGCGCCGCCGTCACCGGCTGGCTTTCAAGCCAATCTTTCGACGGCCCTTCCTCCAGCGCATATTCCATCGCGCCGAGAAAGCCCGCCATCGCGATGAGCCCGGTCCAATCGAAGCGCGGCGCAAGCGACCAATCCGGCTTGTCGAAGTCGATCAGCAGCCAAGCGGCGACCGTGACCATGATTCCCGGCGGGATGTTGACCAGGAACAGCCAGTGCCAGGAGAACAGGTCGGTGAGATAGCCGCCGACGGTGGGCCCGATGGTCGGGGCGAGCGTCGCCACCAGGCCGATGATCGGCGCGACGAATGGCATTTTCGAGCGCGGGAAGATCGTGTAGGCGGAGGCGAACACGGTCGGGATCATGCCGCCGCCGATGAAGCCTTGCAGCGCGCGCCAGATGATCATCTCCTCGATCGAGCCCGCGGTCGAGCACATGAAGCTCATCACCGTGAACCCGGCCGCCGAGATCGTGAAGATGATCCGCGTCGACAGCATCCGCGACAGGAAGCCGGAAAGCGGGATCATGATGACTTCGGCGATCAGATAGCTGGTCTGCACCCAGGTCACTTCGTCCTGGCTGGCGGAGAGACCGGCCTGGATCTGCGACAGCGACGCCGAGACGATCTGGATGTCCAGGATCGCCATGAACATCCCGAACACCATGAAGATGAACGCAATCAGCTTTCGCTTGTCGAATTTCTCCGAAGCGACGGGCGGCGCGGCGGCCGCGCTCACGGCCGCGCCTTGTCGAGGCCGAGCGCGCCGAGGATCATCGGCCGGACTCTCTCAAGGCCTAAGGCGCCGAGGAGCGACGGCTTCGGCGCCGATTCATCGCGGGTATGCACGGTCGCCACGACCGACAGGCCAGGCCGCAGAATATGCTCCTTCTCGACCTCGTCGTTGAAGCCGATCCGCACGGTCACCCGCTGCACGATTTTGGTGAAGTTGCCGGTGGCGTTGTCGGGCGGCAACAGCGAGAATTGCGCGCCCGAGGCGGGGGCGACCGAGCGCACGACGCCCTCGATCGTCTTGTCGCCGAACGCGTCGACCGCAACCTCGACTTTCTGGCCCGGCCGCAGCGGCCCGAGCTGCGTCTCCTTGAAGTTGGCGTCGACATAGACCTTGTCGAGCGGCACGACGGCGAGCAGCCGCGCCCCTGGCTGCGCGAATTGCCCGACCTCGACCGACTTGTTGCCGACGACGCCGTCGAACGGCGCACGCAGTTCGGTGAACGAAAGATCGCGCTCGGCGCGCTCGACCGCGTTGGCGAGCTCGGCCTTAGTGTGCTCGGCTTCGCTCTGCTGGTCTTGCAGCACTTCGAGATTGGCCCGGTTCCACGTCAGCTGCGCCTCGGCCGAGGCGAGCGACGACCGCGCCCCGACCGCCGCGGCGGCGGTGCGCTTCTTGTCCGCGGTCGCCTGTTCCAGGCGCTGCTGCGAGCCGAAGCTGGTCAGCGCGAGCTTCTGGGCGCGGTCATATTCCAGCGAAGCGCGCTGTTCGTCGGCGTCGGCGCTGTCGGCGGCCGCGTGAGCGGACCCGATTTGCGCCTGCGATTGCGCGATCAACGCGCGCTGCGCCTCGACCTGCCGGCCGATGCGGGCGATCGTCGCGTCCTGCGTGGCGACCTTGTCCTTCGCCGCTTCGACGGCGAGGCGGTAGTCGCCGGCGTCGATGCGCGCGAGGAGGTCGCCGGCATGGACTTCCTGGTTGTTGTTGACCAGGACTTCGGCGACGTAGCCCATGATTTTTGGTGAGACGATCACCGTGTCGGCGCCGACGTAAGCGTCGTCGGTCGAGACGAGAAAGCGCCCGTCGGTGAAATAGTTGTAGCCCCAATGCGCGCCATACGCCGCCGCGCCGACGATGACGAGCGGCAGAATGAATCGGCGCGGCGAGCGCTTCGCCTGGGGCGGCGCTGCCTGCGTGGCGGCTTCGGCAGTGCGAGCGAAGGCGGGGGAGGCGGCGATGTCCTGGGCCATGGCAAAGTCTCGGTCCCGACCGAACCGTTCGGTCATTGCGGTTGACATACACCCGGCCCGAGGGTAGATCAAGGACGAACTGAACGGTTCGGTCAATAAATCGAACCCCGGCTGGAGAAAATGATGACGGCGGACGCATTGGCGGAGATGACGCGGGAGTCGGGGCAGGAATCCGCCAAACGGCGCCAGATTCTCGACGGCGCCCGCCGCGTATTTCTCGCCGACGGGTTTGACGGCGCGAGCATGAACGACATCGCGCGGGTGGCCGGCGTGTCGAAGGGCACGCTGTACGTGTATTTTGACTCCAAGGAGACGCTATTCGAGGCGCTGATCCGCGAGGACCGCAAGCAGCAGGCCGAGCGCTTGGTCATTCCGGAGGTCGCCGCCGATCCGCGCGAGCCGTTGGCGGCGTTCGGACGCGCGTTGATCGCGCTGATGACCCAGCCGGAGTTGATCGCGCAGGTGCGGATCGTCATCGCCGCGACCGGCAAATTCCCGAATCTCGGCCGGGCGTTCTACGAATCCGGCCCATGCTACGGCGTCACCCGGTTGGCGCAGCAGTTGGAGACGTGGCGGGCCGCTGGCTGGCTCGAATTCACCGATGGGCCTCAGGCGGCGCGCCAGTTCATCGACCTTTGCAAGTCCGGCGTGTTCAGCGCCTGCCTGTTCGGCGTCACCGAGACCGCGACGCCGGAGGCGATCGGCGAGACGGTCGACGCTGCGGTCGAGGTTTTCATGCGCGCCTATGGCGCGCGCGTGCCGGCGGGGTCGTTTGCGAGCGCGGCCTCGATGTCCTTGGCGAGCGAAGCCGGCGCGTCCGAGGGCGCGTAGCGCCGCTTCACCTCGCCGTCGCGTCCGACCAGAAATTTGGTGAAATTCCACTTGATCGCCTGCGTGCCGAACAGGCCCGGCGCGGCGCGCTTCAGCGCGGCGAACAGCGGATGGGTTCGCGCGCCATTGACGTCGATCTTGGCGAATAGTGGGAAGCTGACGCCGTAATCGCGCGTGCAGAACGCCTTGATCTCTGCCTCGTCGCCGGGCTCCTGGCCGCCGAACTGGTCGCACGGGAAGCCGAGCACGGCGAAGCCGCGTGGGGAATAGCTGCGATGCAGCGCCTCCAGTCCCGCATATTGCGGCGTGAAGCCGCACTTGCTGGCGACATTGACGATGAGCAGCGTCTGTCCTGCGTAGTCGCCGAGGCTTTGCGACTCGCCGTCGACGGTGGTGAGGGGGATTGAGGGGGAGAGGGGCATCAAGACTCTCGGCGGGCAAGGCGCGACAGCGCTCAATTCTCGCCACTACGCTACGGGCGCCGCGGCGGACCACGGCGCGACGCGATTTCGACATCCTAAGAATCGAGCCCTCAGAACGGAATGTCGTCGTCCGGGTCCGGCCCGCCGCCTCCGCCGCCCGCCAACGCCGGGCGGCGCGGTTCGGCCGGGGAGGTGCGGCCGAAGGACGGGACGCGCTCCTCGCCGCCGTAGCTTTCGCGGCCTTCCCCGCCGCCGCGCGAATCCAGCAACGTCAACTCGCCGCGGAAACGTTGCAGCACGACCTCGGTAATGTAACGCTCGGCGCCGGATTGATCGGTGTATTTGCGGGTCTGAATCTGCCCCTCGACATAGACCTTCGAGCCCTTCTTGCAATATTGCTCGACAATGCGGCCCAGATTGTCGTTGTAGATGACGACATTGTGCCACTCGGTCTTCTCGCGGCGCTCGCCGGTGTTCTTGTCCTTCCAGTTCTCGGAGGTGGCGAGAGTGAAGCTGACGACCTTATCGCCGGAGTTCAGGGTGCTGACCTTGGGATCCTTGCCCAGGTTGCCGACCAGGATCACTTTGTTGACGCTGCCCGCCATGACTCTCTCCTCGATCTCTCGCTTCGCCGTTCGCCTTCCTCGTCCCGACGCGGCCCGAAGGGAAGGGCCGCGCCACACTTGTCCACAGCCCCGCCGCCCCGGCGCCGTTTGGCTTCCGCCCAACTCACCCTAAATAGAAGCGGGGCCCTGGCCTTCGTTCTATTTTTGTTCTAACCTAGCCGAATTCGCGGCGCAAGCCCCCGACGCGCGATTCGCGAAGCTTTTCGACAAGGCCCTCATGCCGAACAAGCCCACGAAGTTGATGCGATCCCCGGCCTTCGACGGCCGGGCGATCGTCATTCGCGGCGCGCGCGAGCACAATCTGAAGAACGTCGATCTGACGATCCCCCGCGACAAGCTCGTCGTGTTCACCGGCCTTTCCGGCTCCGGCAAATCCTCGCTCGCGTTCGACACGATCTACGCCGAGGGCCAACGGCGCTATGTCGAGTCGCTGTCGGCCTACGCGCGGCAGTTTCTCGAGATGATGCAGAAGCCCGACGTCGACCAGATCGACGGCCTGTCCCCGGCTATCGCCATCGAGCAGAAGACGACCTCGAAGAACCCACGCTCGACCGTCGGCACGGTCACGGAAATCCACGACTACATGCGCCTGCTGTGGGCGCGCGTCGGCATTCCCTATTCGCCGGCGACCGGCTTGCCGATCGAGAGCCAGACGGTGAGCCAGATGGTCGACCGCGTGCTGGCGCTGCCGGAGCGCACGCGGCTTTATCTGCTCGCGCCGGTCGTGCGCGGCCGCAAGGGCGAGTATCGCAAGGAGATCGCCGAGTTCATGAAACGCGGCTTCCAACGCCTGAAAATCGACGGCGAATTCTACGAGATCGCCGACGCGCCGGCGCTCGACAAGAAACTCAAGCACGATATCGAGGTGGTGGTCGACCGCTTGGTTGTTCGCCCCGACATCGCCAGCCGGCTATCCGAAAGTTTCGAGACCGCGCTCGAACTCGCCGATGGGCTGGCGTTCGCCGAATTCGCCGACGCCGCGAAAGGCAAGGCGCCGGAGCGCATCCTGTTCTCCGCCAAATTCGCCTGCCCTGTGTCGGGCTTCACGATTCCGGAGATCGAGCCGCGGCTGTTCTCGTTCAACAATCCGTTCGGCGCCTGTCCCGTCTGCGGCGGCCTCGGCAGCAATCTCAAAGTTGATCCGGCGCTGGTCGTTCCCGACCCGAAGCTGACGCTGAAGCGGGGCGCCGTCGCGCCGTGGGCGAAGTCAAGCTCGCCGTACTATTTACAGACGCTGGAGGCGCTTGGCCAGCACTACAAGTTCCGGCTCGACAAGCCGTGGTCGGAGCTGCCGGAGAAGGCGCGTGATGCGATCCTGTTCGGCTCCAACGGCGAAGAGGTCCGATTCTCCTATGACGACGGGATGCGCGCCTATGAGGTGCGGAAGCCGTTCGAGGGCGTCATCAACAATCTGGAGCGCCGCTACAAGGAGACCGAGAGCGAGTGGTCGCGCGAGGAAATCCAGCGCTTCATGACCGCGACGCCCTGCGACGCCTGCCATGGCTACCGGCTGAAGCCCGAGGCGCTGGCGGTCAAGATCGACGGCGCGCATATCGGGCAGATCAGCGAGCTTTCCGTGAAGCAAGCGGTCGAGTGGGCCAAGGCGCTGCCGCAAAAGCTCGACGCCAAGCGCAACGAGATCGCGAGCCGCATCCTCAAGGAGATCGGCGACCGGCTTACCTTTCTGCGCGACGTCGGTCTCGATTATCTGAACCTTTCCCGCGCCTCGGGCACGCTGTCGGGCGGCGAGAGCCAGCGCATCCGGCTCGCCTCGCAGATCGGTTCGGGGCTGACCGGCGTGCTTTACGTGCTCGACGAGCCGTCGATCGGACTGCATCAGCGTGACAACGCGCGGCTGCTCGACACGCTGCGCCGCCTGCGCGAGCTCGGCAACACCGTGATCGTCGTCGAGCATGACGAGGACGCGATCCTGGCCGCCGACTATGTCGTCGACATCGGCCCCGGCGCCGGCGTGCATGGCGGCGAGATCGTCGCGGAAGGGACGCCGGACGCGATCAAGGCCAACCCCAATTCGCTGACCGGACATTATCTCACCGGTGAGCGTTTCGTCGCGATTCCGGCTAAGCGCCGCAAGGCCGAGGCGGGGCGCGAATTGAAGATCGTCGGCGCGCGCGGCAACAATCTCAAGAACGTCACCGCCTCGATCCCGTTGGGCTTGTTCACCTGCGTGACCGGCGTCTCCGGCGGCGGCAAATCGACGCTGACCATCGACACGCTTTACAAATCCGTCGCCCGCCAGCTCAACGGCGCCAGCGACCCGCCGGCGCCGCACGACCGCATCGAGGGGCTCGATCAGATCGACAAGGTGATCGAGATCGACCAATCGCCGATCGGCCGCACGCCGCGCTCCAACCCGGCGACCTACACCGGCGCGTTCACGCCGATCCGCGACTGGTTCGCTGGCCTGCCCGAGGCGAAGCAACGCGGCTATCAACCGGGGCGGTTCTCGTTCAACGTCAAGGGCGGCCGCTGCGAAGCGTGTCAGGGCGACGGCGTCATCAAGATCGAGATGCACTTTTTGCCCGACGTCTACGTCACCTGCGACGTCTGCAAAGGCAAGCGCTACGATCGCGAGACGCTGGAGGTGCGCTACAAGGACAAGTCGATCGCCGACGTGCTCGACATGACGGTCGAGGAGGCGGCGGAGCTGTTCAAGGCGGTGCCGTCGATCCGCGACAAGATGGAGACGCTGAAGCGGGTGGGGTTGTCGTATGTGAAAGTTGGCCAGCAGGCGACGACCTTGTCGGGCGGCGAGGCGCAGCGGGTGAAGCTCGCCAAGGAGCTGGCGCGGCGCTCGACCGGCCGCACGCTGTATATTCTCGACGAGCCGACCACCGGCCTGCACTTCCACGATGTCGCGAAGTTGCTGGAGGTGCTGCACGAGCTGGTCGAGCAGGGCAACACGATGGTGGTCATCGAGCACAATCTGGAAGTGGTGAAGACCGCCGACTGGATCATCGACATGGGACCGGAAGGCGGCGACGCCGGCGGCGAGATCGTGGCGATGGGCACGCCGGAACAGATCGTGCGCAGCCCGCAGAGCTATACGGGGGCTTATCTGAAGGACGCGATGGCGAGGAGGCCGGCGAAGAAACGGGCGGCGGCGGAGTAGGGCTTAGCTGGCGCGCGCTGCAGCGAGGCGGCGTTCTATTTCTGGCAAGAAATGAGCGTCCTGCGGCGCTAGTCGGCCCTTGCTTTGCAGCATTACAATAATCGTCCGAGCGCGCAAAAGATAAGTTATGGCCTCTACAGGTGCAGCTTCGGCGACCTTCACGCAGGATATGATAAGGTCCTTTTGGGCCTCCGCATCGTTGCTATCCTTCAGAGCAAGTTCTTCGCGAATTTTGTGTGCCGCACGAAAGGCTATTGATGCTTCCTTTGTATTGGCGTGGCGGACCAAAACGTCTCCGCATTTGATGTACGATACAGAGAGATCACGTTGAGAACGGCCATCGGCGGGATTCGTTACGGCGAACTGTTCGGCGATTTGACGACCGGCGCGGAAGAAATCGAGCGCTTGGCGAAGTTGACCCAGGCGGAAGTACACGTCCCCGATCTTGTTCAAGGATACCCAATGATCGCGGGTGGCACCGACATCGCTGCGGTTTTCGATAGCAATTCGCTCACGAATTTCGCATCCCCTACGAAACGATTCGAGCGCCTGCGCGAAATCGCTCGAGCCAACGAAAACGTCGCCGATGTTGTCATAGAATATTGAAAGGTCGCGCCACGCGCGCGTGTCAGCAGGATTTGCTTGGGCAAGACGTTCGGCAATATAGCGGCCCGCGTCGAATGCAGCGAGTGCTTGGGTCGGTTCTCCCAGACGGACGGAGAGGTAGCCGACACTTTCATATGATTTCAACATATACCGCTGCTTCTGGGTGTTTGCGGGGTCAACGGCAGCAACGTGCTTGTTGATGTCGAGCCCTTTCTGATAGCAAATACGGGCCTCAGCAAATTGGCCTTGACTCAGATAAATGTCTCCAATTCTATTGTGTGACGACGAGAGGTCGCTTTGCGCTTCGGCATCGTTGGGATCGTTGGCCGCAAGACGCTGCGCCGTGTCGAGTGCCGAGCGAAACGCATGAAGAGCCTCGGTCGGGCGACCCTGACGTGCGAGAACGTCGCCGATTTTGATGTGCAAAATAAAAACGTCACGCTGCGCCTGAGCCTGGAGAGGGTCAGAATCCAAGAGTCTCATTCTAATATCAAGGCCGACGTTGAACGCCTTGAAAGCTTTGGACGGCTGGCCTTGCCGCTCTCGAATATCGCCGATCTTCTCGTGTGTCACCGAAAGCGATCGCTGGGCCTGAACATCGTCTGGGTCAGCGCGCGCGAGCCACTCATTGATGCGGTGAGCCGAACGAAAAGCGCGGTGTGCCTCTTCGAGATTGCCTTGACGCGCAAACATATTGCCGAAATTTAATTGGGAGATCGCGAGATTTCGCTGAGCCTCCCGGTCTTCGGGGTGTACGCGAGCGAGTCGCTCTCTAACGTCGAGGCATGCGCGGAAGGAGTTTGCCGCATCACCAATCATGCCCTGCTCCAGGAGCAAGTTACCAATTCTTTCGTCGGAGACCGCCAGATCGTTCTGGAGTTGCGCATCGTTCGGGTTCGCGTACGCGAGCCGTTCGACGATTTCGCGACCCCTGCGGTAGAATTTGAGCGCCTCCGTGCTCATGCCTTGGCGCACACAGACGTCACCGATCCTGTTGTGACTCACTGCGAGTTCGCGCTCGTTACCCGTCCGTCGCGCCGCCGCCTCCGCGCCGCGATACGCCTCGAGTGCCTCCGCCGTTGATCCCTGCTCCTGAGCTATTTCGCCCAGTTCGCCCCAACCCCGAATTTGATCCCGATCGAGCGCCAGTAGCCGTTTCAGTGTCGCCTTCGCCCCGTCGCGGTCGTAGGTGAGACGCTGCACTGACACTTTTTCGGCGAGCAGCGGGATTTGGCGGCGGCGAAAGGCGGCCTCCTCCTCGTCAATCTGGCTATCAAGGATCGCTACCGCGCCCGCCGTGTCCAAGGCGGACAAACGCGCCCGAGCAATGCCGATGACGGCGTCGATCTCGCGGCCGAAATTGGTCTTCGTCGGCGCCTCGCTCGCCTTGGCGAGGATCGCCGTCACGGCCTCGCGGGCGCGGTCGTGCAACTCGGCGGTCGAGAACCCCGCCATGCCGAGATGCTCGAACAACGGCCGCAGCACTTCCGGGTCAACGCCGTTCTTGCGTGCGGTTTCCAGGCGCAAACCCTCAAGCAGCGTCGCCTGTTTTTCGTGAGCAGCCATCTGCTCGCGATGGCGGCGCTCGGTTTCCGCGCGATCGCCAGCAAGCGCTTCGCGAATCGCGCCGAGCCGCGCCAAAATCTCCGCCTCAGTGGCGCCAGTAAGCGTCTCGACGAACTTCGGCTCAGCGCGCAAGCTGCGGTAGGTTGAGGCGACCCAGGTCGTCAGCAATTCCCGCGTCCGACCGTCGGCGAACACGTCGCTGCGGATCACAAGCGCCGCCTCCAACACCGCCGCCGCCACCTTGTCTGGATTGTGGTCGAGTTCTGCAAGCTTCTCGCCTGAAGGCAGGCAGCGCCCGATCACCTCGGCGAGACTGGCGAAGGCATTCTCGATCTCGGCTGCGAAATCCTCACCCTTGTTGCGGGTGAGCCACTCGCTGTAGTCGTGTTCGAGCGACTTGGCCGCCTTGCGCAGCGCCGCCGACAGCAGCTTGTGCTCGGGCTCGCGCAGGGCCTTGACCGCCTCGCCGACCTTGAAGGCGCCTTCGCAAACCTTCAGCGCCGCTTCGGCCATCTCGCCTTTGTCAAGCGACAGGACCGCCGGAGCAATGCCGACGGCGACCCTCGCTGCAAATATCGCTATTAGAGACAAGTCCGCTCCGGCAATATCGCCGAGATGTTGCCACCGAAGCAGGAGCGGCGCAAGTCAGCCTCCTACTGATCGTAGCTCACAACCAGCTTCGCGCTGACCGGCCGCGCCTGACAGGTCAACACGTAGCCGAGCCGCACTTCGTAATCCTCAAGCGCGTGGTTGACCAGCATCTCCGCCTCGCCTTGCAGCACCTTCGCGCGGCAGGTCGAGCAGACGCCGGCCTTGCAGGCGTAGGGCGCGTCGAGGTGGTTGGCCAGCGCGGCGTCGAGCACGCTCTGGCCGACGCGCGGCATCGAGAACGTGCGCGTCGCGCCGTCGAGCGTCAGCGAAACTTCGCAGGCGTCGCCGGCCTGAGCCAAAGCGACCGCCGGTCGCCGCGCCGCGCGGCCGGGTTGGCCGGACGCGAACAGCTCGAACTTTATCTGCTCGTCAGACAGGCCGCGTTCGCGCAACGCCGCCGCGACCGTCAGCATCATCGGCTCCGGACCGCAGATGAACGCGGCGTCGAGCGCGCGCGCGTCGACCCAATGCGCGAACAGCTCGGCGCATTTCTCCGCCGTCAGCCGGCCGGTGAACAGGTCGATCTCCTGTGCGTCGCTCTCCAGCACATGCAGGATCGACAGCCGGTCGAGATGCGTGTTCTTCAGGTCTTCGAGGTCCTCGCGGAACATGATCGAGGAAATTTGCCGGTTGGCGTAGATCAGCGTGAAGCGCGAGCGCGGCTCGCGCGCCAAGGTCGTCTTCAGGATCGACAGGATCGGCGTGATCCCGCTGCCGCCGGCCACCGCGAGATAACGCCGCGCCGCGGCGGGATCGAGCGGGGTATGAAACACGCCCATCGGCGGCAACGCCTCCAGCACGTCGCCGACCTTGAGGGCTTCGTTGATCCAGACCGAAACGGCGCCGCCTTCGACCCGCTTGACGCCGATGCTCAGGCGCCCTTCGTCCAAACCCGAGCAGATCGAATAGCAGCGGCGCAACTCCTCGCCGTCGAACGCGCGGCGGAAGGTCAAATATTGGCCCTGGACGAAGGCGAACGCCGCGCGGTCCTCGTCGCGCGGGCGCAGCGTCACCGCCACCGCATCGCGCGTCTCGCGGCGAATTTCCGTGACTTCGAGCGGAAGGAAGCGCGCCATGTCGCCTCAGATGCACTTGAAATAATCGAACGGCTCCAAACAATCCTCGCAGGCGTAGTTGGCTTTGCACGGCGTCGAGCCGAACTGGCTGACGCGGCGCGTGCGCGTCGAGCGGCAGCGCGGACAAGCCACCGTCGGCGTCCCCTTGAGCCCCGCGATTCTCGCCGCGACCGCTTCGGACGGTGGCGCAATGCCGTAATCGCGGAGCTTGCGGCGGCCTTCGTCGCTCAACCAGGCCGTCGTCCACGGCGGCGACAGCCGCCGCTCCAGACGCAGCTTGTCGACGCCGTGGGCGCGCAAGGCGGTCTCGATGTCGAGGTTGATGACCGCCGTCGCCGGACATCCGGAGTAGGTCGGCGTCACCGCGACGACGAGCGTGTCGTCGTCAAACCGCACGTCGCGGATCACGCCGAGATCAACCAGCGAGATCACAGGAATTTCCGGATCGGGGATCTCGCCGAGCCAGCCCCAGACTTGCGACGCGGTCACCATTGCGCGTCCGGGTAGGCGCGCGGGAGGAACTGCATCTCGGCGATGAGGGGGCCGAGCGCCTCGGTGTGGCGGCCCTGCCGGCCGCCGGTGTGCGCGAACGCGGAGGCGGGCGGCGTCAAGGTCGCCTCGGCGAAGACAGCTTCGGTGCCCCGAGACCACGCCGCGCGCAGGCTCTCCGCCGCCGGCGCCGCGCCTTCCGCCGCCAGCCGGGCGTCGATGTCGTCGCCGACGAACAACTCGCCGGCGTAGCTCCACAGAGCGTCGAGCGCGGCTTGCATGCGCGCGTGGCTTTCCGCCGTCCCGTCGCCGAGCGCGATCACCAGTTCGGCGGATCGATCGAGGTGGTAGGCGACCTCCTTCTCGGCCTTGGCGGCGATCTCGGCGAAGCGCACGTCGCTCGATCGCGTCAGCGCGGCGAGCGCTTCGGCGTGCCAGGCGTCGAACAGATATTGGCGCATCAGCGTGTGACCATAGTCGCCGTTCGGGCGCTCGACCAGAAGCGCGTTGCGGAACGCGCCGGCGTCGCGTCTGTAGGCCAAATCGTCGGCGCTGCGCCCGGCGCCCTCCAACTCGCCGGCGAGGCCGAGCCAGAACTGCGCCTGTCCAATCAGATCGAGCGCGACATTGGTCAACGCGATGTCCTCTTCGAGCGCCGGCCCGTGGCCGCACCATTGGCTGAGCCGATGCGAGAGGATCAGCGCGTTGTCGCCGAGCCGCAGGGCGTATTCGAAGCGGTCAGATGTCACATCGGCCCCACTTCGTCGGGGATGTCGTAGAACGTCGGATGCCGGTAGACCTTCGCGTTCGCCGGCTCGAACAGCGGGCCCTTGTCAGACGGGCTTGACGCGACAATGTCGTTGGAGCGCACGACCCAGATGCTGACGCCCTCGTGGCGGCGGGTGTAGACGTCGCGGGCGTTGCGAATCGCTTGCTCAGCGTCGGCGGCGTGCAGCGAGCCGACATGGCGATGGTTGAGCCCATGCTGGCCCCGGATGAACACCTCCCAAAGCGGCCATTCGTTGGACATGGGTGTTTCCTCTAGCGACGCCCGTTCCCGTCATGGCGAGCGCAGCGAAGCCATCCAGCCGTCGTGCGCGCGAAGCGTTGGATTGCTTCGCTTCGCTCGCAATGACGAAGTTTCACGCCGCCTCGCGGCGTGTTTGCTTCTTGCGAGCGTGCGCCAGCAGCCCCTCGCGGAACCAGGCGCCGTCGTCCCAGGCGTTCACCCGTGCGGCGAGCCGCTCCCTGTTGCAAGGCCCGTCGCCGCGGACGACGGCGTAGAACTCGGCCCAATCCGGCTCGGAGAAATCGTAGCCGCTGCTTCTCCTCGTTCCATTTCAGCTTGTCGTCGGGCACTGTCAAGCCCGAGATAGTTCGCCTGCGGAACGGTCTGATCGACGAACTTCTGTCGCAGCTCATCGTTGGTGTTGATCTTGATCCGCCACGCCATCGACTGCGCGGAATGCACGACTGTCCTTGTCCGAGGGGCCGAACATCATCAACGACGGATACCAGAAGCGGTTCAGCGCGTCCTGCGCCATCGCCTTCTGCTCCGGCGTGCCGCGCGCCATCTTAGTCATCAGATCGTAGCCCTGGCGCTGGTGGAAGCTCTCCTCCTTGCAGACGCGCACCATCGCGCGCGCATAGGGGCCGTAGGAGCAGCGTTGCAGCGGCACCTGGTTCATGATCGCCGCGCCGTCGACCAGCCAACCGACCGCGCCGATGTCGGCCCAGGTCAAAGTCGGATAGTTGAAGATCGAGGAATATTTCATGCGGCCGGAATGCAGCATCCCGATGCAGCTCGTCACGGCTGACGCCGAGCGTCTCCGCGGCGGAATAGAGGTAAAGCCCGTGGCCGGCCTCGTCCTGCACTTTGGCGAGCAGAATTGCCTTGCGCTGCAAGCTCGGGGCGCGGGTGATCCAGTTGCCCTCGGGCAGTTGGCCGACGATCTCGGAATGCGCGTGCTGTCCGATCTGGCGGATCAAGGTGCGGCGGTAGTCCTCCGGCATCCAGTCCTTCGGCTCGATCTTCTCGCCGCGATCGATGCGCGCCTGAAAGGCGCGCTCCGCTTCGCTCATCTCGTCGGCCGCCTTGACGCGCGGAGCGTCGGTCTTGACCATTTGCGCGTACATGGCGGTCAAACCCTTTCCAGAATGAGCGCGATGCCCTGGCCGACGCCGATGCACATCGTGCACAATGCATAGCGGCCGTTCTGGCGGCGCAGTTGATAGGTCGCGGTCGTCACCAGCCGCGCGCCGCTCATGCCGAGCGGATGGCCGATGGCGATGGCGCCGCCGTTGGGGTTCACGTGCGCCGCGTCGTCGGGCAGGCCCAATTCGCGCAGCACCGCCAGCGCCTGCGCGGCGAAGGCTTCGTTCAACTCGATCACGTCCATCTGGTCGAGCTTCAACCCTGCGCGAGCGAGCGCCTTCCGCGCCGCCGGCGTCGGGCCCACGCCCATGATGCGCGGCTCGACGCCCGCCGCCGCCATGCCGACGACGCGCGCCTTGGGCGTCAGACCGAAGCGGCGCACGGCGGCCTCGGAGGCGACAATCAGCGCCGCGGCGCCGTCGTTGACGCCGGAGGCGTTGCCCGCCGTCACCGATTTGTCGGCGCCGTTGATCGGCTTCAGCTTGGCGAGCTGCGCCGCCGTCGTGTCGGGCCGGGGGTGTTCGTCGCGGTCGACGATGAGCGCCTCGCCCTTGCCTTGAGGGACGCGGACGGCGGCGATCTCGTCGCGGAAAACGCCGGCCGCCTGGGCGGCGCCCCAGCGCTGCTGGCTGCGCAGTGCGAAGGCGTCCTGATCGGCGCGGGAAACGCCGTAGTCCTGCGCGACATTGTCGGCGGTCTCCGGCATCGAATCGACGCCGTAGCGCGCCTTCATCGCCGGGTTGACGAAGCGCCAGCCGATGGTGGTGTCGTAGACGGCGTTGGCGCGGCCGAAGGCGCTCTCCGCCTTCGGCATGACGAACGGCGCGCGGCTCATGCTCTCGACGCCGCCGGCCAGGATGAGGTCGCCCTCGCCGGCCTTGATCGCCCGCGCCGCCAGCCCGACCGCTTCCATGCCGGAGCCGCAGAGCCGATTTACCGTCACGCCGGGCGCGGCGACCGGCAGGCCGGCCAGCAGCGCCGCCATGCGCGCGACGTTGCGATTGTCCTCGCCGGCCTGATTGGCGCAGCCGTAGATCACGTCGTCGAGGGCGGCCCAGTCGACGTCGGGGTTGCGGGATTTCAGCGCGGCGATCGGCGCGGCGGCGAGGTCGTCGGCGCGCACGGCGGCGAGCGCGCCGCCGTAGCGGCCGATCGGGGTGCGCAGCGCGTCGCAGATGAAGGCTTCAGCCATGTCGGTCCTCCCGCGAAACCTGACATAGGACGGCGGCGAGGCAAAAGCGAGACCGCCGGGCGGATTCCGGCGGTTCCGCTTTGCGGCTAGGCTTGGCGAATCCCCGGGCCGAGGACAGGACGGACGCCGTGAAGATCATCCACCGGAGAACGCCGGAATCCGCGGCCATGTTGGCGAGCGTCAAGCGGGCGATGGCGATCACCGCCGCGCTCAACCGTCTGACGCTCAACGACGCGGACGAAGTTCGGGCGTTGTTCAGCGAACTCATCGGCAAACAGGTGGACGAGAGTTTTCTGCTGATCCCGCCGTTCTATGCGACCGGCGGCGAGGAAATTCGCGTCGGACGCAATGTTTTTATAAACCAGAATTGCACATTCTACGACCTCGGCGGCCTCGACATCGCCGACGATGTGTTGATCGGCCCGAACGTGAGCCTCATCACGTCGGGCCATCCGCTCGATCCTTCACAGCGCCGGGCGGCGACGATTGGAAAGCCAATCGTGATCGAGAGGAACGTCTGGATCGCGGCCGGCGCCACAGTCATCGGCGGGGTGAGAATCGGCGAGAACTCGGTCGTGGCGGCGGGTTCGGTCGTCACCAAGGACATGCCGCCGGACACCCTCGTCGGCGGCAATCCGGCGCGGGTTCTTCGCGCGATCGGCGCTGACCGAGGGTGAGCGAGAACGCGATCGGCGCCGCTTCTGGACGGATCGGCCGCTTGGCTCTATGCGCCGGGACCAGCGGGACGCCTGAGCCGGTCGTCGCCGTCAGGTCGAGAGGGAGCCGATGTCCGAGGAGGTCGTCTACGTTGCCCCGGCGCAGGAGCCCGTCAGCGCCCGGCAGAGCGCGGCGCGGCTCGCCTTCGGGGCCGCCGTCGTCGTGCTCGCGCTGTGGACCTTCGCCGAATATCTGCCGGCGCTGGGCTGGGCGGGCGTCATCGCCATCGCCACCTGGCCGTTCTACAAAAAGCAGCGCGACCGCGCCCACGGCGCGTTGCGCCACGCGCTGCCGGTGTTGTTCACGCTATTCGTCGGCCTGGTGATCGTCGCGCCGCTCGTCGGAGCCGGCTGGTGGGGCGGACGCGAGGCGCAGACCGCTATCCACTGGCTCGACGACGCGCGCAAGAACGGCGTGCCGCCGCCCGCCGGGCTCGACAACCTCAAATATGTCGGACCCTCGGTCGCCAATTGGTGGCGCGAGAACCTCGCCGATCCGCAAAGCGCCGCGGAGCTCGTGCGCAACTTCGACAAGGCGCCGCTGATCGCGATGAGCGAGCATATCGGCGTGCTGGCGGGGCGGCGGCTGGTCGTGTTCCTGTTCACGCTGCTGGCGCTGTTCTTCCTGTATCGCGACGGCGATAGCCTCGCGGCCTCGCTCGGAAGGCTCAGCGAGCAAACTTTTGGCCCGCGCGGGCGCGCCATCGGCGAGCACATCGTCGTGTCGGTGCGCGGCACGGTCGACGGGCTGGTGCTGGTCGGCCTCGGCGAGGGTCTGGTGCTGGCGATCGCCTACTATCTGTTGGGCGTGCCGCAAACGCTGCTGCTCGGCGTCGCGACTGCGATCGGCGCGATCGTTCCGTTCGGCGCCTTCGTGATGTTCTCGATTGCGGCGCTGCTGCTGATCGTGAAGGGGTCGATGGTCGGGGCGGCGATCATCTTCGTCTTTGGCCTGATCGTGCTGACGGCCGCCGATCACGTCATCCGGCCTTACGTGATCGGCAACGCAACGCAGCTGCCGTTCCTGTTCGTGCTGGTCGGGATTCTTGGCGGCGTCGAGGCGTTCGGGATGTTGGGGTTGTTTCTTGGTCCCGCCATCATGGCGATCCTCGTTGACCTGTGGCGCGAGGCGACAAGCTGAGTGTCTTTGTGGTGAAAAGGTTCACCACAAAGGCACGAAGAAGGCACAAAGGCTCAAGGGAACAGCCCGCGCGACAGTTTTGCAGCCCGCACCCGCTCCACGCCGATCGCCATCGCCGCCGTGCGGCCGGAAATGCCGTCCTTCTCCGCCCTTTCGATCACCTTGATCCAGGAGCGTTCGAGCGCCCGCTCCAGCCGGTCCATCACCTCGTCGCGCGACCAGAAATACTGCTGGAGGTCCTGCACCCACTCAAAGTAGCTCACAATCACCCCGCCGGCGTTGCATAGAATGTCCGGCACAACGAAGACCTCGCGGTTGCGGCGCGCCAGCACCTCGTCGGCCTCCGGCGTCGTCGGTCCGTTCGCGCCCTCGGCGAGGATGCGGCATTGCAGGTTTTGCGCGATGTCGGCGTCGATGACGCGCTCAACTGCACAGGGCGCGAGTATGTCGCACGGCAGCGTCAGCGCCTCGCGCGGGGCGACGGCGGCGGCGTCCGCGAACCCTTTCAGGACGCCGTGACGCTCGACATGCGCCACCGCCGCCTTCACGTCGAAACCCTTGGCGTCGTGCAACGCGATTGTGTGATCGCTGATCCCTATCACGCGCACGCCGCGGCCGGCCAGCCCGAGCGCCGCATGGGCGCCGACATTGCCGAACCCCTGCACGATCGCCGTCGCCTTGGTCGGTTCGATCTCTAGCCGGTCGAGCGCCCGGAAGGCGAGAAACGCGACGCCATGTCCCGTCGCCTCGCGCCGGCCGAGCGTGCCGCCGGAGCCGACCGGCTTGCCGGTGACGATCTCCGGCACGGTGACGCCCTGGTTCATCGAATAGGTGTCCATGAACCAGGCCATCACCTGCTCGTTGGTGCCCATGTCGGGCGCCATCACGTCGACGCGCGGGCCGACGAACGGGATCATCTCCTCCATGTAGCGGCGCGATAGGTTCTCTAGTTCGCGCATCGAAAGGCTGGCGGGATCGACCGCGACGCCGCCCTTGCCGCCGCCATAGGGCAACTCGGCGAGCGCACACTTCCAGCTCATCCAGATTGCCAGCGCGGCGATCTCGCCGAGATCGACATTGGGCGCGAAGCGCGTGCCGCCCTTGGCCGGGCCGAGCGTCAAATGATGCTGGACGCGAAAGCCCTGGAACACCGCGGTGCGGCCGTCGTCCATGTGGATCGGACAGGACACGCAAATCGCGCGCTTGGGGAGCAAGAGCCGGTCGCGCTCGTCGATCGGTATTTCGAGATGATCGGCGATGATGTGAAACTGCGTGCGCGCCATTTCAAAAACGGGTCCGGCGTAGAGCGTCATCTTCGCATTCCTCCGTAGCCGCAGCGGCCCCTTGAGCCCTATCGTTCGCACGCGCCGCCGTCGGCTTGCCAAGGGCGCGGCCAGGGTTAGCATAGGCGCATGCGCCCGCGAGAATCGACATGAAGCCTTCGTCCCGGCTCCAGGCCTTTGCCGCACAGGCCGGCCGCGGGCCGCTGACGGTCAGTTTCGTCAGCCAGAAGGGCGGCGTCGGCAAAAGCACGCTCGCCCGGCTGTTCGCCGTCGGCGCCGCGTATCGTGGGATGAAGCCGCTGCTAGCCGATTTCGATCTCGAACAGCTGACCTGCGTCGAGTGGAACGCGATCCGGCTGCAAAACGCGGTCGAGCCCGACATTGACGCGCGCGCCTTCAAGAGCCTGAAGAAGCTGCGCAAGAACGAGGATCGCGCCGGCGTCGTGGTGGTCGACACCCGCGGCCTCGCCGACGACCTCGCGCAAGAGATCGCCGAGGACAGCGACGTGGTGTTCCTGCCGACGGGCGCCTCCGGCGACGATCTCCGGCCGACGCTGGCGCTCGCCCGCAAACTCGCCAAGCATGGCGCGGACGGCCGCCTCGTCGTCGTGCTCTCGAAGGTTGGTCGTTCCGAGGTTCAGTTGCAGAAGGCGACCGAGACGATCGCGGAGTCCGGCTTCGAGCTGCTCAACCAGCATTGGCCGCAGCGCGACGGCTTCCAGAGCGATCTCGATGCGGGCCGCGCCGGGCGCGAAGTCGCGCAATTCCTATCTGCGCGACGCGGCGGAGAAAATGGAGGCGGCCTTGTTCGCGCGCGTCGAGCGCGCCAAGCCGCGCTGATGGCGGCGCGGGCGGGCAGCGCCGATCTGCCGCTGCACGGCGGCCGGGTGCCGCGCTGGCTCGGCGAGCGCATGACCAAGCTCGGCGCCGTCATCGCCGAGGCGATCGTCATCGAATACGGCCGCGACGAGTTTCTCGCCCGGCTCGCGCATCCTTACTGGTTCCAGTCGTTCGGCGCCGTCATGGGCATGGACTGGCACTCCTCCGGGATCACCACGTCGGTGCTGGGCGCGCTGAAGCGCGGCCTCAACCCTCGGGCGCGTGAGCTCGGTGTGCATGTCTGCGGCGGCCGTGGCGCGCATTCCCGCAAGACGCCGGGCGAGCTCGTCGCGATCGGCGAGCAGGTCGGCTTCGACGGCGAGCGCCTCGCCGACGCTAGTCGGCTCGTCGCCAAGGTCGACAGCGCGGCGGTGCAAGACGGGTTCGATCTCTATCTGCATGGCTTCGTCGTCGCCGACGACGGCCACTGGGTGGTCGTGCAACAGGGCATGAACGGCGACGCGAAGCAGGCGCGGCGCTATCACTGGCTATCCGAGGGCCTGAAGAGCTTCGTCGAAACGCCGCACGCGGCGATCGACGGGCCGGGGCAGGGCACGATCGTCAATCTCACAGACGCCCGCGCCGACGCCGCGCGGCGCGGCGCGGTCGACGTGCTCGCCAATCTCGGCCCCGACGGGATCGCACGCGCTCTCGGCGAAGGCGCCGACGATCCCGAGCCATTGCTGCCGCATCTGGTGATGCCGGCGCATCACGAGGTGCGCGCGGAGGACATCGTCACCCGCCGCCTGCACGCCAATCTGGCCGCGGCCGCCGATCGCGGCCCCAAGGATTTCGTCGAGCTGTTGAAGGTCCCAGGCGTCGGCGCGCGCACCGTGCGGGCGCTGGCGCAGGTCGCTGAGATCGTCCACGGCGCGCAGTACCGCTTCACCGATCCCGCGCGTTTCTCGGTCGCGCACGGCGGCAAGGACCGGCACCCGTTCCCGGTGCCGCTCAAGGTGTTCGACCGCACGATCGCGGTGATGAAGAGCGCCGTCGTCAAGGCGCGACTCGGCGCGACCGAGGAGCTCGCGGCGCTGCGCCGGCTCGACGCGCAGGCGCGGCGGGTGGAGGTCGCGGTCAGCGGCCCGTCGACCGAGGCGCTGTTCGCCGAGGAGCGGGCGCGTTCCCACGATTACGGCGGCCGCAGCGTGTTCGGCTTCGAGCCGCCGCCGGAGCGACGCTCACGCGGCGCCTGACGCTGCCCCGAACCGATGCAGCGAGCTTCCGTGCGCCTTCAGCCAGGCTTCGGCGCGGTCGGTCTCGGGGAACAGCCGCCGCGTCAGCGCCCAGAACAGGGCGGAATGGTTCATGTGCTGGATGTGCGCGACTTCGTGCGCGGCGAGATAGTCGAGCACGTAGGGCGGCGCGAGGATGAGCCGCCAGGAGAAATTAAGCGAGGCCGACGAGGAGCAGGAGCCCCAGCGGCTCGTCGTGTCGCGCAGCGCGAGCCGGCGCGGCTTGACGCCGAGCATGGCGGCGTGGCGGAGCACCGCCGCTTCGAGATCGCGCCGCGCCTCGCGCTTGAGGAAGTCGGCGACGCGGCGCGCGACATGCGGGGCGTCGCCGGCGACGCAGATAAGCGGCCCCTCGGTCCCCGTCTCCAGCCAGACCACGCCGCGCGCGCTCGGCCGATGCGCGATGCGGCGCTCCTCGCCGCGCAGCGGCACGATCGCGCCGGCCGCGAACGCGACGGGTTTTGGCAGACGGGAGAGCCGCACGCCGATCCAGGCGGCGTGACGCTCGGCGAAGTCGCGCGCCGCTTTCAGCGTGCCCCGCGCCGGCATGGTCAGCAGCACGTCGCGCGAGGCGGCGCGGACGCGAAGCGTGTAGCGGCGCGAGGTCGCGACGCGGCGCAGCGCGACCCGGTAGACCTCGCCGGCGTGGGCGATCTCAAGCTCCGAGGGCGGCGGTCGCCGTTCGAACAGGGAGAGCATGCGCGGCAGGTTACGCGTTGGCGAGGGTGATTCGCCAGGGGCGCCAAAGCGCAGCTTAATCAAGCCGCGAGATCGGGGGAGGGTCGATCTCCAGATCGGCCGTAGGTCGGCCTGGAGGCCGACCCTCCCTTCGAACCGCCTCCAAGAACGCGGCCGCCTCTCGCGCCGATCTGAGATGCGCGACGCGCTTCGTCGCCGCCATTTCGGCGACGAAGCGTCGGTATCGGGGCGTCAAATGTCGATGGCAGAGGGGGATGACCCTGTAGCTCGACAGCGTGCTGCTGAGCAGCGGGCTCCCCTTCGGCCAGCCCTCGGGGTCGGCGAACAGGCCCCCGACAAAACGCTTCGTCACCCGCCAATAGTGAACGGGCAGCGGCAGATCGACGTGAATCAAAGTGTCGGCCGCGTTCAAACGCTCCCACAGGGTCGCCTCGTCGCCGTAGCCATCAGCGATCCAGGCGTCCTTGCCCAGGAGATCGCGGTGCAGCGCTAGATACTCGGCCTGCGGCGCCGGTTCGCCGCTTTCCCTGAACTGCATCTTGTCGATCACGTAGAGCGGCAGTTCGGTGATCGCGGCCAGGCGTCGCGCCAAGGTGGATTTACCGGCGCCGGCGTTGCCGAAAATGGCGATCCGTTTCATGCCTCAGCCCAGCCGCAACTCGAACGCCGGCGCCGGCTTCAGCAAGCGCGGCAGGCCAGCGTTGACGGCGACGACGACGTCGCAGGCCGCCGCCAGCGCCTGATTGGCGCGGCCCTGCCAGTCCTGAAACTCGCGGCCCAGTTTCGACGGCGGCGTGACGCCATAGCCGACTTCGTTGGAGACGAAGATCGTCGGTCCGCGCAGCGAGGCGACAAGCCCCGCCAGTTCTGCGATCGCCCCCTCGACGTCGCGGCCGGCGAGCAGAACGTTGCTGAGCCACAGAGTCAGGCAATCGACCAACACGGCCCGCCCCGCCCGTGTTTCTTCTCTCAGCGCCCCGACCAGCGCCAGCGGCTCCTCGCGCGTCGCCCAGCCGGCGCCGCGCTCGGCGCGATGGCGAGCGATCCGCGCCGCCATCTCATCGTCGAGCCCCTGCGCCGTGGCGATCATCAGTCGCTCCATCGCCGTGCTTTCGGCGAGCGCCAGCGCGTAGCGGCTCTTGCCGGAGCGAGCGCCGCCGAGCGCCAGCACGGTGCGGCCGGCGAGCGGGCTCACTTCGCCTTCGACGGCAGCTTGTCGAACAGCCCGTCGTCAATCCCGCTGGCGTGGGCGACATAGCTCGCGAGCATCGGCACGAAATCCGCATCCCCGCCGGCGCCGTGGGCAAGCGCGAACGTGTTCTTCACCGCGTCGGCCACGCCGCCGGCGACGCCCGCCGCGTTGGCCATCGACGCGAGATAGCGCAGGTCCTTGTACGCGTTGGCGAGGCTGAACTTGTGCGCGTCGGGGTCGCCTTCCAGCGTCCAGCGGGTAAAGGTCTGATAGAACCCGCAATCCATGCGGCCGCCGCGAATGACGCTGTCGAACCGCTCCGGCGCGATGCCGACCTTGCGCGACAGCGCCAGCGCCTCGGAATAGATCGCGGCGTAGCCGAGCGAAATGAAGTTGTTGAGCAGCTTCATCCGGTGCCCGTCGCCGGGCCCGCCGATGTGGACGACCTTGCCGGCCCAGGTCTCCAGCACCGGCCTGATGCGCGCGAAGGTTTCCTCGCTTGCGCCGACCATCGTATCGAGCTTGCCCTCCCACGCCTCTTTCGGGGTGCGGCTCAGCGGCGCATCGACAAAATCGATCCCGGCACTCTTGAGATTTTCGACCAGCCGCACGGTCGAGACCGGGTCGGAGGTCGAGCAATCGACGATCACCGAGCCGGGCTTGAGCCCGGCGCGCAAGCCGTCGGGACCGTTCACCACCGCCTCGACGTCCGGCGAGCCGGTCACGCACAGAAACACGATCGTCGCGCGTTCGCCGACCTCGCGCGGGTTAACCGCTTCGCGCGCGCCGCGTCCGATCAGGTCCTCGATCGGCTTGCGGTTGCGCCGGCCGGTCACCACCAGCGGATAGCCTTTCTCGACAATGTTCTTGGCCATGCCGTGACCCATCAGGCCGAGGCCGATGAAGCCGATCGTTTCTTTCGTCATGAAACCCTCCCGGTCGCGCCCCCTATCGACTTTGGCGCGCGGACAGTCCAGAATTTTCCTCAACGGAATACCTCGCGACAGGCCCGACATGGCGATCGACAGATACGAAATCCGAGCGTGGCTCGAGGCCGAGTGCCCACCGGAAATGCGCGAGCCCTCGCGCGGCGACGAGGACATCTGCTGGGGCGGCCGGCGCTGGGTGTTTCACTCACCGGCGCAGAAGGCGTGGTTCGAGCGCTGCCTCGCGCGCGGCTTCACCGTGCCGACATGGCCCAAGGAGTACGGCGGCGCCGGGCTTACGCGCGACGAGGCGGCGGTGCTTCACGAGGAAATGCGCCGCGTGGGCGCGCGGTCGCCGCTGACGAGTTTTGGCATTTCGATGCTCGGGCCGGCGCTGCTCGCCTTCGGCACGGCGGAGCAGAAGGCCGACGCATCTGCCACGCATCGCGCGCGGCGAAATCCGCTGGTGCCAGGGCTATTCCGAGCCGGGCGCCGGCTCCGATCTCGCGTCGCTCAGCACGAAGGCCGAGGACAAGGGCGATCATTTTCTCGTCAACGGTCAGAAAATCTGGACCTCCTACGCCGACAAGGCGGACTGGATCTTCTGTCTCGTCCGCACCAACCGCGACGCGAAGAAGCAGCTCGGCATCTCCTTCCTGCTGATCGACATGGCGACGCCGGGCGTCTCCACGAAGCCGATCGTGCTGATCTCCGGCAAATCGCCGTTCTGCGAGACGTTCTTCGACAATGTCGTCGCGCCGAAGAAGAACCTCGTCGGCAAGCTCGATCGCGGCTGGGACGTCGCCAAATACCTGCTGACTCACGAGCGCGACATGATCGCCGGCGGCGGGTCGAGCCTGTTCGACAGCCACGCGCTCGACATCGCAGCGGCGAAGGCGGCGTCCGAGGGGCGTCTTTCCGACCCGATTTTGCGCGCCAAGATCGCCGAGGCGGCGGTCGACACCTACGCCTCCGACGCGACGCGCCGGCGCTATTTCGACGAGATCGCCAACGGCGGCGAACTCGGCGCGCGGTCCGCGCAACTCAAATACGACGGCACTGAGCTCAACAAGCGCCGCCACGAACTCGCAATGGCGCTCGCCGGCGCGGAGGGGCTTTATTTCGACGGCAATCGCGGCCCCAACGTCGTCGAGGGCTGGCTGCGCTCGAAGGGCAACTCGATCGAGGGCGGCACGTCGGAAGTCATGCTCGACATCGTCGCCAAGCGCCTGCTCGACCTCCCCTCGGACTGACGCCATGCTGACGCTCAACGAAGACCAAGTTCTCCTGATGGACAGCGCGCGCGCGGCGGTCGCCGCGCATGCGCCAGTCAGCGAATATCGCCGCTTGCGCGAGCCGCAGGGCGAGGGGTTTTCGCGCGACTTCTGGCGGCTCGCCGCCGAGATGGGTTGGAGCGGTGTGCTGGTCCCCGAGGGGCACGGCGGCGCCGGTTTCGGCGTGGTCGGCGCCGGGTTGGTCGCGCGCGAGATGGCGCGCACGTTGACCCTGTCGCCCTACCTGTCGACCGCCGTGATGGCGGCGACGGCGCTCGCCGACGGCGGATCGGCGGCGCAGCAGGAGACCTGGCTGCCCCGCATCGCCGCCGCCGAGACGATCGTCGCGCTGGCGCTCGACGAGGGGCCGCGGCCGGGCGGTTATGCAACCTCGGCCCACCGCGAGGGCGCGGGCTTTCGCCTCGACGGCGACAAGCATTTCGTGCTCGACGGTCACGTCGCCGCGGCGTTCATCGTCGCCGCGACCATCGACGGCGCGCCGGACTTGTTTCTGGTTGAAGCCGATGCGCCGGGCGTTTCGCGGCAGACCCGCATTCTCGTCGATGGCCGCCGCGCCGCCAGCGTCAAGTTCGACAACGTCGCCGTGCCCGAAGCCGCGCTGCTGCCGGGCCGGACTATCGCGTTGGAGCGCACGCTCGACGTCGCCCGCGCCGTGCTCGCCGCCTCGCTGTGTGGCGTCGCCGAGGAGGCGTTGCGCCGCACGCTCGATTATCTGAAGGAGCGGCGCCAGTTCGATCGCCGCATCGGCTCGTTCCAGGCGTTGCAGCACCGCGCCGGGCTCGCCCATATCGCGGTCGAGAACGCCTGGTCGGCGACGCTGCAAGCGTTGCAGGACCTTGACGCGCGCGCGAACTCCGCCGCCTTTGACGCGGCGGTCGCCAAGTCGAAGGCGAGCCGCACCGCCGAGGAGGTGACGGCCGAGTGTTTGCAGATGCACGGCGGCGTCGGCATGACCGACGCCTTCGACATCGGCCTCTATTTGAAACGCGCCCGCGTCGAGGCGACGCTGTTCGGCGACGCCGCTTTCCACGCCGACCGCGTCGCGACGATGCTCGGTTACTGAGGGGACCCGATGAGTTTGACTGACGAAACCAAACCGGCCGTCACGCTCGCCGAGCTGGCGGCGAAGGTCGGCTCTGAGGTCGGCGTGTCGCGCTGGTTCCTGATCGACCAGAAGCGCATCGACGCGTTCGCCGACGCCACCGAAGACTGGCAGTTCATCCATGTCGACCCGGAGGCGGCGAAGGCGACGCCGTTCGGCTCCACGATCGCCCACGGCTTTCTCACGCTGTCGATGCTGTCGGCGATCGCCTACGACGCGCTGCCGCGCGTCTCGGGGTTGGCGATGGGCGTCAACTACGGCTTCGACAAGGTGCGCTTCATTGCGCCCGTCCGGGCGGGACGGCGGATTCGCGGGCGGTTCCGGCTGGAGGGATTGACGCAACGCTCGGCCCGCGAGCACCAAAGCCGCAGCGCCGTGACGGTGGAGATCGAGGGCGAAGACAAGCCGGCGCTGATCGCCGACTGGCTGGGGCTCTATGTGATGGCGGAATAGCGCGCGGCGCAAACAAACAATGCCGCAAGGGAGGAACGAATGCGTGCGTCGATTGGCGGGCTCGCCGTGGCGATAGCCCTATTTGCGCCTACGGCGCGCGCCGACCAGAACCCGGTCGTGGCCGAGGATCATATGATCAAATCCTCGACGCCGGGGATCGAACTGTTCGTCCGCAACAAACATCTGACGATCCTTCCGCAATGGAGCGCGAACCGCACGCTGCTGTTCATCCACGGCGCGACCTATCCGGCGGAGACGAGCTTCGATCTGCCGATCGAGGGCAAGTCGATGATGGACCTGTTCGCCGAAGCGGGTTTCGACGTCTTTCTCGTCGACGTGCGCGGCTACGGCCGCTCGACGCGGCCGCCGGAGATGGACAAACCCGCCACCGAGAGCGCGCCGGTCGCGACTTCCGACGAGGCGGGGGCGGATTTGGGCGCGGCGGTCGACTACGTGCTGGCCTTGCGCGGGTTGTCGAAGCTCAACCTCATGGGCTGGTCGTGGGGCACCTCGATCGCCGGCCGATATACGGCGGCGCATAACGACAAGATCGAGCGCTTGGTGCTTTACGCGCCGGCCTGGACGTTCGAGCCGCCGGCTGATCCGCCGAAGGAGCCTCTTCCCGCCTACCGCTGGGTGGACAAGGAGTCCGCGAAGAAGCGCTGGTACATGGGCGTCGCCGAAGACCAGCGCGAGGCGCTCATCCCGCCGGGCGTATTCGACCGCTGGTGGGACGCGACGCTCGCCACCGACCCGCTCGGCTCGAAGATGAACCCGCCGAAGCTGCGCGCGCCGGATGGCGTGTTCGCCGAGTTCACGCAGTATTGGCGCGCCGGCAAGCCGCTCTATGATCCCGGCGAGATCAAGGTTCCGACCTTGCTGATTCATGCCGAGTGGGACGCCGATCTGCCCAGCTACATGGCGCAAAAGGTGTTCGCCCGCTTGACCAACGCGCCTTACAAGCGCTTCGTCGAGCTGGGGCAGGGCACCCACACCGTCATCCTCGAAAAGAACAGAAGGCAGTTCTTCGACGAGATTTTGGCGTTCCTGACCGAGCAGGACGCGACGGCGCTGAAGTGAGCCGCGCGCTTCACGCCGCTCGCCGCCAAACGCCGTCTTCGTCCCGCTCAAACCCGCCATCGCGGTAGAGATGGCGCACGGGGGCGTTGCGCGGGGTCTCGACGATCCGCGCGGCGAGCCTCTCGTGCGCGGCGACGACCGCCCCCAACAGCCGTTGCTCGACGCCGAGGCCAATGACCCGGCAACTCAGCGCGAAGCCGACGATCTCGCCGTCGCGCACCACCGCCGCGCCGACCAGCCCGTGGTCGACGAAGCGGTCCTTCACCCGCATCGCCACCACGGACACCGCTTGCAGTTCGGCGAGGCTGAATTTGGCGCCGGTCGCGTTGAACTGGGTCGTGCGGGCGAACAACTCGACAATGCGCGGCAGGGCGCCCGGACTCGGCGCATACACCTCACAAACAATGTCGAGCGAGGCGCGAAACGCCGCTTCGTCCGCCGCGGACGCGCGCAAGCGCTCGCGCGTAAGCTGGGCCTTGACGAGTTCGCCGCGAGCCGACGCCTCGTCGGTCACGCGCGGGCGTTGCAGGCGTGGATCGTCGAGAAGTTGGCGGCGCAAGGCGTAGAGGTCTTCGCCCCACACTTCGACCGTCGGAAGCTCGGCGCGCACCCGCGCCCGCTCGATTTCGGAATCGTCGATGAACAGCAGCGCGGAGAGATCGAAGCCGAGCTCGGCGGCGATCTCGCGTAAGCCCGTAGGCTTGTCGCCCCAGCCGATGCGGTGGGTCACGAAATCGTCGAGCGTGAGCAGCCGGTCGCGCGGGTAATGTTCCGGGTAGCGCCATAGCTCGCGCACCACCGCCTCGTCGTTCTTGCTCGCGGCGGCGAGCAGGACGCCACGGCGCTTCAACGTCTTCAGCGCCTCATGCAGTCCGACATAGACGCCGATGTGCGAGGCGAGACCGGAGATTTCGGGCGTCCAGGCGAACGGCGCGCCGGTTTCGGCGAGCACCCCTGGCCACAGCACGCCGTCGAGATCGACGACGACGACCTTCTTGGCGTCGAGGCCGAGCACCGAGGTCAACGCGTCGAGGTGCGCGCGGGCGACGAGCCGTTCGCGCCGCGCCGGATCGCCATCAACCAGCGCGACGACGCTGACGGGCTCGGGAATGAGCCCGTGCACGGCCGCCTTCTCGCTTTCCGGCCGTTGCAGCAACCAGCCCGGCGAGCCGAGATGCGTGAATGAGAACAGGCCATCGTCAATCAAAGCCGCCGAGCCGGCGCGGGCGAGTGTATGGGCGACGTCGACAACGTGGACGTCGGCGAACGCCTCGGCGAGATCGGCGAGCGCGAGATTGGCGGCGCGCACGCGGTTGCGATGGCCGCCGGCGCCCCGCTCGGCGAGGCCGAGCGGCTGCACGGTCGGCTCCGGCAGATTGTCGAGCAGGATTGGCGCGACGCTGCGGGCGCGCAGGCCGGCGACGAGCCGCTCCGTGTCCGCCAGAAAGTCGGCCGTTCGTCCTTGCAGCATCGCGCCGCGCGCCCGCGACGCGCCGACCACGATGACATCGAAGGCGCGCTCGGCGACGAACTCCAAATCGTCGGGGAAAGTCGCGGCGACATGCAGATCGAGGCCGCGGTGCCGCGCCTCGATCGTGAGATATTCCGCCTCCATCTGCACGTCGCAATCGCCGATCAGCGCGACGTCGAGCCGGCGCCGACTCTCGGCGAGGTCGGCGAGTGGGCGCGTCTGCCGCGCCGCCCAGTAGTCGTGCGCACCTTCGCGGCGATGGCCGCGATATTTGTCGAGCATGGCGCCGGGATCGCGCGCGCCGGTCGCGGCAAGCTCGCCGGCGATCGCCGTAGCCTCGGCGGCCGGCTCGCTTTCCGTGAGGAAGCCGCGCTCCACCAGCGCCGCGACAGCGCCCGCCAGCATCTGCGGCGTATGGCCCAAAAGGGCGGTGAGCGCGGCGAAATCGGCGGGCAGTCGGCGCGGCGTCGCGAAGGCGTCCCAAAGCGCCGCAACGTCATCGTCGACGGCGAGCCGTAACGGCGAGACGGCGTGAATAAGCAGCGCGCGACCCGGCGCGAGCTTCAGGAGATGGGCGAAGGCGGAGCGGCGCAGTTGCATGGCGCCGGAGTTTGGCCGCGCCGCCCCGCGCGGGGCTTACCATGCCGGCGACAACCAAACGTCAGACGGCGCCTTGCGAGCGTTCGAGCGTCGGGCCGCTGATCAGGTTCAGCAGGGCTTCGATCAGGCGCCGCCACCCGCGGGCCGCGGCCTTCGGCGCGGCCATCGCAGCATTCGCCGGAGGAAAGTCGATCGACGCTGGGCCATCGGCGCCGTCCTTGGGCGCCGGCGCGCACAGCGTTGCGTTGGCGACGCAGCCTGCGGCGGAGACGTCGTAAATCGGCGAGAACGCGCTCATGACCTAGCCCCTGGGATCGGCTGTAGATTAGATGCGGCGGGTAACGGGGCGGTTCAGTCGATACCTACAATTTTCTGCAAATTCGCGTTCGCCTCGCCACGGCCCCGGCCGCGGGCTACATTGCCGTCATGCCGCACAGCGCGATTCGCATTCTTGGCGTCGATCCCGGCCTAAGCGTCACCGGCTGGGGCGTCATCGAGGCGGAGGGCTCGCGGCTCGCGTTTCGCGCCTGCGGCGCGATCGCCACCACCACCGACATGCCGTTGAGCCGGCGGCTCGCCTTCATCCACCGTGAGCTTTCCGACCTTATCGCCGCCCACGCGCCGGACGAGGGCGCGATCGAGGAGACTTTCGTCAATCGCGACCCGCGCTCGGCGCTGAAGCTCGGCCAGGCGCGCGGCGCCGCGTTGGCGGCGTTGGCGCTCGCCGGCTTGAATGTCGCCGAATACGCCGCCAATCTCATCAAGAAGACGGTGGTCGGCGTCGGCCACGCCGAGAAGCAGCAGGTTGCGATGATGGTGAAGATGCTGTTGCCGACGGCCGGCGCGCCGAGGGCCGACGCCGCCGACGCGCTCGCCGTGGCGATCTGCCACGCCCAGCACCGCAACGCCCGCGCGCGAGGCGCGGCGTGATCGGCAAGTTGAAAGGCCGCGTCGATAGCGTCGATGAGGAGGGGCTGATCGTCGATGTCGGCGGCGTCGGCTATCTGGTGGCCGCCTCCGCCCGCACGTTGCGCGATCTGCCGGGACTCGGCGAGGCGGTTTCGTTGCACATCGAGACGCAGGTGCGCGAGGACGCCATTCGCCTGTTCGGGTTTCTCACCCCCGGCGAGCGCGACTGGTTCCGGCTGCTGCAGAGCGTGCAGGGCGTCGGCGCGAAGGTCGCGCTCGGCATTCTCGGCGCGTTGCCCGGCGAGGCGCTGGCCGCGGCGATCGCACGGCAGGACAAGGCGATGATGGCGCGCGCGCCGGGCGTCGGGCCGAAGCTGGCGGCGCGGCTGGTGCTCGAACTGAAGGACAAGGCGCCGGCGCTCGGCGGCGCCGATTTCGCGTATTCGGAGTCCGGGCCGATCGCGTCGTCGCTGCCGAGGGCGGCCGAGGATGCGGTGCTCGCCCTGACCGGATTGGGCTACGCGCGGCCGCAGGCGACGGCGGCGATCGCCAAGGCGTTCAAGGCGATGGGCGCGGAAACGGCAACGGCCGCGCTGATCCGCGCCGGCCTCAAGGAGCTTGCCCAGTGAGCGCGCCTTCGCCGCCGGCCGCCCCGCCGCGACGGTTCTTCCTGCCGGCGCTGGGGATCGTCGTTCTGTTCGCCGCGCTGGGGCCGGCGGTCGGCGGCGCCGTGTTCATTCCGCTGGCGATGCTGCTAGAGGCGCAAACCCAAGCGGCCGTGCATATCGGCTGGATCGCCGGCCTCGTCGGCCACGCGTTCGCGCTGATTCCGGCCTATGCGCTGGGCCTGCTGCCCGCGGCGTTCACCGGCCTCGCCTATGCGCTTTATGACGCCTGGGCGCCCGCGGCCGCCCCGCGGGCCCTCGGCGCGGCGCTGATCGGCGGCCTGTTCGCGCATGGGCTCTACATTGGGTTGATACAGGCCGGGGCGGCGGTCGCCGCGTGGGTCAGCGTCGACCTCGGGGCCGGCGACGTCGTCTATGACTGGACGGCGGGCGAGTTCGACGCCTCGCTCTATCACGCCCTGATCGCCAGCGGCGCCGTGTCGGGATTCGCCTGCGCCGCCGCGGCGGGGCTGCTAGGGCTGACGCTGCGCGCCTGAAGGGCGCAGGATGTCGTCAGGCGCGTAGACGAAGCTCGCGCCATGCAGCTTGAGGGTAGGGCGGAGGGAAACTTCGCCCGTGCCGAAAGCCCGTATGCGCCTAGAGAGCTCGTCGGCGCCAATGTCAGGGTGTAGGGCGCAGAGGTCGAGCGCCATCTGCCGTGTGAACCTTTTCGGCGCCCATGCAATGTCCGCAGCGGGCGGGCCGGCTTCTCCGATCAGCGCTTCGGCAAGCTCGCGGAACAATTGCAGCAGCGCGTCGACCATGCCGGCTTGCAAGTCCGTATAGATCGCGTTCTGTTTGACCGCAAAGCGCTTGACCCCCACGATCGCGCCCGCGTCGATCTGCGCCGCCATGACATGCGCCGTGACCCCGAATTGCCGAGCGTCTTCGTAGATCGCGAACCGGATTGGGTCCCAGCCCGGATATTCGGGCGGCCCGGGATGGAAGTTGTAGGCGCCGCAGCCGAGTTTCACCAGGATCGACCGGGGAACAATCAGTCCGGTGGTAAAGCCGATGAGCCGCGCGTTGGAAAGCGCCTCATCCGACAATTCGCCGAGCGAGGCCAGGTCCGTTATATTCACGAAACTCAAATTTGGCGCGTGCTTGCGGATTTCCTCTTCCGCGAACCGAGCGAAGGCGGGCACGTCACACGCAAATAGTATGGTGTCCAACACGTCGCACGGCCTCAAGCGAATTTGAGCGCGGCGACGCCCGCCAGGATCAGCAAGGTCGCCGCCGCCCGCGCGCGCCGGAACGGCTCGCCGAGCGCCAGCACGCCGATCAGCGCCGCGAACACGACCGAACATTCGCGCAGCGCCGCCACCGCGCCGATCTCGGCGCGGGTCATCGCCCAGACCACCAGGGCATAGCCGATGAACGCAGCGGCCCCGCCGGCCGCGGCGCGCCCGGGTTCGCGCAGATACTCGCTCCAGGTCGAGCGTCCGCGCCAGGCGGCGAGCAGAGGGGCGTAGAGTACCGCGGTCAGGCCGTCGGCCCAGGCATTGTAGGCGAAGGCATGTGCGGTCGTCGGACCGGAAAGCCGGGCGCCTTGGCCGTCAATCACCGAATAGACGGCGATGATCGCGGCGTTGATCACGGCGACCCGAAGGCTCGCCGCGTCGATCCGGCCCTGCGACAGGCCGCTGACCCCCATGGCGAAGACGCCGGCGACGAGCGCCAGCACGCCGCTGAGGCCGAGCGCCGAGGGCCGCTCGCCGAGCCACGTCGCGGCGATCACGGTCGCGATCAGCGGCGCGAGCCCGCGCATCAAGGGATAGGCGACCGAGAGATCGGCGGTGCGATAGAGCCGGCCGACGAGCACGAAATACACGATGTGGATGATCGCCGAGGCGACGACATAGGGCCACGCCGCCGCCGCAGGCCACGGCGTCGCCGCCGCAACCGCGGCCGCGATGATTCCGCACCACATGCAAACCCGCGCCGAGGTCATGAACTTGTCGCCGGCGCTCTTGACCAGCGAGTTCCACAGCGCGTGCATCAGCGCGGCGGTCAACACCGCCGCCATCACCACCGACGTCAATCTACGCTCCGTCGCAAAACCGTCGCCGGCGGCGTTAGGGCAAAGCGCGGCGGATGGCCAGCGCGGCGGCGCCGGGCGCCCGCATTTCAGGCGCCGGCCCATGCTTGCGCGGCCCCGCGAACCCCGGCATTGTTCGGGGCTCGACAGGGGAAAGCCGACATGAATCTGACGCCGCGCGAGAAGGACAAGCTGCTCGTCGCCATGGCGGCGATGGTGGCGCGTCGGCGGCTGGAGCGCGGCGTCAAGCTCAATCATCCCGAGGCGGTGGCGCTCATCACCGATTTCGTCGTCGAGGGCGCCCGCGACGGCCGCACGGTCGCGGAGCTGATGGAGGCGGGCGCGCATGTGATCACCGCCGATCAGGTGATGGACGGCATCGCCTCGATGATCCACGACATCCAGGTCGAAGCGACGTTTCCCGACGGCACGAAGCTCGTCACCGTGCATCATCCGATCCGCGGCGCCGACGACAAGCTGCTCCCCGGCGAAACGCTCGCCGAGCCCGGCGAGATCGTGATGAACGAGGGCCGCCAGACGATCACGGTCGACGTCTCCAACAGCGGCGACCGGCCGATCCAGGTCGGCTCGCACTATCATTTCTTCGAGACCAACCCGGCGCTGAAATTCGACCGCGCGCAGGCCAAGGGCTACCGGCTCGACATCCCCGCCGGCACCGCGACGCGGTTCGAACCGGGACAGACGCGGACGGTGCGGCTGGTCGCGATCGCGGGCAAGCGCGAGGCGGTGGGGTTCCGGGGCGAGGTGATGGGGAAGGTTTAAACGGGCTTTCCTCTTGAAGGGAAGGCGCCCTTCTGTGATATTTCCCTTATGAGGTATGTCAACAATCTCAGAACTCTTCAGGCCGCGCGGGGCTTGACGATAGACCAGGCGGCGCAAGCAATGGGCATGTCGCGAGGCGGCTATCTGAAGATTCAGCGGGGAGAAAACCGCCTGACCTCGACGACGATCGCACGCGCGGCCGAGGCGTTCGGGGTGGCGGAGAGCGAGGTTTTGTCCGGGTCCGAAAGCGTCGCCCATGACGGTCAAGCCCCTGTCGCGGAGTATGTTTCGGTCGTCGAGCGAGATGGGACGACGACCTTGCCGGCGGAAATCCGCGACCTGTGGGCTCTGAAGCCCGGAGACAAGGTCGAATTCTTCGAGGATCACGCTGGGGGCTGGCAGGTTCGGCCGCGAAACGCCGGCGCTCTCGACTTTCTCAGGTTCCTCCCGCCGCGCCCGAAGCGGTTAGATGCGCCCACTGACGAGGCCGCGCTGACAAGAGCCATGACCGAGCGCAACCGCCCCACGAAGGCGGGATCGTGATCGGCCTGGACACAAACATTCTGCTTCGCGCCGTTCTGCGCGACGATGCGAAGCAATCGCCCGTCGCTTTGACATTCCTTTCGCATTTGAAAGCGGAGCGGCCCGGACTGATCAACGACGTAACGCTGGCGGAATTTGTCTGGACGCTCGAGCGCACCGCCGACTACACGCGCCAGGAGATAGCCGCCGCGCTGCGATCGATGCTCAGCAGCCCAAGTTACCGATTTTCGAATCGGATCGTTGTTTCGAAAGCCTTGACGCGTTTCGAGGCGGGGAAAAAGATCGGTTTTGCCGACGCCTTGATCGGCGAGATCAATCGCGCCGCCGGCTGTCTCACAACGTTTACGTTCGACGCCGTAGCGGCCAAGAGCGACGTTTTCAGTCCCATTCCGCTATAGGATTTGTCATGGCGAACCTTCCCAACGCCCGCACGTCACTCCCCCGCGCCGCCTACGCCGACATGTTCGGCCCTACTACCGGCGACCGGGTGCGGCTCGCCGACACGGAACTGTTCATCGAGATCGAGCGCGACTTCACCACCTACGGCGAGGAAGTGAAGTTCGGCGGCGGCAAGGTGATCCGCGACGGCATGGGGCAAAGCCAGATCACCAACGCCGGCGGCGCCGCCGACACCGTCATCACCAACGCCGTCATTCTCGACCACTGGGGCATCGTCAAAGCCGACGTCGCCATCACCGGCGGGCGCATTTCGGCGATCGGCAAGGCCGGCAATCCGGACATTCAGCCCAACGTCGACATCATCATCGGCCCCGGCACGGAGATCATCGCCGGCGAGGGCAAGATTCTCACCGCCGGCGGCTTCGACACGCATATCCATTTCATCTGCCCGCAGCAGATCGAAGAGGCGCTGATGTCGGGCGTCACCTCGATGCTCGGGGGCGGCACCGGGCCGGCGACCGGCACCTTCGCCACCACCTGCACGCCCGGCCCGTGGCACATCGCGCGGATGATCGAGGCCGCCGACGCGTTCCCGATGAACCTCGGCTTCGCCGGCAAGGGCAACGCTTCGCGCCCCGAAGCGCTGGTGGAAATGGTTGAGGCCGGCGCTTGCGCGCTAAAACTGCACGAGGATTGGGGCACGACGCCGGCCGCCATTGACTGCTGCCTGTCGGTCGCGGATGATCACGATATTCAGGTGATGATCCACACCGACACGCTCAACGAGAGCGGCTTCGTCGAGGACACGATCAAGGCGTTCAAGGGCCGCACGATCCACGCTTTCCACACCGAGGGCGCCGGCGGCGGCCATGCGCCCGACATCATCCGCGTGGCGGAGTTGCCCAACGTGCTGCCGTCGTCGACCAACCCGACGCGGCCGTTCACCCGGAACACGCTCGACGAACATCTCGATATGCTGATGGTCTGCCATCACCTCGACTCGTCGATCCCCGAAGACCTCGCCTTCGCCGAGAGCCGCATCCGCAAGGAGACGATCGCCGCCGAGGACATCCTTCACGACATCGGCGCGCTTTCGATGATGTCGAGCGACAGTCAGGCGATGGGCCGGGTCGGCGAGGTCATCATCCGCACCTGGCAGACCGCCGACAAGATGAAGCGCCAGCGCGGGCCCCTCGAAGGCGACGGCCGCGCCGACAACGCGCGCGCGAAACGCTACATCGCCAAATACACGATCAACCCCGCCATCGCGCACGGCGTGTCGCGGCATATTGGCTCGATCGAGAAGGGCAAGCTCGCCGACCTCGTGCTGTGGTCGCCGGCGTTCTTCGGCGTGAAGCCCGACTTGGTGGTGAAGGGCGGGGCGATTGCGGCGGCGCAGATGGGCGATCCCAACGCCTCGATCCCGACGCCGCAGCCGATCCACTACCGCCAAATGTTCGGCGCCTACGGCCGCGCGCGGACGGGCACCTCGCTGACCTTCGTCTCGGGCGCGGCCGCCGCGGCGGGTCTCGGCGAGAAGCTGCGGGTCGAGAAGGCGCTGGTCGCCGTCGAGAACACGCGCAAGATCGGCAAGGCGAGCCTCATCCACAACTGCGCGACGCCGAAGATCACCGTTGATCCCGAGACCTACGCCGTCACCGCCGACGGCCAGTTGCTGACCTGCGAGCCGGCGGAGAGCCTGAGCATGGCGCAGCGGTATTTCCTGTTCTGAGGACCGGCCTGTCGGCAACCGGCGGAGCGTCGGCCTCCAGGCCGACGAGGGGCGCTCGTCGGCCTGGAGGCCGACGCTCCGTCAGAGCAACTCCGGCTCCGGCGCCGTCGTGACGGGGCCACGCAGCGGCCGCTCTTCCATCGCGACGAAGAACGCCAAACACACCGCGGTCGACAGCCCCATCAAGGCGAAAGCGGCGCGGAACGCCGAGAGCGCGACCACGGGATCGGACGACGCGCCCTTGGCGGGCTCCGCGAGGCCATAGGCGAAAATCACCGCGCCGAACACGGCGACCCCGAGCGCGCTGCCAAGGCTGCGCACGAACGCCAGAGTTGCCGTCGCTGCGCCCATGTCGCGCGGGTCGGCGGCGTTCTGCACCGAGACGGTCAGTGTCGGGAACAGCGTGCCAAGGCCGAGCCCGTAGAGCAGGATGAACGCCTCGGCGCCCCAGACGTTGAGCACCGGCGCGAGCGCGGCAAGCCCCAGCAGGCTCGCCACCGCCAAGGGCATCCCGACATAGCCCATCGTCTTGTAACGCTTCATTTTCGGCAGGTTGAGGCCGGTGAAGTTGGAGCCGATCACGCTGGCGCCGAGCACGACGATGAGGCCGAGGCCGGAGGCGGTCGGATCGAGCCCCAGGCAGGTCTCGAAATAGAGCGGGATGTAGACCACCGCCGCGACATAGACGAGCATGCCGAAGAACATCGACGCCGCCGCCTTGTCGACGACCCGGTTGGCGAAGATCGACGGCGGAATCAGGGGCTCCGGCGCACGGCCGAGGTGGCCGATGAACAGCGCGCCGAGCGCCAGCGCGGCGGCCCCGAGGCCGACTACGGTCGGCGAACTCCACGGGCGCATCGCGCCGCCGAGCGTCAGCATCAGCATCAGCGCGACCGTCGCGCCGACGACCAAAACGCCGCCGAGCCAGTCCAGCCGGTGAGGCCGACGCTGTTGCGGAAGATCGCGCAAAAGGCGGTCGCAGACAACGTAGGCCACGCCGCCGATCGGCAGATTGAGCCAGAAAATGAAGGTCCACGACAGATGCTGGGCAAGAAAGCCGCCTAGCGCCGGGCCGGCGACGCTCGAAGCCGCCCAAACCGTCGAGATATAGACCGTATATTGCGCCCGCTCTCGCGGGCTCGCGATGTCGGCGACCACTGTCTGCGCCAGCGCAAGAAGACCGCCGCCGCCGACGCCCTGCACGGCGCGCGCGAGGATCAGCAGGCCCATGTTCGGCGCGAGCGCGCAGGCCACCGAGCCGACCAGAAACAGCGCCAGCGCCGCCAGGATGACCGGACGGCGGCCGTGAATGTCGGACAGTTTTCCGTAGAGCGGCGTCGCCGCGGTTGAGGTCAGAAAATACGCCGACACGATCCACGGCAGGAATGACGCGCCGCCGAGGCTCGCGCCGATGGTCGGCAGGGCCGGGGCGACGATCGTCGAATCGAGCGCGGCGAGGAACATCGTCAGCATGACGCCGATGACGATGTTGCGCTTGGTCGCGCGGTCAAGTTCGCGATGCGGGCTCAGCAATGGGCAATATGCCTTCTCGACGGCGGCGACGCCGTAGGACGCGCAAGGGAGGGGAAGGCGATGACCATGCGCCGGCCGGCGCCGACGCGCAAGCCCAGCCCGCGCGGCGCCTCGGCAAAGTTTCGTGACCGCAACGCTGCCCGTCAGCGCGGAAGCAGCGTCTCCAGCGCCGCAATTTCCGCGACTGCCGCTTCGCGCATCTTCCGCTCGGCGTCGCGGTACGCGCGCAGGATCTCGTGGCCGGAGGCGGTGAGCGCCGCGCCGCCGCCCTTCGCGCCGCCGGGATGGGCGCTCACCAAGGGAACGCCGAACAGCCGATTGAGCTCGTCGACCAGCAGCCAGGCGCGCCGATAGGACATCTTGTGCTGCCGCCCCGCCGCCGAGATTGAACCCGTCGCCGCGATCGCCTCCAACAGCGCGATCTTGCCGGGTCCGAGGCGCTGCTCCGGGCCGAAATCGAATCGTATCGTGAGCCGGGTGCTCATGGCGCCGTTCTTCCCTCCCTCGCCCGTTTCTCTCGGCTTAGCGCAACGGCGGCGTCAGCGCACCAGCGTCAGCCGCCTCGCCGCGCGGGTAACGCCGGTATAGAGCCAGCGCGCGCGATGCTCGCGAAAGGCGCGGCTCTCGTCGAACAGCACGACGTCGTCCCACTGCGAGCCCTGCGATTTGTGCACGGTCAGCGCGTAACCGTAGTCGAACTCGTCGGATTGGCGCCGAATCGGATAGGGCAAATCGGCTTCCCGTCCCTCGAAGAACGCTCGGTGCACGGCGACGCGCAAGGGATCGCGAGCGGAATCCTCCTCCGGGCGGAGGTCGAGTTTGACGAACTCGTTGTTCATGCCGACAGCCTCGGCGACCCGCCACAGGCCGCCGTTGAGCAGGCCCTTTTCGTGGTTGTTGCGCAGGCAGACGAGCTTGTCCTCGGCCGCCGGCGACACGCCGCCACGGCCGGACAACTCGCGAATGCGTAGGTTATAGGCGCGCCGGGTCTTGTTGAGGCCGACAAGCACCTGGTCGGCCTTCATCACGATTTCGGCGTTGATTTCCTCGCGGCGCAACACGCGGGCGTCGTCGTCGCCGCCATAGCCGATCTCGCCGCCCTCGCGCAGCGTCTGCGACAACCGGATGATCGGGTTGTCGCGCGCCTGGCGGTGGATTTCGGTCAGCATCACGTCGGGCGCGGCTTCGGTGAAGTAGCCGGCGCCCTTGACCGGGGGCAGTTGCGCGGGGTCGCCGAGCACCAGGATCGGCTTGCCGAAGGAAAGCAGGTCGCGGCCGAGCTCCTCATCGACCATCGAACATTCGTCGATGACGATGAGGCTGGCGCGCGAGGCGGCGCCATCCTTGTTGAGGGTGAAGCTCGGGACGCCGTCTTTCTCCTCGCCGGCGTTGTAGATCATCGAATGGATGGTCGAAGCGCCGGCGCAGCCCTTGGAGCGCATCACCAGCGCCGCCTTGCCGGTGAAGGCGGCGAACAGCGCCTTGCCGGAGGCGTGCTCGGCGACATGGCGGGCGAGCGTCGTCTTGCCCACGCCGGCGTAGCCGAACAGCCGGAACACCGGCTGATCGCCGTCGCGCAGCCAGCGGCCGACCTTGTCGAGCGCAGCGGCCTGCTCGGGCGACCAGCGCGGCGCGGGTCTTGGATTGCGGGGCGCCGGCGTCGGGGGTTTCTCCGGCGCGGGGGCCGCGGGCTTGAGGCGCTGCAGATCGACCTGGGCCCGGCAGCGCGGGCAGACGACCGGGCGCTTGCCGAGATCGTAAAAGCGCGCGCCGCACGCTCCGCATTGCCGTTTGACGCCGAGTTTCGCCATACCCCTTGCCGCCGCCGGCCATTATCCAAGAATTCAGTTTTGCCGCGCAACCTTTGTCGCGAAGGGGCGACCAAACCTCCACTCTTGAAGCGCGCGCGACTCGGCACATATCATGAGACGGCGCATCGCCCTAAGGGATGCGCCGCTCAAACCGCCGGTCGGCTGTCGCGCCTCAAAGCGAGGTTTGCCGGCGAAGCGCCTGAAAGGGGCTTCGGAGATGGTGCGCGTGACGACGATGAGCTCGCCGTTTCTGCTCGGTTTCGACGAGATCGAGCGGGCGCTCGACAGGGCGACCAAGACGGGCTCTGACGGGTACCCCCCCTACAATATCGAGCGCATCCCCGCCCGGGACAATGCCCCCGAGCGGCTGCGGATCACGTTGGCGGTCGCGGGTTTCGCCCGCGAGGATGTCGAAGTCACGCAGGAAGAAGGTCAGTTGTGGATTCGGGGACGTCAGCGTGAGGACAAGTCGAGGGACTACATTCACCGCGGGATCGCGGCGCGGCAGTTCCAACGCAATTTCCTGCTCGCCGAGGGCATGCAGGTGCTCGGCGCGGAGCTTGCTAACGGTTTGTTGTCCATCGACGTCGTGAAACCCCAGCCGGACAGAGTAGTTAAGAAGATTAACATCTTGGCGCGAGACTGAAAGTGCGCGCCCGGGGCGGGTCATTCGGGAGACCGGCGACCGCCAGATAGGAGAGTGCCATGAATACCGACTTCACAACCGGCGAAGACTTGACCCCGCAGCAGTTCGCGCATCTCGGCGCGGGCGCGATCGCCTATCTCAAGACGATTCGCTCCGAAGACGCCCAGCGTCTGTTCCCGCAGGCGCCGCCGATCAAGCCCGGTCTGCAATTGTTCGCGCTGCTGGGCGCCGACGGCTCGCCCATCCTGTTGACCGACTCCAAGGACGCGGCGATCGCCAACGCCTGGGAGCATCAATTGGAGACGGTTAGCGTCCACTGACTAACCCTGGGCGCCCCCTCGCGGGCGCCCGCGGAATAGGGTAGCTGTCTCCCGGAAGCGGGGGCCTATGCAGGTTTATCTCGATCTCTTGCGCGAGGCGCTGGAGCGCGGAATCATCAAAGGCGACAGGACGGGCACGGGGGTGCGCTCGCTGTTCGGCCGTCAGCTCCGCTTCGATCTCCGCGAAGGTTTCCCGCTCGTCACCACGAAGCGGCTGCATCTCAAGTCGATCGTCCACGAGCTGATCTGGTTCCTCAACGGCGACACCAACGTTCGCTATCTCCAGGACAACGGCGTCGGCATCTGGGACGAATGGGCGGACCCCGAGGGCGAACTCGGCCCGGTCTACGGCCAGCAATGGCGGGCCTGGGAGATCGGCGAAGGGCGCACGTTCGACCAGATCGCCTGGGTTATTGCCGAGATCCAGCGCAATCCCGATTCGCGACGGCTGATCGTCTCAGCCTGGAACGTGCCGGACATCGAGCGGATGAAGCTGCCGCCGTGTCACTGCCTGTTTCAGTTCTATGTCGCCGAGGGGCGGCTTTCCTGCCAGCTTTACCAGCGTTCCGCCGATCTTTTCCTCGGCGTGCCGTTTAACATTGCCAGTTATGCGCTGCTGACGCACTTGATCGCCCGCGAATGCAAGCTCGGCGTCGGCGACTTCGTCCACACTTTCGGCGACGCGCATCTCTATCTGAACCACGAGGCGCAAGCGCGCGAGCAGCTTTCCCGCACCCCGCGCGCGCTGCCGCGCCTGCGCCTCGCCGAGCCGCGTCAATCGCCGCGCGGGCCGTTGTTCGACCTGAAGGCCGAGGACATCGCGTTCGAGGGCTACGAACCGTGGCCGGCGATCAAGGCGCCGGTGGCGGTTTGAGCGACACCCCTGACCCCGACCCTTTCCCCGCAAGCGGGGAGAGGGGGGCGGAGAGCGTCGATCTCCCCAGTCGAACCGGGCGTGTCGCTCTCATCGCGGCGGTCGGGCGGAACGGCGCCATCGGCGCGCGGGGCGGGTTGCCGTGGCGGCTGTCGAGCGATCTCAAACGTTTCAAAGCGCTCACCCTGGGCAAGGCGCTCATCATGGGCCGCAGGACGTTCGAGTCCGTCGGTCGGCCGCTACCGGGGCGCCGCGTGATCGTCGTCACGCGGAACGTCCGTTGGGACACGCCCGGAGCCGAGGTCGTCCACGACCTCGCGGAGGCGTTGCGGCTGGCCGCGCCGGCGGACGAAATCATGGTCGGCGGCGGCGGCGAGATTTACGCGCAAGCTTTGCCGAGGGCGTCCCGCCTCTACATCACCGAGGTCGACCTGGCGCCGTCGGCCGACGTGCGCTTTCCCGCGATCGACCCTCGGGTCTGGCGTGAAGTGCGCCGCGAGTACGCCGAGCGCGGCCCCAAAGACGACGCGGATTTCGCGTTCGTGGAATACGAACGGCGTTAAGGCAACCGTGGCCGATCGAACAACAAATGCAATGCCGTCATGCCCGGGCTTGCCCCGGGTACCCACATCGGGACAGGGCGCTGCGGTTTCAGGACGTCAAAACGAGCGCAATTGTCGCCATGCCGCTGCGTATCGGCGCGGCGTGGATGGCCGGGACAAGCCCGGCCACGACGGAACGCGGCGTTGATGAAAGCCAACCGTCACTTCGGCGGCAAGGTCCGCACGAACTCTATCGCGGCTTCGAGCAGGCGCCGACGCTGCGCGTCGTCGCCATAGGCCGCCGGCCCCGCGCGCACCCATCCGGTCATCGGGCGGCCCCGCGAAATCATCGGACCGACGCCATCGAGCGCCAGCGCCCACCCGTCGTGCCCCTTCCCGAGCCGGGCCAGCAGCCCGTCCTCGCGCGCGCCGCAGACGAGGTAGCCGTGCAGCAGCCACGCCCAGCCGCCGAACATCGCCTTCTCGGTGAACGGCTCCGGCGGCAAGTCCGCCCGCACCAGTTCTTCGAGGCCGGCGTCGCGCGCCATTAGGGCCGGAACGCGCCGGGCGGTATATTGCCCGGCTCGACGTAAGCGTGGTGCAGCGCGTCGAGTTGCGCCCACAGCACGTTGCATTTGAAACGCACGGCGTCGACGCAGGCTTCCTGCTCGGCGCGGGTCTTCGCGTGCTGTTTGATGTAGTCGAGCGCGAAGTCGGCGTCGCGCGGCGCCTGCGCCAGCCGGCGCTTGAAGTAGGCCATCACGTCATCGCCGATGAAATCGTAGTTCTCCAACATCCCGGAAATCCGCTCGCGGTGGATCTTCGGCGCGAACAGTTCGGTCAGTGAGGAGGCGACGGCGACGGTGAGCGGCTCGACGGCGACGAAGCGGACATAAGCCTCGACGGCGAAGCGCGTCGCCGGAAGCGCGCCACGTTTGGAGATGACATAGTCGCGGTCAAGCCCGAGGCCGTCGGTGAGCACCAGCCAGCGTTCGATGCCGCCGGGCTCGTCGCCGAGGCCGTCGTGGTTGAGGATGCGATGCACCCACTCGCGCCGCAGTTCGCGCGACTCCGCGCGGCTCATCAGGGCCGCGTCCTTGCGCGGCACGGCTTCCTGGTAACAGTAGCGGTTGAGCGCCCAGGCTTGCACCTGCCCCTTGTCGAGCTTGCCGCCGTGCAGCAGCTTATGGAACGGATGCTTGTCGTGATAGCGCTCGGCGCCGACCGCGCGAATGGCGGCGTCGAAAGCGTCGACGGAGAGTTTCGGCGCGTCGGTCCAATCTACGGGTTTGTCGGACATCTAGTTCATTCCCTCGTGTCCTTCGTGCTCCCTTTGTGATCTTCGTGGTGAACCCTTTTCAACACGAAGGTCACCAAGGTTTCACCAAGATCACGAAGCCTTCGCATAGCGCCGCGGCGCGAAGCCCTCGACCGGGCCTGCGCTGTCCTGCGCCGCGATGTCGGCGACCAGCGGGTGATTCGGCGACTTGCTGCAAATCGGATCGCAAGCCGCGGCGTCGCCGAGCAGCGCCATCGCCTGACAGCGACAGCCGCCGAAATCGACCGCTTTGCGCTCACAGGAGCGGCAGGGCTCCTGCATCCATTCAAAGCCGCGAAACGCCTTAAACGCCGGCGAGTTCGCCCAAATTTCCGACAGCGGCCGATCGCGCGCGCTCCAGAACTCAAGGCCAGGAATGATCTCGGCGGAATGGCACGGCAGCACCTTGCCGCTCGGCGACACGTTCATCGTTTGCCGCCCCCAGCCGCTCATGCACGCCTTCGGAAAGCGCGCGTGGTAGTCGGGCGCAACGTGGTCGATGACGACGGTCCCGCGATAATGCTCGCGCCGCGCCTCGACCGCCGCATAGGCGCGGTCGGTTTGCTCGCGGGTCGGCATCAGCCGCGCCCGGTTCTTGAGCGCCCAACCGTAATACTGGGTATGGGCGATCTCCACCCGCCGCGCGCCGAGCTCGACGGCGAGATCGACCATGCGCGGCGCGTCCGCGACATTGCCGCGATGGATGACGGCGTTGACGGTCAGCGGCAGGCCCTCGTCCGTCACCCATTGCGCGACCTCGCGCTTCTTGGCGTAGCCGCCCTTGTAGCCGCCGATCCAATCGGCCTGATCTGCGTCGACGCCCTGGATCGAAAGCTGGATATGATCGAGCCCCCCCGCGACGAGGCGCTCGAACAGATCGCGCGTCAGCCCGACGCCCGAGGTGATGAGGTTGGTGTAAAGCCCGACGCGTACGGCGTGTTCGACCAGCTCGGCCAAGTCGCGGCGCGAGCAGGGTTCGCCGCCGGAGAGGTGCAGGTGCAGCACGCCGAGTTCGGCGGCTTCGCTGAAAACGCGCCGCCAGTCGTCGGTGCTCATCTCGTCGCGCGGGGCGTCGAGCGCGATCGGGTTGGAGCAATAGGGACAGGCGAGCGGGCAGCGGTGGGTCAGCTCGGCGAGCAGGCCCTCCGGCGGCGGCGGCGTCTCGTTCATAGCTCCGCCATCCTCTTTTCCGCCAGCGACGCCAGCAGCGTGCGCACGTCGGCGCCGACCCGTTCCGGGTCGGCCTTGAAGCGCTCGGCGAGACCGCCGACGATCTCGCCCAAAGTGCGCGAGCCGTCGCATAGCTTGAGAATTTCGACCGCGATCGGATTGACCTTCACGATGCGTTCGGGCGCCAGCAGCACCCAGCGCGCCCGCACCTTGTCCTCGCGCAGGCGCACGCCGCGCGGCAACCGCGGCCGCGCGTCGGCGTCGAGCGCCGTCACGACGCCCGCCCGAGGTCGATGGCGAGCCCGTCATGCGCGACGCGCCAGCCCGACGCCTCCACATGCGCCCGTTCGGCGCTGTCGCTGCGCAAGGCGGGGTTCGAGTTGTTGATGTGGATGAAGTGTTTCTGAGCGACGCGTACGCCGGCGAGCGCCGCGATCGTCCCTTGCGGGCCGTTCATCGCCATGTGGCCCATGCGCCAAGCGGTCTTTGGCGAAAGGCCGAGGCGGATCATCTCGTCGTCCTCGAAGGTCGTGCCGTCGAAGAACAGCAGGTCAGCGCCGTCGAGGCGGGCGCGCAGGCTGTCGGTCATCCGCGCACAACTCGGAATGTAGTAGGCGCGTCGGCCGTCACCCTTGATCTCGAGGCCGACCGTGGCCTCGCCTTCGGCGCCGAGCCCGAGTTCAGCCTCCGCCTCCATATACAGCGGGATTTTTCCCGGGACGGCGAACGGGGTCAGCGAAAACCCGAGCCCGGTCTCAAGCGAACTGTCGAGCGCGACTGGGATGCGGGGCGCGAGTTTCTCGTCGACGGCCGCGAATACGCCGCCCCGGACATGGGCGAGCGTCGCCTCCGAGCCCCAGATCGTGAACGGCTGCATCTCGCGCATGACGAGCAGGCCCGCGATATTGTCGATGTCGCCATTCGGCAGGAAGACGCCGCGAATTGGCGTGTCTCGCGGCGCGTGGCGCGGCTGCAGCGGCGGCGCCTCAAGGATTTGTTGGCGCAAATCAGGGGTGGCGCCGAGAATCACCCACGCTTGGCCGTCACGGCTGACGGCAAGGCTGGCTTGGGAGCGCCGCTGAGCGCGAGGGTCCCGCTCCCATGCAAGGCGGCAGTTCGGGCAAAGGCAATTCCACTGGGGAAAGCCGCCGCCCGCCGCCGAACCCAGAACGAGAAAACGCACGTGCCGACGTTTCCCAAGCCGATTCGCGCGTCAGTCCGAAATCAGATTTCGGCGGAAGCGTAGCTGGTGACTTCCATGCCGACGCAGACTTCGCAGATTTCCGGGGTGGTCCAGGCCATGATAAGCTCCTTAGGTTCCCGCCGCTTCTGACAAATTTTGTTCCAAGGACGTCCATTCACGTGCGGCAGGCGACAACGCGCGCGAACATCCTTGACGCCCCCAATGTAATGAACCGGGCTTCCCGTCGTCTAGACCACTAAGGGAGGATACAGTCCGAAACGTCCGGGAAAATATCCTACCCGGCCAACGGATTCACTCCGCCGCAAGGGTCTGCGGAAAGGACGTCGGGCAAGACTTCAGGCGCTCGCGCAGATCGGCGATGAGCCAGCGGCCGGCGCGGCCGGGCGGCCGGCCGCGCGGGGTGACGACATAGAGCGGGAATTCCGGCGCCGGCTCGCCGTGCAGCAGGTCAAGCTGGCGCAGCCGACCGGCGGCGATATGGTCCTGCACCAGATGCAGCGGCATGTTGCACCAGCCAAAGCCGCTCAGCAGGAAATCGAGCCGGGTGGTCTGATCGACGAATCGCCACACATGCGGGCTGACGACGCCGCCGCGCAACGATTGCGCGAAAGCGTTGCGGCCTGTCAGCAAGAGCTGGACATGCGCCTCCAGATCCTCGCGCGCCGCCGGACGGCCGAGACGCGCCAGCGGATGATCGGCGGCGGCGACCGGGGTCGAGGCGATCCTGGCGAGAAACTCCGCGTTGACGTCGGCCGGGGGGCCGCCGAGGATCGGATAGATCGCCATCCGCGCCGCGCCGCTCATCAGCGTCTCGCGCGCGCCGCCGAGCGCCTCCGTGAACAGCGTCGCGGGCAGCGCGGGAAACGCGCCGCGCAATGCCTTCAGGCTCGTCATCAGCAGCGGCATCGGAAACGTCGCCTCGACCGACAGCGTCAGTTCCGGTTCCAGATCGGAGCGAATGTCGCGAGCCCGCGCCTGCATCGCCTGGGTCTTGGCGAGCACCGCGCGCGCGTCGTCGAGAATCGCCGCGCCGACGTCGGTGAGCACGGGGGTCTTCTGGCCGCGGTCGAACAGCGTCAGTTGCAGCGCAGTCTCCATCGTCCGCACCGCCTGGCTGATCGCCGATTGCACCCTTCCGAGCTTTCGCGCGGCGGCCGAAAAGCTGCCGGTCTCCGCGACCGCGGCGAGCACGCGCATCTGATCCAGAGTCAGCGGGTCGAACATCCATCACCTCAGCCGATGGATAGTAGCACATTTTTGTCAGTTGCAAAGATGCGACCGCGCGGTCATGTCATACTGCATCGCAGCGAATTTCGAGAACCCCCATGAACGCGCATGTCACCGAACCGAAGACCATCGACGACGCCGCGCTCGCCCAGATCTTCACCGAGGCGCGCACGCACAACGGCTTCTTCGACAAGCCCGTCTCCGACGAGCTTCTGAAAAAGGCGGTCGATCTCGCCAAGCTGGGGCCGACCAGCGCCAACCAGTCGCCGATGCGAATCGTGTTCGTGAAGTCCGAGGCCGCCAAGGCGCGGCTGTTGCCGGCGATGTCGGAAGGCAACCGGGCGAAGACCGGCTCGGCGCCGGTGGTCGCCATCGTGGCTTACGACGAGAAGTTCTACGATCACCTGCCGTTCCTGATGCCGCACGTCGACGCCAAAGCCTGGTTCTCCGGCAACGAGGCGTTCGCCAAGCGCTCCGCGTTCCAGAACGGGACGTTGCAGGTCGCCTATCTGATCTTCGCGCTGCGCGCGGTCGGGCTCGACACCGGGCCGATGACCGGCTTCGATAACGCGAAGGTCGACGCCGAATTCTTCCCCGAGGGGCATTTCAAGTCGAACGTCATCATCAACATCGGCTATGGCGATCACTCCAAGATTTTCCCGCGTAGCCCCCGCTTCGCCTTCGACCAGATCGCGAAGATCGTCTGAGGCTAGGGACGGCGGCTGGAACGAACCCGGTCCTAGGGTTCGAGCCCCACCATCAGCGTCATGCCCGCGCTTGTCACGGGCATCCACGTCGGGACATGGCGCTGCCGTTCTTGAACGCCACCGTGTCGGCGACGAGCGCAGATAGCCTTGGCGGCGACTGGTAGCGGTACGACGTGGATGGCCGAGACAAGCCGGCCATGACGACCGAGGCCCAGGTTCCAGGTCGTTAGATTCGGTACACCATCGCGCCCGTCGCGAAGCTCATCCCCAAACGGAGTTCCAGACATGAACTATGGCGTCATTCCCGCCTCTTACTCGCCCGTCCTACTTTCGGTGTTCCGCATCGTCGCCGGGCTGCTGTTCCTAGAGCACGGCACAGGAAAGATCCTGCATTTTCCGGTCCTGCCGGGCATCGACCAAATGCCAGTCGGAATGCTCTACTTCACCGGATTCATGGAGTTGATCGGCGGCGCGTTGATGGTCATCGGCTTGTTCACGCGCCCCGTCGCCTTTCTGCTGTCGGGCTTCATGGCCTTCGCCTTTTGGATGGTTCATTTCCGAATGGGCGGCCTGTTCCCGGCGCTGAACGGCGGCGAGCCGGCGGTGCTGTACTGCTTCGCCTTCCTCTATTTCGCCGCCGTCGGCGCCGGCCCGATCTCGGTCGATGCCGCGCTGGGCGCTAACGCCGGTGAACGATCATCCTCATCCCGTGGCGCGGCCGCAGCGTAATACGCTGCTGCAACGCGATCGGGTGGCCGGGGAATAGATCGAGCCGGACCCGTCGCAGGAGGTGCGCGAGCACGATCAGCGCCTCCTGCAACGCAAACGCCTGGCCGATGCAGACGCGCGGCCCGGCGCCGAACGGAATATACGCGTAACGGTCAATCTTCTCGCGCTCGCCGGGCAGGAAGCGCGAGGGGTCAAAATCGTCGGGGTTGCGCCACAGCGTCTTGTGACGGTGCAGCACGTAGGGCGACACCGAGACGATCGTGCCGGCTGGGACGCGGTGGCCGGAGAGCCAATCCTCCGCGATCGCCTCGCGGGTGAGATGGGCGACGGGCGGGAACAGCCGCATCGCCTCCTCGAACACGGCCCGTGTCGTCGGCAGTCGCGCGGTGGGGTCACTCTCGTCGCTGGGATCAAACTCAGCGTCGATCTCCGCTTCGACGCGGGCGCGCCAGGGCGGCGATTGCGACAGCAGATAGAGCGTCCAAGTCAGCGCGTTGGCGGTGGTCTCGTGGCCGGCGCCGATGAAGGTGACGATGTTGGCGCGAACGTCCTCCTCCGACAGGCCGCGCCCGGTCTCCGGGTCGGCGGCGCGCAGCAACAGGGTCAGCAAGTCTTCGGGCGCCGTCGCGCCGGACTCGATGAGGTTTCGACGCGCGGCGATGATGTCGTCGACGGTGGAAGCGAAGAAGGCGAGCGAATCCTTGCCGCGGATGCGGCCGAGACGCGGCAGGAAATCTGGCGCGCCGAGCACGTCGAGCGGGTCGACGCGGCCGATCGTGTCGAAATAGCGCGTCATCGCCTTCTGGAACTGGCTCGCCTCGCGCGCCAGCCCCTGGCTGAACAGCGTCTGCTCCAGCATCTTCAGTGCGGCGATCGCCATCTCTTCATTCGCCGCGACCACGGCGCCGTCGCGCCGCGCGGCGATCGCCTCTACGGCGGTCTGCGCGACCCGGTGCATGGCGGGGGCGAAGGCGGCGACCTGACGCGGCGAGAACAGCGGCGCGAGCGCGCGGCGCTGCGCCTTCCAGGCGTCGCCCTCCGCGGTCAGCAGGCCGCTGCCGAGGCCCGGCCGCAGCACGCGCAGTTGCACCGCGTCCTTGCGATAGTTGGCGACGTTGTCGAGGAACACCCGGCGCACGGCGGCGGGATCGTTGACCACGGCGCGATAGCCGAAGAACGTTTTGCCGATCAGCAGCGGGAATTCGAAGTGCGGGTCGGACCAGATCTCGACGGGATTGCGGGCGAGCGCCGCGAGAACGCCGATCGCGCCGAGCGGCTTCTTGTTGCGCTTGGCCGCCGGGGGCCGAAACAACGGCGTGACCGCGACATTCATAAGCGCCTCCGTATTCGCGCCTTCATGAAACCTCCGTGTCTTTGCGTTGAAAGGGCTCACCACAGAGACACGAAGGTTTCTCGAAGGCCTTAGAACACCGTCCGCTGACGCATCGCCGCCGACAGCGTCCCGTCGTCGAGATAGTCGAGCTCGCCGCCGACCGGCACGCCATGCGCGAGACGGGTTATCTTGACCGAATAGGGCGCCAGCAAGTCGGTGATGTAATGCGCGGTGGTCTGCCCGTCGACGGTCGCGTTGACCGCCAGCACGACCTCTACGACGCCGCCCTCCGCCACCCGCGCGACGAGCCGGTCAAGCGTCAGATCGTCCGGCCCAATTCCGTCGAGCGGCGACAGTGCGCCGCCGAGCACGTGATAAAGCCCGCGCGTTGCGCTGGCGCGCTCCAGCGCCCAGAGATCGCCGACGGTCTCGACCACCACCAACGTCGTTGGATCGCGCCGCGCGTCGGCGCAGAGCGTGCAAGGGTCGCGAGTGTCGACGTTGCCGCAATTCGAGCAGGTGCGGATGCGCTCCTCGGCGACCTTCATCGCCTCGGCGAGCGGGCTCAGCAATTGCTCGCGCTTGCGGATGAGATGCAACGCGGCGCGCCGCGCCGAGCGCGGGCCTAAGCCCGGCAGCCGCGCCAGCAACTGAATGAGCCGTTCGATCTCAGGGCCGGCGACTTGGGCGCCCATCAGCGTTCCCGGCCGGCCTCAGAACGGCAGTTTCATGCCCGGCGGCAACGGTAGACCCGCCGTCACCTCCTGCATCTTCTCGGCCGCCGCGCGCTCGGCTTTCGCCTTGGCCTCGTTGAACGCGGCGACGATCAGGTCTTCGGCCATCTCGACGTCCTCCGGCTTCATCAGCGACCGATCGAGTTTGACCGATTTCATGTCGCCCTTGCCCGAAAGCGTGATCTTGACCATACCGCCGCCGGACTGACCCTCAACTTCGATGCGGGCGAGCTCCTCCTGCGTCTCGGCGAGCTTCGACTGCATCGCCTGCGCTTTCTTCATGATGCCCATGATGTCCATGACGGTCTCCAGTCAAATGTCTTCGTCGTCGCCCAAAGACGGCTCGTAGGCGACGTCTTCGTCGGGCGCCTCGGCCGGCGGCGGCGGGTCGGGAATCTGAACCTCCGGCGCGCGCACCGCGACGATCTTCGCGCCGGGAAACTGTTGCAGAACCTTGCGCACCAGCGGGTGTGCAGCGGCGCCCTCGCGCTTTTCGTCTTCCTTGGCGCGCGCAGTCTCGCGCAGCGTCGGCGCGGTCGCGCCTTGCGCCAGCACGATCATCCAGCGTTCGCCAGTCCAGTCCAGCAGTTTTTTCGCCAAAGTAGGGGCGAGCGTCGGTTGCGCCGTCGGCGTCGGGGTGAACTCGATCCGGCCCGGCTCGAAGCGGGCGAGGCGTATGTCATGCTCCAGCGCCTGCACCATGGCGAGGTCGCGCTTGGAGCGAGCCAGCGCGACGACGTCCTCGAACTGCGACAGCCGCGGCGCGGAAGTCGGCGCGGGCGCCGCCGGGGCAACGGCAAGGTTGCCACTCGGGCGGGCCGGGGGCGGAGCCGGCGCCGGTCGCGGCGCGGGCAGGGCGCCGCCTTCGGAGAGCCTCCGCAGCGCGTCCTCGGGGCTCGGCAGATCGGCCCCATAGGCGAGCCGCACGACCGCCATGTCGAGCGAAGCGAGCGGACGCGGCGAGTCCTTCACGTCCGCGTAGCCGTTCATCACGAGCGTCCAGGCTCTGCTGAGGCTCCCCATCGACAGCGCTTGCGCGATTTCCGCCGCGGCGCGCCGCTCCATCTCGGAGATCGCGGGATCGTCAAGCGCCGCCTCGCTGATTTTGACCCGCGTGACGTAGTGGCAGAATTCACTGATCTCCAGCAGCATCTCGGCGGGATCGGCGCCGGCGCGATACAGCCGTTGGGTGATCTCCAGCGCCGCCGCGATCTGGCCGCGCATGGCGAGCTTGAACAGCTCGACGATGTCGCCGCGGTCGGAGAGGCCGAGCATCCCGCGCAGATCGGCGACCCTGACGCCCGCCGCCCCGCCATGCGCGATCGCCTGATCGAGCAGCGACAGCGAGTCGCGCACCGAACCCTCGGCGACACGGGCGAGCAGCGCCAGCGCGTCCGGCTCCGCGTCGACGCTTTCGAGGCGGCAGATTTTTTCGAGATGCGCCACGAGCCGCTCGGTTTCGATGCGCTTCAGATCGAAGCGGATGCAGCGCGAGCGCACCGTCACCGGCACCTTGTCGATCTCGGTGGTGGCGAACAGGAACTTGACGTGCTCCGGCGGCTCCTCGAGCGTCTTCAACAGGCCGTTGAACGCGGCCTTCGACAGCATGTGGACTTCGTCGATGATGTAGACCTTCGTGCGCGCGCTGACCGGGCGATAGCGGGCGTTCTCGATGATCTCGCGCACGTCGTCGATGCCGGTGTGCGACGCTGCGTCCATCTCGATCACGTCGACATGGCGCGACTCGATGATCGCCTGACAGTGGACGCCAAGCTCCGGCATGTCGATGCTGGGCCGATCGGCCTTGCCGGGAACCTCGTAGTTGAAGGCGCGGGCGAGAATGCGCGCCGTCGTCGTCTTGCCGACGCCGCGCACGCCGGTGAGGATGTAGGCTTGATGGATGCGGTTTGCGGCGAAGGCGTTGGCCAGCGTGCGCACCATCGGCTCCTGGCCGATGAGGTCGTCGAAGGTGGCGGGGCGATATTTTCGGGCGAGAACCCGGTAGGCGTCAGCCATTGCTCACAGCGAGCGGCCGTCGGCGGGGCGCGACTTCAGCGCGCGCGGATCGACGCCGTCGAGACAATTGACGTTGATCGCCATCATCGCCGTGCCGTCTGGCGCTTCGGCGTAGGCGTAGGTCTCGATGCCGCAGGTCGGGCAGAACTGATGGCGGATCTTGCCCTTGTTGAACAGATACTCCGTCGTCGCCTCCTCGCCTTTGGCGATCGTCACCCGGGCGCGTGGCGCGAACGCCATCACCCAGCCTAGTCGCTGGCAGCGCGAACAATTGCAAACGACCGTCTTTTCAAGATCGAGCGGCGCCTCGAATTGCACCGCCTGGCACTGGCAGGAGCCGCTATAGGATTGTTCGGCCAAGATTTTATCTCCTAGCCGCCGCAAAGGCCGCCGGAGGGTGGCGCGGCGGCGGTAGGAGGTTGGACAAAGACCCGCCCTGGCTCGTTAGGGCTGCTTCCTTCCGGACCTGACCCGGTTGGCGAGCGGTACGTCCTTCGCCAACCTCCCGCCGCCTATCTGGACCAAGTGGAGGGGAATCGCAAGGGGCGGCCCGCCGCCCGCGTTCTGACAATGCGCCGAGCCGTCTGTAAACGGGGGGCGCCGGCGGTAGGCCGCGAAGCGAGGAGACATCGCGTAGAGAATCGTTCGCGCCGCTCACGGTCTGGTTTGCGCCCGCAGAGAAGCATTGGCGCGGCGCGTCGCCGACCACTGCGATAACCCACATCGCCAGCAAAGCGATTGACTGCCTGGCGATGGCCACAGACGCTGACTACGGCGCTTAGAGCCTGACTCGAAATTCAAGCGGGGGCGATTTTGGCCCTCGCCAATCTTCGCATGATGAGGAAGGCGAGCGCCAGTTGCAACCATGCGAGCGCCGATTCAATTGTCGCTTCGAAGTCCTTTGACAGGCGTCTGGCCCGGTTGATCCAGCCGAGCGTTCGCTCCACCACCCAGCGCTTGGGCAATACGACAAATCCCTTGACCTCTTTGTCGGTCCGCTTGACGACTGTGACGGCGATGCGGCTTGCTTCGAACACTGCGCGTTGCGTTTCGTCGCCTTGATAACCGCCGTCAACAAAAGACATTTTCACCCAAGGGCTCTTGCGCCGAACGGCCTTTAGCAACGGCGCGAGAGCGTCGCGGTCCTGTGTGCTGGCCGCCGTGATCTGGCATTCTATGGGCAGTCCGAGCGTATCGACGGCGAGATGGCGCTTGCGGCCCTTGACCTTCTTGCCCGCGTCGAAGCCTCGGGGGCCGCCAGCTTCGGTCGTCTTGACCGATTGGCTGTCGACGACCACGGCGGTCGGCGCGGCTGCGCGGCCCTCCGCCTCGCGCGCGTCCATCACGAAAACCGCGACGATTTGCGTCCACAATCCACTGTCGCGCCAGGCGTAGAACCTGTTCTGAACCGTCGTGAAGGGCGGAAAATCCTTCGGCAAAAGCCGCCAGGGGCAACCGCAACGGATCATATAAAACATCGCGTTTAGAATGGCTTGTGGATCAGTCGGCTTACGCCCGCGCCGTTTCGGCGGCGGCAGGAGCGGACCGATCAAAGCAAATTCCGCCGCCGACATATCGCTTGAATAGCGCGCCCGAATGACATCATACCTCGCCCGATCGGCCTCGTTCCAAGGCATCGCGAATCTCCCCAAGTTGTTGCAAACCCAGGGAATCAAGGGCCGCGAGGCCGGTCAACGAATTTTAGGTCAGGCTCTTAGAGCGCTTTGCGATCCTGAGAGAACTCGGGGCGCGCGCCGGTTGGCGCGTCCGGGGCGATCCCGAGCGCTTCGCACAGGGGCCCGAGATGCGGGGCGTAATGGCGCCAGCGGCCGACCGAGCGGTCGTAAAGCGGTTGCCGCACCTGCCAGACGCTCGCGGTGCGAACCGCGCGTTCGGTCTTGTGGAAGTCGAGGCAGGCCGGCTCCCAATCGAGGCCGAGAAACGCGATCAGCTTGCGCGCCTCGGTCTCGAAATCGGCCACCAAGGTCTCGTACTGAACGCGGTGCACGCGTAGCGGCGGGCCGCTGCGGGCCCAATAGGCGCCCATGCGCTCCGATTCGCGCCAGACGCGGCCGCAGTCGAGGAGATCGGTAGCGAAATCGACGTGTTGGGCGAATTGGCGCATGAACACCGACAGCGCCGCGTCGCGCCCGTCGCGATGCGCGAAAATCACCCGAGCCCCTGGGAACATCGTAGCGATCAGGCCGAGATGGTAGATGTTGTCGAGCATCTTGTCGACGACGCGCCCCTTGCCGGGGGCCTGAGCGGCGAGACTTTGCAAATGCCGCTCGGCGAGCGGCCGGAACAGGTCGCGGGTCCAATGATCCGGGCGCCGCTCGACGCGATGGATATGCGACGCGACCTCCAGGATCCCTTTCGACTCGCCGATTCCCGCGACCTGCGAATGACTGGCGCAAATCTGCTCGATCAGCGTCGAGCCGGTGCGAAAATAGCCGACGACGAACACCGGCGTTTCGGAAGCGACGCCCCAGCCGCGCGCTTTGGCGAAATATTCAGGCGTAAATACGCGCATGATGGCGTCGACGCCGTCGCGGAAGGCGTCGAAGTCGAAGCGGATGTTGGCGGCTTCCTGCGAGGCGCGGGCCAGTCGATTGCCGATGCGCGCCGCGGCGAACGCTTCGTCATAGCGGCCTGCGCCGTCGAGCAGGCTCGCCGCCGCCATCGCCGCCGCGCGGCGGCCGTCCGCGCCGGCGTCGGGATCGTCGAGGATGGCGCCCAGGCGTTCGATCTTGTCGGCGTCGTCGACGCCGCTGCGGATCGTCGTCCAGCCGTAGAGCGCGGCGCGGGCGTCCGGGCTGATCGCCATCGCCGTTTCGTAGGCCGCCGCGGCGTCGTCGAAGCGGCCGAGCGCGCGATGCGCGTTGCCGATTCCGGTCCAGCCGCCGACGAGCTTGGCGTCGAGCGCGACCGTCTTTTCGTAGACCGGAAGCGCCTCCGCGTCCTCGCCGATCTTGGTGAGACTGTCGCCCAGAATGAGATGCAGCTCGGCGGAATCCGGGTAGAACGCCACCGCGCGGCGAAGATGGGCGATCGCGTCGCGCTCCTTGCCGGTTTTGGCGAGCAGCGCCCCGAGATTGGCGCACGCCGGCGCCATATCGGGCGCCAGCGCGAGCGCGCGCTGGTAGGCCTCGACCGCGCCGGCGGTATCGCCGGTCGCTTCGAGCGCGAGCCCGAGGTCGCAGGGCGCCCCGGGAAATTTCGGTTGCAGTTCGGACGCGCGGCGCAGATGCGCGATCGCTTCGGCGTGCCGCCCCGCCGCGCTCAGCGCATTGCCCAGCCGGAAATGTATGGAGCCGGTGTTCGGCCATTGCTCGGCGAGCGGCGCCAGCAAGGCGACCGCGTCGTCGGCGCGCCCCTGCCACAGCAGGGTCTCGGCCAAGGTTCTGATACCCCTGGGATGGCCGGGCGCCGTCTCCAGCAGCGCGCGGCACAGCCGCTCCGCCTCGGCGAAGGCGCCCCGGTCGGTCAGCGTCTTGATGCGGTCGAATTGCGCGGCGAGCGCCGCGCGCGAGGGCCCGTCGGCGACTCCCGGCGCCTGTTCGCTACTTTCACCCTCGCTCATCGACTGCCGCCGCGCCCCTGTTTGCCGGGCCGCGCATTATGCACGACGCATGCGAAGCGGCCAGTGCTCCCGGTGGCGACCGTTACGCCGCCATCGGCAACGGCGCCTTTGCTGGCGACGATAGGCGGCCGGCGAGGTCGAGCAGCGCGAGGTGGTAGCTCATCGACACCCGCGGATTGCGATGAAAGCGGTCGACCACCACCGCGAGCAGCTCGCGCAGCGTGCGCGCGTCGGCGTCGGCGACGCACTCAAGTTCGAGATCTTCGTCGGCCAAGGCGGCGACGAGATCGTTGCGGCGCAGTTCAAACGCCCGGAGATCGCCTTCGATCAGCGCGCGCCAGACGCGGGAGTGCAGGCGCGCCAGCCTCCAGACAATTTTGAGGTCGCTGATGTGCGCGCCGTAACCCTCAAGCATGCGGTCGAAAATGATCGGGTCGGCCCATTCGAGCAGACCGGAATAGCCGTCGGCGGCGTTGGCGTTCATGGTGGCGGCGCTCCCGAAATCGGCGCGACTTCGCGTCATTAGGGAAGGCATAATCGTCGGCAATGGTTAACAAGACGTTACCGAGGGGCCGTCAGGCGAATTCCTTGGGCCGGGTCTTGCGGGCGAGCGTGTCGAGCACCGCGTTGATCATGCCGCTCTCGTCGGCGCCGAAGAACGCGCCGGCGACGTCGACGTATTCCTTGATCGCCGCGCGCGCCGGCACGTCGGGCCGCGAGCGCAGCTCGTAGAAGCCGGCGCGCAAAATCGCCCGCATCAGCGCCTCGACGCGCTTCAACGGCCAGCCCTGCGCGAGGGCGTCATCGACGGCGCGGTCGATCGCGCCTTGGTCGCGCAACACGCCGGAGACGATGTCGCGGAAAAACGCGACTTCCGCCGGGCTGTATTGCACGCCTTCGACCTCTTGGCCGATCCAGTGGGATTCGAACTCGGCGAGGACATCGTCCAATCCGCCTTCGGAGACTTCCATCTGATAGAGCGCTTGCGTGGCGGCGAGCCGAGCCGCCGATCTTTGCGTGGCCTTGCTCACGCGAGCGACCGTTTGAGCGCGGCGATCACGAGCGCGGCCCGCGCGGCGTCGCCGCCCTTGTCGCCGCGCACGGGGTCGGCGCGCTCCTCGGCCTGCGGCTCATTCTCGACCGTGAGGATGCCGTTGCCGAGCGCAAGTTTGCGGGCGATGCTCATGTCCATCAGCGCGCGCGCCGATTCCCCCGCCACGATCTCGAAATGATAGGTCTCGCCGCGGATCACGCAGCCGAGCGTCACCACGCCATCGTAAGGTCGGCCGGTCGTCGCCGCGGCGTCGAGGGCGATGGCGACCGCCGCGGGAATCTCCAACGCGCCCGGGGCCGCGATCACGTCGAAAGACGCGCCGGCGGCCGCGAGCGCGGCGCGCGCGCCGGTCAGCAGCATTTCGCCGATGGCCTCGTAGTAGCGCGCCTCGACAATGAGGAAACGCGCGCCGGGCAGATGCGGCGGGGCGGACGATTTGCGTTGATGTTCGGCCATGGCTCGACGACGGACAGGGGCGCGCAGTCCTAGAGGGCGCGCCGCCGCCATGCAAGCCGAGCGCCGCCGGTCAAAAAACCGATGCGCCGGTCAGCCCCATTTCAGCAGCCGCGCCGCATTGGCGAACATCACCTTCTCCAGCACGTCGTCGCGAAAGCCCAGTCGTTGGTAGTCATCGGCCGACTGCCGCATCGCCCGGAATGGATAGGACGAGCCGAAGGCGATCTGGTCCTGCAACGCGCCGTTCGCCGCCTCGACATAAAGCCGACCGCCGGGCTGGAAGATGTACATATCGGGCACGATCGTCACGTTGGCGTAGCGGAAAGCGACGCCGATGATCTCGCCGACTCGCGGCCACGCGCCGTGATGGACGACGATTTGCAACTTCGGAAAGCGACGCGCGACGCGGCCGATCGCGGAAGGATCGTTGAACGCGAGGTCCGGCGTCGTCGGCCCGGTCATCAGAAACACGGGCGTCTCCCAATCCTGCAACGCCCCGTAGATCGGGTCGTACAGCGGATCGTCGAAGGCGCGCGCCGGCGCGCCGAAGCCGGGCTCGAGATTGATCGCCTTCAGGCCGAGCCCGCCAATCGCCCGCTCCGCCTCGGCGACCGCGGCTTCGTCAAGCCGTTGAGGGTCGACAGAGCCGACGCCGATCAACTCGGGATGGCGGGCGACGAGCGCATGAACCTGATCGTTGTCGTTCTGCAGGCCGGGTGTGTCGCGGCCGATAACGACGGCGGCGGCGAAGCCGGCCTCGAGGATCTCGTCGAGATAGCCAGCCTCGGTCTGCGAGCGGACGAAATGCTCGACATCGCGCGATCCGGTGCGGCCGTTCAGCCAGCGCACGGTCTCGAATTCCGGCGCACCCCGCCGTGCGCCGTAGAAATCATGCAGGAAGGCAGGGCGGTTGCGGATGTCGATGATCTCGCTCACGGTGACCTCGTCCGAAGTTTGGTCGGCCATACGCCGACAAAATTGACAAAGCTAGTCGAAATAATAGACTGAGCACTTCGAACGTTTGAAAGCCCTGCGATGACGGCCCCGGAAAAGATCAGCGCGCTATGGTTCCTGCCGACCTTCGGCGACGGTCGCTATCTCGGCTCGCCGGACTCGGCGCGCGCCGGCGATTATCCCTACCTGAAGCAGATCGCGCTCGCCGCCGACACGCTCGGCTTCGAGGGCGTGCTGATCCCGACCGGGCGCGCCTGCGAGGATTCCTGGCTGATCGCCTCGGCGCTCGCGCCGTTCACCGAGCGGTTGAAATATCTCGTCGCCGTTCGTCCCGGCGTGATTTCGCCGACCCAGGCGGCGCGGATGACGGCGACGCTTGACCGGCTCTCCAACGGCCGCGTGCTGATCAACGTCGTCTCCGGCGGCGATCCTCAGGAGAATCGCGGCGACGGGCTGTTCTGGCCGCATGGCGAGCGCTATCGCGCCGTCGAGGAATTCCTCGGCGTCTACAAGCGCATCCTCGCCGGCGAGGCGGTGACGTTCTCCGGCGATTACATCAAGGTCGAAGACGCGCGGGTCTCGTTCCCGCCGGTGCAGCGGCCGCATCCGCCGCTGTTCTTCGGCGGCTCCTCGGAGGCGGCGCATGACGTCGGATCGCGGACGATCGACAAATATCTGAGCTGGGGCGAACCGCCGCAGGCGGTGGCCGCCAAATTCGCCGACATTCGCGCCCGCGCCGAGAAGGTCGGCCGCAAGGTGACGCTCGGCGTGCGGCTGCATCTGATCGTGCGCGAAACGACCGAGGCGGCGTGGGCGGCGGCGAACCGCTTGATCGAGAAGCTCGACGACGCCACTATCGCCAAGGCGCAAGAGGTGTTCGCGCGCATGGATTCGGTGGGTCAAAGTCGAATGAGCGCCTTGCACGGCGGTCGCCGCGACAAACTGGAAATCTATCCGAACCTCTGGGCCGGCGTCGGCTTGGTGCGCGGCGGCGCCGGCACGGCGCTGGTCGGCGATCCCGATACGGTCGCCGAGCGGATCGACGAATATCGCCGCATCGGCGCGGACACGTTCATCTTCTCCGGCTATCCGCATCTGGAGGAAGCCTACCGCGTCGCCGAGCTGCTGCTGCCGCTTCTGCCGCTTGAGCGCGCCGCCGGCTCGTCGGAAGCGCTGGTCAACATGGGACCGTTCGGCGAAATCCTCGCCGGCTCGCGCGCTGCGGCGCGATGACAACGCGAGCGATCGTCGCCATCATCGGCGGCGGCTTCACCGGAGCGGCGGTGGCGTTCCATCTCGCCCGCGCGCAGATCGACGCCGACATCCTCGTGTTCGAACCGCGCCCGTTGCTCGGGGCAGGGCTTGCCTATGGCGGCGAGGAGCCGGTGCATCGCGTCAACGTGCCGGCCTCGCGCATGTCGCTGTTGCCGGACGACGAGGGGCATTTCGCGCGCTGGCTGTGCGAGACCGACGCGCTGCGGACGGACAAAGACGCCGAGGTCGGCGGCGAAGCCTATCCGCAGCGGCGCGCGTTCGGCCGTTACGTCGACGCCGCGCTGCGGCCTTTCGTCGATCGCGGCGCCGTGCGCCATGTTCGCCAGCGCGTCGTGTCGGTGCGCAAGGCAGGCGGGGCGTGGCGAATTGGCGCGGAGAACGGCGACACGTTCCGCGCCGAACTCACGGCGATCGCCACCACGCATCCGGAAGCGCGCCTGCCGGCGGAACTCGACGCCTGGCGCGACGATCCCAGGTTGATCGCCCACCCGTTGATCGACGGCGCGCTCGACGGCGTCGGCCGCGACGAGCGGGTGTTGATCGTCGGCGCCGGGCTGACCGCCGCCGATCTCGTCGCCGGGCTCGACGCGCGCGGCCATCGCGGGCCAGTGACGATGATCTCCCGCCGGGGTTTAAGGTCGCGCGGCCATCCGCAAACGCCGTTCCCGGCCGAGGGTGATTTCGTCGCTGAGCCCGCGCGAACCGCGACGGCGCTGCTCGCCCGCATCCGCGACGCGGTGGCGCAGGCGAACGCCGCCGGGCGGAGCTGGCATTCCGTGTTCGACACGCTGCGCGTTCAGGGCGGCGACATCTGGCGCGGCCTCGATGTCGAGGCGCGGCGCCGCCTGGTGCGCCATCTGCGCCCGTTCTGGGACGTCCATCGCTTCCGCATCGCGCCGCAGATCGAAGCCGTGCTCGACGCCAAGCTGCAAGACGGCTCGCTGGTCCTGCGCAAGGCGAGGCTCGGCGCGGTCGTCAGGCTCGGCGAGGCTTTTGCGGTGGAGTTGCGCAACCTCCGTCGCGGCTCGGCGGCGACGCAGACCTTCGACCGCATCCTCGTGGCGACCGGACCGGCGCATGGCGATGTGCTGCACACGCAGACATTCCTGCGCGAACTCGAGGCGGAAGGCGCGCTCGCGCTCGACTCGACCGGCCTCGGCCTGAAAACCTCGCCGGAAGCGCGCGCCGTCGGCGTGAATGGCGACGCCGACCCGACGCTGTTCATCGCCGGGCCGCTGGCGCGCGGCACGTTCGGCGAATTGATGGGCCTTCCGCAAGTCGCCATCTACGCGGAATTCGTCGCCAACCGGATCGAGGCCGCCCTAAGCCTGGTCGGCCGACGGGAGGAGCAGCCCGCGTGAAACGCCGTCAGGCCCAGCGATGCCGGGCGGCGGCGTGGCTTGCATCCAACCGAGCGCGCCCAAACAACTTTTCCCGGAGCGTCCCGTCGGCGTAGACGGTCTTGTATCGGCCGCGACGTTGCAGTTCGGGAACCACAAACGCCACGACGTCGGCGAATGTCTCCGGCCGCACGGCGAATGTGAGATTGAATCCGTCGAGATCGGTTTCGTCGATCCAGGCTTCGAGCTCATCGGCGACCGTCGCGGGCGAGCCAACCACTACCGGACCGATGCCGCCGATCGAGACGTGCTCGCCCACTTCGCGAACGGTCCAGCGCCGTTCGGGATCGGCGCGGGTGATGTTCTCCATCGCCGTGCGCCCGGCCTCGCTTTCGACGTGCTGCACGATCTCGTCGGGATCGAACGCCGAGAAGTCGATCCCGGTCCAGCCGGACATCAGCGTCAGGGCGCCTTCGGAATCGGCGTAACGGCGATAGTCGGCGTGTTTGGCGCGGGCCGCATCGTCCGTAGGGGCGACAATGATCGTCATCATCCCAAATATCAGAACGCCGCGTGGATCGCGGCCGGCCTCGGCCGTGGCCTTGCGGATCGCCGCGACCCGCGGCGCGATCACCCGTTTGGAAGGACCGGACATGAACACGCATTCGGCGTGACGGCCGGCGAAGCCGCGCCCGGCGGGCGAGGTCCCCGCCTGATAGAGCACCGGCGTCCGCTGCGGCGAAGGCTCGCTGAGGTGCATGGCGTCGAGTTTGAAATGCGGCCCGTCGTGGTGAACCTTGCGCACCCGCTCGGGGCGCGTGAATACGCCGGCGACTGGATCGGCGATCACCGCGTCGTCCGCCCAACTCCCCTCCCACAGCTTGTAGACGACCTCCATGTAATCCTCCGCGACGGCGTAGCGCTCGTCATGCGGCCGCTGCCCGCTCTGCCCCGTGCCCTTGGCGGCGCTGTCGAGATAACCCGTGACGATGTTCCAGCCGATCCGGCCGTCCGTCAGATGATCGAGGGTCGACATGCGGCGGGCGAACGGGAACGGCGGCTCGTAGGACAACGTCACCGTGACGCCGAAGCCGAGATGTTGGGTCGCGGCGGCCATCGCGGGAACGAGCAGCAACGGATCGTTGACCGGCGTCTGCGTCGCGTGGCGCAACGCGGCGTCGGGACTGCCGCCGAACACGTCATAGACGCCGAGCACGTCGGCGAGGAACAACCCGTCGAAAAGGCCGCGCTCCAGGGTTCTGGCGAGCTCGATCCAACCGCCAAGACGGCGATAATCACGCGAACGATCGCGCGGATGGCGCCACAGGCCGGGCGATTGATGCGCGACGCAATTCATCTCGAACGCGTTGAGACGGATTTCCTTCGCCATGGTTGTGCTTTCGCCGTTTGGTCTCTGCTCTTTTCGCCGAAAAGCCGCGCCGTGGCGAGCGCCAGCTTCGCTGTCGCGCGCGGCTGAGTGCGCTTCACGTATCGTCGCCGCGTTGATCGAGAGGGACGGGTGTCGCGCGCCGCCACGGGTATGTTCGCCTCCCTCTCCGCGCTTACAGAGAAAATTCTTCCCTATTATTCGTCTTTCAGGAAACTTTATCGCTATTTGATCGCCGCCCGCGGCTTGCTCAGCGATTGGACTTGTCTGAGGAGGAAATTTCGGTATTTGTCTATTTAGTTTATAGAGATTGAGGCGTATCGTCATGCCGATGGGACAAGCCGTGAGGGCGAGATTGGTTGATGCGATGCGTCAACTGCCGGGCGGCGTCTGCGTCATCACCGCAGGCCGATCCCCCGATCGCACCGGCTACACGGGAACCGCTGTGTTCTCGCTCTGCGTCGATCCCGAGCGCATCATCATCAGCATAAGCCGCGCCTCGTCGTCGTTCGCGCCAATCCACGCGTTCGGCGACTTCGGTCTCAACATCCTGCGCGGCGATCAACAAGAGATCGCCGATCGGTTCGCCGGACGCGGCGGCGCGAAGGGCGAAGCGCGATACGACGGCGCCGATTGGCGCGTCACGCCGCGCGGCGTCAGCCTGCTGAGCGGGGCGCTCGCAACCATCGAATGTCGCGTCGAGGAAATCCTGGAACGGCACAGCCACGCGATCGTCGTCGCCGAGCCGACCTGGATCGAGACCGACCCGACTTCCGACGCGCTCATCTACTGGCGCGCCCAATATTCCGCGACCCGCGCGGCCCCGCGCCTCGCCGCCGAATAAACGCCAACCACCGAAGAGAATCCACATGTCCTACATAGCGCACCGCGATCCGATCAAATTCGCCTATTGGGTTCCCAACGTCTCCGGCGGCCTCGTGATCTCCTCGATCGAACAGCGCACGAGTTGGACCGCTCGACTACAACATCAAGCTCGCGCAGATCGCGGAACAGGCGGGCTTCGACTACGCCCTGTCGCAAATCCGCTTCACCGCGGGCTACGGCGCGGAATTCCAGCACGAGCCGGTCTCTTTCAGCCATGCGCTGCTCGCCGCGACCGAGAAGCTCAAGGTGATCGCCGCGATCCTGCCTGGACCTTGGAATCCGGCGACCGTCTCCAAGCAGATCGCCACCATCAACCATCTTCAGCAACGGCCGCGTCGCGGTCAACATCGTCTCCGGTTGGTTCCGCGGCGAGTTCTACGCCATCGGCGAGCCGTGGCTCGATCACGACGAGCGCTATCGCCGCTCGGAAGAGTTCATCCGCTGCCTGCGCGGCATCTGGACGCAGGATCAAGTTCACCTTCGCCGGCGACTTCTATCGCTTCCGCGACTTCTCGCTGAAGCCCAAGCCGATCGAACCGCTGCCGGAAATCTTCCAGGGCGGCTCCTCGCGGGCGGCGCGCGACATGGCGTCGCGCGTCTCCGACTGGTATTTCACCAACGGCAACACGCCCGACGAGATCGCCAAACAGGTCAACGACATCCAAAGGAAGGCGGCCGAGACCGGCCACAAGGTCAGGGTCGGCGTCAACGCCTTTGCGGTCGCGCGCGAGACCGAGGAAGAAGCGCGCGGCGGTCGTCCAGGAGATCATCGACAAGGCGATTCCCGACGCGGTCAACGCCTTCGGCCACGAAGTGAAGAACGCCGGCCAGGCTTCGCCGGAACGCGAAGGCAATTGGGCGAAATCCACCTTCAACGATCTCGTGCAATACAACGACGGCTTCCGCTCCAACTTGATTGGCACGCCGCAGCAGATCGCCGAGCGAATCCTCGAGCTTGAAGGACGCCGGCGCCGATCTGATCCTGCTCGCGTTCCTGCACTTCCAGGAAGAGGTCGAATACTTCGGCAGGCACGTGATTCCGCTGGTCCGCGAGCTGGAGGCGCGACGCGAGCCGACGAAAGTGGCGGCGGAATAGCAGCCGCTTCCCCTTCGACGAGAGATCGACATGACGATGCTGACGGATACCGCCGCCGCGTTCGCGGGGACGGCCGAGGATGAGGCTTTGCCCGCGGTCCGCGCCTCCGCGCGAACCCTTTCCAACGTCGCGGCGCCGCTCGCCCTGGCGGGGGTAAGCTTGAGCTTCGGCGGGGTCGTCGCATTGCGCAACGTCGATCTCGCATTCGGCGAACGGATCATCACGGCGGTGATTGGCCCGAACGGCTCCGGCAAGACGTCGCTCATCAACGTGATTTGCGGCGTCTACAAGCCGGATAGCGGGCGTGTCGTGATCGCCGGGCGGGCCTACAAGCGCACGCCGACGCAAAAGCTCGCCTCGCTCGGCGTCGCGCGGACGTTCCAGAATCTCGGGCTGTTCAAAGGTCTCTCGGCGTTCGACAACATCGCCGCCGGCCTCTCTTTCGCGGCCCGCGCCAATCTCTTCGAGCAGACGCTCGGCCTCGGGCGGGCGCGGCGCGAAGCCGCCGATCTCAGGCGACGCGTCGACGAGGCGATCGAGCTGCTCCATCTGCAAGCCTTCCGCGACCGGTTGGTTGGCGGCCTGCCTTATGGCGTGCAGAAGCGCATCGAGCTTGCGCGCGCCATCGTCGCGTCTCCCAAAGTGCTGCTGCTCGACGAGCCGCTCGCCGGCATGACGATGGACGACAAGGCGGAGATGTCGAGTTTCATCCGCACGGTTCAGCGCCGGCTCAACGCGACGGTTGTGCTGATCGAGCACGACATCGGCCTGGTGATGAGCCTGTCCGACCGCGTCGCGGTGTTCGATTATGGCGCGCAAGATCGCGGAGGGCACGCCCGCCGAGGTGCAGGCCGATCAAGCTGTCATCGACGCCTATCTCGGCGTGCCGCACGCCGAGACGGAGGGCTGAGCCGTGCCGTTCGATTTCGACTATCAATTCTTCATCGAAGTTCTGGTTGGCGGCCTGCTCTCCGGCGTCATGTATGCGCTCGTCGCGATCGGCTTCGTGCTGATCTACAAGACCTCCGGCGTGCTGAATTTCGCGCAAGGGCCGCTGCTGCTGTTCGCGGCGCTGACCTATGTCTCGCTGGTGGAGCGCGGCGTCCGCCCGCCGCTGGCGCTGCTCGTCACCTTCGCCGCGATGGCGCTGATCGGGCTCGCTGATCGAGCGCACGGTGCTGCGCCCGCTCGCCAACCGGCCGCCGATCACGCTGTTCATGGCGACGCTCGGGCTCGCCTACATCGTCGAGGGCGGCGCGCAGCTGCTCTGGGGCGCGCAGGTGCATGGCCTCGATCTCGGCGTCAGCGATACGCCGTTCGACGTCTACGGCGTGTTCGTCTCCAAATTCGATCTGTTCGCGGCGGCGATCGCGGGCCTGATGGTCGCGGCGCTCATCGCCTTCTTCCAATTCACCCGCATCGGGCTCGCCTTCCGCGCCGCCGCCGACGATCCCTACGCCGCCAGCGCGATCGGCCTCAGACTGCCGCGCATCCTGGCGACCGCCTGGATCGCCGCGGGCTTCACGGCGCTGGTCGCGGGCCTGCTGTGGGGCGCGCGGCTCGGCGTGCAGTTCTCGCTGTCGCTGGTCGTGCTGAAGGCGCTGCCGGTGCTGGTGCTCGGCGGCTTCGACTCGATCCTCGGCGCCATCGTCGGCGGCCTGCTGGTCGGCGCGACGGAGAAGCTCGCCGAAGTCTACATCGGCCCGTTCTTCGGCGGCGGCATCGAGATCTGGTTCGCCTATGTCGTCGCGCTGGCGTTCCTGCTGGTCCGCCCCGCCGGCCTGTTCGGCCGCACGCTCGTCGAGAGGGTCTGACGATGACGTCCGCTCTCCGTCGATCGCTCGCGTCCCGTCGCGATCGTTGCTCGCCGCCGCCTACGGCGCTCGCGCCGTTCCTCGGCTCCGACTATCTGTTCGAGGCGATCCTGCTGCCGTTCCTGGCGCTGTCGCCTGGCCGGCGTCGGGCTCAATCTGCTGACCGGCTATGCCGGCCAGGTCTCGCTCGGCTCGGCCGCGTTCCTGGCGATCGGCGCCTTTGCCGCCTTCAATCTCAATCTGCGCGTTCATGGCCTGCCGCTGCCGGTGACGATCGTGCTCGCCGGCCTGTCCGCGGCGGCGATCGGCGTCGCCTTCGGCCTGCCGAGCCTGCGGCTGCGCGGCTTCTATCTCGCCGTCTCGACGCTCGCCGCGCAGTTCTTCGTGCAATGGGCGCTCAACAAGTTCCCCTGGTTCTCCAACAATTCGAACTCCGGCGTCATCGACGCGCCGAAGCTGCGATCGCCGGCGATCTCGTTCGTCGACGCCGATCGGCCGCTATTATTTCACGCTGACGGTCGTCGCCGTGCTGACCGCGCTCGCCTGGCGGCTCGTGTCGGTCGAAGACCGGGCGCGATTTCATCGCGGTGCGCGACAACGAGACCGCGGCGCGCATCATCGGCGTGCCGGTGCTGCGAGACCAAGCTGCTCGCCTTCGCCATCTCCTCGTTCATCATCGGCGTCGCCGGCGTGCTCTGGGCGTTCGCCTATCTGCGCACGGTGGAGCCCGACGGCTTCAATCTCGATCGCTCGTTCCAGATCCTGTTCATCGTCATCATCGGCGGCCTCGCCACCATCCGCGGCGCGTTCTTCGGCGCCGCGCTGATCGTCGTGTTCCCGCTGCTGCTGTCGCGCGCCTCGGTCGCGCTCGTCTCGGCGGCGACTCGACTCCGGTTCGCTCGACATGATCCAGCGCATCCTCCTTGGCGCGCTGATCATCGTCTTCCTCATCGCCGAACCCGACGGCCTTGCTGCGCTTGAGCAGCGGTTCGTCACGGTTCGCCGGTCGCGCGCTCGGGCTCAACGCCGCGGCGTCGCGCTAACCCATCAGTCCAACAGGAGTACCCTCATGTCCTTCAGTTTCAATTGGCGAACGCTCGCGCTGGCCGCGCGCGGTCGCGCTCGGCGCCCTCGGCGTCGCGCCGGCGCTCGCCGACGAGCAGTTCTTCCCGCTGCAAAGCTATCGCGTCGGCCCCTACGCCGCCGGCGGCACCGGCTTCTTCGGCGGCTTCATCGACTACATGAACCTCATCAACATCCGCGACGGCGGCGTCAACGGCGTCAAGCTGACCTGGGACGAAGGCGAGACGCAATATGAGGTCGAGCGCGGCGTCGAAGTCTACGAGCGGCTGAAGAGCCATCCCGCCGTCGCCGCCTGGAATCCGCTGTCGGTCGGCATCGCCTATGCGATGATCGATCGCATCACGCAGGACAAGACGCCGCTGATCACCGTCAACCACGGCCGCACCGATTCCACCGACGGCCGCGTGTTTCCCTACGTGTTCCCGCTGCTGCTCAACCCCTACAGCGAGACCTCGGGCATCGTGAACTACATCGCGAGCAAGCTCGGCGGCCTCGACAATCTCAAGGGCAAGAAGATCGTCGTGCTCTATCACGGCTCGCCCTATGGCAAGGAGACGATCCCGATCTATGAACTGCTGGCGCAGAAATACGGCTTCGAGGTGCAGCAGATCGAAGTGCCGCATCCCGGCGTCGAGCAGCAGTCGCAATGGCTGACGATCCGCCGCGCCAAGCCGGATTACGTCGTGCTGCGCGGCTGGGGCGTGATGAACCCGGTGGCGCTTGAAGACGGCGGCGAAGGTCGGCTTCCCCGCCGATCACATCGTCGGCAATGTCTGGTCGAATTCGGAGGAAGACGTGATCCCCGCCGGCGACGCGGCGATCGGCTACACCGCGATCACCACCCAGGCCTCGGGCCAGCAATATCCGATCGTGCAGGAGATCGTGAAGACGGTCTATGGCGCGGGCAAGGGCAATCTCGAAGACAAGAACCGCATCGGCTCGCGTCTATCACAACCTCGGCATCGTCAACGGCATCCTCAATGTCGAGGCGGTCCGGATCGCGCAGGAGAAGTTCGGCCATCGCACGCTGACCGGCGACGAAGTGCGCTGGGGCTTCGAGCATCTGCAACTCGATCCGGCGCGCGTCGAGGCGCTCGGCGCGAAAGGTCTGTTCCATTCGATCGACGTCACCTGGGACAATCACGAGGGCGACGGCTACGTGACGTTCCAGCGCTGGGACGGCAAGAAGTGGAACGTCGTTTCCGATTGGATCGCGCCGGACTGGAAGCTGCTGCGGCCGATCATCGAGAAGTCGTCGGAAGCCTACGCCAAGGAGAAGGGCCTCACGATCCGCACCGAGCGAGACGGCGACGGTCTCCAACTAAACGGCGGCAGGCCGGCGCTGCGCGCCGGCCTGCCGCTCCAACCGAGGTGTCCCGATGGCCGAAGCGCTGCTGAGCGTTGAAAAGTTGAGCGTGGTCTACAATGGCGCCGTCATTGCGCTGACGGAGGTCAGCCTCGATGTGCGAGCGGGCGAGATCGTCGCGCTGCTCGGCGGCAATGGCGCCGGCAAGACGACGACGCTGCGCGCCGTCTCCAACCTGTTGCAGGCCGTGCGCGGCAAGGCCAGAGCGGTCAAGGCGACCTACGATGGCCGCGACCTGCTTGCGCTTAGCTCCGGCGAGCTTGTTGCGCGCGGGGCTCGCGCCGGTGCTCGAAGGCCGTCGCGTGTTCGCGCCGCTCACCGTCGAGGAGAACCTCGTCGCCGGCGCCATCGGCGCCGACAAATCCCGCGCGGAGACACGACGGTTGATCGAGCGCGTCTATGCGTTCTTCCCGAAACTGGCGGAGCGGCGGCGCGCGCCGGCGGGGCTCACCTCGGGCGGCGAGCAGCAGATGCTCGCCATCGGCCGCGCGCTGATGTCCGTGCCGCGTCTGCTGACGCTCGATGAGCCGTCGATGGGGCTTGCGCCGCTCGTCGTGCAGCAGATTTTCCGTGCGATCGAACGGCTCAATCGCGACGAAGGTCTCGCGGTGTTGGTCGCCGAGCAGAACTCGGCGGTGGCGCTGACTTATGCGCACCGCGCGGTGGTGCTGGAGAACGGCGTCTCCGCGCATGAAGAAGACGCCGCGACCCTGCGCAGCCGCGACGGCATGAAGGAATTCTATCTCGGACGCGGCCGCGCCGCGTGATCGCAAAGGAGTGATTTTCATGAACGAGACCGTCAAACAACCAAAACCCGTACCGCCGATCCCGCGGCCCGTCGCGCCCGCCCATGTCATCCGCAGCGACGCCGAGGCGATCGAAGTCGCCGAGCGCGCTGGCCGGCGATTTCGCCGAGCGCTCCGCTATCCGCGACGCCACGCGCGAGTGGCCGGTGCGCGAGCTCGACCTTTCTCGCAGAGCGGCCTGTGGTCGCTCAACGTGCCCAAGCGCTTCGGCGGCCCGGAGCTCTCCTATGCGACGATCGCGAAGGTCATCGGAGATCATCTCCGCCGGCGATTCCTCGCTCGGCCAGATCGCGCAGAACCATATCGGCGTCGTCGCCGCGATCCGCACCGTCTCCGACGAGGCGCAGCAGAAGCTGCTGTTCGCCGAGGTTCTGAAGGGCGTGCGCTTCGGCAACGCCTTCTCCGAATTCGGCTCCAAACGCGCGGCCGAGTTCGAGACCAAATTCGAGGACAAGGGCGACCATGTCGTCGTCACCGGCAGCAAATTCTATTCGACCGGCGCACTGCTCGCCCATCTCGTGCCGATCGTCGCCGTCGATGGCGAAGGCCGCGCCTGGTACGCGATCGCCGACCGCGGCGCCGCAGGGTCTGACGGTGATCGACGATTGGTCGTCGTTCGGCCAGCGCACGACGCTTTCGGGCACCGTGATCCTCGATCATGTGAAAGTGCCGAAGACCTATCTGGTGCCGGGCTACAAAGGGTATGACCGGCCGACGGCGGACGGCGCGATCTTCCAGATCATCCAGGTCGCGGTCGACACCGGCATCGCCGAGGCCGCGATCGACGAAACCATCGAGTTCGTGCGCACGAAAAGCCGACCTTGGATCGACTTCAGGCCGGGAGCACGGCGGCGGAGGACCCCTATACGATCCAGGCGATCGGCGCGCTGCAGCTGAAGCTGCACGCGGCCCAGGCGCTGCTCGAGAAGGCCGGCCTCGCCATCGACGCGGCGGTCGCCGGCCCGACAGCCGACAACGTCGCCTGGGCGCAGGTCGTGACCGCGGAAGCCAAGGTGCTGTCGACCGAAATCGCGATCGAGGCGACCAACAAGCTGTTCGAACTCGCCGGCACGCGTTCGACGCTTGCCGAGCACAATCTCGACCGTCACTGGCGCAACGCCCGCACGCACACGCTGCACGATCCGGTGCGCTGGAAATATGCGATCCTCGGCGACTATTTCCTGAACGGCAAGAAGCCGCCGTTGCACGCCTGGAGCTGAAACAAGGGGCGTCGCAGGCGCCTCTATCACTTGATAAATTAGATAGACAATGTAATGTCAGTGTCCGGACGCGGCGAGGGCATGGGGCGAGTGGACGTAACCGACAGGAAGATACTCGAAATCTTGCAAAGGGACGCCAGCACGACCGTCGCCGAGATCGGGCGTTCGGTCGGCCTGTCCTCGACGCCGTGCTGGAAGCGCATCCAGAAGCTCGAATCCGACGGGGTCATCCGCAAGCGCGTCGCGCTGCTCGCGCGCGACAAGCTCGGGCTCGGCGTCACGGTGCAGGTCTTCGTACAGGCCGGCGATCATGCGCCGGAGAACGTCGCCGCTTTTGTCGACAAGGTCCGCGACATGCCGGAGGTGATCGAGTTTCACCGTCTTGCCGGCGATTTCGATTTCCTGCTGCGCGTGGTCGCCGTGGACGTGCGACACTTCGACGCGATCTATCAACGTCTGACGTCGCTGATGGCGTTGCGTCGCGTCTCTTCGTTTTTCGAGCTGGCGCAATTGAAATCGGAGACCGCACTGCCGCTCGGCCTCACGGCCGAATCGGCACGCCAGCCGGAGGCCTTACTGCGCGCGTAAGCGCGAGCGACCGTCATGACGAGCGAGGCTACGCCATCGATGCGTTCCAGCCTGCTGGAGCGTCGACCTGGAGGTCGATCCTGCAGCCGGCCGGCTGATCGGAAGACGCGCTCGCCGGTCGACGAACGATCGCGTTGAGCTGGATGGCTTCGCCTCGCTCGCCATGACAGGTTTTCGCTTCGCCAGGACGGATTGACGCAGACCGCGATAGGGCGCGACCGCCGCCGTCGTTTGAGACCAATCAAACGAGATCGTCGATCCGAAGCGGAAGCTCACGGATGCGTTTGCCGGTGGCGTGGAACGCGGCGTTGGCGACCGCCGCGTTCATGCCGACGATGCCGATTTCGCCGATGCCTTTTACGCCCAGCGGGTTCACGCGGGTGTCCTCCTCGGGGATGAAAATGACGTCCACCTCTTCGATGTCGGCGTTGACGGGGATCAGGTAGTCGGCGAGGTTGCGGTTCACGTAAGCGGCCCTGCGCGGGTCAATCTCGGTCGCCTCGTGCAACGCCGACGAGACGCCCCAGATGGCGCCGCCCATGTACTGACTGCGCGCGGTCACCGGATTGACGATCGTGCCCGAAGCGAACGCGCTGACGATCCTCGGCGTGCGAATTTCTCGCGTCGATTGGTGGATCCGCAACTCCACGAAATGCGCGCCGAAGGCGAACGCCGTCACGTCTTTGCGGGTCTCGCCGCGCGACATCACGCTCTTGCCGTTGTAGAGGTCGGCCATCGCGGACGGCGGCAGCCCGGCAGGGGTGTTCTCCGCGAGAACCTCCAGCATCCCGCCGGTCACCCGGCCGACCGCATCACGCAGCGGCTCGCGACGCCCGTCCGGCCCGACGAGACCGCCGTTCTCGAGCTTGAGCGACGCCGCCTCTGCCCCGGCGAACACGCCGTTCGACGCGACAGCCGCCGCCGCGATCCGGCTGCGAACCTCCTCGCAGGCTTTGGCGATCGCGTTGGTCATCGTCGCGGTGTTGTTGGAGCCGCCGGCGACGGTGACCGGCGGGAATTTGCTGTCGCCCAAGGCGACGCTGACGTCCTCAACCCGCAATCCCAATCCTTGCGCCGCGCTGATCGCTGCGACCGTGCTGGCGCCGGTGCCGATCTCGTGCCCGGCCATTTCGACCGAGGCTTTGCCCATCGGCGTCAGCGATAGCCGGACGGCGGCGGGGCCGATGTTGCAGGCGTAGGTCGAGGTCGCGCAGCCCCAACCGATCAACCAGTCGCCGTCGCGCATCGAGCCCGGCTTGGGATTTCGGCGCCGCCAGCCGAAACGCTCCGCCGCCGCGTCGTAGCATTTCATCAGCGAGCGGCTGGAGAACGGTTTGCCGTCGACCGGATCGGTTTGCGTGTCGTTGATCCGCCGCAGCTCCACCGGATCGATGTCGAGGGCGTAGGCGAGTTCGTCCATCCCGCTTTCGAGCGCGAACATGTAGGGCGTGTCGGGCGGCGCGCGCATGAATCCCGGCGTGCTGCGGTCGGCGTGGACCACATGGACCGACGTCGCAATGTTCGGGCACGCGTACATGCGCGCGGTCACGGCGACGCCGGAGACGCTGTATTTGGACGGCCGCGAGGTGATCTCCGAGCCTTCGTGGAGCAACGCCGCGAGCTTGCCGTCGCGCGTCGCGGCCAGCCGCAGGCGCTGCTGCGTCTCCGCCCGGTAGGTCGCGATCGTGAAGCCCTGCGCGCGCGTCGGCGCGAGCCGAACCGGCCGGCCGAGCCGCTTGGCGGCGAGCGCGATCCACGCGGTGCGCGCGCCCGGCGCGCCTTTCGAGCCGAACCCGCCGCCGACATAGCGCGAAATCGTTCGCACCAGATCCGGGTCCATGCCGAGTTGCTTCGCCACGGCGGCGCGGAGGCCGTACATGCCCTGGCTCGGTTCGTAGATCGTCAGCCGCGGCCCATCCCAGACGCAGGTGGTGGTGAACAACTCGAGTGGGTTGTGATGCTGGGTCGGCGTCGAATAGCGCGCGTCGATCCTGACCGGCGCGGCGGCGAAGGCGCTTTCGGCGTCGCCCACCTCGGGGTCGCCGCGCTCCGCCGCGAGCTTGCGCTCCGTCGTGACGCCGGGACTGTCGAACGTGGCGCTCGGCGTCTCGACGTCGTAGTCGACGACGACCTTGAAGGCCGCCTCCCGCGCCGCCTCCAAACTGTCGGCGACGACGACGGCGACAATCTGGCCGTCGTACCAGACCCGGTCGCTCTCCAGCGTCGTCGTCGTCGGCTTCTGATCCGGCCCCATCGGCGGCTTCACCGCGTCGCCGACGTTTTCGTGGGTCAGGATGTCGAGCACGCCGGGCACGGCCCGCGCCGCGCTTAGGTCCATGCGCCGAATGCGCCCGCGCCCGATCGAACTCGTCACCAGCCAGGCGAAGGCGGGATTGGCCACGGGTTCGTCGTCGGCGTAGCGCGCTTGCCCCGTCACCTTGGCGGCGCCGTCGATGCGCAGGACCGGCTTGCCGATCGGACTTTGCGGGCCGAACATGTCAGATCTCCATCGCGGCGCATTGCAGCAGCGCGCGCGCCAGCGTGCGGCGGCCGAGTTCGAGCTTGAACGCCCGATCTCCCGGCGCCTGCGCGTCGGCGAAGGCGACCTCCGCTGCCGATTGCGCCCTATCCTCGGTTAGCTTACGCCCGCGCAGCGCGGCCTCGGCCGCGGTCGAGCGCCACGGCTTCGCGGCGACGCCGCCGAGCGCGACCCGCGCCTCGCGCACGACATCGCCGTCGAGGTCGAGCGCCACCGCCGCCGAGGCGAGCGCGAATTCGTAGGACTGACGATCGCGAATCTTCAGATACAGCGAGCGGCGCGTCCACGGCGCCGCCGCGACGCGGAAACCGAGGATCAACTCGTCCGGGCGCAGGGTCGTCTCGATGTGCGGCGTATCGCCGGGCAGGCGGTGCAGATCGGTGAAGGCGAGCGTGCGCCGGCCGGCGACGCCTTCGATCTCCACCCGGGCGTCCAGCGCCGCGAGCGCGACGGCGAAATCGCCGGGATAGTTGGCGATGCAATTCTCGCTGGTTCCGAGGATCGCGAGACCGCGGGCGACGCCCTCTTTGGCCGCACAGCCGGAGCCGGGGTTGCGCTTGTTGCAGGCGGTCCAGGATACGTCGCGGAAATAGGGGCAACGCGTCCGTTGCAGCACATTGCCGCCGAGGCTCGCCATGTTGCGCAATTGCGCGCTCGCCGCCTGTTGCAGCGATTGCGCCAAGACGGGATAGTTGCTGCGCACGCCGGGGTGGTCGGCGGCGTCCGCCATCCGCGCCAGCGCGCCGAGCCGCACGCCGTTTTCATCGGCGACGATCTCGCCGCACTCGGCGCTAAGCGCGTTGATGTCGATCAGCGCCGCCGGCCGCAGCACGTCGAGCTTCATCAGATCAACGAGCGTCGTCCCGCCGGCCAGGAATTCCGGATTGGCGCCGCGAACGGCGGCGAGGCGGATCGCCTCCGCTCGGTTGGCCGCGGATTGGTAAACGAAGGGGCGCACGTCAGGCCCTCATCTTCGGGGCGGCGTCGCGGATTGCCGCGACAATGTTGGGATAGGCCGCGCAGCGACACAGGTTGCCGCTCATATATTCGCGGATGTCCGCATCGCTGCCGACGCGACCCTCGGCGACGCAGGCGACCGCCGACATGATCTGCCCCGGCGTGCAATAGCCGCACTGGAACGCGTCGTGCTCGATGAAGGCCGACTGCATCGGATGCAATTCGCCTTCCTTCGCCAGACCCTCGATGGTGACGACCGGGCGGCCCTGCACGGCGACGGCGAGCGTCAGGCAACCGAGCACTCGGCGGCCGCCGACGTGAACCGTGCAGGCGCCGCACTGGCCGTGATCGCAGCCCTTCTTTGAACCGGTCAGCGCCAGTTGGTTGCGCAACGCGTCGAGCAGCGTAGTGCGCGGATCGAGCGCGAGACGCCGGTCGCGGCCATTAACGTTGAGCGTTACGTCGACGGTGTCTCCCGCCGCAGCTGGGGCGACTTCGGCGCGCGCCGGCGCGCCCGCGATCGGCAGGGTCGCCGCCACGCCGAGCGCGCCCCCAAGAAGGCTGCGCCGGCTGGGTCCGGTCGGGGATTTGCTGTTTTGGGTCACCGCTCGCCTCCGGAGTCGCAGAGCAAAGCGAAAACGCCGGGTCGCGCCGCCGGTTCCGCCGCGGCGCTTTACGGGAGAAAGGATCGCGCTGAAAAATAGCAAGCTTCGCGCGGTAAATGAGATTTGCGCGGGAACCGGCTTCGCCAAGCCGCGTTTACAGGCGGGCTCCAAGGTGAGGCGATAAAATGGCAACGATCGGGCGCTGGGTGGCGGCGGGTTGGATTGTCGCTTGCGCAACGCCGGCGCTGGCCGACGACGCCGCCGTCACGCGCGGCGAATATATCGCGCGGGCGGGCGATTGCCAATCCTGCCACACCTCGCCCGGCAAGCCTGCCTTTTCCGGCGGCGACGCGATCGACACGCCGTTCGGGCCGATTTATCCGCCCAACATCACGCCCGACAAAGTTCATGGCATCGGCGCCTGGAGCGACGACGAGTTCTATCGCGCACTGCATGAGGGTGTCGGCAAGGGCGGTGAATATCTTTATCCCGCGTTCCCGTATCTTTGGTACACCAAGATCACGCGCGACGACGCGATGGCGATCCGCGCTTACCTCGCCAGCGTGCCGCCTTCCGATCGGCCGTCGCAGCCGCCGCGGCTGGCGTTCCCGTTCAATATTCGCACCGGCCTTGGCGCCTGGAACGCAGCGTTCTTCAAACCCGGCGAATACAAGCCCGACCCCAGCAAATCCGCGGAATGGAACCGCGGCGCCTATCTGGTCGAGGGCCTCGGGCACTGCGGCGATTGCCATACTCCCAAGGGCGCGGCGATGCAGCCGGTGTCCTCGAAAGCCTTCTCCGGCGGCGCCATCGCAGATTGGTACGCGCCCGACATCACCTCCAACGCCGCGCAAGGCATCGGCAAGTGGTCGGTTGACGATCTCGCGAAATATCTGAAGACCGGCGCCACGCCGGACAAAGGCGCCGCCTCCGGACTGATGGCGCAGGTCGTCCACGATAGCCTCGCCTATCTCACAGACGACGATATTCACGCCATCGCGACCTTCCTGAAAGCGACGCCGCCGATCGCCGCCTACAAGACGACGGACTCCGCCGGCGAAACCAAGCCTCGCGGCGCGGCGGCAACGGCCTATGTCACCTATTGCGCATCCTGCCATCAACTGGATGGACGCGGCTTGCCGGGGGCCGTGCCGGCGCTCGCGGGCGACGGGACGGTCAACGCGAAAGGCCCGGAGGACGTCGTCAGGCTCATCCTCGCCGGCCATCTCGCGTCCGGAACCTTCGCGGCGATGCCCGCGGTCGGCGCCGGCATGACCGACGAACAGATAGCCGAGGCGACGGACTACGTGCGTAGCGCCTGGGGCAATTCCGCCCCGGCGATCTCCGAGCGCGGCCTCGTTGGCCGCATCCGCGAGCACACGGCGACGACGCTGCTAGGCCCGGGCAAGACGGAGGTTAACGGCGATCCCTGCTATCCCGGCGAGGGCCAGCCGGTGAAGCCAATCGCCGATCCGCAGATTGATTCGATGCTCGGCGCCCTTAAGCCGCAGGCGATGCTGCCGGCGATGACGCCGCTGGTCGAGCGGGCGCGACAGGTCGACCCGAAGCTGTCGCAAGCCGACATCGTCAATGGGCTGGCGCTCGATTATTGCCGACTTGCCGCCAAGACGGGCGCGCTCGACAAGCCGGACGGACGCGAACGGATCGCTCAATTTCTCTCCAACGCCTACACCGCGCTGACCTCGAACGGCCACGAGTGACGTCGTGGACGACGGAGAGGCGAAGGAAACCGACAACGCCTACGATTTAAGCAAGCTCAGCCGCGCCGAAAAGGATCAGGCGGCCGAACATTCCGCGCCTCCGGCGCTCGTCATCCACGAAATCCTTCGCAAGGAAGGCGAGGCGGAGCTCGCGCGCGGCGCCGGCGCGATATTCTGGTCAGGCTTGGCCGCCGGGCTGTCGATGGGGTTTTCGTTTCTCGCGTTGGCGCTCGTGCAGAGCGGGCTGCCGGATACGCCTTCGCGGCGACTGATCGACAGCTTCGGTTATTGCCTCGGCTTCGTCATCGTTGTGCTCGGACGGCAGGAGTTGTTCACCGAGAGCACGCTGACCGCGGTCTTGCCGTTGCTGGTGCGTCGCGACGTCGCGACGTTGATCTCGTTGCTGCGGTTCTGGGTCATCGTGCTGGTCGCCAACCTGATCGGCACCTTTGTGTTCGCCAGCGTCCTGTCGATCAGCGGCCTGTTCCCGACGGCGACGCACGACGCCATCGGCGCCATCGCCCGCGAGGCCGTAAGCGGTCCGTTCTGGCCGACGCTGATCAAGGCGATCTTCTCGGGCTGGCTGATCGCGCTGATGATTTGGTTGCTGCCCAGCGCCAAATCCGCGCGGCTGCTGGTGATCGTGCTATTGACCTATGTGGTGGCGCTGGGGCGGTTCTCCCATGTCGTCGCCGGATCGGTCGAAGCTTTCTACGCCGTCATCTCCGGGCAGGCGACATTTAGCGACTACCTCGCCGGCTTCTTCGCGCCGACGATCGTCGGCAACACGATCGGCGGCGTCGCGCTCGTCGCCTTGCTGAACCACGCGCCGCTGGCCCCCGAGGTTCAGGATTGACGCGCCGCCTCGCGAAGGCGAGGCGCGGCCGCCGCGGCTAGGCCGCCTTGGCGTGGAACAGCTTGCACCAGCCGTTCGGCGAGATTTCGCCCGCGACCGATTTGCAGGCGTTGGGCGGCTGGAAGAACGTGCAGTCGCCGCACATATGCCCGTCGTTCGGCTTGTCCTGATAGGAAACCGCCTTCTGCGGCAAGGATCCCGCTTCCGCGCCGCGCTCTGATAACAGAACGGCGGCGGCGGAGAGCACCAGAGCGCGGCGGGTCAATTTAGGGTGCGTCAATGACAATTCGTCCTCCTTGGTCGTCACAATTTGCATTCGCGATCGGTCACCGTGAGCGCACCGAAAACCTCGCACGACAACTGTCGCGAAGAAAGGACACACACGAAGCTGTGAAGGTAAAATTGCTTTGACAATTTTCCCGAACTTCGTGGAGCGACCCCCATATTGTAACCCCGCCCTCGCCAAAATCGGCCTAAGCGCTGTCGGAGTTGTTTTACATCTTGGACCACTGTGGCTATGAAAAGGATTGGCGGATCGGGGACGGAGCAAATCGCGTGGCGCGCAAACGCATTCCTGCCCGGCCGCAAGGCCGCGAAGGGCCGCCCGGCTTGAACGCGAGCCGACGATGATCGACGAATCGCTGACCCGTCCGGACATCACGCTGACGCTCGACAGCCGCGGCGTCATTCTGGAGGCGGTCGGCTCGCAAGGGCTCGCCGACGAGGACTTGCGCCCCTGGCGCGGGCAGACCTGGCAAGAGACAGTGGAGACGAGCGCCGTCCGCCGGGTGGCGAGCGCGATCGAGCAGTCGCGCCAGCAGGGCGAATTGGCGCTCATTCAGGTAATCCAGAAGCTGCCGAGCGGTCGCGAGGCGCCGATCGAATACACCATGATAAGCCTGGGCAAGAAGGCCGGCTTCGTGGCGATCGGCCGCAATCTGCAACTCGTCGCCGATCTTCAGTCCCGCCTCGCCGAGACCCAGCAGGCCCGCGAGCGCGACTATTGGAAGCTGCGCGAAATCGAGACGCGCTATCGCGCGCTGCTCGAAGCCTCGCAAGACGCGGTGGCGCTAGTCAGGGCCGAAACCTTGCGCGTCGTCGAAGCCAACGTGGCCGCCGCGAAGGCGCTGAAGCTCGTGCCGGGCGCCGAATTCCTGCCTGACCTTCCGCTTCGGGATCGGAAAGCGTTGTCGTCGATGCTTGACATCGTGCGCGGTCAAGGCCGGGCGCCGAGCATCGCGCTGCACTTGGCGAGCGGCGCGCAATGGAGCCTTCGGGCGTCGTGGATCGCCAGCGAGGCCGGGGCGTTCTATTTTTTCCAGATGGTCGAACTCGCCGCCGCGCGCGCCCCTGCCCAGCCCGAGTTGTCGACGCTAGAAGAAATACTTGAGCGCTTCCCTGACGCCTTCGCGCTGGTCGATCGCGACGGCGTCATCAAACGGGCGAATTACGCCTTTCTCGATCTCGTTCAGGTCGGCGTCGAGATGGCGGCGATCGGGCAGCCGTTGCAACGATGGCTGTCGCAGCCGGGCGCCGACGCCGCCGTGGCGCTCGCCATTGTGGCGCGGCATGGCAGCATCCGTCGCTTGGCGGGCCGTCTCGAAGGCGATTTCGGCGCCGGCGTCGACGTCGAGATTTCCGCGGTCGGCGACCGTCACGGACAGCCGGACTATGTCGGCCTGATGTTCCGCGACGTCGGCGCGCACGACGTCGCCGCGCCGGCGGAATTGGCTGCGCCCTCCGCCGTGGCGACGTCCAACGAGCCGCTCGAGCAGATCGTCAAGGCCGCCGTTGAGGCGCTGGAGCGCAAGAACATCGCCGCGGCGGTGGAGCGCTCGCGCGGCAACCGGACGATGGCCGCGAAGTCTCTCGGCTTGAGCCGGCAGAGCCTTCACGCCAAACTAAGAAAATATCGCCTCGACCTTAAAGCGTGAGAAGGCGGCGAACGGGAGGTTTCCAATGCCGAGCGCAGCGCCCGCCCTACCGGCGTTCGGGGCCGCTGACCTGTCCAATTGCGAACGCGAGCAGATCCATCTGGCGGGATCGATCCAGCCGCACGGCGCGCTGCTGGTCGTCCGCGAGCCCGATTTCCTGATCGTTCAGGCCAGCGCCAACGCCCGCGCGTTCCTCGGCGCGCCCGGCGCCGTGCTCGGCCTGCCGCTGCGCGGCCTTGGCGGCAATCTCTGGGAGGGCGCGCAAACCTTGGCGCGCGTCCCGGAGGAGGCGATTCCCTTCGTCGTGCGTTGTCATCTCGGCGATCCCTCGGCGCCGCACAACGCGCTGCTGCATCGCGCGGCGACCGGCGAGATCGTGATCGAACTCGAGCGCGCCGGGCCGCCCGTCGATCTCTCGGCCGACATCGAGCGCGCGTTGCAGACGATCATCGGCGCGACCACGCTGCAATCGCTGTGCGACGAGAGCGCACTGCTGTTCAAGCAGATCGCCGGCTACGACCGCGTCATGCTGTATCGCTTCGACGACGAGGGGCACGGCGAGGTGTTCGCCGAAACGCGCAAGCCTGAGCTGGAGGCGTTCCTCGGCAACCGTTATCCCGCTTCCGACATTCCGCAGATCGCCAGGCGGCTCTATCAGCGCAATCGCGTCCGGTTGCTCGCCGACGTCAACTTCGCGCCGGCCGCGCTCGAGCCGAGGCTGTCGCCGCTCACCGGCCACGAGCTCGATATGTCGATGTGCTTCCTGCGTAGCGCCTCGCCGATCCACATCCAATACTTGAAGAACATGGGCGTCAGGGCGACGCTCGTCGTTTCGTTGATGGTCGGCGACAAGCTTTGGGGCCTGATTTCCTGCCACCATTATTCCTCGCGCTGCCTGCACTTCGAGATGCGGGCGGTTTGCGAACTGCTCGGCGAGGCGATCGCAACCCGCATCGCGGCGTTGGAGAGCTTCGTCAAAGGGCAGGGCGAGCTTTCGGTTCGCCGCCTCGAACAGCGCATGATCGAGGGCATTTCGCGCGACGGCGATTGGCGCGGCGCGCTGTTCGACAGCGCCAGCTCGCTGCTGCTGCCGTTGCAGGCGAACGGCGCGGCGCTGCTGTTCGACGGCCAGTTGCAGACCACGGGGGAAACGCCGAGCACGGCGGATATCCGGGCGATCGCCAGATGGATTTCGACGCGGCTCGCCAACGGGCCGCTGGCGACCGCGAGCCTGCCCGCTGAGGCGCCGCCGTTCGCGCATCTCAAGGACGTCGCCGCCGGCGTCGTCGCCGCGCGGGTTTCGAGCAGCGACGACGAAATGCTGCTGTGGTTTCGCAAAGAGCGGGTGCGCACCGTCACCTGGGGCGGCAATCCGTTCAAGCCGCCGTCCTCCGGCGACGATCCCCGGCAATTGTCGCCGCGGCGCTCGTTCGCGCAATGGCATCAGGTGGTGGAGGGCACCTCCGATCCCTGGACGGAGAGCGATCTCGCCAGCGCCCGGTTGATCGCCAGCACGGTCACCGACGTGATCCTGCAATTCCGCGCCACCAGCATCGTCATCGCTCGCGATCAGCTCGAACAGGTGCGCCGGCATGTCCACGCCTCCGACCTGCAGGTGATCGTCGCCGACGCCCATGGCGGCGTGATCGAGGCCAATTCCGCCTGCCTCGGGCTGCTCGGCGCTCGTGCGGGCGCGTTGCGCGATCTCGGCGATCTCCCCGGCTTTTTCGCCGATCCCGCGTTGATCGCCGAACGCATCGAAGCGCTGCGGCGGGACCGTCGCCCTTGGCGCGGCGATGTGTCGCTGCGGTCCGGCGGGGAGGACGGCAACGAAATCCATATCCGCGCCGACGCCGTGATCGGGGCCGAAAATCGCCTGCTCGGCTTCGTCCTGCTGTTCACCGATCTCTCGGCGCGCCGCGCTGCGGAAAATGCGCGTCGGCAGTTTCAGGAAAGCATTCTCGTCAGCCGGCGGCGGCTCGCTGCGAAGTTCGAATCGCGCTCCGATCTCAAGGCGCAAAACTTCATTTCGAGCGTGATTGAAAACGCCCAGTTGGCGGCGCTCGAGATCACCGACGGCGAGCACCCCGGCAACATGCCGACGTTGCTCGAAAGCCTGCGCACCTCGGTCAAGCGCAGCGCCGAGGTGCTGGAGCGCCTGACGTTTCCGCGCGACAAACCAAGACGCGGTCCGCCCAAGGTTTGACCGGCGGCGGGGTCACAACGCGCGGGCGGCCCCGGCGCGTCCGCGCCCGACCGCCATCTGGCGCAGCAGCGAACGCTCGGCGAGCATGACGGCGGTCGGCCCGTCGGCGGCCATCGCGTCGGCGCCGACGCGGGCGACGAGTTCGGGCTCATCGTTGAACGCGCCGCCACCGACGAACACCGTGACCGACGGGTTGAACGACGACCGGCGCACCGCCGTGATCGTGCGCGCCACGTCGTTCAGCGTCGTGAGCGTTCCCATCGTGACGCCGACGACGGCGACCCATTCCTGCGCGACCACGTCGAGGTTGGCCTGCAATGCGAGACGATCGTGCAGGCGCACGTCCCAACCCGCCGACAGCATGAGCTTGCCGACCAGCTTCAGCCCGAACGCGTGCGCTTCGAGCGGCGTCGCGATCAGCAGAATGCGGCGCTCGCGCTCGCGCTTTTCGCTCGCCTGCGTGCAGCCGAATTCATCGAGCAACTGCTGCAACCTAGCGACCCCAAGTGTCACGTCGAGAAAGTCGCAGCGGTCCTCCTGCCACAGCTCGCCGAGATGGCGGGCGGTCGGCCCGAGCAGAATTTCAAACAGGCTCTCGAACGAGTGGCCGCGCGCGCTGATTCGTTGAAAGAACGCCGCCGCCTCGGCGCCGTCGCAGCCGACGACGATCCGGCCGAACTCTTCGATCTCTTCGGGGGTTGGCGCGTTCGACGTCGCGTTGGAGCGCGCGCCGTGATGCAGGTTGGCGAGCCGCGGGACGATCTCGCTCCAAACGATGTTTTCGAGCCGCTGCGTTCGCTCCTTGGGCCGTTCGCCGCCGTCGAAAGACCGCGGGATCTCGAACTCCGCGAGTTCACTCGGCAGCAGGCATCTCTGGTCCATGGCCGCCTCCCCTAACGTTGCGACGGTCCTGCCTCGCATCGGGCCCCGCTGGCGCTTCTTCTGCGCGCCAAGACGTCTATAGAAGCGGATTATTCGGCGTTCGTAAAGAGACATTGACAACACATTTTGTGTGTAAGCCAAAGTTGTCACCGCCTGTCGCGGACTCCGCGGCTATTGCGACCGCCAGCGATCGGCGAGGTCGTACAGATGCGCCGCTAGCGCCGCGATGAGGACGACGCCGACCCACGGCGCCGCGGCCCCGGAAATCGCCAGCCTCGCCGCCGACAACAGCAAGCCGCCCGCCGCGAGATTGGCGATCAGCGCCGAGGTCCGCGGGCCGGCCGCGGTCCGGGCGCGGCCGACCAGCAGCGCAACGCCCTCAATCGCCATCAAGGCCAGCACCAGATCGATCCAGCCGCCTTCGGCGAACCATGCGCTCATCGTCGCGTTCCTGCGCCGCCGAACGGCTTGTTGAGTTCGACGATGCGCCAGTTGAGCCAGGCCGCGAATGTCACCCAGACGAGATAGGGCGAGACGATCCACGCGGCGAGCGGCTTGATCGCGTAGAGACAGGCGATCAGCGCCACGATCGAAAGCCAGAACGGCGCGACTTCGATCAACGCCCAGTCCGGCCGTTTGAATTTGAAAAACAGCGGGCTCCACAGGATATTCAGCGCGCCGTTGACGACCAGAAGGAGAACCAGCAGCCGCCGGGTCCCGGAATCACGCGCCTCGTCCCACGCCAACACGGCCCCGATGCCGATGAGAACGTAGATCGTCGTCCAGGCCGGGCCGAACAACCAGTTCGGCGGCCGCAGCTTCGGAAAGCGCAGCCGTTCGTACCACGGCCCGACCTCCGTCAGCAGGCCGCCGATCACCGCCACCGCGCCGAGCGAAAGGAACGCAACGAGCGATTGCAGGCCGTAGGCGCGAACGAAGTCCATCATGGCGCGGCGAGGCGAAACAAATGCGCGAGGTCTTTGAAGAAGATCTTTGCGTGCGCGAGCGGGTCGCTTCGCTGCAACTCCTTGTTCATGTAAGCGTTCCAGGTGAGGCGCTGCACGTCGGGATCGCGGCAGATCTTGACGAAGCTCTCGCGCCGCCGATCGCTGGAATACCAGAAATACTGCATGATTCCGAGGATCCAGAACACGCGTCCGTGCGCCTTCATGAAACGCCGGCGCGCCAGCCTCAACGCGCGCGCGTCGCCGGTGTTCAGGCAGGTCTCGACCGCCTCGGCGGCGAGTCGGCCTCCCAACATCGCATAGTAGATGCCTTCCCCCGACGCCGGCGCGACGACGCCCGCGGCGTCGCCGGCGAGCACGACGTCGCGGCCGTTGTCCCAGCGCTTGCGCGGCTTGAGCGGGATCGGCGCGCCTTCCCGGCGCACGGCGCGCGCCTCGGCAAGCCCAGTGGCGGCGCGCAGATCGTTGACCGAGCCTTTGAGCGAAAAGCCCTTGCACGCGCTGCCGGAGCCGACGCTCATCGTCTCGCCATGCGGGAAAATCCAGGCGTAGAAGTCGGGCGACAGCGCGCCGCGATAGTGAATTTCGCAGCGCGCCGCGCTGGTGGCGTCCAACGGCGTCGCGACGATCTCGTGGTAGGCGAAGACGAACGACGTTTTGCCCATCGCCTCCTGGCGCGCCACCTGCGACAAAGCCCCGTCGGCGCCGATCACCAGCCGCGTCCGCAGGGCTCGCGGCGCCTCGCCGCGCGGCTTCAGCCAGACCGAGACGACGCCGTCCGCGGCGCGCGCGATGCGCTCGAAATCGGCGACGAAACGGGTCGCGCCCGCCGCCGCGGCGCGCTCGCGCAGCCACTCGTCGAATTCGTCGCGGTCGACCATGCCGACGAAGCCGCCGTCGATCGGCATGTCGACCCGCCGGCCGCTCGGCGACACCATCGTCGCCAGCGTGACGCGCGCCTTCAGCAGGTGCGGCGGGATGGCGAAGTCGCGGATCAGCCGCGGCGGAATCGCGCCGCCGCAGGGTTTGATCCGGCCGCCGCGGTCGACGAGCGCGACGCGACGCCCTTGCGTGGCGAGATCGTGGGCCGCCGTGGCGCCGGCGGGACCGCCGCCGACGACGACGACGTCGAAAATGTCATCGCTCAAGGATGCGCCTCCGTCAGACGCGCGGCTGGCGCCGATCCCTGCGGCGCGGCGACGCGGCTCGCGAGCGCCGCGGCCGCCGCAAACGCCGCGGCCTCGACGAGGAAAGCGAGGCCATACGCGGTCAGCGGCGGCGCCGAGAGCCGCCGCGCGATGTCGACCAGTCCCGTCGCTGCGACGCCGCCGAGGCCGAAGGCGACCGCCTGCGCCGCGCCCCAAATCCCCATCCGCATCCCGACGCGTCCGCCCGCCTGACCCGCCAGGCCCATCATCGAGCCGATCGCGGCGACCGCGAACACGCCGTTGGAGACGCCCAGCGCAAACACGGCGGCGCGCAATGCCGCGACGCCGCCGAAGCCGCCGCTCGCCGTCAGGGCCGCGAGCGAGGCGGCGGAGGCGAGGCAGCCGGCGGTCGTCCACGCGGCGAGCGAACCGCGGACGCGCGAAGCCGCGGCGACGAACAGCATCCCGAGCAGCACGCCGCTGTGCTGGAGGCCGGCGAGCGTCGTGGTGACGCCGGCGGGCAAGTTGAACACGAGGCCGGCGAACGGTTCGACCAGCAGTTCCTGCGCGCTGTAGGCGAGCATCGAGACGAAGATGAAGATGGTGAACCGCCGCGCCGCCGGCTCCGACCAGACCTGCCGAAACGCCGGCCCGAAGGCGGCCTTCGGCGGCCGTTGTTGCAGAGGCGCGGCGCCGGCGCCGCGTTCGACGCCCCAGACGGCGAACAGCGCGAGCGCGAACGCCGCCGCGCATACGACGCCGGTCACGGCGATCAGCCGCGGATAGGAAAACGGATCGAGACAGCGTCCCGCGAGCGGCGCCGTCAAGGCGAAGCCGAAAATCATCATCACCCAGACCGTCGTCGCCGCGACGGCGCGCCGTTGCGGCGCGACGCGCGCGGCGAGCAGGGCGAGCACCGACGTTCCCGCCGCGCCGGCGCCGACGCCGACGAGCAGAAACGCGAACGCCGCCAGCCCCAGCCCGAGCACGGGGAATCGCGCCGCAAGCGCCGTCCCCAGCGCCGCCGCGAAGCCGCCGAGCGCCAGCGCGGCCATGCCGCCGATGATCCACGGCGTGCGCCGTCCGCCGACGTCAGACCCGTGCCCCCAGGCGGGACGCAGGATCTGCACGCCGTAGTGCGAGGCCACCATCAGCCCAGGAACGATCGCCGGAAGCGACAGCTCGACGACCATCACGCGGTTGATCGTCGAGGTCATCATGACGACGATCGCGCCGAGCGCCGTCTGCACCAGGCCGAGCCTCACGATCATCGCCCAGCTCATGCGACCTCCCTCAAGCGCCGCGAAGCGCGAAAGCGCTGACCAGCATGCCGACGACGTAGAGCGACGTTCCCGTCGCATTGTAGAAGGCGGCCTGCTCGCGCGGCCGCGACACAAGACGGCGCATCAGCGCGAATTGGCCGAGCAGCAACGCCGCGACGGCCGCGGCGTGGATCGGGCGGCCCCAATGCAGCAGCGCGGCGATCACGGCGACCTGCGGGATCGCCATCGCCGCGCAGGCGACTTTCACCGCGCGGTCGGCGCCGAGTTGCACGGGCAGCGATCGCACGCCCATGCGCCGATCGCCGTCGATCGATTTGAAATCGTTCAGCGTCATGATGCCATGCGCGCCGATGCTGTAGAGCAGGGCGAGCAGGAGGACGCGCCGGTCCGGCAAGCCGGCGGCCATGGCGGCGGCCCCGGTGAACCAGGGCACGCCCTCGTAGCAGATCGCCACCGCGCTGTTGCCCCACCAGCCGTTTTGCTTCAGCCGAAGCGGCGGCGCGCTATAGGCCCAGGCGAGCGCCAGCGCGACGGTGGCGGCGAGCAGCACATAGACGCCGAGCGACGCCGCGACGGCGAACGAGATCGCGGTCCACAGGCAGGCGATGTAGAGCGCCCAGCGGCCGGGGATGCGGCCGGAGGGAATCGGACGGTTCGGCTCGTTGATCGCGTCGACGTGCCGGTCGAACCAGTCGTTCACCGCTTGGCTCGACGCGCACACCAGCGGCCCGGCGACGGCGAGACCGACGATCGCGACCGCCCAGCGCGACGACGGCGCCAGTCCGCTCGACACGACGCCGCATCCGAAAGCCCACATTGGTGCGAACCAAGTGATCGGCTTCAGGAGTTCGAGAATGGCGGAGGCTTCGGGCCGCTGCATGGGCCGAAGTTAGGTCTGGGCGCGCCCGATTGTCAACTCAGATTGACGTAAACGGATAATGACAATCAGGCGTCGGACCCGTCGCCGAGATCGCCCAGTCCGTAACGGCGCAACTTGGCGTAAAAGCCCTGGCGGCTCAGCCCCAGCATTTCCGCCGCCGAGGCGCGATTGTCGCGCGTCAATTCGAGCGCAGCCTCGATGCACAGCCGTTCGATCAGGTCGGTCGTCTCGCGCACCAGGTTTTTCAGCGGCACGCGGCCGACGAGATCGGTGAATTGCTCGACGGTGCTCGGCAGTTCGCGGCCGCCGAGCCGCTCCCGTCCGCCGCGCGCCGAGGAAACGGCGAACGTCAAGCCCACATAGGGATCGGCCGCGTCAAGTTTCGACACCGCCGACACTTCGACGTCCTCGTTGCCGCCGAGTTCGCCGCGCACCACAGTCGAGAATTGGCGCACGACGCCGTTGGCGCGCAGATTCGAGAACAGCAGATCGACGTCGACGCCGGGACGGCCGAGCCAACGCTCCAGCGATTCGCCGCGCACCTGCGATTCGGTCGCCGCTTGCACGAGATCGAGGAAGGCGGCGTTGGCGCTGACGATCCGGCGCCCGGCGTCGACCACTGCGAATGGCTCGGGCATCGCCTCGATGATTTCGAGCCGCTTGGCGTCCTCGCTCCTCAGGGTTGCGGACGCCGCGCCGATCCGGGCGATCAGCACGATCAGGCAGGTCGTGGCGTCCTGCCGGAACAGCGCGCCCGACAGCAGCACCGCCGCGCCATCACGGGCGGTCTCCACCATCACGTTGTCGACTCGCGGCGCGACCCGCGCGGCGGCGACGAACGAATGCGCCGCCTGGCGCGTGACCGGCGTGAACAGATCGGCGAACGCATGGCCGGCGAGTTTTCTCGCGTCCAGCCCCAAGAGCGCCGCCGCCGCGGGATTGCCCTCGAGCACCCGATGGCTCGCCGCATCGACGATCAGCACCGCCTCGATGGCGAGTTGGAACAGCAATCGGTAACGCTTCTCGGCGTTGCGGATGCGCGCGTATTCGCGCTCCATCGCCTGCTGCGCTTCGGCGAGCCGCGTCTGCGCCGAGGCGAGCCCGCGCAGGTCGCGGCCGACCGCCAGCAGCCGCCGCTCTGCGCCGAATCGCAACGCGCAGTAGCGCACCGGCGCGTCGGGACCGTCCGCCACGGGATGGTTGATCTGGCGCCAGCGAGTCGGCGCGGCGGGCTGGGCTTCGCGCAGCAGTTCCTCGATCTTGGCGCGGCTTTCGATCGTCACCGTATCGACCCAGCGCCGCCCGACCCAGTTCTGATAGATCGACTTGGCGAGCGCCGGATCGGAGAATGAGACGTCCAGCACGATTCCGCGCGCGTCGAGGACCAGCGCGAGATCGGCGGCCGCAGAAATCAACGCGCCGGCGACGGCGGGCTCAAGCGCGCCGAGGTTTTCGTCCGGCGACGAGAAATGCGTCCGCAAAGCCTTGGCGCCGGCCGTTTCGGTCACAAAACTCTCTTCCATATGAAGGGGATTGCGGACAGGAGAGAATGAATACGCCGATTTACACCGGGCGCCGCCTTAACAAAACCCCCTCGGGCGTGCGCGCGACTTCGCCGCCGACGCCGGACGAAGCGCGGCGGGCGGGGCGCAAATCTCAGGCCGCCCCGTCGGACGCCTCGCGGCGCGGCGGGGGGTAGGGCGAGGCCGCATAATCTGTGCATTCCTCCCTCACGGAATCGAGGAGGCTCTGCGCCGTCGGCATCGTCCGCGCCTTCAGGCTGCACCCGCTGATGTCACTATGATGTAAAGTTTTAAGGACGTCAATCTAGGTTGACACACGTGCGTGACGGCGCCAATGTGCCCCGGCAAGCCCGCCCCGCATCGCGCCTTCCCGGCGCAAATGCGGAAGGCGGCGGCGACGAGAGGAGCCCGATGCGCGATCGGTCGAGAAAGGGACAAGTCCCGTCCCCGCTCTACACCGCAGCGCAGCGGGCGCGACGCGACGCCTCGCCGTGGACGCTCGTCCAAGGTGTGCTGGCGCCGCTGCAATTCCTCGTCTTCCTAACAAGTCTCGCGCTGGTGCTGCGCTTCCTTGCGACCGGGCAAGGACAGATGGCGGCGATTGTCAGCGTCGTCTGCAAGACGCTGGCGCTCTACGCGATCATGATAACAGGCTCGATCTGGGAGAAGGCGGTGTTTGGCCGCTGGTTGTTCGCCGAGCCGTTCTATTGGGAGGACGTGTTCAGCATCGCGGTGCTGGCGCTGCACAGCGCCTACATCGTCGGCCTCTTCGTTGGCCTCGACCCTCGACTGCTGATGTTTGTCGCGCTCGCCGCCTACCTCGCCTACGTCATCAACGCCACGCAGTTTCTGATGAAGCTGCGCGCCGCCCGCCGCGCGACGTCCGAACCCGAAATCGGCGCCATGCGCTTCGAGGGTTCGCGATGAACGCGGTCACCCCCACCATCGGCTGCGAAACGGCGCCGCGCGTTCGCGGGCAGCGCGAGGTGTTTTGCGGGCTGACCGGGATTGTTTGGTTGCATCGCAAGATTCGCGACGCGTTCTTCCTGGTCGTCGGCTCGCGCACCTGCGCGCATCTGATCCAATCGGCCGCCGGCGTGATGATTTTCGCCGAGCCGCGCTTCGCTACCGCGATCCTGGACGAGCGCGATCTCGCCGGCATCGCCGACATCAACGACGAACTCGATCGCGTGGTCGCACGCCTGATCGAGCGGCGTCCCGAGATCAAGCTGCTGTTCCTCGTCGGCTCCTGCCCCTCCGAGGTCATCAAGATCGACTTGAAGCGCGCCGCCGCGCGGCAATCCGGGCGTCACGCCGGCGTGCGCATCCTCAGCTATTCCGGCAGCGGGATCGAGACCACCTTCACCCAGGGCGAGGACGCCTGTCTCGCCGCGCTGGTTCCGACGCTGCCCGCCGCGCCGACCGACGCCAAGCCGAGCCTGCTCGTGGTTGGCGCGCTCGCCGATGTCGTCGAGGACCAGTTCGCTCGCCTGTTCGGTGAAATGGGCGTCGGCCCCGTGGGCTTCCTGCCGATGCGCGCGAGCGCCGAAGCGGTTCCGGTCGGCCCGCGAACGCGGTTCCTGCTCGCGCAGCCGTTCCTCGGCGACACCGCGCGCGCGCTCGAAGCGCGCGGCGCCGAGCGAATCGCGGCGCCGTTCCCGTTGGGCGCGGAAGGCACGACCGCATGGCTGCGCGCCGCGGCCGACGCGTTCGGCGTCTCGCGCGCGCGCTTCGAAGCGGTGACCGCGCCCGGGCAGGCGCGCGCGCGTCAGGCTGTCGCGCGACAGCGCGAGCGGCTCGCCGGCAAGAGCGTGTTCTTCTTTCCCGACTCGCAACTCGAAGTGCCGCTGGCGCGCTTTCTCGCCGCGCGAACTCGGCATGGATCCGATCGAGATCGGCACGCCCTATCTGCACCGCGCAGCACCTGGCGCAGGAACTCGCGGCTGCTGCCCGACGAGCACGCGCATTAGTCGAGGGCCAGGACGTCGACCGGCAGCTCGACCGCTGCCGCGCGGCGCGGCCGGATCTCACCGTCTGCGGCCTCGGGCTCGCCAATCCGCTGGAGGCCGAGGGCCTCGCCACCAAATGGTCGATCGAGCTGCTGTTCACGCCGATCCAGGGCTACGAGCAGGCGGGCGACCTCGCCGAGTTGTTCGCGCGTCCGCTCGTCCGCCGCGCGCGGCTGGAGGTCTAGGCGATGCAGCTCACCCTCTGGACCTACGAAGGCCCCCCGCATATCGGCGCGATGCGCGTCGCGACCGCCATGCAGGGGCTGCACTACGTGCTGCACGCGCCGCAGGGCGACACCTACGCCGATCTCTTGTTCACGATGATCGAGCGACGCGGCGCGCGGCCGCCGGTGACCTACACGACGTTTCAGGCGCGCGACCTCGGCGGCGACACCGCGGAGCTTGTTCAAGGACGCCGCGCGCGAGGCCTACGAACGCTTCCAGCCGCGGGCGATGATTGTCGGCGCCTCCTGCACGGCCGAGCTGCATTCAGGACGATCCCGGCGGCCTCGCCAAGACGCTGAACCTGCCGATCCCGGTGATTCCGCTCGAACTGCCCGCCTACCAGAAGAAGGAGAACTGGGGCGCGGCGGAGACCTTCTATCGGCTGGTGCGCGCCTTCGCAGGCCGCGCGCGAGCGCCGCCGGCGCGCCGCCAAGCGTTGCAACGTTCTGGGGCCGACGGCGCTCGGCTTCCGCCATCGCGACGACGTGCGCGAGATCAAGCGGCCTGCTCGCCAAGCTCGGGGTCGAGGTCGTCGTGACCGCGCCGCTCGGCGCCGAGGTCGAGCGATCTGGCCCGCCTCGGCGAGGCCGACTTCAACGTCGTGCTCTACCCGGAAATCGCTTTGCCCGCCGCGCAATGGCTGGAGAAAAACCGCAGCCAGCCTTACACCCGCGTCGTCCCGATCGGCGTGTCGGCGACGCGCGAGTTCATCGCCGAGGTCGCCGCGCTCGCCGGCGTCGACCCGGCGCCGGCGCTCGACGAGGAAACATCGCGGCTGCCGTGGTAGTCGCGCTCGGTCGATTCGACCTATCTGACTGGCAAGCGCGTATTCGTCTTCGGCGATGCGACCCACGCGCTCGCCGCGGCGCGCGTCGCCAGCAAGGAGCTCGGCTTCGAGGTAGTAGGGCTCGGGACTTATTCGCGCGAATTCGCCCGCGAGGTGCGCGACGCCGCGCAGCGGCTACGGCGTCGAAGCGCTGATCTCCGACGACTATCTCGAGGTTGAAGCGAAGCATCGCCGCCAGCCACGCCGAACTGGTGCTCGGCACGCAGATGGAGCGTCATATCGCCAAGCGCCTCGGCCTGCCGTGCGCGGTGATCTCCGGCGCCGGTCCACGTCCAGGATTTCCCCGCGCGCTACGCGCCGCAGATGGGTTTCGAAGGCGCCAACGTGATCTTCGACACCTGGGTGCAGCCGCTGATGATGGGGCTCGAAGAACATCTCCTAGCGATGTTCCGCGACGATCCCGAGTTCAACGACAACCCCTCGCATCTCAGCGCGCCGCGCATCGCCGTGTGGAGCGCCGAGGCGGAGAAGGAACTCAAGAAGATCCCGTTCTTCGTGCGCACCAAGGCGCGCGGCAACACCGAAACCTACGCGCGCGAGCGCGGGCTTGCGACCATCGAAGTGGGAACGCTCTATGACGCCAAAGCCCACTATGGCCGCTGAATCCGCCGGACCGCGCGTGACCTTCGTCACGCTCGACAATCATCTGGCGAGCGCTGTCGATCGCGCGCGCCGAACGCTGGCGAAAGACATCCCCGGGCTCTCGCTGACCTTCCACGCCGCTTGCGATTGGAACGACCCGAAAGCGCTGGAAGCTTGCCGAACCGCGATCTCCCGCGCCGACATCATCGTCGCGACGATGCTGTTCATGGAGGAGCACGCCGAAGCGGTGAAGCCGGCGATCCAGGCGCGGCGCGCGCATTGCGAGGCAGTGATTGGCTGCATGTCGGCGCCCGACATCGTCAAGCTGACGCGCATCGGTCGCTTCAACATGGACGGCTCCAAACGCGGCGCCTTCGACTTTCTCAAGAAGCTGCGCGGCAAGTCGTCGAGCGAGACGGGCGGCGCGGCGCAACTCGCGATGCTGAAGCGCATCCCGCGCATCCTGCAAATACATCCCCGGCCCCGCGCAGGACGTGCGCGCCTATTTCCTCACGCTGCAATATTGGCTCGCCGGCTCCGACGAGAATGTTGCGCGGTTGGTGCGTTTCCTCGTCGGCCGTTACGCCGGCGGCGCGTACCCGCATTTGCGCGGCGCCTTCAAGGCCGAGGCGCCGATCGACTATCCCGACGTCGGCGTCTACCACCCGCGTCTGCCCGGCCGCGTCTCCGCGAGCGCCGACAAGCTGCCGGCCCCGAAGGGCGCGCGCGGGACCGTCGGCATGCTGTTGATGCGCTCCTACATCCTGGCCGACAACACCGCGCACTACGACGCGGTGATTGACGCGCTGGAGGCGCGCGGCCTCGCCGTCATCCCGGCGTTCGCCAACGGGCTCGACGCCCGGCCCGCCGTTGACGCTTTCTTCCGCGCGCCGCATCGACGCGTTGCTGTCGCTGACCGGCTTCTCGTTGGTGGGAGGCCCAGCCTACAACGACTCGAACGCGGCGGCGCGTATGCTCGGCGAACTCGACGTGCCCTATGTCGCCGGGCAGGCGCTCGAATTCCAGACAATCGAACAATGGGAGGCGTCCGAGCGCGGCCTGTCTCCGGTCGAAGCCACGATGATGGTCGCGATCCCCGAACTCGACGGCGCCACCGCGCCGATCGTGTTTGGCGGCCGCTCGACGTGTTCCGACCCGACGCGCGCGCGCGACATCGCGCCGCATCACGAGCGCGTCGGCCGGCTGGCCGACCGCATCGGGAAGCTCGTGGCGCTTCGCAAGAAGCCGCGCGAGCAGCGCCGCGTCGCGATCGTCATCTTCAACTTCCCGCCCAACGGCGGCGCCACGGGCACGGCGGCGTTTCTCGGCGTCTACGCCTCGCTGCTCAACACGCTGCGCGCGATGAAGGCGGCGGGTTACAATGTCGATCTTCCCGCCGACGAAGACGCGCTGCGCACCCGCATCCTCACCGGCAATGCGGCGCGTTACGGCGCGGCGGCCAACGTCTGCGCGCGAATTCCGGCTGGCGATCATGTGCGGCGCGAGCGCTTGGTTGCGCGAGATCGAGGCGCAATGGGGCGCCGCTCCCGGACGCCATCAGACCGACGGCGCCTCGTTGTTCGTGCTCGGCGAACGCTTCGGCGACGTGCTGATCGCGGTGCAGCCGGCCTTCGGCTATGAGGGCGACCCGATGCAGCTGCTGTTCGAGCGCAGCTTTCGCCCCGACGCACGCCTTCTCCGCATTCTATCGCTACCTGCGCGAGGATTTCGCCGCCGACGCGATCCTGCATTTCGGCACGCATGGCGCGCTCGAATTCATGCCCGGCAAGCAGGTCGGTCTCTCGCAATCCTGCTGGCCGGAGCGTTTGATTGGCGCGACGCCCAACGTCTATCTCTACGCCGCCAACAACCCGTCCGAGGGCGCGCTCGCCAAGCGCCGATCGGCGGCGACGCTGGTAAGTTATCTGACCCCGAATCTGGCGCAGGCCGGCCTCTATCGCGGGCTGCTCGACCTCAAGGCCTCGTTGGAGCGCTATCGCGGCTGCGATCCGGAAGCGAACGTCGAGCTTGAGTCCCTTGGCATGCTGATCCAGGCGCAGGCGGCGGCGATTGATCTGCGGCCGGCAGAGCCGGCGTGGGGCGACGACGCGCCGGCGGAGATCGCCGCGCTCGCGGCGTCGATCCTGGAAGTGGAATATGCGTTGATCCCGCACGGGCTGCATGTCGTCGGCGAGACGCCGAACGCCGAGGAGCGCGAAGACACGCTGACGGCGATCGCCGAAAGCGCCTACGGCCTCGGTGACGCGCGCGCCGCGGTGCGGGCGCTCGTCGCCGGCGCCGACGCCGACGCGGCGGACGCATTGCACGGCGCCTCCACCGAGCAAACACGCGCCGCGTTCATCGGCCTCGCCCGCGCCGCCGAGTTGCTCGCGCAAGATCATGAACTGCCCGCGCTCATCCGTGCGTTGGACGGCCGCTTCATCGCGCCGGTCGTCGGCGGCGACCTCGTCCGCGCGCCCGCGATCCTGCCTACGGGGCGAAACCTGCACGGTTTCGACCCCTATCGAATCCCCAGCGCCTACGCGGTCGCCGATGGGGCGCGTCAGGTCGAGCGTTTGCTGGCGCGCCATCGCGCGGACGGCCATGGCGTGCCGGAATCGGTGGCGCTGGTGCTGTGGGGAACAGACAACCTGAAGAGCGAGGGCGGCCCCATTGGTCAGGCGCTGGCGCTCCTCGGCGCGCGGCCGCGCTTCGACGCCTACGGACGGCTCAGCGGCGCCGAGTTGATCCCGCTCGCTCAACTTGGACGCCCGCGGATCGACGTCGTGGTTTCGCTGTCGGGCATTTTCCGCGACCTGCTGCCGTTGCAGACGCGGCTGATCGCCGAAGCCTGCTATCTCGCCGCCTCGGCCGAGGAACCCGAGGAAGCGAACTTCGTTCGCAAGCACGCGTTGGCGCATCAGGCCGAACACGGTGGCGACATCGAGAACGCCGCGCTGCGGGTGTTCAGCAATGCGGAAGGCGCTTACGGCGCCAATGTCGGGATGCTGATCGACTCGTCCGCCTGGAGCGATGACGACGAGATAAGCAAGACCTATCAGCGGCGCAAGTGCTTCGCCTACGACCGCAAGGGCGCCTCGGCGGCACGGCCGGACCTGTTGCAGAGCGCGCTGGCGCGGGTCGATTTCGCCTATCAGAACCTTGAGAGCGTCGAACTCGGCGTCACCGCCATCGACCATTATTTCGACAGCCTCGGCGCGATCGGGGCCGCGGCGACGCGGGCCCGCGGCACGGCGGCGCCGATCTACATCAGCGATCAGACGCGCGGCGAGGGCAAGGTGCGCTCGCTCAAGGAGCAGGTCGCGCTGGAGACCCGCACGCGCATGTTGAATCCCAAGTGGTACGAGGGCCTGCTGCAATACGGCTACGAGGGCGTGCGCCAGATCGAGGCGCATGTGACCAACACGATGGGTTGGTCGGCGACGACGCGCGAAGTCGATCCCTGGGTCTACGAACAGATCAGCAAGACCTTCGTGCTCGATCCGGAGATGCGGCGACGATTGAGCCAGCTCAATCCCGCCGCCTCCGCGAAGCTGACCAATCGCGTGCTGGAGGCGCATGAGCGCGGGTACTGGCGTCCCGACGCCGAGACCCTCGCCGCGCTTCGCGACGCAGGCGATGAACTCGAAGACCGGCTCGAAGGCGTGGAAGCGGAGTGCGCGGCATGAATATAGCTCTTAACCACCGCCGGCCCGCGGGCTCGATGCAGGTCGAACTCGACCCCGACGTGCAGATCGGGAACGCGAAGGTGTTCGCCGTCTACGGCAAGGGCGGCATCGGCAAGAGCACGACGTCGTCCAACCTTTCGGTCGCGTTCTCCAAGCTCGGCAAGCGCGTGCTGCAAATCGGCTGCGACCCCAAGCACGATTCAACCTTCACGCTGACCAAGCGTCTGGCGCCGACAGTGATTGATGCGCTCGAGGCGGTGAACTTTCATACCGAGGAACTGCGCCCGGAAGATTTCGTCGCCGAAGGCTACAACGGCGTGATGTGCGTCGAGGCCGGCGGCCCGCCGGCGGGCACGGGTTGCGGCGGCTTCGTGGTCGGCCAGACCGTCAAGTTGCTTAAAGAGCACCGGTTGCTCGACGATTCCGACGTCGTCATCTTCGACGTGCTCGGCGACGTCGTCTGCGGCGGCTTCGCCTCGCCGCTCCAACATGCGGGTAGGGCGCTGATCGTCACCGCCAACGACTTCGATTCGATCTTCGCCATGAACCGGATTGTCGCCGCGATCCAGGCCAAGGCGAAGAACTATTCCGTGCGGCTCGGCGGCGTGATCGCCAACCGCAGCGCCGGCACCGACGAGATCGATCGCTACAACGCCGCCATCGGCTTGAAGCGCGTCGCGCATTTTCCCGATCTCGACGCGATCCGTCGCAGCCGGTTGAAGAAATGCACCCTGTTCGAGATGGAGCGAACGCCGGAAATCGCGCTTGTCCAGGACGAATATATGAAACTCGCCGATCAGCTTTGGAACGGCTTCGAGCCGATCGAAGCGACGCCGATGAAGGACCGCGAACTGTTCGAGTTCCTAGGGTTCGACTGATGACCAGCGCCACCTACCAAACCCGCCGCAACGAGCTCGAAACCTACTTCGACCGCACCGCGGCCGAAGCTTGGCGGCGGCTGACTTCCGACGCGCCGCTCGGCCGCATTCGCGCCAGCGTCCGCGCCGGCCGCGACGAGATGCGCGCCGCGCTGCTCTCCTGGTTGCCGCGCGACCTCGGCGGCGCGCGCGTGCTCGACGCCGGCTGCGGCACCGGCGCGATGGCGCTCGAACTCGCTGCGCGCGGCGCGGAGGTGGTCGCGGTCGATATTTCGCCGACGCTGATCGGCCTCGCCCGCGAGCGGGCGCCGCGCGGCGGCGGCCGGGTCGAATTCACGGTCGGCGACATGCTCGATCCGCGGCTCGGGCGCTTCGACGCCGTCGTCGCGATGGACAGCCTCATCCACTACGAAGGGCGCGACATCGCCCGCGCGCTCGCCACTCTCGCCGAGCGCAGCCGCGCGGTGTTGTTCACGATCGCGCCGCGCACGCCGGCGCTCTCGTTGATGCACGCGGTTGGCCGGCTGTTCCCGCGCGGCGACCGCGCGCCGGCGATCGCGCCGATCTCGCGCGCGACGCTGGAGCAGGCGCTGTCAACCGAGCCCGCGTTGCAGGATTGGACCTTGGCGCGCAGCCGTCGCGTCGCCCGCGGCTTTTACATTTCCGAGGCGCAGGAGGCCGTCCGGCGATGAATCGCGCCAGCGCCGCCCTCGTTCGCAACCTGATGCGCTTCTCGCCGCAATCGCTGCCGTTCGCCGATGCGGCGACGACCGAACTGCCGATGGGACGGTTGCTCCGGCTGTCGTTGTTTCAGGTCACGGTCGGCATGGCGGCGGTGCTGCTGATCGGCACGTTGAACCGCGTGATGATCGTCGAACTCGCCGTGCCGTCGTGGATCGTGGCGACGATGTTGTCGCTGCCGTTGTTGTTCGCGCCGCTTCGCACGGTGGTCGGCTTCCGCTCCGATCATCATCGCTCCGTGCTCGGTTGGCGCCGCATCCCGTTCCTCTGGTTCGGCACGATGACGCAGTTTGGCGGCTTCGCGATCATGCCGTTCGCGTTGTTGATTCTCTCCGGCGATACGACCGGCCCGGCGTGGGTCGGCGACGTGGCGGCGGCGCTGGCGTTCCTGATGGTCGGCGCCGGCCTGCACACGGTGCAGACGGTCGGGCTCGCGCTCGCCACCGATCTCGCGCCCGAACGCGCCCGTCCGCGCGTCGTCGCGCTGCTCTGCGCGATGCTGCTGGCCGGGATGGCGGCGAGCGCCGTCATCTTCGGCTTGTTGCTCGCGCATTTCTCGGAAGTTCGATTGATTCAGGTGGTTCAGGGCGCCGCGGTGGTCACCATGGTGCTCAACGGCTGCGCGATGTGGAAACAGGAGCCGCGCCGGCTGAAGCCGCTGCCGGAGGCGACGCCAACGTTCCGCAACGCGTTCGCCGCCTTCGCCTACGCCGGCAGGGCCCGCCGCCGCCTCGTCGCCATTGCGCTGGGCACGGCCGGGTTCAGCATGCAGGACATCCTGCTGGAGCCCTACGGCGGCAAGATCCTTCGGCTGCCGGTCGGCGCCACAACCGCGCTGACGGCGATGCTCGCGGTCGGCGGCGGGCTCGGCCTGCTGCTCGCGGCGCGCCGGTTGACGCGCGGCGCCGACGCGCATCGGGTCGCGGGCATGGGCGCGCTGGTTGGCGTCGTCGCCTTCGCCTGCGTGATCTTCGCCGCGCCGGCCGACTCGCAGCCTTTGTTTGGTCTCGGCGTCGCGCTGATCGGTTTCGGCGGCGGCATGTTTGCGCATGGCACGCTCACCGCTTCGATGGCCGCCGCGCGTCCCGAGGAGCGCGGCCTCGCGCTCGGCGCCTGGGGCGCCGCGCAGGCCACCTCCGCGGGCCTGGCGATCGCGTTCAGCGGCATCGTCAACGATTTCGTATCTTCGCTCGCCGTCGCCGGCCGGTTCGGCGAGACGCTAGCCGTGCCCGTCACCGGTTTCGCGTTCGTCTACGCCGTCGAAATCGCGCTGCTGCTCGCCGCGCTGGTTGCGATCGGCCCGCTTGTGCGCAGCACCCGTCAACCAACGCAAATGGTTGATGCGCGCTTCCCCCCGACAGTTGGTTTAAATCCCGGAGGACTACGATGATCCGTGGCGCTATCGGCAATCTGGATGTGGCTCAGCTCGTCCTCTACGCCTTCTTCGCCTTCTTCGCCGCGCTGATCTGGTATCTGCGCCGCGAGGACCGGCGCGAGGGCTATCCGCTGGAATCGGAGGCGGCCGGCGGGTTCAAGGAGCGCGGTTATCTGCTGATCCCGTCGCCCAAGGTTTTCCGTCTCGCCGACGGCGGCATCGTCAAGGCGCCGACCTTTCAGCCTGACGCCCGCCCGATCAAGGCCGCCAAGGTTGAGCCGTGGCCGGGGGCCCCGCTCACCCCCCTCGGCGATCCGATGCTCGCCGAAGTCGGCCCCGGCTCCTACAATGCGCGGCCCGAATTGACCGCCAAGACGATGCACGGCGAGGATCTGATCTCGCCGCTGCGGGTCGCGACGAATTTTGCGTTGCCTCCCGATGGCGGCAATCCGATCGGGTTCGCCGTCGTCGGCGCCGATCATCACCTCGTCGGCGCCATCGTCGATGTTTGGGTGGACCGTTCGGAGTCGCAGGTGCGCTACCATGAGGTGAAGCTCGCCGGCGCCGAACGCAGCGTGCTGCTGCCCGTCAACTTCGCCGACGTGCAGCCGAAGCGTCGCCGCGTCGTCGTCAAGGCGCTGCTCGCCGGGCAATTCGCCAACGTGCCCGCGCTCGGCGCGCCGGACCGCGTCACGATGCTCGAAGAGGACCGGATCGCCGCCTATTACGCGGCCGGCACGCTCTATGCGACGACCTGGCGCACGGAGTCGGCGCTATGAACGTCGTCGACCTCGGCAGGAGCCTGCCTTACGATTTCGCCCCAGGGGAGCGGGTGCTGTGGTTCGGCCGCCCCGATCCCGTCAGCTTGTGGCGGCGCGCTTATCGCGCCGACCTGATCGCGGTCTACATCGCTCTCGCGGCCGGTTGGATCTTCCTCACCGAGACCTCGGCGCTCGGACCCGCCGACGGCGCTCTCGGCGCGGCCAAGACGCTTGCGGCCGGCGCGATCGGCTTGGCGATCCTCGCGTTTCTGGCGTGGCTCAGCGCGCGAACAACTCTGTTCGTGATCAGCACAAAACGCATCGTCCTGAAGGTCGGCATCGCGCTGCCGATCTTCTACAACATCCCGTTCGCGCAGATCGCCGGCGCGACTCTGCGGCTCGACGGCGACGGGACCGGCGACGTCTCGGTCGCGCTCACCCAGGGCCAGCGCATCGCCTATCTGACGCTGTGGCCCGCCGCGCGGCCGTTCCACTTCGCGCGGCCCGAGCCGGCGCTGCGCTGTATCGCCGACGCGCGCGCCGTCGCAGAGACGCTGGGCGCCGCCCTGCGCGAAGCGGCGGGCGAACCGCGCGAGGCCCGGGCGCGCGTCGAGAGTGAGCCGCAGCGCGTCTTCGCCGCGCATGCGCTCGGAGGCGTCAAATGAGCGCGACCGTCCGAGCCCGACCCGGCGCCGACATTCCGTTCCCCGTGCTCATCGCCGCGGCGGCGCTGGTCGGCTTCACGGTCCTCGTCTGCCTGTATACGCGGGTCTCCGGCGTCGGCGTGACCCAATTGGTCGAGACTGCCCGGCCGGTCGAGACCCTGTCGCTGCGCTTCTTCGATCGTGACGACGGGGCGATCGAGGTCAAGGACGCTGTCGACGGTCGGCTCGTTTATCTGGTGCGGCCCGGCGCCGATGGATTCATCCGTGCGACGGTGCGTGGCCTCGCGCAAGCCCGCCTGCGCGGCGGGGCCGACGCGTCCGAGCCGTTCCGTCTCGCGCGCTGGCGCGACGGCACGCTCTCGCTCGAAGACGACGTCACTCATCGCACGATCGAACTCGACGCTTTTGGTCCAACCAACGCCGGCGCGTTCGCGCAATTCTTCAAGGAGCTCGTCAAATGAGCCTGTTCTCCGCGCTCCCCCGGCGGCGCTTCGAGCTTCCGTGCACCGTCGAAGTCGAACATACGCAATCGAGCCTGCACGCGCATGTGACGATCGACGCGGACTTCAACGTCGAACCCGGCGACGAAATATTGCTGCGGGACGCCCCCACCGACGTACCGTTCGGCGCCAAGGTCGTCGCGCGCAGCGTCGCGACAGTGATCCGCGCCAACGCGATCGAGCGCGCCTGGACGCGATGGGTCGGGAACTTCGAGTTGACCGAGCTCTATGACGTGAGCTTCACCGAACGGAGGATGCTATGAACGCCCCGCTTCGCCCGGACACGACCTTCGATTCCACCGAAGTCGCGCGGCAGGACACCGTTCTCAGCCCGCGCTTCTACACCACCGATTTCGACGAGCTTGACCGCACTAACGTCGAGAGCGTCCGCGCCGATTGGGACAAACTGATCGCGGAGATGCGCGCCGATCCCAACAAGCTTCACTTCACCCGCACCACTGAGTTCGACGCCGATTTCTCGCATCTGCCGCCGGACCTCGATCGCGAGTTCCGCGATTTCCTCATCAGCTCGATCACCGCCGAGTTCTCCGGTTGCGTGCTCTACGCCGAGATGAAGAAGCGCGCCAAGAACAAGGACATCAAGAACCTGTTCACCTTCATGAGCCGCGACGAGGCGCGCCACGCCGGCTTCATCAACGACATCCTCAAGGATTTCGGCATCGGCGTCGATCTGGGCTTCCTCACCAAGGCGAAGAAATACACATTCTTCCGGCCGAAGTTCATCTTCTACGCGACTTATCTGTCGGAGAAGATCGGTTACGCCCGCTACATCACGATCTTCCGCCAGCTCGAAGCGCATCCCGAATTGCGCTTTCATCCGATCTTCAAGTGGTTCGAGAAATGGTGCAACGACGAGTTCCGCCACGGCGAAGCCTTCGCGCTGCTGATGCGCGCCAACCCCAAACTGCTGAGCGGCGTCAACGCCGGTTGGATCAAGTTCTTCGTGCTCGCGGTGTTCGCCACCATGTATGTGCGCGACCATTGCCGCCCGGCCTTTCATAAGGCGATTGGGATGACGCCGACGGAATATGATTTCAAGGTGTTCCGCCTCTGCTCGGAGATTTCGCGGCAGACGTTCCCTCTGACCCTCGACCTCGATCATCCGAAGTTCGCCGAAGGGCTAGAGCAACTTTGCCGCATCGCCAAGGCCAACGAGACGGCGGCGGCGCGCGGTGGGTTGATGGCGCGGCTTCGCCGAGCAACGCTGGCTGCGGAGGCGGCGGCTACGTTCCTGCGGCTCTATCTCATTCCGGCGAAGCGTCACGTGTTGCCGGCGCAAATCCGTCTTGAGCCGGTGTGGTGAGGGGCGCATGACCGCTTACGGGCTTCCGATCCTGGCGACCATCGCCCTGTGGTGGGGCAGCACGGGTCTGATCCTGTTCGCGCACGGTCTGGCGCAACGCACGTTCGTCTACTCGATGGCCGCCGCGACGGCGCTTGCCGCGTTCGCGGTCTGGGGTCTGGTGGCGACGGCCGACGACACCGCGCCCGCCGCGGCCTACGCCGCCTTCTCCTACGGCCTCATCTGCTGGGGCTGGCAAATCTCCAGCTATTTCACCGGCTATTTGACCGGGCCGCGCCGAACCGCGTGCCCGCCCGAACTGCGCGGCCTGCCGCGTTTCGTCGAGGCGGTGCGGACCAGTCTCTATCACGAACTTGCCGCCCTGATTGGCGCCGTGGTCCTGCTCGCGCTGACGGCCGGCAAGCCCAACGCCTTCGGCGTGTGGACCTACATCGCGCTGTGGTGGATGCACGCCAGCGCGAAGCTCAACCTGTTTTTCGGCGTTCCCAATCTCGGCGCCGAGCTGCTGCCCCGCCATCTCGCCTATCTCGAAAGCTTCATGGCGCGTCGGCCGATGAACATGTTCTTCCCGGTCTCGGTCACGCTGTCGACAGTTGCAACGACGATCCTTGCCGCCCACGCGCTCGATCGACGCGACGCGCCGTTCGAGCTCGTCGGCTATACGATGCTGGCGACGCTGATGGCGCTGGCGGTGTTGGAGCATTGGTTCCTGGTCGCGCCGATGAACGGCAATGTTCTCTGGAGCGTGTCGTCGCGACGCGCCGCCGGCGATTTCGCCGCCGGGCTGGAGGCGGAGATCGCCGCGCTCGGCGCGGAAGTCGACAGCGCCGCCCCCGCCGCCCTCAGTTGGTCGGCGCGGTTGCCCGAAATCGGCGACGATCGCACGCTCGCTCACGTTCTTGAGTTGATCGCGGCGGGCGCGTTCGGCGAGATCGACACCGTCAAGGGCGCCATGCGCACCCGCGGCCGCTGGGTCGCCTTCGAGATCGCCAACGCCCGCGCCCGGATTACGCCGTTCGCGCCGCGCCGACTTTATGAACCCGTCACGTTCGCCACCGGTCGACGGTTCGATCGCAACCGCCTGCGCGCCGCGTTCGACAGTTGCGCGGCTTGAGCAAACAAACCTCCAACGCGAAAGGCCCCTAACCATGAACACGCTGACCTGCCGGGCCCATTTCGAAACCGCGATCCGTCGACTCAAGGACGAAAACCGCTATCGCGTGTTCGCCAATCTGGAACGCGACGCCGGCCGCTTTCCGCTGGCGCTGTGGCGCCCCGACGCGGCGGAGGAAACCCCGCGCGACGTGACGATCTGGTGTTCGAACGACTATCTCGGCATGGGCGGACACCCCAAGGTCGTCGAAGCCGCATCGCACGGCGCTGGAGCGGCATGGCGCCGGCGCCGGCGGCACGCGCAACATTTCGGGCACGCACAACCCGATCGTCGAACTTGAGGCGCGAACTCGCCGACCTGCATGGCAAAGCCGCGGCGCTGGTGTTCACCTCCGGCTGGATCTCGAATCTGGCCGGCATCTCGACGATCGCCTCGTCTGATGCCCGGATTGTCTGATCCTTTCGGACGCGCTGAACCACAATTCGATGATCGAAGGCGTGCGCCGCTCGGGATGCGAGAAGCAGGTCTGGCGGCACAACGACGCGGCCCATCTCGAACAGTTGCTGATCGCCGCGGGCCCGGCGCGGCCGAAGCTGGTCGTGTTCGAGAGCCTCTATTCGATGGACGGCGACATCGCGCCGATCGTCGACATTCGTCGACGTCGCCGAGCGCCACGGCGCGATGACCTATATCGACGAGGTGCACGCGGTCGGCATGTACGGCGCGCGCGGCGGCGGCATCGCACGAGCGCGAAGGGTTGATGGACCGGATCGACGTGATCGAAGGCACGCTCGCCAAGGGGTTCGGCGCGCTTGGCGGCTATATCGCCGGCGACGCGGTCATCATCGACGCGGTGCGCAGCTACGCCCCGCAATTCATCTTCACGACGTCGCTGCCGCCGATGGTCACGGCCGCCGCCGCCGCCGCCGTGCGCCACCTGAAGCAATCGCCGCGTCGAGCGCCAGCGTCACCAATACATGGCCGCACTGACGAAGCATGCGCTGACCGCCGCCGGCCTGCCGGTGATGGCGAACCGCTCGCATATCGTGCCGTTGAGGGTCGGCGACGCCGAGCGCTGCAAGGCGGCGAGCGATCTGCTGCTGCGCCGCCACGCCATCTACATCCAGCCAATCAACTATCCGACCGTGGCGATCGGGACCGAGCGCCTGCGCATCACGCCGACGCCGCGCCACACCGAGGCGCATGTTGCCGAGCTGGTCGAGGCGCTGGTTGACGTGTGGCGCACGCTCGATCTCCCGTTCCAGCAGGCGCAAATTCTGCCGCTGCGCCGGGCGGCCGGCCGGACGGAGCCGGAATGCGCCTACCCGGAGATGCGCAAGGCGGCGGAGTAGACGCGCGCTCGCGTAGGCTCGCTGGTCCACGCTTCAGATAATATTTTGCGCCGCGACCCGGTGTGGGTCGCCGCGCTATCTGTTGCGGGTTGCGCTCAAGCTTTCTACCATATTCACTTAGCTCCCTCGTCATCGCGAGCGAAGCGACGCGATCCACGGCGCCGTTGATACTCCCCATCCGGCTGGCGAACGATCTCTCGGAGATGGATGGCTGCGCTTCGCTCGCCATGACCGAGCTGTCATATCGATCTCCGAAACAGCAACCTTGGCGCCGCGCGCAACCCCGTCCAAACGAAAACGCCCGCGGCGTGCCGCGGGCGTCTCTTCGCCGGATGCTCGACGGGCTAAGGGGAGGGGCTTGCTCCGCCGAGTTCCGGCCAATCCTTCGCCATGCTTACGCCTAGCAACGGTTTGTTCGCGCCCTGGTGACAAGTCGCGCAGAACAGCTTCGGTCCGTCGCCGCTCGGCCCGAGGCGGTTGGCCGGGAATTCCGGCTTCAGCGGATCGAGATAGTTCGCATTGAGGTCGCGCGTCATCGCGATGCCGTGCCAGGCGACCACGCGGGCCGGCGAGCTCTGCTCCCAGTTCTCGAACGCGCGCGAACTGTGACAGAATGTGCAGTTGACGCCGAGGCTTTGCGACATCGCGATCATCAGCGCGTAGGTTCTTTCTGTCGCCTGGATCGGCGCGCCGTAGCCGGCGGGAAGCGCCTCAGTCGCCTGGACGCGGATCGAGTCCTTGGGACCGAGGGGTTCTTTGCTGTCCAATTGCGCGGAGAACGGATCGCCGGCGAGCGACGTCGAGCCGTTGAAGGCGTCCGGATGTCCAAATCCATCGTTGGACGCGGCGAAGCCGCCCGCGTTCGGCGACACGCCGGCGAACCAGATGTTCTTCGGCACCGGCGCGCCACGATGACAGGTGTAGCAGGTCACGCCCGTCGCGCCGACATGCGCCTTCCAATCCTTGTTGATATGGCGCGTCATCTCTAGCATGCGCCGCGCGACGCGCTTGGTGTAGAGGCTGTCGTCGGCCATGCCGCTCTCGGCGTGGCAATAGTTGCAGCCTTGTTCCGGCGGCGCGACCCATTCGGCGAGCGCCAGCATCACGCGATTGAACTGATCGACGCTGAGATCGCCGAGAACCTTGACGTTCTGATACGCCGTGCCCGCGCGATCGCCGTCGGGGGACGCTTTGTCGATCGGGTCCGGCAGCTTGTTGGCGTAGGCCGCCAGCGCCGCCGCCGCCGGCGTCGTCAGTTGATCGGCGCCGGTTCCGCGGTAGCCGGTCTGGGTCGACAGGATCGGCGGTCGCACCCAACCGGCCGTGAATAGCATGGCGACCGTGAGCAGCACCACCGCGGCCGTGACGAACACTTGCCAGAGTTTCATGATGCGCCTCCCGGAGCGGCCGCCGGATCGACGACGGGCGGAAACACGTGCGGATACATCGGCGCCACGCCGTGATGCACCGCCCAGAGATACCAATTGTCGACGACGGTTCCGGTGAGCAGGATGCCGATGCCGCCGGTCAGCGGGCAGAGCACCGCGAACCACCACGCCCAACGATGAATCGATTCGATGGTGGCGTTGAAGCCCATCGTCCAGCGCCAGAACAACGCCGCGCGCTCCGACGCAGTGCTGCGATAGACGATCTGCTCCAACTCGCGTTCGCCGCCAAACCGCCCGACCGCAAGAATCGTCCCCGCGTGCATGGCGAACAGCAGCGCCGACCCATAGAGGAACGCGATCGACAGCATATGGAACGGGTTGTAGAACAGGTTTCCATAGCGCAGCGAGAACGCCGCCGTCCAATCAAGATGCGGGAAGATCCCGAACGGCACCGCTTCGCTCCAATGCCCCATCAGCAGCGGCCGAATGAAGCCGAGCGTCAGATAGAGCCAGATTGCGGAGGCGAACGCCCAGGCGTTGTGCGTTCCCATGCCGAGCTCGCGCGCGCGGGTGTACATGCGCGCCCACCAGAGCAGGATCGAGGTGGTGAGGAAGAAACCGGCCATCAACCACCAGCCGCCTTCGGCGAGCGGCGGAAACAGGCGGATTCCTTGCTCGGGCCGTGGCGGCTCGAGCGCGAGCCACGGCAGCTGGCGCACGAACTGAATCGGGCTCCAGTGCACCGAGGCGAACATGTTGAGACCGATGATCTCGAAGGCGGCGAAGCCGAAAGCGAACGACAGCGCGCCGTAACCGCCGAGGTAGATCGGGCCGAGCTGCGCGTTGGCGAACATGCCGAGCAGCCTGTTGAACGCCGGCTTGCCGGTGAGCCTGGGATCGCCGGCCGTCACGCCGAAGTCGGCGACGCGCGGCCGCGCCTGCACCTGCGTGTAGATGTTCTCATAGATGGACATGACGTCTCTCGTTCAAATGGAGGTCAGCGCCAGATCGGAAGGTTGAGCCACCAGTTCCACCATTCCGGCCAGCCCTTGGTCCAGAACGGTCCGCTGATAACGATACAGACGGCGCTCCAGAACACCGCGGAGACTGAGAGGAACAGGCCGAGACGGTGGATGCCGAGGGTGCCGATCGAATAGCCGATCGTGTCGCGGAAGTAGGTGTCTTCGTGCTCGGTGGCGCGCATCGTCTCGCCGCGTTTCGGGTTGGCGGCCGATAGGATCAGCGAACCGTGCATGGCGAGCGCGAGCGCGTTGGTGAAGAAGAACGTCACCGCCAGCATGTGCGCAGGGTTGTAGTGGAAGTGCAGATATTGATAGCCGGTGTTCGACACCCAGTCGAGATGGCTGAGGATGCCGTACGGGAATCCGAAGCCCCAGGCGCCAAGCAATAAGGGTCGGATGACCACCAGCGTCACGTAGGCAAGGATCGCCATGCTGAAGGCGAACGGAACGTGATAGCCCATGCCGAGCTTGCGGCAGATTTCAACCTCACGCAGCGCCCACGACACAAATGCGCCGATCGCACACATCGTGATGATCTGCCACAGCCCGCCTTCCCTCAACGGCGCCAGCGCCAGGCCGTATTTGATGTCGGGCGGCGCGATGTTGATCTGCCAGATGTTCCAGGTCGGTCCGAGCGCGGCGCCCCAGAGGATCATCGCGGTTCCGACCGCGGCGAAAATCAGCGTGGTGACGCCGAAGAAGCCGACATAGAACGGGCCGACCCAGAAATCGAACAGGTCGCCGCCCAACAAAGTGCCGCCGCGGACGCGGTACTTCCTCTCGAAATTGAGCATCGCCACAGCGGTCTCTCCCTTCATGCCGGTTCTTTAAATCGCCGGAGGGCCGCGGAGGCGTTGCTCTCCGCAGCCGATTGACGCAGACGATCAGCCGACCAAGGTCGTGATCGTCATCTCGGCGGCGCCGGTCTTTGACGGCTTCCCGTCGAGCCAGTTGAAGCGATCCGTGCTCAAAAGAATGAAATGGATCACCAGAGCCAGGATGAACAGGAACGCGAACAGCGCAACGAGCGTCCGCCGCGGATCAAACAGTAACCAAACCTTATACATGCTCGCCTCCGTCTCAACCGATCAGCGACATCGCGTGGTGCAGCGTCGCCGCCGCGCCGTCGAGAAGCGCATAGCCTTTCGGCCCGGGAATCCACGGCCGCCACATCCAAACCAGGATGTGCGCGATGATCGCGACCACCGTGAACGCAATGAAGCTGGTGACGAATATGGAATGAAATTCCTTCGCCTCCGCTTCGGTCAAGCCCGACAGAGAGGATCTGCCGACGTCGTCAATAGCCATGGGATAGACCTCCATTAGCTGCGCCGCGCACGCCCTTCGCGGCCGGATGAATCGTGATTTGCGGTCACGACGGGCGTTCCGGGCGGCGACGCCGCTCGGATGATTGCAACAGCCGACGGGCTGTCAGCGCGTAGGAGGTTGCGATGGAGGCTTGCGAGCGTGCGCGGGTCAACCAGTCTTCGCCGGCCGGGGCCGCATCGCTGACGTCGGCGTGCATCCGCGCGCCCAATCGTTCGACGCCTTCAGACAACATGAACAACGGCAGCAGTGCGCCGTAAACGAGATGGGAGCGCAAACCGTTGCGCCAAAGTCCGGAGGCTCCGTTGAACGCCATCGTCATCGTTTCGCTCCTGTCGACCTTGTCAGGCTTCACGCCATCGCTTCGCGTACGGCTTCAATGTGGTGAAGCGACACCTCGTCGTCGCCGCCGCGCCGGGCGCGGGCTTCCGCCGCGTCGCGAAGCCGCTTGGCGAGCGAGATGCGCACCAGCACTGGCGCCCGCTCGACGATTTCGTCGTATCGCGTCCTCGCGCCCTCGCTCCACGGCAGCTCCTTCGCCAGCCGCGAGGGCGTGGGCTCGACCTTGTCCAAATCCCCGCCGAGCGGCAGGATCTGGAACAGCGCCTCGAACAGCGCGTTGCAGATCTCCTGCACCAGATAAGTCGCGCCCGCGTAGCCCATGAACGGCGTGCCGGTGTGGCGGCGCACCACCGCGCCGGGGAACGAGGCGGCGATATGGACGGCGCGCACGCCCGCTTCGGCCGCGTACATGCGCTCGTTGACGCTGCCGAGCATGACCAGCGGCGTCTTGGTGCGCATCGCCTCGCGGACCCCAGCGTTGTCGGTCTTCTCCCCGGGTTTGCGGGAGATCGCGAACATGCAGGGCAGGCCCATTTCGTCTTCGAGGAAATGGCGAATCCCGCGCGCGTAGGTCTCGTTGGCGACGATGGCGAAGGTCGCGGTGGCGAAGAAGTCCTGCGTCACCGAGCGCCAGAGGTCCCAGATCGGCTTGATCGTGGTGTGCTTCTCTTTGGCGATGAACGGTTCGGGATCAAGCTCCAGGATTTCGCCAAGCGCGCGCAAAAACTTGGTTGTCGAGTACAACCCGATCGGCGCTTGCAGATAAGGCTTGTCGAGCGCCTCGCACAGGCCGCGCCCGAACTCGCGATAGAGGCAGACGTTCGCCTCGGCGTCGATCAACCGCGGCGTGTCGGCGAGATGGGCGCCGAGCGGGAACGTCAGGTTGACCTCGGCTCCGATGCCTTCGATCAACCGGCGAATCTCGTGCAGGTCGGACGGCATGTTGAACACGCCATAGGCGGGGCCGATGATGTTGACGCGCGGTTTCTGGCCCGGCGCGCGCGGCTTCGGCTTCGGCGCGCGGCCCTTTTTCGCGCCGTACTCGCTCCACAGCCACGTCATCGCGCGATTGGCGCTTTGCCACTGGTCCTCGTCGATCGTGCGCGGCAGGAAACGTTGCAGGCCGGTGCCTTCCGGGGTCACGCCGCCGCCAATCATCTCGGCGATCGAGCCGGTGACGACGACGCTCGGCAAATCGGGATCGAGCGTCTTGTGTGCGCGGCGCATCGCGCCTTCGGTGCCGTGGCGGCCGAGCTCCTCCTCGGAGAGTCCGGTCACGACGATCGGCAGCTCGTGCGGAGGCAGCGCGTCGGTGTAGTGCAGCACCGACGTCACCGGCAGATTCTCGCAACCAACCGGGCCGTCAATCACCACCTGAAGACCCTTCACGGCGGTGAACACGTAGACGGCGCCCCAGTATCCGCCGGCGCGATCGTGGTCGAGAACTAGCATGCGCCGAGCTCCTCGGACTTCGGCTTGGCGCGCGGCGGCTTCGCCCGCTCCTGCGGTGCGGTCTCCCAGACGCCGGCGGCGAAACCCTCGCCGACGCCGGCGAAGAACGACCGCATCTGTTCGAACCGATCGCGGCCGGCGATCGCGGCGTTGATGACCTTGGCCAGCGCCCCTGCGCCGGCGACGCCCATAAGCGGCCGCGCCGATATCAGATTGGTGAAATAGAGCGCCGGGGTCGCCCGCGTTTTCGCGGCCTGCACCACGGGAGTGGTGCCGATCGCGAGATCGGGCGCGAACGCGTCGAATGCGGCGAGATCGTCCTCCAGCGAAGCGCGGAAGCGCACCTCGACGCCGCGCGCTTCGAGCCAGGCGTGATCGGCCTCGGAGAAGCGCGTGCGCGGGCAGGCGGTTCCGACGTAGCGCAGATCCGCGCCGCTCTCGACCAACAGGCGCCCGACAATCAACTCCGAGCCCTCGTAGCCCGAGAGCGTGATGCGGCCGCGGATGGGAGTCTTCTCCAAAGCGCCCGCGATCGCCGGCAACAGCCGCGCCTTGGCGGCGTCGATGCGCGCCGCCGGCACATGGCAGGCGGCGCCGATCGCGTCCAACCAAGCCGCGGTTCCCTCGACGCCGACCGGGGCCGAGCCGATCACCATGCGACCGGCCGCCTCGAACTCGCGCACGCATGCGGTGTAGAAGGGATGGATGGCGGCGACCGCGGCGCAATCGAGCGCCCCGTAAAGTTCGCGCCATTCGCGGGTGGGAACGGCGGGACCGGCTGCGAGGCCGAGCAGGTCGAGCATGCCGGCGATCTGCACCGGATCGGCGGGGAACATCTCGCCGAGCAGCGTGACGGAGGGTTTGTCGGCGCGCGGGGTTCGCGGCGCCTGAACGGGGCCTTGCTCCGCTTCGGCGCGGGCGAATTTCAGCATGGCGCCGGCGAGCACGTCCTTGGCTTCCGCGTGCGTCGGCACGCCAAAGCCCGGGACGTCGATGCCGATCACGCGCACGCCGTTGATCGTCTTCGGCAGCAGGCGCAGCGGCACGCCGGAGGCGGTCGGCACGCAAAGGTTGGTGACGACGACCGCATCGTATTTGTCGGGATCGCAGAGTTTGAACACCGCCTCGCGGATGTCTTCAAACAACTTGCCGGTGACCAGCGTCTCCGAATTGAACGGCACATAGCCGACGGAGCGCTTGGCGCCGTAGAAATGCGAGACAAAGGTGAGCCCGTAGACGCAACAGGCCGATCCCGACAAGATCGTCGCCGTGCGCCGCATGCGCAGGCCGACCCGCAGCGAGCCGAAGGCCGGGCACATGCTCTGCGGCTGGTCGTGCGGCCCCGCCGGATAATCCTTGGCGTAACGCGCCAGGGTGTCGCTCATGCCCGCGGCGGCCGCGGCCTTGCGCATCGTGTCCTTGCCGCCGTGACAGCCGGACGCCGTCGGCTCGGCGCCGGGGGGCAGGGTAGGGGCGTCGTCCAGCATGGCGGCTCTCTCAAACGGCGTCGTAGACGACTTCGAGCGACGGCTTTTCAACCAGCGCCGCGCCGCACATGTCCACTTGCGTGGCGGGCGTCAGCACATAGTCGCGCCCCGTCGCGTGGCTGGAGAACAGGCCGAGCAGACCGTCCTGCGTCAGCGGCGTCGGACGGTGCGGCGCGGCGGCCGCCACATTGGCGGCGAGCTCGTCGAACAGCGACGCCCAGCGGCTTTCCGGCCGGCCGATGATCTCGTAATTGGCGCTCTTGCGGCGAATGTCCTCGTCCGCCGGGATCGCCGCCAGCACCGGAATCCCCGCCGCCTCCGCAAAGGCTTTCGCCTCGCCGGTGCCGTCGTCCTTGTTGATGACGAGACCGCCGACCCCGACATTGCCGCCGAGCTTGCGGAAATATTCGACCGCCGAACAGACATTGTTGGCGACGTAGAGCGATTGCAGATCGTTGGAGCCGACGATGATGACCTTCTGGCACATGTCGCGCGCGATCGGCAGGCCGAAGCCGCCGCACACCACGTCGCCAAGAAAGTCGAGCAGCACATAGTCGAAGCCCCACTCATGGAACCCGAGCTTTTCGAGCAGTTCGAAGCCGTGGATGATGCCGCGGCCGCCGCAACCGCGCCCGACCTCGGGGCCGCCCAGCTCCATGGCGAACACGCCGTCGCGCTTGAAACAGACATCGCCGATCTGGACCTGCTCGCCCGCGAGTTTTTTGCGCGTCGAGGTTTCGATGATCGTCGGACAGGCGCGGCCGCCAAACAGCAGCGAGGTGGTGTCGCTCTTCGGGTCGCAGCCGATCAGCAGCACCTTCTTGCCGCGCTGCGCCATCATGTAGGAGAGATTGGCGAGGGTGAAGCTCTTGCCGATGCCGCCCTTGCCGTAGATCGCGATGATCTGCGTCTGCTTGGTGGCGACGGTTGGCGTCGGATCGGGCGCGATCGCCGCCTCGGCGCGCAGCAGATTGACTCGCGCCGTTGCGCGCGGTTCGGCGAGCATGCTGGCTTGGCTCATGCGCGTGTTCTCCAATCCAGGACCATTTTGAGGCAGGCGGGATCGCCGAAAGCCTCGGGGTAGGCGCGCTCCGCCTCGCGGGCGGGGCGGCGATGGGTAATCAGGCCGTCAAGCGAAAGCTCGCCGCTCTCAACCCGCCGCACGACGTCCTGAAGATCGTCGGGCGCCCATTGCGCCGCGACGCGGATATGGATTTCGCGCATGAACGCAGGCGGAAAGGCGAAGCTGAGCGTGTCGTAGAAGCCCGCCAGCACGATCAGGCCGCCGCGCGCCAAGCGCGGGATCAGCGTGTCGAGGATGCGCGGATCGCCGCTGACGTCGAAAACCGTGCGGTAGTCGCGCCGCGGGTCGGCCTCGGGCGCGATCACCGGATAGCCGTCGCCGCCGTCGCAGCGGATAGGCGCCGTCTCCCAAACCGTCGGCGCCGCGCCGTCGCGTAGCGCAAGGCGCGCGAGCAGTCGGCCAAGCACGCCATGACCGACGATCAGCACGGCGTCGTCGCCGCGCCCCTGGGTCCAGGCGTGTTGCGCGGTCGCAGCGAGCGCGAGCAGAACGGCGCGATCGCCCAGCGCCTCGGAGACGCGCGTCACTCGCGCCGCGGGAACGACGAGATGCGAAGCCGCGGCGCCGTGCAGGCCGCGCACCGGCCCGAAACAATGGGCGCCGGGCGCGAACACGCGCTCGCCTTCGGCGAGGCCGGATTGCGGACCGGCCTTGAGCACGCGGCCGACCGTCTCGTAGCCCGGAACGAGCGGATAGCCCATGCCGGGAAACGCCGGCATCCGGCCATAAAACAGCAGCCGCTCGGTGCCCGCGCTGACGCCGCTGAACTCGGTCTCGACAACGACGTCCGCCGGGCCGGGCGCATCGAGCGGCAAAGGCCGCAACGCGAGGCGCTCAGGTTGGTCAAGAACTACCGCAAGTGAGTCCTGCATCGCCGCGCTCTAAAGGAACCCAAACGGGGTTTCGTGTGTCACTTTAACTAGACACAACGAAACGTCAATTCAAATTTACGCTCGACGCGCGCTAAGCGCGGAGATCAGCAGCGGACGGCGGGTCGCGAGCGGCCGGGCGTCGACGAAACCGGCTTTCCGGGTCAGTTCGGCGATTTCCGCGGCGGTGCGCGGCCGGCCGCGGCCCATCGCCAGCAGATAAAAGCCGAAATAGGCGTCGCCGACCGGTTCGGCGCCGGGCGTTCCCGCCATCGGCTCGGCGATCAGCAGCTTCGCGCCGGATTGCAGCGCGGCGTGGATTCGCGCCAACAGCCGCAACGCCGATTCGTCGTCGTGATCGTGGAGCACCCGCACCAGCGAGGCGACGTCTGCGCCGGCGGGCAGGTCGCCGTCGAAAAAACCGCCGCCGACCGCCTCGACCCGGCCGCCGAGACCGCGCCGCGCCAGCTCGCGCCGGGCGCGCTCGGCCACCTCCGGTAGATCGAACACGATCACCGAAAGTTGCGGCGCGCGGGCCGCGAGCGCGGCGGCGAACACGCCCTCGCCGCCGCCGACATCGAGCCAGCGCTTCGCGTCGCGCATGGGAAAGGCGTCGAGAATGTCTTCGGCGACCAGCGCCTGCGAGCGCGACATCAGCTCGCTGTAGGCGCGCGTCGATTCGCCGGCGGTCGAGCCGCCGCCGGCGTAAGGCCAGAACTGCGACAGCCGCGTCGCGGCTTCGCCGCGCAGCAGCGCCACCGGATCGCTGAGGTCGCCGTAGAGCAGCGCATGATGCGCGACCATCGCCGTCGCACCCGGATTGCCGAGCATCGCCGCGCCGAGGTCGTCAAGCGCGAAGCGATCGCGCGACATCGGCCGGACGAGGCGCAGCGCCGCCGCCGCGCGCAACAGGCGCCGCGCAGCGTCGCGCGACAGCCCCATCGCCGCCGCCAGCTCGCCGACGTCGCGCGGACCGTCGGCGAGCCGCGCGAACAAATCAAGCTGCACGCAGGCGGCGAGGATCTGCGAATAGACGAAGCCGGCGCAGAGATCGAACGCTGCCTGCGCCCGCCGTCGCGCCACGCCGCGGGTCAGCGGGAAATCCGCGGCGAAGCGCTGGAAGCGCGGGTTGGCGATCAGCCGGTTGCGCAGATTTGTCCAGCGTTCGGCGAGCGGGATGCGCGGCCTTGCGCGGTCGAAGACGATCGGCGACATCCGCTCACGCCGCTGCGGCGGCGAGCTGGCGGGGGAAGAACTGCATCGTCTGCGCGGCGACGCGCGCCTCCAGCTCCGCCGCGCCGGGGCAGGGCGGGATGGCGCGGATCGCGCTCTGCACCAGCTCCTTCAGCCTCGCCTTGGCGCCGCCGATGCCGAGCTCCGCCGCGGCGTTCGGGCGTCGGCGCGCCGCGTCCTGGCCGATCGGCTTGCCGAGCTCCTCGGCGTCGCACAACACGTCGCGCAGATCGTCGGCGACCTGATAGGCCTCGCCGATCCGTTCGCCCAGCATCCGCCACGGCTCCGGATCGACGCCGGCGGCGGCGGCGCCGGCGAGCGTCGCTCCGACGAACAGCGCGCCGGTCTTGGCGCGCTGGTAATCGCTGAGCGGAACCGCCGCTTCGCTCTCCCACGCCTGCCCGGCGACGATGCCGTGCGGCGAGCCGACCGCCTCGGCGACGATCGAGATCAGGCGGCCGAGCCGGGCCGGCTGTTTCACGCCTTTCGCGACGGTTTCGAACGCGAGCACGATCAGCGCGTCGCCGACCAGCACGGCGAGCGGCTCACCGAATTGCAGGTGCGTCGACGGCTTGCCGCGGCGGAGATCGGCGTTGTCGAAGCAGGGCAGGTCGTCGTGGACGAGCGAGGCGCAATGCAACAGCTCGATCGCCGCCGCCGCGGCGTCGGCGGCCCCGGCGTCGCGGTCGCCGCAGGCGGCGGCGACGCCGAGCAGAAGCTGCGGCCGGATGCGATGGCCGCCGGGAAAGACGGCGTAGCGCAAGGCCGCGCCCAGCAGCGGCGGCGCTCCCGGCCCCGCTGCGCGACTGATGCAACGTTCGAGCGCCCGCTCGACGCGATCGGAGGCTTCCATGCCGCTCCCCCTTTGTGTGACCATTTTGTATGACGACACAATATGTCTATTTAACTTGACACAGCTTCGCCCGGCGATCAATCGTTTTGTCAGGCGGGTCAGGAGGCGGCGTTGGCGCAGCGGGTCCTTGTCGTCGGCGCGGGCGTCGGCGGTCTCGCGGCAGCCGTCGAACTCGCAGGGGAAGGCTTCGACGTGCTGCTGCTCGAACGCGCGTCAACGCCGGGCGGCAAGATGCGCGAGATCGAGGTCGGCGGCGCGCGTATCGACGCCGGCCCCACCGTGTTCACGATGCGCTGGGTGTTCGACGAGTTGTTTGACGCCGCCGGGGCGGATTTCGGCGCAAGGGTGCGCCTGCACCGCGCCGAGCGCCTCGCCCGCCACGCCTGGCCGGACGGCGGCCGGCTCGACCTCTTCAGCGAGATCGAGCGCAACGTCGAGGCGATCGCCGATTTCGCCGGCCCCGCCGACGCCATCAACTATCGCGCCTTCGCCGCGCGGGCCGAGACGATTTACCGGATCCTTCGCGATCCCTTCATCCGCGACTCGCGGCCGAGCCTGCCGACGTTGACGCGCCGGATCGGTCGCGCGCGCGACCTGATCGCGATTTCGCCGTTCGTCTCGCTGTGGCGCGCGCTGGCGAATCATTTTCGCGATCCCCGGCTGCGGCAGTTGTTTGGTCGCTACGCGACCTATTGCGGCTCTTCGCCGTTCCTCGCGCCGGCGACGCTGATGCTCGTCGCGCATGTCGAACGCGAGGGCGTCTATTTGATCGAGGGCGGCATGCGCCGCCTCGCCGATGCGCTCTGCGATCTCGCGCGCGAGCGGGGCGCCGAGCTTCAGTTCAATCGCCCCGTCGCCCGCATTCTCACAACCAACGGCCGCGCCGCCGGCGTCGTGACGGAGGACGGCGAGCGCCTCTTCGCCGACGCCGTCATCTTCAACGGCGACGCCGGCGCTCTCGGGCAAGGGTTGCTCGGCGAGGCCGTGCGCCGCGCGCCGCCGCCGCCGGGCGCGCCCTCGCTGTCGGCGCTGACATTCGCTTTGCAGGCGACGCCGCAAGGCTTCCCGCTGCTCCGGCATAACGTGTTTTTCGGCTCGGACTATCGTGCAGAGTTCGAGGCGATTTTCGCGCGCCATCGCCTGCCCGAGGCGCCGACCGTCTATGTCTGCGCGCAGGACCGAGACGCGGCGGCGTCAACCACGGGGGGCGCCGAGCGGTTGTTCCTGCTCGTCAACGCGCCGGCGCACCACGAGCGAACGCCGCTCTCCGAAGGGGATCTGAAACGATGCGAAGCGGCGACCTACCATCACCTGCAACGCTGCGGCCTCGCGCTCGACCCGCGCGCGAGCGTGCGGACGACGCCGGCGGATTTCGCGGCGCTGTTCCCGGGCAGTCGGGGGGCGCTCTACGGGCCGGCGTCGCATGGATGGCGAGCCTCGTTCGCGCGGTCGGGAGCGGCGACGCGGATCCCCGGCCTCTATCTGGCGGGCGGCAGCGTGCATCCGGGGCCGGGGGTTCCGATGGCGGCGCTATCGGGGCGCCAGGCGGCGAAGCGGGTGATGGCCGACCTCGCTTCGACGCGACGCCCGGTCCCGGCGGCTATGCCTGGTGGTACGTCGACGCGCTCAGCGACGACGGTCGGTTCGGGCTGACGATCATCGCCTTCCTCGGCAGCGTGTTTTCGCCCTATTACGCGTGGAGCGGGCGCGGCGACCCGCTCAACCATTGCGCCGTCAACGTCGCGCTCTATGGTCCCGGCGCGCGGCGCTGGACGATGACCGAGCGCGGCCGCGGCGCGTTGCGCCGCGGCGCGGACGCGCTGCTGATTGGACCCAGCGGCTTCTTTTGGGACGGCCGGACGTTGCAGATTGAAGTCGACGAATGGAGCGCTCCGACGCCGCGCCGGGTCAAGGGTCGCGTCGTGGTTGAGCCGCTGTTGTTGAACGCCGACGCCTTCACGCTGGCGGACGGGCACCACTGGCGCCCGATCGCTCCGATCGCGCGCGTCCGCGCCGATTTCGACGCGCCGTCGCTGCGCTGGAGCGGCGGCGGATATTTCGACGCCAACTGGGGCGCGGCGCCGTTGGAGCGCGGATTTCGCCGCTGGACTTGGTCGCGAGGAAACACGTCGCGCGGCGCGACGATCCTCTACGACGTCGAGCCGCGCGACGCGCCGCCGCGGACGCTGGCGCTCAGCTTCGACGCCTCGAACGGCCTGCGACCGGCGTCGCCGCCGCCGATGCGGTCCTTGCCGCGCACGTTTTGGCGGCTGCGCCGCGAGACGCGCTCGGAGCATGACGCCCGTGTGCTTGCGAGCTTCGAAGACGCGCCGTTCTATTCGCGCAGTTTGATTGAACACACGCTGTCCGGCGAAATCGTGCGATCGGTGCACGAGAGCCTGGACCTCGACCGCTTCGCGCAACCGATCGTGCACGCCATGCTGCCGTTCCGCATGCCGCGGTTCGGTTGACGCGTCGGCGTCACGTCAGTGCGAGCGCGGCAAAGCACGGCGCCTCACTCGCCGCCGGCCCCTCATGGCGAGCGAAGCGAAGCCATCCACGTTTCAACTGACGACGCGCTCTCCGTTCAACCTTCGATCTCCGAGGGTTGGATTGCTTCGCTACGCTCGCCATGACAGGTCAACCAAATCTAGCGCAACCTCATCGCCGGTCCTTGTCCTCGCGCGCCTTCTCGGCCCGCTCCGCCTCGTCGCGCTTGCGCATACGCGACAGCGACCACAATTGTTGAAAGCCGATGGCCAGCACCACGCCGAACGAGAGCAGCATCTCAATCACGCCGTAGTATTTCTGGTCCATCACCGAGTCCTGATGAAATCTGACCGGTTGTAACGCGCCCGCACCGCCTTGGTCGGGCTTGTCCCGACCATCCACGCGGCGCCAATTCAGCGAGTTCTCGAAGCTGGCGGCGCATCACGGCGTGGACAAGCCCGGGCATGACGACGTTGGTCTTTAGGTCTCTTCTTCAATCCGTCACGCCTGCTCTTTCTTGGCGTCAATCGCCGAATTGTTCCGCGCGCTCCAATCGTTCGAAGATCGCCAGCACGCGCAGGATATGGCCGGTGACGCCCTCGCCCTCGCGCGCGGCGGCGCGGCTCCAGGGCGGGCTCAGCTCGACCGCGCGAACGAGAAACGCCGCCTCGGCCAACGGCGGCGGACCCGCGACGCGCCGCAACGGCGGCGCGGCGCAAGCCTGCGCCACCCATCGCAGCTTGCGAAGCGCCGACACCCGCGCCCGTCGCGTGATCGAATCATGGTTGTTGGCGCGAATCTCGCGACCGATGTCGGCGTAGATCAGCGCCGCGGCGAGGATGGCGGGGCGGAAGGATAGCGGCAGCTCGGCGACGCCGCTCCGCGCGCGCGCGTAGAGCCGGTCGGCTTCGGCGAGCAATCGCGCGATCACCGCCGCGAGCGCCGCGCTTGGCGCGGGCGCCGCGATCAGCGCGTCGGGGTCGAGGCCGGTTTCCGCCAACCAGGCGAGCGGCAGATAGACGCGGCCGGCCCGCGCGTCCTCGCCGACGTCGCGGGCGATGTTGCTGAGCTGCATCGCCACGCCGAGGTCGCACGCTCGCGCGAGCGCTTGCGGCGCGCGGACGCCCATCAACAGGCACATCATCACCCCGACGGAGCCCGCGACGCGCGCGGCGTAGGCGTGCAGATCAGACAGCGTTTCATAGCGGCGCCCTTCGGCGTCCCAACCAAGCCCGTCGAGCAGGGCCTCGGGAACCTCGCGGGGCACGGCGTAGCGGCGAATCAGATCGGCCATCGCGCGGTCGGCCGCGAACGGCAGCGGCCGGCGCTCACAGGCGCGTTCGAGGCGTAGCCGCAACGCATCGAGCGAGCCGCCGCCGAGATCGATTGCGTCGTCGGACAATCGGCAAAAGGCGTAGAGGCCGAACGCCGGGCGGCGGACCGAGGCCGGCAGCAGTCGCGACGCGGCGTAGAAGCTGCGCGATCCCGTCGCTATCGCGGCGCGGCACGCCGCATAATCGCTTTCGCTCGCTAGACGCGGTTCAGGCGAACACAGAAGCATCGGGCGCCACCTTGTCGAGAATGCGCGCGGACGAGAGAACGCCGGGCAGGCCGGCGCCGGGATGCGTCCCGGCGCCGACGAGGAACAGATTCTTGATGTCTTCGCTGCGATTGTGCGGACGGAACCAGGCGCTCTGCGTCAGCAGGGGTTCGAGGCCGAAGCCGGCGCCGCGCATGGCGTTCAACGAAGTCTCGAAGTCGAGCGGCGTCATCACCTTGGAGGCGACGATGGATTGGCTCAGGCCCGGCAGCAAGGTCGCTTCGAGCGCGGCGGCGATGCGCCGCCGATAGGGTTCGGCCAGCGCGCGCCAATCCTGTCCGCCTTCGAGATTGGGCGTCGGCGAGAGCACGTAGAACGCGTCGGCGCCCGGCGGCGCCAACGACGGATCGGTCGCCGTCGGCCGGTGCAGATAGAGGCTGAAATCCTCGGCGAGCCGCTTGTGGACGAAGATGTCGCGCAGCAGGCCGCGATAGCGCGGGCCAAGCACGATCGTGTGGTGGCCGACCTGCTCATACCGTCGGTTGACGCCGAAATGCCAGACAAACAAGCCCATCGAATAATGCGCGCGTTCGAGCCGCCGGTCGCTCCATCGTCGCCGCGCCAAGGGCGAGAGGAGATGGCGATAGGTCCACGCGGAATCGGCGTTGGACACGACGAGGTTGGACTTGATCCGCTCGCCCGTGGCGAGTTCGACGCCGCGGGCGACGCCGTCCTCGACCATTATGACGGCTACGTCCGCGCCGCAGCGCACCTCGCCGCCCTGGCCTTCAATCAAGCCAACCAGGCCGTCTACGAGCCGATGGGTCCCCCCGCGTACGAAGTGAACGCCCCAGCGCTGTTCGAGGAACGCGATTAGACAATAGATCGCGCTGGCGCGGAATGGGCTGCCGCCGATCAGCAGCGGATGAAAGCTGAACGCCGCGCGCAGCCGCTCGTCGCGGAAATATTTGGAGACCAATCCGTAAACGCTGCGATAGCCTTCCAGCCGGACCAAGTCGCCGGCGATCCGCGCCATGTCGAACAGCGATTCGAACGGGGCGTCGCCGAGTTTCTCGAAACCGATGCGGTATATCTGTTCGCTGCGTTGCAGGAAGCGGTCGTAGTTGTCGGCTTCGCCGGGACTCAAGCGGTCGATTTCGGCGCGTATCGCCGCGCGGTCGCCGCTGTAGTTGAGCGTCGCCCCGTCGGCGAAGCGAATTTGGTAGAACGGGTCGAGGGCTTGCAAGACGATGTCGTCGCGCATGTCGCGGCCGCAGAGCCGCCACAACTCTTCGAACAGGAACGGCGCGGTGACGATCGTCGGCCCCAAATCGAAGGTGAACCCGCTCTCGCGGTAAACCGCCGCGCGGCCGCCCGGCGTCGCGTTCTTTTCGAGCACCGTCACCCGATAGCCCCGCGCGCCAAGCCGGATCGCGGCCGCCAAACCGCCGAACCCGCTGCCGATCACGACCGCGCGGGGGCGATCCGGTCTTAACGGCGCGAGCCGCGGCGGGCGCTCGAGTGTCAACATGGATTGACACTATATGTGTAAACGCGCTGTGAGCAAGCGGATTTTCGACCCCGCTACAGCAGCGACGCCGCGCGCGCGTGGACGAAGATTCGCTCGGCCACCTGTTCCGGCTTTTCCTCATGCGCGAGATGCCCGACGCCGGCGAGAACCTCGACCGTCGCCGACGGCAGCAGCGCCTTGATCTTCTGCGCGTCCGAGGGCGGCACGGCGCGGTCGTTCGCGCCGACGAGCAGCAGCACGGGCGCGCGCACGCGCGGCAGATCGCGGATCAGCGGTTCGAGCCGCCAGTTGGCCATCATGCCGAGCGCGCCCGCGCTATGGGCGGGATACGAGAACAGGCGCGCGTACAGCGCCACGCCGTGCGGCTCGATTCGCGATCCCATATTGCGGATCTGCCGGGCGACGCCGGCCTCGTCGGACGACCACGCGAACAGCCGCGGCGTCAGCGGATTGAGTCCCAACAGCCTCGCGGCCAGCGGAAACAGCCGCCCGGCCCAACCTTCGAACGGCAGCGCCGCCGCGTTGAGCCCGACCAGCAGAGCCGGGGCGATCGCCGCGTCGGCGGCGAGCCGCAGCATCACCGCCGCGCCCGCGGAATGGCCGACGACGAGCTTCGGCGCAAAGTCGAGACGGTCGAGCAGGCCGCGGATCGATCTCGCGATCCCCGGCAAAGACATGTCTGGCGTGCGGACGGACGACGTGAAGCCGTGACCGGGCAGGTCGAGCGCCAGCACGTCGAAATGCTCGGCAAGCCGCGGCGCGAGGCCGCGCCAACTATGGGTCGCGCCGCCGAGGCCGTGCAGCAGCAGCGCCGGCGGCCCGTGTCCCATGCGCTGCACGTGCCAAGTGAGCCCGGAGGCCTCGACGAAACGGCTCGCCCCGCGATGCGGCCAGTCCTTGCCCTCGCGAGCGAATGACGGGCGCGGCCAGGGCATCGCGCCTCAAGACGCCGCGCGCACGGCGTCGTGCAGCATCCCGGCGTTGGCGAACGGTAATCGCAGATAGCGCGCGCGCATCGCCTCGGCCAGGCGCTGCGTCGGCGCGTCAGCGGCGCGCGAGGGTCCCGAGGTGTCGATCGCCAGCGCCGAGACGCCCGCCGCGCCGACGCGGCGACCGGAGTCGAGGGCGTCCTGCATGGCGCGCACCCGGCCGGGCGTCCCGTCGCGGGCGATGTTGGCGCGGCCGTCGGTCATCAGCACCAGCAGCGGCGTCTCGCCTTTGCGCAGGATTTGCAGCGCCAGCGTCAGCGCGGCGTCGAGGCCCGCCGCGATCGGCGTGCCGCCGCCGCCCGGCAGCCCGGCGAGCGCCCGCCGGGCTCGAACCGTCGAGCGCGTCGGCGGCAAAATCAGTTCGGCGCTCCGGCTGCGAAACGCGACCAGCGCGACGCTGTCGCGCCGCACGTAGCAATCCGCGAGCAGGAGCTCGATCGCGCCCTTCACTTCGGCAAGCCGCTGCAACGCCGCGGACCCCGAGGCGTCGACGACGAACACAGCCGTCGCGCCGCGCCGCTGCCGAAACCGCACGATCCGAATATCGTCGGCGCGAACTTCGAGCCGGGTCGAGCGCGCCGCGCGGGCGCGAAATCCCTGCCACGGCGCGGCGGCGCGCAGCGTCGCCAACAGCGCGACGCGGCCCTCGCGCGGCTTGCCGGGACGCGCTTCGAGCGGCCGGCCTCGCGTCTTCGAGATCGTCGCCGCGCCGGATTTGCCGTCGAGCGCAGCGCGGCGTCGCGTGGGCGCGGCGGCGAACATCGCCATAAGATCGCGCGGGATCGCCGCGCGCGCCGCGGCGAGCACGAGGTCCTGCAAATCGGCCGGCGGCCGGTCCTGATCGGAACCGGCTTCGTCCTGCGGCGGCGGCTCCGGGGGCGAGGGCGTCTCCGGCTCGGCTTCGGCGGGCGCCGCGGTCGCGCGCGCGGCGAGCGTTAGACCGACGGCCTCGGCGAGATCTTCGTCGGCGACGCGCCGTCGCCCGGCGAGCGCGGCGAGCGCGCGCGCGGCGCGCAGCGCAAACAGCGGGCCGCGCAGCGAAGCGACGCCAAGCCGCGCGGCGACGACGACCAGCGCCTCGATGGCCGCGTCGTCGATTTCGACGTTGGCGAGCCAGGCGCGGGCGGCCGCGATCTCGGCCTCCGCGAACGGCGGCGGCGCCATTTCGCGCAGACCGACGCTGTCGAGGTCCACCGCATAGGCGAGCCGCTCGCTGAGGCAGACGGGCGGGCTCTCCTCGCCCATCCCTTCGTCGAGCGCGACGACGCCGATCTTCGTCGGAAACCGGAGCGCGAAACCGTCGCGTTCGAGCGCGGCGCAGCCGCAGTCGAGCGCGGCGCCAAGCCGTGCGGCGGTCGAGGCCGGCGTGCGCTCCGCCATCGCCAGAACGAGAACGCCGCCGTCGCATTCGGCGAGGAGGCCCGCTTGCGCAACCGGCCGTCGCTGCGCAAGCGTCGCCGCCAAATCGAGACCGCCAAGCAGCCGATCATCGCCGATATGTGCGGGGGCGCGCCGCCACGGCGCCGCCGGCGGGAGGCTCGCGCGCAGCAAGTCGAGCCACGCGTCGCGAGCCGGCCCCGGCCGCGCCTTGAGCCACACGCCCGTTCCGACGGGATCGACCGCGAACGCCGCGGCGGCGAGACAGGCCCTCCGCCACGCCGAACCCGCGTCGTTGGGCGCGCTCATACGCCGAGACACTCGTCCAGCGCCCGCTCCACCCATTGCGGCGACGCCGCATCGTCCAGCGGATTGCGCCGGCGCCGGTGGCTCAGCGCCATCGGCGCGATGCGGCGCAGGTGCGCGTCGCCGACCTCCGCGTCGCCTTCAAAGCTGGCAAGCGCCCGGGCGGCGCGCACCAACGTGAGTTCGCCGCGCAAGCCGTCGGTGCCCAGCGCCATGCAGATGCGCGTCGCACGCTCCAGCGCGGCGTCAGGCGTGGCGACGGCGGGCAGCCCGCGACGGGCGGCGATGATGCGGTTGCGCAGCTTTTGCTCCTCGCCCGCCCACCGCGCCGAAAACGCCTCGGGGTCGCGCTCGAACTGGTCGCGCCGCCGCACCACCTCGATGCGGGTGGCGATGTCGGTCGGCGTCCGCACCTCCACCGTCAGGCCGAAGCGGTCGAGCAATTGCGGGCGCAATTCGCCCTCTTCCGGATTGCCGCTGCCGATCAGCACGAAGCGCGCCGGGTGCCGCACGCTCAAACCCTCGCGCTCGACGACGTTGACGCCGGAGGCCGCGACGTCGAGCAGCAGGTCGACGAGATGGTCCTCCAATAGGTTCGCCTCGTCGATGTAAAGGAAACCGCGGTTGGCGCGCGCCAGCAGCCCCGGCTCGAACCGCCGCTCGCCGTGCGACAGCGCGCGCTCGAGATCGAGCGCGCCGACGACGCGATCCTCCGAGGCGCCGAGCGGAAGATCGACCACCGGCGGGGACACCTTCGCGGTCTTCGGCGGCGCGTCGCCGATCGCGCAGATCGGGCACAGCCCCGCCGTCCGCTTGGGCTCGCAATTGTACGGACAGCCGGCGACGACGCTCATCTTCGGCAGCAGCGCGGCGAGCGCCCGCACCGTCGTCGACTTGCCGGTTCCCCGGTCGCCGAACGCCAGCACCCCGCCGACGGTCGGATCGATTGCGGCGATCAGGATCGCGAGCTTCAAATCCTCCTGGCCGACGACCGCGGTGAAGGGAAACGGTGACGACATCGAAGCTTCCCCCACGCTGCGGCGTCGAAAGCGCCGAGGCCGGCTCGCTGGGACGGCGGCGCGCCCCAATATGTCACCTTATGTAGACACTCGGCAACCCCGATGTCTAGTCAAACTGACAGTGGAGGCGCCTGGCTCACCAGACCCCGGTATTTGGCATCGACGCCCACGGTTCGGCGCGCGGCTTGGCGTCGCCTTTCTGCAGAAGTTCGATCGAAATGTTGTCGGGCGTGCGGATGAACGCCATGCGGCCGTCGCGCGGCGGGCGATTGATGACGATGCCCGCTTCCTGAAGCCGGGCGCAATAGCCGTAGATGTCGTCGACCTCATAGGCGAGATGCCCGAAATTGCGGCCGCCGTCGTAGACTTCCGGGTCCCAGTTGTAGGTCAGCTCGATCAGCGGCGCCTTGTCCGCCCGGGCCGCGGCTTCGTCTCCCGGCGCGGCCAGGAACACCAGGGTGAAGCGGCCTTTCTCGTCGGTGTGTCGGCGCGTTTCGACGAGCCCCATCTTGCCGGTGAAAAACGCCAGCGAGGCGTCGAGGTCGGTGACGCGGATCATGGTGTGCAGATAGCGCATGTGCGGGGCTCCGGCGGTTGGCTTTCCTCGGAGCGCCCTTATAAGGGCGCTGTTGCCCGGGGGCTACGACGGAATGGACGCAAGCGAGGCCGAGGAGGCGGCGAGCAAACGCCGGGCGGCGCTGCTATCGGTCGCGACCAGCGCCGGCCTTACGGCGCTGAAGCTCGCCGCCGGCGCGCTGTCGGGCTCGCTGGCGCTGATCTCGGAGGGAGCGCACAACGCGCTCGACATTGCCGCCAGCGCGCTGACCTACTTCTCCGTCCGCGCCGCCGACATGCCGGCCGACGAGGGCCATCCGTTCGGCCACGCGAAGGTGGAGGCGGTGGCGGCGCTGGCGCAGACCGCGTTTCTCATCGCGCTGTCGATCGGCGTCGCCATGGTCGCGGTGCGCCGCATCGGCGCGCCCTCCGCAGTCGCGGCGGACGCGTTCGCGTTCGCGGTGATTGTAGCCTCGATCGTCGTCGATGTCGTGCGCTGGCGCGTGCTGCGGCGGGTGGCGCGCGACACCGGCAGCGACGCGATCGCCGCCGACGCGTTGCATTACGCCGGCGACCTCGTCGGCTCGGGGCTGGTGCTCGTTGGCCTCGCCGCCACGCGGGCCGGGGTCCCCGCGGCGGACCCGTTGGCCGCTGTCGGCGTGGCGCTGTTCATCGCCGTCTCCGGCCTGCGGCTTGGCCGGCGCACGATCGACGCGCTCGTCGATGCGGCGCCCGAGGGTCTCGCCGACGACGTGCGCGAGGCCCTGCGCCGGGTCGAGGGCGTCGAGGGCGTCGATTATCTCAGGCTCCGGAAGATCGGCGCCGGCGCGGTCGGCGAGCTCGGGTTGTTCGTCTCGCGCACTCTGCCGCTCGAAGGCGTGGCGGCGATCCGCGAGCGCGCGCGGCTCGCGCTCGCCCGCCGCTGGCCGCGGCTCAATCTGACGATCGCCGCCAATCCGCTGGCGCTCGACGACGAGACGGTGCTGGAGCGGGTGCTGATGATCGCCGCGCGGCGGCGGCTGTTCGTACATCACGTCACCATCCAGCGGGTCGCCGACCGCGTCACCGTCTCGCTCGATCTCGAAGTCGACGGGCGCATGGAGCTCGGGCGCGCGCATGAGGTGGCGAGCCGGCTCGAACAGGCGATCGCGGCGGAGTTCGCCGGCGTCATCGAAGTCGATACGCATATCGAGCCGATGGAGACGCAAGAACTGCCCGGCGAGGAGGCGGACGCCGATCTGACCGAGGCGGTCGCGGCGTGTCTTACGCGCCACGTCAAGTCCTCGACGCTGCTGAGCGACGTCCACCACGTGCGCTTGCGCTATTCCGGTCCTGGCTATTTCGGCGTCTTTCATTGCCGCGCCGATCACGGCGCCAGCGTTGAGGCTGTCCATGCGGAAGTTGACGCATTGGAACGCGCGGCGCGCGACGAGTTCCCGCGCATGGTCCGTATCATCGGTCACGCCGAACCGCAGTAACAGAAAGGCAACGCGTTTGATCCTCTGCGACAATATCTCTATGGTCGCGCGCCCCTTATGGATTCGTGAGCTCATGCCGCAAGACGACGAAAGCCCGGATCTGCGTGGCGCGCACGTAATCGTCGTCGGCAACGAGAAGGGCGGCGCCGGCAAGTCGACGTTGTCGATTCATATCGCGGTGGCGTTGTTGAAGCTCGGGCACAAGGTCGCCTGCATCGACCTCGACACGCGCCAGCAGACGCTGACCCGCTTCTTCGAGAACCGCGCGTCGTGGTCGGACCACGCCCGACGGCCGATCGAACTGCCGCGCCATTGCGCGATGCGGCGCGGCGAGAGCGACGACGTGCGCGCCAACGAGGCGACGGAGTTCGCCGCCTTCGCCGAGGCGATCGGCGATGTCGAGCGCGACTTCGAATTCGTCATCATCGACACCCCGGCGAGCGACTCCTATTTGATGCGGCTCGCCCATTCGCTCGCCGACACGCTCGTCTCGCCGCTCAGCGACAGCTACATCGACGTCGACGTCTTCAGCCGCGTGCATCACGATCGCGAGCGCCGCGGCGCCGTGGCGCATTACGCCGATCTGGTGCTTCAGGCTCGCCGCAAGCGGCGGATCGTCGACAACGGCGTGATTGATTGGGTGATGGTGCGCAATCGCATCGCATCGCTTTCAACCAACAACGCCAAACAGATCGCCATCAGCATCGGCCGGCTTTCGCGCGATCTCGGCTTCCGCGTCGCCGACGGATTGCACGACCGCGTCATCTTTCGCGAATTGTTTCCGATCGGCCTGACCGCGCTCGATCCGATCGAGGCGGGGGCGATCAACGGCGCGCTCAGCGCCTCGCAAATCTCGGCGCGTCGCGAAGTCGAAGATCTCGTGCGGGCGCTGGCCTTGCCGACGCGGACGCCCGGCGTCGAATACGCGCAATCGCGGCCTCTGTGGCGCGACCGTGTACTGAGCTTCTACGGCGAACTCTCGCGTGAGCGCACCGAGACGGCGCATTGACGCAAATCGCGCTCTGCTTCACGCCGGATCGCGCGTTCTTCGCGCCCGCCGTGCGCGCCATCGCCTCGCTGGCGGAGCAAGGCGACGCCGATGCGTTCGACATTTTCATTGTTTGTGAGGAGAGCGACGTCGAGCCTGGGTTTGCAGCCCTGGCGCCTGACCTTAAAGCCCGCATCCGGCTTATGACGCTCGACTTCGCCAAGCTCGACGCGGGGCTCGCGCCGAAGGGCCGCTTCTCGCGCGCGGTGTTCCGTCGGCTGTTTCTCGATCGCCTTCTGCCGGAAACTTATGAGCGCTATGTCGCGATCGATTCCGACATGCTGATCGTACGGCCGGGTCTGGCGCGCCTGACCGAGATCGACCTCGGCGGCCGCGCTTTCGCCGCCGCTTACGACATGATCTTCCTGATGGATCACAAAGGCGGCCCGCTGGCGCGCGAGTTCCAGGGCTATCGCCGCGCGCTCGGGCTCGATCTCGCGACGCCTTATTTCAACGCCGGGCTGATGACGGTCGACCGCGCGCGCTGGCGGGCGGCGGGATGGGCGGACGAGGCGGCGGCGCGCCTGCGCAGCCACCCGGAGCGCTACCCGTTCATGGAGCAGGACGCGTTGAACTCGCTCGTCCGCGGCGACTTCGCCGCGCTCAGCCCTCGCTACAACTTCATGGGCGATTTCTTCCTGACCGGGCTCGAGGCCGAGATCGCCCCGATCGTGCTGCATTTCGTCAACCAGCCAAAACCCTGGCAATATGCGGCCTGGCGCGGCGAGCGGCGCTTCGCAACCGCCTACGCCGATTGGTTCGCGACCTCGCCTTTTGGCGAGTGGCGGCGTCCCGGCGGCGCCGCGCCGCCGCAGCGCAAGCCGAAGCTGAGCCCGTTGCGACGCCGTTTCGCCGCCTCGTTGCGCGAGTTTCTCGCGACGTCTCGCTTCGTCGATGTTTAACGAAGCGTTACTATTAAGGATTTGTTGCGCTGCTCAACAGCGCGTAAAAAACCATTAGGGTTAAACTCAAATTAAGCTTTGCGCAGGATAGTCTCGTTTACTGGTTCGTCATGTCGCTTCGAACCTCGTGACGGGGATTGTACCAATGAAACTTCTTGCCGCCGCCGGGCTGGCAGGCGCTTGCCTTGCGACCTCGCCGCTCTTCGCCGCCGACCTATTTTCGAGCGCGCCGCCGCCCATGGACGCGCCCGCGACCCAGACGGAGCTGGGCACGAACTGGTACATCCGCGGCGACGTCGGCTACGGCATGGAGACCGAGCCGACCATCGTGCCGAAAGCCGGACTGTTCCCGACCCCGACCCAGGGCGGTTTCTATGATCCCGGCAACAATTACCAATGGACGCCGTCGGGCGACATCATCAACAACACGCCGATCGGCAATCCCAACAACGCGGTGCCCGTCACCCGGGGCAATCCGCAAAACAGCGCGCGCTTCGACTACGACGTCGCGCTCGGCTACCGCGTCAACGACTTCCTTCGCGTTGAAGGCATGGTCGATTTCCACTACGGCCCCGGCATGTCGGCCTCGACCCAGGTCACCTGTCCCGAGGCGACAGGCCTCGTCTACAACTACAATACGCAGACGACCACCACCGGCACGGCGATCGTGCAGACGCCGGCGGGATACGCTTGGGACAACACCAAGTGCAACGGCCTGCTCAACACCAAACAGTACAATACGACGACGATGGCGAACGCCTATATCGATCTCGGCAAGTGGTCGATCTTCTCGCCGTACGTCGGCGCCGGCCTCGGCGGGAACATCAATAACATTCAAGGGTCGGTAGCCTGGACCCAAGTGGATACGGGAGCGACCTACACCGGTGTTCAATACACCGCCGGCGGATCGCCCTATATTTGGGTGACGAATTCCGGACGCCTGCAGAACGGCTATCCCTTGTACGTGCCCGTAGTCTCCGCCAACGGGTCTTCGCCGAATGTGCCGATCGGTCCGCAGAACTGGAACCGCAACATCAATTCCACCAAGATCACCTTGGCGGGCGCGCTGATGGCGGGCGTCGGCATACAGATCAGCCAGTCGGCGATGCTCGATATCGGGTATCGCTTCACCTCGCTCGATCTGACGTCCGGTCTCAAGGATTACCGCCAGAGCTTCAACCTCGGCGTGCGCTACAACATCAACTGACCGTCAGGCTTTCGCGGCGGCGCTCAGCGCGTCGCCGCCGCCCGTCGGCCGCGCCAGCGCGATCAGACGATCGGTTACGGCATAATCCTGATAGCCGCAGCGGGCGAGCGGCCGGGCGCCCGCGGTGTCGAAGCGGCCCTCGCGGATCATCGCGTCGTCGATGTGAAACGCGACCACCTCGCCGAGCAGCAGATAATTGTCGAGATCGGCCCCGGTATGCCGCTTGAGACGGATCGCCTGGGTCAACTTGCACTCAAGGCTCGCGTGCGCCTCGGCGACGCGCGGCGCCGCGACCAGCCGGCAGGGCGCCATCGTCAGGCCGGCGTACTCGAACTCGCTTGTCCCCCGCGGCAGCGGCGCTGAGGTCAGGTTCATCGGGTGCATCAGGTCTTCGGTCGCCAGGTTGAACACGAACTCGCCGCTATCCTCAGCAAACGCCGCCGAATCCTTGAACCCCTCGCTGGAGAAGCCGACGATCGGCGCCTCCATCGACGCGAACCCGTTGAAGAACGAGTAGGGCGCGAGGTTGACGCGCCCGTCTCTCGCCCGCGTCGAGATCCAGCCGATCGGCCGCGGCGCGATGATCGCCTTGAACGGATCGTGCGGCAGCAGGTTTCGTCGCGCGCGCCGGTTTCGTAGAACATGGGTCGCCTCAGAAATAGGTGACGATCTCGCCGAGCGGCGGCCGGGGGCGGTCCTCCGGCGGGCTGACGGGCCGCCCGATATGCACGAAGCCGGCGATCCGCTCGTGCGGCCTCAGCCCGATTCGTTCGCGGAAGCGGGCGTCATAGGCGCACCATTCGGTGAGCCAGGTCGAGGCCAAGCCCAGCGCCGCGGCGGCGGTCTCCAGCGCCATCGCCGAAGCGCCGGCCGACAGCACCTGCTCCCATTCCGGGATTTTCACATGCGGCGCGGCGCGCGACACCACCGCGATCACCAGCGGCGAGCGGGAGAACCGCGTCAGCTCGGCGGTCCGGCCCGATTCGTCGAGCTGGGGATTGTCCTCGAGCTTCAAGTTCGAGGGCTACTCGCCCGGCGCGCTCGCGGCCTTCGCTCTGGAATACGATGAACCGCCACGGCGCGAGTTTGCCGTGATCGGGCACGCGCGAGGCGAGCCGCAGCAGAGTTTGCAGCGTTTCGGCGTCGGGCGCCGGCCCGGTCAGATAGGCCGGGCCGACGGAGCGACGGCTAGAAAGCAACGCGAGGGCATCGGTCAACTCGGGTCTCCTGTCGGGCCTTCCCTGGACGGATTCCGCCCGGCTGTAAACCGCCCTTGCTTCGCCGCGAACTCACGCTAGAGGAGCGCGCGAAGGAGTGCATAATGTTTCGGCGGATGTTCATTGCGGGCGCGTTGCTCGCGCTCGTCGCCCCGGTTCGGGCGCAGGAGGCGGAGGGCGGGCTCGGTACCCTGAACCTGACCGCCGCGCTCGGGACCGGGTCGCCGCTCGCGGCGGGCCTGCGCTGGCGCGTGTTCAACGCGACGCCCGATTCGGACGGCCAGAACCGGCTGATCGTCGAATCGGCGTTGCCGCGTCCGAACCTGACCGTGCCGCCGGGCGACTATGTCGTCCACGTCGCCTTCGGGCTGGCCAGCGCGACCAAGCTAGTGTCGATCGGAACCGAGGCGCTCAACGTCAAGCTGATCCTGTCGGCTGGCGCGCTGCGCATCCATTGCACGGCCGCGGGCGACAAGCCGATCGATCCCGCCGATATCGCGCTCGCCATTTACGTGCCCGAGCGCAACAACGCCACCGCCAAGCTCGTCTACGCCAAGGCCCACGAAAACGAGGTGATCGGCGTGCCCGAGGGCAATTATCACGTCGCCTCGACGTTCCTCGATACCGCACGGCATCGGCTCGCTTGGCCAGGCCAAGGGCGGCGCGGCGATCCCGACCAATTCGATCTCCGCCGGCGACGTCAACGTCGCCACCGGCAAGATCGTCGATGTAACGCTTCGCCACCGCATCGCCACGCTGACGATCAAGCTGGTCAACGCGCCGGGCGGCGGCGCGCTCGCCAATTCGACCTTCACCATCCTGACACCGGGCGGCGACATCGTGCGCGAACTTGCCGGCGCGTTCCCCTCGCTGGTGCTGTCGGAAGGCGAATATGTGGTCGTCGCGCGCCACGACGCCAAAACCTACCAGGCGACTTTTACGGTGCAATCGGGTATGGACCGCGACGTGGAAGTGCTGGCGAAAGGCGCGACCAACTAGGTGAGCCGTGCAAACATTCTTCGTTCAGATCAAGTGCGCATTGGGCAAGACCTATCAGGTCGCCAACGCCCTGGCTGAAGCCGAGATCGCCTCGGAGATCTACTCGATCGCCGGCGATTTCGACATCCTCGCCAAATTCTACGTCGAGAGCGATGTCGACATCGGCCATTTCGTTGGGGAAAAGGTGCATTCGATCCCCGGCATCGCCGACACCCGCACGCTCATCACGTTCCGCGCTTTCTGATCGAGGATTTCCCGTATGCGAACTGCCGTTCTCATCGCCGCCGCGCTTTTCGCTGGCGCGGCCAGGGCCGAGGAGCCGGGCTACCTATTCGATGCGCTGCGCCTGCCGAGATTCCACATGTCGTGGGACCGGCTGCTCAAGGATGTGCAGCCGACGCCCGACTGGCTGTTGCATTTCAGCAAGAACTACGACGGCGCGGCGGGGGAGATGAAGCCGGTCACGATCGACGGCAAGCCATTCAAGCTGTCGCTTCGTCTGCAAGCCCGAGGATTGCGCCGGCCATAAGTTTGAGGTGCTGTTCGACGCCGAGGGCTTGCGCGCCTTTGGCGCGCTCGGCGGCAAGGACGAGCCGCCGGCGTTTTACGGAAATCCCGACGCCGCCCAGCAGGACGCGCTGACCAAGGCGCTGCGCCCGATCGCGTCCGCCGACGCGCCTCAGCCGAAGTCGGAGTAGGGCGCTCGCTCGCCGCTGGGGTCGGCGGCGATGTAGTCGGGGCCGTCGCCTTCGAGATAGCCCGGGCCGATCGGGACTTTGCCGCGCGCGTCGGGAAGATCGAGCACGTAGGTCGGCATCGCCAATCCCGAGAGGCGCGCCCGCAGCGCGCGCATCAACGCCCGGCCTTCGGCGATCGTCGGTCGCAAGTGCGCGGTGCCCGGCGCGAGATCGGGGTGGTGCAGGTAATACGGCTTTACCCGCGCCGCGACGAAGGCGCGCATCAGCGCCTCCAGGGTCTCGACCCGGTCGTTGACGCCCTTCAGCAACACGCTCTGGCTCACCATCGCCGCCCCCGCGTCGATCAGGCGGCGGCAAGCGGCGCGGGCTTGCGCGGTCAATTCGCGCGGGTGGTTGGCGTGCAGCGCGACGTAAACGGTCTTGTCGTGCCCTTGCGTCAGCGCCGCCGCCAGCGCCTCGGTGACGCGCTCCGGCGCCGCCACGGGGAGCCGCGTGTGCCAGCGCAAAACCTGGACATGCGCGATCTCGGCGAGCGCGCGCGAAACCTCGGCGAGCCGACGCGGGGACAGCAGCAGCGGATCGCCGCCGGTCAGCACCACCTCCCAGATTTGCGGCCGGACGCGGATATAGTCGAGCGCCGCTGTCAGCGCTTCGGCGTCAAGCGGGGCCGAACCCGGCCCGACCATTTCGCGGCGGAAGCAGAAGCGGCAATAGACCGCGCAGACCGCGTTGAGCTTCAACAGCACGCGGTCGGGATAGCGATGCACGAGGCCGCGCGTCGGGCTTTTTAGGCCGTCGCCGATCGGATCGTCGCGCTCCTGCGGCTGGCGCGCGAGTTCGCGGCCGTCCGGCAGGATCTGGCGGGCGATCGGGTCGTCGGGATCGTCGCGGTCGATCAGTGCGGCGAGCGCGGGCGGTGCGGCAATAGCGTAGCGTTCGGCGACCGCTCGCCATTCCGGCTCGCGCTCGGGCGCGCCGAGGCCGACTTCGATCAGCGCGCGTGGGGTGGTGAGGGCGGACATGCGGCGGCGTCTAGCACGCCGGGCCGCTTTGCGCCTCTGGCTTTAGGCGCGCGCGCGACGCCACCCAGCGAATCAACTTGAGGCGACGCGGCGGCTTTCCATGAGTCGCCGCAGCTTGACACGACCCAGCATGCCTCGGCAGACTAAAGACGTTGCTGCGCTCGCGGCGAAGGCGATGCTAACGAGACGAACGCCGAAGCCGCCAACGCGCGCAAAGGCTTGATTGACGCGCCTTTTTCTGAGGACTTCATTGATGTCCCCGCGGCCCTGCGTCCTCAAGCGCCTTCACTGTTGAGCACCGCATGTTCCGCGTTGCAAAAAGGATATTCCTCATGAGATTTTCGGTTGCGATGTGCGGACGGCTTCGCCGGCGAACGGAGATGTCCGCATGGATTTCGCAATGCGCGCGCTTTCTCCTTGGCGCATGGCCTCTGTTCGTATTCGCTTGGGTTTTCTGGTCTTTGACCGCGTCCCAAGCGGCCACCTTGACAAGCGTTTACGCCTTCACCGGCGGCGCCGACGGACAGGCGCCGACGACCGGCCTGGTCGTGGGCCCCAAAGGCTTGCTGTACGGCGCCACCGCCAGCACGATTTATCAACTCCAAGACGTGAGCGGGGTGTGGACGGTGACGCCGATCTACACAAACGCTTCGCAGCAGGCGGCGTCTCTTGTCGGCACGAGCGCCCACCTTTACGCCTCGTTCCCGAATGGCGATGGGACCACTTGCGCCGCCTCCAACCTTGGCTGCATCCTCGAACTCACGCCGCCAACGGCCGCAGGCGATCCCTGGACTTGGACGACCATCCACAATTTCGCCGGCGGCGCGGACGGGAGCGCCCCCGCGGGCCTGACGATAGCGCCGAGCGGCGCGGTTGTTGGGGTCACGGCATGGGGCGGCGGGTCGGCGAATTGTCCGATCGGTTGCGGCACCGTGTTCAGCCTGACCAACTCCGGCGGCGTGTGGAATGAGAAAATCGTCCTCGCTTTCAATTTGATGGATGGACGGCTACCGCAGGCCGCGCCGACGTTCGACGCCACGGGGCGGATTTTTCTTGCCACGAATACGGGCGGAATTCCCGGATCAGACGCACCGACAATCTCTTGCGATGGAGTCGGCGTAGGGCTGTCGATCGTTGAGTCAGTCTTCGGCAGTAGATTACTGTACGTATTATGGAAAGGCGCTTGCAACGAGATAAACAACGGCCTTGCCTACTCGGACAGCCAATTCGAACCTCTACTTGATTTCGCCTTGAATTCGGCCCCGTCTTCCGGCGTCGCCCTACGCGCGACCGCATCAAGTTCTTCAACGACGGCAACGTCCTCCAATGGCGCTTTGTTCACAACGGAAGCGGGAGGAAACGCTAACGGTCAATGCGATGGAACGTTGACCGGCCTGGTCGGCTGCGGCGCTGTCGTGATGCTGAAGGCGCCGACGGGCGCAACGCCTCTGCAACCGCCGACCTTGCCTGGGCCGGCCCTGTGGCTGCCGTCGATCGTGCATGAGTTTTCCTTCTCCGATGGCGCTGCGCCTCGCGGCGCCTTTCTCGCCTATAACGCGACGACCCTCTACGGCGTCGCCGCGCTCGGCGGGTCGACCAGCGACTTCTGCACAAACCTGTCGGGGTTCGGATGCGGCGTGATCTACAAACTGACGTTAGGTTCCTCAGGATGGGTCTGGGCCGGCGCCACTTATATTTTTTCATCGGCCGCAACCGGGGCGTTACCCGCGGCGCAACTCACTTTGTATCAGGGACAAATCATGGGGGTGACGTCGGCCGGAGGCAGCACCGCGGCCGCCTGCGGCGCCAGCGGGTGCGGCACGATCTTTTCTCTCACGCCGTGATTCTACGCCAACGTGTGGGACGCGACGCCGGCCGCCATCATGGCGGGTTGCTTCGCGCCGCGGCGACAAACGACTCCCCCTTGCGCCCGACCTGCGTTAGGCTCGACGTCGGAGCAGTGGCATGGCGTTCGAGAACAGGCGTCCGCAAGACCTAGCCGAGCGTGTTTCTCGTCGCCGCGCGGCGCGCGGAGAGAAGTCGGCGAGCGAGGCGTGGCGGCGCGAGAGTTTCACCTTGCCGAGGGCCGAGGCGCGCGTGAAGGCGCGCGAATGGTTCGACCGCTACCCCAAAGCCGCCTACGGCACGGAGATCGAGTTCTGGCGCGAGCTGGACGACGGACGCATCGAGTTCACGATGCGGCGGTTGCCGACGGCGGATTGAAGCGCTGCATCGGCCGCTGAGCGGCGGCATAACGAGGCGCCTATGGCCGCGCATCCCGCCATCAGCCGCGACCCGACCACCGTATTCGGCAAGCCGGCCATAAGGGGCGCGCGTCGCTTACGCGCATGACGTCAAGGGCGTATCCCTCACCCCATCAGCGCTTCCGGCCGGATCGGGAACCGGCGCGCCCGCACCCCCGTCGCGTGCCAGACGGCGTTGGCGATCGCGCCGGCCGTGCCGGTGACGCCGATCTCGCCGACGCCCTTGACCCCCAACGCATTCACCCAGGGGTCGCGCTCCTCGACGAGAATCGCCTGCATCGGCGGGACGTCGGCGTGGGTCGGGATGTGATACTCGCCGAGGTTGGCGTTGAGGATCCGCCCCGTGCGCCGGTCGACGATCGCCTCCTCGTGCAGCGCGAACGAGATGCCCCAAATCATCCCGCCGAAATACTGGCTCTTCACCAGTCGCGGGTTGATGATGCGCCCCGCCGCGAACGCGCCGACGAGCCGGGTCGTCCGCACCATCCCAAGCTCGGGATCGACCTTGACCTCGGCGAACACCGCCCCGTGCGCGTGCATGGCGAATTGCGCCTGGGCGGCCGGATCGGCCGCGCCCTTGCCCTCGCCGACGACCTCCGCCAGCCCTGCGCGCGCGAGGATGGCGGCGTAGGGTTCGCCGCGCGCTTCGTCGTCGCGCCGCATCAGCCGGCCGTCGCGGGCGATAACCCCGGCGTTGCCGGCGCCGTAGAGCGGCGATTGCGGATCGCGGGTCGCGAGGTCAGCGAGCTTGGCGATCGCATCGCCGCCGGCGTTGTGGATGGCGAGGCCCGCCGTCGCCGTGTGGCCCGATCCGCCCGCCATGCCCGCGTCGGGGTACTCGGACGTGCCGGAGCGGAACTCGAACTTGTCGAGCGGCAGCGCCAGCGCATCGGCGCCGATCTGCGCCAGCGCCGTCCAGGCGCCTTGCCCCATGTCGTGCCCGGTGGCCTCAACGACGCCGCCGCCGTCGGCCTTGATGATCGCGCGGGCGACGCCTTGGAACATCACCGCCGGGAAGGTGGCGACGCCGACGCCCCAGCCGACCAGCAGGCCGTCCTTGTCGCGCATTTGCCGGGGGGCGAGCGGCCGACCCGCCCAGCCGAACGCTTTCGCGCCTTCCGCGAAACATTCGCGCAACGCCTTCGAGGAGAACGGCTTGCCGGAGATCGGCTCGGTCTCGGCGTAGTTGAGCAGGCGGAATTCCAAGGGATCGACGCCCTTCGCCGCCGCCATTTCGTCCATCGCGCTTTCGAGCGCGATCGAGCCCGTCGCCTCGCCCGGCGCGCGCATGAACAGCGGCGTGCCGGTGTCGAGCCGCACCGCCTCGTGCGACGTCTTGATCGCCGGGCTGGCGTAGAGCGTGTGGGAGGAGTCGGCCGCCGCCTCGTAGAAGTCGTCGAACGTCGAAGTGGCGATCTTGGCGTGATGGGCGAGCGCCGTCAGCCGCCCGTCGCCATCGACGCCGAGCCGCAGCCGCTGGCGAGTCGGCGGGCGATGGCCGAACGGGCCGTAGAGCTGCTGGCGGGTCGCGACGAGCTTGACCGGCCGGCCGGTCAGTTTCGCGGCGAGCACGCCGAGCACGATCGGGCCGCTGAGGAGGCCCTTGCCGCCGAAGCCGCCGCCAAGGAACGGGCTGCGTACGGTCACGTTGGCGGGCGACATCCCGAAAATCTGCGCGATCCGGAGGCGGCCGAACGCAAGCGCCTGCGTCGGCATATCGACCGTGAGCTTGTCGCCGTCGAAGGCGGCGACGATCGCGTGCGGCTCCATTGCGTTGTGATATTGCGCCGGCGTCTCGTAGGTCGCGTCGATCGCCTGCGCGGCGGCGGCGAGCCCGGCCTCGACATCGCCCTTCTCGACGATCGCGGGATGGCCGACGCCGACGAACGGCGGCTTGTAGCTGGCGTCGTCGTCGAGACGCGTGCGGGCGGTCTGCGCCTCATACTGCGGGTTCAGCAGCGCCGCGCCTTCGGTGGCCGCTTCCAGGGTCTCGGCGATGACCACTGCGATCGGCTGGTTGACGTAGCGCACGCTGTGGTTTTGCAGCGCCTCGAAACAGAAGTTGAACGGCTGATCGTGCTTGTCGGGATCGACGAACAAGGGCGGCCGGTTCTCCGGCGTCATCACCGCGACGACGCCGGGATGGGCCTTCGCCGCCGCGACATCGAGGGCCGTGACCCGACCGCGCGCGATCGTGGCGACGGCCATCGCCGCGTGCAGCAGGCCGGGCGGGCGCCGGTCGGCGGCGTAAGGCGCGCGGCCCGTGACCTTGAGCGGCCCGTCGAGACGGGTCAGCGGCTGGCCGCTGTTGGAGCCGTGACGGATGTGCGCGGGATCGCGCGAGGGGGCGAGTTCGTTCATCAGGCGGCTCCAAACGGCGAGGCGGGCAGAGCGGGCAAGGGGTCCGGCGTCCCTGCGGCGGCGAGCCGCAGCGCCCGCACAATGACGCGCCGCGCCAGCTCGATCTTGAAGCCGTTGTCGCCGACCGGCTTCGCCTCCGTCAGTGCAACGGTGGCCGCCGCCGCGAACGCCTCGGGCGAGGGCTTGACGCCGCGCAACGTCGCTTCCGCCTCGCTTGCGCGCCATGGCTTCGGCGCGACGCCGCCGAGCGCGATCCGCGCCTCGGCGATGACGCCGCCGTCGAGACGCAAAACCGCGGCGGCGGAGGCGAGCGCGAAGGCGTACGACACCCGGTCGCGCGCCTTCACGTAACGCGCATGGCTGGTGAATGCGGCCGCCTCGCGCGGCAGACGCACCGCGACGATGAGCTCGCCGGGGCGAAGCTCGGTATCCCGCTCCGGCGTCTCGCCGGGCAGCCGATAGAAGGCGTCGACCGGCAGTTCGCGACGGCCGTCGGGGCCTGCGATCTCCACAACGGCGTCAAGCGCCGAAAGCGCCACGCAGAGGTCCGAGGGATGGGTCGCGACACAAGCCGCGCTGGCGCCGAGAATCGCGGCGCCGCGCGTTTCGCCGCCCTGCGCGTCGCAGCCGGCGCCGGGCGTGCGTTTGTTGCAGGCGCTGACGGGGTCGAAGAAATAGGCGCAGCGCGTCCGCTGCATCAGATTGCCGCCGACCGTGGCCGCGTTGCGCAATTGCGCCGAGGCGCCGGCGAGCGTCGCTTCCGCGATCAGCGGATAGCGCGCCGCCAAGTCGCGCGCGAGGTCGGCGTTGCGGACCATCGCGCCGACACGCACCGCGCCGTCGCCGAGAAACTCGATCGCGTCGAGCCCTTCGAGGCGGCCGATGTGGACGAGCCGCGCCGGCCGACTGACGCCGGCCTTCATCAGATCGACGAGATTGGTGCCGCCGGCGAGATAGGCTGCGCCCGCCGTCGCGCCGGCCGCAATCGCCTCGTCAACCGTGCGGGGTTCGATGAACTCGAACGCGTTCATGCGACGTCCTTTCGCGATTCGCGTTCCAGCCGCGCCCCGGCGTCCTGCACCGCCTCGACGATGCCGGCGTAAGCGCCGCAACGGCAGAGGTTGCCGCTCAGGCCCTCGCGGATGCGTTCGGGATGGCGCCAATCGCCGCCTTCTTCGAGGAATGCGGTCGCGCTCATGATCTGGCCGGGGGTGCAGAAGCCGCATTGCAGCCCGTCGTGGGCGATGAACGCGGCCTGCACCACGCTCAGCGTCTCCCCCGTGGCGAGACCCTCGATGGTGAGAATGTCGGCGCCATTCAGAGTCGCCGCCAGGGTCAGGCAGGAATTGACGCGTCGCCCGTCGATCAGCACGGTGCAAGCGCCGCATTGGCCGCGGTCGCAGCCCTTCTTTGCGCCCGTCAGGCCGAGCCGCTCGCGCAGCAGGTCGAGCAGCGTCACCCTGGGATCGTCGAGCGTGACGCTTTGCCGCGCGCCGTTTATCGTCAGCGCAAGCTCCATGCGAAACTCCGGTTCGGTCGAATTGAGGTGATGCGATGTTCCCGAATGGGTATAACGCCGTCGCAATCTCTGCTAAGGACAATACGGAGGCAGCCTCCGCTTTGCAACCGTTGCGTGGACACGAATGAGTGAAGCGACTTCAGCGCCGCCGCGCGCGCCCCGCGCCGACGCCGCGCGCAATCGTGAGCGCCTGCTCGCCGCGGCGAAGGCGGTGTTCAGCGCGGGCGGGACCGAGGCGAGCCTGGAGGCGGTCGCGCGTCGCGCGGGCGTCGGGATCGGCACGCTGTACCGGCATTTTCCGACCCGCGAGGCGCTGTTCGAGGCGGTCTATCGCCACGAGGTCGACGAACTCGCGGCGCTCGCCGAGCAACTGAACGCGACCGTGTCGCCGGAGGCCGCCTTGCGGCGATGGGTGCGGGCGAACGTGGAATTCGTCGCCACCAAGAAGGGCATGGCGGTCGCGCTGGCGCTCGCCGCGCACAACAAGGACCTGACCGCCTATTCGTTCGATCGTCTGACGAAAGCGACGGCGGCGCTGCTCGACCGCGCCCGGGACGCCGGGGCGCTTCGCGTGGAACTCGGACCGGAAGAGTTGCTGCGCGCGCTGTACGGGTTCTGCATGTTCAGTGATCGCGAGGACTGGCGGACGGGCGCCGTCCGGTTGATCGACGTGTTTCTCGATGGATTGCTTAAGCCGGACTCTGCGTTGGGCTAGACCGACCGAGGGGAGTACGCGCTCCCCAACGTCGTCTAATTCGCGAAGACGCTGCAATGTTCGGTCGAATTCTCGAGGTTGTCCCCGATCGACGCGTCAGGCGAAATAATCTTAAGCCACCCATTTGGTCTCGCCGGTGTCGGTGTGTCGCCGCAATCCGTATGGACCCAGTCAATCCCCTTGCCGTTGGGGTAAGGTTTACCACAGAGGTCGAGATGGTCGCCGACCTTTATATTGTTTAGAGGGAAAGGGACGCTTTCCCCGGCGCTGTCATAACCACTTGCGAAAATATTATCTATGGCCACGTCGTAGGTCATACCGTTCTGATCGGACTTTACAAAAACGTGGGTGTGCGACAACTCGACACTACCAAGCATGTGACCGTTACGAAATTTTGGACCAGTTAATACGACGCCGGAGATGTACTTCCCTCCATTACTGGCGCAAGCGCTGGCTTCGTCGGCGCGCGCCTCGCCTGCTGCAAACGCGAAAAGGGGTAAGCATAACAAAATCATTTTTTTCAAAGCGCCCCTCCAGCAACGTTCCTACTCCCAAGCGACAATGTATCGCGTGGGAAGGGTGAACGCAACTCGGAGATAAAAAGGCAACTCGGAGCACCGCCGCTGCAAGGCGCGTAGCGAAGCGTACCGCCCAACAGCCAATCCGGCGCCGCCCTCACATCTGCTCGACGCCCTTCACCTCCGGCAGGAAGTGGCGGAACAGATTCTCGATGCCATGCTTCAGCGTCGCCGTCGACGACGGGCAGCCGGAGCATGCGCCCTTCATGCTGAGATAGACGATCCCGTCGCGAAAGCCCTTGAACGTGATGTCGCCGCCGTCGCCCGCCACCGCCGGGCGCACGCGCGTCTCGATCAGGTCCTTGATCGTGTCGACGATGTCGAGGTCGGCGGCGTCGAAGAACTCGTCGGCCGCCGCGGCCGCCTCGCCGGACAAGGCCGGCGCGCCGGACAGGAAGAACTCCGTGACCACGCCGAGCACCGCCGGCCGCAAGTGCTGCCACTCGCCCTCGCCCTTGGTCACCGAAATGAAGTCGGGCGCGAGGAACACGCCGGTCACGCCGGGAATGTCCAACAGCGCCCGGGCGAGCGGCGACCGCTCCGCCTCGTCGGCCGAGGTCGCCTCGAAAGTGCCGGCGTCAAGGACGGTGCGTCCCGGCAGAAACTTCAACGTGGCGGGGTTCGGGGTCGGCTCGGTCTGGATGAACATTGGACGTCCTTGATCGCGAAGCCTTCAAATAGGCTTCGCGGCGCGAAGGCGCAATAAGCCGGGGTTGACGCTCGGCCTCGGCTTCGGCTTTTCTGACGCGCGGGCCGGAGAAACGGACATGCGAGCGAGGGCGCTATTCGCGGCGATAGGGGTGAGCGCGGCGGTCGCGGCGGCGACGCCGGCGCGCGCCGAAGTCGGCGACGAGTCGGTCATCGACTCGATCTGCGGCCTCATCGATTCCTCGGCGCGCGCGCAGTCGCTGCCGGTTTCGTTCCTGACCCGGCTGATTTGGCAGGAGAGCAACTTTCAACCCGACGCGGTGAGCCCGGCAGGCGCGCGCGGCATCGCGCAGTTCATGCCGGCGACGGGGAAGGCGCGCGGGCTCGCCGACCCGTTCGACCCGGAATCGGCGATCCCCAAAGCCGCGGCGCTGCTCGCCGAGTTGCGCAACCAGTTCGGCAATCTCGGCCTCGCCGCCGCCGCCTATAACGCCGGGCCGGGGCGCGTCGCCAGCTTCGTCGCCGGCCAGGAGGACCTCCCGGCCGAGACGCAGGATTACGTGTCGATCATCACCCGCCACGCCGCTGAGGAATGGCGCGGCAAGGACGCCGACAAGCTGACCGACGAGGCGGTGTTTCCCGACGCCTCGTGCGTGCAGATCGTCGCGAAGTTCCGTCGCGCCGAGCCGACCTTGTTCGCCCATTCCTCGTTCTGGGCCCCGTGGGGGGTGCAGATTTCCGGCTCCTTCAACAAGGCGGCGGCGCTTCGCCAGTACCAGCGCGCCGAGGCGCAATACGCCGCCATTCTCGGCGGCGTGCAGCCGATGGTGCTTGGCGGACGGCTGCGTAGCCGCGGCTTCCGGCCGTTCTACCGCGTGCGCGCCCCGGCGCAGACCCGCCAGCAGGCCGAGCAGATGTGCGTGAAGCTTGAAAAGGTCGGCGGCGCCTGCGTGGTGCTGCGCAGCGCCTAGAGGAGTTCCGGCTTGTTCGCCTTCAGAAACGCGCGAAAGCTGTCGGGGCCGACGGCGAACGGATCGGCGAAGCGCGGCCACAAGTCGGGGTCGTCGCGCCACATGCGCCGCGCGGCTTTGCGAATCGGCGCGCCGTCGTCGTAGCGCGCATAGCCCCAGGCGTCGACGGGCGGCGGCGCGGCCTCGGCGAGCGCCCGTCGATAGAACGCCCATAGCTCGTAAGGGGCGAGCCGGGAACCGGCGTAGCGCTCGGTCATCAGATCGTCATTGGCGAAGTGGAAGAATTTCAGTGGAAAGCGGCCATTTACGAGAATCCGGCCGTCGGCGGCGATGACGATCTCGCGCCGGCTCAGGTTCCACGCCCCGACGTGGCAACCGGGGTCGCGCATCAGTTCGACGCGATCGAACAGGCCGGGGACGAGATCGAAATATTTCTGGTCGAGATAGCGCCCGCCGACTTCGTCGTCGGGGCGGGCCTCATCGAGCCGGGCCGACCACCAGCGCGCCAGCGCGGCGCCGACCGCATCGTTGCGCACGCCGAGAAAGCCGAGATTGTAGACGCCGCGGCGCAACGCCAGCGCCTCGTTGTCGGCGATGGCGCGCGGCGCGTCGTTGGCTTCGACCTGATGCGGCGTCAGAAGAATGGAGGCCGCGTCGAGGCGCTCCGCCACCTCGGCGAGCCCGTGAAACACGGCGATGTCGGGGCTCAGATAGAACGCCTTGTCCGCGCCTTCGGCGAGCACGCGGGCGAGCGCCCGGCCTTTCACCGCCGCGCGGGCCTCGAGAGCATCATGCTTGAACACTTCGCGCCGCCAGCTTTCGCCGTAGAGAACCGCCGCGTCGATCACGGCGTCGAAGGCGCGCCGCCACGGCTCGTCGCCGACGTCCGGCAGCGCGCGATCGACCCACACCGCCCATAGCCGCCAGGCGGGATGGCGCGCCTTCAGCGTGCGCGCCAGCGTCAGCGCGCCCGGCAGCTCCGCGTAGGTGAGGCTCGTGTAGACGACGACGTTCTCCGACACGCCGCGCGCTCCTACTCGACCAGCGCGGCGGAAGCGTCGTCGAGGCGGATGCGGGCGAGGTAGCGGGGAAAGCGGTCGCGCTCGCGCGCATAGGCGAGCGCCTTGCCGCTGACGAAGAACTCGACGACGTCTTCGGCGCTGTCGAAGGCGCGGCCGCGCCGAAACTCCTCGACCAGCGCGGCGACATGGCCGCTGCGGCTCAGCGTCACGAGGTCGCAGCCCGCCGCCAGCGCCTCGATGCCGGCGAGCGAGAAGGTCTGCGGCGCTTCGGCGGCCAGCACGACGAGATCAATGTGGCGCGCGATCAACGCTTCGCGCAACGGGCGCTCGTTGTCAGAGGCGACCGCGATTTCGATGCTGAACAAGCTCTTTTGCGGGTTGAGGTCGCGCGGATCGGCGAAATGGTGGAACGCATAGGCGACAAGGTCGCCGCAGGCCTCCAGCACGCGCTCGAAGGTCAGCCAGCCGTTGCCGAGCGTCGCCGGGCCGATGAAGGCGATGCGCGCCGGCCGGCCCTCAAAGCCGGCCTCGCCGTTGTCCGGCGGGGCGAGCGGTTCGGCGAGCTCTTCAAACCCCGCCGGCGCGCGCGCGATCGCCGTGTCGTAGGGCAGGGCGGTTGCCTCCCGCCACAGGCCGAGGGCGCGCTCGGAGGGGGCGACGACGACGAAACGGCCGCGCAGAAACAGACGCTCCAACAGGGCGAGCTGGGCGCGCCGCGCCTCGCCGTAGACGCACACGCCGCAGGCCTCGGAGTCCGGCGGCGGCGCGGCGCAAAAGGCGACGTCGTTGCGCAGCAGCCGCGGATTGGCGCAGAGTGACGCGAAGTCGTGCAGCCAGAACAGCCGCGTGTCGGGCGCCAGCGCCGCCTCGATCGCCAGCAGCCCGTCGAGGGAGGCGCCGAGCACACTGTGAATGAGGAAGCCGCGAGGCGAGGGCAGTTCGTCTTGCAGCGCGGCGAACGCCTTGGCGATTTCGGCGTCCGTGGCGACGCCGAGGGCCTCGCCATCGAGCGTCAACCGGGTCTCCGACCACGCGGCCGGCATGGCTTTCATGAGCGGCGCAGCGCGCAACGGCGAAGCGCGCAAATGGACGAAGCCGCGCGCGGCGAACGCGTCGCGCTCGCTCGCTTCGCAGAGGCGCGCGCTTTCGTTGGGATCGTCGTCGCGGCCGACGCTGAACACGAACCCGTTCGCTTGCGCCAGGGCGGACCGCAAAGTGGAGATCAACTCGTCCGCCGCGAGATGCGGCGAGCCGGGGACGTCGGCCTCGGGCGGCCGCGCCACAGGCGCGACGAGATTTTCGAGGATTGTCCGCTCCGCCGCCAGCGGCCGCTGCGGCGCCCGGCCTTCGGCGCGGCCCTTGAAAATGTAGTGCCAGAACGGATTGTCGCCGGCGATGCGCACGTCGGGGTTTTGCGCGAGGTAGTAGGCGGTGTCGAACCCGGCGGACGGGTTGCGCATCCGCCGCCAGCCGAAGAAATTGTAGTGTTCGAGCTCGTCGAGCCCCGAGGCCGCGAAGTCGGGGTTTTCGTGGGCGTAATAGGCGTAATCGAAAAACGCCGCGAGCAGCGTCAAGCGGCCGTCTCGATACAGCCGCGCGCGCGACGGGGCCCGCCGCACATGCGGCGCTTCGTAGCGGCCCTCCGCGATCGCCGCCTCGTAGGCGGCCTGGATGAGCCTGGTCCGCAATTCGGCCGGCGGCCCGTGCACCGTCTCACCCGTTCCGTTGCCGCCGGACGCTCCCGGCTCCCGCCCTCCATAGCATTTTTTTCTACGCGCTCAGCCCTCGCGCTGGCGGAACGGATGGGCGGGATAGACGCCGAGAATCCGCACCTCGCGCGAGAAGAAACTGAGCTCTTCGAGCGCGCGGGCGAGCGGCGGGTCGTCGGGATGGCCGTCCACGTCGGAGAGGAACTGTGTCGCGGTGAATTCGCCGTCGACCATGTAGCTTTCGAGCTTCGTCATATTGACGCCGTTGGTGGCGAAGCCGCCGAGCGCTTTATAGAGCGCCGCCGGCACGTTGCGGACGCGGAAAACAAAAGTCGTGCCGACCGGCCCGTCGCCGGCCGGCGCCCATTTCGGCGTCTTCGACAGTACGACGAACCGGGTCGTGTTGTGGGCCTCGTCCTCGACGTTGTCGCGCAGCGTCTTCAGCCGATAGATTTCGCCAGCGAGGCTCGTCGCCAGCGACGCGCGCGTGGGATCGCCGGCCTCCGCAATTTCCCGCGCCGATCCCGCGGTGTCGCCGGCGATGACCGGCTTCAGCCCGAGCTCGCGGATGATCTTCCGGCACTGCCCGAGCGCGTGAACATGGCTATGCACGCTGCGCAAAGCCGAGATGTCGGCGCCCGGCAGCGCGAGCAGTTGAAAATGGATCGGCAGGAACGTCTCGCCGATGATGTGCAGGTTCGAGGCCGGCAGCAGGTTATGAATGTCGGCGACGCGGCCGGCGATCGAGTTCTCGATCGGGATCATGCCGAGTTCCGCCGCGCCGTCGCGCAATGCCGCGAAGGCGTCCTCGAAGGTCGCGCAAGGCAGCGGCTCGCATTCGGGGAAGTTTTCGGCGCAGGCGATATGCGAATTCGCGCCCGGCTCGCCCTGATAGGCGATTTTCATCCTGCTCATAGGGATTCCTCTAATTCCGCTTCAGCCCGGCGCCAGCATCTCGCGCGCGCGCTGCAAATCCTCCGGCGTGTCGACGCCGAGCGGCGCGACGTCGACCAGGGCGATGTCGATCCGCATCCCCGCTTCAAGCGCGCGCAACTGTTCGAGCCGCTCGCGCTTCTCCAGCGTCGAGGGCGGCAGCGCGACGAACTGCTCCAGCGCCGCGCGGGCGTAGGCGTAGAGGCCGATGTGGTGCAGCAAGTCGCCCTCGCCCCACGGGGCGGTCGCACGGGTGAAGTAGAGCGCGCGCAGCCGGCGCTCGCCGACCGGCGTGCCGATCGCCTTGACGACATTGGGGTCGTCGCGCTCCTCGGCGCGACGGATCGGCGTCGCCAGCGTGCCGACGCCGACCGCTTCGTCGATGAGCGCGGCGGCGGCGCGCACGGCCGCGGGCTCGATCGTCGGCAGGTCGCCTTGCAGATTGACGACGACGTCGTGACGTCGATCGGGATCGATGCGCGCAAGCGCTTCGGCGATCCGGTCCGAACCCGAGGCGTGACCGACCTGCGTCAAAACCGCGCGCCCGCCCACCGCCTCGACCGCTGCGACGATCGAAGCGTCATCGGCGGCGACGACCACCGGGCCGAGATCGGCCTCGCGGGCGCGCCGCCACACATGGGCGATCATCGGCGTCCCGTGGATGTCGGCGAGCGGTTTGCGCGGCAGCCGGGTCGAGCCGAGGCGGGCGGGAATGAGGACGAGAGGGCGGGACACTTGGCGCTAGGGGGCTGAGAGGTCCGCGCTTATACGTGTTGCCAAGCCGCCGGCAAAGCGGCTAATCACCACGCTATCCGTGGCGCCCGACGGGGGGGCGCTGGCAGTTGGGGAGCATCGAGTGTCAGGCGCCGGGATCACCACGACCGATACCAACAAGACCGCCATCGCGATCATGACGGTGCTGCTGCTGACGATGGGGCTCGGCGTTTTCAGCAATGCGATCTATGCGCCGGAGCGGGCGACCAAGCCCGGCTACGTGCTTCCGTCGGGCGAAGGCGCCGCCGCGGCCAAGACCGAAGGTCCGAAGGAGGAGCCGTTGCCGACGCTGCTCGCCAAGGCCGACGCCACCAAGGGCGAGGCTGACACCAAGGTCTGCCAGTCCTGCCACAGTTTCGAGAAGGGCGGCGCGGTCAAGGTCGGTCCGCCGCTTTACGGCGTCATCGGCCGGCCAAAAGGTTCGATCGCCGGCTTCGCCTATTCGGACGGCATGAAAGCCAAGGGCGGCGACTGGACTTATGAGGATCTGTTCCAGTTCATCAAGAAGCCCTCTGCCTACGTCTCGGGCACCAAAATGACCTATCCGGGCGAGGCGGACGCGCAGAAGCGCGCCGACATCGAGGCGTACCTGCAAAAGGATTCCGACGCGCCGGTCGCGTTCCCAAAGTGACGGAATGAGCGCGTCGCCGCCGCTGAGCCTGACGCGCGAGTCCGAGCCGGCGCCGTCTACGGTCCATGTCCTCGAGGACGGATTGGATGCGTACAACGCCGGCTTCTGGCCCGGCGCGGACTGGGCGCCGCACTACATTTTCGGGCGGGACGCGGCGGGCGCCGTCCAGGCCGGCGCTTATTTCGTCATCGCGATGGAATGGCTGTTCGTCAACTGGCTGTGGGTCGCCGCGCCTTACCGCCGGAAGGGCGAGGGGAGCCGGATTGTGAGCGCCACCGAGGATGAAGCGCGGGCGGCGGGCTGCCGGGGCGTCTATCTCGATACGTTCACCTTCCAAGCGCCCGGCTTCTATCAGAAGCTCGGCTACCGCGAATTTGGCCGCATCACCGACTTTCCCAAAGGTTTTGACCGAATCTGGATGATGAAGCGGTTTTCGTGAACCGCGCGGCTTCGGCTTGGAGCTGAACCATGGCGCTGACGATCAGGCGCGCCGCGCCGGGCGACGCCGGTCTGGTGCTGTCGCTGGTCCGCGAGCTGGCGGACTATGAGAAGCTCAGCCACGAGGTCGTCGCGACCGAGGCGATGATTGACGCCGCCCTGTTCGGCGCCGGCGCGACGACGTTCTGCGACATCGCCGAGTGGGACGGCGAGCCCGCCGGCCAGGCGGTGTGGTTCACGAATTTCTCGACGTTCTGCGGTCGCAAGGGGCTCTACCTCGAAGACCTCTACGTGCGGCCGGCCTATCGTAGGCGCGGCGTCGGCAAGGCGCTGCTTCGGCGGCTCGCCCTCGAATGCGCCGAACGCGGCTGGCCGCGGATGGAGTGGATCGTGCTAGACTGGAACCAGCCGGCGATCGCCTTCTATCGCTCGCTCGGCGCCAAGCTCGCCGAGGATTGGCGCCTGTGCGGGCTCGACGGAGAGGCGCTCGCGGCGCTAGCAGGAGGAGCGTGAGCATGGAGACGAAGCCGCCGCTGCCGCCATTCACTGAAGAGACGGCGATCCAGAAGGTCCGCATGGCCGAGGACGCCTGGAACAGCCGCGATCCCGCGCGCGTCGCGCAGGTCTACACGCTCGACACGGTGTGGCGGAACCGCGCCGAGTTCCCGGTCGGCCGCGACGAGGTGCAACGCTTCCTGACGCGCAAATGGTCGCGCGAACTCGACTACCGGCTCATCAAGGAGCTGTGGGCGTTCCGCGACCACCGCATCGCCGTGCGGTTCGCGTACGAATGGCGTGACGACAGCGGCTCGTGGTTTCGCTCCTACGGCAACGAGAACTGGGAGTTCGAGGCCAACGGCCTGATGCGCCGCCGCTTCGCCAGCATCAACGATCTGCCGATTTCGGAAGCGCAACGGCTGTTCCGCTGGCCGCTGGGGCGACGGCCTGATGAGCATCCGGGGTTGAGCGATCTGGGGCTGTGACCGATGGCGCCCCTTGCAGCCGAAAAGGCGCGCCGAGTTGAACGCAAGAGCCCGAAGCGGCATATTTGCGCATTGGCGTCTGCGGAGCCGGCCATGGTTGAGACATTGCGCCCTCGTAAGGGAACTCGCTTTGAATTGCGGATCGACCCACAGTTGAAGGCGGCGTTCACGAAGGCTGCGCGTGCGGAGCACAGACCACCCGCGCAGCTCGTTGAGAGCTTTATGCGCGTCTACGTCCGGCGCGCCGAGCGACACGCCTTCGGTGCGGAGGCTCGGCGCCAATCGCGCGAGGCTGCGAGCCTGTCACGAAATCCAGAAAGCGATGAATTCACCGTCATGGCGGAGATCGAGGACGCGATGGCCGACGTATGGGGCGATCCCTGAAATCTCCGCGTCGAGGCGACATCGTAACTGTCGCTGTGTCCGGCGATTATGGCAAACCGCGACCGGCGCTCATCGTACAGTCAGACGCGTTCGATGAGTTGCCGAGCGTCATGGTCGTTCGCCTCACCAGCGAATTGCATGACTGGCCCGCCTTCCGGATAACCATTGAACCCACGCCCGAGAACGGCTTGCGCACTACATCGCAGGCGATGATAGACAAGGCGACGGCTGTGCCCCGCACAAAGATCGGCGCCGTGATTGGCCACGCGGACAGCGCAACGATGCGCGTCATCCGTAACGCGCTGATCAAGTTCCTGACGCTGGATGAAGAACCCTAGACGCCGCGGGGCGTAAGCTTCGCTGGATCATGACGCAAGTTATCGCCGCCTTACATCCGGATTATCCCTCGCTGGCGCCTTCCGAACTGGCTGTGAACGTCATGGGAAGGGTCGACCTCCAGGTCGACCTGGAGGTCGACCCTTGGCCGGCTCAGTCCGATCGGAAGACGCGCTAGCGCACGGGCGCTTTCGCGGGAAAGATATCAGCGCGTCGAGCCGACCGATCTGGCCCTGTCGCGGTCGACTTGCTAAAAGTGCTGTCGCGACGTCGGCAATCAAATCCCGCCGTCCGCGGGAGGTAGCGACATGCGATTGACCGGCCGTTGCTACTGCGGGCGCGTCCAATTCCAGGCGGACGGCGACCCCATGGTTAGCGCGCAGTGCTATTGCCGCGAGTGCCAGTTCATCTCCGGCGGCGCGCCGAACAACTTTGTCGCGATGCCCGTCGGCGGCTTCGCCTACACCGCCGGCGCGCCAAAAGCCTTCGCGCGCGATGACCTCCCCGATCCGGCGACGCGCGAGTTTTGCGCGGAGTGCGGAACCCATCTGACGACGCGCAACAAAAGCTGGCCGTTCGTGGTCGTCAAAGTGGGCGCGCTCGACGACCCCGCCCAGTTCCAGCCGCAAATCGCCATGCAGGTCGCCGACAAGCAGCCCTTCCACAATATCCCCGAGCACGTGAAGCAATTCGAGCGCTGGCCGCCGATGTAGCGTTGCGCGCGCCGCGGCGTGCATTCCGGCTTGCCGGAACCCTGGGTTTAGCGGCATAAGGCCGCCGAAACTTGGGGAGGCTAGCCATGGATCTCGGCGTCACCGATAAAGTCCGCCCGCTCATCGCCGCCGTCCGCGCGATGGTGCGCGACGAAATCATGCCGAAGGAGCACGAGTACGAAGCCGAGATCGGCAAATCCGGCGACCGCTTCAAGTATTCCGCCCGCATGAGCGAGATCATGGAGGGGCTCAAGGCCAAGGCGAGAGACAAGGGCCTCTGGAACTTCTGGCTGACCGGCTCCGATAAGGGCTATGGGCTTACCACCGTCGAATACGCCTATCTCGCCGAGGAGATGGGATGGTCGATGATCGCCTCGGAAGTGTTCAACTGCTCCGCCCCCGACACCGGCAACATGGAGGTGATCGAGCGCTACGGCAGCCCCGAACACAAGGCGCGCTGGCTGCCCGATCTGCTCGCCGGCAAGACCCGCTCCGCCTATCTGATGACCGAGCCCGGCGTCGCCTCGTCCGACGCCACCAATATCGCGATGGACGCCAAGCTCGACGGCGACCATTGGGTGCTCAACGGCGAGAAATGGTGGTCCTCCGGCGCCGGCGATCCGCGCTGCGCGCTCTATGTGACGATGGCGGTGACGGACCCCGACGCCGCCAAGCATGCCCGTCATTCGATGTTCTTCGTGCCGGCCGACACGCCCGGCATCACCAAGCTGCGGGCGATGCAGGTCTACGGCCATGACGACGCGCCGCACGGCCATCTGCACATCAAGTTCGACAACGTGCGCATCCCCAAAGACGCGCTGATCGTCGGCCGCGGCAAGGGGTTTGAGATCGCGCAGGGACGGCTCGGACCGGGGCGCATTCATCACTGCATGCGCGCCATCGGCCAGGCCGAGCGGGCGCTCGAAGCGATGTGTCGCCGCTCCGTCTCGCGCGAGGCGTTCGGGCAGAAGCTCGCCCAGCTCGGCGCCAACCGCGACCTGATCGCCGAGGCCCGCATGAGCATCGAGATGGCCCGGTTGCTGTGCCTGAAAGCTGCGTGGGCGATGGATACCATGGGCAATCGCGCCGCCGCGCCGCTGATCTCGCAGATCAAGGTGGTCGCGCCCCGCATCGCGCTGGAGGTGATCGACCAGGCCGTGCAGATGCACGGCGCGGCCGGCGTCAGCCAGGATTTCCCGCTGGCGCGGATGTGGACCAGCGTGCGCACGCTGCGCCTCGCCGACGGGCCGGACGCGGTGCACCGCCGCGTCATCTCGAAAGCCGAACTGAAGCGCTACACCAACGAGGGCGGCGAGCGTTGAGCGGATTTCCAGAGGACACGCGCGCGCTCGACGCCTGGGCCGCACAGCATGTCGAGGGCTACGCAGGCCCGTCGAAGGCGACCAAATATCCGACCGGCCAATCGAACCCGACCTATCGGCTCGACACGCCGGGGAAGTCCTATGTGCTGCGCTGCAAGCCGCCGGGCAAGCTGCTGAAGAGCGCGCATATGGTGGAGCGCGAGTTCCGCGCCCTGCGGGCTTTGGAGACTGCGGGTTTCCCCGCGCCGAAGGCGCTCGCCTTGTGCGAGGACGACAGCGTCGCCGGCTCGGTGTTTTATCTGATGGCGCATGTCGAGGGCCGCATCTTCTGGGACCCCGGCATGGCGGAGTCGAACCGCCAGGAACGCGTCGGCGTCTATGATTCAATGAACGCCGTGCTGGCGCAACTTCACTCGATCGACGTCGTCAAAGTCGGGCTCGCCGACTACGGCAAGCCCGGCAATTACTTCGCGCGGCAGACGCAGCGCTGGACCGAGCAATATCGCGCCAGCGAGACCGTGAAGATCCCGGACATGGACCAGTTGATCGACTGGCTCGCCGCCAACATGCCGCCCGACGACGGCCGCGTCTCGCTGGTGCACGGCGATTTCCGCATCGACAATATGATTTTCGCCAACGACGCGCCGAAGCTTATCGCCGTGCTCGATTGGGAGCTTTCGACGCTCGGCCACCCGTTCGCCGATCTCGCCTATCAGTGCATGCAGTGGCGGCTGCCCAACGTCGGCGAGTTCCGCGGCCTCGCCGGCCTCGACCGCGCCGCGCTCGGGCTGCCCTCGGACGAGGCCTATGTCGCCGCCTATTGCGCGCGCAGCGGCATCGAGCGCGTCCCGCACTGGTCGTTCCTGATCGCGTTCAGTTTCTTCCGCATCGCGGCGATCGTGCAGGGCGTCTACAAGCGGGCGCTCGACGGCAACGCCTCCAATCCGGAGCGCGGCATGAAGATGGGCGCCGGCGTGCCGCTTATGGCCAAGCTCGCGATGGAGGAAGCGGCGCGCGCCTGAGCGGTCGCAATTCGGGCGCCTTCGCGGGCGATGCGTGCGCGCATGGCCCCGTCCTATTCCGCACCCCTGCGCGCGCTTCACTGGCTGATGGCGGCGATCATTCTGACCGCTATCGCGCTGGGGGTCGCGGCGATCAATCTGCCGCGCGGGACGCCGCTGCGCGTCGAACTGCTCGACCTGCACAAGTCGCTCGGCGTGACGGCGCTCGCGCTGATCGTGCTGCGCGTCGTCGTCCGCCTCGTCTCGCCAACGCCGCCGTATCGGCCGCCGCTCGGCCGGTTGAACCATGTCGCCGCGAGCGCCGCGCACGGGCTGCTCTACCTGCTGATGCTGGCGATGCCGCTGAGCGGCTATGTCCATTCGGCGGCCGGCGGTCACGGGTTCCGCTGGTTCGGACTGTTCCCGGTCCCGAACCTGGTTCCGCGCAGCGAGCAGGCCGACGCCGGCGCCGGGCAGGCGCATTATGTGTTCGCCTGGATCATCGGCGCGCTTCTGACCGCGCATATCTTGGCTGCGCTCTGGCATGGTTTCGTGCGGCGCGACGGCGTGCTGCAACGCATGTGGCCGGGCCTCCGCGCGAGCCGCGCTTGACAGGCCCGGCAATCTGCCGCCCCAGTTGGGGAGAACCAGGGAGGATGTCATGCAGGGCTTCGGCGTTCACACCAGCATGTGGGCGATGAACTGGGACCGCGCCGGCGCCGAGCGGGCGATCGCCGCGGCGGTGAAATACAAGGTCGATTTCATCGAGATCCCCTTGCTCAATGCGTCGGCGGTCGACGCCGCGCACACCCGCGCGCTGCTCGAAAAGCACAAGCTGCGCGCGGTCTGCTCGCTCGGCCTGCCGCAGGAGAATTGGGCCTCCCGCAACCCGGAGGGCGCGGTCGCGCACCTCAAGGTGGCGATCGACAAGGCGGCGGAGCTTGGGGCCGAGGCGCTGTCCGGCGTCACCTTCGGCGGGATCGGCGAGCGCACCGGCGTCCCGCCGACGCAGGCCGAATACGACAACATCGCGCGCGCCCTCGGACCGGCCGCCAAACACGCGAAATCACGCGGGCTGTTGTTCGGGATCGAGCCGGTCAACCGCTACGAGAATCATCTCATCAACACCGGCCGGCAGGCGGTCGAGATGATCGAGCGGGTCGGCGCGGACAATATGTTCGTCCACCTCGACACCTATCACATGAACATCGAGGAGAAGGGCGCCGCCAACGGCATTCTCGACGCTCGCGCCCACCTCAAATACATCCATCTCTCCGAGAGCGACCGCGGCACGCCCGGCGCCGGCAATGTCCCCTGGGACGAAATCTTCGCCGCGCTCGCCGCGATCGGGTTCAAGGGCGGGCTGGCGATGGAGAGCTTCCTCAACATGATGCCGGAGCTCGCCTTCGGCCTCTCGGTGTGGCGCCCCGTCGCCAAAGACGAGGCCGAGGTGATGGGCGAAGGCCTGCCGTTCCTGCGCAACAAGGCGAGGCAGTATCGGCTGATTTGACCTTCGTCGTTGCGAGCGAAGCGAAGCAGTCCATCTAAGAGAGATCGTTCGCCAGCCGGATGGAGTGCATCAGCGGCGCCGTAGATTGCTTCGCTTCGCTCGCAATAACGTATTCTAAGCCGCCTTGCGCAGCCCCAGCGCGCGGATCGCGTTCTCCTTCAGAATCAGCGGCCGCACCTCGGGCTTGAACGCCGCCTTCTCGAAGTCGGCTATCCAGCGGTCCGGCGAGATCAGCGGGAAGTCCGAGCCGAACAGCATCTTCTCACGCAACTGCGTATTGGCGTATTGCACGACCTGCGGTGGGAAATATTTCGGCATCCAGCCGCTGAGGTCGATATAGACGTTCGGCTTGTGCAGCGCGATCGACAGCGCCTCGTCCGTCCACGGCCAAGACGGATGCGCCATGATGATCGTCATGTCGGGGAAGTCGACGGCGACGTCGTCGATATGGATCGGCTGCGAGTATTTCAGCCGCAAGCCGCCGCCGCCGCGCATCCCCGTGCCGATGCCGGAATGGCCGGTGTGGAAGATCGCCGGCAGCTTGTGCTCGGCGATCACCTCGTAAAGCTTGTAGGCCATGCGATCGTTGGGGAAGAAGCCCTGGCAGGTCGGATGGAACTTGAAGCCCTTGACGATCCCGCCTTCGATGAGATCCCGCGCCTCGCGGGCGCCCATGATCCCCTTGTGCGGGTCGATCGAGGCGAACGCGATCATGATGTCGGCATTGTCGCGCGCGGCGTCGACGACCTCTTCGTTGGGAATGCGGCGATTGCCGATCTGGAACTCCGCGTCGACGGTGAACATGACGAGGCCGATTTTCTTCTCGCGGTAGAAGGCGAGCGTCTCGGCGATGGTCGGCCGCTTGCCGACCTTGAAATACTTGTTCGCCGCCGCCTCGAACGGCTCCCAGAACGCGTCCGAGGGCTGTCGGCAGGAGACCTCGGCGTGGGTGTGGATGTCGATGGCGACGAGATCGTCGATGTTCATGGGCGTTCCTCCTTGGACGAGGATAGCGCGGTGAAGACGCAGCCGCAATTAGTTATTCAATATAACTTTATTGGGAATTGCACGAAAGTCGCGGCGAGTGATATACACCCTAGGATAGATACCACGCAGGGAGCGCGCGGTGGCTGGAATCGCAAAGATTTTTCAGCACGGCCGAAGTCAGGCTGTCCGGTTGCCAAAGGAGTTTCGCCTCCCGGGCAAGGAGGTGAAAGTCAGCCGTGTCGGCGACGCCGTCTTGTTGGAGCCGATCGACAAGGAGGCGCCCTTCGCCTCGGACGCCTTCTGGGCAAGGATCGACGCACTCCTCGGAGGGGAGCCGTTTCCCGAAGTCACCCACGACGATCTGCATCCCGAACTCGACGAGGAAGTCGATTTCGACGGATAGGCCGGATGATTTTCCTCGACACCAATGTCGTGATCGACCTGCTTGGCGACAAGCGTCCTGCGGTTCGCCGTCGCCTCGGCGAGGTCCAAGCCTCGGGCGGGGCGGTTGGCGTTTCGAGCATCGTCCTCCTCGAATTGCGTTTTCGCGTGGCCAACAGCGCGAAGCGAGAACAGAACGAGCGCGCGCTCGACGCGGTGTTCGGCGGCGGGATCCATGTCGTCCCGTTCGATGCGGACGACGCCGCGGAGGCGGGTTCGCTAAGGGCGTTTCTGCGGCGCGCCGGCCGCGAAATCGGCCCTTACGACATTCTCATCGCCGGGCAGGCGCGCCGTCGCGGCGAAACCCTGGTCACCCACAACCTGAAAGAATTCGAGCGCGTGCCGGGGCTCAACGCGGTCGATTGGGCGTGACTGGACTACCCGGCGCAGAGCGCGCGCATTATGGATAAGCCATCGTCCGGTCGTTCGAGGCGAGGAAAGGGAGGTTTCACGCATGGCCGACGACGAACCCATTCTTGAGCCTAACCTCGTCATTGTCGATCCGCACCACCATCTCTGGGATCGGCGCGCGGGGCCCGCTCCCGTCACGCACGAATTCGAGCGCATCGCGCAAATGACGCCGCGCTATTTGTTGGATGAACTGCTGGCCGATCTCAATGCCGGTCATCGGGTGACGGCGACGGTGTTTATCGAGTGTCGCTCAATGTACCGCGCGGACGCGCCGGCGGCGTTCAGGCCGGTCGGCGAGACCGAGTTCGTCAATGGCGTGGCGGCGATGAGCGCCTCGGGCGTCTATGGCGAGGCGCGGGTTTGCGCCGGCATTGTCGGGCATGTCGATCTCACCCTCGGAGATCGGGCGGCGGAGGTCTTGGAGGCGCACATCGCCCGGGCGCCGGATCGTTTCCGCGGCATCCGGCATGCGGCGTCGTGGGACGCCGACGCGGCGGTGCTGGGTCCGCTGAGCTTCCGGCCCAAGGGCCTGCTCGCCGATGCGGAGTTCCGGCGCGGGTTCGCGCATCTGGCTCGCCTGGATCTGTCGTTCGAGGCGTGGGTGTTGGAGCCTCAGTTGCCGGACGTCCTGGCGTTGGCGACCGCCTTCCCCGACACGGCGATCGTGCTCAATCACGTCGGCACGCCGCTCGGCATTGCGAGCTATGCGGGGCGACGCGAGGAACGCTTCGAGGTTTGGCGCCAAAACATACGCGCGCTCGCCGCCGCGAGTAATGTCGTCGTCAAGCTCGGCGGTCTCGCGATGCCGTTCTGCGGTTTCGACGTTCCCGTCGGGGGAGGAGCGAGTTCGGAGAGACTTGCGGCGCTTTGGCGTCCCTATATCGAAACCTGCATTGAAGCGTTCGGGGTCGAGCGTTGCATGTTTGAGAGCAATTTCCCGGTCGATCGCTATGTTTGCAGCTATCGAGTGCTGTGGAACGCGCTGAAGCGGCTCGCGACCAGCGCGTCGGAGACCGAGAAGGCGGCGATGTTCAGCGGCGTCGCGCGACGCGTTTACCGGCTCGACGCGTAGGCAGAATTTCATGGGGCCGACAACGCCGTCATGGCGAGCGAAGCGAAGCCATCCAGCGCCGGGGCCACCATTGTAGGCTTGCGGTAATTTCGTAGGTTTGTGCGAGAACGCGTCGAAGCTTCAACTTTCGGCTCACGGAAGGGCTGGATGGCGTCGCTTCGCTCGCCATGACGAACGGTTGGCCTACTCGCAGCATTCTGCTCAGGATTATCGGCTCTTTTTCAGCGCCTCGGGCTTGTGCGCAGCCTCTTTGCCCGACTTGTCCGAGCGCACCACGTATTCCGGGTTCTGGGGCGAGGCGGCGACCTTGTGGCCTTTGATCAGCATCGGCGCGGTTGCCTTCTTGACTACGCTTCCCTTGCTGTGGCCGCCGCTGGAGTCCCACTCGACTTTGTCGCCGGGTTTGAGAATCTTGGTCATTCGCTGCTCCTGTTCCAGCTTAGCAACGCGGCCGATCTCACGCGGTTTCCGGCCCCCGAGCGAGCCTCTGGTCGGGAGCGTCGGCGTCCACGCCGACGACGCCGTGCGCCGCTTCGTCGGCGTGGACGCCGACGCTCCTATAGCTCTGTTGCGCTGCTGAAACGCCAGGACTCGGCGACTTTCGCCAACCCCGCCGTCACCGGGTTGCGCTCGATATACAAGCGCACGCGCTCAAAATGCGGTTCGTCCCTGATGAAGCGATCGAAGTAGTCCCGTTGCCAGAAAGCGTCCTCATGGCCCAGGATCGCGTTGATCCGCCGCGCCGAATAGCTCTTCCAGCCGCGCACAACGTCGCACAGACGGAATCCCTCGCGAAGCGTCGTGAGCACGTGCACATGGTTCGGCATGACGACAAATGCGTGCATATCATGCGTTCGTGCGCACCCGTAAACCAGTCCCTCGCGAACGATCTCAGCGAGTTCGGGGCGCGCAAGCCAACAGGCTCCGGCGCCGGCGTCGAGCGCGGCCTGGATGCGCCGGCGATATGCGGGGAGGGTCTCCCGGGAGCGTGTGAATAGGATTTGTTTGGGAAGTGAATCGCGCAATCTAAAAGTCACGAATTGTGGTAGTTCGGGCGTATCGAAATGGGGCAAGCCACGTGGACGATACCAGCCTTTGTGGTTCTTAGTTGCGATCATCGGGCAAGATTTGCACGAAGAATCGTCGGCGTCCACGCCGACATTGCGATGCGTTGCATTGTCGGCGTGGACGCCGACGCTCCGATTGCTTAGGCTCAAGGGCGCCGGCAAAGCCACGGCAAGGCGCCATGCCCCTTGCCTCTCCCAACATGTCGCCTTCGACCCCTTCCGCCGCGCCGCTCCCCTCCCTACATCTCCATCAACGCCGCGGGGATCGCGGGCTGATTGCGGACAGCGCCCTGTCGCTTCGGGGCAGGCGCGCCGGGCCAATGGGGAGATTGCGAAATGAACCTGGAAAAATACACGGAACGCGCGCGGGGCTTCGTCCAGTCCGCGCAGCAACTGGCGCTGCGGGAGAACCATCAGCAGTTCACCCCCGAGCATGTGCTGAAAGTGCTGCTCGACGACGAGCAGGGCCTTTGCGCTGGCCTGATCGACAAGGCGGGGGGCCGCTCCAAGGAGGCGCTCGCCCTCGTCGAGGCGGCGCTGAAGAAAATCCCGAAAGTGCAGGGCGGCGGCGCGGGCCAGCTCTACCTCGCGCCGACCACGGCGCGGCTGTTCGACAACGCCGAGAAACTCGCCGAGAAGGCGGGCGATTCCTTCGTCACCGTGGAGCGGCTGCTCGTCGCGCTGGCGCTGGAGAAAGGCGCCGAAGCAGCCAAGATTCTCGCCCAGGCCGGCGTCACCCCGCAGACGCTGAACGGCGCCATCAACGACATCCGCAAAGGCCGCACAGCCGATTCGGCCAGCGCCGAGAACAGCTATGACGCGCTGAAGAAATATACGCGCGACCTCACCGAAGCCGCCCGGAACGGCAAACTCGACCCGGTGATCGGCCGCGACGAGGAAATCCGCCGCACCATGCAGGTGTTGTCGCGCCGCACCAAGAACAACCCCGTGCTGATCGGCGAGCCCGGCGTCGGCAAGACCGCCATCGTCGAGGGTCTGGCGCTGCGCATCGTCAACGGCGACGTGCCGGAGTCGATCCGCGACAAGCGCCTGCTTTCGCTCGACATGGGCGCGCTGATCGCCGGCGCCAAATATCGCGGCGAGTTCGAGGAGCGGCTGAAGGGGGTGCTCTCCGAAGTCACTGCCGCCGAGGGCGGGGTGATCCTGTTCATCGACGAAATGCACACCCTCGTCGGCGCCGGCAAGGCGGACGGGGCGATGGACGCGAGCAACCTGCTCAAGCCCGCGCTTGCCCGTGGCGAATTGCATTGCATCGGCGCGACCACGCTCGACGAGTACCGCAAGCACGTCGAGAAGGACGCGGCGCTGGCGCGGCGGTTCCAGCCGGTGTTTGTCAGCCAGCCGACGGTCGAGGACACGATCTCGATCCTGCGCGGCTTGAAGGAGAAATACGAGGTTCACCACGGCGTCCATATCACCGACGCCGCGATCGTCGCCGCCGCGACCCTGTCGAACCGCTACATCGCCGACCGCTTCCTGCCCGACAAGGCGATCGACCTGATCGACGAGGCCGCCTCGCGCCAGCGCATGCAGGTCGACTCCAAGCCCGAAGAGCTCGACGAGCTCGATCGCCGCATCATGCAGCTGAAGATCGAGCAAGAGGCTTTGCGCAAAGAAACGGACGCGGCCTCGCGCGACCGGCTGACCAAGCTTTCGGCCGAGCTCGGCGATCTCCAAGAGAAATCCGACTCGCTCACGGCTCGCTGGAAGGCCGAGAAGGACAAGGTCGGCGCCGCGCAAAAGCTGAAGGAAGAGCTTGAAGTCGCCCGCAACGCGCTCGCCCAGGCGCAGCGCAAGGGGGACTACGCCGAAGCCGGCAAGCTGACCTATGGCGTGATCCCCGATCTCGAGAAGAAGCTCGCCGACACCGAGGCCTCACAAGGCGCCGCGCTGGTCAACGAGGCGGTGACGCCGGACAATGTCGCGCAAGTCGTGTCGCGCTGGACCGGCGTGCCGGTCGACAAGATGCTCGAGGGCGAGCGCGACAAGTTACTCAAGATGGAGCTGGAGCTCGCCAAGCGCGTCGTCGGCCAGGCCGAGGCGGTGACCGCCGTTTCGACCGCGGTCCGGCGCGCGCGCGCCGGACTGCAGGACCCGAACCGGCCGATCGGCTCGTTTATGTTCTTAGGACCGACCGGCGTCGGCAAGACCGAGCTGACCAAGGCGCTCGCCAGCTTCTTGTTTGATGACGAACAGGCGCTCGTGCGCATCGACATGTCCGAATATATGGAGAAGCACTCGGTCTCCCGCCTGATCGGCGCGCCTCCGGGCTATGTCGGTTACGACGAAGGCGGCGCGCTGACGGAAGCCGTGCGGCGGCGGCCCTACCAGGTCGTGCTGTTCGACGAGGTCGAGAAGGCGCATCCGGACGTGTTCAACGTGCTGTTGCAGGTGCTCGACGACGGGCGGCTGACGGACGGGCAGGGACGCACGGTCGACTTCCGCAACGTGCTGATCGTGATGACCTCCAACCTCGGCTCCGACTACCTCGTCAACCAGCCCGAGGGCGAGGACACCAAGGCGGTCGAGCGCGACGTAATGAACGTGGTGCGCAACCACTTCCGGCCGGAGTTCCTCAACCGGGTCGATGAGATCATCCTGTTCCATCGCCTGCGCCGCGAGGACATGGGGTCGATCGTCGACATCCAGTTCAAGCGGCTGACGAAGCTGCTGGAGGAGCGCAAGATCGAGCTGGTGCTCGACGCCAAGGGCCGCCAGTGGCTCGCCGACAAGGGCTACGATTCCGCCTATGGCGCGCGGCCGCTGAAGCGCGTCATCCAGAAATGGGTGCAGGACCCGCTGGCCCAGGCGCTGCTCGCCGGCGAGATTCGCGACGGGCAGACGGTGAAGGTGAGCGCCGCGAACGGGCGGCTGACGATCGACGGCAAGCCGGTGGGCGGCGAGGCGCAAGAGCCGGCCTCGGGGAAATCGCCGACGGTCGTCCACTTCCCCAAAGGCGCTTGAAACGGCTCGCCGATCCGCCATGAAACGGCCGGATCGGCGAACTAACCGGCTCGCCGGAGCATTGGGAGCGCAGGCGCGATGAACGGGTTCCTTGGCGGATCGCTGCCGACGGTGGCGGTGCGGCTACTGGTCGTCTCCTTCGTCGTCGGGTTGTTGCTGGCGATGTTCGGGTTCGACCCCGAGACGATCTACGAGCGGTTCGTCGATGCGCTCCACCACATTCTCGCGTTCGGCCTCACCGACCTGCGGGAGTTCGGCCGCATCGTGCTGACCGGCGCGATGATTGTCGTGCCGATCTGGTTCATCCTGCGGCTGATGGACATGCGGCGGGCGCGATAGCGCCCTCGTCACGTCAATTTGACGCGACGGCGGCGGCGGGTGGCGACGCTCTACCAACGATGGCGGCGCAAGGCGCGCTGGTGGATCGGGCGCGGCTGGAGCGCCGAGGATTTCGCCGACAGATACGCGGGCGTCACCGCCGACTCCTGGGGCTACCGCGATTCGCCCGCGCACCGCCGCCGCGCCGACTGGATTCTCGCGGCTTTGCCGAAGCCGCGTTTCGCCACCGCGCTGGAAGTGGGCTGCGCCCAAGGATTCCTCACCGAGCGGTTGGCGCCGCGCGTCGAGCGGCTGATCGCCTGCGACATCTCGCCCGAAGCCGTGCGACAGGCGCGCGAAAACTGCCGGGCTTTCGCGCAGGTCGATTTCCGCATCGCCGACATTCGCGACGGATTCCCGGGCGAGTCCTTCGAACTCTGCCTGTTTTCGGATGTGCTCTACTACCTCTCGCCGCGCGAGATCGGCAACGTCCTGGCCGAGGCGGCGCGGCGCATCGCGCCGGGCGGCTATCTCGGCGTCGCCAACGAATGGCGGTCCGGCGCCAAAGGATTGACGCCGCCGGCTTACGCCTTCGCCAAACTCGACGCCGACGCGTCCTGGGAACGACAGAGCGCCTTGCAGGACGCGATGGGCGAAACCGAACTGCGGATGGCGATCTACCGCCGCCGCTGAAGTCACAAATCCGTCGGCCATTGCGAACGTATTATGGAGACGCGACAGCGCGTTCCCCGCAGGAGGCTATCCGATGCGCAAGTTTTCTAGGATTGCATTGTTCTTCGCCGCGGCCGGCGTGGTCTCGGCCGGGCCGGCGTTCGCGAACGGCGGCGGGATGGGCGATCCGAGCACACATATCCGCGAAATGAACGCCGGCTGCGACGCCCAGCGCCGCGGAGAGGCGCCGCCGTATCCGAACCTCTGCCTGCCGGAGTATCCGCTGGGTCCGGTCTCTGAAGATCGCCGCGATCACAAGTATTGATCGCAGCGAAGATTCGGAGGAATCGCTAGGGCGAGCCGAGGGAGACGCTTACGTCTCCCTCGGCCACGTCTCCGCCGCTGCGATCCGCGCCGGGGGGACGCTGATCTCTTTCATTTGATCGCCGTAAAGTCGCCGCGGAGCGCCGGCGCCGGCGCTCCCCGGTCACGCGAAACATAGCGTCCAGTATCGCCGCGCGCCGATCGCAAGCCGGCCTGCGCTTCATGAACAGACCTTAATATACAGGCCATCCGCCTCTCATGGCGGCGACCTATGTTGTCTCCATCGAAAGATTTTCCTTTCTGGAGACCCCACGATGTCTGGACATCCCTCGTTCGCCACCCGCAAGCCGCTCCTCGCCTCCGCCGCCGCGCTCGCCATCGCGGCCTCGGGCGTGTTCGCCTTTTCCCTTCAGCCCGGCGCTCCCGCGCATGCCGGCGCGATCGAGCCCCCTCCGGCCGCGAGCCAGAGCGCGGCGCCCTCGTTCGCCGACGTCGTCGCCCACGTTAAGCCCGCCGTCGTCTCTGTGAAGGTCAACATCGAGGATTCCTCGGCGCAGTCGAGCGATGACGGCGACAACGACCAGCAGATCCCGCCGGAGATGCAGCAGTTCATGCACCGCTTCGGCGGTCCGAATTTCGGCAAGCCGATCGTGCGCCACGGCGTCGCGCTGGGTTCCGGCTTCATCATCAGCGGCGACGGCTATGTCGTCACCAACAACCATGTCGTCGACCACGGCAAGACGGTGACGGTGACGCTTGACAGCGGCAAGGAGATGGACGCCAAGGTGATCGGCGTCGACCCCAAGACCGACCTCGCGCTGCTGAAGATCAACAACGCCTCCGATCTGCCTTACGTCAAGTTCGCCAAGGAGCTGCCGCGCATCGGCGATTGGGTGCTCGCCATCGGCAACCCGTTCGGCCTCGGCGGCACGGTGACCGCCGGCATCGTCTCGGCGGAAGGCCGCGACATTGGCTCCGGCCCCTATGACCAGTTCATCCAGATCGATGCGCCGATCAACAAGGGCAACTCGGGCGGCCCGACCTTCAACCTCAAGGGCGAAGTCGTCGGCGTCAACACCGCGATCTTCTCGCCCTCGGGCGGCAGCGTCGGCCTTGGCTTCGCGATCCCCGCGCAGACGGTCGATCTCGTGGTCAGCGAGTTGGAGCACGGCGGCGTCAAGCGCGGTTATCTCGGCGTGCAGATTCAGCCGGTCACCCAGGACATCGCCGACGGCCTCGGCATGAAGTCGACCGACGGCGCCCTGGTCGCCGAGACTCAGCCCGACACGCCTGCGGCTGCCGCCGGCGTCAAATCCGGTGACGTGATCGTCAAGCTCAACAATGAGGCGGTCACATCGGCCGGCGATCTGACCCGCAAGGTCGGCGCGCTGAAGCCCGGCGACAAGGCCGAAGTGACCTTCGTCCGCAACGGCGAGCAGCAGACGGTCAGCGTGACGCTCGGCTCGGTGGCCGACGAGAAGACCGCCTCAGCCGACGAGGACAAGACGGACACGCACGCCGCCCTGACTCTCGGCGTGCAGCTTGCGCCGAGCGGGAAGGGCAAGGGCGTCGAGGTCGTCGGCGTCGATCCCACCGGCGAGGCGGCCGCGAAGGGCATCACCGCCGGTGACGTGATCCTCGAAGTCGCGGGCAAGCCGGTCTCCTCGGCGCGGCAAGTGAAGGACGAGATCAGCGCCGCCAAGAAGGACGGCAAGAAGGCGGTGGTGATGCTGGTCCGCAGCCAGGACGCCTCGCGCTTCGTCGCGTTCGAGTTCCCGAAGGCGTAAAGCGCCCTTACGCCAGCGCGCCCGGGCTTGTCCCGGGCGCCCTGCAATGACAGCCGTGTAGGCCGCCCGCGCCGCAAGCCGTCAGGACGGCGCCGCCTCCGGCCCGATCTTCTCTTCCAGCGCGTCGTAGAGCGGGTTCGGAATTTCGAACACCTGTTCGACCGTCTGCACCGTCACCCGCTGCGCGCCCTTTGACAGCAGCCAATCCGACAAATCCGCCGCGCGCTCGCGCGGGCAGAGCAGGGCGACCGCGCCGGCGAGGTCCGACGCGTCGTCGGGCGCGAGCCGCGCGCCGAAACGTTCGGCCGCCTCCGCGCCGATCTCGCCCGCTGTCGCCGGCAGGAACGCGCGCACCTCGCGCGACCGGCGCGCCTTCTCGGTGGCGGCGAGCCGGGACAGGATCGCCCGCGCCGCCTTCCGCTGCCCGACGCCCCAATCGGCGCGCAGCGAGGCCACGAGATTCGCCTCGCTCCGCAGAATCGTCCCGTCTTCGAGCGTCTTCAGTCCGTTCGCCGCGAGCGTCGCGCCGGTCGTGGTGATGTCGACGATCAGCTCCGCCGAGCCCGCCGCCGGCGCGCCCTCGGTCGCGCCGAGGCTCTCGACGATGCGGTAGTCGGCGACGCCGTGCTCGTTGAAGAACCGCCGCGTCAGGTTAACGTATTTGGTCGCCACCCGCATCCGCTCGCCCCGCCGCGCCCGATAATGGGCGCAGACGTCTTCGAGATCAGCCATGTTGCGCACGTCGATCCAGGATTGCGGCGCCGCGACCACCACATGCGCGCGCCCGAAGCCGAGCGGCGTCAGCAACGCGAGCCGGCTTTCCGCGTCGGCGACCTGCTCGCGCACGAGGTCCTCGCCGGTGACGCCGAGATGCGCGCCGCCCGTGGCGAGCTGACCGACGATTTCGGAGGCGGAGAGGAAGGCGACTTCGACGCCCTCGACGCCGGCGATCGCGCCGCGATAGTCGCGCACGCCTCGCCCGGTCTGGATGTCGAGCCCGGCGCGGGCGAAATAGTCGTAGGCGTTTTCTTGCAGGCGCCCCTTGGAGGGCACGGCGATCGTCAGCGTCATCGGCTAAGCTTTCAGGCGGTGCAGCCAGATCGCCGCCCCGACCGCCGGGGTCTCGTGATCGGCGCCGAGCTTGCGGGCGAGCCCGTCGTAGCGGCCGCCGCCGACCACCGGCGCGCCGGGGTTTGCCGGGTCCGACGCCTCGAACACGAAGCCGGTGTAGTAATCGAGATCGCGGACGAACGCGGCGGAATAGGTGAAATCGTCGATCGGCAGGTCGCGCGCGGCGAGGAAGCCGACGCGCTCATCGAACGAGGCGAGCGCCTTGTCGATGTCGAGCTTGGTGTCCTTGGCGAGCGCGCGAAGTTGCTGCGAGCAGCCGTCGGGATGGCCGGAGATCGACAGGAACCGCTCCAGAGCCTCGACCTCGCGCGGGCCGACGCCGTCTTCGAGCCGCGAGGCGGCCTGCTCCAGGAAACGGTCGGCGATTTCGCTCGACGAGCGGCCGCCGACGGTGGCGATGCCGGCCAGCGACAGCAGATCCTGGACGAGCGCCTTGGCGCCGTCGTGATCGGCGCGCTCCAGCGCGGCGAGCACGCCGGCCTTGGACAACGGCGTCAGGCCGCTGCGGTCGATCAGCTTGGCCAGCGGCAGGCCGCGCGCGACGCCGTGCCGCACGCGCCGGCGCCAGTAGGGCGGCAAGCCCAGCGCGCCGATGACGCCGTCGAACACCCGCGCGTCACCGATGCGGACCTGCAGCGTCCCGGCGCCGGCGGCTTCGGCCGCCTCCAGCGCGAGGCTGAGGATTTCGGCGTCGGCGGCTTCGATGTCGCGCCGGCCGAAACTTTCGAGGCCGGCCTGCGCGAGTTCGCCTTCACCGCCGGAACGGGCGCGAAACACCGGGCCGAAATAGCAGTAGCGCGATTCGCGCGGCGTCTCCGCCGCGGCGAGATGCAGGAGGCAGACGGGTATCGTGTAGTCCGGCCGCAGGCACATTTCCTCGCCGTCGGGGCCGGCGGTAAGGTAGAGCCGGCCGCGAATGTCCTCGCCGGACATGTCGAGAAACGGCGCGGTCGGCTGCAGAATCGCCGGTTCGACGCGGGCGAAGCCGGCGTCCTCGAAGAACGCGAGCGCGCGCTCGCCCGCGCCGCGCCGGGTGGCGCGTTGAGATGGACCCACGAGGCTTCCCCTTGATGGCCGCCCTCTCCTAACAAACCGCGGCGGTCCCCGCAGCCAATTTCCGCGGCAAGGTGAACAGGACCGCGAGCCGGGGCGCCTAGACTTCCCCGCCCTCCTGCGCGCGCCGGCCGAAGTCCGGGGCGGCGGTCTCCTGGCCTTGCTGCACGATGCCGCGACGGATCGCCCGGGTGCGGGTGAACAGGTCGAATAGACCCTGCCCGTCGCCGCGCCGGATCATCCGCTGCAGCGCGGTGAGGTCTTCGTTGAAGCGGCCGAGCATCTCCAGCACCGCTTCGCGATTGTGCAGGAACACGTCGCGCCACATCGTCGGATCGGAGGCGGCGATGCGGGTGAAGTCGCGGAAGCCGCCGGCCGAGAATTTTATGACCTCCGACTGCGTCACCTCTTCGAGATCGGCCGCGGTGCCGACGATGTTGTAGGCGATGAGATGCGGGACATGACTGGTGATGGCGAGCACGAGGTCGTGGTGCTCCGGCGTCATGATCTCGACATTGGCGCCGAGCGCGGCCCAGAACGCCCGCACTTTTTGGATCGCCTGCGGCTCGGTCCCCGGCGGCGGGGTGAGGATGCACCAGCGGTTCAGAAACAGCGTCGCAAAGCCGGCGTCCGGCCCGGATTGCTCGGTGCCGGCGACGGGATGGGCGGGGACGAAGTGGGCTCCCGGCGGCAGCCGCGGTCCAACTTCCGCCACTACCGCCGACTTGACCGAACCGACGTCGGAGACAATTGCGCCGGCTTTCAACGCCGGCGCGATCGCCGCCGCGAGCTCCGCGTCCGCGCCGACCGACGTGCAGAGGATGACGAGGTCGGCGTCCGCGACCGCTTCGGCGGGAGCCCGGACGTAGGCTTGGCCGAGATCAAGCGCTTCGGCGCGCGCCAGCGCGTCGGGGCTGTGGTCGCAGATGACGAGGCGCCTCACCGCGGCGACCTTGGCGACCGCGCGGGCGATCGACGAGCCGATCAGGCCGATGCCAATGATCGCGACGGTGTCGAACAGCGGCGCCGGCAGCGGCGGCAACTTCGGCATGGCCAAAACGCTCACGCTGAGAGGAAGCGCCGCAGCGCCTCCACGAAGCCGGTGTTGGCTTCTTCGTCGCCGACCGTCAGCCGCAGGCAGTCCGGCAGGCCGTAGCCGTCCATGCCGCGCAGCACGAAGCCGGAAGCCGTCAGCGCCGCGTCAGCGCGCTTGGCGTGGGCGGCGTCGCGAAAGCGGATCAGCACGAAATTGCCGAAGCTTGGGGGTGCTTCGAGGCCGAGATCGGCGATCTGCCGCCGGAGCCACGGCAGCCAGCGCGCGTTGTGGCGCACGGCGGCGGCGAGATGCTCGGGATCGCCGAGCGCCGCGACCCCGGCGGCCTGCGCCGGCGCGTTGACGTTGAACGGCCCGCGAATCCGGTCGATCGCGTCGATTACGTAGGGCCGCGCATAGGCCCAGCCGAGCCGGACGCCGGCGAGGCCGTAGGCTTTCGAGAAGGTGCGCGTCATCACGACGTTCTCGAACGCGTCGACCATCTCGACGCCGGGCTCGTAGGCGGCGTCCTCGACATATTCGGCGTAGGCCGCGTCAATAACGAGCAACGTATCGGCCGGCAGGCCGGCGTGCAGGCGCTTGAGCTCGCCGCGCGGCAGCAGGGCGCCGGTCGGGTTGTTGGGATTGGCGAGGAACACCAGCCGGGTCTTGTCGGTCACGCGGGCGAGAAGCTCGTCGACGTCCGCCGTCCAATCGCGCTCCGGCGCCGTGACCGGCGTCGCCCCGGCGGCGCGGATCGCGATCGGGTAGGAGAGAAACCCGAACTGGCTGTAGAGCCCCTCGTCGCCGGGTTTCAGAAAGACCTGCGCCAACAGCCCGAGCAGTTCGTCGGAGCCGTTGCCGCAGATCAACAGGTCGGGATCGAGCCCGTGCCGCTCGGCGATCGCCGCCTTCAGCGCATGGGCGCCGCCGTCGGGATAGAGCGCGAGCGAGCCGGCCGCTTCGGCATAGGCGCGCGCGGCCTTCGGCGAAGGCCCGAGCGGCGATTCGTTGGAGGACAGCTTGTAGGTCTTCGCCGCGCCCGCCGCCGCGCTCTTGCCGGGGATATAGCGGGCGACTTGCAGAACGTCTGCGCGCGGCTGAGGGCGGGTGGCTTGCGGCATGGGACTCTCGAAGGCGGGGGACCGTCAACCGGCTTTTCGCGAACCTCCCCGCGAAACACAAGCGCAGCCTGAGAAAGAGACACCGTTCGAGCGCGGCTTTCGCCGCCAATGCCCGGGCCTCTACCGCCCCATCTCAAATCGCGGCGCGTGCGAGCCGATCTCGCGCGAGCGCACGTCGCGCGCGCCGGCGTCGCGCAGCGCCTTGGCGAGCGCCTCGGGCGCCGCCTCGCCGCTGCGGGCGATCAGCACCGAGAACCCGACGCCGTGGGCCGCGTCGCCGATCACCTCGCCCCCCGCGGCGCGCAGCGCGCTAGCGAAATCGGGCCGCCAGCGATCTAACCATATCGCCTCCAGCACGATGTTTCGCGCTCCGCCGTCGCTGAGCGGCTTGGAGATCACGTAGACCGGCAGCCCCGCAGGATGGTCCGGCCGCTCGACGAACGGCAGCCGGGCGATCACCTTGGGCGCGTCCGGCTCGATCAGCCGCATCCACCAGGCGCCCGCCGCCGCGCCGCCATCGAGCGCGAACATGCCGAGATCGCCGTCGCTGCGCGCGACCGAATCGATGACCCCGGACGAGCCGAAATGCGGCGTCACCGGCACGGTGAAGCCGAAATGGAACCGCTCGGAATCCCGGATCGCCGATTCCCCGCGCGAAACGTCGATATGCACGGTGTACGGCGATTGCACGTAAGTGAACGTCGAGATGATGATGCGCCAGATGCCCTCGACGGTGTCGACCGGCAGCCGGCCCGCGTGCCGCTCGACGATGGCCCGGAGCATGGACGCTTCCCGCGCGGGCCGGAACGCCGAACCGCCGCCTTGCTCCTGCTTGATCGCGATCAGACGCTCGATGACGCCCGAGCGCTCGATCAGCAGGCGGTGCATTTCGGAATCGATCCGGTCGATCTCGCGCCGAATCGCGTCGAGGTCTCGCGGCGGTTCGCTCACGTGTTCATCGACTCGAAGAAGTTGGCGTTGGTCTTGGTCTCACGCAGCTTGCCGAGCAGGAACTCGATCGCGTCGACCGTGCCCATCGGGTTGAGGATGCGGCGCAGCACGTACATCTTCTTGAGGATGTCGGGCGGGACGAGCAGCTCCTCCTTGCGGGTGCCGGAGCGGGTGATGTCCATCGACGGGAAGGTGCGCTTGTCGGCGACCTTGCGGTCGAGAATGATTTCCGAGTTGCCGGTGCCCTTGAACTCCTCGAAGATCACCTCGTCCATGCGCGAGCCAGTGTCGATCAAGGCGGTGGCGATGATGGTCAGCGATCCGCCTTCTTCGATGTTCCGCGCCGCGCCGAAGAACCGCTTCGGCCGCTGAAGCGCGTTGGCGTCGACGCCGCCGGTCAGCACCTTGCCCGAGGAGGGAACGACGGTGTTGTAGGCGCGCCCGAGCCGGGTGATCGAATCGAGCAGGATCACCACGTCGCGGCGATGCTCGACGAGGCGCTTGGCTTTCTCGATCACCATTTCCGCGACTTGCACATGGCGGGCGGCGGGCTCGTCGAAGGTCGAGGACACGACCTCGCCTTTGACAGAGCGCTGCATGTCGGTGACTTCCTCCGGTCGCTCGTCGATCAGCAGCACGATGAGGTAGCACTCGGGGTGATTGGCGGTGACGCTCTGCGCGATGTTCTGCAACAGCACGGTCTTGCCGGTGCGCGGCGGGGCGACGATCAGCGCGCGCTGGCCCTTGCCGATCGGCGACACGATGTCGATGACGCGGCTCGACATGTCCTTGCGGGTGGGGTCGTCGACCTCCAGCTTTACCCGTTGATTCGGATAGAGCGGCGTCAGGTTGTCGAAATGGACCTTGTGGCGGGTCTTTTCGGGGTCCTCGAAGTTGATTTCGTTGCACTTCAGCAGCGCGAAATAGCGTTCGCCCTCTTTCGGCGAGCGAATCACGCCTTCGACGGTGTCGCCGGTGCGCAGGCCGAGCCGGCGGATTTGCGTCGGTGAAACGTAGATGTCGTCGGGGCCTGGCAGGTAATTCGCGTCGGCCGAGCGCAGGAAGCCGAAACCGTCCTGCAAGATTTCAATCACCCCCTCGCCGATGATCTCGACTTCGCGGCTCGCCAGCTGCTTGAGGATCGCGAACATCAACTCCTGCTTGCGCATGATGGAGGCGTTCTCGACTTCCTGCTCCTCGGCGAACGCAAGCAATTCGGTGGGGGATTTTTTCTTTAGTTCCGCAAGTTTAATTTCCCGCATGGGGGTCTCTGTAGAAAGGGGAAACGCCATCAGCTCGCTCGAGTTGGGGAGCGCCGCGCAAGGCCCTTAAAAACAATTTCGAGGGATGCGGCGATAGGGCGTGCGGATCGAACCGCGACGCCGGGGAGGTAGGCGCCTCCCCATAGTCAGGTTCTCCGGGTTTGGCAATGGCGGCTTTGGGACGATAAGAAGGTTCACCCCTGACCCGGAAGTCCGCGATGTCCGACTACGATCTCTACTACTGGCCGATCCCGTTTCGCGGCCAGTTCGTACGCGCCGTTCTCGCCTTCGCCGGAAAAAGCTGGACCGAACACGACGGCGCGGCGATCTCCAAGCTGATGCACGCTTCGGCGAAGCAAAAGCCGGTTCCGTTCATGGGGCCGCCGCTGCTGATCGACAGACGAGCCGACTTCGCCATCGCCCAGATGCCGGCGGTCGTTTTCTACCTCGCCGAGACGCTCGACCTCCTGCCCGCCACGCCGGCGCTGCGCGCCCTGACGATAAAGATCGTCAACGACGCCAACGACGTGCTCGACGAGATCACCTTGAGCGGCGGCCGGCAGATGTGGACCGAAAAGCGCTGGGAGGATTTCGTCCCGCGCCTCAAGACGTGGATGTCGTTCTGGGACGAGACCGGCCGCCGCCACGGCCTGAAGGCGAAGTCCGGCTTCCTGCTCGGCGGCGAGGCGCCGGGCGTCGCCGACGTGGTGACGGCGGTCCTGTGGTCGACCATGACCGAGCGCTTCCCGACGCTTGCCGCGATGCTCGACGACGCCGCGCCCTTGACGGCGGCGCTGACGCGCCGCGTCTCCGCGCTGCCGCCGCTTGCTCAACTCGCCGAGAAGGCCCGGCAGGATTACGGCGAGACTTATTGCGGCGGCCAGATCGAAGCGTCGCTGCGCAAGGTGGTCGGCGGCTGAGCGTAAGGCCAGTCGCGAGGCGTTATTTCTTGGCGCTTTCGTAAAGCCGGTCATACGCGATGTAGGCTTGCGGCGAGCCCTCTCTTCGCCAACGAATAAATCCTTCCAAGGCTTCCCTTGTGGGTATGATGCTGACGCTCCAATTCGTTACAAAGAAACGCTTATATCCGGCGCCGCCTAAAAGGCGATCCATGGCGTCAAATTCAAAAAGAAGCTGCAAGGAGTCATATTTCGAGCAGACCGTGTAGGCGGCCAGTCGCATGTGGTTAGCCTCGTGTCCGCCCTCCCACCATCGGGTCTCCCTCACGGGACCAATCTCATTGACGACAACGCCTCTGGCTTCCCTGAATTCCTTGTCATCGACAAATTTTATAATCTCAAAGAGTTTGTAGGCCTGCAATTGCAATATTCCGCCGTAGGCGGCGGCGCCGGCGACGATGAACAACAAGATCTGGGCAATCCAATATATTGTCTCCAACGGATGCTCAGACATCTTATCTCCTCTCCGCGTCAACGTGCGCTACCCTGCCATCGCGAAGGACTTAGCGCCGTATTCGGCGAACTTGCGCCGAACTCAGGACGCGACGCCGTCAATCTCGAAAGGCCCCTGACGGCAATCGGGACGTGTTCGGCCCGCGCTCGGCCTCCACGTTGCCGACCGGGAATGGGTAGGGAATGCGCAGGTTCGCGGCGCGCATCCGCTGCATGATGTCGAAGTTGAGCTCGCTCCGCACCCGCTCCGCCAGCAGCCCGTCCTCGACGTAGCAGATGAGCTGGAAGCGCATCGACCAGTCGCCGAACTCGGCGAACAGCGCCAGCGGCGCGGGGATCGACAGCACCGCGTCCTGCGCCCGGGCCGCGTCGATCAGCAGGCCGCGCACCACTTCCGGGTCGCTCTCGTATGCGGCGTTGACGGCGATGATGATGCGCGCGACGCGATCGGTGTGGACCCAGTTCTTCACCGTGCCGGTGACCAGCATCAGATTCGGCACGATCAACGTCGCGCGCTCGAAGGTCTCGATCTCGGTCGATCGGGCGCTGATGCGGCGAACGAAGCCCTGATCCTGGCCGACGACGACCCAGTCGCCGACGCGGATGCCGCGCTCCCACAGCAGGATCAGGCCGGAGATGAAATTGTTGGCGATGCCCTGCAAGCCGAAGCCGATGCCGACCGAGAGGCCGCCGGCGACCCACGCCAGCCGGTCGGCGTCGACGCCGAGCCGGGAGCCGCCGACCAGCAAGGCCATCACGACGCCGACATAGCCGAAGATCGTGCGGATCGAGTTCTTCACGCCGGCGTCGAGGCGGGTGCGCGGCAGATAGCGGTCGCTGAGCCAGGTCTGGGCGGCGCGGGTCGCCGCGAGAATCAGAACGAAGAACAGGACCGCCGCAACCAATGACGAAAGCGATAACGTCACGCCGCCGACGCTGAAGCCGAAATAGACCGTGCGCAGCGTCGCCAGCAGATCCTGGCTCGGCATGCCGAACGGGCCGATAGCGAGAACCAGTGTCGCCACGATCACCGCGAGGCGCTCGCAGCCCTGGATCAGCACGACGGTCTGTTCGAGACCCTCGCGGCGCAGGCCCAACGCCGCCATCAGCGTTTGCGCCAGCGTCGATTCCGGCCGCAGCAGCCGCTCGCAGCTCTCTTGCAGGAGCGCGTCGACGAGAAACAGCGCCGCCGCCGCGCCGAGCACCCGCAGCGCATGATCGATCAGGAAAGTCGCCAGCGCGATGTAGCCGGTCAGCGCGCAGGCGAACACCAGCACGACATAGGCCCAAGCGAACGTACGAGCAGGCCGCCCGGTGTCCTTGGCGAGCCCGCTCTCCTGCGCCAGCCGCGCCAGCTTGCGGAACACGTTGGCGGTGATCGCCGACACCGCGAGCGCCGCCACCGCTCGGGTCAGCACCAGCAGATTGTAGGAGGACACCGATTCCGCAATTGCCTCGATCAGCCGCGACGCCGCCCAGACGATGGCGACGCCGAGCAGCAGCCGCGCCAGCGGTCGCGCGGCCTCGTCGCCGACAGGGACCATGCGCCAGGCTTCAAATTTCGGCGCGAGCAGCGCCTGGGCGCAGGCATAGGTCAGCGCGACCAGCCGCAGCCCGTCGAGCAGCGCGTCGACGACGCTCTGCAATTGCGGATCGGAAATGTCGAACACGTCGAGCGCGTAAGCGACGATTCCCAAGCCCGCGAGCGGCAGCGCGGCGAGCACCGCCAAGGTCCAGGTCGCCGCCAGCGCCTTGCGCAACCGCCCGGGCGCGCGCTCGCTCTGATCGTGTGCGACAACCCGCCGGGCCATCCAGCGCAGCGGCGCCGCCAGCGCCAGCAGCGCGACGCAGACCGAGAGGAAGCCGACGATTTGCCCGGTCGTCAAGCGCTGCCCTAGCCGCGTCAGCGAATTGACCAGCAGGCGCTGGAACAGCGCGGCGTCGCCAGGCGCTTCGCGCAGCACGGAGAGCCAGAGAAGCGGGCTCAGCAGGCTGGTGGAGCGCGCGAACGTCTGCTTGGTGAAGATCTCGCGCCGCGCCGCGCTGATCCGATTGACGTAATCGTCGACCTGCAACAAATCGGCGCGGGCCGAGCGCAGATCGGCGTCGAGCTTGTCGAATTTGGTCTGCTCCGCCTTCAGCTCCGCGGCGGCGGGATCGGGTTCGGCGGTGGTGGCGTCCTTGGATTTGGGCTTCAGCTCGGTCAGGCGCTTGCGCGACGCTTCGAGCCGCGGCGTCATTTCGGCGATGAAGCTCTGCAATTGCCCATTCAGCGGTTCGGCCCGCGCCCGCAATTGCGCGAGTTGGCTGTCGGAGAGGTTTTCGAGCTTCAGCTCGTCGTCGATGTCGGTCAGCGCCGATTTCACCGAATCGAGCGTTTCGCGCGCGTCCTCGGCGGCGACGGCGAGGCCAGCGAGCCCCAGGCTCAGCCAGGCCAGGCAAAGGAGGAGACGGATCGATCTCAAGCGATTCCCCGGATGCGCAGCGTTCGGCGTCGCGTTCGCCATAACCCGTCGAGCATGGCCGGCCCAAGGCGAATTGTTGCGCGGCCCGGGGGTCGCGCCGGTTCAGAGCCGCCGACGCGCCCGCGCCGGCGGTCGATCGTCCCTTGCGTTATTCCCCGACCGCGCCGGCAAGAGATTTGCTTGATTCTAAGCGACGACCATGCGTCTTGAATCGAATGTCGCTTTGTCGTCTTTATCTTGTTCCGAGCGAAGGGCGAGGAAGGGCGGCGCGGATTGGCCGACGAATTGACCAAATTGAAATTGCCCTGCTTCGTTGGCGGAGCGCCCGGGGATGCAGTGGGACACCCTGAATTCTGGGTCTTCGCCTATGGCTCGCTGATCTGGAACCCGGGCTTCCCCTACAAGTCGCGCGAGGCGGCGCGACTCTGCGGCTATCACCGCCGCTATTGCATCCAATCGATGGTCTATCGCGGCACGCCGGAGGCGCCCGGTCTCGTGCTGGGGCTGGAGACCGGGGGCGAATGCGAAGGCGTCGGCTATCGCGTCGCCGGCGAGCTCAAGGACGCGACGATGCGATATTTGCGCGAAAGGGAGCTTGTCACCTCGGTCTACACGGAGACGCTGGTCCGCATCGAGACCCGCGACGGCGAATCGCATGACGCCTACACTTATGTCGCCAATCCCGGCCACTACCAATATGTCGACACGTCCGATTTCGAGACGGTGGTGAACGTGATCGAGTCCGCCATCGGCGTCGCCGGGCCGAATTACGAATACGCCATCAACACGTGGGCCAATCTCTCCGGCCTTGGGATCAACGACGCCGTCGTCGAGCGCGTCGCTGACGCGCTCCGGCGCAGGACGGGGTAAGGGTCGTCGGGGCGTTCCGTCGCGGCCGGGCTCGCCCGTATAGCGGTTGCCTTAAGCCGCCCCTTGGGGGCTTCAGCAACCCATCCGTCATGACCGGGCTTGTCCCGGTCATCCATGTCGGGACGAGCACGCTGCTACAAGGCTATAGCGCCGGCCGCTGCAAACGAAGCCGCAGACGTTCTGCAATCGACGCGCCCGGTCACGACGTGGATGCCCGGCACAGGGCCGGGCATGACGGCGGAGGGGTCGTTGTTCCAATCCCTTAATAACTTAGCGCCTATGGGCCTTGTCCCGGCCATCCCCGTCGTACCGCTACAAAGCGGCGGCAAAGCTGGAAGCGCACACGCGTTCAGACAGCGTTGACGTTCTGAAACCTTAGCGTCTCTTCCGACGCGGACGCCCGAGCGCGGCGACGACGCCGACGCGCGCGGAACGACCGCGACCGCCGCTTACGACAAATCGTCGATCAGCGCGCGCCGCTCGCCGGGACCTTCGGCGAGAACGTGGATCTGGAATTCGAGCTGGCCGAACCGCTCGCGAAATTGGCGGCGCAGCGCGATCAGCCGCGCCTCCGGCGCAGCGCCGAGATCGACGCAGGCGAGGATTGGACCGCCGCCGCCATCCGCCACGATCAGCACGGCGTTCTCGTAGGCCGGGCAATCCAAGGCGGCGTAGACCGAAAACGCGTAGGACCGGCCCGAGCGGCCGCGCCAATGGCGGAATTTTCGCAAGTACCAGTCTTCGTAGGCGAGGTAGGCGGTCTCGCCCTCGCGGAAGCCGGCGCCCAGCGGCGATGCCCCAGCGTAACGCTGCAAGCCAACACAATCCGAAAGGGCCGACATCGTCGCTGCTCCGTTCTAGACGGAACATAGTTAGAACAAATACAGACCGAAGTCAATACGAACTCAGTTGCGGAAATGTGCGGGCCGCGCTCAAGCCGCGCGCGGCCGTCGCTTCGGCGCAACCCGTGGCGCCTCCTCGAACAGTTCGGCGAGCTTCTCGGTCATCGCCCCGCCGAGTTCTTCCGCGTCGACGATCGTCACGGCGCGGCGATAATAGCGCGTCACGTCGTGGCCGATTCCGATGGCGATCAATTCGACCGGAGAGCGCGTCTCGATCTCCTCGATGATGTAACGCAGATGCCGCTCCAAGTAGTTGCCGGAATTGACCGACAGCGTGGAATCGTCGACCGGCGCCCCGTCGGAGATCATCATCAGGATCTTGCGTTGCTCGGGCCGGCCGAGCAGGCGCTGGTGCGCCCAATCGAGCGCCTCGCCGTCGATGTTCTCCTTGAGCAGGCCCTCGCGCATCATCAGCCCGAGGTTTTTGCGCGCCCGCCGCCAAGGCGCGTCGGCGGATTTGTAGATGAGATGGCGCAGGTCGTTGAGCCGGCCGGGATTCGGCGGCTTGCCGGCCTGCAGCCAGGCCTCGCGCGATTGTCCGCCCTTCCAGGCGCGCGTCGTGAAGCCGAGGATCTCGACCTTGACGCCGCAACGCTCCAAGGTGCGCGCGAGGATGTCGGCGCAGGTCGCCGCCACGGTGATCGGGCGCCCGCGCATCGAACCGGAATTGTCGATCAGCAGCGTCACCACGGTGTCGCGGAAGTCCATGTCCTTCTCCTGCTTGAAGGACAGCGGTTGTTGCGGGTCGATGATGATGCGCGGCAGCCGCGCCGTGTCGAGCATGCCCTCTTCGAGATCGAACTCCCAGGAGCGGTTCTGCTGCGCCATCAGCCGGCGTTGCAGCCGATTGGCGAGCCGGCCGACGACATTCGACAGGTTCTGCAATTGCTTGTCGAGATAGTCGCGCAGGCGCTGCAACTCTTCGGGCTCGCAAAGCTCGTTGGCCTCGACGACCTCGTCGAACTTGGTGAGGAACGCCTTGTAATCCGGCCCGCGCTTGTCCGGACCGCCCGCGGGGGTGGGGCGGTTCTCCGACGGCTCCTCGGATTCGCCGGCGTCGGTTTCCTCGGGATATTCGGCGGACGGCGCCTCGGCGGCCTCCATCGTGCCTTCCTCGAGCTCGTCGGTCGAATCCTGCAACGATTCGATCTCCATAGAACTCCTTGGAGTCCTCGGATTCGCCGTCGCCGTCGCTGTCGTCGGGCTGGTCGGGCGGGTTGTTCTCCTCTTCCGAGTCCTCGCTCTCCTCCGCCTCGGCCTCCGAATCGCTCGTCATGTCGAGCGAGGCGAGCAGCTTGTGAACGGCTTTGGCGAAGCCGCGCTGGTCCTCGATCTTGCCAGAGAGCTTGTCGAGGTCGGCCCCCGCCTTGTCCTCGATCGCCTGCCGCCACAGCTCGACCACGCGCCGAGCGCCGGGCGGCGGCTCGAGCCCGGTCAGCCGCTCGCGCACCAGCATCGCGACGGCGTCCTCCAGCGGCGCCTCGTCGCGGTCGCGCGCCTCCGCCGAGGGGCTCTTGTGGAAGCGATCGTCGAGCATCGCCGTGAGATTGGCCGCCACCCCCTCCATCCGGCGCGAGCCGATCGCTTCGACCCGCGCCTGCTCGACCGCGTCAAACAGCGCGCGCGCCGGTGGGTTCTGCGGGGCGTTGCGGCGGTGGATCGCCTCGCTGTGGCAGGCGAGCCGCAACGACATCGAATCCGCCATGCCGCGCAGGATTGCGGCTTCGCGGGGGTTCGGCTTGCGCGGCGGCTCCGGCAGCCGCGCCTTGGCGCCCTCCGGCCCGCTGACCAGGCCGGGCTTGTCGGCGGAGAACGACACCTCCAGCTCGGGATGGCGCGACATAGCGCGCGCGCAGGAGGTCAGCGCGCGCTTGAACGGTTCGTTCGCGCTCTCCGGCTTCTGCCCGGGCTTTCGATTGTGGGTCGGCTTGACGTCTACGGTCGGCATCGGCGGTCTTTTTGCGGGAAAGCGTTCATATAGGACGCGCGGGCGTGGCCTCACAAGCGGCTTGGACGTTCGTAGCGCCCTGTGCATCCCCTCCGAACATGCTGCAAGGTTGCTGGACACTTGTTCTAACCGGTGGCGCTTGCTCTTTTTCGCAACGTATCGGCAATGGGAATCGCCACGAAGTTTACAACGTGATATTTGCAACATGCCGCAGCGTTCAAGCAGCGTCGCAATATATTGATATTCAGTTTCTTGGAGGATTCGCCTTGCCCAATGACTCCCCCCTCGACGTCATGAAGTCGATTGTCGCCACCGAATGGTCGCCCAGCGATGGGCCGAGCGAGACCATCGGCGGCTGGCTGAAATTCATCGCCGCTAAGTATCCGAACATGGCCCCATACTGCCTTTCGGTGCTGAATATGGATTACTTCGAGTGGTGCGGACTTGCGGTCGGCTACTCCATGGCGAAGGCGGGCATCGCTCCCGTCTTCGGGACCACACAGTTGACCGAATTTCTGTGGGCGGAGGCTTGGCTCGGCTGGGGGCAGGCGGTTTCGACGCCCGCGTCGGGGGACGTTCTGGTTTTCGACTGGGGCGGGGGCAACCAGCACGTGACCCTTTTCAGCAGCGACGCCGGCAATGGATTGTGGAGTTGCCTTGGCGGAAATCAGTCGCACGAGGTCAAATATTCAAACTACCCGCGCAGCAAAGTCATCGGCATCCGACGGCCGGGCGCCGCCGGCATGGCGAGCGCGGCGGCCGCTCGGGACGTTCTGGCGGCGGCCGCCGCCAGCGTCGACGATCCGTCCGTTCACAACTCCTATCAGGACTTTGACGTGATCGCTTATGCGAAAACAACCATGACGACGAGGGAAATCGCCGCCGGACTGGCGTCGAGCGGATTGAGCAAGGACGTCCAGCGCGCCGCATACGCCATGATTTGCAACGAAAGCGCAAACGGCAACGCGGGCATAAACAACAACTACGGCGGCCTGCAAGCGGATTCCGGACGATGGTCGAGTGTCTACGACCAGTATATTTCCGCTACTTGCGTAAAGAGAGATATATCCGGGACGAAGCGGCGATTTTTATGTTTCAACGAGGCGCAAGGATGCTTTTCAATGATCGCAGGCTTGGTGCAGAGCCGTGGAATATACGTTGGCGGGACGACGCATTTCATCTCCAATATGCACGTAAGCAGCCCCGCGGACTGGGCTCTCGCCTACTACAGGGAATGGGTGACCGGCAGCGCGAACGCCACGCTGTCTCAGGGCGCGTTGCACAGTCTAATCGATCTTTATCAAAGCGCGATCAACGCCCTGCCGTGAGTTGCGACCGTCGGCCGCGCAGCGATGCGCATTAACCATATTAAGCGACGCGGCTTGGCCGCGCGTTAACGCTTTGCTAACCTTGTCGGTGAGGAGGCCGCCTCACCGTGCAGGAATAACGCGATGAAAGCGTTGGCCATCCTCGTTGTCTGCTCCGCCGCTCTCGCTGTCGCCACGCCGTCGCGCGCGTTCGTTCACGCCGGCGGCGGTCCGGCGCCCGTTCCTGTCGGCGCCCGTCCGCCGCTCGGTCCGACGGGACATCACGACCATCACGGGGGCGGTGGGGGCGGCGGAGGCGGTTGGCTTGGCGGTACGGTCGCCGTGCCCGAGGTCATCCCCGATGCGTCCGCGACGCCGGACGCCGCCGAAGCGCCGGTCGCCGATCTGCCGCCCGCCGTGCTGTGCCCGGCCGCCGACCCGGCGCCGGCCCGCCGCGCGAGCGGCCCGGCGATCATCTACATCGACCACGCGCCGCCCGCGCAGAACAACCTGCCGAAAGTGATCTACGGGACGCAGTGATACGGTTTTCGGGTTATTGACTCGGTATCGTTGGGATTCCTTTATCGGAATCTGGCTGATAGATGGAAGGGCCATGATTCGCGGAGCGGGTTCATGGCTACGGTCGCTGACTATCTGAGCATCGAAGAACTTGAGGGGCGGTATCGCGCTTGCGCGGACGTCACGCAGGCGCGGCATTTTCAAACGATCTGGCTTCTGGCGAAGGGGCATACGGTTCGGGAGGTTTCCGAAACGATGTCGTTTGGCGAGCGTTGGATCGATCAGGTGCGTGAGCGGCTTCGAATGGCTCTACGTCACCGCCTTCGTCTCGCCGGCGACGGGAGAATGCTTTTGGTATGTCCACACCGGCGTATCCAAGCCCTATTTCGAGGAATTGCTGCACGCCTTCGCCGAGGAGGCCGGCGCCGGACGCGACCGCATCATTGTTCTCCTGATCGACAACGCCGGCTGGCACGGGGCCGGCCAACCTCGAAGTCCCCGAGGGCGTCCGCCTCGTCTTCCTGCCGCCCTACACGCCCGAGCTTCAACCGGCCGAGACATTGTGGGAACTCCTCGACGAGCCCATCGTTAACAAACATATCCCGGATCTTGAGACGCTCGACGAAATCATCTCCCGTCGCTGCGTGACACTCGCGCAGGATCGATCCACCTTGAAATCCCGAACAGGCTTCAACTGGTGGCCCAAAATCGCCAATACGAACTGATCACCCGAAAACCGTATGACAGGGCGAAAAATCGGGTCGACGGGTTTCACCCGAACGGCAGCTTTTCGCGAATATTCCGGTGCCGCGCTTTGCTGAAAATCGTATGGTTTGCGCCATCGGCGCCGGCAACAAATCTGCTTAGCGTCCGTCCCGATAAGGTGATGTTGACCGCGTTACTTTCGTTGACTCCGATTCAACTAACGTGAAAAAATTGCTGCGTTGAAGAAAGCTGCGCTGGGAGGCGCGCCATGACAACGTGGTATTTCAACGTAAGCAATGGCGGTTGGTTCGACTCGGACGATTGGGTGACTGAGACCAACCCTCCAGGCAATGGCGTCCCTGGCGCGGGAGATACCGCGGTCATCGACAACGGAGGGGTCGCGAACCTCGGCGCGACGGACGACACGATTGCGTCGCTGGTGCTCGAGAGCGGTTCGCTGATCGGCGACGCGACGCTGACCGCGACCGCGGGATCGCAACTGACCGATGGTTATATCGGCGGGTCGGTGTCTCTGGATCTCGGCGGGACCAGCGTCCTACAGGGCTTTACGATCGGCGGCGGCGCCGACGTCGTCAACAAGGGCGTGGCGGAGCAAACGAGCGGGGGCATCACGATTGGCGACAATTCGGGTATCGACGCCAGCTTCATCAATGCCAGCGGGGCGACTTACGAATTCGCCAACTCGGTATCGGTCGTCTCCGGGGCCTCCACTGCGACGTTTGTAAATGATGGAACCTTGGAGACGCTCGCGGGAACCGGCACTAGCGTTCTGTCTGTTTCGACCGTCAACAATGGCGCGATCTCCATCGCAGGCGGCACGGAGCTGGCGATCGCCGGCTCCAATTCGCAGATCGGCGGGACTATCAGCGGCGCCGGAGCCTTGAACCTGTTTGGTGACGATACGCTCGAAAGCACGCTCTCGTTGAATGTTGGCGAGCTGGCGATCGGCGAAGTTGGCACGACGACTCTTGCGGGAAGCTTTACGACGAGTAGCACCTTTTACGCCGCGGCCGCATTCTCCCTCTACGTTGGAGTAGAAACAGCAATTGATCTGAATGGCAATACGCTTACTCTCAAAGGTAGTTCTTTTTTTGAAACTGATTTAAATAGCGAACTTCTAATCGGTGGTGGGGGTATTTTAAAAACCGCGGGCCCATCAAGCTTCTTTTATGATGATGAATACGGCGGTAACACGGTTATAATTGGTTCTGGCACCGAATGGATCAACTCCGGAACGGTTTCGCTCGCCAGTAATGTGCAACTTGGAGATTACGCGACCGCGAGCACTTTTGACAATACATCGACGGGTGTGATTGATTTTCTTCCAAACTTCTCAATTACACAGGGGAGCACAGCCAGTTCGACCTTAATCAATGCCGGACTGATTGAAAACACGAACGGAAGCGAGACGGGCAAAATCTCTGTGTCTGTCGTCAATAGCGGAAAGATAGAAGCTTTAGTCGGCACAGTGGTCATCAACGGCGCGATTACGAACAAAGGAACGGTTGAGGCCGCCGAAGGATACGAAGTCGATCTTTTTGGCGGCGGTACGTTAGGCGCAACGATTGGAGGGGGCAACGGTGAGGTCGTGATGGCCGGCCTCTTCATAGTCGGAAGCGGCCAGACGCAGACTGTGACCTTCGCGTCCGGGGCGATGTTTGCGGCCGCGGGAACGAACTCGGCCTATTTCAGTGGCGCGGGGACGATCGCCAGCAAGGGAACGGTCGCGATCGGAAATAACGGCGGAAATTCCCTTCTTCTCGAAGATGACGTCATTTGGGAGAACGAGGGGACCGTCAACGACGCGGGAGTTGTGCAGTTGAGCGTCAACTTCGGCGATAACGCGATCCTCGACAACGCAGCCGGGGCGAAATTTGATATTTCTGCGCAGGGTACGATATTCCAGCTTGGGTACGGCGCCGGGACGATCGACAACGCCGGCGCGTTTGCGAAAACTTCAGGCACGGGAGTCAGCGACCTTCGGGTTGCATTCGACAACACCGGGACGATTTTGGCCAATTCCGGCACCCTCGAATTTGACGGTGGCGGGATTTTAGGCGGCACGATCGGCGGCGGGAACGGCAAAGTCGTTCTTGACGGGACGTTCAGCGTTGCGGCTGGCGAGACGGAGACGGTGACCTTCGAGTTCGGCGCTTCGCTCGCCGCCGCGGGAACGGGCACGGCCTATTTCAGCGGCGCGGGTACGATCGCCAGCAAGGGAACAGTCGCGATCGGCAACAACGGTCATGCGGCCCTTGTTCTCGAAGATGACGTCATTTGGGAGAACGAGGGGACCGTCAACGACGCGGGAGCTGTGCAGTTTAGTGACGGGTTCGGCGATAACGCGACCCTCGACAATGCCGCCGGCGGGACCTTCGATATTTCTGCGCAGGGTACGATATTCCAGCTTGGTTATGGCGCCGGGACGATCGATAACGCCGGCGCGTTCGCGAAAACTTCAGGCACGGGAGTCAGCGACCTTCAGGTTGCATTCGACAACACGGGGACGATTTTGGCCGAATCCGGCACGCTGCAATTCGACGATGGCGGGATATTGGGCGGCACGATCGGCGGCGGAAACGGCAAAGTCGTTCTTGACGGGACGTTCAGCGTCGCGGCTGGCGAGGCGGAGACTGTGACCTTCGCGTCCGGGGCGACGTTTGCGGCCGCGGGAACGAACTCGGCCTATTTCAGTGGCGCGGGCACGATCGCCAGCAAGGGAACGGTCGCGATCGGAAATAACGGCGGAAATTCCCTTCTTCTCGAAGACGACGTCATTTGGGAGAACGAGGGGACGGTCAACGACGCGGGAGTTTTGCAGTTTAGTGACGGGTTCGGCGATAACGCGATCCTCGACAACGCAGCCGGGGCGAAATTTGATATTTCTGCGCAGGGTACGATATTCCAGCTTGGTTATGGCGCCGGGACGATCGACAACGCTGGCGCGCTTGCGAAAACTTCAGGCACGGGAGTCAGCGACCTTCGGGTTGCATTCGACAACACCGGGACGATTTTGGCCAATTCCGGCACCCTCGAATTCGACGGCGGCGGGATTTTAGGTGGCACGATAGGCGGCGGGAACGGCAAAGTCGTTCTTGACGGGACGTTCAGCGCTGCGGCTGGCGAGACGGAGACGGTGACCTTCGCGTCCGGCGCTTTGCTCGCCGCCGCGGGAACGGGCACGGCCTATTTCAGCGGCGCCGGGACGATCGCCAGCAAGGGAGCGGTTGCGATCGGCAACAATGGCGGAGTCGGCCTTTGGCTCGAAGACGACGTCATTTGGGAGAACGAGGGGACGGTCAACGACGCGGGAAGGTTGCTGTTCGGCGTCGTTGGCGGCGACGGCGCGATCCTTGACAACGCGGCCGGATCGACATTCGATATTTCCGCGCAGGGTACGGTATTCCAGACGGGCAATAGCAATGTCACGGCCACGATCGACAACGCCGGCACATTCGACAAGAACTCCGGAGGGGGCGTCGCAGACATACAGGTAGCAATTGTCAACAATAAAACGATCGCGTCGACCTCTGGAATTCTCGATCTGCAAGACGCGGTGACTGGATCGGGCGGGATTTACGTCGGCGAGGGTGCGTCCCTGGAGCTCGACAGTACGGTCGGGGCTGGGCAAGAATTGGTTTATGTCTCCGGCGGCGGTAAGTTTTTGCTCGACGACCTCGATGTCAACGGCGCGAATTTGTTTTCGGGTCGCATCGATAGTTTCGGCTCAGGCGATTCGTTTGACGTCGGCGACTTCGGCGAGGGCACAACCTTCAATTTCGTGGAAAATTCGAACAACGCAGCCGGGCAGTTGCAACTTACTGACGGGTCGACGTTGGCGACGATAAACTTTGTCGGTCACTACAGTAACGAAAATTTCGTCGCGACCTACGACGGGAATGGGGGAACATTGTTCAAGTTTACAACGTGAAGCCAAGCGCCTCGAACGCCACCGGCTAGGGTTTGCGGTCGAACGGTGCATTACTCGCAACGGGATACGTCAGTATTCCTTAATCCCTCGCCGCCTTGATCTCCTGCGTCAGGCTGCCTCTCGTCCCGTAAAGCGGGATCAGGCAGGCTTGCAGCGCGTGGTAAATGTCCGGCTTGCCGACGAAATAACCGGCGATCGGCGCCAGCTCGTCGTCGAGCTGGCAGCGCCAGCCGCCGTGGCGGGCGTCGATCAAATGGCGCGCGGCGAAATCCCAGAAACGGCGATACCAGGTCTCGCAAACCTCCGCGTCTTCGAGAACGCCGCTGAGGAAATGCGCGGCGCCGATACCCTCGCAGATCGGCCACCACAGCCGGTCGCGCACCCGCGGGGTCGCCGTCGTACTCCAGCGTGTAGTAGAGCCCGCCGCGCGGGTCCCAGCCCTGCGCCACCGCCTGCTCGAACAGTCCGGCGCGCGGCGTCGCGGCAGCCAAGCGAGCCGGCGCCCGCCGAGCGCCCACAGTTGCAGCGCGAGCCGCGTCCACTCCAGCGCGTGACCCGGCGTGTAACCGAACGGGCGGAACATGTCGGAGCCGCGATAGTCGAGATCGACGCTCCAGTCGGCGCGATAATGCTCCGGCACGCGCCATCCCGCCGCTGCGGCGCGGCGGCGCAGGATCAGGTCGGCGATGCTTTCGGCGCTCGCGAGATAGTCGGCCTCGCCCGTCGCCTCGAAGGCGGCCATCAGCGCCTCGGTCAGATGCATGTTGGCGTTCTGGCCGCGATAGTCGCTGAACGGCGTCCAATCCTCGCGGAATTCCTCGGCGCTGGCGCCGTAGCGGGCTTCCCAAAACTTGCCGTTGAGCGTCTCGGCGATGTCGGCGATCAACCGGTCGGCGTCGGGATGGCCGGCGCATTTGGCGCTCGACGCCGCGAGCAGCACGAAGGCGTGGCCGTAGGCGAGCTTTTCGCGCTCGCGCGGGCCGTCGGCGTCGAACGACCAGAAATAGCCGCCATGCGCGGGGTCGCGATGCCGGGTCCAAAGCGTGGCCATCGCGTGGTCGAGCAGATCGTAGGCGCCGGGGCGGCCGAGCAGCACGCCGATCGCCGCGCAATGCGCCATCCGGGCCGCCTGGTGCAGCGGCCGCTCGGTTTGCGAGGCGATCGGCGCGCCGGCGTCGTCGAGGGTGAAGAACCCGCCTTGGCGGTCTAGCGAGGCGACTTCGTAGAAGCGGAACAGCCGGTCGGCTTCGGTTTCGAGCCAACGGCGGTGGTCGGGACGGGCCCGCCAGGGTGGGGCCAAGCTGAAAACCTCCCGGAAAAAGCGCGTTAATGCCTGTGGCGCCGCGCGGCCGGCGCTGGCATAACATGGCGATGAGCCGAATCGAAACCATCGCCGCGATGGCGGATTTGGCGGGCCTCGGCGATCCCGGGTTCGCCGTTTACGTTCACTGGCCGTTCTGCCTGGCGAAGTGCCCCTATTGCGATTTCAACAGCCACGTCCGCGCCTCGCCGCCCGACGAAAAGCGGTTCGTCGCCGCTTTCCAGCGCGAGATCGCCCATCGCGCGGCGCTGACGCCGGGACGCAAGGTGCGCTCGATCTTCTTCGGCGGCGGCACGCCGTCGCTGATGGCGCCGGCCACCGTCGGCGCGATCCTCGAGGCGATCGCCGCGCGCTGGACGATCGAGCCGAACGCCGAGATCACGCTGGAGGCGAACCCGACCAGCGTCGAGGCCGGCCGCTTTCGCGGCTACCGTGACGCCGGCGTCAACCGCGTCTCGATCGGCGTGCAGGCGCTCAACGACGCGGACTTGCGCGCCCTCGGCCGCCGCCACACTGTCGCCGAGGCGATCGCCGCGGTGGAGACCGGCAAGGCGATCTTCCCCCGCATGTCGTTCGACCTGATCTACGCCCGCGTCGGCCAGACCGAGGCGTCGTGGCGCGCCGAGCTTGAGCAAGCGATGAAGCTCGCCACCGAGCATCTCTCGCTCTACCAGCTCACCATCGAGCCCGACACGATCTTCGAGCGGCTGTGGCGGGCCGGCAAGCTCGCCATTCCCGACGACGACCTCGGCCGCGCACTATTCGACGCCACCCAGGAGATCGCCGACAAATACGGCATGCCGGCTTACGAAACCTCCAATCACGCGCGTCCCGGCGCCGAGATCGCGCCACAACCTCGTCTACTGGCGCTATGGCGACTATGTCGGGATCGGCCCCGGCGCGCACGGCCGCATCGGCGCGGGCCGCGGGCGGCGGGCGCAGGCGACCGAGAAGCACCCGGAGATGTGGCTCGGCCAGGTCGAAATCGAGGGCCACGGGCTCATCACCGACGATCCGCTGACGATGGAGGAGCAGAGCGACGAGTATCTCCTGATGGGGCTTCGCCTGCGCGAGGGCGTCGACATCCACCGCTACGAGGCGATCAGCGGCCGGAGGCTCAGCCGCAGCCAGATCGAATCGCTCGCCGCCGACGGGTTCGTCACTGAGGCGGGCGGCCGCATCATGGTGACGCCGATGGGCGCGCCGCTGCTCGACACGATCGTCGCCGATTTGGCGGCGTAGGGGCCCCCGGCTTTTCCCGCGAAGCGGAAGTGCGCTGGCGTTCGCAACGTCAGGGGGGCCGCGCAATTTTGCGGACCAGCCTAACTCGTCTAGACTTCCCGGCCGGCGTGACGCAAAGCAAAGCCGCCCGTAGCCAAAACATTGCAGCTCGGCCGGAGGAAACACATGGTCAGCAAGCAAAATATTACCGGCACGGTCGGTATCACGGCGTACACGGTTTACGACGACGTCATCGTCGATGACGCGGTCGTTAATATTTCCCCCGACGTGCGGCTGGTGTTCGTCGGCGACGATACGCTGTCCGACGACAGCTTCGACCTGTCAGGGCAGATCCGGAATCGCGGCGTTTTGAACATCGGCCCCGAGGTCGCACTGCATGATGCGATCAGTTTCGTCAACACCGCCACGGTCCTGCAAACCGCCACCGGCAGCGGCTTATATGCCGGAGAGCTCGACGACGACACCATCGCCATCCGAAACACCGCCAGCGCCACGTGGGAGATGAGCGGGAACGTGGACGTCAGCGGATATGGGGCGGAATCGTCGCAATTCGTGAACCTCGGTCTGGTTGAGCAAGTCGGCGCTACGGGGCGTTCAAGCATCGGCAGCGCAGATTTTTACGATCGCGGGGGCACGGTCAGCTCCGACGACGATCTATCGCTGGGCGGCCTCGTCGACCGCTTCGTCGCCGGCGTCTTGGAAGGGGTCGGGGAAATCTCGATCGACAACGTGGTCTTGATAAATACGACCGTCTCCGTCGCGAAGCTGGCGTTGGAAAACGCGCGTATTGTGGGCGACCTCACGATCCCGTCAGAAACATTCTCAAACATCGTTGAAGCGGGGGGACCAAGCTATACAGGTGAACTGAACCTCGCGGCTAGCACGCTCACGTTCACCAATGCGGCCGCCAGTCTATATTTTGCGAATGTCTTTGGGTCCGGTCAAATCGTTCTGCGAGGCGCAGATGACCTCGTCGACGCTTATTTTATGGCATTGCAAGGCGACGTCAGTTTCACAAATTCGGGCAAGGCGACATTTTATGGCAAGACTTTAAATACCTTCGTAGAAACCGCATATATTACGTTGGAGCCCGGCCCAGGCAAAACTATCACCGTCAATAATCTCGCAGGCGCAACTTGGATCGATACGTCCAGCGTGACTCTGCAGACGGGTCCCGCCGCCGGAGACGCAAGTTTCGTCAATGCAGGAACATTCGAGGAGAAAGGGGGCGGAACGGCTTTCGGTCTCGCCGTCGTAAACAACGGTGTTATGCTCGCCACGACGAACTCCAGCACCCTGGTGTTTGAGAGCCAGATCACTGGCGCCGGGTCGATCCAGGTCGGGTTGCAAGAGGTGACGCTGAACGCGAGCGTTGGCGCCGGACAAACCCTGCAATTCGTTTTCGACACAGGGGAAACAGTTCCGCCAACGCTGACGCTCAACGACGTGCAGGACTTTGCCGGCCTCGTTTCCGGCTTCGACCAGAACGGCGCGACGGATGACCGGATCCTCGTCAACACTGCGACCTGGACGTATCAGGACTTCGTCCCCAACAGCGAGGGCACTGGCGGCGCGCTGATGTTCTCCGACGGGAGCGCGGAGACGGCCGTGACCCTGCTCGGGAGTTGCATCGCCAGCGGTTTTCACGCCGCGATCACCGGGAGCCAGACTGCAATCACCTATTCCCCGCCGTCCAGTTAAGGACACGCCGCGCGACGCCTTTGGCGGCGTAAAGGCGCCGCCTTGCTGTCTCCCCAATCGGTCGAATAATGCCGCCGAGCCTGCCGGTGCGCCGGCGTGCGGAGACTCCCATGCGAAACGCTCTCGTCGCCGTCGCGCTGTTTTGCGCAGGCGCCGCCCACGCCGATCCCGCGGTTCTGACCTATCACGGCGCGCTCGACCGCGCGGGCGCCTATGTCGCCCCCGGCCTCAGCTACGAGCGCGCCCGCGGGGTGCGCCTCGATCCCGCGTTCCACGCCGCCTTTGACGGCAAGGTCTACGCGCAGCCGTTGCTGTGGCGCCCGGCGGGATCGGGCAAGGGCGAGTTGATCGTCGCCACGGAGAGCAACGAGGTTCTCGCCCTCGACGCTTCGAGCGGCGCGCAGCTTTGGCGGCGCGTGCTGGGACCTCCCGTGCCGCATGCGGCGCTGCCTTGCGGCAATATCTCGCCGCTCGGCGTCACCGGCGCGCCGGTGATCGACGAACAGCGCGCCACCCTCTACCTCGACGCGGCGGTGCTGGTCGCCAGTGCGCCGCGCCACAAAATCTTCGCGCTTTCGCTCGCCGACGGCGCCGTCGAGCCAGGCTGGCCGGTCGACCTTGCCGCCGCGCTCGGCGCGAGTTTCGACCCGAGGGTGCAAAACCAGCGCGGCGCCTTGGCGCTGTTCGACGGCAAGGTCTTCGCGCCGTTCAGCGGCCACTGGGGCGATTGCGGCGCCTACCACGGCTTCGTCGTCGGCGTCGCGCTTGACGCGCCGCACAAGGTGGCGAGCTTTGCAACGCGCGCCCGCGGCGGCGGCGTCTGGGCGCAAGGCGGCGTCAGCGGCGACGGACGCGATTTGTTCGCCGTCACCGGCAACACCTTCAGCGCGACCCAGTGGGGCGACGGCGAAGCCGTTTTGCGCCTTGCTCCCGATCTCGCCCGCCCCACCGCGTCGCGTGATTATTTCGCGCCCTCGGATTGGCGCGACCTGGACGATCGCGATCTCGACGTCGGCGGGACCGGGGCGATTCCGATCGACCTCGGCGCCCGGAAGCTGATCCTCACCGTCGGCAAGAACGGCGACGCCTATCTCCTCGACCGCGACAATCTCGGCGGCGTCGGCGGCGCGCTGGCGGTCAAGCCTGTGGCGACCAACGTCGCCGTCACGTCGCCTGCGGTTTGGCGCGTCGCCGACGGCGCGCTTGTATTTCTGCAGGGCCGGGGCGCCGATTGCCCGCGCGGCGACGCCGGCGACGGTCTCATCGCCCTGAAAATTCGCATCGACCCGGCGCCGGCGATCGAAACCGCCTGGTGCGGCGCCGTCGCCCGCGCCGGCTCGCCGATCGTCACGACCACCGACGGCCGCTCGAATGCGATCGTCTGGGTCGTCGGCGCCGAGGGCGACAACAAGCTGCACGCGTTCCGGGCCGATAACGGCGAGCCGCTGGCGACGCCGCCGGAGACCCTGCGCGGGTTGCACCATTTTCAGACGTTGATCGCCGCCGATGACCGGCTTTATATCGCAGCCGACAACACAATCTACGCGTTCGCGTTTTAATCGATAGCCCGCCGAGACGTGCTACCGAGCCGCCGATGACACTTCCGCGTTCGGGCGCCTGGATCGACACGGTGCGGCTGGCCTCCGGGCTGACGCTGTTTACGTTCGCGCTGTTCCACTTCCTCAATCACGCGCTCGGCCTCTGGAGCCTTGAGGCGATGGCGGCGGCGCAGGCGTGGCGGCTTGCGGTGACGCGTTCGATGGCGGGGTCGGCGATCCTCGCGCTGGCGCTCATCGTCCATGTCGGCCTCGCGCTGTGGCGCGTCGCGCGGCTCAAGACGTGGCGATTGCCGAGCGCCGCGATCTGGCAATTGGCGACCGGCGCGCTGATCTCGATCGTCCTGATGCCGCATCTGTACGAAGCCGGCGTGGGGCCGCGCACGGCGGGCGCGATCATGACCTATCCCGCCGCGCTGAGCCTGATCTGGCCGGCCTCGATGGTCGTGCAGATCACGTTGCTCGTCGTCGTATGGACGCACGGCTGCATCGGAATGCACCAATGGCTGAAGGGCGAGGCGTGGTGGCGGCGTTGTTCGCACGCGCTCGTCGCCCTCGCCGCGCTTGTGCCCGCCGCCGCGCTGGCCGGCGTCACCGTCGCCGGGCGGCAGATCGAACGGCTCAAAGCCGTGCAACCGATCGCGCTGCCCTATCCTCCCGCCGAGCTTCCGCTGTTGAAGGCCCAGGCCGCCGACGCGCAGCGCGCTTCGCTCGCCTTGCTTGCGCTGGCGCTCGCCGTCGCGCTGGCGAGCGTGCTGATCGCGCGCCGCCGCCGCCGTTTGGCGATCTGCTATCAGCCGGGCCCTAGAGTGTTTTCGGCGCCCGGGCCGACCCTGTTGGAGATCAGCCGCGCTGCGCGCGTGCCGCATCTCTCCGTCTGCGGCGGCAAGGCGCGCTGCTCGACCTGCCGCGTCCGGGTGCTCGATGGGCTCGGCGATCTCGAATCGCCGTCGGAAGCCGAAATGCGGCTGTTGCGCCGGATCGGCGCCGATCCCGACGTCCGGCTCGCCTGCCAGATCCGCCCGACCGGCCCGCTGACCGTGCGCCGCCTGCTGAACCCGGAGACGGCGGCGCCGGCGCTGAGCGGCGGGCTGGAGGCGGCGGGGGTCGATCGCATCGCGGCGGTGCTGTTCCTCGACATCCGCGGCTTCACGCGGCTCAGCGAGGCCAAGCTGGCGTTCGACGTTGTCTATATCCTCAACGCGTTTTTCACCGAGGCCGGGCGCGCCGTTGAACTCAGCGGCGGCCGCGTCGACAAATACATCGGCGATGGGCTGATGGCGCTGTTCGAGCACGCTGACGGCCTCGCGGCGGCGACCCGCAATGCGCTCAGCGCGATCGCCGCCATCGACGCCTCGCTCGCCGGGGTCAACCGGCGGCTTGTCAGCGAGATCGACGCGCCGCTTGCGGTGGCGATGGGTCTGCATGGCGGCCGGGTGGTCAGCGGCCGCATCGGCTACGGCGACGCGGCGCATCCGACAGTGATCGGCCGCGTGGTCAATGTGGCGAGCCGCCTTGAGGCGCTCGCCAAGGCGAGGGACGTCGAGCTGGCGCTGTCGCGCGAGTGCGCGGCGGCGGCCGGGCTCGACCTGACCGGCACGACGATCGAGATGGCCGACTTGCGCGGCCTCGACGCGGCGTTCCCGGTCGTGCTGGCGTCGCGCGCGGCCGATCTTCTCGCCGAGGCGCGGTAGGGGGTGTCGCGTTTGTTTGAAGTTAGAGCGGTTACCGATCAAGTTGTACCGCCGTCATGGCGAGCGAAGCGAAGCCATCCACGTCTCCGCCGAGCCAAGCTTCACCGACTAGCCTACGATCTCGGCGCGCTGGATTGCTTCGCTTCGCTCGCAATGACGGGCCGATTCTGTCTGATCGGTATCTGCTAGCTGGCTCCGACGCTGTCGTCCGCGGTCTCCAGACCGCGGCCGCCGCGCCGGCGCGGTGTTGAGACCGCGCCTACTTAGCTCGCAGAAACCGCTCCGTCTCCGCCAAAAACGCCTCGCGGCGGTCGTGGTGCGCCCAATGGCCGGCGTTCTCCAGCGTCATCACCTGCGCCTGCCGGAAATGCCGCGCGCGGCCGTCGATCGTCGGGTTCGAGGCCCAAGACTGCGCGCCATAGATCAGCAGCGTCGGGCAGGCGACGAGCGACCATAGCCGCCAGACGTCCTCGGCCGGCGTCTCGATCGGCGGGAAGGCGCGCAGCGCCGGATCGAACTTGAAAACGACCGATCCGTCCCCCGCCGTGCGCACGCCATGGCGGGCGAGATGCGCCGCGAACCCCGCATCCAGGCGCGGATGCTGCTCGGCGAGGCGCGCCGTGGCCTCGGCCAGCGACGCATAGCGGCGCGGCGGCTTGGCGGCGATCTCGCGTTGCTTGGCGATCCAGTCGCGCAGCCGCTGCTCGACGGGGACGGCGCGCTGCTCGGCGACGAGCTTTGGCGAATGGCTGAGGCCCTCGATCGCGACGATGCGCGAAACCTGGGCGGGGAACAGCCCGGCGTAGCGCAGGCCAACATTGCCGCCGAGCGAATGGCCGATGACGACGAGCGGGCCGAGCCGTTGCGTCTCGACGAGATTGGCGAGGTCGAGCACGTAGCCCTCGCTCGGATAGAAGCCGCCGGTCGCCCATTCGCTGTCGCCGTGGCCGCGCAGGTCCGGCGCCAGTACGCGATAGCGCGCCGCCAGCGCCGCCGCGATCGGGTCCCATGAGCGCGCGTGATCGCGCACGCCGTGCAGCAGCAGGAGCGGCGGGGCGTCGGGATCGCCCCATTCGCACACATTGAGCTTGAGGCCTTGCGACAGAAAGGCGAACGTTCGGAGATCGGGCATGAACGGAACCGGCAAGGGACGGACTTCGCCTTTATGCCGCCGCCTCGCTTCAGGGAAGAACGTCGTCGGGCGCGGCCTTGCCTCATATTCCTGTGGGTAATACCCAACGCCCGACTCTCAATATGACAATTCCGCGCGTGCGGACTAAGACGGGAGCGGGAGGAAGACGATTTTGCTCGACGAACCGATCATGGACGTCGCCCATCTCGGGCATCTCGAGGTTCTGACCCCGAAGCTCGAAGACAGCTTGGTCTTCTTCCGCGACGTTCTCGGCATGACGGAGAGCGGGCGCGCCGGCGATTCCGTCTATCTGCGCGGATGGGACGATTACGAGCGATACTCGCTCAAGTTGACGGGATCAAAGACTTCGGGCCTCGGCCACGCCGCGTTGCGCGCGCGCAGCCTGCAAGCGCTCGAACGGCGCGTCGCCGCATTGAAGGCGACGGGCGCGGGCGTCGGCTGGGTCGAAAACGAACTCGGCCACGGGCCGGCGTTCCAGTTCCATGACCCCGACGGCCACCTGTTCGAGATCTACTACGAAACGGAATGGTACGACCCGCCGGCCGACAAACGCCCGGCGTTGAAGAACCAAGCGCAACGTTTTCCCGCCCGCGGCGTCAACGTGCGGCGTCTCGATCACTTCAATTGTCTGGCCGCCGACATCAAGGCCAATCGCGAATTCTTTCAATCCGTGCTCGGGCTTCGCCTGACCGAGCAGATCGTGCTCGACGACGGGACAGAAGCGGGCATGTGGATGACCGCCACCAACAAGAGCTACGACTTCGCCTTCACCAGCGAAGCGCACGGCGTGAAGGGGCGTTTCCACCACATCACCTATGCGCTCGACAGCCGCGAGGAAATTTTGCGCGCGGCCGATATTTTCCTGGAGAACGGGGTGTTCATCGAGACCGGGCCGCATAAGCACGCGGTCCAGCAGACGTTCTTCCTCTATGTCTACGAACCCGGCGGCAACCGCGTCGAAGTCGCCAACGCCGGAGCACGGCTTGTTCTCGCCCCGGATTGGAGGCCGATCGTTTGGACCGAGGCCGAGCGCAGAAAGGGACAGGCCTGGGGCTTGCAGACGATTGAAAGCTTTCATACGCACGGCACGCCGCCGTTGCCGGGGGAGCACGGATGACGACGTTCGCCGCCGCTCTCGGCGTGAAGGCCGGGCGGGGCGTTTTCAAACGAGTTCGCGTTGTCGAGGTCGACCAGATTTGGCGCTATGCGTCGGGCGAGTAGAGTTGAGCGCGCAAAGTCCGCGCCAGGGAGGAAGTCGATGAAGGTGGGTCTTTTATTGGTGTCGGTCGCGCTCGGCGCCATGGTCTCGGCGGCCTCAGCGCGCGCCGAGGACGTCACGATCGGCATGATCGAGCCGATGACCGGGCCGTCGGCCTCGACCGGGAAACAGGCGAAGGCGGGCGCCGAGCTTTATCTCGCCGAGCACGGCGCCACCGTCGCCGGCAAGACGATCAAGCTCGTCATCAAGGACGACACCGGCGCCGCCGACGTCACCAAACGGCTCGCCCAGGAACTCGTGGCCAACGACCACGCCGCCGCGCTGATCGGCTTCGGCCTGACACCGCTCGCGCTCGCCGCCGCGCCGCTCGCCACCGAAGCGAAGGTGCCGGAGATCGTCACCTCCGCCGCCACCGCCATCATCACCGAGAAATCGCCCTTCATTGTCCGCACTTCGTTCACGTTGCCGCAGGCCGCGGCGCCGATGGCCGATTGGGCGATCAAGAACGGCATCAAGAAGGTCGTCACCATCGTCACCGACTATGGCCCCGGCGTCGATGCGGAGAAATGGTTCGGCGAGACCTTGAAGAAGGATGGCGGCGAGATCGTCGAGGCGATCCGCGTGCCGCTGAAGAACCCCGACTTCGCGCCGTTCCTGCAACGGGTGAAGGATGACAAGCCGGACGCGGTGTTCGTGTTCGTGCCCTCCGGGTTCGGCGCGGTGTTCATGAAGCAGTTCGCCGAGCGCGGCCTCGGCCAGTCCGGGATCAAGCTGATCGGCACCGGCGACGTGACCGACGACGACCAACTCGCCGACATCGGCGATCCCGCGCTCGGCGCCGTCACCACGCACCACTATTCCGCCGCCCACGATTCGCCCGAGAACAAGACATTCGTCGCCGATTTCGAGAAGGCCAACGGCTTCCGGCCGAATTTCATGGCGGTCGGCGCCTACGACGGCATGGCGCTGATCTATCACGCGCTCGAAGCGACCAAAGGCGCGACCGACGGCCCGACGCTGCTGGCGGCGATGAAGGGCGCGAAATGGACGAGCCCGCGCGGCCCGGTCGAGATCGACCCCGAGACGCGCGAGATCGTTCAGAACATCTACGTGCGCAAGGTCGAGAAGAAGGACGGCCAGCTCTACAACGTCGAGTTTGCGACCATCCCGATGGTTAAGGACCCGTTCAAGGCGAGCAAGAAATAATGGTTCCGCGAAGGGGCATCCACCTTCGCCTGCCGTCTCCCTCCCCCCTCGTGGGGGAGGGTAAGGGTGAGGGGGCGGCGCCGCTTGGACGAGGCGAGCCGACGATTACGGCGACCCCTCACCCCAACCCTCTCCCGCAAGGGGAGAGGGGGCCGCAGACTGCGCCGCCTTTCCGGAACGCCGCCCGTTGCTGACCCTGCTCCTCGACGGCGTCGCCTATGGCATGCTGCTGTTCGTGCTGAGCTGCGGCCTCGCGGTGACGCTCGGGTTGATGAACTTCATCAACCTCGCCCACGGCGCCTTCGCCATGCTCGGCGGCTACGTCACAGCGCTGCTGATGAACCGCGCCGGCGTGCCGTTTCTGGCGACGTTGCCGCTCGCCTTCGTCGTCCCCGCGCTGGTCGGCGTCGTGCTGGAGCGCACGCTTTATCGCCGGCTTTATGGCGCGAGCCCGCTCGAGCAGGTGCTGTTCACCATCGGCCTGGTGTTCATGGCGATGCCGGCGGCCAATTATCTGCTCGGCGATCAACCGCAGCAGATCCATTTGCCGCCCTATCTGCAAGGCCGGATCGAGGTCGCCGGCGTCGGCATCGGAATCTACCGGCTGTTCACGATCGTCCTCTGCGGCGCGATCGCGGCGGCGTTGCAGATCTTCCTCGTCGGCACGCGCTTCGGCGCGCGGCTGCGCGCGGCGGTCGACGACGCCCGCACGGCCAACGGTCTCGGCGTCAATGTCGATCTCCTGTTCGCCGTCACCTTCGCGGTCGGCAGCGGACTCGCCGGGCTCGGCGGCGCGCTGGCGGCGGACGTGATCGGCGGCATCGACCCGAGCTTTCCGCTCAAATATCTCGTCATCATGCTGATCGTCGTCACCATCGGCGGCCAGAACGGCATCCTCGGCGCCTTGTTCGGCGCGCTGCTGCTCGGCGTGCTCGACGTCGCCGGCAAATATTACGTGCCCTCGATCGGCGCGTTCATCATTTACGCGGTGATGGTGGTCACGCTGATCCTGCGACCGCGCGGATTGTTCGCCAAGGGCGACGGGCGATGACGATCGACGTTCTCGCTCACCTCCGGCGGCGCGAAGGCTGGCGTTGGCCCGAAATCGCGTTCTGGTTCGTGCTTGTCGCCCTCGTCGTCGCCTTCCCGTCGCGCGCGGCGCTGGTCAACGAGGCGCTTGACGCCGGCCTGTTCGCGCTGTCGCTCGACTTGATCTTGGGCCTGACCGGAATCGTCTCGCTGGGGCAGGCCGCGTTCTTCGGCGTCGGCGCCTATACCGCGGCGATCCTCGCCAACGCCGGCTACGACGATCCGCTGCTCGGCCTCGTGGCGGCGATCTTCCCGGCCGCGCTGGTGGGTGTCGTCACCGCGCCGCTGCTGCTGCGCGGGGCCGACCTCGCCCGGCTGATGGTGACGATGGGCGTCGCGCTGATGCTCGGGGAACTCGCCAACAAGAACGAATGGCTGACCGGCGGCGCCGATGGGCTCAACTTCACGGTCGCGCCGCTGTTCGGCCGGTTCTCGCTCGGCGCGATCGGCGATGGCCCGCGCAACGCGGCGCTGTTCAGTCTCGTCGTGCTATTCGTGCTGTTCTTCCTCGCCCGCCGCATCGCGCGGTCGCCGTTCGGCATCTCGCTGACGGCGGTGCGCGAGAACCGGCTGCGCGCCGGCGCGCTCGGCGTCTCCACTTCGCGTCGGATCATCGCGATCTATACGATCTCGGCCGCCTTCGCCGGCGTCGCCGGCGCGCTGGTTGCGGAGACGACGCAGATCGTCTCGCTCGACCTGTTCGATTTCCACCGCTCGGCCGACGTGATGCTGATGCTCATCATCGGCGGCGCCGGTTATCTCTACGGCGGCATCATCGGAGCCGGCATATTCATCGTCATCCGCGACGTGGTGTCCGCCGCGACCCCGGAATACTGGGAGTTCTGGATCGGCGCGATGCTGGTGGTGCTGGTGCTGGTCGGCCGCGACCGGCTGACGGCGCTGGTCAGGCGGCGCCGATGAGTGCGCCGGCGCTGGAGGCGCGCGGCCTCATCCGTCGCTTCGGCGGGTTGGTCGCCACCGACAATGTGAGCTTCTCGGTTCAGCCCGGCGCGCGGCAGGCGCTGATTGGCCCCAACGGCGCCGGCAAGACCACGCTCATCAACCTGCTGACCGGCGTACTGAAGCCAACCGAAGGCGCCGTGCTGCTGGAGGGGCGCGACGTGACCGGCCTCTCGGCCAACAAGCGGGTGCGGCTCGGCCTTGCCCGCACCTTCCAGATCAACCAGTTGTTCCCCGACCTAAGCCCCGTCGAATCGCTCGGTCTCGCCATCTCCGAGCGCGAGGGGCGCGGCTGGGATTTCTGGCGGCCGGCCGGAAAACCCGAGATCGTCGCCGAGATCGAGGCGCTGCTGAACCGCTTCGGCCTCGCGGAGGTCTACGATCAACCGACGCGCTCGCTCGCCTACGGCAAGCAGCGACTGCTGGAGATCGCGCTGGCGCTTGCCTGCCAGCCGCGCGTGCTGCTGCTCGACGAGCCCGCCGCCGGCGTGCCGGAGGAGGAGCGCCACGACATTCTCGCCGCGCTCGCCAGCCTGCCGGCGGATGTGGCGATCTTGTTGATCGAACACGACATGGACCTCGTGTTCTCGTTCGCGACCCGGATTTCCGTGCTGGTCTCCGGGCGGCTGCTTTGCGAGGGTACGCCGGCTGAGATCGCCGCCGACGAGCGGGTGAAGACCGTCTATCTCGGGGAGGACGCGCATGGCTGAGCTGCTGCGCGTCGAAGGTCTGTCCTCGGGCTATGGCGAGGCGCGCGTCGTCTCGAATGTCAGTTTCGCGCTCGCCGAAGGAAAATCCCTGGCGCTGCTCGGCCGCAACGGGGTTGGCAAGACGACGCTGGTCAACTCGCTGATCGGCGTGACGACCCGCCACGGCGGCCGCATCTTCCTCGGCGGCGACGATTTCACCCCGCTCTCGCCGCACGCGCGCGCTCATCGCGGCATCGGCTGGGTTCCGCAGGAGCGCGACATCTTCCGCTCGCTTAGCGTCGAGGAGAACCTGACGGCGGTTGCGACCCCCGGCCCGTGGACGGTGGAGCGGGTGTTCGAGATGTTCCCGCGCCTGCGCGAGCGCCGCCGCAACGGCGGCCGCCAGCTTTCAGGCGGCGAGCAGCAAATGCTGGCGGTCGGCCGCGCGTTGATGCTCAATCCGAAGCTGATGCTGCTTGATGAGCCGACCGAGGGCCTCGCGCCGATCATCGTCGACGAGCTGCTTGCAGCGCTGCGCCGGCTCGCCCGCGACGGCCTGTCGATGATCATCGTCGAGCAGAAACCAAAAAAAATACTTCCGTTCACCGACGAGGCGATCATCCTCAATCGCGGCGCGATCGCCTTTGAGGCGCCGAGCGCCGACCTGATCGCCGACCCGGCGTCGTTGGAGGCGCATCTGAAGGCGGCGGGATGATGATGTTCTCGCGAGTTCATGCGCCGCGGCTTCCGACATAAATTTTAATGTATGCGCCGATCTTTCGTGCGACTTGCTTTAAGTTGCGTGATCTTGCGCGTTGTTTTGCAACGCAAAATGAGCAACTCGTGATTGAGCGAAACATAGCCGGTTTCGAGAACGCCAGGGTCCGTGCGACAACACGCCGCGCGCCGGTTCGCCGACGCGCTTTACCGACCGTTATATCGGGCGACCGTAACGTTAGCTGCGGCCGTGGCGGGACAACTTCAACGCCCGATCGAAAAAATTTGAAATAGGGAACTTTGAAATTGCCGGAGCGCAAACTTAAATTTTCGGCCGCCAGCTCTGTATCGCCTGCGCCGAGCGACGACTTGGACAACCGCGGCCGCTACGCCAAGGCGGAATGCGAGGTCTGCGGCGATATACTTCCAAAAAATCGTCTGCGAAAACTCGAATCGTCGCCGGAGCGTTCATTCGGCGGCAAGCCGTCTGGGCGCATGCGAAAATATGGAGCGCGCGGCCTCAGCCCAACGCGGCTCACGATATTGCTGTGTGAAGACTGCTTCGTCCGAGAAAATCCGGAACAAGCTGCGCGCGAAAGAGGTATTGCTAAAGTAATATTTGACTATATTTGGAGCAAATTGATCAAATTGCGAGGAAGACGCTAGTTATACTTGCGTACACGAAGTCTTCCCCTTCACGCACGTCATGGCGAGCGAAGCGAAGCCATCCAGCTCAACGCGATCGCTCGCCGGCCGGATAGGGCTGCATCAGCAGCGCCGTCGATGGCGTCGCTTCGCTTGCCATGACGATTGCTCCGATTGGCTGTAGCTGCTCGCCCCGCAAGTACTCGCCCCGGCGAGGGGGCAGCTTTTCGCGGTCAAGCCTTTGAAATCAAGGCGTCCCGGACTGCTACCGCCGAAGTCTAGCGCGCGAGCAGCCGGGTCGTCGAGTGCCCCAACGCCAGATCGACCAGCAGCACCTTGCCGCCGCGCGCCTCGACGACGTCGGCGCCGACGACGTCCTCGATGCGGTAGTCCGCGCCTTTGACCAGCAGGTCCGGCTGCAACGCCGCGATGATCTCCCTGGGCGTGTCCTCCTCGAAGATCGTCACCGCCGCGACGCCCTTCAGCGCCCCCATCACGCAGGCGCGGGCGTCCTGGCTCTGCACCGGGCGGGTCGGGCCCTTCAGCCGCCGCACCGAGGCGTCCGAGTTGAGCGCGACGATCAGCCGATCGCAGGCCATCGCCGCCTGACGGATCAGCGCGATATGGCCGGGATGCAGCAGGTCGAAACAGCCGTTGGCGAAGCCGACCGTCAGGCCCTGCCGCGCCCAGCTTTCGCGCAGCGCCTTGGCCTGCAATGGCGTGACCAGCGGGCCGGACGGCTCGCCGCCGCCCGGCGGAAGATGCAGCGCGTCGATCAGCTCCTGCAATGACAAGGTTGCGGTCCCCGCCTTGCCGACGACGACGCCGGCGGCGTGATTGGCGAGCAGCAACGCTTCTGCCATTTCGAAGCCGCAGGCGAGCGCCGCGGCGAGGGTGGCGACGACGGTGTCGCCGGCGCCCGATACGTCGAACACCTCGCGCGCCACCGTCGGCGCATGGATCGCCGGCCCCTCCCGCGGAAAATACGATAGGCCCTGCTCGGAGCGGGTCAGCAGCACGGCGCCGCCGAACTGCGCTTGCGCCTTGCGCGCCGCCGCTTCCGCCTCGGCGTCGGAGCCCACGGCGAGGCCGGTCGCACGGGCGAGTTCGCCGCGGTTCGGCGTCACCAGATCGGCGCCGCGATAGGCCGAGAATTCCGGGCGCTTGGGATCGACGACGACTGGCTTGCCCGCCGCCTTGGCAAGCGAGATCACCGCCTTCAGCGCGCTGTCGCCGAACAGACCCTTGCCATAGTCCGAGAGCACGACGATGTCGCTGGCGGCGACGGCCGCCTCGACGTTGCGCATCAGCGCCTGTTCGACCTCGGGCGATAGAGAATGCAGGTCTTCGTGGTCGAGCCGGACGATCTGCTGACGGTTGGAGATCACCCGCATCTTGCGGATCGTGCGGCGGCTGGCGTCCTCGCACAGCATATTCTGCACCCGACCGAGCGGCGCGAGCAGCGCCCCGACCTCCGCCGAGCCGCCCGGACCGACCACGCCGACCAGGATCGCGCGGGCCCCGAGCGCGGCGACGTTCGCCGCGACATTGGCGGCGCCGCCCGGCGCCGCCCGCAGCTCGACGCCGCGCACCACCGGCACCGGCGCCTCCGGCGAGATGCGATCGACGCGGCCGGTCAGGTATTCGTCGATCATCACGTCGCCGACGACGGCGACCCGCGCCTGCGTCAGCTTGGCGACCCGCTCCGGAGTCATGGCGCGCCTTCGGGAAAGAACGCCCGCTCGACCAGCGCGCAGACGATATGTGCGGCGATGATATGGATCTGCTGCACCAGCGCGGTCTCGCGCGCCGGGGCGAGGAACAGATGGTCGCAAAGCGCCGCCATCGCGCCGCCGTCGCCGCCGCCGAACCCGAGCGTCACCAGGCCGCCGTCGCGGGCGGCGGCGAGGGCGCTCAAAATGTTGGGCGAGTGGCCGGAGGTCGATATGCCCAGAAACACGTCGCCGCGCCGGCCGAGCGCGCGGACTTGTCGCTCGAAAATGTCCATGAAGCCGTAGTCATTGCCTGCGGCGGTCAACACCGAGGAATCCGTCGTTAGCGCGATCGCGGCGAGCGGCGCGCGATCGTACATCAGTCGGACGACGAACTCGCCGGCGATATGTTGCGCGTCGCTGGCGCTGCCGCCGTTACCGGCGATGAGCAGCTTGCCGCCCGCTTTCAGCGAGCCGCAGATCGCCGCCGCCATCCCGCCGAGCCTCGCTTGCGCGGGCGCGTCGGCGGCGAAGGCTGCGACCGTTTGCAGCGATTTCTTGACGTAAGAGGCTACCCAGGCGGGATCGTCCATCGGCGCCGCGCGCGTCTGCAAGGGGACGCGCGCCCCTCCTGCGATCAGTTGTTGTGGGTGCCCTTGATCGAGTCGCCCTCAAGCTTGGTGAACGGCACGAACGGCACGATGCGGCCATTGTAAATGTCGGAGCGCGCCACGGTGATCGAGCCGTCGGCGCCCTTGGTCTTGACGACCTTCAGCACGCGCTGCGCGCCGGGCGGGCCAACGGGAATCACCATCGTGCCGCCATCCTTCAACTGCTGCAACAGCGGCGGCGGTACATGGTCGATGCCGCAGGTGACGATGATCTTGTCGAACGGCGCGTTCTCCTCCCAGCCATAATAGCCGTCGGCGTTCTTGGAGGAGATCGCCTTGAACTCGTCGTAGCCGTCCTTGATCAGCGCGTCATAGGTCGAACGGGTGCGCTCGGCGAGCGGCTTGATGATCTCGATGGTCCACACCTTGTCGGTCAGGTGCGAGAGGTAGGCCGACTGGTAGCCGGAGCCGGTGCCGATTTCGAGCACCTTCTCACCCTTCTGCGGGTTGATCGTCGAGGTCATGCGCCCGACGATATGCGGCCCGGAGATCGTGACGCCCCAGCCGATGTCGAGGAAGGCGTGATCGTAGGCGCGGCCGAGGTTCTGCTGGAGGACGAACTTCTCGCGCGGCGTGCAGAGGAACGCCTTCTTGTTGCGGTCGTCCAGCAGGTCCTCGTTGCGCACCATGGCGAGGAAGCGGTCGAATCGTTCGGCGAGATACTTGGGGTCTTCGCCGCGCTGCTTGACGCCCCACTCGATGAATTTGGCCTTGTCGCCCATTGGCGGCTCCACGTCGAAAGTGAACGGCGTCGGCACGTTGGCTCGGGCGACGAAAGCCGTCGCCCCGGCGCCCACGAGTCCGGCGGCGCCGGTCAAGAAGTCTCTACGTCGCAAAAGGGGCCTCCATGGGGAATCAGCGACGCCCGGGCGCCAGTGTTCGCCGCCGTGTAACGCAATTCGCGCGCGAAGGCGAATGGCGAATGCCTCAACGCGAGCGCCGCCGTCAGAAAATCTCAGGCTCCGGTACGGGCGCGCCGAAATCCGAGCGCAGAAAATCGAAGTCGCAGCCCTGGTCGGCTTGCTCGACGTGGCGCGAGAACATCCACCCGTAGCCGCGCTCATAGCGCGGTTTCGGCGGCGTCCAGGCGGCGCGGCGGCGAGCGAGTTCTTCCTCGCCGACCTCCAGGTTGAGCGTCCGCGCCGGCACGTCGAGCGCGATGCGGTCGCCGGTCCTGACCAGCGCGAGCGGGCCGCCGATGTGGCTCTCGGGCGAGACATGCAGCACGCAGGCGCCGTAAGCCGTGCCGCTCATGCGGGCGTCGGAGATGCGAAGCATGTCGCGCACGCCTTGCCTGATGAGTTTCTTCGGGATCGGCAGCGCGCCCCATTCCGGCATGCCGGGGCCGCCGAGCGGCCCGGCTTCGCGCAGCACCAGCACGTGATCGGGCGTCACGTCGAGATCGTCGCGGTCGATCGCGGCCTTCAGCGCGGGGTAGTTGTCGAACACCAAAGCCGGCCCGGCATGCTTCAGCAGATGCGGCGCGGCGGCGGACGGCTTCATTACGCAGCCGTTCGGCGCCAAATTGCCCCGCAGCACCGCCAGCGCGCCTTCGGCGTAGATCGGTTTGTCGAGCGGGCGGATCACGTCGTCGTTATAGACCTGCACGGTCTCCAGCGTCTCGGCCCAGGTGCGGCCGGAGGCGTTGGTCAGGCTCAAGTGCAAATGCTCCTTTAGCCGCGACATCAGACCGAGCAGGCCGCCGGCGTAGTAAAAATCCTCCATCAGATATTTGTCGCCGCTCGGGCGGATGTTGGCGAGGACCGGGATTTTCCGGCTCGCCGCGTCGAAATGGTCGAGGCTGATCGGGAAGCCCGCCCGCCGCGCCATCGCGACGATGTGAATGACCGCGTTGGTCGAGCAGCCCATCGCCATCGCGACCGTGATCGCGTTGTGATAGGCGCGCTCGGTCTGGATCTTGTCCGGCGTGACGCCCTCCCGGACCATCTCGACGATGCGCCGCCCGGTGGCGGCGCACATGCGGATGTGGTTGGAATCCGGCGCGGGAATTGAGGACGCGCCCGGCAAGGTCATGCCGATCACGTCGGCGAGCGCGGTCATCGTCGAGGCGGTCCCCATCGTCATGCAGACGCCGTAGGAGCGGGCGATGCCGTCCTCCACGCCCTGTATCTCCGCGTCCGACACTGTACCGGCGCGGCGCTCCTCCCAGTAGCGGATCGTGTCCGAGCCGGATCCGAGCACATGCCCGCGCCAATTGCCGCGCAGCATCGGCCCGGCGGGGACGTAGATCGAGGGTACGCCGGCGCTGGTCGCGCCCATCAACAGGCCCGGCGTCGTCTTGTCGCAACCGCCCATCAGCACGACGCCGTCGACCGGGTGCGAGCGGATCAACTCCTCGGTCTCCATCGCGAGGAAATTGCGGTAGAGCATGGTCGTCGGCTTCACCATGACCTCGGAGAGCGAAATCGCCGGCAGTTCGATCGGAAAGCCGCCGGCCTGGAGGACGCCGCGTTTGACGTCCTCGACGCGGGTCTTGAAGTGGGCGTGACACTGGTTGATGTCGGACCACGTGTTGATGATCGCGATCACCGGCCGGCCCTGATATTCGCTGCGATCGTAGCCCATTTGCGCCATGCGCGAACGCTGGCCGAAAGAGCGGAAATCGTCGGGATCGAACCAGCGGGTCGAACGGGGATTGGGTTTCATGAGCGGGCTCCGTTGACGGCGAGCCTAGCGGCTTATTCTGTGCAAGGAAATCGTCAGGAGTCCGCCCATGATCGCCGCCTTGCCCATGTACGACTTTTCCTGGGTCCGGCCCGCGACCGATCGCCTCTGGGCGACGATCAGGGATCGGTTGCGCGTTCGGGGAATCGCGGCTCCCGAGGCGCTGAGCCAAGAAGGAAACATCCGGGAAACCTGGGCCGACGATCGCCTGCTGCTCGGCCAGACCTGCGGCTATCCGTACTGGAACGGCGTGCGCCGAAAGGTGGAGATCCTGGCGACGCCTATCTACGGCTTCATCGGCTGCGAGGGGCCGAACCATCGCAGTTTCCTTATCGCGCGACGCGACGACCCGGGCACAAAGCTGGAAGATTTCCGGGGCGACCGGGCCGCGATAAACAGCTACGACAGCAACAGCGGCATGAATCTGTTTCGCGCGGCCGTCGCGCCCCTGGCGGAGGGCAAGCCGTTTTTTGTCGACGTCGTCGAGACCGGCGGTCACGCCTTCAGTGTGCTTGCGGTGGTCGAGGAGCGCGCCGACGTCGCTTCGATTGACTGCGTGACCTACGCCCTCCTTGCTCGCGGCGCGTCGCAACTGATCGCGGCTACGAAGATCATCGGTGAGACGCCGTCGTCGCCTGCTTTGCCCTTCATCGCCAGCCGCGCCTTGCCGCCGCCGACGAGGTCGGCCGTGCGCGAAGTGTTGCGCGAGCTTCCGCCCGTGCCGGAACTGGGCCTCACAAGCGTCGCTTTCCTGCCCGAGACGGCCTATGCTCGCGTCGTCGAGATCGAGCGCGAGGCGCAGGCGTTGGGGTATCCCACACTGGCTTGACGACGAAGGTCGTTAATACGTAAACGATCTCACGCGAGGGGAGGATCAGATGGACTTGGGCTTCAGCGCCGAGGAGATCGCGTTCCGCGCCGAAGTGCGCGAGTTCGTCGCCAAAAACCTGCCGGCCGCGATTCGCGACAAGCTCGCCGCCGGCCATCACCCCTCCAAGGACGACATGGTGACGTGGACGCGCATCCTCGCCAAAAAGGGCTGGGGCGCGCCGCATTGGCCTGTCGAGTGGGGCGGCACGGGCTGGGACGCGATCAAGCTGTCGATCTTCACCGACGAAATCCAGCGCGGTCACGCCCCGGAATTGCTCGCCTTCGGCACTAGCATGGTGGGGCCGGTGATCGCCACGTTCGGCTCGCAGGCGCAAAAGGAGCGCTTCCTGCCGCGCATCCTAGATTTGCGCGACTGGTGGTGTCAGGGCTTTTCCGAGCCCGGCGCCGGCTCCGACCTCGCCGGCCTGCGCACCAAGGCGGAGCGCGACGGCGACGAGTGGGTCATCAACGGCCAGAAGACCTGGACGACGCTCGCCCAGCACGCCGACTGGATTTTCGTGCTCGCCCGCACCGATCCAGCCGTAAAGAAGCAAGAAGGGATCTCGTTCTTCCTCTGCGACATGAAGACGCCGGGCGTCACCGTACGGCCGATCCAGACCATCGACGGCGGCCACGAGGTCAACGAGGTGTTTTTCGACAATGTCCGCATCCCTGCCGAGAACATCGTCGGCCAGGTCAACAAGGGTTGGGATTACGCCAAATTCCTGCTCTCCAACGAGCGCAACGGCATCGCGCGCGTCGGCGTCTCCAAGGCGCGGCTCGCGAAGGTGCGCCATCTCGCCTCGCTTGGCGTCTATGGCGATAAGCCGAAGCTGGAGGACCCCGTCTTCCGTATGAAGCTCGCGGCCGCCGAGGTCGAGCTGAAGGCGCTCGAAATGACCCAGATGCGGGTCATCGCCGCCAGCCGCACGGCGCCGAAGGGCAAGCCGAATCCAATGTCGTCAGTGTTGAAGATCAAAGGCTCGGAGTTGCAGCAGGCGACGACCGAACTGCTGATGGACGTCGTCGGCCCCTACGCGCTGCCCTACAGCGAAGAGCACGGCGACCGCTGGAACGAGCCTTCGATCGGGCCGGAATGGGCCTCCACCATCGCGCCGACCTATTTCAACGTGCGCAAGGTCTCGATCTACGGCGGCTCGAACGAAATTCAGCGCAGCATCATCGCCAAAGCGATATTGGGGCTCTGAGCGATGGACTTCGATCTCAGCGATGAACAGAAACTGATCGCCGACAATCTCGCGCGGTTGCTCAAGGACAAATACGGCTTCGAGCAACGCAAGGCCTACGCCGCCGCGCCGCTCGGTTTCAGCGAAGAGGTGTGGCGGCAATACGCCGATCTCGGCCTGCTGGGCGCGCCGTTCTCGGAAGCGGACGGCGGGTACGGCGGCGGCGCGGTCGAGATCATGCTGAGCCAGGAGGCGTTCGGCCGCGCGCTGGCTTTGGAGTCGTATTTCGCCACCGTCGTGCTGGCGGGAAGCGCGCTTCGCCACGGCGCGACGCCGGAGCAGCGCGCCGAGTTGATCCCTGAACTCGCCGGCGGCGAGTTGCGCCTTGCGCTGGCGCATGCGGAGCGACAGTCCGGCTGGAACCCCTTCGACGTTAAGACGACCGCCCGTCGCGACGACGAGAGCTACAAGCTCGACGGCGAGAAGGGTCTCGTGCTGAACGGCGACAGCGCGCAGAAGCTGATCGTGCTGGCGCGCGTCTCCGGCGCGCAGCGAGATCGCGCCGGGCTCGGCCTATTCCTGGTCGACGCCGACGCACCCGGTGTGACGCGACGCGGCTATCCGACCCAGGACGGTCGCCGCGCGGCTGAGGTGACCCTTGCCGACGTGCGTGGGCAGGCGCTGGGCGACCCCGAAGGCGCCGGGCCAGTCATGGCGCGGGTGATCGAAGACGCCATCGCTGCACTGTCGGCAGAGGCGGTCGGCGCGATGGCGGAAGCCGTCGAGATGACGACCGAATACATGAAAACCCGCAAGCAATTCGGCGTGACGATCGGCTCGTTCCAGGCGTTGCAGCATCGCGCGGCGGACATGGTGGTGGCGCTCGAACAGGCGCGCAGCATGATGTATCTGGCGACGATGGCGACGGGCGAGGAGGACGCCGCTGCGCGCGCGCGCTCGATCAGCGCGGCGAAGGCGCAGATCGGTCGCTCGGCCAAGTTCATCGGCCAGCAGGCGACGCAACTGCACGGCGGCATCGCGATGACCTACGAATACAAACTCGGCCATCTGTTCAAGCGACTGACGATGATCGACATGGCCTACGGCGACGCCGAGTGGCATCTGGCGAGGCTCGGCGAGGGCGCGAGTTTGTTTGACTGAGGCAAGCCCTAGCCCGGCGAGGTCACGATCAGCTCGTCGATCACGCCAGAGCCCTGCTCGACGAGTTCCCGCCCGCTGAGCCAGACGTCGCGGCCGACGATCTTCGACCGCAGCGCCTCCAGCCATTTGCCATTCACCCGCGCGACGCCGATGTCGTTCTCGAACAGCAGGTCGGTGGCGCCCTGTTCGACAACCTTACGCAGGGCGTCCATGGCGGCGGCGTCCATTCCCGCGTTCTTCAGCGCTTTCTCATCCAGCTTGACTTCATGAAACATGAAATGCGCGTCGGCGGCGGCCATGCGCTTTTTTCCGCTTAGAAAGATCGGCAGACACATGGAGGCGCAAGCCGCGCCTTGCGCGACCAGCGTGTCGATATCGTGGACTCGTCCGGCGTCGTGGATCGTCGCCGCGACCAGCCGCCCCTGCGCGACCGAGCCGCCCGGCGAATTCATCGCGATGACGACCGGGCGCGGATCGGATTTGTAATGATCGAGCGCCGCCGCGATGTTGTCGCGCATCGGCGCGACGACCGGCCCGCTCCAGGCGAGCAAGATTCTATCCGCCGACTCCTGGACGATCAGTTGCTGCGCATCCGCCTCGCCTCGGTCGACCGGCGGGTCATGATGGAAACCGTAAGCCGCCAGCGCCACGCCGGCGCATAGGCCCAGGATCTGCGCGCGCGCCATGACGTCCGCGCTCAGGCCGCGGCAGGCGGATTGTCGGGCGCGGACCCGGCGCGCGCCGTCAGTTCCGTCAAGCCCGCCATCAACTCGCGATGCGCTGCGCCGCCTTTGTAGCGCCCGCTCATCAACAGTCGGGCCATGCTGTAGAACGCAAGGCCGGCAAAGAACGTCCAGGCGACGAAGCTCAGCGTGCGGTTCCAGAGTTTGGTTTCGGCGGCGTACCCGATGGTGACGACCGAAGGATCGACCGTCGACCGCACGGGGACGAGCCTCTCACCGTCCCCGGAGGCGAAGCTCATGATGAAGTGGCTTGCGACGGCCGGCTGGTCCGGTTCGGCGACCGAGATGATCTTGGCGGTGCAGTCCGTCAACAAGAACCAGTAGCTTTTGCAGTGGCCGTCCGTCGCCTGCATGTCGTAGGCTGGCCGCCAGCTTCCCGCCAGCCGGTGGTCGCGCAGAACGTCGCTGCCGACAGGCAGGAGCAGGAAATAGAAGAAGGCCGCTACGCCCGCCATGGAAATCACCAGGCGGATCGGGCCGAATTTCGTCCACGGCGGCAGCTTTCCCGTCTTGGCGACGTCCAGCGCGGCCGTCACGCTCGCGCGCATCGCCTGCTGCGACGCGACGCCGCTCGGCGCCGCTCCCGAAGCGTTTCGCCTACCGAACTCAGCCATAGTCCGCCCCGCGTATGCAATCTAAGCGAAGGTGACTTGCCTTGCGAAACGAGCCGTAAACAGGACTTTGCTCCGTTAGGTCATGGTGAATTGGGCGTTGCCGGCGCGGGACAACTTTTGCCCAATAAGGGAGGGCGCGCGGATCGCCGCCGGCTGTCGTGGCGGACATTTGTCTGTAACATGGGTCTGTTGAGTAACGAATTCGTCGCTGGAGGGGGCGCTCATGCAAGCTGTGATGCTGCCGTTCACGCCGCGCTATGTCGTGCTGACCCTGGCGTGGCTGCTCACGTTCGCGTTCGCCGCGGCGATCGGCGGTTCGATGATTTCGGGCTGGGACGTCCCGCTGGGTCTCGCCTTTTGCGCCTGCCTGTTCCTCGGCCTGCTCGGGATTCGCGATCTCATCCAGACCAAGCACTCGGTGCTGCGCACCTACCCGATTTCCGCCCACCTGCGCTTCCTGCTGGAGCACATCCGCCCGGAGATGCGGCAATATTTCTTCGAGAGCGAGACCGACGGACTGCCGTTCAGCCGCAACCAGCGCGCCGTGGTCTACCAGCGCGCCAAAATGCAGCTCGACAAGCGCCCGTTCGGCACCCAGCTCGACACCGACCGGCTCGGCTTCGAATGGCTGCGCCACTCGATGGCGCCGGCGGAGGTCAGCCGCGAGGCGTTCCGCATCGACGTCGGCGGCCCCGACTGCCGGCAGCCGTATAGCGCCAGCGTGTTCAATATCTCCGCCATGAGTTTCGGCGCGCTCAGCGCCAACGCGATTCGGGCGCTCAATCGCGGCGCGAAGCTCGGCGGATTCGCCCACGATACGGGCGAAGGCGGCTACAGCCCCTATCACAAGGAGGGCGGCGGCGACGTGATCTGGGAGATCGGCTCCGGCTATTTTGGCTGCCGACGCGCCGACGGCGGTTTCGACGCGGACAAATTCGCCATCGCTGCGGCCAACCCGCAGATCAAGATGATCGAGATCAAGCTGAGCCAGGGCGCCAAACCGGGCCACGGCGGCGTGCTGCCGGCGCCAAAAGTGACGGCGGAGATCGCTGCGATCCGCGGGGTCGAGCAGGGCGTCGACTGCATTTCGCCCGCCCGCCACAGCGCCTTTTCGACTCCGCGCGAGCTGACCGTGTTCATCGCGCGATTGCGCGAGCTGTCGGGCGGCAAGCCGGTCGGGTTCAAGCTGTGCATCGGCCAGCCCTGGGAGTTCCTCGGCGTCTGCAAGGCGATGCTGGAGACGGGCGTCTATCCCGATTTCATCGTCGTCGACGGCAAGGAGGGCGGCACAGGCGCGGCGCCGCTGGAGTTCGCGGACCACATCGGCACGCCGCTGCGCGAGGGTCTCGTGTTCGTTCGCGACGCGCTGACCGGCATCGGCGCGAAGGACCGCATCCGCATCGGCTGCTCCGGCAAGATCGTCACCGCCTTCGACATGGCGGTCGCCTTCGCGCTCGGCGCGGATTGGTGCAACAGCGCGCGCGGTTTCATGTTTGCGCTCGGTTGCATCCAGTCGCTGAGCTGCCACACGGACCGCTGCCCGACGGGAGTGTCCACGCAGGACCCGGCGCGCGCCCGCGCGCTCGTGGTCGAGGACAAGACGGCGCGGGTGTTCAACTTCCACCGCGCGATGCTGCATTCGCTGGCCCAGATCACCGCGGCGGCGGGATTGGCGCACACCAACGATTTCCGCCCCGAGCATTTCTCGCGCCGCGTGTCGGAACGCGAGGTGATGTCGTTTGCCGAGCTTTACCCGCCGCTCGCCAAGGGCGCGCTGACAGGGACGATCGACGATCCGCACTGGCGCAAAATGTGGGAGATGGCAAGCGCGGAGAGTTTTGCGATGGCCTAAAGCGCACATGGGGACGCGAGGACCAATTAACCCGTGAAGTCGGCAAAGCGCGAAAGCATACGGCTCGTCGATCTTGATGTCAGTGGTAGGGCGCGAACACCCATGCTAGGGTAGCGCGCAACCGTTGGGTGATGACAATGCCGAGATCGAAGCGGGTTGCTAGCGACGGTCTTACCAAGTTCCAGCGCTACCGCCTTGGCAAAGAACGAAAAGGCATGAAGCTGCTGCGCGTCTGGGTCCCAGATCCCCGCCGCCCGGAATTTGCGCAGGAGGCCAAGCGCCAGGCTGAACTTCTGCGCGCGCGGCCGGAGCAGACGGAAGCGCTCGAATTCATTGCAAAGGCGTTCGCTTGGCCTGACTCGTGAAGAGAGGCGATATAGTGACCGTCGCTGCGGCCGGCGACTACGGCAAGCCTCGGCCCGCCGTCGTCATTCAATCCGATTGGCTCGCGAGTACCGATAGCGTTCTTGTCGCGCTGATGACGAGCGCGCTTTTCGAGGCGCCGATATATCGGCTTTCCGTCGAGGCCACCGCGGAGACCGGTCTCATCACGCGCTCGCAGGTGATGGTGGAGAAAATACTCGCCGTCCCTCGCGACAAATGCGGTCGAAAGATTGGACGCCTCGATGAAACGACAATGATCGCTCTCAATCATATGCTTTCGGTCGTGATCGGCATAGCGGATTGATCGTTCGCATCAGTCACTTCGCTGCGGTTGTCCCCACCTCGAACCCGTTCAGCGACACTGTCCACGACGTCGCTCCGATGCGCTGCGGGACGGTCGCGTCGAGGCGGCCGTGAATGTCTCTCTCGTCTATCTTGATCTCGCCGATCAGGCCGGTCGCCAAAAAGTCGACCGGCGTCGTGGTCTTCTCGACCACGACGACATTCTCGTAAAGCGTCTTGTCCTTCGGCGATAGGCCGACGGTGATCTCGCCGTTGGCGGGTTGCATCTCGCCGAACTTGCCGAGGCGGGCGGGGCCGAGAACGACCTTGCCGTCCGTCACGCTCGCCGGGAAGGTCAGAGCCTGACCCGCCTTCAGCACCAGCTTCACCGGCTTGGGCGCCGCCGCGGCGACACTGGCCGCTGCCAGCATCGCCAGCATCCTCACGCCGCCAACTGCCGCAGCACGTACGGCAGAATCCCGCCGTTGCGGAAGTATTCGAGTTCGTCCAGCGTATCGATGCGGCAGATCAGCGGCACGCTCCGCACCTTGCCGTCGGCCGACTTGATCTCGGCGGTCAGCGTCTGGCGCGGCTTCAGATCGCCCTGGAGCCCGGCGATCGACACCGTTTCGTCGCCCTTGAGGCCGAGCGTCTGCCACGACGTTCCCTCCTCGAACACCAGCGGCAACACGCCCATGCCGACGAGGTTGGAGCGATGGATGCGCTCGAAGCTTTGCGCCACCACCGCGCGCACGCCGAGCAGCTTCGTCCCCTTCGCCGCCCAATCGCGCGACGACCCGGTGCCGTATTCGCGGCCGGCGAACACGACCAGCGGCACGCCTTCCGAGGCATAGCGCATCGCCGCGTCATAGATCGCCATGCGCTCGCCCGAGGGATGATGGATGGTGAAGCCGCCCTCGACGACGTTGCCGGCCTCGTCCTTCACCATCTGGTTCTTGATGCGGATGTTGGCGAAGGTGCCGCGCATCATCACCTCGTGGTTGCCGCGCCGGGTGCCGTACTGGTTGAAGTCGATCGGGCGCACCTGATGCTCGGTCAGATAATGCCCGGCCGGGCTCGTCGCCTTGATCGAACCGGCGGGCGAGATGTGGTCGGTGGTGATTGAATTGAGGAACAGGCCGAGGATGCGGGCGTTGACGATGTCCTCGACCGGCTTCGGCGTCTTCTCCATGCCCTCGAAATAGGGCGGGTTCTGCACATAGGTCGAGCCCATGTCCCAGGCGTAGGCCGGGCCGGTCGGCGCCTTGACCTTCCGCCAGTTGGAATCGCCGTCGAAAACGCTGGCGTATTTCTCCTTGAACATCTTCGCCTTGATGACGCTGTCGATGATGTCCTGGATCTCTTGCGCCTTCGGCCAGATCTCGGAGAGATAGACCGGCTTGCCCTGCTTGTCGGCGCCGAGCGGGTCGGTGGCGAGATCGACCTGCATGGAACCCGCGAGCGCGTAGGCGACCACCAGCGGCGGCGAGGCGAGATAATTGGCGCGCACGTCGGGATTGACGCGGCCCTCAAAGTTGCGATTGCCCGACAGCACCGCCGCCGCGACGAGATTGTGCTTGGAGATGGTCGCAGAAATCTCCGGCGCCAGCGGCCCGGAATTGCCGATGCAGGTCGTGCAGCCGTAGCCGACGATGTTGAAGCCGAGCTTGTCGAGCGGCTTCTGCAACTCGGCCACCGCCAGATAATCCTCGACCACCTGACTGCCCGGCGCGAGCGAGGTTTTCACCCACGGCTTGGACGTCAGCCCCTTGGCCACCGCATTGCGCGCGAGCAGGCCGGCGGCGATCATCACGCTGGGGTTGGAGGTGTTGGTGCAGGAGGTGATCGCCGCGATAACGACGTCGCCGTGGCCGAGATCGAAGTTCTTGCCCTCGACGGGATAGCGGGCCTCCGTGTTGTCGCCCTGCTTGAACTCCGAGGTCATCGAGGCGAGGAAGCCCTCCTTCGCGGAGGCGAGCAGCACGCGGTCCTGCGGCCGCTTCGGCCCGGCGAGCGAGGGCGAGACCTCGCCGAGGTCGAGCGCCAGCGTATCGGTGAACACGGCGTCGGGGGTGGCGCGGGTGCGCAGCATCCCCTGCGCCTTGGCGTAGGCTTCGACCAGCTCGATGCGCGCCTTCTTGCGCGCGGAGGTTTGCAGATAGGCGATCGTCTGGCCGTCGATAGGAAAGATGCCGCAGGTCGCGCCGTATTCGGGGGCCATGTTGCCGATCGTGGCGCGGTCGGCGACCGACATCTCGTTGAGGCCCGGCCCGAAGAACTCGACGAACTTGCCAACGACGCCCTTCTTGCGCAGCATCTGCGTGACCGTCAGCACGAGATCGGTCGCCGTGACGCCCTCGCGCAGCGAGCCGGTCAACTTGAAGCCGATCACCTCCGGCAGCAGCATCGACAACGGTTGGCCGAGCATGACCGCCTCGGCCTCGATGCCGCCGACGCCCCAGCCGAGCACGCCGAGGCCGTTGACCATCGTCGTGTGGCTGTCGGTGCCAACGAGCGTGTCGGGATAGGCGATCTCGACCGACTTCCCGTCGATCTTCTCCTTCTTCGTCCAGACCGTCTGGGCGAGATATTCGAGGTTGACCTGATGGCAGATGCCCGTTCCCGGCGGCACGACGGAGAAATTCGAGAACGCCTGCTGGCCCCACTTGAGGAAGCGGTAGCGCTCCTGGTTCTGCTCGTATTCGCGCTTGACGTTCTGCGACAGCGCCTTCGGCGTGCCGGCGTAGTCGACGACTACGGAATGGTCGATCACGAGGTCGACCGGCACCAGCGGGTTTATCTTGTCGGGATCGCCGCCTAGCGCGGTCATGGCGTCGCGCATCGCCGCGAGGTCGACGACGGCGGGAACGCCGGTGAAATCCTGCATCAGCACGCGCGCCGGGCGAAAGGCGATCTCGTGATCCTCCTTGCCGCGATGGCCCAACCAGCCTACGACCGCCTCGATGTCTTGTTTGGTGACGCTTCGCCCGTCCTCGTTGCGTAGCAGATTCTCGAGCACGATCTTCATCGAGAACGGCAGCGTCGAGGCGCCGGCGAGGCCGTTCTTTTCGGCGGCCTTCAGCGAGAAATATTCGTAGGTCTTCGCGCCGACCGTGAGTTTCTTGCGGCAATTGAAGCTGTCGAGGCTGGCCAAGGCGCGACTCCGGGGAGGAAGGGGAAAATGTCCGAGGGGTTTATAGATAATTCCTCCGCCGCGGGCTACACGAACGATCGTCGAAGGGCGCCGCTTCTTTGCGCCGTGCCAAGGGAAAGATGCGCCTTGCCGCCGAAAATCTGACGCTTGACCGCGGCGGACGGCGTCTGTTCGCCGGGCTTTCGTTCGCGGTCGGGTCTGGCGAAGCCGTCGTCGTCGTCGGGCCGAACGGGGCGGGGAAATCGAGCCTGTTGCGCGGCGTGGCCGGTTTCCTGCCGTTTTCGAGCGGCCGTGTGGCGTTGGAGGGCGGCGATCTTCCGGAGCAGATACAATATCTCGGTCATGCCGATTCGCTGAAGAGCGCGCTCACCGCCGCCGAGAATCTCCAGTTCTGGGGCGATCTGCTGGGCGGCCGGACCCAAGAGCCGGGTCGTGCGCTTGACCGCCTCGGCTTGGGGCATGTCGCGGATTTTCCGGTGCGAGCGTTGTCGGCCGGCCAGAAGCGGCGAGTCGCGTTGGCGCGGTTGCTGGTCGCTGCGCGTCCGCTGTGGCTGCTCGACGAGCCGACGACCGCGCTCGACGCCGCCGCGCAGGCGCTGTTCGGCGACGTGATGCGCGCGCATCTCGCCGACGGCGGCCTCATTATCGCCGCCACCCATGCGCCGCTCGGGCTGGAGCCGGCGCAGACGATCCGGCTCGAAGGCGCGACGCTGCTCGGCCCCGGGGAGGCGGCATGAGGCCGCTCGTCGCTTTGTACATAAGGGAATGGCGGGTCGCGCGGCGCATCGGGGGCGGCGCCTCGGTCGGCGCGGTGTTTTTTCTGATCCTGGTGGCGATCATGCCGTTCGCGCTCGGTCCCGATCTCAGGCTGCTCGCCAAGCTCGGGCCGGCGATTCTTTGGATTGCGGCGCTGCTTTCGACCTTGCTCGGGCTCGACCGGCTGTTTCAGGCTGACGCCGAAGACGGCTCGCTCGACATTTTCACCCATGCCGCGCCGCCGCTCGAACTCATCGTGCTGGTCAAATGCGCGGCGCATTGGACGACTTCGATTCTCCCGCTGGTCGTCGCCGCGCCGCTGTTCGGTCTGATGCTGGCTATGGACGGCCCGGCGCTTGAGTTCATCACGCTGACGCTGCTCGCGGGCACGCCGGCGCTGACGATGATCGGCGCAATCGGCGCGGCGCTGACGGCTTCGCTGCGGCGCGGCGGGTTGTTGATGGCGGTGCTGGTTCTGCCGCTCGCCATACCCGTGCTGATTTTCGGCGTCTCCGCCGCTTCGGCCGATTCCGGCGCCGCGTTTGGCGCGCCGTTCGCCGCGCTGGCGGCGATGTCCCTGTTCAGCCTCGCCGGCGCGCCGTTCGCCTCGGCCGCGGCGATCCGGCTCGCGCGGGAGTGATACGGTCCCGGGGAACGCCTCGATCTCCGTCATGGCGAGCGAAGCGAAGCCATCCATCTCTCAGAGATTGTAGCGTAACCTGAGAGGGCGGCGTCGCCGGCGCCCTGGATTGTTTCGCTTCGCTCGTAATGACGCGGGGGGCAACCAATTCATCGGGGAAACGTATGAGTGGCGGCTAGGAAACAGAGGCGACTTTGAACGTCGTCAACTCCCCGTCCTCCTCGCGCACCGACACGTATTCGCCGGGCCGGAACGCGTGATCGGCGAAGCGGTATCCGGCTTCCTCGTCGGCAAGCGCCGCGCCCAATTCGAACACCCAGCTCGCGCCGCCGTGGCCTCCGGGCCGATGCGCGAGCAGGCCGCGCAGCTCGGGCTCCGTCCCCCAGAAGCGGTGCACGACGCATTCCCCGCGATGCGCCTTCCACGCCTCCGCGTCGATCTTGCCCTCCGCCGTCAACGGGGCGACGAAGACATAGCCATGCCGCGCCGACCCCTCCGGGAAGGCTTTCGATCGGGCGGCGTGTAAGGTGACGCGTTGCAGCTTGCTCATGACCGAGGTCTCCGTGAGCCATCTTTACGCCCGCGCGCGCCTCCGCATTGACGCCGCGCAAACTCAGCCCGGGGCGGGTCGCAACACCCGCGTGACATGGCCCATCTTGCGGCCCGGCCGGGATTGCAGCTTGCCGTAGAGATGCAGGCTCACGTCGGGTTCGGCGAGGATGTCGCGCCAGTCTTCCGCTTCCTCGCCGATCAGGTTGCGCATCTCGATGTCGCCGCGCCGCGTCGTCGCGCCGAGCGGCCAGCCGGCGATGGCGCGAATGTGCTGCTCGAATTGCGAGGTCTCCGCACCCTCGATCGTCCAATGCCCGGAATTGTGGACCCGCGGCGCGATCTCGTTGACGATCAGCCGCTCCGCGCCGCCGCGTTCGCGCGCGCAAAACATCTCGACGCCGATCACGCCGACATAGTCGAGGCCCGCGAGCACCTTTTCGGCGATCTCGCGCGCCGCCGGCTCCAGCGACGCGGCGACGCGCGCCGGCGCGCGGGTGCGGGCGAGGATGTGGCGCTCGTGCTCGTTCTCGCAAAGGTCGTAGGCGGCGGTCGAGCCTTCGAGGCTGCGGGCGGCGATCACCGAGACCTCGCGCTCGAAGGTGATGAAGCCTTCGAGGATCATCGGCCCGGCGCCGAGCGCGCGATGCACCGCGCCGAGGTCGGAGCCCTCGCGGATCATCGTCTGGCCTTTGCCGTCGTAGCCGAACCGGCGGGTTTTCAGGATCGCGGGGCGGCCGATCTCGCGCACGGCGCGGATGAGCGCGCCGGAATCCGGGACGTCGGCGAACGGGGCGGTCTCCAGGCCGAGGCCGCGCAGGAACGTCTTCTCGGTCAGCCGGTCCTGGGTCAGCGCCAGCGCCCGCGGATTGGGCCGCACCGGCTTCAACGTTTGCAGGAATTCGAGCGTCGCGGTCGGCACGTTCTCGAACTCGAAGGTGAACAGGTCGCAGGAGTCGGCGAACGCTTTCAGCGCAGCCTCGTCCTCATAAGCGGCGACCGTGCGGGCGTGCGCGGCGTCGTGCGCCGGCGCCTCGGCTTCAGGGGCGAAGACATGGCAGCGCAGGCCGATCTTCAGCGCCGCCATCGCCAGCATCCGGCCGAGCTGGCCGGCGCCGAGGATGCCGATCGTGGCGCCGGGCGCGAGGATCACGCCGTCCCCTCGTCGCTTGGGAACTCCGGCACGACGTCGCTGCGCGCTTCGCGCCAGGCTTGCAGGCGCTGGCTCAGATGGGGGTCGGCTAGCGCCAGCACGCTGACGGCGAGCAGCGCGGCGTTGACGGCGCCGGCCTGGCCGATGGCGAGCGTTCCGACCGGGACGCCGGCCGGCATCTGCACGATCGACAGCAGGCTATCCTGCCCGTTCAGCGCCCGCGAAGGGCAGGGCACGCCGAACACCGGCAGAATCGTGAAAGCCGCGGTCATGCCCGGCAGATGCGCCGCCCCCCCGGCGCCGGCGATGATGACCTTGAAGCCCGCCGCCCGGGCCCCCTTGGCGAAGGCGACCATGCGGTCGGGGGTGCGATGGGCGGAGACAATGCGCGCTTCGTACTCGACGCCAAGCTCGTCGAGCGTATCGGCGGCGTGGCGCATCGTCGCCCAGTCCGTCTGGCTGCCCATGATGATCGCGATCGGCGCGGCGGCGAGGGTCAAGCGGGAACGCTCGGGAAAGGACGACGTTTCCGCGCTTAGGCCAAGGGGTTTCCGCGCGCAAGTTTCTTCACGTGCCTGACAGCGCTTCACGATATAGCGAGGGTGACCGCGAGATCAAAAAGGGGCCCAATGACCGCGCAAGCCGCCGAAACGCAACACAAAGGCTCGTCGCTCCCGGTGATGGCGCTCGCCGCGCTCGGCATCGTGTTCGGCGACATCGGCACCAGCCCGCTCTACACGTTCAAAACCGTGCTCGACTACACCGGGCCGCATCCCAACGCGACCGAGACGCTCGGTTCGTTGTCGCTGATCCTGTGGACGCTGTTTTTCATCACGACGATCAAATACGTCAACTTCGCGATGCGGATCGACAATGACGGCGAGGGCGGCATCATCGCGCTGATGACCCTGCTCGGGGTCAAGAAAGGCCGTCGTCCGGCGATCGTCGCCGCGGGGCTCATCGGCGCGGCGCTGATCTACGGCGACGGCGCGATCACGCCAGCGATCTCGGTGCTCTCCGCGCTGGAGGGCTTGGAGCAGGTTACGCCGTCGCTGAAGACCTACGTGCTGCCGGCGGCGGTCATTATCCTGCTGGCCCTGTTCGCGTTGCAGCCGATCGGCACCGCCAAGATAGGCCGCGCGTTCGGTCCGGTCATGCTGACGTGGTTCGCGATCATGGCGCTGCTCGGGCTTTACGGGATCGCGCAACACCCGAGCGTCATCGTCGCCATCAACCCGTACTACGGCTTCGCCTATCTCGCCGGCGGCGGGCTGAAAGGCTTTCTCGTGCTGGGCGGCGTGTTCCTGTGCGTGACCGGCGCCGAGGCGCTTTACGCCGACATGGGCCATTTTGGCGCGTCGCCGATCCGTAGGGCGTGGAGCTTCGTCGTCTTTCCGAGCCTCATCCTCAACTACGCCGGCCAGGCGGCGATCGTGCTCGAAGGGGCGCCGACCGATGGCAACATCTTCTATAATCTCTGCCCGAAAATGTTGCTCACGCCGTTGATCGTGCTGGCGACCGTGGCGACCGTCATCGCCAGCCAGTCGATCATCACCGGCGCCTTTTCGATGACGCGGCAGGCAATCCGGCTCGGCTGGCTGCCGCGCCTGAAGATCAAGCAGACCTCAGAGGAGGGCTACGGTCAGATTTACGTCGGCGCGGTCAACTGGCTGTTGATGCTGGTGACGCTGGCGCTGACGATCGGCTTCGGCAAGTCCGACAATCTCGCTTCGGCCTATGGCATCGCCGTGTCGGCGACGATGCTGATGACCAGCTTTCTGCTCTACATCGCGATGCGCGAGATCTGGAAATGGCCGGTCGTCGCCGCCGGCGCGGTCGCCGCCGCCTTTCTCGTCGTCGACGGCTGTTTCCTGGCGGCCAATCTCGCCAAGCTGTTCGACGGCGGCTATGTGCCGCTGATCCTCGCGGCGCTCGTCTATGGCGCCATGTGGGTTTGGCATCGCGGCGTGGCCGCGGTTCATGACGCAATCGACGCCGGACGGACCCCGCTCGCCGAGTTCGCGGGGCAACTCGACGGGGGCAAAATCGCCCGCGTGCCGGGATCGGCGGTGTTCCTGACCCGAACTCAGGACGAAACCCCTGATGTCATGGCCTGGCACGTCAAGAAGAACCGCTCGCTGCATGAGAACGTGCTGGCCTTGACGCTGACCACCGTGTCGACGCCGCGGGTCGGTCACGGCGATCGGGTCACGGTCGCGCGCGAGGGCAATCACTTCTGGCGCGCCGAAGCGAAGTTCGGCTTCATGGAGCGGCCCGACGTCGCCGCGGTGCTCGCCGACTGCAAGGTGAAAGGCGCGCATCTCGATCTGGACGACGTCACCTATTACGTCGGCCACGAAACGGTTGTTCGGCGCGAAGACCACAAGGGCCTGCCAGGGTTCGTCGTCGCGATCTTTGTCGCGATGGGCCGCAACGCGTCGCGCATCAGCGACTCGCTGCGTCTCCCCTACGATCAAGTCGTCGAAATCGGCCGCGAAGTCGAGATTTGAGGCGTCGCCCATCGCGCCGCCACGGGGTCGCCGATCTCCTCGGCGAGTTCGGCGAAGCTTTGCGCGGCTTCGGCCGGCGCGGTTTCGCGTAAGCCGAACGCGGCCAGGTAGCGGCTTCGCCACGCCCCCGACGCCGCCGCGGGCCATGGCGAGGCGGCGGCAACCGGCGCCGGGAAGCCGCGGAGCTCCAACGCGCCCACCGGCCGCAGACGGCCCGGCGCGATCCGCGCCGTCGCGCCGGGGCCGACGCAGATCGCGGAGCCCGTGATCTTGTTGGCCTGCTCCAGTCGCGCCGCTGCGTTCACCGTCTCGCCGTGAGCTGTATAGTCTAGCTTTGCGCCGCCGCCGACGTCGCCGACCAACGCCGGCCCGCTCTCCAGGCCGACGCGGGTGCGGCCGAACCCGAGCGCGGCCGGCCCGGGCTCGCGGCGGAAGGTTTCCGTCCAGCGGGCGATCTCGATGGCGCAGTCGAGCGCCTTCGTGGCGTGGTCGTCGAGATCGAACGGCATGTTGAAGAATACATGCGCGGCGTCGCCGACGAACTTGTCCATCAAGCCGCCGTGGGCGAGCGCGATCTTCGTGAGCCCTTCGAAATAGGCGTCGAGCGCGGCGACCAGCGCCTCCGGCGCGGAACGGCCGACCATGCCGGTGAAGTTTTCGATGTCGGTGAACAACGCGGTGATCTCGCGCCGTTCGCCGCTGAGTTTCGGCGCGTCGCCGCCGGCGACGATCCGGGCGATGACCTGCGGGGCGAGATGACGCTCGAAGCGCGCCCGTAAGAACCGCGCGCGCCGTCGCGCCGCCGCGCCCATCACAGCCGCCGCCGCCGCGAAGCCGGCCAGAGCCGGGGCGTCGATTTCGATCGGGTCGATCAGCCAGCCCGCTCGCGCCGCCGCCAGAGCCGCCGCCGACGGAAGGGCAAGCGCCGCCGCGGCGAGCGCATAGGCGAACGGGGCCGGCGTGAACGCCGCCAGCGCGATGAGCCCGGCGCCAAGCGCCAGTCCGAGCCCCCAGGAGACGCGGGCGGGAAGCTCCAACGGGGCAAAGCCGGCAGCGATTTGCCGCGCCGCCTGCGCGTGAATCCGCACCGAAGAGGTGAGCGGATCGCCGGGCGTGGCGCGCAAGCCGCCCGCTTGCGGCGCCGAGGCGCCGATGAACACGACGGCGTCCTTGAGAGGCGGCGTATGGTCGAGCGCGTCCACCGCGGGCATCGTCTCGATGTCGGCGCTTTCCGGAACGAGCCGCAACATCGCGTCCGCCGGCAAAGCGACGCTCAGCGCGCCCGAGACGACGCGCGACGGGGCGGCTTCGAGCAAATACGCCGAGGCGCCGCGCGCCAGCCGCAGCGTCTCCAACGCCAATCCTGGTTTGAGAACACCGCCTGCCGCGACCAGCAGTGGGGCCCGGCGGACGATCCCGTCGGCGTCGCCGGGCAGCGACAGCGCGCCGAGCGCGGCGCTCGCCGCCATCGCCGGCAGGGGATAGACCCCGCCGTCGCCCGTCCAAACGCCGCCGAGATCGAGTTTGCCGCGCGCGAGCACCGGCGTCGCCGGCGGGGCCTCGTCCTCGGCCTCTGGCGACAGAGCGAACCCCAGCGCGACGCGGTCGGAGCTCAGCGATTGCTGGAGCCGGGCGTCGTCATCGGTCAGCGAGTTGGCGAGTTCGCGCGCGTGTTCGTCGCCGGTCTCGGCGGCAAGGCGGCGGGCCAGCGCGGCGGGCGATTGGGTCTCGGGCGCGGCGAACAGGATGTCGACGCCGATCGCCGCCGCGCCGCCGGCGCGCGCCGCGTCGATCAACGCGGCGATGCGCTCGCGCCGCCACGGCCAGGGTCCGACCTGCGCCAGCGAATCCTCGTCGATGTCGATCACGACGATGCGCGGGCCGCCGCGCGGCGCCGGCGCGGCGAGGCCGAGCAGGCGGTCGAACGCGCGCGCCCGCATCAATTCGACGGTCGCCGTCGGATCGAGCGCGATCGGCGTCACGATCGCTGCCATCGCCAGCAAGCCGGCGATGACGGCGTCGCGCCTAGGCCTCGAACGCATGTCCGGTTTCGGCGATCTCCGTCAGCCGGGCGCGGTCGCAAAACAGCCGGTCGGCGGTGCGCCGCAACGCACCGGCCTGTTCGAGCTTGGCCAGCGCGCCATTCACCTTGGGGCGCGAGGCGCCGAGCAGCTGCGCGATCTCGGTCTGCGTCAGGTTCAACGCCACCGGCTCGCGACGCCCCGGCGTCGCCGGCGCGTCGCGCAGCGCCACCAGCAGTAACCGGGCGAGACGTTGCTCGATTGGGTAGAGCGCAATCGATTCGAGCTGCTCCGTGGTGTCGCGCAGACGGCGGCACACCAGCCGCAAGGCGTTGCGGGCGATGGCGGGATGCTCGGCGAGCGCGGCGAACAACGCCTCGGCGGGCAGCGCGCCGACCCGCGTCGGCCCGATCGCCGTCATGTCGGTGGAACGCGCGCCGCCGTCGAACACCGCGATCTCGCCGACCATCTCGCCGGGGCCGGCGATGCGCATGCTGAGTTCGCGCCCCTCCGCCGTGACGACCGACACGCGCAGCCGTCCTTCGAGAACGACGAACAGCCGGTCGCCGGGATCGCCGCGACCGCACAGCAACTCGCCGCCGCGCAGCGTTCGCGGGCGCAGCGCGCCGGCCAATTTGGCGAGCGCTGCGGAGGGAACGCCCGCGAACAATTCGAGCTCGGTGAGCAGCGAGAGCGCGGCGTCCGCGATCACTCGACGCTCGCCAACGCCGCCTGGACGCGTCCGGCGCCCCAGACCTTCGGCTTCGTCGGCTTGGCGCCGCGGTAGGCGACGTCGGAGCCTTCGCCGTCATGCAGGGTGACCGTGGCGCCGCCGCTCGTCAGATCGACGACGCCGTGCTCGACGAACACCCCGATGACGCCGTTGCTAGGTCCGGCGAACACCCGGGTTCCGCGCACGGTGATGAGGCCGAAGGCGCCTCTCAGTTTGGTTGGTCCGTGCGAGGGGGTCTTGTCAAGCAGCACCGCGCCGGCGCCGACCGTCAGCACGCCGCCGGCGTCGACGAGAAATTTGTCGATGCGCAGATTGGCGTTTTCGCCGAGCCGCACGATGGTGTCGTGGCCGAGCGCCAGACGGGCGCGCGACAGCGCCGCCGTGGCGACGTCGTCGCCGATGAACACATCGTCATGCGGCGACAGCGGGCGTTTGCTCTGATTGCTCGAAGCGGTCGCCGTGCCGCTCACTTCCTCAACCAAGCCGGCGTCGACCGGCGCGGCGGACGCCGACGGCGACGCCAGCAAAAACGCGCCGAGCGCGAAAGCTGCGGCGCGAGACAAGGCGGCAAAATCTCCAGCGCGGTTTACGTCCATCGATCGCCCCCGCCCTTGATGTGAAAATTCATTGTGTTCACGCGGCGACGGGCCGTCAAGCGCAATAAGGCAGTGTTTGTTTCGCACGGAGCCCGCCGCGCCCGGCCGCCGGGAACCTTTGCGGGCGCGCGCTGTTGCTCGCAGACGCAGCGCCCAAGCTGCAGCCCATGGATGAAGGAAACGTCATGCCGAAGGAAGCCCACGCCAAGGCCGCGGAGCATCATGAAAAGGCGGCCAAGAGCCACCGCACCGCGGCGGAGCATCACGAAAAAGGCGATACCGAGAAAGCCAAGATGCACTCGAAGGACGCGCACGAAAGCTCGAAGTCGGCGCATCAGCATTCGGAAGAGGCGCACAAGAAGAGCGGCTCGCATAAGTAACCGCGAATTTCACCTTGGCCGCGCCTGCGACGGCGCGGCCAAGGTCCTCTGGTTGAGGCTTACTTCTTCTCGCGCGCCTTCAACGCCGCGCCGAGAATGTCGCCGAGGGACGCGCCGCTATCGGCCGAGCCGTATTGGGCGATCGCTTCCTTCTCTTCCGCAACTTCCAGCGCCTTGATCGACACCGAAACCTTGCGGGCGCGCCGGTCGAACTGGATGATGCGCGCATCGACCTTCTCGCCGACCGAGAAACGCTCCGGCCGCTGATCGCCGCGATCGCGCGCCAGTTCGTTGCGCTTGATGAACGAGGTCAGGTCGGTGCCGGAGAGCTTCACCTCGATGCCGCCCTCCTTGACCTCGATCACCTCGCAGGTGACGACCGAGCCCTTGCGCATCTCGCCCTCGCCGGCGTCCTCGCCGACCTTCTTGGCGAACGGGTCGCTGGCGAGCTGCTTGACGCCGAGCGCGATGCGCTCCTTCTCCACGTCGACGTCGAGCACCTTGGCGCTGACCTTGTCGCCTTTCTTGTAGTCCTCCATCGCCTGCTCGCCGGGCTTGGTCCAGTCGAGGTCGGAGAGGTGGACCATGCCATCGACGTCGCCGTCGAGGCCGACGAACAGGCCGAATTCGGTCTTGTTCTTGACTTCGCCTTCGACGTCGGAGCCGACGGGATGCTTCTCAAGGAAAGCCTCCCATGGATTTTGCAAGGTTTGCTTAAGTCCGAGCGAGATGCGGCGTTTCGAGGCGTCAACTTCGAGGACCTGAACCTCGACCTCCTGGCTGGTCGAAATGATCTTGCCGGGATGGACGTTCTTCTTGGTCCACGACATTTCCGAGACGTGGATGAGGCCTTCGATGCCCGGCTCCAGCTCGACGAACGCGCCGTAGTCGGTGATGTTGGTCACGCGGCCCTTCAGCTTCTGCCCGACGGCGTAGCGCGCCTCGATGTTGGACCAGGGGTCCTCCTGAAGCTGCTTCATGCCGAGCGAGATGCGGTGGGTCTCGTGGTTGATCTTGATGATCCGCACCTTCACCTGCTGACCGATGTTCAAGACCTCGGTCGGGTGATTGACGCGCCGCCAGGCGATGTCGGTGACATGCAGCAGGCCGTCGATGCCGCCGAGATCGACGAACGCGCCGTAATCGGTGATGTTCTTCACCGTGCCGTCGATCACCTGGCCCTCGGCGAGGTTGGCGACGATCTCATGGCGCTGCTCGGCGCGGCTCTCTTCGAGCACAGTGCGGCGCGAGACGACGATATTGCCGCGGCGGCGATCCATCTTGAGGATCTGGAACGGCTGCGGCACGTTCATCAGCGGCGCGACGTCGCGCACCGGGCGGATGTCGACCTGCGAGCGCGGCAAGAACGCGACCGCGCCGTCGAGGTCGACGGTGAAGCCGCCCTTGACCTGATTGAAGATGACGCCTTCGACCTTCTCGCCCTTCTCGAACGCCTGTTCGAGCTTGACCCAGCTTTCCTCGCGCCTGGCCTTGTCGCGCGAGATGACCGCCTCGCCGAGCGCGTTCTCGATGCGCTCGAGATAGACCTCGACGGTGTCGCCGACGCCCGGGGCCGGCTCGCGGCCGTGATTGGTGAATTCCTTCAGCGCGACGCGGCCCTCGGTCTTCAGACCGATGTCGATCAGCGCCATGTCCTTTTCGATCGCGACGATGCGACCCTTGACGACCGAGCCCTCGAACGCCTCGTCGGCGCCGTAGGTCTCGTTGAGCAATGCGGTGAAATCGTCACGCGTCGGCGTGAGCGTGTTTAGCGAAGCCATTTAGTCTCCTGGGGGCCCTTTCGGGCGGCGCGCCGGCGGATCGGGTTCGAGTTGCGGGGCGTGCGTTCATCGCCGGCTCGGCCCGAGAGGGCCGCGTCGCCTCTCATCAAGGCGGGCCGGCGCTGAAGCCGGCGCAAACGCGCGCGTCCCGAGCGGAGCCGCGCGGGACAGCACGCGATATAGCGGGGAAGGCCGCGAGCGGCAAGGCCGCGCGCCTGCGTCAGCCGATCTTTTCGCTACGCGGCTTGACGAGCCCGGCGAAAAGGCTTCCCAAAACGGTCTACGCCTTGCATGACCTGTTTTTCACATCATTCGCAACGGAACCTCAGATTTGGCGATCCTCGTCGGCCTCCATCACGTCACGTCCTACACCTACGACCGGCCCATCAACATGGGACCGCAATCGATCCGCCTTCGTCCCGCCCCGCATTGCCGCACCAAGATCGCGTCCTACGCGCTGAAAGTCACGCCGGCCGAGCATTTTGTGAACTGGCAGCAGGACCCGCACGGCAATTGGCTCGCCCGCTACGTGTTCCCGGAGAAGGTAACGGAGTTCAAGGTCGAGGTCGATCTGACCGCCGAGCTCGCGGTCATCAATCCCTTTGACTTCTTCGTCGAACCCTATGCCGAGACGTTTCCGTTCGCGTATTCCGACGAGCTGAAGGTCGAGCTCGCCGCCTATCTCGAACTCGATCCCGTCGGCGCTCTCACCGAAAAATACGTGGCCGAGGTCGCCAATCACCGCGGCAGCACGATCGACTATCTCGTCAAGATCAACGCCGACCTCCAGCAGCAGATCCGATACGTGGTCCGCATGGAGGCGGGCGTCCAGGAGCCCGACGAGACTCTGGCGCTGCGCTCCGGCTCCTGCCGCGACTCCGCCTGGCTGCTGGTGCAGATCCTGCGGCGGCTCGGCCTCGCCGCCCGTTTTGTCTCCGGCTACCTCATCCAGTTGACGGCCGACGTCGATCCGCTCGAAGGGCCGAAGGGCACGGACAAGGATTTCACCGACCTTCACGCGTGGGCCGAAGTCTACCTGCCGGGCGCCGGCTGGATCGGCATGGACGCAACCTCCGGCCTGCTTTGCGGCGAGGGCCATCTGCCGCTGTGCGCGACCCCGCATTACCGCTCCGCCGCGCCGATCACCGGCGCGGTCGATCCGGCGGAAGTGAAGTTCGGGTTCGAGATGAGCGTCGCCCGCCTGCGCGAGGCGCCGCGCGTGACCCTGCCGTTCACCGACGATTCCTGGGCGAAGCTCGACGCGCTCGGCGAGGCCGTCGACCGCGACCTGGCCGCGCAAGACGTGCGGCTGACGATGGGCGGCGAGCCGACCTTCGTCTCCATCGACGATCTCGACGCTCCGGAATGGAACACCGGCGCCGTTGGCGGGCAAAAGGAGCCGCGCGCCGAGGAACTGGTCAAGCGCCTGCGCGACCGGTTCGGGCCGGGCGGCTTCCTGCACTTCGGCCAGGGCAAGTGGTATCCCGGCGAGAGCCTGCCGCGCTGGGCGTTTTCGCTCTACTGGCGCAAGGACGGCGAGCCGATCTGGTCCGATCCCTCGCTGCTCGCCACGATCTCGACAGGTCGCGGCGCGGACGCGGACGCCGAGGGCGTCGCCTGCGAGATCGCCGAGCGGCTCGGCCTCGCGCGCGCCTATGTGCAGCCGGCCTATGAGGACACCAACTACTGGCTGGTGCGCGAGGGCGAGCTGCCGTTCAACGTCGATCCGCTCGACCCCAAGCTGGAGGACCCGGAGGAGCGGGCGCGCATCGTTCGCGTGTTCGATCGCGGCCTCGGCCGGCCGACCGGCTATGTGCTCCCGATCCAGCGTTGGAACGCGGCGGCGAGCCGCGCCTGGCGCAGCGAGCGCTGGCCGCTGCGGCGCGGCAAGCTCTATCTCGTTCCCGGCGATTCGCCGCTAGGCCTGCGGCTGCCGATCAAAAGCCTGCCGTGGGTCGCCGCCAGCGCCTATCCGCACCTCTATCCGCTCGATCCGGTCATTGACCGCGGGCCGCTGCCGGCGGCGGCGCATTTCCGCGAGCTCGACCGCAGCGTTTATGCGCAGAGCGAGCAGTTCCACTCCGACGCGGCGGTGCGCACGGCGATGACCATCGAAGTGCGCGACGGCGTGCTCTGCGTGTTCATGCCGCCGACCGAGCGGTTGGAGGACTATCTGGAGATCCTCGCCACCGTCGAGGCGATCGCCAAGGCGCGCCAAACCCCGGTCCGCATCGAGGGCTATACGCCGCCGCCGGACTCTCGACTGAATATGGTCAAGGTGACGCCCGATCCCGGCGTGATCGAGGTCAACGTGCATCCGGCCAACTCCTGGCGCGAGGCGGTCGTCAACACGACGACGCTCTACGAGGAAGCGCGGCTCACCCGGCTCGGCACCGACAAGTATCTCGTCGACGGCCGCCACACGGGTACCGGCGGGGGCAACCATGTCGTGCTCGGCGGCGCCGCGCCCGCCGACTCGCCGTTCCTGCGCCGTCCCGATCTGCTGGCGAGCCTCGTGCTCTATTGGCAGCGCCATCCTTCGCTGAGCTACATGTTCTCGGGCCTGTTCATCGGTCCGACCAGCCAGGCCCCGCGGCTCGACGAGGCGCGCGACGACCAGTTGAACGAGTTGGAGATCGCGCTGGCGCAGGTTCCCCCGCCCGGCGCCTACGCGCCGCTATGGATCGCCGACCGGCTGTTCCGCAACCTGCTCGTAGACATCACCGGCAACACGCATCGCGCCGAGATCTGCATCGACAAGCTCTATTCGCCCGACAGCGTCACCGGTCGGCTCGGGCTCGTCGAATTCCGCTCGTTCGAGATGCCGCCGGACGCGCGGATGAGTCTCGCCCAGCAACTGCTGGTGCGGGCGCTGATCTCATGGTTCTGGCGCGAGCCGCAGCGCGGCGAGCCGGTGCGCTGGGGCACCGACCTGCACGACCGCTTCATGCTGCCGCATTTCGTCTGGGAGGATTTCCTCGGCGTGCTCGACGATCTGAAGCGGGCCGGCTACGCCTTCGATTCCCGCTGGTTCGAAGCGGCGCGGGAGTTCCGCTTCCCGTTGATCGGGATCATTGACCGCGGCGGCGTGCAGATCGAATTCCGCACCGCGTTGGAGCCCTGGCATGTGCTCGGCGAGGAAACGATGACCGGCGGCACGGTGCGCTACGTCGATTCCTCGGTTGAAAGGATACAGGTGCGAGCGAAGGGCCTGACGCCGAACCGGCATGTGCTGACCTGCAACGGCCGCAAGCTGCCGATGACGCCGACCGGCGTCGTCGGCGAGGCGGTGGCGGGCGTGCGCTTCAAGGCGTGGGGCCCGGCCTCGGCGATGCACCCGACGATCCCGCCGCACACGCCGCTGACCTTCGACGTGCTCGACGCCTGGAGCAACCGCTCGCTAGGCGGCTGCGTCTACCACGTCGCCCATCCCGGCGGCCGCAACTACGTCGGTTCGCCGGTCAATGCCTATGAGGCTGAGGCGCGGCGGCTGGCGCGCTTCCAGGATCACGGCCACTCGCCGGGCCCGGCCTTTGTCCCACGCGACGAGTTTTCGCGAGAGTTCCCGCTGACGCTGGATTTGCGACGAGGCGCGTGAACGGCGCGCGTCGGCTCAAATGCGACGCGCGGGGCCGCCAGTCCGAACTTCTCGGGCGGGCTGGAGGCTAGGCACGGAGCGGCCGGCTACGATGTCACTGATAATCCGTCGGGTTGCTCATGCATTTTTCCCACTCGGCTTTCCAGTCGGCTTTCTTGACATGCTTGGCGCCCAGCTTGTCTCGGCAAGTAATTCTTTCCTGGGTGCCGGGCTTGGAGGATTGGAGAGCAAAGGCGTCGCCGGCGGTCGCCGCCATGGCGAAGGCAACAAGTACAAGCGCGATGGGACGGTTCATAAAATTCTCCCACAAAGGCGTCCAAAAACGGACCGTCGGAGCTTAACGGGTCAATCTGAACCGCGCCAGCCTCGCAAAATCGCGCGGGGAGCGTCGCCGCGCTTGGCGCCGCGCGCCTTTCCCGCTAACGCCCGCCGATGACAGGCGCGGGCACGGACAGGACGCGAGCGACCATTGCCGGCGGCCCGGCCGTGGTGCTGGTCAGGCCGCAACTGGCCGTCAATATCGGCATGTGCGCGCGCGCCATGGCGAATTTCGGCCTCGACGACCTCAGGCTTGTCAGCCCCAAATCCGGCTGGCCGCGCCACGACGAATACAACGACGTCGCCTACGCCGCCGCGGCCGGCGCCGCCCATTTGCTCGACGCAGCGCGGGTTTTCGACACCGCGGAAGCCGCGATCGCCGACCTGAACTTCGTCTACGCCGCCACCGCGCGCGACCGCGGCCAGGCCAAGCCCGTGCTGACGCCTTCCGCCGGCATGGCGGAGGCCGCCGTCGCCGAGGGGCAGAAGCGCGGCGTGATGTTCGGTCCCGAGCGCACCGGCCTCGACAACGACGAGGTCGCGCTCGCCGACGCGATCCTGACCTTTCCGACCAATCCCGCCTATGGCTCGCTCAATCTAGCCCAGGCGGTGCTGCTCGTCGGCTACGAATGGTTCAAGGCCGCGCACGGCGACGCCCCGCCGGCGCCCGCCGTCCCGCGCGCGCCCGCCCTGCCGGCGACGCGGGAGATGACGATCGCGTTCTTCGAATACCTCGAAGAGAAGCTCGGCGCGGCCGGGTTCTTCAAGCCCGAGGGCAAGGCGCCCGGCATGAAGCGCAATCTGCGCAATATCTTTCACCGTCTCGCGCTGACCGAGCAGGACGTGCGCACGCTGTGGGGCGTCGTGGTGCGGCTGGTCGAGGGTCCGCGCGAGAGCGTGCAGACCCGCAAGCGCCACCGGCCGCCGAAATCCGATCAACCGTAGAACACCACGGTCTTGCGGCCGTTCAGCAGCACGCGATCCTCCAGGTGGAAGCTCAGCGCGCGCGACAGCACGCGGCGCTCGATGTCGCGGCCCTTGCGCACGAGGTCTTCCGGCGTATCGCGATGGCTGATGCGCTCGACGTCCTGCTCGATGATCGGCCCTTCGTCGAGATCGGAGGTGACGAAATGCGCGGTCGCGCCGATCAGCTTGACGCCGCGTTCGTGCGCCTGGTGATAGGGCTTCGCGCCCTTGAAGCCCGGCAGGAACGAGTGATGGATGTTGATGCACTTGCCGGAAAGCTTGGCCGCGAGCCCGTCGGATAGAATCTGCATGTAGCGGGCGAGCACCACGACATCGGCGTTCGCCTCGCGCACCGTCTCCCAGAGCTTCGCCTCCTGCTCCATCTTTGTTTGTTTGGTGACCGGCAGATAGTGAAACGGAATGTCGCCGAAGTCGATGTGCTCATAAGTCTCGCGCGGGTAGTTGGCGAGGATGGCGACCGGCTCCATCGGCAATTCGCCGCTGCGCCAGCGATACAGCAGATCGACCAGACAATGGTCGAAGCGCGAGACCAGGATCGCGACGCGCTTCTTTTCCTCCGCCGCGCGGAGCGTCCAAGACATGTGGAAGCGCGTCGCCGTCTCGGCGAAGCGGGGACGGAAGCTCTCCGCGTCAACTGCAGCGCCGGCGGCGTTGAAGGCGACCCGCATAAAGAAATTATCTGTCTCTATATCGTCGAACTGCTGCGCATCCAAAATATTGAAGCCGCCCTCGAACAAAGCGGTCGACACCGCCGCCACGATGCCGGGGCGGTTGGGGCAGGAGAGCGTGAGAACGAAGCGCGCGCCGGACATGATTGATCGCCCTCGAATTGCAACGCGTCGAGGTCGCTGACGGCGCTCAGAATGTCAAGCGGCGGAGCCGAGCTTGGCGACGTCGATCTTCGGCAACGGCGCCGGCCGGCCGAGCAGATAGCCTTGCGCGCGGTCGCAGCCGATCTCGCGCAGCGTGCGCAATTGTTCTTCCGTCTCGACGCCCTCGGCGACGGTCTTCATCCCGTAGCTGCGCGCGAGGTCGACGATCGCCCGCAAGGTCGCGACGGCCTCGGGACGCGTGCCGAGCTTGCGCACGAAACGCTGGTCGATCTTCAGCGTGTCGATCGGGTACATTTCGAGATACGACAGACAAGAATAGCCGGTGCCGAAATCGTCGAGCGAAACGCCGACGCCCATTTCGCGCAGCATCCGGATCTGTTCGGAGACCACTGGCTTGTCGCGCAACAGCGCCGACTCGGTGATCTCGATGCGCAGCCGCCGGGCCGGGAGACGGCTCGCCTCCAGCGCCTCGCGCACGTCGGCGGCGAGCCGGCCTGCATCGAGCTGGACCGGCGAGACGTTGACCGAGACTTCGAGATCGCCGGGAAGTGCGGCGATGTCGGCGCAGGCGCGCTTCATCGCCCACGCGCCGATCTCGATGATGAGGCCGAGGTCCTCGGCGATCGGAATGAACTGATTGGGCGGAACCAGCGCGCCGCCGCCGCGCCGCCAGCGCATCAGCGCCTCGTAGCCGCTGAGACCCTGGCGCCGCAGCCCGTGGATCGGCTGATAATCGATATAGAGTTCGTCGCGGGCGAGCGCGGTTTGCAGGCCGCGCTCCAGTTCGACGCGCGCGATGGTCGATTCCGTCAGCGCGCGATTGAACAGACGCGCACAGCCGCGGCCGTCGCCTTTGGCGGCGTAAAGCGCCAGATCGGCGGCTTTCATAAGCTCGACCGCGGTCTCGCCGTCGCGCCGCCCCTGGGCGACGCCGATCGTGGCGCCGATCGAAAGCGTCAGGCGCGAGGTTTCGAACGGGCGCGCCATCGCGTGATTGACCCGGCGCGCCAGCGCCATCGCCTCGACTTCGAAATTGACGACCCGTTGCAGGATCGCGAACTCGTCGCCGCCGAGTCGCGCGACCATGTCGTATTCGCCCATCAAGCTGGTCAGGCGGGCGGAGGCCAAGCGCAACAATTCGTCGCCGATCAGATGGCCGTAGGTGTCGTTAACCGTCTTGAAGCGATCGAGGTCGATCACATGCAGCGCGAAGTCCACGGCGCCGTCGCCATAGAGACCCTCGAGTTCGCGCGACAGCGCGTGCCGGTTCGGCAGCCCTGTCAGGGTATCGTGTCGCGACAGGTGGAGGATTTCCTCCTCGAACCGCGTGCGTCGCCGGGCGACGCGGATGGTGGCGGCGATCGTCAGCAGAGTCGCGAGCATGGAGCCGGCGATGATGAGCGCGCGCCGCATCCGCCAGCCGGCGTTGGTTTCGATAGGGGAGACGCGCGAGACGACGAACAACGGAAAGCCGGCGATGCGCCGCTCGCCGGTGAACCCGTCGCCGAAATCCTTGCTGACTTCCGACCACGGCTCGCCGAGCCGAGCCGCTAGCGCGCCGCTGCCGGAGCGGATGCGGCCGTCGTCGCCGACCAGGGCGAGACCGCCGTCGACGCCGAGATCGAGCCCGGCGAACTGGCGATCGAAATAGTCGGCCGACAGCGTGAAGACGAACACGCCGCGAAACGCGCCCTCCGCGTCGACACGTTTCAGCGAGATGTGAACCGTGCGTTCGCCATTCGGCTCTCCGGTCACTGGACCGACGAACAGCGCGTCGCTTACGGCCAGGCTTTGCTCGGCGAAATAGGGTCGGTCGGAAAAGTCGATTAGCTTCGCGGGGTGAGGCGTCAGGTTCGAGGCGACCAGGAAGCCGGCGCGATCGACCACCGCGACTTCGGCGTCGTCGCTGGCGAGCAGCTTGGAATCGGAGAACAGCGTCGGCCAATCCGTCTGGAAACCCTCGCGCTTGTCGAGCCAACGCAGAAAACGGAGCTTCTCGTCGACGCCGCGCAGCTTGCCGACCACGTTCTGCTGCGCGACACGAGCGAAATTGATCGCGTCGCGCTCAGCCTTGCTGCGCAAGGCGTGGCTGTCCTCAAACATCAAAAGCGAGGCGCCGCCCCAGATCATCGCCAGCAGGACGGCGCCGAACGCCATGACAGGCTGGCCGAAGGTCGAAGCGGCCTTGTGGTGCGACAGTTCGCGCGGCGAAATCACAGCCGAAACCAGCGCTTTGACGCGCGCAATCGCGAGGCTCGGCAAGACGGCTTCTCCTGGTGTGGCCTATCTTGCTTTTACCCTGCGTAACTAAAGGCTCGCTGAATCCTTTTAAGCTTCTTTGCGGCCCCTGAATTTACGTTCAGTTTACTCTTCGAGCCGTACGCCGTCGCTTAGTCCTCCCGCAGCGGCCGGCTGCGGCTCAATAAGAGGAATCGAAGTGATCGTTGCCTTCGACCGCCTCGCAGCGGATACCGTTCCCATTTGGAAACGAATGCGGGTAGTACCCCGGGGGACAATAGCGATTGTAGGGGCCGCTGTAGTCGTTGCGATAGCAGTTCTGTCCGTAGTCGCCCGGCCCGCAGGCCTGGGCGCGCATGTCCTGCGCTACGGCCGGACGCCCGGCGGCGGCCGCCAACAGCGCGACAGCGACGAGTGAAGCCTTCAACATTCCGCATCTCCTCGAAAACGCCCGCGGTGGCCGCGGTCGGCGTTGTTCTGAGCAAATACGTATCGTCGGCGGCTTCGGTCGCAAGGGCGCGGTCACGAGCCTGTGACAGCCCAGCGTTCACTCCTCGAAACGCTCGGAGGCGCCAAGCTTCCCCTTCGGCGCGATGTCCACGTCCGGCGCCCGCGCGGCGCCGCCCCCATCGCGGAACCGATTGACGATCGGGTAGCGGCGGTCGCGGCCAAAATTCCTCGGTCCGATCTTCACGCCGGGCGCGGATTGCCGTCGTTTGTACTCAGCGAGATAGAGCAGCCGCTCGACGCGGCGCACGGTGTCGAGGTCGTAGCCGAGCGCGACGATGTCGGCGACCCGCATCTCTTTTTCGACCAGCCCTTGCAGTATCGCGTCGAGCACAGGGTAGGGCGGCAGCGAATCCTCGTCCTTCTGGTTCTCGCGCAGTTCGGCCGACGGCGGCTTGGCGATGATCTCGGGCGGAATGACGATTCCGTCGGGGCCGAGCGCCCCCGCCGGCCGCCAGCGGTTGCGCAGGTCGGAGAGCCGAAACACCTCCATCTTGTAGAGGTCTTTGATCGGGTTGAAGCCGCCGTTCATGTCGCCGTAGAGCGTCGCGTAGCCGACCGACATCTCCGACTTGTTGCCCGTCGTCACCACCATGGACCCGAACTTGTTGGAAATCGACATCAGGATCAGGCCGCGCATGCGGCTTTGAATGTTCTCTTCGGTGATGTCGCGGGCGCGGCCGGCGAACAGGCCGCCAAGCGTTCGCTCCGTCGCCTCGACGGGTTCGGCGATCGGCACGATGTCGTAGCGCACGCCGAGCGCGCGGGCGCAGGCCTCGGCGTCGCGCAGCGACTCCTTCGAGGTGTATTTGTAGGGCAGCATCACCGCGTGAACCCGCTCCGGACCCAGGGCGTCGACCGCCATCGCCGCGCACAGCGCGGAATCGACGCCCCCGGAAAGCCCGAGCACGACGCCGGGGAAGCGGTTGCGCAGCACATAGTCGCGCAAGCCAAGCACGCAGGCGGCGTAATCGCCCTCGTCGCCTTGCTCGAGCGTATCGCGTGGGCCATCCACGCAGCGCCAGCCGCCCGCCGTCCGCGCCCATACCGTCTTCGCCACCGTCTCGCGAAAGCCGGGAAGCTGTGCGGCGACGGTGCGGTCGGCGTTGAGCACGAACGAGCCGCCCTCGAACACGAGTTCGTCCTGGCCGCCGACGGCGTTGAGATAGATCAGCGGCAGCCGCGATTCGACGACGCGCGCGACAGCGATCGCCTGACGCACCGCGAGCTTGTCGCGCTCGTAGGGACTGGCGTTGGGAACGAGCAGGATTTCGCCGCCCGTCTCCGCGATGCACTCGACCGGGTTTGGCCCCCAAATGTCCTCGCAGATCGGCACGCCGATGCGCACGCCTTTGAACGCGAGCGGCCCCGGGTCCGGGCCGGGGCGGAACACCCGCTTCTCGTCGAACACGCCGTAGTTCGGCAGATCGACCTTGAACCGCACCGCCTCGATGCGGCCGTCGCTTAGCAGCGCGGCGGCGTTGTAGAGCGCGCCGCTTTCGACCCAGGGCAGGCCGACGAGCACGGCCGGCCCGCCGTCGGCGGTATCGCGCGCGAGCGCCTCGCAGGCGGCGCGGCAGGCTTCCTGGAACGCCGGCTTCAGCACGAGGTCTTCCGGCGGATAGCCGGAAAGGAACAGCTCCGGCGCCAGTACGAGATCGGCGCCGAAGCCGGCGGCTTCGGCGCGCGCGGCGCGCAGGCGCGCCAGGTTGCCGTCGATGTCGCCGACGATCGGCGAGATTTGCGCAAGCGCGATGACGAGGCGGTCGGCGGCGGGCATGGCTCGGGTTTAGCGCAGCGGACGATGGGGAGGCAACGGCGGCGGCCGCATGGGGGTGGGCGCCGGAAGGCGCGTGGGCGCATTCACGACGCCGCCGCCATGTCTGTGCCGGTTGAGAGGATTGTTGATATTATTGTGTTCAAAGGGTTTAGCGGGTTGTTGATGTTATTGATGTTATTTGGATTATTGATGTTATTGGGATTATTGATATTGTTGGGATTATTGATACTGAATGGATTCAAAGGGTTCCACGGATCTTTATAGGGATCGTACATCTTGGGGGACTTCGGGGGAATGCTTGGTTTGTACCAATCTCTACGATCGTTTTTCGGGCGCGCCGGCCGCTGGCCGCCACCGCCGAGTGAAACCAACAAGACGAAGAGGATGAAACCGAAAACCGCAAGCGTTTCCATAGTAACCTCCAATGGAAGTTGCTCTCTTGCTGCAGAGTTTTACGGTCTGACGCGAAACAGCTCATGGTTTGCGAAGCGGCTGCGGCGCCAGTCTGCGCGCCATCCGAACCGCGCAAGCGGAACGCCTCCCCCAGCGGCAAAATTGTGCTAGACCTCGCGTGATCCGATCTAGAGCGTTCCTTGTCTGACCGGCCGACCCTCACCCGGCTCCTGCGCGCTCTGCGCCGTGGCCTGCTCGCCATCGACTCGTTCATCGATTCCTCGATGTTCGAGGCCGGACGGCGCGCGCTTGCGACCCTGGCTTCGATCGCCGCCGCCTCCGAACGGCTCCGGGTGCGCGGGCTGGCGAAGGTCGGCTTCGATCTCGCCTGTGAAAGCGCCAATCTCGGTCTGGTCGGCCTCGTCGTTGCGCTGGCGCTGGCGCAGCCCGCCTTCAAGGCGACGGCGGACGAGGATTGGCTCAAACGCACCGATTTCGCCGTCACCTTCCTCGACCGCTTCGGCAACGAGATCGGCCGGCGCGGCGTCAAGCACGACGAATCCGTGCCGTTCGACGAATTGCCGGAGCCGTTCATCAAGGCGGTGCTGGCGACCGAGGACCGTCGGTTCTTCAACCACTTCGGCATTGACGTGATCGGCACCTTGCGGGCGATCTCGGTCAACGCGCATGCCGGCGGCGTCGTGCAGGGCGGCTCGTCGATCACGCAGCAACTCGCCAAGAACGTATTCTTAAGCAACGAACGCTCGATCTCGCGCAAGATCACCGAGGCGTTTCTGGCGCTCTGGCTCGAACACCGGCTCAGCAAAAAAGAGATCCTCAGTCTCTACCTCGACCGCGCCTACATGGGCGGCGGCGCGTTCGGCGTCGAGGCGGCGGCGCGGCATTATTTCGGCAAGTCCGCGCGGGACATAGATCTTGCCGAATCCGCCATGCTGGCGGGGCTGTTCAAGGCGCCGACGAAGTTTTCGCCCAGCGTCAATCTCCCCGCCGCCCGCGCCCGCGCCAACGACGTGTTGAGCAATCTGGTCGACGCCGGCTTCATGTCCGACGCGCAGGTCTATTCCGCCCGCCGCAACCCCGCGACCCCGGTCGAACACAGCGAGCACGCGAGCCCCGACTGGTACCTCGATTTCGCGTTCGGCGAGATCAAGCAGCTCGCCGGCGCGGGCAAGCTTGGCGCCGACCGGGTGCTGATCGTGCGCACCGGCCTCGATCAGGGGATACAGGAAAAGACCGAGGAGGTGCTGGAGGAGAAGCTGCGCGTCGAGGCGCCCGCCTATCACGCGCATCAGGCGGCGGCCGTGATCGCCGATCCTGACGGGCTGGTGCGGGCGATCGTCGGCGGCCGCGACTATGGCGCGAGCCAGTTCAACCGCGCCACCGACGCGCTGCGCCAGCCGGGCTCCTCGTTCAAGGTGATCGTCTATCTCACGGCGCTGATGACCAACAAGTTCCGCCCGACGAGCCTGGTCGACGCCTCCGGCATCTGCATCGGCGATTATTGCGTCCACAATTTCGAGAACGAGCGCGGCGGCCGGATGCCGATGTATACGGCGCTGGCGCTGTCCTACAACACTGCCGCGATCTGGCTTTCGCTGAAGATCGGCGAGGCCTACTGGCCGCCGGGGAAGCCGTACCACATGGCGCGGATGGCGGCGCTCGGCCGCTCCAAGATCGTCGACACCGCCCGGCTCATGGGCGTGACCACGCCGTTCCCCGACACGGTCTCGCTGCCGATCGGCGCCGACGAAGTGAAAATGATCGACATGGTCGGCGTCAACGCCACGCTTGCCAGTGGCGGCCGTCGCACCGTCCCGCACGCTGCGACCGAAATCCGCAATTCCCAGGGCGCGGTGATCTATGCGTTTGATCGCGACGGACCCAAGCCGGATCAGGTCATCCCCGCCGACAAGGCGGCGGAGATGAACAACATCATGACCCACGTCGTCACCGAGGGCACCGGCCGCGGTGCGCAGATTCCTGGCCTGACGATCTCCGGCAAGACGGGCACGACCAACAACTCAACCAACGCCTGGTTCAACGCCTTCACCGGCAATTTCGTCGGCAGCGTCTGGTTCGGCAACGACGACGGCTCGCCGATGGGCGATATGACCGGCGGCACGCTGCCGGCGCTGAGCTGGCGCGAGATTATGATGTACGCCCACCGCAATCTCGACCCGAAGCCGCCGTTCGGGGTCGCCGCGCCGGCGCCGGCGGCGGTCGCGGCCGCCACGGCCAAGGGCGCCGTCGTCGCCGCGGGCGCGCCCGCGCGCGAGGCCGCGTTAACGCCGAAGAGCAGCCGTTTGCTGCTGGAGCTCGACGCGTTCGTCGGCGCTGCGCAGGCGCGCGGCGAATCGGCCCCCGCCGAGACGGGAATGGCCAACGCGGCGGCTTCGCACGGGACTGTGCTGGCGCCATGAAGTTGCGTTTGCTTGGCGCTTTCGCAAACGTCGTCAAAGCCGTCCTGATCGCCGTCGCCGGACTGGCGCTCGGACTCTGGCTGACGCGCGCCGCGCTTTCGGAGCTGTTGCCGATCGCCGTCGACGAACTCGGCCAATGGCGGGTCGAGGCGCGCGCCGGCGCGGCCGACGCCGACCCCTACACCCACGCGCGCGTCGAGCAGGACGGCGAAATTCCGCTCGGGCTCGGCGAGGGCTTGCGTCTGACCACGCGGCTCGACAACCAAGGCCGGGCGCTGGATGCGCGTTGCGTCTACAAACTGGGACCGCACGCGCCGCCGGCCCGCTACTGGACGCTCGAAGCGCTCGACGCCGCCGGCTTTCCGATCGGCAACGCGGCCGACCGCTACGTCCTGCGTTCGAGCGAAATCCTGCGCGAGCCGGACGGCGGTTTCTGGATCTATATCTCGCCGCGCGCTCATGCCGGCAACTGGCTGCCGGTCGGCGGCGGCGGGTTTGCGCTGGCGCTGCGGCTCTACGATCCCGCCCTGACCGGCGCCGCAGGCGGCTTCGAGAAAAACGCTGCGCCCGAGGTCGTGCGGGAGCGCTGCGGATGAAGGCGTCGCTCGCCGCGCGAGCGCTTTATTATGCGGCGCTTGTCGCGGTCATCGGCGCGCTGACGCATTTTGTCGTGCTGCTGGCCATTCCCGCCGTGGCCGATCACGACGCCTATGCGCGGATCGAGGCGCTCGGCGCGCCGTTCAAGACCGTGGCGCTGCCGGCGGTGACGCCGAAATCGCGCGATTTTCCCTATGCCGACCCGGCGTTCGCCGCCGCCGTGTGTCTCTACGATCTCAGCGGCGGCCCGGTGCGGGCGCGTGCGCCGCTCGGGCGCGCCGGTTTTGCGTCGCTTTCCTTCCATTCCCGCCGCGGCGTGGTGTTCTACGCGTTGACGGACCGCGCCGCCAACAAGGGCCGGATGGACGCGCTGATCGTCACCGCCGAACAATTGCGCACGCTCGTCGCGCATGACGACGAGGACAATCCGAGCGACGATCTGCGCATCGTCTCGCCGACCCCGAAGGGCTTCGTGATGTCGCGGGTGCTCAGCGAAACCCCTGACGCCGCCGCCGCCGCCGCCGAACAGGCCGCCGCCATGACCTGCGCGCCCGAGCCGATCGCCGAGGCGGAAAAGTGACCCGCGATGGACAAAGCCCCGGTTCGGCGCGATGGTCGCGGCCTGCGTCCGGGGAGGACTCCATGCCATGACTACCCTTCTCGTGTCCCATTCGGCTTGCCTCGAACACGACATGGGCGAGGGTCATCCCGAGCGGCCCGACCGCTATCGCGTAGTCGAACGGGCGCTCGAGGCGGAAAACTTCCAGATGCTGGCGCGAGAGCTGGCGCCGCGGGCGACCGAGGCGATGCTGACCCGCGTGCATCCGCTCGACTATGTGCATGGGGTCGAGCGCGCCGCGCCAGCCAAGGGACGGGTCCGCATCGACCAGGACACCGCGATGTCGCCGGGCTCCTACGAAGCCGCGCTGCGCGCCGCCGGCGGCGCGGCCTACGCGGTCGACGAGGTGATGACCGGCCGCGCCCAGAACGCGTTCGTCGCCACCCGGCCGCCCGGGCATCACGCAGAGCTTGCGACGACGATGGGCTTCTGTTTCTTCAACAACGCCGCGGTCGCCGCCCGCCACGCCCAGGCCGCGCATGGGGCGGAGCGGATCGCCATCGTCGATTTCGACGTTCACCATGGAAACGGAACGCAACACATTTTCTGGGCCGATAAAAGCGTGGTTTACGCCTCGACCCACGAGATGCCGCTCTATCCCGGCACCGGCGCGCGCAGCGAGCGCGGCGAGCACGACCAGATCGTCAATGCGCCGCTCTCGGCGGGCGATGGCGGCGAGACGTTCCGCGAGGCGTTGGAGACCGTGATCCTGCCACGGGTTGACGCCTTTGCGCCGGATCTTCTCATCATTTCCGCTGGTTTCGACGCCCACTACCGCGACCCGCTCGGCAATCTGCAACTGCGCGAGGACGACTACGCGTGGGTGACGCGGGCGTTGATGAAGATCGCCGCCAAGCATTGCGGCGATCGCATCGTCTCGCTGATGGAGGGCGGCTACGACCTGCTGGGCTTGTCGCGCTCAGCCGCGGCGCATGTCCAGGCCTTAATGGGCGCTTAAGCGATCGTTCAAATTTTACGCATTCCGTCGAATGTTTGTTCATCTTTGGCGAGCAATCCTCGCCAATGTATTACCGGCGGAGGCGACATTGAGCGGAAGAAAGGTGAACGAATTCAGCGAGCGTCGGGTGAGGCAGCGCAAGACGTTGAATTCGCCGGCATGGGCCGATCCGGGCGGCGTCCTGCCCGTGATCGACTGCAAGATTGTCGACGTATCGGACGAAGGCGCCCGGGTGATTGCGCCGTCGGGCGTCGAAATGCCCGAGGTCTTTCAGTTGCAAATCGATTCCAAGCGCATATTGGGCGCCGCGGAAGTCGTCTGGCGCGAGCATAATCTGGTCGGCGTCAAGTTCCTCACCAAACTTTGAGCGGCAGGCGGCGAAGGCGCCGCTCGCGCAAGGTTGCTGCGTCACGGCTGGAAGGGCCGTGGCGGCGAAGGCTGCCGTCGCGGGCGCAGTCTCGGCGAGGTCATGAGCAACACCACCACGACCTATCTCTCGATAGCCAACAATCTCGCGCGCTATCAGAAGCTCGAAGCCAACCAGCCCTCAGTCAAGACCGCGAGCGCCTATTACGCAGCCAATATCGGCAAGGTGACGTCGGTCGATGGTCTCGTCGGCAACTACCGGCTGTTGTCCTACGCGTTGCAAGCCTACGGGCTCGGCGATCAGATCAACAACACCGCGTTGGTGAAACAGGTGTTGCAAGAGGGCGTCAGCAATCCGAAGGCGCTCGCCAACACGCTGCCGAACGGCGCCTGGAGGGCATTCGCTAAGGCGTTCAACTTCTCCGCCGGCGCCGTCGCGCCGTCATCCTCGGCGTCGGTGACGACGACAACCGCCGACTACGTCGAGCAGCAGTTGGAGGCCGATCAGGGCGCCAGCGATCCCGGCGTCGAGTTGGCGCTTTATTTCAAGCGCGTGGCCCCCACGGTGACCAACAGCTACGGGATTCTCGCCGATAACAATCTTCTGCAAGTCGTGCAGACGATCTTCGGACTCGCGCCGACCGCCAGCTCCGGCGAGATCGACAAAGAGGCGCAGGCGATCAACAAGCTTCTGCCGGTTTCCGAACTTCAGGACCCGAAGAAGCTCGGCCAACTCGTCGAACGCTTTACCGCCGCTTACGACGCCAAATACGGTCCGGCCTCGGGTTCCTCCAGCAGCTTGACGGTCGCGAACGGCAATACGTCGTCTTCGACCGACGCGGCGGCGTCGACGATTCTGTCCGGCATCACGAGCGCCAATTCTCAGCTGCTGTCGGAGAGCTCGTCCTATTCGCCGCTCATCAGTCCGAGCCTGCTGGCGGGGTTGGCGCTCGGCGGTTGAAGGATGGCGCGTCTCGGCGTCAGGACTTGATGAACACCGCCACCGGGCTATCCGCGAATATCTCGCCCAGCGTCGGATGACGCGCGGGCTTTGCGGCGCCGGAAGCCGCCCGATGCTGAGTCAGATCGATCGGCAAGCGCGCCTCGCCCCAGACCTCGGCCGGCGGCGTCAGCCGCTCCGACCTATAGAGGATCGCACCCATCCGCAACGCCAGCGCGGCGACGAGCGACTTTCCCTCATGGCGTCGCTCGAACGCCAACACCTCCACTCCTGTCGGCGCTTCGATCTCGATTTTGCGATAGTCGGCGAAGGCGAACAAAGCGGGCTCGGCCCGCCGCAAGCCGAGCAAGGCGCGGATCAACGATTGTTTGATCCCGCCAGAAGCGCGCTCACTGGAGGTCTCGGACAACAACCGCTCCCGCAAGTCGAAATCGACCGGGCGGCGGTTGTCGGGATCAACCAACGTCAGATCCCACAACTCGCAACCCCGATAGAGATCGGGAACGCCCGGCGCGAGACAGCGGATCGCCGTTTGCGTCAGCGCGTTGGCGACGCCGGCGCTGGCGATGCTGGCGACGAAGTCAGCGACGCTCGCCAGGAAATCGCCGCTGCGTTTCGAGTTGAGCGACGCGAGAACGAACTGCTCTGCGGCTTCCTCATAAGCGAGATCGGGCGTCAGCCAACTCGAACGCAGCTTGGCCTCGCGCAGCGCCTTGCGCATCCATTCGGCGAGCCGAACGGCGAACGCGTTAAGGGCGCCCGCGTCCCTGGGATCGAGCCCGAACGGCCACGCGCCGACGATCGTCTGGAACAGCGCGTATTCATCGGCCCGATGGATGCGCTCGCCGCGCAACGGCGCCGTCATGCCGCTCCAAATTTCGCAGCGCTCGACCCACACGTCGGGTATCTCGCTCAACACCGCGAGCCGCGCGCGCACGTCCTCGCCGCGCTTGTGGTCATGCGTCGCCGTCGTCAACATCGCGTGCGGCCATTCCTGGGCGCGATTGGTCATGCGCCGATGGAACTCGTCGACCGGCATGCTGAGACGCGCCGCATCGAAGCCGACGTCGTTGCGCGACAACAGCGGCGTGTAGCGATAGAACGCGGTGTCCTCGACCGCCTTGGCGGCGACGGGCGAGGTTAGCTGGTTGAGGCGGCGGATCGCCTCCGCCAGAGTGTGACTATCGCCGCGAGCGTTGAGCAGATCGCGTAACGCCAGAATGGCTTGGTCGTCGCGCGAAGGTTCGCCGAGCGCCGCCTCGAAGGCGCGCTCCAGATGCGAACCCATGCCGGGGTTATCGGGGCCGCCCAGAGCATAGGAGCGATAGACCCGCAGATGACAGACAACCGCGATGATCGCCCGTCGCATCGCGCCGCGCGTGAGATCGCGGTCTGTCTCAGCGGCGAGACGATGAAACAAGTCGATGACGGAGTCCAACTGGCCGGGGAAGTTGCGCACGAGCAATTCGCTGCGCGCGATGCGCTCCTCTTCGTCGAAATCGGCCGGGCGCCCGCTGAGGGCGCGCCAGTAGCGCAGCAGCGCCGCGGCCCCATCCGGGCCATGCTGCAAGGCGGAAACCTCGTTCATGAAGTCGTAGCCCGTCGTACCCTCGATGGGCCACGGCGCGAGCTTCTCGTCGCTCGCCAGGATCTTCTCGACCACGATATAGGCGTCTTGTCGCAGCCCCTCTGGCCGCTGCGCCTTGCGCGCCTCCAACGCCGCGCGCAGCCGCTGGCAATAGCCGGCGGGGTCCGTCAGGCCATCGACGTGATCGACGCGAACGCCATCGATGACGCCTTCGCCATAAAGCTCAAGCGGCACGCGATGCACCCGATCGAACGCTTCCGGCCGCTCGATCCGGACGCCGACCAGCGAGGTGATCTCGAAGAAGCGGCGATAGTTGATGAGGTCATTCGCCGTCCGCCAGTTGGCGAGGCGGTAATGTTGCGCCTCCAGTAATTGATGGAGACGCTCAGGCGTATTCAATGTCGCGAGCCCTTCGGCCCGGATGGTTTGCTGATCGACGCTTCGGAGCGGGAAGCTCGCGTCGAAATAATAGACGGCGAAGTCGTCGCGATCGACACAGCGCTTGACGGCCAAATCGCCGCTCGCCAGGACCTCGGCGTAGGGCCCGCCGAGAACCGGCAGCAGGATCTTTCCATTCAGGCCCGGCGCGTCGAAGTCGACGTCGAAAAAATCGGAATAGGCGCTGTCGCGGCCGTTTTGCAGCAGGTCGAACCAGTAAGGATTGTCGCCGCCGCCGACCGCCATGTGGTTGGGCACGATGTCGACGATCAGGCCGACGCCGACCTCCCGGAGCGCCCGCGCAAGCCGACGAAAGCCATCCTCGCCGCCCAACTCGGGATTGACGATGGCGAAGTCGGTGACGTCGTAGCCGTGCATCGAACCCGGCGTCGCCTTCATGATCGGCGAGGCGTAAACATGCGACACGCCGAGATCGCGGAGATAATTCGCGCGCCGCGCCGCATCGGCGAAGTTGAAATCTTTGTGAAACTGCATGCGATAGGTCGCAGTCAACGCGGTGTTGAACGAACCGACCTTCGCCATTTGCAAGTACCCGCTTCGCCGCTGCCCGCAGGACAACCCCCGAACTTCGCGCGGAGTTCCACGCCGTCGCGCTGTCAACCGAGCAGGGGCGGCGCAGCTTTAAGGCTAACATCAGCAGCGGCAAAGCTGCGATTGCTCTGTCCGGGTCCTTGCGATAATTTGCCGCAGCACGAATATCGACGCGCGGCCCTCTCGCAGATGAGGGTTGACTCGGGGCCGGACGCAGCGCCCCCGGAACAGAACAAACCCTGACGCGTTGTTCGTGGGCTGATGAGCCGGAGGTCGGAATGGCGCATGACGGTTCGCGCGGGAATATGTCCGCGCCCGCGGACGCAGTCACACTCAATCGACGCGATGTATTGGTTGGAGGGGCCGCATTGGCGTTGGCGCCCGCCTCCGCGCGCGCGGCGGGGCTCGCGCCAGGCGAACAAACACAGAATGAAATCGAACTTATTGAAGTCGCCGTCAGCGTCAACGGCGCCGAAAAGCGGCTTCGGTTGGACCCGCGCACCACGCTGCTCGACGCGCTGCGCGAACATCTCGGGTTGACAGGGACTAAAAAGGGTTGCGATCACGGGCAGTGCGGCGCCTGCACGGCGATCGTCAACGGCCGGCGGATAAACTCCTGCTTGACGCTCGCGGCGATGCACGACGGCGACGCCGTCACGACGATCGAAGGCCTCGCGCGCGGCGGTTCGCTGCATCCGATGCAGGCGGCGTTCGTCGAACACGACGGATTTCAATGCGGCTACTGCACGCCCGGCCAGATTTGCTCGAGCGTCGCCATGCTCGAAGAACTCCGCGCCGGGGCGCCTAGCCATGTGAGCGCCGACCTCACCGCGCCGGTTGCGAGCCGTGCGGAGTTTCGCGAGCGGATGAGCGGCAACATTTGCCGCTGCGGCGCCTATTCAAACATCATCGACGCGATCGCCGATGTGAGCGGGGTCCGAACATGAGGCCGTTCCGCTACCTCAAAGCGAAAACCGTGACGGAGGCGCTTGACGCCGCCCACAATTCGCCGCGAGCGAAATTCGTCGCGGGCGGCACAAATCTTCTCGACCTGATGAAGTTGGGCGTCGAAGCGCCGGAAACTGTCATCGACATCAACAAGGTCGGCCTCGACGCGATCGAGGAGACGGCGGAGGGCGGCTTGCGCATCGGCGCGTTGGTGAGGAACTCCGACCTCGCCGCCGACATGCGGGTGCGGCGCAATTACCCCGTGCTATCGCGCGCCATTCTCGCCGGCGCCTCGCCGCAATTGCGCAACATGGCGACGACCGGCGGCAACCTGCTTCAGCGCACCCGCTGCCCCTATTTCTACGACACCAACCAAGCCTGCAACAAACGCGCGCCGGGAAGCGGTTGCAGCGCCATCCGCGGCGAGTCGCGACAACTCGCGGTGATTGGGGCGAGCGATCGTTGCATCGCGACCTATCCTGGCGACATGGCGGTGGCGCTGCGCGCGCTCGATGCGGAGGTTGAGGTGCAGGGCGAAGCGAAGCGCAGCATCGCGCTCGCCGATTTCCACCGACTGCCCGGCGATTCGCCGCAGATCGACAATGCGCTCGGCGCCGGCGAGCTGATCACCGGGGTCACGCTGCCGAAGCCGCCGCCGGGCCAGCAGATTTACCGCAAGGTTCGGGATCGCGCGTCTTATGCTTTCGCCCTGGTGTCGATCGCGGCGATCGTCACGGGCGACCGGGCAGGGCGGTTCGCTGTCGGCGGGATCGCGCCGCGACCTTGGCGCACCGACGCCGCCGACGCCGCGCTGCCGAAGGGCGCGAAGCCGGCGGCCGCTGCGTTGCTCAGCGACGCCGCGCCGACGGAGGCCAACCGGTTCAAACTGTCCCTCGTCGAGCGCACGCTGGCGGCGGTCCTGAATAGCGCGCGAGGTTAGCCATGCGCTTCGACACCCCCGCAGGCGCCAATCCGCTCGACCAACTAAGAATCATCGGCCGCGCGACAAGCCGCATCGACGGACCGCTGAAGGTGACGGGAAAGGCGCGTTACGCCTATGAACGGCAAGACGCCGGACCCGATGTCGCCTATGGCTACGTGGTCGGCGCGGCGGTGGCGAAAGGCGTCATCTCCTCGATCGACGCGAGCGCCGCTCGCCGCGCGCCGGGCTTTCTGGCGCTGGTGACTTATGAGAACGCGGGGCGGTTGAGGAAGGGCCAATTCAACATCGCCGATTTGCTGGCTGGACCGGTTGTCGACCACTACCATCAGGCGGTGGCGGTCGTGGTCTGCGAAACCTTCGAGCAGGCGCGCGACGCGGCAGGGAGATTGCGAATCAACTACAAGAAGTTGGACGGCGCGTTCGACCTGCGCAAGGCGCGCGCCGACGGGAAGGGCAGGGCGGCGAAGCTCGGCGGCGAGCCCTCGGATACCGCGGTCGGCGCGTTCGACGATGCGTTCACGGCATCAGCGGTCAAGCTCGACCAGACCTATTCGACCCCTGACCAAGCCCACGCGATGATGGAGCCACATGCGACGCTGGCGGCGTGGAACGGCGACAGCCTGATACTGTGGACGTCGTCGCAGATGGTTCACTGGCATCGTAGCGACATCGCCACGACACTAGGCATGCCGATTGACGACGTGCGCGTGGTCTCCAACTTTGTTGGCGGCGGCTTCGGCAGCAAATTGTTCGTTCGCGCCGACGCAATTCTGGCCGCCTTGGCCGCCAGAGAAGCGAAACGGGCGGTGAAGCTGGCGTTTCCGCGACCGCTGATCTTCAACAACACGACGCATCGGCCGGCGACCCTGCAACGGATCCGGATCGGCGCCGATCCCGCCGGCAAGATCGAGGCGATCGGTCACGAGAGTTGGTCCGGCAATTTGAAGGGCGGCAAACCGGAAGCGGCGGTGGCGCAGACCCGGTTGCTTTACGGCGGCGCCAATCGTTCGACGGTGACCCGGCTCGCCGACCTGGATTTGCCGGAGGGCAACTCCATGCGGGCGCCGGGCGAGGCGCCCGGCATGATGGCGCTCGAAATCGCCATGGATGAAATGGCCGATCAGCTTGGGCTTGATCCGATCGAATTCCGCATTCTCAACGATGTGGATCACGATCCCGAACACCCCAATCGACCCTTCTCCAGACGCGAGCTGACGACGTGCCTGCAACGGGGCGCCGAGCAGTTCGGTTGGAGCGCCCGCGGCCGGCAGCCGCGTTCGACGCGCGAGGGAAATTTGTGGATCGGGCTTGGCGTGGCGTCGGCCTTCCGCAATCACGTTAATATGAAGTCGGCGGCGCGCGTCCGCCTCACGGCGGACGGCAAGATCGTGGTCGAAACCGACATGACCGATATCGGCACTGGCAGCTATACGATCATCGCCCAGACCGCCGCGGAAATGCTGGGAACGCCGCTGCATCTCGTGTCGGTCCGGCTCGGCGATTCGGATTTTCCCGTCTCCTGCGGATCGGGCGGACAATTCGGCGCCGCCAATTCCGCCTCGGGAGTTTACGCGGCTTGCGTGCAATTGCGCGGCAAGATCGCCGAACGCTTAGGAATCGCGGCGGACGAGGCCCGCTTCGAGGATGGCGTCGTCAAGGCCGGCGACAAGGCGGTCGCGCTCGTCGACGCGGCGCGGGCCGGCGAACTGGTCGGCGAAGACGAAATCACCTATGGTGCGCTCGGCAAGACCTATCAGCAATCGACGTTCGGCGCGCACTTCGTTGAAGTTGCGGTCGATGCGGACACCGCGGAGATTCGGGTGCGGCGCATGTTGGCTGTGTGCGCGGCGGGGCGCATTCTCAATCCGAAGACGGCGCGCAGCCAGGTCATTGGCGCAATGACAATGGGAGTCGGCGGTGCGCTGATGGAGGAGTTGCGCGTCGACGGCGAGCGCGGCTATTTCGTCAATCACGACCTCGCCGGCTACGAGGTCCCCGTGCATGCGGACATCCCGCACCAGGACGTGATATTCCTTGACGATCCCGACCCCATCGCTTCACCGGTCAAGGCCAAAGGCGTCGGCGAATTGGGGCTTTGCGGCGTCGCCGCGGCGATCTCCAACGCAGTCTACAACGCGACCGGGGTTCGCGTGCGCGACTATCTCGTCACCTTGGACAAGCTGATCGATAAGATGCCTATCGGCGCCTGACGTCGGCGCCGTTCAACTGGCTTCCAGGCAAGCGTTGATCTTCGTAAGCAGCCGGCGCAGATCGACCGGCTTGGTGTCGAAATCGGCGCAGCCGACCTCGACGCTTTTGGCGCGGTCGCTCTCCAACGCATGCGCTGTCAGCGCGATCACCGGAATGTCGGCCGTCGCCGCGCTCTGCTTGATGAGCCGCGTCGCCTCCCAGCCGTCCATCGCGCCAAGCGCGACGTCCATGAGGATCAGGTCGGGCGATTCCCGCAGCGCCGCCGTAACCCCCGAGGGCCCGTCCACCGCGCAGATCACGTCGAAGTTCTGACGCACCAGCCGCCTGCTCAACATGTCGCGGTTGGCTTCGTTGTCTTCAACCAAGAGCAACTTTGTCATGTCCCGGCTCCCGCTCGGCTCCGATTTCGCTCTGTTTCATTTGCGCCACGAGCGCGCGCAGCTGTCCCTGACGTCGTTCAGCATCCTCCAGCGCGGCCATAGCGTCGGTGCGCGAGGGGAGGGTGATGGTGAAGCGGGCGCCGCGTCCGAAGTCGCTGGCCAGCGAAATCTTGGCCCCGATCAGTTCGCAGAGACGTTTGCTGAGCAGCAGGCCGACGCCGGCGCCGCCCTCTTGCCGGCCGACCGCCTCCTCGACCGTCTCGATGCGGTCCAAAAAGCCTTCCAGCCGCTCCGGCGCGATGCCGCAACCGGTGTCGGCCACGGTGATCGCGACGACGTCGTCCTCGGCTTGCGACAGCCGCTCGGCGACAATCGTGATCTCGCCCTGGTTGGTGAACGCGATCGCGTTTTCGACGAGTTGCTCGAGGATCTGGCGCAACTTGGTGGCGTCGACGAACATGACGCCCGGCGCGCGCGTCGCGTCGACCGAAAGCCGGTCGCCGTTCAATCGTGCGGTTTCCTCGAATTGGCCAGCGATAGAGCGCAGCATATCGCCGACGTCGACGAGCTCGCGGAAGATCTCCATGCGGCCGGCTTCGATGCGCGACAGATCGAGAATTTCGTTGACGAGTTGCAGCAGATGAACGCCGGCGCCGTGGATGCGGCGCAGATCGGCGGCGCTTTGCGCGTCCTGTTCGATCTCCGCTTCATCGAGCAGGATCTCGCTGTAGCCGATCACCGCATTGAGCGGCGTGCGCAACTCATGGCTCATCTTGGCGATGAACTCGGCCTTCGCGGCGCTCGACCGGCGGGCCGATTCCGTGGCGGCCAGGAAGTCGGCGGTGGTGCGCAGATGGCCCTCGATCTCGGTCTTCAGTTCGACCTGAGACGCGAGCGCATTGGCGTAGAACAGCGCCATCATCACGACGTAGAGCGTAGCCGCAGTCGTCGAGACCAGCCCGAGCGCCTGAATCGCAACCGGCGACATCGCGACCGACGGCGCGGCGAAGAGTTGGTTGACGCCGAGAAAGATCAGGGCGCTGACGATGAACTGCACGGAGAGCGCGAGCCGCAGGCGCGTCGACGGGCCGATGTAGAGGAAGGCGAGCAGCGGGATGGTCAGCACCCACGCTAGCGTCGGCGACCTCACCCCACCGTAGCAGTAGCAGCTCCACAATATGCAAAATATCAGGTTCTGTACCGAGACGAAGGCCAGAGTGCGATAGGCCCCGGTATATTTGAGAAGGAATGGGAATATCCAGAAGCAAAGTATCGAGCCCAGCAGCAAAATAGACTTGTAGTCTACCGCCCCCTCGAACACGAAGATCGCCAGCGGAACGGTCGAACCGATGAACGGGCCGAAGATGTGGCTGTAGAGAAATATGCGCGCAAGCTTCTTGGCGTCGCGGTCGGAGGCGAGGCTTGCCGGGATAAAGTAGTCGGCAAGCTGCGTCGCGTAGTCCACGTATTTTGAGAGAGCCATGGTCACTCGCCGGGCCGTCGAGGCAGCACGTTGTTCTATTGCCTTCGATACGTTGCGAAATCGTCAATCCCTGCGATCTATTCATCCAATTCCGGCGGGTGCTCGGTCGAGACAACGTCAACGCTGCGTAATGCGAATCATAACGGAAACCGTACGTTAATTTCTACTCACTATTTTCTGTCCGCTTGGAGCGAGGCGATCCGCGGTGGGGCTTCTCATGATTGAGATCATTTTGCGCTGGATCGATTGGTTCATTCCCGCCGAGATCAAGGGCGACAAGACCGAATTGCCGGTGTGGCGAAACTTCGTCTTCACCCACATCGCGGGACCGATTTTCTCGCAGTCGATCAGCATCTACCTGTGGCGCGCCGATCATAGCCACGGCTTCGCCTGCTGGACGATGACGATTTCGATCCTCGCCTTTCTCAGCCTGCCGTTCGTGCTCAAGTTCACCCGAAGCTTGGTGGCCGCGTCGTTCCTCTCGGTTCAATTGCTGAGTTTTGCGTCTTTGTTCGGGGCGTTCAACTATGGCGGCGTCAGCTCGCCGTTTCTGCCTTGGCTACTGGTCGCGGTGCTGCTCGGCTATTTCTATCTGTCGGATCGCCCGCGCGCCGTCACGGTGATGGTGTGCTGCGACATCGCGGCGTTCGCGATCGGCTACGGGCTGTTCGGCTTTCCTCAGCTGGTGCCGGCGGAGCGGCTGGCGGAAGTGGGCTGGATCTCGGTGCTCGGCGGCGTCGTCTATATGTCTTGGATGGCGAACTTCTACGCCGAGATCATGTCGGTGCGCTCCGAACTCGAACGCGAGACCGAGCGGCATCGGCAAACCTCGGAGAACCTGCGCACCGCCAACGAAATCGCGGAGCGCGCGAGCCGCGGAAAGTCGGCGTTCCTGGCCAGGATGAGCCACGAACTGCGCACGCCGCTCAACGCTGTCATTGGCTATAGCGAGATTTTGCTCGACGAACTCGACCCCGGCGGGGACAACGATCTCAAGCGTTCGGACCTGATGCGCATCAACAATGCGGGCCAGCACCTGCTATCGTTGGTCACCGACGTAATCGACGTGACGAAGATCGAGAACGACGCCATCGACCTGCGGATCGAACGGATCGATGTCGACGCGCTGCTCGACGAGCTGGTCGAGACCTCGGCGGCTCTCATCAAGGTGAAGAAAAACCGTTTGACGCTGCTGAAGACCGAGCGGATCGGCGAGGTGCACAGCGACGCGGTGAAGCTGCGTCAAATCCTTCTCAACCTCATCGGCAACGCGGCGAAGTTCACGGCGAACGGATTCATCACCGTTGGGGTGAAGCGGCTTCGCGACGACGTCGGGGAGAGCCTCGAGTTTTCCGTGGCCGACACCGGCATCGGCATTTCGCCCGACGTGCAGACGCAGTTGTTTGAGAACTTCCGCCAGGCGTCTGCGGAGACCGCCAAGCTGTTCGGCGGCTCCGGGCTTGGCTTGTCGATTTGCGCTCATCTCTGCGCCATGATGGGCGGCAAGATAGCGGTGGAGAGCGGGCTCGGGCGCGGCTCGCGGTTCATCGTGTCCATTCCCGTCCAGGCCCCCAAGGACGATGCAGCCATTCGTGACGGCCTGAATGGTTCAGGCGTCGAGTTGGCGGTCGCGTTTTAGGACTTTTGGCATGTCAGAAGCGGCGAGAACCCCTGTGATTGCAGGCAACGGCGTGGCGCGCGGAAGCGCGGTTGTCGCGCCCGCGGACGCAGTTCGATTGTTGATTGTCGACGATATCGCCGATAACCGCACGATCCTGGCGCGCCGGCTGCAGCGCCGCGGATTCGAGGTCGTCGAGGCGAGCGGCGGTCGCGATGCGTTGGAGCAGATCGCCGCATCCTCGTTCGATCTCGTGCTGCTCGACATCCGCATGCCCGACATCGATGGGCTCGAGGTGCTGCGCCGCATTCGCGAAAAGCGTTCGCAGACCGACATCCCCATCATCATGTGCACCGCCAACAATGCGAGTTCGGATGTCGTCGATGCGCTGGCCGCCGGGGCGAACGACTATGTGTCGAAGCCGATCGACTTCCCGGTGCTGCTGGCTCGCGTGACCGCGCAGGTCGAGCGCAAGCTGGCGAGCACGCGACTGGCCGCGGTCAACGAGGCGCTCAACCACGCGAAGATCGATCTCGAACATCGGGTGGCCGATCGCACCCAGGAGCTGCGCGCCATCAACGAAAGGTTGCAAAAGGAGATCACGCAGCGCGAGCAATCGGACGCGCGCACGCTCTACCTTGCCTACCACGACGCGCTCACCGGTTTGGGCAACCGAGTGATGTTCCGTGAGACGGTGCAGCGCGCACTCGAAGTGACGCACGCGACGAACGAGAATTTCGCGATCTTCTTCATCGACCTCGACGGCTTCAAGGCCGTCAACGATACGCTCGGCCATTCCGTCGGCGACGCTTTGCTGAAGGCGTTGGCCGGCCGCTTGCGCGATCAGTTGCCGGAAGACGTCCACATCGCGCGGTTGGGCGGCGACGAGTTCGGCGTGCTGCTTTCGCCGTGCGGCAACGTCGAAGCTGCGGTCAAGCTCGCCAACCAATTGATTGAAATCGTCGCCGCGCCCATGCAGATCGAGAGCCACCCGCTCAACATCGCCGCCAGCGTCGGCATCGCGGTGTCGCGTAGCGACGACGACTCGATCGACGAATTGTTGAAATGCGCCGATCTCGCGATGTATCGGGCCAAAGAGGATGGGCGCGGCAACGCCGGCCCCGGAACCTACCGCATTTTCGACCCGGCGATGGACGAAGCGGCGCAAAGCATGTTGCGGCTGAAGGGCGACCTGCGGCGCGCATTGAGCCAGAACGAATTCGTGCTGCACTATCAACCGATCGTTTCGGCGGAAACCTGCAAGGTCAAGGCGTTCGAGGCGCTGGTGCGCTGGCGTCATCCGAAGCTGGGATTGTTGGCCCCCAACGTGTTCTTGCCGCTCGCCGAGAGCACCGGCCTCATCGTGCAGATCGGCGATTGGGTGCTGCGCGAAGCGTGCCGCGAGGCGAAGAACTGGCCCGACGACGTCAAGGTCGCCGTCAATCTTTCGCCGGTGCAGTTCGCCGCGCGGCGCGATCGTCGCCACGACGGTCAGCGCGCTGGCCGAGGCGGAGTTGGCGCCGGGCCGCCTGGAGCTGGAAATCACGGAATCCGTGCTGTTGGACAAGACGGCGCGCAATCTGCGCACCCTTGAACTGTTGCGCGAGCTCGGCGTCAAAATCTCCATGGACGATTTCGGCACCGGCTATTCGAGCTTGAGCTATCTTCGCAATTTCCCGTTCGACAAGATCAAGATCGACCAATCGTTCGTTCGCAGCCTGTCGCGCGACGGACGCAGCCTGACGATCGTCACCGCGATCGCCGGCCTCGGACAGAGCTTCGGCATTACGACGGTCGCCGAGGGCGTCGAGACCGAAGATCAGATCGAGTGCCTTGTCATGAAGGGCTGCTCGGAGCTTCAGGGCCGCTATTACTCGATGCCGGTGCCGGCCGACGAGATTCCGCTGCTAATCGCGCGGCTGACTGAGTCCGCGTGACTTTCGGTCGGTTGATTGCGATAGTTGTGTAAGGTTTTAGCGGCTGGCGAAAACTGGTATTTTCCGAGAAATCGCATACCTGCCGTAACGGCCGACGAATGAACCCCAAACGGCCGCGCTGTAAAATAGCCTTAACTCGCGACGCTCAGAAATAGCCGATGTCACCTATCCTTGTGACGTCATTGCCAGATGCGAGTTAGAGATGTACCCGTCAGCTTATAACGCCGTCCCCTCCGTTGCTCTTTCCGGCAGCATGCGGGATTTCCGGGTACCCAAGGGAAGCGATCTGCTCGAACGCGTCGACGCTTTCTATCAGTGGCAGAACGAGCGGCGGCGTCATGGGGTGTGGCCGTTCACACGCGCGACGGTCACCGGACCGAAGGCGACGGTGATGGCGCAGGACGACGCCGGGCGCACGATGACCGGCGTCAATTTCGCGTCGCAGGATTATCTGAGCCTGTCCGACCACCCCGAGATCAAGGCGACGGCGATCGAGACGGCGCAGCAGTTCGGCGTGCATAGCGCCGGCTCCGCCGCTTTGGTCGGCAACAGCGCGCTGACGCTCGCCTTGGAGCAGAAGATCGGCGAGTTCCTCGGCATGGAGCATGTGGTGCTGTATCCGACCGGCTGGGCGGCGGGCTATGGCGCGATCCGCGGCCTCGTGCGCTCCGCCGACCATATCGTGATCGACGCCCTCGCGCACACCTGCTTGCAGGAAGGCGCGAACGCGGCGACCCGCAACATCTATATGCACCGCCATCTCGACGTCGAGCATTGCCGCCATTGGTTGCAGGCGATCCGCGCCAAGGACAACGAGAACGGCATCCTCGTGGTGACGGAGGGCCTGTTTTCGATGGACTCCGATACGCCCAATCTCGTTGCGCTGCAGAACGCGTGCCGCGAATTCAATGCGACGTTGCTGGTCGACGTCGCGCACGACCTCGGCGCGCTGGGGCCGGGCGGGCGCGGTCACATCGCCACCGCCGGCATGCTCGGGCAGGTCGATCTGGTGATGGGCAGCTTCTCCAAGACGTTCGCCTCCAACGGCGGCTTCGTCGCCTGCGGCTCGCGCGCGGTGGCGGAATATCTGAAGTTCTACAGCCCGACGACCACGTTCTCCAACGCGCTTTCGCAAGTGCAGGCGGCGGTGGTGCTGAAGGCGTTCGAAATCGTCGACTCGGCTGAAGGCGAAACGCTGCGGCGCGAGTTGATGACCAACATTCTGGAGCTGCGCGCGCAGATCACGGCGCGGCGCCTTGACGTCTACGGCGACCCCTCGGCGATCGTCGCGGTCAAGATGGGCACCGAGGGGCTGGCGCGGTTGGTTAGCCGGCGGCTGCATGACGCGGGCCTGCTCGCCAATCTCGTCGAATACCCCGCTGTCGGCAAAGGCGCGGCGCGGTTCCGCATGCAGGTGATGGCGAAACATTCGTCGGAAAACATCGCCGAGGCGGCCGAGATCATGTCGCGGTGCTACGAGGACGCTCGCCAGGAGCAGCTGGAGCCGCAGGCGCCGGCGCTGCGCCACGTGGCGTAACAATCGCGGCGGCGCCGTTGGCCAATCGGCCGGCCGGGACGAAAGGGCTCAAAGCCTCTTTGCGATCCGCGACTTCGCCGTTCCGCCTCGGGCTCTATTTGCGCCGCGCGCAACGGCGGCGCTTGGATCGGGGACTGCCCCGGTCGCCTATGCCGCCAGGACGACCACCTTGGTCTTGACCGGGGTTCGGGAATAGAGGTCGATCATGTCCTGGCTGAGCAGGCCGGTGCAGCCGCTGGTGAGGTTGGTCCCGATCGTCTCGGGGTCGCTGGTGCTGTAGATCGTGTAGAGCGTGTAAACGCCGTTCTGATAGAGATAGAGCGTGCGCGCGCCGAGCGGATTGTCGAGGCCTGGCGGCATGCCGCCGGCATATTTGGCCGCCTCCGGCTGTCGCTTAATCATCTCCCTGGGCGGCGTCCAGATCGGCCATTCGGCCTTGCGCCCGACATAGGCCTCGCCGCTCCACAGGAACCCTTGGCGACCGACATTGGCGCCATAGCGGGTGGCGTTTCCGTCGCCTTCGATGCGATAAACATAGTAATTGTGGGGATCGACGATAATCGTGCCGACCGCTTCCGTGCTGTCGTAGTGAACCGTCCGGCGAAAATATTTCGGATCGATCTTGGTGACATCGACCGCCGGGATCGGGAATTTCTCATTCGGCGCCGGTCCATAGAGCTTCGCCGCCTCGGCGAGGCTCATGCCGTCGGTCGCCGCGCAACCGGTCAGCCCCAGCGCGCCGAGGCCCGCCGCGGCGCCGAACAGAAACGACCGGCGGCTGAATAATCCCACGCCGGAATCGGCAATACCGCCGTCCTCGATCATGATTTTGGAGTTTGCCATTGCCGTGACCCGAGTATCCATAGGCATACACTCGCTGAACGCCCTGCGGGGCTGAGATAGCCCGCTCGGGGCGCAATCGGCAAGCCGGGACTTTCGCGGCGCGGCGCTGCCAGGCGCCGACGTCGATAGCGTCCACGCTCGTGGGACGTGACTTCGGCGTCGCGACTTAAATGTTTTTCGCGAAAGTTTGGTAAAGGCCCGGCGAAATCTTCGACAGGTGTGTCATCTCTTCCGAGTCGTGACGCAGCAGGCGCAGTCCAAGCCGTCGAAGTTGCCCACGTCTCGGGCGTTACGCCCGGCGTCGCGCCTGAGTTTGCACCACCGCGCTCGCGGGGTGGGGGTCTGGTATGGCACGTTCTTTCTCGGCCAGTTCGCGAGCCCGCTGGTCATTTTCGCGCCGGCGCAGGCGGCAGGCGGCCTGCCGCCTGCGCTGACGGATGTATCCGTCGCCGATCGGACCGCGAACACCCAACGCCAATCCCCCGGCGCTAATCGCGCGCCGCCGGCGGCGTCATAGAGGTGACGCCGGCTTCGCCTTGAAAGCGCATCCTCTCAAGATTTTCCGATCGCACGGCTATGGTGTCGCCGAACTCTACGTATTGTTCGGAACTGTCCGTCCACGCGGGCCATGCGACCTTCTCCGTTGCGGGATCGCCGGTCCTGGCGAACGCCACCAGACAATCCGACATTTCGCTGGCAAGCTCCCGATCGAGCGATGTCCAATTGCGCGTCGTTCGGAAGAGGTTCAACGCATCCTGGGTCTCGAACCAATAGGGGACGTCAGACGTGTGATAGGCGCCGATAGTCTGCGGGTGGTCGAACAACTTCGGATCGTCGGCGAAAGGATGCACGCGCGAGAACATGTACATATAAAACGGCGCGTGGCCGGTTGCGCGCTGAGCGAGCGCCCATTTCCTGGTCCCCGTTTCGACCAACGCTTCCCGCGCCGCCGTTGCGCCCATGCGCTTCGCCTCGGCGTCGTCGTGCGCGGAATAAAGTTCGAGGAACTTGCCGGCGCGGTCGCCGTAAAGCTTGTGCGCGGCGGCGATGTAAGCGTCGAGGTTTGCCGCAGCCCTGAGTTCGTTCGCGCTTTCATCGTGGGTAAAACCGACGACCGTCGGGACGTCATTCTGACGGCCGGCCGCGAATATCGCGGGTACGGCCTCGGGCAGGAAATAACCGTCGACCGCCGGCGAAACCGCTACGCTTCCCGCGCACCCCAACTGACAGTCCTTTTGCAGCGCCAAAATCTTGTCCGCCGGGATTTCGCGCATGTCCGCGATTGAGGCTGCGCCCAACGCCTTCTGAACTTGGAGTCCCGTCTTTTCCGCATCCGCCAACTTGGGAAGCGCAAGCCGGTCGTCAAAGAAGCTGAGGCTCATGGCGAAGCCGTGCTGGAACAGGTCCTTGGCGAGAGGGCTCGCCTCCAGCGCCGACACGGACGCCGCGCCCGCCGATTGGCCCGAGATCGTGACATTATCGGGATCGCCGCCGAATTGCGCGATGTTGCGCTTGATCCAATGCAACGCGGCGATCTGATCGAGAAATCCGTAATCGCCAGACGCATGATGGGACGACTCGGCCGTCAGTTCGGGATGCGCCAGAAAGCCTAATGCGCCGAGCCGATAGTTGAAGTTGACGAACACAACCCCCTTCTTGGCCAATTGCTCGCCGCCATACATAGCCATCCCGCTCGAGCCGAGCGTAAAGCCGCCGCCGTAGATGTAGACGACCACCGGCAGCTTCGTCCCAGGCTTTGCTGTCCCGCTCGCCCATATGTTGAGGTAGAGGCAATCCTCGCTGGTCGCCTCCTCGCCGAAATAATGATTGATATCGTGACGTCGCAGCACCTGAATGCATTCCGGCGCCTTGCGATCCGCGTGGTAGACGCCCTTCCAGGGCGAGACCGACTGCGGCTCGCGCCAGCGCAACGCGCGCACCGGCGGCGCGGCAAACGGCACTCCAAAATAGGCGCGCACGCCGCTGTCGAGAAGCTTTCCCGATATTGCGCCGCCGTCAACAACGACAGGGTCCTCTGCGATGGGGCGTTCGACAATCTGGGCGAACGCTTGGCAAGCCACAAAAGGCGTCACGGCGGCCAGTCCGAGCAGAGCGACTAAGCTATGAGGTGGGAGGCGTCTCGCACAGCAACGACTCTGCGCCCGCTCGAGGATCGCATTGCGCATTCCACCACCTCCCTCGGCGCCGCGCGAAATACACGGACCCGTCCGTTATTTTCTCGAAATATAGTATCGTCAAGAAATGGTATCGGCGGCAGATCAACCATAGAACGGCAGGGTGCACAAGCCCCTCCGGTATCTCGGTCCGTGTGAGATCGTCCACCAGATCGGAGGCCGCTCGATCAAGACCAATTGACTTGACCCCCGAACCAGAAATCGAGGTCGCCCGCCGCCGCCTTTGTCGAACGCCGCTTTCGGGTCCGCGCCCGGCGGAATTCACCGCGTCTCATCTAGGATAAGCCGAGACCAAGGGATGATCGAGGGCGCAAGCATTCCCTGCGGTCGCGCCGCGCGGAGACCCCAGATTGGAGACCAAAGACGAAAAAAACTCCGCGTTCACCGCGGCGAAGGCGCCATATTCTCCGGGCAATTCGGCCTCGGCATGGATTGCGTCAACCGGGCAAACGGAAAGGCAGAGGCCGCAATCTATACATTCGTCAGGCTGGATATACATCATGCGCCCGCCCTCGTAGATGCACTCGACGGGACAAACGTCCTGACAGGCGCCGTCCTTCACGTCGATGCAAGGCGAGGCGATCACGTAGGTCATGGCCGCTTCATCGCCCTTGCCACTGCGGCGCGCGCTTTTCCCGGAACGCGGCCACGCCCTCGTCCTGATCCGAGGATTTCAAGGCTTCAATCAACGCCGGCAGACGCAACATTTGCGCCTCGCGAGGCGAAAGAGTCTCGCCCGCCCTCACCATCTGTTTGACCGCGCGCACCGACAGCGGCGCGCAGGCCAGGATGTCGGCGACCCAGCGCGCCACCGCCGCGTCGAGTTCGGCGCTGGGAACGACCTCGTTGACCAAGCCGATACGCATCGCCTCGGCGGCGGCGATCCGACGCCCCGTCAACAGCATGCCCATCGCCAGCGTATGCGGGATGCGGCGCGGAAGCGTCGCGATCCCGCCGTCGAGCGCAAGGCGCCCGACCCGCGGTTCGGGGAGTCCGAAGCCCGCCGTTTCCGCCGCGACGACGATGTCGCAACCGAGCACCATCTCCATGCCGCCGCCGAGCGCGTGGCCGTTGACGCGGGCGATCACCGGCGTGTCGAGCGTTTCGCGCAACGCGATACCGCCGAACCCGCCGGGGCGCGGCGCCGCCCAATATTCGAGCCCGCTCACGCCCCCGCCGGCT